>NZ_CP049075.1:0-1754511 GCF_013416015.1 Candidatus Campylobacter infans
ATGCGTGAATTTTCAAAAAGGTTTAGAGTGTTAGAAAGCGCAGCAAATACCATACTTTCAAAACTAAAAAACAATAACCCATACATAGCACAAATAAGTTTTGATGTAAAGCTTTCAAATGATGAAAATATAATATTTATCGCGCCTAATGAAATACTTGCTAAGTTTATAAGCACAAAATACGGCAATGATTTTAGCACTGAGTTTGAAAAAATTTTAAATAAACGCCCTATAATTAAAATTTTAAGCAACAAACCTAACCAAAAAACCAGCAAAAAACCAAGCATTGATATTGAAAATATAAAAAAACAAAGTTTAGTTTTAGATGAGTTTTTAACCTTTGATAATTTCATCGTAGGCGATAGCAATCATTACGCTTATGAAGTGGCATTAAATGTGGCAAAAAATCCGGGCAAAAGTTATAACCCGCTTTTTATTTACGGCTCTACTGGGCTTGGCAAAACACATTTACTTCAATCAATCGGGCATTATTGCTTACAACGCGGTCTTAATGTAACCTACATAACAAGTGAGCAATTTTATAATGATTTTATAGCAAATGTAGCTAGCCAAACTATGTTAAAATTTAAAGACAAATACCGAAATACTAATGTTTTATTAATAGATGATGTTCAATTTTTGGCTACAAAATCAAATAAAGTCCAAGAAGAGTTTTTTCACACCTTTAATGAATTGCGTGAAAAAAAAGCACAAATAGCGCTTACTTGCGATAAACATCCAAAATATTTAAAAGGTTTTGAAGAGCGTTTAATTTCTCGTTTTGAAAGTGGCTTAGTAGCTGATATAACGCCACCTGAGCTAGATACAAAAATACGCATCATAAAAGCAAAATGTAAATTTGATAAAATTATTTTAAAAGATGATGTAATAAATTATATGGCTACAAATATGGGCGATGATATTAGAGAGATTGAGGGGACGATTTTGGAATTTGGCGCATATAGTAGGATAATGAATGAAGAAATCACGCTAGATTTTGCCAAAAATCGCATAAAAGATAAAATCAAAATACAAAAAAACAGCACAAATTTAGAAGAAATAATAAACCTAGTAGCCAAAGAATTAAACATAAAAATAAGTG
The DNA here is from genome assembly GCF_013416015.1 of Candidatus Campylobacter infans. Taxonomy (NCBI): domain Bacteria; kingdom Pseudomonadati; phylum Campylobacterota; class Epsilonproteobacteria; order Campylobacterales; family Campylobacteraceae; genus Campylobacter; species Candidatus Campylobacter infans. The sequence goes on from NZ_CP049075.1 coordinate 1,103, forward strand.
AAATAAAAAGCAAAAATAAAACTAAAAAAATCGTAGAAGCGCGCAGGATTTGCATATATTTAGCCAAAAACCTAACACCAAATTCCATGCCCGCATTAGCCACGCATTTTGGCCTAAAAGATCATAGCGCCGTAAGTCATAACATAAAAAAAATAAATGAGCTAATAGACACAAATGAAGTTTTCAAAATAAGATTAGAAGAGATAAAAAATAAAATTTTAGAGCAAAAATAGTGAAATTATGTGAATAAAATTTTAAAAATTTTAACGGCCAAAATATTAATATTTAATAATTTTAAGCCATTTTTCAAAATTTCACACAGCTTAATAATATAAAATTTATAAAACTAAAATAAGCAAAAATAAAAAAAACCAAGGAGCTTTTATGAAAGTAACCATTAAAAAACAAACACTAGAAAACTTAGTTTCTAGCCTAAATCCATATGTGGATAGAAGAGATTTAAGCTCTATAATCTCACATATTTATTTAAAAGCTAGTAATGGAGTTTTAGAGCTTAAAGCAACAGACCAAGAAATAGGCTTAGAGTTTTTTCTAACTAACGATATAGATATAAAAGAAGAAGGCGAAGCCACAGCAAATGGTAAAAGCTTACAAGATATAATTAAAGGTTTAAAAAATGGCGAAATCACGCTTGAAACAAATAAAGACACTCTTATAGTAAAGCAAAACCGCTCTCGCTTTAAAATAGTAATGCAAAAAACTAGCGATTTTCCAAATTTCCCAAGCATTGAAAATAAAGCAAAATTTGAAATAAACGCTAATTTACTAAGCTTAGGACTTAAAAAAGTAGCAACTTGTATAGAAGAAAAAAATCCTAGAACAGAATTTACAGGCGCATTAATAGATATTAAAAAAGAAAATATATCCTTAGTAGGCTCAGATGGCAAAAAATTAAGCGTGTTTAACCTAAATATTCAAAATGAAAAAGAATTTAAAATTATCTTACCAAAACGCGCAATAATCGAAGTTCAAAAGCTTTTTACTAATAATATAGATATTTTTTATGATGATACTATGCTAATAGCAAAAGGTGAAAATTTCTTATTTTATACTAAATTAATTAATGGGCGTTATGCTGATTATGAAAAGGTAATAAATATAGATTTTAAAAATAGCGTTATTTTAAATAGAGAAAAAATAATAGAAGGAATTCGTACAGTTAATATAATAAGCGAAGATATTAAAATTACATTAAATAAAAATAGCATTGATTTTGAAGCACTTAGTTTAGTAGGCGATGAAGCAAAAACTCAAATAGATGTGGATTTAAATATAGAAAATTCTTATGAATTAAGATTAAAATATAAAAATATTTTAGATTTTCTAAGCACCACAAATAATGAAAATTTTGAATTAAAATATAACGAAGTAGCTATGCCAATAATGCTTCTTTGTGATGATTTAAAAACAGTAATTACACAAATAAATATGGTTAGATAAGGTTTAAAATGGAAAATTATGGCGCAGGAAATATAAAAGTATTAAAAGGCTTAGAAGCAGTAAGAAAACGCCCAGGAATGTATATAGGCGATACAAATCTAGGCGGACTTCATCATATGATTTATGAAGTAGTAGATAATAGTATTGATGAATCAATGGCAGGGTATTGTGATACTATAAATATAACTCTTACAAATAAAGGCTCAGCTATTATAAGCGATAATGGGCGGGGAATTCCAGTTGATATTCATCCTACCGAAAAAATAAGTGCTGCAACTGTTGTATTAACTGTGCTTCACGCAGGCGGTAAATTTGATAAAGACACTTATAAAGTAAGCGGTGGATTGCACGGAGTTGGCGTTTCAGTAGTAAATGCTTTATCAAAAAAATTAATTTTAGATATTCATAGAGATGGTAAAATTTGGCACGAAGATTTTGCTAAGGGAATTCCACAAAATGAATTAAGCCCTGTTGGCACTACCAAAAAAACAGGCACGATAGTAGAGTTTTACCCAGATGATGAAATTTTTGAAGTAACTGATTTTAACCGCGAAATATTATGCGCTCGTTTTGCAGAACTTGCTTATTTAAACTCAAAAATTACTATAAATTTTAATGATGAACGCGATGGATTTAAGCAGAGCTTTCATTTTGATGGCGGACTTAAAAGCTTTATAAGCGATATGAGCAAAAGTGCGCCAATTAGCAAGGCTGTTAGTTTTGAAGGTGGCGAAGATGATGTGATAGTTGATTTTGCCTTGCTTTATAATGAAAGTTATAGCGAGAATTTATTAAGTTTTGTAAATAATATTAAAACCCCAGATGGTGGCACGCATGAAGCTGGTTTTCGCGCTGGTCTTACAAGAGCTATAACAAACTACATCACAGCAAATGCCGCCGCACGCGAAAAAGATATTAAAATCACAGGCGATGATGTGCGAGAAGGGCTTGTGGCTGTAATTAGCGTTAAAGTCCCTGAGCCACAATTTGAAGGACAAACAAAAGGCAAACTTGGATCAAGCTATGTAAAACCTATAACTCAAAAAATGGTTTATGAAACCTTAGTTAAATATTTTGAAGAAAATCCAAATGAAGCCAAAGCAATAATGGCAAAGGCTCTTTTAGCTGCTCGCGGTCGAGAAGCAGCCAAAAGAGCAAGAGATTTAACGCGCAAAAAAGACAATGTAAATAATATAGGCACCTTACCAGGCAAGCTTGCTGATTGCCAAAGTAAAGAACCTAGCGAATGTGAAATTTATTTAGTTGAGGGCGATTCTGCTGGTGGCTCAGCAAAACAAGGCCGCGATAGAGCTTTTCAAGCGATTTTACCACTTAGAGGTAAAATTTTAAATGTAGAAAAATCGCGCTTAGATAAAATTTTACAAAGCGAAGAAATTAAAAATATGATAACTGCTTTTGGCTGTGGAGTAGGAAATGAATTTGATGAAAATCGCCTAAGATACCATAAAATCATCATTATGACAGATGCCGATGTCGATGGTAGCCACATACAAACCTTGCTTTTAACATTTTTCTTTCGTTTTTTAACGCCTATAATTGAGCGCGGTTATGTGTATTTAGCACAACCACCTTTATATTTATACAAAAAAGGCAAAAAGAAAATTTACCTAAAAGATGAGCGCGCATTAAATGAGTTTTTGATTGAAACTGGCATTGAAAGCAAGGAATTTGAAGGCGTGGGCAATAATGATTTGGTGGAATTTTTAAAAATCGTAGCTCAATACAGAAATATGCTAAACGAGCTTAAAAAAAGATTTAACATAATCTCAGCCCTGCGTTATTTAATAGAAAATCCTAGTTTAATTTCTTTGCCATTTGCCCAGCTTAGTGAAATTTTAAAGAAAAACATCGAAGAATCTGGCTTTAACATACTTAATTCTTATGTAAGCGATGAAGAAATTCGCATTTACGCTCAAACGCAAAACGGCCTTGAAGAATTAGTAGTTAGTCAAAATTTATTTACAAATGTGCTTTTTGAAGAAGCTTCACGCATTTATGAAAAAATGAAAGAAATAGGCATAGATTTAGGCGCTGATCCTGTTTTAATCCTTAATGAGATTGAAGAAACTGCTAAAAAAGGCGCAGATATTCAACGCTACAAAGGTTTAGGCGAAATGAACCCAGAGCAGCTATGGGAAACTACTATGAACCCTGAAAATCGCCGTTTGCTAAAAATAGATGTAGGCGATATGCAAAAAGCTAGCGAAGTTTTTGAATTATTTATGGGCGATGAGGTTGAACCTAGGCGTGAATACATTCAAGCTCACGCCAAAGATGTTAAGCACCTTGATGTTTAATGAAATTTAAAGGGCTAAATTTTGAATCCTATATTAAATACAGATAGTTATAAATTATCGCATTATTTACAATATCCAAAAGATATAAAATTTGTAAATTCTTACATAGAAAGTCGTGGCGGACGATGGAATCGCTTGATATTTTATGGCTTGCAAGCCTTTTTAATAAAATATTTAAGCCAAAAAATCACAGCTGAAAATATAAGCGAGGCTTGCGAGTTTTCTAAGGCTCATGGTATGCCATTTAATAAACAAGGCTGGGAGTATATATTAAAAGAGCATGGCGGGGCTTTGCCAGTTAGCATTGAATCTTTAAAAGAAGGCGCAATAATAGGCACTGAAAATGTGCTTTTACAAGTTCAAAACACAGATGAAAAGGTGCCGTGGATAGTAGGCTGGATAGAAACGGCGCTTTTGCGCTCTATTTGGTATCCTGTGGCAGTTGCTACTCAAAGCTATTTTTGTAAGCAAACGATTTTGCGTTTTTTAGATGAAACGGGCGATGAGGCAGATGTGCAATTTGCCTTGCATGATTTTGGTGCGCGCGGTGCTTCTAGTTTTGAAAGTGCTAGCATTGGCGGGAGCGCGCATTTATTAAATTTTGGTGGTTCTGATACTATCGCGGGCGCGCTTTTTGCTATGAAGTATTATGGAGGGCAAATGCCAGCCATTAGCATACCAGCTAGCGAGCATAGCACAATGACAGCCTGGGGTAAAGATGGCGAAATTGATGCTTTTAAAAATATGTGTGAGCGTTTTGGTGATGGAGTTTTTGCTTGCGTTATTGATAGCTATGATGCGCTAAATGCTATTGATTTATGGGCTAAAAATTTTGATGAGATTAAAAAGCGTGGTGGGCGCGTGGTGCTTCGCCCTGATAGTGGCAATCCAGTAATGATGGCTAGCGCGTGCTTAGAGCGCATTATGAGCCACACAGGTTATAGCATAAATGATAAAGGCTATAAACTTTTACCACCTTTTGTGCGTTTGATTTATGGCGATGGCATTACGCCCGAAAGCCTTAATGATATATTAAATGAGCTAAAAATGCGCCACATTAGTGCTTCAAATATTAATTTTGGTATGGGTGGCGCGCTTTTACAGCATTTAAACCGCGATACCTTGCGTTTTGCCATGAAAGCAAGCGCGATTAGTAAAGATGGCATAAATTGGCAAGATGTTTTCAAAGCTCCAAATACCGATATGACTAAACGCTCAAAAGCTGGCGTTTTGGCCTTGATTAAAAAAGATGGCGTTTATCATACCATAAGAGCCGATGAATTAAAAAATCAAAAAAATGAGCTAGAACCTGTCTTTAAAAATGGTGAAATTTTGCGTAAAAGCAGTTTTGATGAAATAAAAGCAAGAATCATAGAGCATAGTTAAGCTTACCCAAAACTGGGGTTAGAAATTTGGGGTTATAAATTTTATAATAGCCCCTTAAATTTATCATTTAATTTGCCTAAATTATTCTAAAATATTTAAAATTTTAAACCAAAATTTTAATTTGTTTAATATTTAATAGAGTAAATTTTAAAATTTGCGTGATTTTTAGATTAAGCCAAATTTTAAAATTTTAATTTAGATTTTTAGAAATTGGCCAATTTTAAGTGTAAGCGTTTGCTTTTGCCATTCTTTTTCTTATGTTTGGATCTAAATATTTTTTTCTTATACGGATATTTTTAGGCGTAACTTCTACTAATTCATCATCTTCTATCCATTCAAGCGCGCGCTCAAGCGTATTTTTGCGCGGTGGAACTAGCTTGATGGCATCATCGCTGCCACTGGCGCGGACATTTGTTAGGTTTTTGCCTTTTATGGGATTTACTTCAAGGTCATTTGGACGGCTATGCTCGCCTATTATCATACCTATATAAACCTTATCTTGTGGCTCATTAAATAGCACGCCGCGCTCTTGTAAATTCCATAACGAATAAGCAAGTGCTACGCCATTTTCCATACTCACTAGCGCGCCGTTACTGCGATGAATGGCTGCCCCACTAAGCGGACGAAATTCCAAAAAGCTATGATTCATCACGCCCTCGCCCCTAGTATCTGTTAAAAACTGCGAGCGAAAGCCAATTAACCCGCGCGCTGGGATTTCAAACTCTATGCGCGTTTGCCCATCGCCTGTTGGGTTCATCGCTGTCATTTCAGCCTTTCTTTTGCCTAGTTTTTCTATTACAGCGCCAGTGCAATCATCTGGGGCATCAATTACTAAAAGCTCATAAGGTTCGCATTTTACGCCATCAATTTCACGCACGATAACCTCAGGCCTGCCAAGACAAAACTCAAAACCTTCTCTACGCATATTTTCAGCCAAAATTGTAATTTGCAACTCTCCGCGCCCGCTTACTTTAAACTTGCCTTCGCCGATATTTTCGTATTTCATCGCGATATTTGTTTTCATTTCTGCTTCTAAGCGTTCTGCGATTTTATTGCTTGTTACAAACTTGCCCTCGCTCCCAGCTAGTGGGCCATCATTTACGCTAAAAACCACGCTAAGGGTTGGCTCTTCAATATGTAGCGGGTCAAGTGGCATAGGATTAGCTGGATCAACCACGCTATCGCCTACATCTAAGCTTTCAAAGCCAGCAATTGCTACAATATCGCCTGCGCTTGCTTGGGTGATTTCTGTGCGCTCTAAGCCCATAAAGCCAATTAATTTGCTAATGCGACCTTGCGTTTTTGTCCCATCTGCTTTTGCTAGCATTACGCTTGCGTTTTTTGAGATTTTGCCATTAAAAATGCGTGCAATGCCGATTTTACCGACATAATTATCATAATCTAGTGTGAAAACTTGAACTTGTAAGGCGTTTTCTTCGTTGCCGCTTGGAGCTGGCACGCGCTCGATTATTGTTTCAAATAAAGGTATCATATTTTCATTTGCATCGTCTAAGTTTAATTTTGCATAGCCGTTTTTTGCTGCTGCATAAACCACGGCAAATTCCAACTGCTCGTCATTTGCCCCAAGAGCCACAAATAAATCAAAAATTTCATTTATCACGCGATCTGGATCAGCGGCTGGCTTGTCGATTTTATTAACCACCACAATCGGTTTTAACCCAAGATTTAACGCCTTTTTGACCACAAATTTTGTTTGTGGCATTACGCCTTCTTGCGCATCGACAAGCAAAAGCACGCCATCGACCATTTTAAGCACGCGCTCAACCTCTCCGCCAAAATCAGCGTGTCCGGGAGTATCGATGATATTGATTTTATAATCTTTATAAGTTATGGCGGTGTTTTTAGAAAGTATGGTAATGCCGCGTTCTTTTTCTATATCATTGCTATCCATTACGCGCTCGGCGATATTTGCTCTTTCATCAAAAGTGCCTGATTGCTTTAAAAGCTCATCGACCATAGTTGTTTTGCCGTGATCGACATGGGCGATAACTGCGATGTTTCGTATGTTTTGCATAGCTTTGCCTTGATTTTGCTTAAATTTAAAGTGGGCGATTATAGCGGATTTTATTTAATTTGGAATAAAATTTGCGTGTAAGCTAGAAAAGTTTAAGGATGAAAAATGCTAAATTTTAAGCCAACATCAAGCAAAAACGCTATTTCAAACGAGCAAACCACTCAAAAATTAAGCAACAAAACAAGCGGAGATTTTCTAGCTACTTTACTTGAAAATGTCCATAAAAACGATATTAAAAAAGCAAACAACAGCACTAATGAAAAAGCCCAAACCCAAACCACTAGCCCCACAAACTCTAATCAAACACAAACACAAAATCAAACACAAAGCCAAAATCAAGCCCAAAATCAAGCCCAAAATCAAGCCCAAAATCAAGCCAGTCCCGCAAACCCTAACCAAACCCAAGAAAGCACAAAAGATCAAAGCCAAGATCAAAATCCGCAAAATCCAACAAAGCTAAAAGATCTTTTAAATGAAAACCAAACCCAAACAAAAAATAACAATAATGAAATTTCAAAAAACGATGGCGAAAATAACACGCAAATTTTAAATAATTCGGCCCTTGCAACCTTAATAAATGACGATTTATCAGCAGTAACGGCTGGCGCGCTAATAACAAACCCATTGAGCGATGATAGCCAAAGCGCGCTAGAATCAGCAAAATTTATGAAAATTTTAGGCTTGCTAGATAAGCTAGCCACAGGCGATGATAAACTTAATAAAATTTTAAACACCGAAATAAATGTGGCACAAATAAAGAGCATCAAAAGTTTAGAAGATTTAATAAAAATCGCTGATAAATTTGGGCTAAATTTAAGCAAAATTAGCATAACAAATAGCGATATAAAAGCACTTCAAAGCGAGTTTAAAAATCTTAATTTAAAGGGCTTTTTTGATAATGTTTCTCTTAGTCTAAGCAAGGCAAACGAGCAAAAAAGCAAACAAAACTTAAATAATCCAAAATACAATCTTGCCAAGCTTTTAAACGGAGTAAATGAAGCTAAAAATGTCTTAAAAACAGAGCCAAAAGAGCTTAAATTTAGCAAAAATTCCGCTTTAAATGAAAGCTTGATTTTAGCATTAAATGAGGACAAAAAAGTAGGCAATGATTTAAAAGCGCTTTTAAATGATACTCAAATAAAAACTGAGCCTAAAAGCACGCCTATTTGCCTAAAAAATAAATCAAATGATGCCACGATTGATAGCTATTTAGATGCGATTTCTAAAAAAGCAGCCCAAAATGCTAGCACGCCATTACAAGATCCTAGCACGCCTAGCAATTTTGAAAATTTCACAAATGACGCCCAAAGCACACAAAACGAGCAAAGCACGATAAAATCAAGCGAACAAAGCATCTTAAAAGATATTATGCTAAATGCTAAATTAAAAAATATAAGCAAAGAAACACAAATTTCAAGTGTGCGAAGTTTTGCTGCTGAGATGGCACAAAAAATAAACGATTATAAACCGCCGATTACGCGCATTGCGATGGTGCTAAATCCAGCTGAGCTTGGCGAGGTAAGCGTAACGATGATAAGTCGCGCAAATAATCTACACATCAACATCACAAGCAACGCCCAAACAATGCAGCTTTTCGTGGCTAATCAAGCTGAGTTTAAAAATAGCCTTGTAAATATGGGATATAGTGATGTGCAAATGAACTTTTCAGACGCAAAACAAGGCGGTGGCAATGGCTCACAAAATCGCGCCAAAAGCGCAAAGCGCGCCTATGAAAATGACGATATACAAATAAATGAAATAAACGAAAATGGCGAAAAAACACTTGAAGTGATTTTGCCAAAATATATTTAATTTAAAATTTTAATATTTTATTTTTTAAGATTTTAAAATTTTCGCGGTAAAAGATTTTAAAATTTGAGGGATAAAAAATTTTAAATTTTGCTTGTTAAAATTTTAAAATATGTTTTTTAAAATTTTAAAATTTTCGAGCATTTGTAGTTTGAAATTTAAAGGGGAAAGAAAATGCGGGCTTGCTTTGTTTTCTAGCGTTGCGCTATCATCTCGCGCAAGCTTACGCTATAACGCCAAAAAAGAAAAATATAGATTAAGTGAAATTTTATATATAAATAGATATTATTTCATAAAATGGTTTAAAGGAGATTTTATGAAAAAAATTATTTTTTCTATTGCAATTTTATGTGGATTAGTCTCTAGTGCATCTGCTGCTAGTTGGTATTACGATGCAGATGGATGCACTAAAATATACGCATATGGTTATGATGCGAGCGGATGTTTTGATAAAGCAAGAGATATAAAAAAAGAAGCTGGACGCAAATTTCTTTGTAGATATGGATATTGTTTTTAGGCAACATTATGATAAGGATAAATGGATACTCTCACCCTTGTATGCCTAAAGAATATCATCAAATGTATGATTTGTTGAGGTTACAAGAAATACAAGATGAAAAAGACAAAAAAGAAGAAGCTAAAAACGAAATAAAAGTTGAATTTAGTGTAGAAGAAGTTAGTATTAAAACAAATACAAAGAAGTTACAAGAAAAACAAGATGAAAAAGACAAAAAAGAAGAAACTAAAAACGAAATAAAAGTTGAATTTAGTGCAGAAGAAATTAGTATTAAAACAAATACAAAAATGGATATTATGGCGTAGTAAAACCCTAAAAATTAATTTTTAGGGTTCTCGTTCTTTTTCTCTTTGGATCTTAGTGGAGTTTGGATTAAACTTACTTTGTGTTTTTAGTCTTTCAACTTCTTTTAGCTGAGCTTCTCTATGTTTTTCATCATCGCTAATAGACTTTTCCTGTGTCTCTACACTTTTAGCTTTTTCTTTTGCTATAATATTTTTTAGCTTTATAATTGCGCGGTGCGTTAAAATTTTAAATTATTTATTTGCGCGTTAAATTTCACTTAAAATTTGCTCTGTTTTGCTAAGCTCAACGCCTTCATTTGGGTCTTGGCGGATAAAATCATCCATAAAATCTTTTTTTGCCATCGCCATATCAAGCTCTTTGTCTGAACCTTTTTGATAAGCCCCGATGCGAATTAGCATCTCGTTTTCTTTTAAAAGTGAATATAGTTTTTTAAATTTTCTAGCGTTTAAAAGGTGTTCTTGGCTTATTACATCGCTCATTACGCGACTTGCGGAGTTTAAGATATTTATGGGCGGATAAATGCCAAAGTCAGTTAGATTTCTATCAAGCACTATGTGGCCATCTAAAATCGAGCGACTTTGATCAGCTATTGGATCGCTCATATCATCGCCTTCGACAAGCACGGTAAAAAACGCCGTTATCGAGCCTTTGCCATCTTCTTTGCCTGCGCGCTCCATAAGTTGGGGCAAAAGCGTAAGCACGCTTGGGGGATAGCCTTTTGAGGTTGGTGGTTCGCCAAGAGCTAGGCCTATTTCACGCTGAGCCATAGCAAAACGCGTAACGCTATCCATAATAAAAAGCACATCTTTGCCTTGATTTTTAAAATACTCCGCCACACTCATAGCGCAAAATGCACCATATTTACGCATTAGCGGGCTATCATCGCTAGTTGCTACTATCATAACAGTATCATTTAAATCTCCGCCTAAGTTTTTTTGAATAAACTCAGGCACCTCGCGCCCACGCTCACCTATAAGCGCTACTACTTTTATAGGCGCGCTTGAATGCTTAACGATCATTCCCATAAGCGTGCTTTTACCCACGCCAGAGCCAGCAAAAATCCCTAATTTCTGCCCTTTACCACAAGTTAGCAAGCCATCAATCGCTTTAATGCCAACGCTAAAAGGCTCATTTATTAGCCCGCGTTTTAGCGCATCAATAGGCGCGCGCATTATAGGCACAAAAGATGTCGCATTTATGGGGCCTTTTTCATCTTTTGGATTCATAAATGGATCAACCACGCGCCCTAGCAAGCCATCGCCCACTGGGATATTCATGCCTTGATTATTAGCATAAATTCTATCGCCAATTTTAAATCCTTCTACAAAGCCAAAAGGGCAAACGCTAGCACCGCCTTGATAAATTTGTGTAACCATACCTAGCTCTTTTTTGCTCTCGCCTATTATATTTACAATATCACCAATGCTTACTTTAAGCCCTGTGGCATCAATTGTGTTTGCGCTGATTTTTGAGATAAGGCCAAAAGCACCACTTAGCTTAAAATCATTTTTTAAAAGCTTGTCTTTTAATTTATCAAGGCTCACGATTTTTCCATTAAAATTTATTAAAATTTGCTAGTTTTGCGACTAAAAACTATTTACTTTTGAGGCGTTTATTAAATCAAAAAATTCTTTTCTTGTTTCATGTTTTTTTAGAAAAATTCCGCGTAATGCCGATGTGGTTGTTATTGAATTGATTTTTCCAACGCCGCGCATCTCCATACACATATGTCTTGCTTCAAGCACTACGCCCACGCCTTGCGGATTTATGCATTCTTCAATGGCTTGTGCGATTTGTTCGGTTAATTGCTCTTGGATTTGTAATCTGCGCGCGAAAATATCAACCATTCGTGGAATTTTACTAAGTCCTACAACCTTGCCATTTGGGATATAAGCTACATGCGCGCGACCAATTATAGGCAATAAATGATGCTCACAAAGGCTATAAAATTCAATATTTTTAATTAGCACCATTTCGTTATTTGTGCTTTCAAAAAGTGCGTCATTTAGCACATTTTTTGGGTCTTCATAATAGCCTGAGGTTATAAAATCAAGCGATTTTGCTACGCGTTTTGGCGTGTGGAGCAAGCCATTGCGCGCAGGATTTTCGCCTAAGAGATTTAAAATTTCTCTTATACATTCTTCAAGTTTTATTTGTTTGTCTGTATTTAACATTTTATTATCCTAAAAAAAGTAGCGAAATTTAGCTGATTTATGTTTAAATAAAGCAAAAATTAGCTATATTTGCTCGATTTTTTTTCTCAAAGGATAAGCATGGATATTAAAACCAGCAAAATTGACAACGCAAACGCAAACGCAAGCGTAACAATCAGTCAAAAAGAACTAAATGATAAAAAATTAGCTCTTGCCAAAGAAGCGGCTAAAAACGCAAAAATAGATGGTTTTCGCAAAGGTAAAGTAAAACCTGAGGTAATGTTACAAAGATATGGCAAAGGCTTAGATCAAGATGCTAAAAACCGCTTATTAGCTGATTCAATCGGTTTAGCACTAAAAGAATTAAAAAAAGAAGTAAATGAACTAATTGGCGAGCCTGTGGTTAAAGATTTAGATGAAAAAGACGGGCTAATAAAAGCAAATATTATCATATCATTTCGCCCAAATTTTGATATAAGCGGTTATGAAGAGCTTTTACCAGAGTTTAAAGCACCAGAAGTAAGCGATAAAGAAATAGAAGATAAAATTAATGAAATTTTAACTAATTTTGCTCCGCTTGAAAAATCTAAAAAAGCTAAACTTGAAAAAGGCGATTTTGCAAAATTTGATTTTGAGGGCTTTTTAGATGGCAAGCCTTTTGAGGGTGGCAAGGCTGAAAATTATGTATTACAAATCGGCTCAGGGCAGTTTATACCGGGATTTGAAGATGCTATGATTGGTATGAAAGCTGGTGAAAATAAAGATATAAATGTAGAATTTCCAAAAGATTACGGCGCCAAACATTTAGCAAGCAAGGCGGCTGTGTTTAAAATAAAATTGCATGAAATTCAGCAAAAAGGCGAGGCCAAATTAGACGAAAAAACGCTAAAAGCGATCTTACCTCGCGAAGAAAACCCAAGCAAAGAAATTTTACAAAAACAAATGAAAGCACAGATAAAAGCACAAAAATTTACAAAATTATTAAATGAAGAATTGAAAGTAAAATTTGCTGATAATGCTGTGGAGAAATTTAATTTTGATGTGCCTCAAAATATTTTAGACCAAGAAATAAATATGCGCATTCGCAACGCCTGGGGGGCATTTAGCGATGATGAGCGCAAGAGTTTAAGCCAAGATGTTAAAGCTTATGAGGCAAAAAAAGAAGAATTTAAAGCAGGCGCACTTCGCAGTGTAAAGCTTACTTTTATCATCGATGAATTAGCCAAGCTTAGAAAAATCAGCGTTAGCGAGCAAGAGCTACTTCAAACAATTTATATAGAAGCATATAGAAACGGATTAGATCCTAAAAAGCATTTAGAATATTACAAAAATACCGGTATGCTCCCAGCTGTAAAAATGGCGATAGTAGAAGAAAAACTTTTTGTTGATTTATTTAAATTGCCTAGCGATGAAGAATCAAACAATCAAAGCCAAAAAGTAAGCGCGAAAAAAGAAGAAAGCGTAGCAAAAACCACCAAAAAAGCAAGCCCAAAAAAAGATGAAAGCGCAGCAAAAACCACTAAAAAAGTAAGTGCGAAAAAAGAAGAAGGCGATGAAAAAGTAGCCAAAAAACCAAGCACAAAAACAACAAAAAGCAAAAAGATTAAAGATGATGAATAATCAATATATCCCATATGTCGTAGAGCGCACTAGTAAAGGTGAGCGAAGCTATGATATTTATTCGCGTCTTTTAAAAGATCGCATAATTATGCTAAGTGGCGCAATAGACGATGGCGTTTCATCGGCCATCGTGGCGCAAATGCTGTTTTTAGAAGCAGAAGACCCAGATAAAGATATTTATTTATACATAAATAGCCCAGGCGGCGTGATAACAAGCGCATTTAGCATTTATGATACTATGAATTACATAAAGCCAAATGTTTGTACGATTTGCATAGGCCAAGCAGCAAGTGCTGGTGCGTTTTTGCTAAGTTGTGGGGCTAAGGGCAAGCGGTATTCATTGCCAAATTCACGCATTATGATTCATCAGCCACTTGGTGGAGCGCAAGGACAAGCCACTGATATAGAAATTCAAGCCAAAGAAATTTTGCGCCTAAAAGAGCTATTAAATGATATTTTGGCTAAAAATACAGGCCAAAAATTAAGCAAAATAGCAAAAGATACAGAGCGCGATTTTTATATGAGTGCTGAGCAAGCCGCTGAATATGGCATTATAGATAATGTCCTTAGTAAATCTTTTAAATAATAAATTGGCGTTGATTTAGCCAAAACGCAAATTTTAAATCTAAATGTATAACTTACTTAAAATTTAACCTTAAATTTTAAGTAAAAAAAGGATCGATATGCCAGCGGTTAGCTTACAAAGTGATAGAAAGCCAAATTTTAATAAAAACGCCAAAGAAATTACAATCACCAAAAACACAGAAGAAAAATCAGTAAAAGAGCAGGTAAAAAAACCAGCATCGCAAATAGATGCTTCTTTATTAAATTCCATCGCAAGATTTGCTACAAATGTGCTTGATCATATGTTAAATGATAAAGTAGTCGCCACACCTGAAAATTATGAAATTTATTTTGCTAAGCTTTTAGAGGGCGAAGATAGCGAGCTAAAAGGCTATATAGCCAGTATGGAAAGTAGCGAGAGAATTAGCACTCAAACCCGCGTTCAAATGGAAACTGACATAAGGCATGGTTTTCTTCAAATTAAAAATATTTTACAAATCATCACTGTGATTTATAAAAATTTGCTAGTAATGGAGGGCATAGTTAAAAAGCGCTTAGATGAGAGCAAAAACGACACTAACGCTTTTGAAATCCAAAGTTGCATAAAGGCCTTTAATGATGATTTATTAAAGCTAAATGCCCTAATCGCTCGCCATGTAGAAGCCATAAAAACGAGCTATGATGAAATCGGCAGAGTATTTAAAAGCATTTCAAATCAAAGCGTTTATGATACGCAATATGCTGTATTTAATAAAAGATATTTTATAGCTATTATAAAAAACAACCTTGAATATGTTAAAAAATACGGCTATAACGAAACCTTAATGCTAACCCAAGTGGATCCAAAAGTGCTTGCAAGTATTGATTCTATAAACGATAAACGCGGGATTTTACGCAATATCGCTCAAACTTTATTTAATATTTCGCGCCGCTCAGATATTGTGGCTCATTATGAAAATGGCTGTTTTGGCGTTTTGATGCAACACACCGATATAGAAGGTGGCAAGATGGCTTGTGAGAGAATACAACGCTTGCTAGGACAGGCTAAATTTTTTATTAGCGAATCAGAGATTAAATTACAAATACAAATCGTCATAGCTCCGCTAAAAGCAGATTTGAGTGCTGAGGAACTAATATCAAGCGCGCTTGATGGTTTAGAAAAATCAAGTGGCAAAGATTATTTTATAGTGGATTAAAAATGGTATTAAAAGTAATCACTTACCCAAATAAAAATTTATTTATGAAAAGTAAGCCAGTAGAAAATTTTGATGAAAATTTGCATAAATTTTTAGATGATTTATATGATACTATGCGAGCTTATGATGGCATAGGGATTTCGGCCATACAAGTAGATAAGCCAATTCGTGCGATGCTGGTTTTAATACCGCGCCAAAGCCAAGAATTAGATGAAAATGGCGAGTTTATTGCTGAGCAATTTAAAGAAGATTTGCTTGAAATTATAAATCCACAATTTATTGAGCTTGAAGGCGAGCAAATATGTAAAGAAGGTTGTTTGAGCGTGCCTGATTTTTACGAAGATGTTAAAAGGGCTAAAAGTATTAAATTAAAATTTTTTGATAGATTTGGTAAAGAGCAAATTTTAAGTGCTGATGGATTAAAAGCTGTTTGCATTCAGCACGAATACGATCATTTAGAAGGTCATTTATTTATAGAAAAAATCGGCTACACAAAACGCAAAAAGTTCGACAAAGACTATAAAGCAAAAATCAAAGAATTAAAAGCAAAAAGTGAAAATTAGGGCTTTGAATGAAGCAAAAGCAAATTTTAAAATTTACGCAAATTTTAATATATTTAAAATTTAAACAAAGCACAAATAAATGAAATCGTTAAAATCGGCTTGTCTTGGCGATAGTTTGCATATAATAAATATCGAGGTTTCGCTTAGCCCGGCCTTGCCAGCTATTGAAATTGTAGGGCTTGCTGGCACCACGATAAAAGAAAGCACCACGCGAGTAAAAGCCGCTCTTAATAATTTGCAAAAATCTTGCGAACACGCCAAACTCCCAGCTATGCGCGTTAGTGTAAATCTTAGCCCAAGCGATGTGAAAAAAAATGGCTCGCATTTTGATTTGGCAATAGCCTTGTTAATTATGCTACAAAAAATTCGCTTTGATAATGATTTTTTCGTTTTTGGAGAGTTGGGGCTTGATGGCAATGTGCGCTCTAATGCTGAGCTGTTTTCAATTTTATTATTTTTAAGCACAAAAGCAAAAAATATCCGCGTTTTAGTCCCACAAGACATAGCTTTAAAAGCTGCGATGATACCAAATTTAGAAGTTTTTAGCATTTGTAATCTTGAAGAAGCTTTTAGGTTTTTTTGCGATAGCGATTTTGCTAAGACTTGTGCTGTAACTGCTACGCATCCATTATTTGAGCATACTTTAAATATCGCAGGACAAGTTTTTGTCCCTAATACAAATTATGAGCTAAATTTTAGTGATATTAAAGGCCAAGATAGAGCCAAGCGTGCTTGTATTATATCAGCTGCTGGGATGCATAATATTTTATTTGAAGGCAGCCCAGGATGTGGCAAATCAATGAGCGCGAAGCGTTTGCGCTATATTTTGCCACCACAAAGTTTAGATGAGGTTTTATTAGCTAGTGCTTATGCTAGTTTAAATAGCCAAGATAGCGATTTTAGCGCGCTTAGACCTTATCGCGCTCCACATCATACTAGCACGCGTTCGAGCATTTTTGGTGGCGGTTCGCAAATGGCAAAAATCGGCGAGGTTGCGCTTGCAAATGGTGGTGTGCTATTTTTTGATGAATTACCGCATTTTGGTAAGCAAATCCTTGAAAGTATGCGCGAACCGCTTGAAGATAATTGCATAAACATTTCGCGCGTTAATTCAAAAGTGCGCTATGAAACAAAATTTTTATTTGTGAGCGCGATGAATCCTTGCGCTTGTGGCAATGCCTTTTCTCAAAGCTTAAATTGTCGTTGTAATGAGCGCGATATCGCTCGTTATAAAAGTGCTATTTCTGCTCCGTTAATTGATCGTATTGATTTATATGTGGCTATGAGCGAAATAAGCGCAAATGACGCTAGTAGCCTAACAAGCCAGCAAATGCACAAACAAGTAATGCAAGCTTTTAATGCTCAAATTTTACGCAAGCAAAAGCAACTAAATGGCAAGCTAGATGAGCGCGATATAGCACGCTTTTGCCAAATCGATAACGCAAGCGAGCAGGTGCTAAATAAAGCCATTAGCAATTATCATTTAACCCAGCGCGGTATAAACAAAACCTTAAAAGTAGCGCGCACTATCGCAGATTTAAGCTCTTGCGAGCAAATACAAAAAGAACATATTATCGAGGCTTTAAGTTTTCGTATGCGTTAATATTACGTAAATTTTAATTATAAATTTTAAAATTTATTTAGTTTAATAATAGCCCAAACACAATGTCGGCGTTAATTTTATGCATTTTTCAAGCGGTGCAGGCGAGAAAAATTTGCATTTTTCGATGTAAATTTTAGCATCGTTTTCCAAGCCCAAAGAGTTTAGAAAATGGCGTAAATCTACGAATTTAAAAGGGCCGATTTTATGAATTTTTAATAATTCATTTAAGCGCGAGCAGTTTGAGCGCGTAAGGTGCGAGCTAGCAAGCCCGCTAAATGCGCAAAATGCGCTACTTAGCACTAATCCGCTAAGATTGGAGCATTCTTGGATTTGCTCTTGGTATTTTGGCGGGATTGATGATTTTAGCAAAAATACAGCCCTTGCGCCACTAAAATGCGCGCTAATCGTCTTTTGCCAAAATTTATACGCCGTAGGTGCGATTTTGCAATGTTTGCTAAGTTCGTAATTTAGCACGAAATTATCAAGCATTTGATTTGATTCTAATGAAATTTGTGGCATTTTTTGCCTTTGAAATTTTATATATTGCTTGCTAAATTAGTAATTGTATTAAAATTTTTAGAAATTTTAATAGATTTTAGAAATTTTAAAAAAGTTTTTTCTATTTAAGCAACATTTAAGCCTAGCGCTTGTATAATTTCGCTCTTGCTTAACGGAGCAAGGTGCTTGAAACACTGATTATATCGTGCTTTGAGCGTGTTTTTTTAATTTTAAATTGTTTTTTTACAACAAAGTCAATCTTTGAAATCTAAACAAGTGATCTAATTGAGCCAGTCATTTTATATGACTAAAATTATTTTACATTTCTAAATTAGTTTTTAGATTAAACTTTCATTTTTATGGAGAGTTTGATCCTGGCTCAGAGTGAACGCTGGCGGCGTGCCTAATACATGCAAGTCGAACGGACAAGTAAGAGCTTGCTCTTATGAGTTAGTGGCGCACGGGTGAGTAAGGTATAGTTAATCTGCCCTACACAAGAGGACAACAGTTAGAAATGACTGCTAATACTCTATACTCCGCTTTAACACAAGTTAGAGCGGGAAAGTTTTTCGGTGTAGGATGAGACTATATAGTATCAGCTAGTTGGTGAGGTAATGGCTCACCAAGGCTATGACGCTTAACTGGTCTGAGAGGATGATCAGTCACACTGGAACTGAGACACGGTCCAGACTCCTACGGGAGGCAGCAGTAGGGAATATTGCTCAATGGGCGAAAGCCTGAAGCAGCAACGCCGCGTGGAGGATGACACTTTTCGGAGCGTAAACTCCTTTTCTTTGGGAAGAATTTTGACGGTACCAAAGGAATAAGCACCGGCTAACTCCGTGCCAGCAGCCGCGGTAATACGGAGGGTGCAAGCGTTACTCGGAATCACTGGGCGTAAAGGACGCGTAGGCGGATTATCAAGTCTTTTGTGAAATCTAATGGCTTAACCATTAAACTGCTTGGGAAACTGATAATCTAGAGTGAGGGAGAGGTAGATGGGAATTCTTGGTGTAGGGGTAAAATCCGTAGAGATCAAGAAGAATACCCATTGCGAAGGCGATCTGCTAGAACTCAACTGACGCTAATGCGTGAAAGCGTGGGGAGCAAACAGGATTAGATACCCTGGTAGTCCACGCCCTAAACGATGCATACTCGTTGTTGCTCTACTAGTTAGGGCAGTAATTCAGCTAACGCATTAAGTATGCCGCCTGGGGAGTACGGTCGCAAGATTAAAACTCAAAGGAATAGACGGGGACCCGCACAAGCGGTGGAGCATGTGGTTTAATTCGAAGATACGCGAAGAACCTTACCTGGGCTTGATATCCTAAGAACCTCTTAGAGATAAGAGGGTGCTAGCTTGCTAGAACTTAGAGACAGGTGCTGCACGGCTGTCGTCAGCTCGTGTCGTGAGATGTTCGGTTAAGTCCGGCAACGAGCGCAACCCACGTATTTAGTTGCTAGCAGTTCGGCTGAGCACTCTAAATATACTGCCTTCGTAAGGAGGAGGAAGGTGTGGACGACGTCAAGTCATCATGGCCCTTATGCCCAGGGCGACACACGTGCTACAATGGCATATACAATGAGACGCAATACCGCGAGGTGGAGCAAATCTATAAAATATGTCCCAGTTCGGATTGTTCTCTGCAACTCGAGAGCATGAAGCCGGAATCGCTAGTAATCGTAGATCAGCCATGCTACGGTGAATACGTTCCCGGGTCTTGTACTCACCGCCCGTCACACCATGGGAGTTGATTTCACTCGAAGCCCAAATACCAAACTGGTTATGGTCCACAGTGGAATCAGCGACTGGGGTGAAGTCGTAACAAGGTAACCGTAGGAGAACCTGCGGTTGGATCACCTCCTTTCTAGAGTACATTTGAATATTCTCTCACAAGATATTCATTAAGCTTGATTAGAGCTTGTTTAGGTTTGAGAGATTGACAACTTTCGCATTTTGATTGTATTATTAGGGCCTATAGCTCAGCTGGTTAGAGTGCACCCCTGATAAGGGTGAGGTCACAAGTTCAAGTCTTGTTAGGCCCACCATAAAGTCTAATCAAAAAACTTACCCAAATTTTAAATCAAAGTTTTTTGATTAGACTTTCTAGTCTAAGCGTTATTTAAATTATCATTGTTAAAAGAAATCAAGTTTAATACAATTTTACAGGACTTGTTAAAGCTTTAAGCATTAAACTCTTGCAATTTAAGTTTAACTATCCAAACTTATTATTTTTATAATAAGCCAGTTAATGCTTTCCGTCTTGGGGTTTAAAGTTTAAATATTATAAAAGTTTAAAAATTTTCTAATTTATTTAAAAATTTTAAATCATCTTTTATCTTTAACAAGGAAGTGATGCATTAGAATACACAATTTTGTAATTCAAATAAAGGTAAGCTACTAAGAGCAAATGGTGGATGCCTTGCCTAGTAGAGGCGATGAAGGACGTGCCAGGCTGCGATAAGTCTCGGGGAGCTGTCAAGGAGCTTTGATCCGGGAATTTCCGAATGGGGCAACCCAAATGATAGTAATATCATTTACCCAATGTGGAGCGAACTAGGGGAACTGAAACATCTAAGTACCCTAAGGAAAAGAAATCAATAGAGATTACGCTAGTAGCGGCGAGCGAACGCGTAAGAGGGCAAACCACTAGCTTGCTAGTGGGGTTGTAGGACTGCAATATAGACTAAACTTAGCTAATAGAATAGGCTGGAAAGCCTGAGCATAGAGGGTGATACTCCCGTATATGAAAGCTTCGTTTTACTTAGCAGGATCCTGAGTAGGACGGGACACGTGAAATCCTGTTTGAAGCTGGGTAGACCACTATCCAACCCTAAATACTACTACTAGAGCGATAGCGAACAAGTACCGTGAGGGAAAGGTGAAAAGAACGGCGGTGAGCCGAGTGAAATAGAACCTGAAACCATTTGCTTACAATCATTCAGAGCACTATGATTTATCAGTGTGATGGACTGCCTTTTGCATAATGAGCCTGCGAGTTGTGGTATCTGGCAAGGTTAAGCAAACCCGGAGCCGTAGCGAAAGCGAGTCTTAATAGGGCGTTAAGTCAGATGCTGCAGACCCGAAACGATGTGATCTATCCATAGAGCAGGTTGAAACCGGTGTAAGAGCCGGTGGAGGACCGAACAGACGGCTGTTGAAAAAGCTCCTGATGACTTGTGGATAGGGGTGAAAGGCCAATCAAACATCGTGATAGCTGGTTCTCTCCGAAATATATTGAGGTATAGCGTTGTGTCGTAATACTAAGGGGTAGAGCACTGAATGGGCTAGGGCATACACCAATGTACCAAACCCTATCAAACTCCGAATACTTAGTATGTAATCACAGCAGTCAGGCGGCGAGTGATAAAATCCGTCGTCAAGAGGGGAACAACCCAGACTAACAGCTAAGGTCCCAAAATCTCATTTAAGTGGAAAACGATGTGAAGTTACTGAAACAACCAGGAGGTTGGCTTAGAAGCAGCCATCCTTTAAAGAAAGCGTAATAGCTCACTGGTCTAGTGATTTTGCGCGGAAAATATAACGGGGCTAAAATGAGTACCGAAGCTTTAGGCTTGCATACAACTTAGATTATATAAATTAACTTTTATTTATGGTTAAATTTTAAAATTTATAAAGTTAGAAATTTGAAAATTTTAATAATAGTATTTTTTAAAAATATTTTAAAAAATATTCTTATTTTAAAATTTTGCTAAATAATCTAAGTTGTGTGCAAGCGGTAGGAGAGCGTTCTATTTAGCGTTGAAGATGTACCGGTAAGGAGCGTTGGAGCAAATAGAAGTGAGCATGCAGGCATGAGTAGCGATAAAAGGGGTGAGAATCCCCTTCGCCGTAAACCCAAGGTTTCCTACGCGATGCTCGTCATCGTAGGGTTAGTCGGGTCCTAAGCAAAGTCCGAAAGGGGTATGCGATGGAAAATCGGTTAATATTCCGATACCAATTATTGTGTGCGATGGAAGGACGCTTAAAGTTAGTGGAGCTAGCGGATGGAAGTGCTAGTCTAAGGAAGTAGGTTAAGTGGTAGGCAAATCCGCCATTTTTTATCCGAGATCTTAAAGGCTTATGACGCTCTTCGGAGTAGATTAAGAATCCATAATACTATCGAGCCAAGAAAAGTTTCTAAGTTTAGCAATAATTGCCCGTACCGTAAACCGACACAGGTGGGTGGGATGAGTATTCTAAGGCGCGTGGAAGAACTCTCTTTAAGGAACTCTGCAAAATAGCACCGTATCTTCGGTATAAGGTGTGCCTAACTTTGTTAGTGGATTTACTCCACAAAGCATTGAAGGTTACAACAAAGAGTCCCTCCCGACTGTTTACCATAAACACAGCACTCTGCTAACTCGTAAGAGGATGTATAGGGTGTGACGCCTGCCCGGTGCTCGAAGGTTAATTGATGATGTCAGCTCTGCGAAGCATTTGATCGAAGCCCGAGTAAACGGCGGCCGTAACTATAACGGTCCTAAGGTAGCGAAATTCCTTGTCGGTTAAATACCGACCTGCATGAATGGCGTAACGAGATGGGAGCTGTCTCAAAGAGGGATCCAGTGAAATTGTAGTGGAGGTGAAAATTCCTCCTACCCGCGGCAAGACGGAGAGACCCCGTGGACCTTTACTATAGCTTGACACTGCTACTTGGATAAGAATGTGCAGGATAGGTGGGAGGCTTTGAGGCTAGGACGCCAGTTCTAGTGGAGCCATTGTTGAGATACCACTCTTTCTTATTTGGGTAGCTAACTAGCTTGCGTTATCCGCAAGTAGGACAATGTCTGGTGGGTAGTTTGACTGGGGCGGTCGCCTCCCAAAATGTAACGGAGGCTTACAAAGGTTGGCTCATTGCGGTTGGAAATCGCAAGTTGTGTATAAAGGCATAAGCCAGCTTAACTGCGAGGCATACAGGCCAAGCAGGGACGAAAGTCGGTCTTAGTGATCCGGTGGTTCTGTGTGGAAGGGCCATCGCTCAAAGGATAAAAGGTACCCCGGGGATAACAGGCTGATCTCCCCCAAGAGCTCACATCGACGGGGAGGTTTGGCACCTCGATGTCGGCTCATCGCATCCTGGGGCTGGAGCAGGTCCCAAGGGTATGGCTGTTCGCCATTTAAAGCGGTACGCGAGCTGGGTTCAGAACGTCGTGAGACAGTTCGGTCCCTATCTGCCGTGGGCGTAAGAAGATTGAGGAGAGTTGACTCTAGTACGAGAGGACCGAGTTGAACGAACCACTGGTGTATCTGTTGTTCTGCCAAGAGCATCGCAGAGTAGCTAAGTTCGGATGTGATAAGAGCTGAAAGCATCTAAGCTCGAAGCCAACTCCAAGATGAATCTTCTTTTAAGAGCTCGGAAAGACTATCCGTTTGATAGGCTGGGTGTGTAAGTGGTGAAAGCCATTTAGCTGACCAGTACTAATAGCTCGTTTGCTTATCTTTATAAGCATCACTTCCTTGTTAAGGATAAAATCCTTAGAAGTGTTAATTGATTAAGCTTGTATCTTTTACAATGTAAAGCTTTATAGCATTGTTAAATAAAAAAATCATTGCATTTTATCTTACATTAAAGTTGCAAGAGGATTTTTTTATTTAACAATGCTCGTGACTATACAGACGAGGAAACGCCTTGCTCCATCTCGAACCAAGAAGCTAAGCTCGTCATGGCTGATGATACTATCTCTTACTGGGACCGGGAAAGTAGGTCGCTGCGGGCTTTGTTAAAATTTATTCAAAGTTTATTTTTTAAATTATCTTTTATTTTTATTATGGGTTTTTTTATTTATATTCTAAAAATTTTATTTGCTTTACTTGCTTTTTATTTAGATTAAAATTTTATCTTTTTTTAATTTATATTGATTTATATTTAAGTTTTTAAATTAGAAATTTGTTTGTAATTGATATTAAAATTTTAAAATAAAAATTATCAAAAATTTTAACATCGTAAAACTACACTCAAATTTTAAAATCTCAAAACTACATTCAAATTTTAAATTATCTATTTTAAATATGTAAATTTTATAAAACTTAACTTCGCATTATAACTATAAAACAACGCAATAAATCACAATAAATAAAAGGAGTTAAAATGCCAAATAAAAAAGAACACAAAGCACAAGAAAAAGCGGATTTAGAAAGTTCTAAACCAAATCCAAAGCGATAGTCGCACTTTAAGCAAAGATGAATATGAGCAGTTAAAAAACAAAGCTTATTTAAAGCTTGAAAATCAAATATTTTTTTAGCACAGATGATGCAATAATGATAAATTGATGTGCTTTTAGGTTATTGGTTAAACTGCTATAAATGCAAATTAGTGGCTAAACAATACAAAAAATGCTGTATTATTAAGCCATAATTTATACACAAATGGCTAAAATACGCGCCTTTAACTCTAAAAATTTGCTTTTAAAGGAGAAAATATGAAAAAGATTTTAGTGTTATTATTAGCTTTGGCTGGGCTTATGTTTGGCGCTGTAAATATCAACACGGCTAGCAAAGAAGAGCTAATGAGCCTAAAAGGCATAGGCTCAGCAAAAGCCGATGCTATCATTGCTGCTAGGCCTTTTAATGAGATTGATGATATTAAAAAGGTTAAGGGCATTGGCGCTGTCATATTTGAGGGGATTAAGGGCGAAATCATCGTGAAATAAGCTTAATTAAAGTGCGTAAATGGCGCACTTTAATTTAGTGCGCATTTTTATTGATTGCGTGCTTTACATTTAACGCATTTTAAATTTACGCATTTTAATTTATGGCACACTTTAATTAAACGCGCTTGTATGTTTGGCACGTATTTTACATTTAATTACACACTTTATATTTAATCGCGCAAATCTGGCACGCTTAAAGTTCTTTAAAAATTCTAAATTTTAAACATTAAAATTTCAAATTCTTTATTAAAATCTTTTAAAATTTTAAAAATTAAAATTTCAAATTCTTTATCAAAATATATTAAAATTTTAAAAATTTTAATATAAAAACTGCAAATAAAAGCTAGCTAATTGCGCTATCATATGAGAAAACTTAGTATGGCTTAGAAAATTAAAATTCAACATTCAAAAATTAAGATATTTTACAAAATAAGCAAATAAAATTTTGCTTTTTAAAAAATTACTAGTCAATTTAAAAAAATATTATTTTAAAACATAGAATAAATTTAATTGCGGTGTTATATTAAAATATGTAAATTTATTCTTTAAAATATTTAAATATTTTAAAGAATAATGAATTAATAAAATTCTAGAATTTGTGTAATATTTATCTAGAATTTAGCTTAAAAAAAGCTAGTTTTTTACTAAAATGCGGGTTTTGGTTTAAAATTTTAGATTTTTGCCAGTAAATTTAAAGATTTTTAAAGGAGATATTTTGTTATTTTTTCTTTTATTTCCGTTTTTTATTTTTATTTTTGCTTATTTTTTTCCGTATTTTTGGGCGATGGCGATAAGCTCTGCGATGAGCTTAAATATTAAGCTTAAATTCCAGATTTTACTCTCTGTGTTTTTGTTTGTTTTTGTGGGGTTTTGTGCTGTTTATTGTTACGCTATAGATACCGATCATACGCTTTATTTATTGTTTTTGGCTGGATATGTGATAGGTACGCCGCTTTGGGTGCTTCATTTTTATTTAAACGAAAGGACTAGCAAAGTGCGTTTTTATACAGGTTTGGTGGCTACGCTTTTTATCATTTGGGAAATGGAAGTGCCTCAAAAGATTATTTTTTATAATATAACAAAAGATAAAACTATGTATGATATAGAGATTGTTGATGATAACTATACTTTGCCAGTTAATTTTAAAAGATTTAGCATAGGTTACGCAGATCCGTATAATGATTGCGTTGATGACCCTTCTAAATGTCCTTTATTACCTATGCCTCATCAATTAAAGCACTATGTAGATAAAAAAAAGAACAACGAGCGAATAAT
This sequence comes from Candidatus Campylobacter infans, assembly GCF_013416015.1. Classification (NCBI taxonomy): domain Bacteria; kingdom Pseudomonadati; phylum Campylobacterota; class Epsilonproteobacteria; order Campylobacterales; family Campylobacteraceae; genus Campylobacter; species Candidatus Campylobacter infans. The sequence continues at coordinate 27,061 of NZ_CP049075.1, forward strand.
AGTGGCAAATTTATATGGACCTTATTATGCTAGCACCTATTTAATGTTATTTTTTGATACTTTTAAAGATGGTGGCGGGATAACTTATCAAAAAAGTTTTTACATTAAGGATAATCTTATTTTTCAATATTTAGAAAATTTAAAATTAGAAAATCAAAAAATAAAAAATCTAGCCAAAAAGGAGAAAACAATGGCGACAATTAAAACAATCGAAATGTTTGATGAAAATAGGACACTTACACCAGAGGCACTATTAATAATAAATGATAGTGCGTTTTTAGCTGAGATGGCTTATAACGATGGAAAAGAATTAGAAAATTTATCAAAGCCATTAAATAAAAATTCTCCAGAGCAACCTTTAAAAAGCAAAGATGGTTATATCATCATAGAAAACCCAGACACTGGCACAAAATTTGAAGTAGTTCGTATTTTTAGCGATCCAAATACTGGACCATTATGCGCAAGCTTAGCACAATATATGCTTATAAGACAGGGCATAATGGTGATAAAATAGCTTTTAAATCAAGCTGGGTAGAATGTGGATTTTGGAATTTATTAAAAACAATCAAAGGCAAAAAATGAATGAAAATGAAATGCTAAATGATAAGCCAATTTTTGTGGCAAAAAGCAGGATTTTTCACGGTTTGATACTAGTTGCGACAGGCTTAATGATGGCTTTGGTTATCTATTTTTTGGCACAAGAGCCAAAAGCCAATAAGCTAAAACAAGTGGTTGGTTGTTCTGTGTTGGATTGTTTGGTGTATTTGGAGTTGGCTTTCTTGATATAACGCTTATATTTAAAAAAATTATGCTTTTTGATGATAGGATAGAGGTTTATTGCCTAAATAAGGTTATAGTTAGGGCATATAGCCAGATAAAAAGCTTTAAGCTTTTTGAATACGAGCTGACAAAAAACTTGATTTTAGAGTGTGAACCAAAATTTATGCACGCTTACCTAAGCGGCATTCTTTTACACAAAAACGAGCTATATAAAATAAAAGAAATTTTAATTAAAAAAGGAGTAAAAAACAATGGCTGATTCAAAAGATATAGCTATGGCAGGTTTTAGCGGGTATTAAGCAAATAAAATTTTAAAACAATTAGAAAATATGAAAAAGATTATCCGCAAATAAATAGTAAAATAACAAAAAGATTAATTATAATTGGCAAAAAAAGCAATGGGAAAATCAGCAGTATTTTAAGGTGGCAATAGATAAGATCCTAATTATTAAAACGCAATATATAAAAAACTATAAGTTTAAAATTTTATAAATAACAATGTTTTAGGCATTTTGGTACAAGTGTAAGTAAATTTTAATAAATATCAAAGATAATCAAGCCCGTAAAACGGGCTTTTAATAGAATTAAGCTTGTGAAACAGGGCCTGTGTAGAGTTGTCTTGGGCGAGTGATTTTTACAGGTGCGTTTTCTTTTTGCTCTATCCATTGGCTTAGCCAGCCTGGCACGCGTCCCATTACAAAAATCGCCGCAAACATTTCATTTGGAATGCCTAAGGCTTTTAGGATTAAGCCGCTATTAAAATCCACATTTGGATATAGTTTTCTGCTTACAAAATATTCATCTTGTAAGGCTATTTCTTCGATGCGTTTTGCTACTTTTATTAAATTTGTATCTATGCCGATTTCATCGATTAGTTGATCGCGTAATTTACCTAGTACTTTTGCGCGCGGGTCGAAATTCTTATAAACTCTATGCCCAAAGCCCATTAGTCTAAATGGATCTTTTTTATCTTTTGCTTTTGCGATAAACTCATCTACGCGCTCTGGCGTGCCTATCATTTCAAGCTGGCGAATCACGCCCTCATTTGCGCCACCATGAGCATGTCCCCATAGCGCACCGATACCAGCACTTATGCAAGCATAAGGATGTGCGTGCGTGCTACCTACTGTGCGCACGGTTGAAGTGCTGGCGTTTTGCTCGTGATCAGCGTGTAAAAGCAATACAGCCTCAAGCGCTTTTACTTCAATAGGTTTTAAATCCACTCTATCGTGCGGATATGCGCGCATCATATATAAAAAGTTTTCTATAAAACCACGATCTAAATCTGGGTAAATTTTAGGAAAACCTCTTACATGGCGATAATAAAAAGTGATAAGAGTAGGAATTTTAGCCACCAAGCGCTTAGCAAGCTCCATATAATCATCCATATCGTCCATATTCATATCGCGTTTATAATAAGCGCTCATCATTGCTGTTGTAGCTTGTAATGCTGCCATTGGATGTGCTTTATCAGGCAAGGCATCAAAAAGTTTAATCATTTTTTCATTTATATAGCTTCGTTGTTTAAGCTCAGTGCGAAAAGCAGATAATTCATCTTGTGAAGGCAATTTTTTATAAAGCAATAAATAAACTACATCTAAATATTTTTTATTATCAGCTAGCCAGGCGATATCATAACCTCTGTGCATAAGCTCGCCTTTTTCGCCATCTATAAAGGTTATATCGCTTTTAGTGCTTGCTGTGCTTGTATAGCCTGGATCATAAGTAAACATACCAGTTTGCCCATAGAGCGAACTTATATCAATTACGCTTGGTCCTTTTGAACCATCAAGGATAGGAAATTCATAACTTTTACCGGTGCGGTTGTCTGTTAGAGTAACTGTGTTTGCCATTTTTTCTCCTTTTGTGATTTTATGTGCGTAATTTTGCCAAAATTTTTTTAATTTTATTTAAATTTTTTTATTTTATTTTTTTAATTAAAAAAAATTAAAGAAATTATTTTTTACGCATTTAAAATTTTAAAATTTGTACCTTATTTATACAAAATTTGTCAAAATAGCGTAAAATCAGCCACTAAAAAGAGCGTTTATGAAAAATTTATTAGATTGTATGAGCTATTTAAGCCATCAAGAACAAAGCGATCATAAAATAATGAATTGTGTATTAGATGAGTGCGAAAATGCCGATTTTAACGCCATAAGCCAAAGCCAAGTAAAAAGTGCAATCAATAAAGCATTTAGAAAAGAAGCGTTAAATTTAAGCGATTTTAAAGCGCTTTTAAGCCCTGCGGCTGCTTTGTTGCTTGAAGATTTAGCCCAAGCTAGCAAAGCAAGCAAAGAGCGATATTTTGGCAAAAATATTTATCTTTTTACTCCGCTTTATATAGCAAATCACTGCGATAATTTATGTGTTTATTGTGGCTTTAATTCTAAAAATAAAATCCGCCGCGCCCAGCTTAGCGATGAGGGCTTACAAGCCGAGCTAGAAAGCATCGCAAAAAGCGGGCTGTGCGAACTTTTGGTGCTAACTGGCGAGAGCCAGAGCAAAACCCCGCTTGATTATATTAGTAAATCTTGTAAAAAAGCTAGTAAATATTTTGCCACGCTTGGGGTTGAAATTTATCCATTAAATACCGATGGATATGATAATTTGTGCCAAAATGGAGTGGATTTTGTAACGGTTTTTCAAGAAACTTACAACCCCAAAAAATACGCAAAAATTCACCTTGATGGCAATAAACGCATCTTCCCGTATCGTTTTAACGCGCAAGAGCGCGCATTAAAGGGCGGAATGCGTGGCGTGGCTTTTGGCGCGCTTTTAGGCATAGATGATTGGCGAAAAGACGCGCTAGCTACTGGCTTACACGCGCATTTGCTCCAAGCAAAATATCCGCACGCTCAAATTTCAATCTCAGTGCCGCGCCTGCGCCCATTTATACATAATGCGCGCCAAAAATCAGGCGTAAGCGAGCAAGAATTAGCCCAAATAATCTGCGCTTACAGACTTTTTGCGCCTTATGCTGGCATTACGCTAAGCACGCGAGAAAATGAAAAATTTAGAAATGGCGCTATGCATTTTGGCATTACTAAACTTAGTGCTGGCGTAAGTGCTGGCATAGGCGCGCATAGTGGCAAAAAAAGCGGCGATGATCAATTTGAAATTAATGATTTAAGAAGCGTAGAGCAAATGAAGCAAGCTATCAAAAAAGCAGGCTTGGTGGCGGTTTTTAACGATCATATTAATCTTTAAAATTTTAAAATTTAAGGCAAGAGATGAAAATTTTAATACTTGGCATTGGTAATGTGATGTTTGGCGATGAGGGCTTGGGCGTGCATTTTATAAATTTAATAAGTCAAAATTTTAATTTCAAAAGCTCTTTGCATGAGCTTAGTTTTATTGATGGTGGGACTATGGCAAATGCGCTTACTCCACTTATTGCAAATAGCGATTATTTAATAGTTTGTGATTGTATTGAAGCAGATGATAGCAAGGCTGGCGATGTGTATTTTTTTGATTATAATGCTATGCCAAAAAGCATAAAGTGGAGCGGCTCAGCCCACGAGGTTGAAATGCTCCAAACCTTACAAATGTGCGAATTATCCGGCGTTTTACCAAAAAGTGTAAAGGTGCTAGGTGTGGTGCCAAAACGCATTGAGCCTATGAGTTTTTCTTTAAGCTCGCAAGCTAAAAATGCGCTTAAAACTATGCAAAAAGTGCTTTTAGATGAATTAGGCCAGCTTGGTTTTAGCTGCGAGCAAAAGGCAAATTTTAATATCGATGAAATTTTATCAAAATGGCTTAAAGCATTGTATTAGCGGAATTTGGAGTAAGAATGGTTTTGGAGTTTTGTTTTTATATTAAGGCTTTTTATTTTGGCGATTTTTTGGAATTTATGGCTAAAAATAGCGCGCTAGAATACAAAATAACCAAAAGCGATGGGATTTTTAGGCTTTTTGTAAAGGCCAAAACAGCTGAGCTTGAAAATTTTATAAGCTCGCAAATTAGCCAAATCCCACATAGTATTTTTTTAGAAAACAGCGAAGTTTTCAAGCGTGAAATTTCAGCTTTTAATGAGCAAAAAAATATTTTTCAAAAAAGCAATTTTAAGAGTGAAAATATCACGCCTTATTGTTTGAAAAATGGAGTAAATGAATTTGATGCTAGAAGCGATGAAAATTTTATAAACAGTGCCATAGCCACGCTAAATAACGCTCAGATATTAAGATATAAAGATTTAGAAATTTGTGCTTTTGGGGATTTTGCTTGTGATTATATGGTGCCTGTAAGGGTTGAAAATATCGCTAAAATTTTCATAGCAGATGAAAGTGCTTTAATAGCTCTTTGTAGTTTTGAAAAACCTGTGCTTAGATTAAAAACTAGCGCGCTTTACCGCCAAAATCATAAAAACGCGCCACGATCTTTTAATCTTAGATTGCCTTGGGATTTAAATATTTTTAAAATTTGCCAAAAGCTAGAAAATATCGCCTTTTTAGGTGTTAAAAGCAAGAGTGAAATTTTTAGTGTTAATCTTTTAAATAAGGCCGTTTTAATAAACTCAGGTTTTGATTTTAGCCCAAAAAAAGCTAACTCTAATAACGAACTAATAAAGCTGATTTTGGCTGAAAAATCGCTTGAAAATAAAACCAGCGCAGTATTTAATCTAAGCAAAACTAGCGATGATTTTATTAGGGTTTTTAAAAATAATGAATGCTACGAAATGCTTAAAATCACTACGCCTTCAAGCTTTGATGAAATTTATAAAAACATAAATCAAAATTTATTAAATAATTTTAAAGCAAATTTCACCTTAAAAACTGGCGAGATTGGGGCAAACAATTCTTTTTATGCTTTATTTAATATCATAAAAGAAATTTTAAATTTTGATGATGAAATATTAGAGCTTGGCGATGATTTTAACTTGCAAAAAGGCGTAAGGATTAGCTATAAGCTCATAAACAAAAATGAACTTGATGTATTTGGGCTAATTTCAAGTGCGATGAGTTTTAGGCTAGCTGGGGCAAGCAAGCAAGATATTGCTTTTGGGATAATTGAAAGTCTTGCCTTTTTTATAGGCGATATGTGCGATATTTTGCGTGCTGAGCTAGATTGCCAGGGGGAGATTTTATGCGGGAGTTTATTTAGCACAAAATCGCTCTCACGGCTTTGCGTTTTACACACAAAAGCTACTTTTAGCCAAATTTACCCCTTAGAAATTTAATGAAAAAAGCTTTTAAAATCGCAGTTGCTGGCCTGGTTCAAGGCGTTGGATTTAGGCCTTTTGTGTATAAGCTGGCCTTAAATTTTAAATTAAGTGGCGATGTGTTTAATGATGAAAGTGGCGTAAAAATACGCATTTTTGGTGAAGAAAAAAACTGCCTTGATTTTATTGAGAGTTTAAAAACAAAATCTCCCGTGCTTGCTAGGATTGATGATTTAATCGTTTGCGAGATTAAAATTTCAAAAAACGCTAGCAAAGAGTTTAAAATTTTACCTTCAAAACGCGCCAAAAAAATAGCACCGATTTTAAGCGATTTTGCTATTTGCGATGAATGCAAAAATGAATTTTACGATAGCAAAAACCCGCGCTATCACCATGCTTTCATTACTTGCACAAATTGCGGGCCGCGATTTTCAATCATTAATGCCCTGCCTTATGATAGATCAAACACAAGCATGGCCGGCTTTAAGCTTTGTAAGAATTGTAAAAAAGAATATCTTAACCCACTAGATAGGCGTTTTCACGCTCAGCCAATTGCTTGTAATAATTGCGGGCCAAGGGCGTATTTAAGGGATTTTGATGGCAATATTTTAGCTAGCGATACACAGGCTTTTAAAATGGCGAGCCTTGCGCTAAAAAATGGCAAAATTTTAGCCATTAAAGGCCTTGGCGGCTTTCATTTGTGCGTGGATGCGCTAAATTATAAGGCCATAAAAGAGCTAAGAAAAAAGAAAAATCGCCCCCACAAACCCTTTGCCATAATGCTAAAAGATAGCACGCAAAGTGCGCTATTTGCTAAGCTAAGCAAAGCAGAGCTAGATCTTTTAAACAGCCCGCAAAAGCCTATAATTTTAGCCAAAAAAAATAGGCAAAATTTTAATAAAAATTACTTAGAGCAAATCGCGCCAAATCTTGATAAAATCGGCATTTTCTTAGCACCCACTTCATTTAATCTTTTGCTTTTTGAATACTTTAAAAATCCACTAATTGCAACTAGTGCTAATCTTAGCTCCGAGCCTATTATTAGCGATTTTGATGCCTTAAAATCAAAGCTTGGCGGCGTTTTTGATCTTGCCTTAGATCATAATAGAAAAATCATAAATCCAAGTGATGATAGCATAGCTTTTAGCCTTAATTTAGGTAACAATCTAGCGCCAATAAGGCAGTTTTTACGCACTTCGCGCGGCTTTAAACCTAGCATAATTAATACAAATTTTAATAAAAAATCTTGCATCCTAGCTCTTGGTGGCGAGCTTAAAAATAGCTTTGCAATCTATAAAGATGGGCTAATTTTTCTAAGTCCTTATATAGGCGATTTAAAGAATATTTCAAGCTTTGAGCGTTTTTTAAATCTTTTGGATTTTTATAAAAAAACATATGATTTAAAATTTGATTTAGTAGTTGGCGATTTACATCCGCATTTTATGCATACGCAATATTTTGAGAGTTTAGGTTATGAAATTTTAAAAATCCAGCACCACCAAGCCCATATTTATAGTGTTTTATGCGAGCATAATTTAAAATTTGATAGTAAAATTTTAGCTTTTGGCTTTGATGGGACTGGCTTTGGTCAAAATGGCGAGATTTGGGGTGGTGAGATTTTCAAAAATACGCCATCTGGCTTAAAGCGCGTTTTTCATTTTGATGATTTTTTGCTAATTGGCGGGCAAAATGCTATTAAAAATATAAATTTTTTAACCTTTGCGATTTTACAAAAATACAATATAAATGCGCCAAAATTTTATTCTAAATTAGGCGATAAATTTACTGCTCTAAAAAGCGCGCTAAATGCTAGCAAAATCCGCACAAGCTCGCTAGGACGGATATTTGATGGGCTTGCTTGCTTGCTTTGTGGGCTAGATGAGATTAGTTTTGATGGGCAAGGGGCGATGAGTTTAGAAGCTCTTTATGATGAAAGTTTAAATATCTGCTATGAGTTTAGCCTAAATGATGAAATAATAAACTTTAAAGGCATTTTTGAAAAAGCTATAAAAGATGAGCCAAAAGTAGTAGCAACTGGATTTATTAACGCAGTAGCAAAGCTAATATTTGATATTTCACAAAATGAATATGTAAAAGATAATGAAATAGGCGTGGTTTTAGGCGGTGGAGTTTTTGCAAATTATGCGCTTTTAAAACGCACGCTTAATCTATTAAATAATGCTGGCATTAGGTATTATTTACCGCGTCAAAACCCAGCAGGCGATGAAGGCTTGGCGCTTGGTCAGCTTTATTATGCGCTAAATATTTAAAATTTTATTATTTTAAAATTCTTGGCAAGGTAATGCCCTCTTGGGATTGGTATTTGCCTTTTTTATCGTTGTAGCTTACCTCACAAGGCTCATCACCTTGAAAAAATAACACCTGAGCGATGCCCTCATTTGCGTAAATTTTAGCTGGCAATGGCGTGGTGTTTGAAATTTCAATAGTAATATGCCCGCAAAATCCTGGCTCAAAAGGCGTTACATTTACGATTATACCGCATCTTGCGTAGGTGCTTTTGCCTAGGCAAATAGCTAGCACATCGCGTGGCATTTTAAAATATTCTACCGTTCTAGCCAGCGCAAAACTATTTGGCGGAACTATACAAAAGGGCTGTTTTTTATCGCAAATAAAATCTACTACATTTTTTTCATCAAAACTTTTAGGATCTACTACCGTGCCACCGATATTTGTGAAAATTTTAAATTCATTTGCCACTCTTATATCATAGCCGTAGCTGCTTAATCCATAGCTTACTACGCCCTTGCCTATATTATCATTACAAAATGGCTTAATCATCGCATTTTTAAGGCTTTGCTCTCTTATCCATTTATCGCTTTTTAATCCCATTTTGACCCTTTTTTTAAAAAGCGATTGTAGCCAAAATACTCAAAATTTACTACAAAAAGACTAAATTGTGCTAGAATTAGCCATTTTAATTTATAAGGAGACTTTCTATGACACACGATGAAATCAAAGATTTAATGAACTTTTTTGATGAAAAAAAGAGTATAAATAAAATAAAAATTAAAAATAAAGATTTTGAAATAGAAATAAAAAAAGCCGGAGCCGATGAGCCAGCTGTGGATATGATACCAGCTAGTGCGTGTCCTACTTTACCTTCTGTAAATGTAAATTTAGTAAATGAACAAAACACAGCCAGAAAAGGCAATGATACAATAAACTCACCTATGGTCGGCACATTTTATAAAGCCCCAAGCCCTGGTGCTAGCCCATTTGCTAGCGTAGGCCAAAGCATTAGAAAAGGCGAATGCGTAGGCATTATCGAGGCTATGAAGATAATGAATGAAATAGAAGCAGAGTTTGATTGTCGCATCGTAAAAATGCTAGTTGAAGATGGTCAGCCAGTAGAATATGGCATGGCATTATACGAAGTGGAAAAATTATAATGAAAGAAATTAAAAGAATACTAATAGCAAACCGCGGAGAAATAGCCTTGCGTGCTTTGCGCACTATACAAGAAATGGGTAAAGAAGCGATTGTGGTTCATTCTACTGCTGATGCTGATGCTTTGTATGTGCGCTATGCTGATGCTAGCATTTGTATAGGCGAGGCTAGAAGTAGTGATAGTTACTTAAATATCCCAGCCATCATTACAGCTTGTGAGGTTTCGCAAGCTGATGCGATTTTTCCAGGTTATGGCTTTTTAAGTGAAAATCAAAATTTTGTAGAAATTTGTGCTAAACACGATATAAAATTTATTGGCCCAAGCGTTCAAGCAATGGCTTTAATGAGCGATAAAAGTAAGGCAAAGCAAATGATGATGAGAGCTGGGATCCCAGTTGTTCCAGGTAGCGATGGAGAAGTGCCAGATGCGGATTTTGCTAAAAATTTAGCCGAAAAAATCGGCTATCCTGTGATAATCAAAGCCGCAGCAGGTGGTGGCGGGCGCGGTATGCGTATGGTTGAGAGTCAAAAGGATATTGAAAAGCTTTTTTGGTCAGCACAAAGCGAGGCTATGAGTGCTTTTGGCGATGGCACGATGTATATGGAAAAATACATAATAAACCCGCGCCACATAGAAGTGCAAATTTTAGGTGATGAATATGGCAATGTCGTTCATATCGGTGAGAGAGATTGCTCTATGCAACGCCGCCATCAAAAGCTAATTGAAGAAAGCCCTGCTATTATTTTAGACGAGCAAACAAGAGAAGAATTGCTAAATACCGCCGTTCGCGCAGCCAAGGCCATAGGTTATACAGGTGCTGGAACTTTTGAGTTTTTATATGATAGCAAGGATAAGAAATTTTATTTTATAGAGATGAATACGCGCTTACAAGTAGAACACACAATAAGCGAAATGCGCTCAAGGCTTGATTTAGTAGAATGGATGATACGCATAGCCCAAGGCGAAAAACTAATGGATCAAAGCCAAATTACTTTTAGCGGACACGCCATAGAATGTCGCATAACAGCCGAAGACCCAAAAAGCTTTGCTCCAAATCCTGGCAAAATCACAAAATATGTAGCACCTGGCGGGCTTAATGTGCGTATGGATAGCCATGTTTATGAAGGTTATAGCGTTCCGCCATTTTATGATAGTATGATAGGCAAGCTAATCGTGCACGCAAGCGATCGCCAAAAGGCCATAACAAAAATGAAAGTGGCTCTAAGCGAATTAATCGTAAATGGTATAAAAACCACAAAAGATTTTCATTTAAATATGATGAAAAACCCTGATTTTATCAGCAATAGTTTTGATACAAACTACCTAAGCAAGCATTAAATTAGCCATTGCTTTAAAAAGAGCCGATTATGCTATTAGCACAGCCTTTATTTTACTTTAAGCATTTACTTAAAATTTGGCCTAATTCATATCTTGCCGAAGATGGCGAGCAAATCATCATCGGCATTGATTGTGCTTATTTGAGTGGCGATGATTTAAATGAGCTTAAAGCTAAATTAAATGAAAGCGCAAAGGAATTTAATCAAAGCGATGATTTAAAATTTGCGTGGTTTGCTGGGCTTTTTGGTTTGCTTAGTTATGAAGCTGTTTATAAGTTTGAAAAACTTGGCGATAAAAAACCAGCACTTTATAAAATGCCTGTGTATTGCTACGCAAAGGCTAGCGCGTATTTGTATTATGATAAACACAGCAAAATTTATGAATGCTTAGGCGATCAAAAATATTTTAAAGATCTTCAAAACTTACAAAATCCAAAAATAAATGAGCAAGATAGTATATTTTGTGAAATTTTAAGTGATTTAGACGCCCAAAAACAGCATTTTAAAAGCATAATTGAAGAAGCCAAAGAATATATCAAAAGCGGTGATATTTTTCAAGTCGTGCTAAGTAAGACCTTACATTTGTATTCAAATCTTGATCCGCTAGTATTTTATGAATGCTTAAAAAATCAAAATCCTAGTCATTATATGTATTATTATCCTACGCCTTTTGGCATTGTTGCTGGTTCTAGCCCTGAGCTAGTGATGAAAATAAAAGGTGATGAAATTTTCGTCTCGCCCATTGCTGGCACAAGAGCGCGCGGAATAGATGCTAATGATGATGAACGCCTAGCACAAGATCTTTTAAACGATGAAAAAGAGCTAGCCGAGCATAAAATGCTAGTGGATTTGGCGCGTAATGATGTGGGTAAATTTGCCGTAGCTGGGAGCGTGAGGGTTAAGGATTTAATGCATATAGAGCGTTTTGAGAGCGTGATGCACATAGTTAGCGATGTTTATGCCAAAAAAGATAAAAAATTTGATAATTTTGATGTACTTAGCGTGGTTTTTCCAGCTGGCACGCTTAGTGGTAGCCCAAAAATCCGCGCTATGCAAATCATAAACGAGCTAGAAACGCACGCTCGCGGCATTTATGGCGGGGGCATTGGATTTTGGCATTTTAATGGCGACATGCAAATGGCGATTTTAATCCGCTCGGCTATGTTTAAAGCGCGCGAAAATGCTTATGATGTTTATATTGGTGCTGGCGCTGGGATAGTTTATGATAGCGATGCAAACGCCGAATACATTGAAATTTGTAATAAAAGAAAATCTTGCCAAAAGATTTTTACTCAATTTGTTAAAAATAAATAATTTATTTACGCGCTTATAAATCTTTTCGGGGCGTAAATTTTAAAATTTTAAGAATAAAAATGAAAAAAATCCTTTTAATTTTTTTGGTGATTTTTGGCGCAATTTTTTTGTATTCTAAAAAAGACAGGCAAAACACTTGTGATTTAAAAGGCCAAAATATTTTAATTTTAGGCGATAGCATAGCAAATAACTATGGACTTGATACAAAGGACAATTTTGGCTATAAAATAGCTACTGCCTTAAATAAAAAAGCAATAATTAAGGGCGTAAATGGGCTAACAAGCACTGGGCTTTTAGCGCGCTTAGATGATGATTTTAGCGGTATTAGCGATATTGGCGCGGTGTTAATTTCAATAGGCGGTAATGACATCTTGCGCCAAGTAAATGCTAGCACAAGCAAGCAAAACATTGAAAAAATCGCAAATTTTGCTAGAACAAAAAGCTCTTGTGTTGTGTTTTTGGGCGTGCCAGATAGTGCTATTAGCGCTTTTAGCGGGGCGGTGGCTAGCTTTTACAAAGATCTAGCGAACTTACAAAATGTGCTAATTGATGATAAATCAATGCCACAAATTTTAAAAGATAGAGCTTTGCTGCTTGATCGCATTCATCCAAACGAGCAAGGCCACGAGCTAATCGCTAAAAATATACTCTCTTTATTTAATTGATGTATTTGGCGCAAAAAAAGCCATAAAAATAAGTTTTGTGCTATAATTTTTTTGTGCTTATGATGAAATTTTAAGTAAAACTATTTGATTTTATTTTTTAAACGGGTTGAAATTTTAAAATTTTGCTGGTTAAAATTTGCTAGTTAGCTAAATTAGAGCGCGCTTGATATTTAAGGATTTATGATGATTGATTTTAATAAATTTGTTAAATTTTCCAAACCAGGTCCTCGCTACACGAGCTATCCTACGGCTTTGGAGTTTAGTGATACTTTTAGCTATGATGAATACACAAACAGGCTAAAAAACGGCACAAAACCGCTTTCTTTGTATTTTCATTTGCCTTTTTGTCGCTCTGCTTGTTATTTTTGTGGCTGTAATGTTACTTATACAACAAACGAGCAAAAAATGGCGCGCTATTTGGATTATTTAGAGCGCGAGCTGGATTTATTGAGCCAAATTTTAAATACAAAACGCGAAGTGGTTCAAATGCATTTTGGCGGTGGCACGCCTACTTATTATAATGCTAAGAGTTTAGAGCGCGTATTTAAGGCCATTAGAGCAAGGTTTAGTAATTTTGCAAAAGACGCTGAGATTAGCTGTGAGATCGATCCTAGATTTTTTAATAAAGAACAAATGAGCGTGTTTAGAGCCAATGGCTTAAATCGCATAAGTTTTGGTGTCCAAGATTTTGACGAAAAAGTTCAGCGCGAAATTCACAGAATCCAGCCATTTGAAATCACGCAAAACGCCGTCCAAATCGCGCGCGATGGCGGTATAAAAAGCATAAACACGGATTTAATCTATGGCTTGCCTTATCAAAGCCCAAAATCTTTTGCAAATACGCTTAAAACAGCACTTAGCCTAAGTCCTGATCGTTTTGCGATTTTTAATTATGCGCATGTGCCGTGGCTTAAAAAATCTATGCGAAAATTTGATGAAAGCACCTTGCCAAATCCTGCTAGCAAGCTTGAAATTTTAAAATACACCATGGAATTTTTGCCAAATAATGGCTATAAAATGATAGGTATGGATCACTACGCGCGCCCTGATGATGAGCTTTTTGGCGCGCTTAAAAACGGCACTTTACATAGAAATTTTCAAGGATACACCACAAAAGGTGGCGCAGATTTAATAGGCATAGGATTAACCAGCATAGGCGAGGGCGATGATTATTACGCTCAAAATTTTAAAGATTTGCCAAGCTATGAAAATGCCATAGATTCAGGGCGTCTGCCTAATGCCAAGGGCGTGCTTTTAAGTGCTGAGGATAGATTAAGAAAGGCTGTGATAATGAGCTTGATGGCAAATTTTAACCTTGATATAAATGCCATAGAAAATGCTTTTAATGTGGATTTTTTCAGGCATTTTAGCGCGGAGTTAGAGCTGCTTAAAATTAATTTTGGCGAGTTTGTAGAGCTTAGCGGGGACAAAATCAGCGTAAATGAAACCGGCATTTTGCTAATCCGCAATATCGCAATGTGTTTTGATGAATATATGGTGCGCCACAGCAATAACGCTCAAAGTTTTTCAAAAACTTTATAATTTAAGGATAAAAATGAAAAATTTACTTGGTTTTGGCGTGGTTGGTAATTTTGCCGGGCATTTAGAACAAGCCGGCGAGGCTAGCGATTTTGCCAATTTAGAGCGCGAAATAAACGCGCCTAAGGGGATTTTTGCTTATTATGTGCCAGATCTTAATAAGGCAAAAAATACATTTTTAAATAGATTTTGCGTGGATAATAAAATTTTATTAATCCCAAAAGGCCAAAAAGTCCAAGCAGAAGCAGAAATTGCCCTGCGTTTTAGCTTGGATTATAGCGATGGCAAAATCGCGCATTTAATCCCGCTTGCTTTTATGGCCTTTAATGATGCTAGCCTAAGAGAAATCACAACTCCAAAACTCTCACAAAAAAAGAATTTTTCACAAGCTTGTAAGGGCGCAGGCAACGAAATAGCAATAAATAGCTTTAAAAATGGCGGGATTTGTGATGATTTTAGCTTGTGTAGCTTTTTAGAGCGCGATGGTGAAATTTTAGAATATGGCGAGTGCGCTAGGCTTTGTAGCTATGGATATTTTTACGAAAAACTACTATCTTGGCTAAAAGATACGCTAAATTTTCAGCGCGATGAGGGCGTGCTAGAAAATTTAAGCGAGTTTTTTGCTTTGGCAAATTACCCTAAGCAAATAATAATTGCTCTTGGGGCTACAAAATATGCGCCAAATATGGAAAAAGCGTATTTACAAGCAGGCGATGAACTAAGCATAATAACCTTTAACCATACAAAATTTTCACACTCTCAAATAAAAATTTTGCTAAAAGAAAACAAAATTACTCCAAATGATGATATATCAATACTAAAACAAAGGGTAAAAGAATTATGAAAATACATATTTTAGGCTCAGGCGTTATGGCCAAGGCTATGGCAGCAGGGCTAGCAAATAGCGGTTTTAGCGTGGTTTTAGTAAGCCAAAACGCGCTAAATGACACTAGCTTTGCTAATGAAATATACGGGCAAAACTACCAAATAGAGGGCAAAAATATAATTCTAGCCTTTAAGCCTTACGCATTAGCCGAGGTGGCAAAAAAGCTAACAGGCAAGGCAAATATTTGTATTAGCGTGCTTGCGCGCACCGGGCTAAAACAAATAAAAGAGCTAATAAACGCTAGAGAGCACGCAATTTGTATGCCAAATTTAGCAGCCAAGCACAACGCATCAATTACACCATTTTTATGCGAAAACGAAGCCAGAAGCGATGAAATAGAGGGTATTTTAGAAGGTTTTGGCAAGGCGATTAAGCTTAGTAATGAGAGCGAGTTTAACGCCGCAAGCATTGCTAGCGGGTGCGCGCCAGCTTATCTTGGCTTGGTCGCTGAGGCGCTAAAAGATGCGCTCATTCAAGCTGGCATTAAAGCAAACCAGGCAAATGAGCTAATCTCAGGCGCATTTTCAAGCACGGCAACAATGCTTCAAAGCACGCATCCAGCGATTTTTAAAGAGCGCATTTGCTCGCCTGGTGGCACCACGATAGAAGGCATTGTAAGCCTTGAAAAATCTGCCGTCCGCGGAGCTATGATAAGTGCTTTTAAAGCAAGTTTTGATAAGCAAAATAATGCTTAAATTTTTAGTTTTAAATTCTAAAATTTTGGTTTATTTGGAGTTTTAAACTTTAAAAATTCACTGGCGGAATTTTTAAAATAATTTTTAAAATTTTTGAGTTTTGCTTTAAAATTAATTCTTAAATTTCTAAGATTTTAGCTTCAATTTTATTTTTAGATTTAAAAATTTAATCTTTGGTTTTTTAAAATTTTAATTATTTTTTGTGGTTTTTATGCTTGGTTTTGTATTGTTGTTTTAAAAATTTGCTTTTTAAATAAGCATTTTTGATTTTTAAAAATTTCGCACTTATTTTATATTTTAAATTTGCGATTTTTTTATTTTATATTTTGCTCTGCGTTTTTGATTTTTTTCTAGTTTAAATTCTGTGCTGATTTTTTAAAAAAATAAGAGATTTAAAATTTAAAAAATGAAAATAAAAAAAACCCCTTGAAATTTTTAGAATTTCAAGGGGGTGATTAAGCTTTAAAATTTATTTTTTAAAATTAACGCTAAAAATAAATTAGTGCGAATTAAGCTTTAAATTAAATTAGAATTGTATGCCACCAGAGCCACCGATTTGGATTTTGCAATCGCTTGAATTTGTGCCCACTGATGTCTTATTATTAGTAGTATCTACCCCACACATTGTCATAATTCCTGGCAATTTTCTTAATTGTTTACACACGGCATCTTCTTTGCCATTAGCTCCAAAATATAATTTAAGTTCAACTTTGTTTGAAGCGGTAGTTTGGGCATTGGCTGTTGTTGTAGGCAATTTCACTTCTACGCAAGTTGTGCTACCTTTTACATTAAGCTTGCCATCTTTAGTTAGCGCATTTGTGATTTCATTAAATTTTGTCGACATGCCAGTACTAAATTTTCCTTTCGCCGTATAGTAAGCCGTAATATCACTCACCGCCGTGGTTAAGTTTGTCGCTGCCTTTGCCACCTCTGCATCATCTCTAGTAGCTGCTAGTCTTGGAATCGCCACTGACGCCAAAACACCTAAAATTACGATAACAAATATTAACTCAATCATCGTAAAACCTTTTCTCATCGAAAACTCCTTGTGTTGAAATCCTAAGCAAACGCTAGCCCTATGATTGAGATTTTTGGAGTAAGCCACCGTCTGCTTAGTGCCTGCTTCAAGCAAGCACAAGAATTATAGGGGGGGGTTAAACTAAGCTTAAATTACATAAAGTTTTTTTAAAAAAAAATTTCAATTTTTTAAAAAATTTTTAATAAATTTCTTTAAAAATTTGGTAAATGTTTTATAAATTTTAATGCTTTTTGGGCTGAGTTTGTGCTTTTGTGGTGAGATTAAAGGGCAGGGCAAGTTGATTGGCGGGCGGTTTGGGCGTGGCTGAGAATTTGGCGCGAATGGCTAGCGGAGTAGGCGGGTAAATGCGAACGGACACGCGCGGTGGGTAGTTTGGGCGTTGCGGACGCGGTTATAAAGTGGGCGTGTTTGAATTTGGCGCGTTGAATTAAATTGAAATTTTAAAATTTTATTTTGGCTGATAATTTGTTGCGAAGTTTTAATGGTTGGGCGGTTTGCTTGGCGGGCGCGTGCGTGTGGCTGAGAATTTGGCGAGTGGATTAAGAATTAAATTTTAAAATTTTATTTTGGTTAGGAATTTGCGGGTGTGCGGGTTTGCTTAGATTTTTAAACGCGTTAATTTGCGCTGATTTAAAATTTATGGACTAAAAATCGTGCTATTTTTAAATCTCTTTTTTTAAAAGCGCAAGCCAAAAAGCGCTTTATTTTAAAACCCAAGCCAAAATTTTATAAATCAAAACTATAAATTTTAAATTAAGTCAAAATTAAACCACGATATTTAATTTTGGCTCTGGCTCGTTTGATTGGCCAAAATCTTTTGGGCTAAAATCATCGTTTGATTGATTTTGCTCTTGCTTTTTTTTCTTTTGTTCTTGGTTGTTTTGGGGATTTTTTTCTTGCTCGTTTTCTGGGTCGATTTGATGGCTTTGTTCTGCTGGGCGCGTTTGTTCTACGCGTTTTTGCTCCTCATTAGCAGCAGCGGCGGCTAGGGCGTTTTGTATGTCAAATTTGGCCTGTAAATCGCTTTGGATATTGCTAGCAGCTGGGGCTACTTGGTTTGCGTATATTGTGCTAGCTACTGGTGAGATCGCCATTTTAAATCCTTTTTTTAAATTTTAAATTTGGCATAAAATTTTTAGCCCTAAATTATAGCAAAAGTATTGATTGAAAATGCTTTATTTTTTTATTCATTTGATTTTTGTTAAATTTATGCTTCTTTGGTGATAATTTTACGATAAAATTTTGATAAAAGTGCTATAATTTCGCATTTTTTGAAAGGACAGCTATGCCGACAACATATGCAAAACGCAGGTATTTCGTTTTTTCGCTAATCGCGCTAATCACTTTTACTTTGCCTTTTATTAAAATAGGTAACAATCACTTTTTTTTATTGAGTTTTGACCATAAAAAATTAAATATTTTATGGACTAGTTTTGATATGCAAGAATTGTATTTGATGCCGTTTTTGCTTGTTATTTTCTTTCTTAGTATATTTTTTGTAACCACGCTTGGAGGGCGCGTTTGGTGTGGCTGGTCGTGCCCGCAGACGATTTTTCGCGTGATTTATAGAGATTTGATCCAAACTAAATTATTAAAAATCCATAAAAGCATAGCAAATAAGCAAAAGCCAGTGCAAGGACAATATTTTAAAAGAGCGCTTGGCGTGCTTTTGTTTGCCTGTATTGCTTTTGTGGCGGCTAGTAATTTATTATGGTATTTTGTGCCACCAGAGGATTTTTTCGTTTATTTACAAGATTTTAGCTCGCATAAGTTGCTTTTTGGCATAGTTACTGGCTTTGCGCTATTTTTGGTTTTTGATGTTACGGTTTTGGCTGAGAATTTTTGCGTGTATGTTTGCCCGTATGCAAGAATCCAAAGCGTAATGTTTGATCACGATACAATACAAGTAATTTATGATGAAGATCGCGGTGGTATGGTATATAACCAAAAGCATGAAAAATTAGGCAAAAAACCACAAAGCGGCGAATGTATAGGATGCGAGGCTTGCGTGGCGATTTGTCCATCGCATATTGATATAAGGCGCGGTATGCAGCTTGAATGTATAAACTGCCTTGAATGCGCTGATGCTTGCGCTGATGTGATGAAAAGAAAAAATCAGCCAAGTTTGATTAGCTGGACCTCAGCGCATTCATTACAAACTAAACACCCGGTGCAATATTTTCGCTTTCGCACGATAGCTTATATCGTGTTTATTTCGTGCTTTGGCGTGGCTCTTGGCTTTATGAGCACCAAAAAAGAACATATGCTTTTAAATATAAATAACACCACGGAATTGTATAAGATTAAAGTAAGCGATGGTAATTTTAGCGTGCAAAATACCTATACTTTCTTGCTTCAAAATACCGACACGCTAGTCCATGATTATTATTTTGACATAAATGATACTAGAATTGATATAGTGCGCCCAAAAAATCCTATCAAGCTCAAAGCTGGCACGAAGCAAAAAATAGTCGTTGTGCTAAGCACAAATCAATATTTAGTGCGCGATACCAAGCGCGATACTCCGCTTGATATTAAAGTGCATGCCTACGCACAAGACGAGCCAGAACGCATAAGCATAATGCGTAACGCTAGATTTATGTTCCCAAAAACCACACAAATTGACGAGGCTTTTGATAAAAATAAATAATTATTAGCCAAACTAGCTTAAAATTTGACATTTTGAGCTAGTTTTTTAATTATTATATATAAATATCTTTTATATATTGTATTAGTTAAAAATACTCAAATGCTAAAATTTATTTATGGTAATTTTAATGCTATTTTTTTGCAAAAGTGGTGAATAAAATTTTTTATAATATTGAAGGCAAGCTATGAAATTTGGCTATTTTTATTTACCTGTTTTAGAATTTTAATTTAAGCATTTTTTTAATATATAAATCTATTTTGCGCAAAAAATTTTTTAAGCTTTAATTTAGATTGATCGGCTTTTCTCTTATAAATTTTAATAAAATTTGATAGAGAGTTTTTTGCTAAAAACCCAAATTAACACTCTTTTAAGCGTAAAAATTCTCTTTTTTACACCTTTAAACCTACTTAGTTTTAAGCGCTTTGTTAGAGTTTGAGTTAATTTACGCATTGATTATTGATTAACTCTTGCAACTCATTAACAAAACGGCAAATGTGAAACCCGTCACACACGGCGTGGTGAACTTGAATCGCCAAAGGAAGAAGAATTTTTTGCCCCTCTTCGTAATATTTTCCCATTGTAAATATGGGTTTTAAGTAGTCATACCCCTTTTGTAAATTCAAATTAAACCCCTCAAAACTCGCCCACGGCATCATAGAGACCGTAAAAACATTTTCAGGTGCGTTTGGTTTGCCTGCCGTTTTGCCACTGCCGCCGCCGTAACGCCGCACATCCTCAGCATACGCCGCACAAAATGCCTCAACGCCCGCCACATACGGCGTCCAAAGCTCGCAAAAACTCTCTGTATCCTCGCAAAAAATGGCGTAACTTGGCGTCATCTCGTCATACACGCCCAAAACGCCCGCTTGGTTGATCGCTGTTTTAAACTCGCGATACCTATTGACAATGGTTGCAAGGCAGTAAAGCATAGCAGGATGTAGCCTCATCTTTTTTGCTTAATCGGCGTAATGTCTAGTTTCACGCTCATACTATAAGTGCAAGGCACATTCGTAAAGTAGCGCTCAAAACATTCTTTGCGCCCCCAACTGCTTGTATCAATCTTTTCAAACACCATTTTTTGCTCCTATAAACTCAAATTTCTGGTTGATCTTTAATGCTATTTAATTTATGCTTACAATAACCCCAAAAGTTTTTAATGCTGTTGATATTTGCCATTAGCAAATTCATTTTCGCCGTGCTTTACCCTATAATGAGCCTTAGCACCATAATCCACTAATCCATCATATGCTTTCTTGCAATCGCTATATTTTTTTAAAAATTTTATATAAACACATTTTTAAAATTTTAACTAATTTTGAGATTTTACTAGCTTTTTATCAAGGCTTCTTGTAAAGCTACGAGTAAGCGAAATAGAAAAATACTTCAAAATTTCACGAAATATAGAAAAATTATGATTAAAAATTTATTGTGAAATAAATACTAATTAAAGAAATATCATAGTGGTGGCCAGAGGCAGAATCGAACTGCCGACACAGGGATTTTCAGTCCCTTGCTCTACCGACTGAGCTATCTGGCCGAGAATTTAGCAAAAAGAGCGAAATTATACTAAAATTTACTTAAAATAATATAAATTATTATTTTTTAATTAAGAATCAGCAGTATTTTTCGCAAATAAAGCATTTATCGCATTTTTAAATGCTTGGCCGCGTTTTTCATAAGAGCTAAATTGATCTAAGCTAGCACAAGCAGGGCTTAATAGCGCGATTTGGTTTTTGTCTGTAAAATCCGCATTTATCGCCTTTACGGCAAGTTCTATGCGCTCACAAGGCAGAGCAAAAAGCGCGTGTTTGTGTGCGTATTCAATTATCTTGTGCGTGTTTGTGCCGATGGCATAGATGCGTGGGCTATGCGTGCAATTTTTAAGCGCCATAAAAACAGGGCTTAAATCCACGCCCTTATCATCGCCGCCTAGAATTATTAAAATTTGCTTATCATTGTAGCGTTTGATGGCGCAAATTGAAGCGTCAATATTTGTGGCTTTTGTATCATTTACCCAGGTTCTGCCTAAAAAATCGCTAAATTCTTCAAGTTTGTTTTTTTCGATTTTAAAAGTATTTATAAGCTCGTAATCAACGCTATCTAAAAGGATTTTTTGCAAGCTTAAAGCCATAAGTGCATCGAGTAAAAAAGGCGTTTTAAAATTTATTTTATTTAAATCAAGCCCAAAAAGAGCGCGCAAATGGCTTTCATTCTCGTAAAAATATATTTTTGCTAGTGAGTTTTTAGCAAAATTTTCATAAATTTTTGGGATTATGGCTAGGGTGCCTTCTTTCATCATTGATAGTGGTTTGAGTTTGTCATTTTGGTATTTTTGAAAATCTCCATGCCAGCTAAGATGATCTGGCGTAATAGGCAAAAGAGCGTAAATATCGGGGCTTGCGTGCTTTGTGTAATGTAAGGTAAAAGAGCTAGTTTCAAGTATCCAAAGCTTTGCGTTTGGGTTTAAATCGGCTAGTGGTATGCCGATATTGCCGCCCATAACGGCACCATTTTTGGCTAATAAATGCTCGCACATTTGCGTGGTTGTGGTTTTGCCGTTTGTGCCACTTATCCAAATGGTGCTTGGCGCGCAAATTTTATTATCAAAAGGATAAAATTTATTAGAAAAATCGCTTAAAAAATAATCATACTCGCTGATTAAATGCTTTGCGCTTTTGATTAGCTCGTGGTTTGGGGCAAAACCAGGGCTTGGGATTTCAAGCTCGCTTTCATCTGCGTTAAAATCACCAACTGGCAATAATTTATTGCCGTATTCATCGTTGCTTGCTTGTTTAAAATTATCATCATAAATGCACCAAGATCCGCTTTTTGCGATAGCTTTTGTGGTTTTGGCATAGCCAAATAATGATTTTTTCAAAATTTATCCTTAATTAGCGTAGTTTTATGGCAATTAGCGCTATTAGATTTGTTAATAATGCTATCATCCAAAATCTTACGATAATTTTTGTTTCGCTCCATCCTTTTGCTTCAAAATGATGGTGTAATGGAGCCATCAAAAATATGCGTTTATTAAGGATCTTAAAGCTACTAACTTGCAAAATTACTGAGATTGTTTCAAGCACAAAAATAAAGCCAATTAATATTAAAAGTATTTCGTTTTTAGTAACTATACCCATATAGCCAATGAATGCGCCAAGAGCCAAGCTCCCGCTATCGCCCATGAAAATTTCAGCTGGATGGCAGTTATACCACAAAAAGCCAAAAAGCGCGCCTATCATAGCCGCGGCTACTATAATCAACTCTCCAAGCCCGTTAAATTTTGGTAAAAACAAATAGCTGCTATAAACGGCATTACCGATTAAATAAGCATACACGCCAAGGGTGAAAATTGACGCGATAGCTGGCACGGTAACTAAGCCATCAAGTCCATCTGTGATATTTGTGGCATTTGATGCTGCAACTATCACCAAAATCCAAAAAAACAAGGCAAAATATTTTAAATCTATCACAGAATTTTTATAAAAAGGCAGGTAAAATTGCGTGTCAAAGTCGCTATTTTCATATAGCAAAATGGCGATTATAACGCCTAAGAGGCTTTGAAAAATCAATTTTGAGCGCGCGCTTAGGCCGTATTGATTCTTGCCTCTTTTGATTTTTAGCCAATCATCAATAAAGCCTATTAAACAAAAACTAAAAAGCACAAAAAGCCCCGTTAGCACAAAATTATTATCTAGCTTAGCACTAAGCAAGCTCGCAATAATCGTAACGCCTATAAATATAACCCCGCCCATTGTTGGAGTTTTTGCTTTTTGTTTGTGCTGTTGTGGGGCGCGCTCATAAATAGGTTGATTTACATTTTTTTTCTTGGCCATAATGATAAATTGCTTCATAAAAATCGCACAAAGCACAAAAGAAATAAAAAACGCAAGCCCGGTGCGCACAGTAATATATGAAAAAAAGTTTATATGTGTAAGTTCATAAAGATAATAAAACATTTAAAAGCCCTAAATATCGGTGAAAAATAGGCGCCGATTATAGCGCGCCAATCTTTAAAAGTAAGTTAAAATTTAGCTTTTATCGCTACAATTTCGCCTATTTTTAAAATGAGATGAGTTTTTAAAATGAGTAAAAAATGTGTGCTAGTAATTACTGATGGCATAGGCGCAAACCCTGATTTAAAAGATCCTTCAAATGCTTTTGCTTTTGCGAATAAACCAAATTATGAATGGCTTTTTAAAAATGCTAATTTTTGCTATTTAAAAACTAGCGGGCTTGCTGTTGGCTTGCCAGAAGGACAAATGGGAAATAGCGAAGTAGGGCATATGACAATAGGCGCAGGGCGCGTGCTGTATCAAAATTTAGTAAAAATTGATAAAGCCTTAGAAAATGGCGATTTGGCTAAAAACCCTGAGCTTGTGAAATTTTTAAATAAACACAAAAGAGTGCATATTATAGGGCTTTATAGCGATGGTGGCGTGCATTCGCATATGCGCCATTTTGATGGAATAATTAAAATTTGTAAAAATGCAAATAAAGAATGCATAATCCACGCCATCACCGATGGCCGCGATACCTTGCCTAGTAGTGGTGCTGATTTTATCAAGCATTTAAGCCAAAATCATCAAATAGCCACGATTTGCGGGCGTTTTTATGCTATGGATAGAGATAAGCGCTTTGAGCGAATACAAAAGGCTTACGAAGTTATGGCAAATAACGAAAATATCATAGCTTTAAGCCCTTATGAATACATAAAAAACAGCTATGAAAATAAAATTTTTGACGAGTTTATAGAACCTGCTAGTTTTTATGATTTTGGCGGGATTAGAGCAGATGATGGCGTGATTTGCGTAAATTTTCGCAATGATAGAATGCGCGAGCTTTGCGTGGCATTTAGCAGTGATGAGTTTAGTGAGTTTAAAAGAGATGGAGCGCGCATTTGTAAAAATATATTAACAATGACGCGCTATGATGAGAGTTTTAACTATCCTGTGCTTTTTAATTCTAGTGAAATTAAAGACACGCTTTCTCAAACAATCGCAAATTTTAATTTAAGGCAATTACACACAGCAGAAACCGAAAAATACGCGCATGTAACATTTTTTTTCAATGGTGGCAAAGAAGATCCTTTACCAAATGAAACGCGCGTGCTAATCCCAAGTCCAAAGGTAAAAACCTATGATGAAATGCCACAAATGAGCGCGCCAGCGGTGTGTGATGCGGTGTTAAAAGGTATGGACGAGCAAATTGATTTTATAGTGGTAAATTTCGCAAATGGCGATATGGTCGGGCATACGGGCGATTTTGAAGCTTGTAAAAAAGCGGTTGAGTGCGTAGATAGTTGCTTGGGCAAAATAATTCAAAAAGCAAAAGAGCAAGGCTATGGCTACATTCAAATCAGCGATCACGGAAATTGCGAGGCTTTGCGCTCAAAAGATGGCGAGCAATTAACCAATCACACGACCTTTGATGTGTTTTGTTTTATCCTAACTAGCACGGGAGAAAAATTTACATTAAAAAATAATGGCGGGCTAAGCAATGTGGCCCCAAGCGTGCTAAAATTAATGGAGCTAGAAATCCCGCAATCAATGGATAGCGCGCTGTTTTAGTTAAAATTTTAAAATTTGTGAAATTTTAAATTTGATAAGGAGTTAAGATGAAATTTAGTGGAAAAAATGTCCTAATCACGGGCGCAAGTCGCGGGATAGGTGCTGTTATAGCCAGCGTTTTGGCTGATTATGGCTTGAAAGTATGGATAAATTACCGCAATGATCCAGCTGGGGCTGACGAGCTAAAAGCAAGCATAGAAAATGCTGGCAAATGCGCTGCTGTGATAAAATTTGATGCAAGCAATGAGAGTGAGTTTAGCCAAGCAGTTAGCGCGATAATTCAATGCGATGGCGAGCTTTCATACCTTGTCAATAACGCTGGTATCACAAACGACAAACTTGCCTTGCGTATGAAGTTAGAAGACTTTTCAAGCGTCATCAACGCAAATTTAAACTCAGCCTTTTTGGGCTGCCGCGAGGCGCTTAAAGCGATGAGTAAGGCGCGTTTTGGTGCGGTGGTAAATATCGCTTCCATAGTTGGTGAAATGGGCAATGCTGGCCAAGCTAACTACTCCGCAAGCAAAGGTGGTATGATAGCGATGAGCAAAAGTTTTGCCAAAGAGGGTGCAGGACGCGGTGTGCGCTTTAACTGCGTAACGCCCGGCTTTATCAAAACGGCTATGACAAATAATTTAAGCGATGAAATAAAAGAGCAATATGCAAAAAATATCCCATTAGCGCGTTTTGGCGAAGCCAACGAAGTAGCGCAAGCTGTGGCATTTTTATTAAGCGATTATGCTAGTTATATCACGGGCGAAGTTTTAAAGGTAAATGGTGGCCTTTATATGTAATTTTAAGTAAATTTTAAGGCTATATTTAAATAATATTCGCTATTATACGCGACAATTTTTTTACAGGAGATAAAATGGCAGTTTTTGATGATGTTGTAGATGTAGTTGTAGAGCAACTTAGCGTTCCAAAAGAAAATGTAAAAATGGAATCAAATATTATAGAAGATTTAGGTGCTGATTCGCTTGATGTGGTTGAGCTTGTAATGGCGCTTGAAGAAAAATTCGATGTAGAAATCCCAGATAGCGATGCCGAAAAACTAAAAACTATCGCTGATGTAGTAACTTTCGTAGAAGGTCTAAAAAAATAAATGAGGCGTGTAGTAGTGACTGGCCTAGGTATGATAAATGCCCTAGGAAGCGATGCTAAAAGCTCATTTAAAGCTATTTGCGAAGGACAATGTGGCGTGGATAAAATCACGCTTTTTGATGCAAGCGATTTTCCCGTTCAAATCGCTGCGCAGGTTAAAAATTTTGAACCTGAACGCTACATTGAAGATGCAAAAGAGATTAAAAAATTAGATAGATTTATTCAGTTAGCGCATGCAGCTAGCGATGAAGCTATAAAAGATGCAAATTTAAAAGATTACGATATTGATGATTATGGCGTAAGCTCAGCAGCGGGTATTGGTGGCTTACCTAATATAGAAAAAAATTCAAATATTTGCTTAGAGCGTGGCGCGCGCAAAATTTCACCTTTTTTCATACCATCAGCACTTGTAAATATGCTAGGTGGCGTGCTTAGCATAAAATACAAATTAAGAGGTCCAAATATTTCTAGCGTTACAGCTTGTGCGGCTAGCACCCACGCTATTATAGAAGCAGCTAAAACCATAATGCTAGGCGAGGCTACTGGTATGTTAGTAATTGGCGCAGAATCTACTATTTGCCCTGTCGGCATCGGCGGTTTTGCTGCTATGAAAGCATTATCTACTAGAAATGATGAGCCAGCCACGGCTAGCAGGCCTTTTGATAAAGGGCGTGATGGCTTTGTGATGGGCGAGGGCGCTGGGGCTTTAATGCTTGAAGAATACGAGAGCGCAAAGGCTCGCGGTGCTAAAATTTATGCTGAGATTATAGGTTTTGGCGAAACAGGCGATGCTCATCACATCACCAGCCCTAGCCAAGATGGCCCACAGCGAGCTATATTAAGAGCTCTTAAAATGGCAGGCAATCCAAAGATTGATTATATCAATGCTCACGGCACCAGTACGCCTGCTAATGATAAAAACGAAACCGCCACGCTAAAAGCGGTTTTTGGCGATAATGTCCCGCCGATTAGTTCTATAAAAGGGCAAATCGGCCATTGTTTGGGCGCAGCAGGTGCGATAGAGGCAGTAAGCACGCTTTTAGCAATGGAGCAAGGAATTTTACCGCCTACTATAAATCAATTTGAAAAAGACGAATATTGCGATTTAGATTATGTGCCAAATGTAGCGCGTAAAATGCCGATAAATGTAGCAATGAGCGAAAATTTCGGCTTTGGTGGCACAAATGGTGTGGTGATCTTTAAAAAGGTGTGATTTTGCCTAGTTATCTTGACTTTGAAAAAAATATCAAGCAACTTGACGATGATATCATAAACGCTAAAATTAAAGGCGATGATGCAGCTGTGGCTATTTTAAGCAAGAGCTTGCAAAAAGAAATTTCTAAAACTTATAAAAGCTTAGATGAGTTTGGGCGCTTAGCACTCGCTAGGCATCCTGATCGCCCATATACGCTTGATTATGTGCGAGCGTTAGTAAATGAACCAAAAGAAATACATGGCGATAGGGCTTTTAAAGATGATACTTCGATTGTGTGCTTTTTGGGTTATATTGGCGGGCATAAGGTTATAGTAATTGGCGAGCAAAAAGGGCGCGGCACAAAATATAAAATTATGCGAAATTTTGGTATGCCACATCCTGAGGGCTATCGCAAGGCTTTACGCGTGGCAAGGCTTGCTGAAAAATTTGAAATTCCTATAATATTTTTAGTCGATACTCCGGGCGCATATCCTGGCATAGGCGCAGAAGAACGCGGACAAAGCGAGGCGATTGCTAGAAACTTAGCAGAGCTAGCCACGCTAAAAACTCGCACAATCTCCATAGTAATAGGCGAGGGCGGAAGTGGCGGAGCCTTGGCTATTGGCGTGGCGGATCGTTTTGCGATGCTGAAAAACTCGGTGTTTTCTGTGATTTCGCCTGAGGGTTGCGCGGCGATTTTATGGAATGATCCAAGCAAGGTTCAATCAGCCACAAAAGCCATGCAAATTACCGCTGACGAGCTAAAAACGCAAGGCTTAATCGATACCGTAATAGACGAGCCAGAGGCCGGCGCACACCGCGATAAAGAAGGCGCAGCTAAGCTAGTTGGCGCTTACATAGTAAATGAACTCACAGATCTTGCAAGACTTAGCATAGATGATATTTTAGAGCATAGAATGAATAAAATTTTAAGCAAAGGCAGCTACTCGCAGTAAATCCTGCTTGATTTGGCTCTTTTGCTTATAAATTTTGGCTATTAAAATTTTAAAATTTATCAAATAGCGGATAAATTTTAACTTCACAAAGCTATAAAATTTGTATTTTATAAATTTTTAAAACCACGCTTAAATCATATATTCAATTAACGGATCTTCGCCATTTAAAATGTCAAAAATTTTAGATTTTAGCTCAAAAAAGCTTGGAGAATGCGGAGAAAATCTTGGATTTTTTAGCTTTGATACTATTTTGCCTTGGCGTAAAATTACGATGGTATCGGCTAAATTTATGGCTTCATCTATATCGTGGCTTACAAAAATCACGCTTTTATTTGCGCTTAGTTTTTTTAAATCGGCTTGGAGTTTTAAGCGCACGATTGGATCAAGCGCGCTAAAAGGCTCGTCTAAAAATAAAACGCTAGGATTTAGGCTGAGCGCACGCGCAATCGCTACTCGCTGTGCTTGGCCGCCGCTAAGAGAATGAGGAAATAAATCGGCTTTATTTTCTAAATGCACCAGAGCTAAAAACTGCTGTGCGCGCTCTTTGCGCTCTTTTTTATCTTTTATGCCATAGCATTTTAGCGCGAACTCAATATTTGCCCTTGCGCTTAACCACGGCAAAAGAGAATATTGCTGAGTGATGATTTGGCGGCTTTTGTGGCTTGGGATTTTTTTGCTAAAATCCTGCCCTGATATGCTAATGCTACCTTGCTCAAAGCTTTCATATCCGCTTAAAATTTTAAGCAAGGTGCTTTTACCAGAGCCAGACGCGCCCAAAAGCACGACAAATTCATCATTTCTAATATGCAAATCAATGCCATCTAATATGCATTCATTATTAAAAAATTTCTTCAAATTATTTATTTTTATCATAGCCAAATCTTTTCGTAAAATATAATTCAATAGCGTTAAATAGCGCATTTATCATCATACCTATTATGCCTATGATGAAAATTAAGCCTAAAACAGCTGGTATTTCTAGCTGGTTTCTAGCATCGATTATTAAATATCCAAGACCAGTTTGTGCGCCCACCATTTCGCCAACTACTAGATTTATCCAAGCAAGGCTAGCACCAAGTTTTAAAGCCGAAACCAAGGCAAAAATACAAGATGGAAAATAAACGCCATAAAATAATTGCCAAGCATTTGCGCCAAAATTTTTGCTGATTAAAATTAGTTCGCGTGGGACTTGCTTTAAGGCATTTAGGCTAAGAAGCACCACAGGGAAAAACACGGCATAAGCGATAATAAAAATCGTAGGTTTATCGCCTATGCCAAAAATAATCACCACAAGCGGTATCCAAGCAATAGGCGAAATAGGCCTTAATAAATCCAAAACCGGACTAATAAAAGCATTTAATTTAGGCATAAAGCCCAAAAGTCCACCAAATAAAATGCCAAAACTAACGCCAATGCCAAGCCCTAAAATATAGCGCACAAGCGAATCTTTAAGCCCATTTTGTAGCGCACCAAGCTTATAAAGCTCAATAATTGCTTCAAAACTTTGCCTTGGGCTAGAAATTAGCTCATTTGAAAACATCCCCCAAATGCCGATAAAAACGCCTATGCTAAATAAAATTTTTAAAATTTTCAAAGCAAATAATCCTTTATATTTAGGCTTGCTAGATTTTTGCTACCTAAATTTTTAGCCACTAAAAAATCTCTTAGCTGGCTTAAATCCTGCTCGCTAATGCTTAAATCATCATAACTAACTAGCTTTTTACCTAGCACATCGTTTAAAATTTCAACTTTTTGAGCCATTATTTTATTGCCTAAAATCGCGCTTTCTTTTGTGTTTTGCTCTATGAAAGTGGCTGCGTTTTTAAAGGCATTTAAAATTTCATTAAAATTTGGCAAGTTTAAAATTTCATCTTTAAAATTTAAAACACAACAAATATGATTTGGCTTTATTTCTTTGCTAAAAAGCAAATTTTTTGCGCCTAATTTTACGCCAATTTGCCCAAAAGGCTCTGCTACGATATAAGCATCTATTTGCTTGCTTGCAAGCGCAAAAGGCATTTCAGGCGGTGCCATATCAATGATTTGTGCGCTAATTTTATTATCATTTAAGAGCTTATCTAGCAAAAAATAATGCATGCTAAATCTTGACGGGACGGCGATTTTTTTGCCGCTTAAATCATTTATATTATTTATATTTTTATTAACCACAAGCGCTGAGCCGTTTTTATGCGCGCTTAAAACAGCTTTGATATTTACGCCACTAGCTTTTAGATTTAGCCCAAGCGGAGCTAGCAAAAACGCCCCATCAATCGCGCCAGCTCTTAATGCCTCGCTAATATCAGCCCAGTTTGAAAATTTCACGCCTACAAGCTCGTAATTTTGGCTTACAAAAAGCTCTTTTGCGATGATTATTAAATGATCGCTTATAGGCAAAAAGCCGATTTTTATAGGAATTTTAAAATTTGAGTTTTGTTTGGCTAGGGTTTTGCTAGCGTAAAATGCCATAAAACCAGCCAAAAATAATAAAGCATTTCTTCTGTTCATGCGATTTTCCTTTTCCATTTATTTATGCAACCATCGCCATTTTCTATGTTTTTTAATTCTTTTAAAATATGTTTAATGCTTGGCGTTACGATTAAGACAAAATTTCCTTCTCTTTGTAATCTTTGTGGTTTTGCATCGGCTAAATATCCCATCGTTCCGCTAAAAAGCACGGCCGCTGCGGTGATTTTTTGCGTTAAAAGCGAAGCATTGAGCCTTAGGGTTAAAATGCTTTTTGGATCTGGGTTTTCAATGTTTTTGCTAGCATCTTTTGTCAGCTCTAAAAGCTTAGAAAACTCAGCCTTTAAACTCTCATAATCATACGGCAAAAACTCATTTATATGAGCGTGTGTTAATTGTGATTTTTGTATGCATTCTAGGCTTTGATTTATTATGCCAGCTGCGATGCCAGCTTGAAGCAAGATAAATCCTGGCGTGATTTTTATTAAATACTCATAAATATCATCACCGCCTAAAACATCGCTATCTTTTAAAAAATAATCCTTTAAAGCTATGGTTTTAGTAGCCGAGCCTTCAAGCGTGGCGTATTTTATGTGTGAGCTTAGTTTTACGCTTTCATCGCAAAATATCACGCCCATTACAGGTTTTTCATCAGGTAATAAAGCAATGGCTCCAAAAGCTGAGTTTTGCTCGATATTTGAAACCCAAGGCAGGGTGCCGTTTATTATGTATCCGCCTTGAACTTTTTTGGCTTTTAGGTGATTTTTTTCAATACCAGCAAAGTTTTTCATAGGATTGCTTAATGCCGTCCCGCCAAGAATTTCGCCACTTTTAAGCTTTGGCAAGAGCCTAGCTTTTAGTTCTAAGTTTTTAGTGTTTAAAACATACCAAATTAAAGCAAATTGACACCACATACAAAAACCAGTCGTCCCGCAAATATTTGAAATTTTACTTATATTTTCTATGGCTTTAAAAATATCGCTTCTTTGCTCTAAGACAGCGAAAAATCCATCATTTGCTAGGGCTTGTATTTGCTCTTTTGGATAATAGCCTTGTTTATCTATTTTTTGGACTAGTTTTTGTAGGGTTTGCATTTGTTATCCTTATTTTATTTCTACATTTACCTTGCGAAGCAGGGTGTTTGCTACTGGCGAATACTTAATAGCATGCGCGATTAGTTCGTCATTTGTGGCTTTGTCTTTGTTTGTTTGTAAATCCACTTTTATGCGCACATCTGTAAAGCCTAGTGGTTTATTTTCATCTAAATCTCCCGTTCCCCAAACAGCAGTGATATTTAAATCGCCTTCAAGCTCTAATTCAAGTTTGGTAATTACTATATCTTTATCTATGGCATTTGCATGAATGCCCACAGCCACGCAGCTACCAAGTGCTGCTAGCACAGCCTCGCTAGGATTTGGCGCAGTATCATCGCCTAAAAGCACAGGCGGTTCATCTACTATATAAGCTGGCAGGTTGCGGATGTAGTTTTCGTGGCGAAACTTGCCAGCAGCTACTGTGCGACATTTAAGGGTTTTTATCACATCAGGGTTTGCTATACCTGCTTTTTTAAGGGCTTCAAGCCCTGCCTTATCGATTGGATCTAATCTAGTACAAGATGTTAAAGTAGCCATTTTTGCTCCTTGGTTTAAGATATACTTAATAAATATATATTCATTAAGTGTGGCGGATTATAACGGATATTTTAGAGTTTGTCAATATAAATTAAAATAGTATATTTTAAAATTTTTTGTAAAATTTTAAAGCTATGCTATACTTTTGCATTTTTTTTAAGGTAAATTTTGGTTGATAATATTTTACATTTTAAGCTCGCCCAAAGCGAGCATATAGCGTCTTTTGCAAGGCGAATGAATGATGAAAAAGAACTGGTTGGCTATTATGATTTACCAGCTCTTTCAAATGGCATAATAGAGCAAATAAGCAAGTTAAAAAAATCTTTGCCAAATTTTAAAAACATCGCATTAGTCGGCGTTGGCGGTAGTTCTCTTGGAGTAAAGGCTATTTATGAAATGCTTGCTCATGGCCAAAAAAATCTTATATTTTTTGATAATTTAGATCCTTTTTTAATAGCTTCTAATTTAAATAAAATTAGCTTAGATGATACTATATTCATTATTTCAAGTAAATCAGGCACCACGATTGAGACAATTAGTATTTTTAAATGCATTTTAGAGCGTTTTAAAATAGTAAATTTTGAAAATTTTATAATAATAAGCGATCCAAATAGCCCACTTGAAATTTACGCAAAAGCACGAAATATCCGCGTTTTTAACATACCAAAAAATGTAGGCGGGCGTTTTAGTGTGCTATCTGCTGTTGGGCTTGTGCCGCTTGGGCTTAGCGGGGTGGATGTTAGTGAAATTTTAAATGGCGCGATGGCTTGTAAGGCTCAGCATCTTGGTGGCGATGATGATACGATTTTACAAAAAGCCTATCATTACGCGCGCCATGAAACGGCTAAAATAAATGTGCTTTTTAGTTATTCTAGTCGCTTGGCTAGTTTTAATGATTGGTTTGTGCAGCTTTGGGCTGAGAGTTTGGGCAAAAAACGCGGTTATAAGCGCGTTGGGCTAACGCCTGTGGGCTTGATTGGCTCAAAAGACCAACATTCGTTTTTACAGCTTATAATGGAGGGCGCTAAGGATAAAACCGTTACTTTCATAACAGCCAAAAAGCACGAAGATCAAAATTTAAAATTAAGCAACCTTAGCCTAGATGGCTTACAAAGCTGTGATTTTACAAATGATTTAGAGATCGCAAGCGTGCTAAATGCGCAAGCTCGCGCGACAATGCAGGCTTTAAAAAGCGAAAATATTAGCGTAGATGAGATTAGGCTTGATAGCTTAGATGCGTGGCATAGCGGGTATTTGGTGTATTATTATGAATTGCTTACTAGCGCAACTGGTTTGATGCTTGGCATAAATACCTACAACCAGCCAGGCGTAGAGCTAGCAAAATTGCTATTAAGACAAAATTTAGAGCAAAATAATTTTTAAGGACAAAAGATGAGTTTAAAGGATTTATATAATCAAAATGTAAATATTATGGAGTATTTTAGAAAAACTAACAACACAGATAACAACTCAATTAATGCCATTTTAGCATCTTATGATTTACAAGCAGGTTCGTATATTAAAAGTTACCAAGCAAATAAAAAATCAAACAATTATCATATAAACGGCAAGCAAACGCAGCTACTAGCACAAGATTTTATTGATAAATATGTAAGTTATTTAGCAGATGAAATAAACGCCCTCAAATATGAAAACATCTTAGAAGCAGGCGTGGGCGAAGCAACAACATTAAGCCCACTTATGGATAAATTAGAAAATAAAAATGCAAAAATTTATGGTTTTGATTTGGCTCCATCGAGGATCAAGCAAGCTAAGAAATTTTGTAAAAAGCATAATAAAAATTGTGAATTATTCGTGGCTAATCTTTTAAAAACGCCTTTTAAGGATAATTGCTTTGATGTAATTTATACATGTCATGCATTAGAACCAAATACAAACGAACTTGAAAATATCATCAAGGAATTATATAGAATCACAAAAAAATACTTAATACTTATTGAGCCTAGTTACGAGCTTGGCAATGCCAAAACAAAGGCAAATATAAAAAAGCACAAATACATTACTAACTTAAAAAATACTGCTCAAAATTTGCTAAAAAGCTTTGGGGGGGGCAAAATTATTAAGTATGATTTATATCCAATCGGCACATTTTCAAATCAATCAGCAATAATGATAATAGAAAAAAATCAGCAAGAAAATTTTAATAGCGAGCCTAGTTTTGCTTGTCCGGTATGTCACGAAAGCTTGATTTTAAAACACAAAAATTACTTTTGTAAAGAGTGCTTGCTGGTGTATCCGGTAATAAAAAATATACCTTGCCTAACAAAAGAAAATGCTATTTTATTTTCACAATATTTATAAAATATTAAAGGCAAATGGAGTATCATTTTGAAATTTTAATTAAAGGAGAAAAAATGAAATCAGTTGTAACTCAACTAAACAAACTTCAAGGCGAAGCTCACGCATTTTATATAGCTTTTCATGATTATCATTGGAATGTAAAAGGTTTGCAGTTTTTTGCAGTACATGAATACACACAAAAAGCTTATGAAGAAATGGGCGAATTGTTTGATGAAATGGCAGAGCGCGCATTACAAATCGGCGGTAAAGCCTTAAATGATATCGATGATATAGTAAAAGCTGGCAAATCAGCACCAGTTGAAGCAAAAGGCGATTATAAACCAGAAGCCGTGCTTAAAAATGTAAAAAAGGCTTATGAGTATTTACTAGCTGAGTTTAAAAAGCTTGATGAAATAGCTCAAAAAGATGGCGACACCACAACCTCAAATCTTGCACAAGATAAAGTCGCCCAATTAGAAAAAATGCTTTGGATGCTTAATCAAGCCATAGCTTAATCTAAATTGCCCTAACCTAAATTTTGGTTAGGGTTAAAATTTCACTTTAAATTCTTTACTACTTAGCATTATTTCATTAGCTTTTCTTTAAAATTTTAAGTTTTATTTTTACTAAAAACGCGCGCATTAAAATTTTCCCTTGACAAACACTAGGTGTAATGTTTTATAATGTCAAAACCAAATTTGATTTACGCATTTTCACACAAAGGAGCATTTTATGCAAGAGTATATTTCACAGGCAATTAGTGGCGCAAAAATCACCGCAAAAGGCTACGCGGTGGCGGATAAAAACGCCAAATTTACGCCATACAAATTCACACGCCACGCACTTGGCGAGCGCGACATTTTGATGGAGATTTTGTTTGCGGGCATTTGCCACAGCGACATTCACAACGCAAGAAGCGAGTGGGGCGAGGGCATTTACCCTATGGTGCCAGGACACGAAATCGCAGGGCGCGTCATCGCCGTAGGGAGCAAGGTGAGCAAATTCAAAGTGGGCGATTATGCGGGCGTTGGTTGTATGGTAAATTCGTGCGGCGAGTGCGAGGCGTGCAAGGCAAGCAACGAGCAGTTTTGCCAAAACACCATTTACACCTACAACTGCAAGGACTGCTTCCACGGGGGCGAGCCAACTTACGGCGGTTACAGCGACAACCTTGTTGTAAGCGAGGACTTTGCCGTAACCGTGCCGCAAAACGCCCCGCTTGACAAGGTGGCGCCACTTTTGTGCGCGGGCATTACGACTTATTCGCCGCTTAAATTTAGCAAGGTGAGTGCGGGCAAAAAGGTAGGCGTTGCGGGCTTTGGCGGGCTTGGGGTGATGGCGGTAAAATACGCACTGAAAATGGGCGCTGAGGTTTTCGTTTTTGCGCGCAACAAAAACAAAGAGCAAGACGCCTTAAAACTTGGCGTCAAGGCACTTTACACCACAGACAAACTGAGCGAAGTAAAAGAACGCTTTGACTTAATCATCTCCACAATCCCAACCGCATACGAACCTATGGACTATGTGCGGCTGCTTGGTTATGGCGGAGAGTTTTGCGTAGTGGGGCTTCCGCCCGCTGAGGTGATGCCACAAATCGCGATAAACTCGCTTGTTTTTGCAGGACACCGCCGCGTGTATGGCTCTATCATCGGCGGTATGAAAGAAACGCAAGAAATGCTTGACTTTTCGCTAGCTCACGGCATTTACCCAGAAACTGAAATCATCACAGCGGGCAAAATAGACGAAGCCTACGAAAAACTCACCACAGGCAAGGCGAAATTCCGCTATGTCATCGACATAAAAAAGTCGAAATTTTAAGGCTTTGAGCGGACAAAACCAAACACCTTTTGCGTGTAAATTTACGCGCAAAAGGCGACAGAAAGGACACAAATGAGCTACACTATCATCGATGTAGAAAGGCAAACGGGCATTTCATCGCGCACACTGCGCTTTTGGGCGAGCAAGGGGCTTTTTCCATTTACTGAGCTAAACGAACACGGCACGCGCTATTTTGCGCAAAGTGATGTCGAGTGGGCGCAGTGGATAGAGTGTTTGCGGAGTTTGGATATGAGTATAGAAGACATTCGCCGCTATCTTTATCTTTTTTCGCAAGGCAAGGACACGGCTAACGAGCGCAAAAGGCTTTTGCAACGCCAGCAAAGCAAAATCGAACAGCACTTAAAAACCCTACAAAACTCACTTGAAAAGGTAAAATTTAAAATCGAACTTTACGAGGAAATGGAGGCTTTGGGCGAGGACATTTTCGATAAAAACAGCAAATTTTACTACAAAAAACTTCCAAAATTCAAGGGTAAAAGCTGAATTCGCCACGCCGTTTTTGCAAAAACCAAAGACGGCGTAGCACGCAAATCTTGTCAGGCAATATGAAAGCCACAAGGTAAGGCGTAAAAAACAAATTTGGCTCAATTCTTGGTATTTAAAAATTCATCAATTTTTTAGCAAACACTCAAAAAATCACAATTTTATAAAAAACACAACAAGTTTTTTTAAGCAACGCAAAAATTCACAAAA
This sequence comes from Candidatus Campylobacter infans, assembly GCF_013416015.1. NCBI lineage: Bacteria > Pseudomonadati > Campylobacterota > Epsilonproteobacteria > Campylobacterales > Campylobacteraceae > Campylobacter > Candidatus Campylobacter infans. The sequence continues at coordinate 64,279 of NZ_CP049075.1, forward strand.
TTTAAATTTTATGCCGAATTTTTTAAGAAATTCAAAAAATTTCATACAAATTTAAAAATTTTAAAAATTTTTTTTGCAAATTTTAAAATTTTTCCCCTTGACAAACACTTGGTGTAATGCTTTATAATGCTTAAAAGAATTTATAAAAATTTTAAATTCAAACAAAGGAGCAAAAATGAGCTTAAAAAATGCTTTTAAAATGCTTGTCCTTGCCTTTGCTTTAAGTGCAAATGCGACAAGCTGGGACAAAGATGAATTTGTCAAATTCAACAAAAACAAAGGAGCAAATATGCAAATTCTCATCATCGGCGCAAATGGCGGCGTGGCAAAAGTCGCCACAGATGGCTTTTTACAAAGCACGAACGCAAATTTAAAACTTTTCTTGCGAGACTCAAAGCGTTTGGGAAAAGTAGCAAGGCAAAATCCGCAAAGAGTGCAACTCATCGAGGGCGATGCAAGGGACATTAACGCCCTTAAAAACGCGATGAGTGGCGTAAATGTCGTGTATGCGAATTTAGCGGGCGACTTGCCCAAAATGGCGGAGGCAATCATACAAGCGATGAAAGAAACGGGGCTAAAAAGGCTGATTTGGATAGGAAGTTATGGTGTTTATGATAGCGAAAATGTCTCACACCGCTCACGCCACGCCGAGCCTATAAGACTCATCGAAGCAAGCGGGCTTGACTATACGATAATTCGTCCGCAATGGTTTTCAAACGCCGATGAAATAGACTACGAGCTAACGCGCAAGGGTGAAGCGTTTAAAAACCCTGACGCGTTCATTTCACGCAAAAGCATAGCGCACCTTGTGATACGCCTTTGCCTTGAAAAAGACTTTGGCTTGAAAGAAAGTTTTGGCATAAACAAGCCCGCAAGGCGATGAGATGGGCGTTTGTTAATTAACACAAAGGAGCAAAAATGAACGACACAAGTGAATTTCACAGCAAAAACGCCCTTAAAAGCGTGAGTGAAATTTGTGCTTTGCAAGATACAAAGCAAATTCAAAACGCAAAGCGGCGTGATTTTGTCAAAAATTCGGGCAAATTTGCGCTTGCAAGCGTGGCATTAGGTGCAATGGCGAGCGTTTCGCCATTGTTGGCAAACTCGGGCACGAATTTAAGTTTGGCTAAAAATTCAAGCACGAATTCAAATTCGAATTTGACAAAAAATTCAGGCGCAAACGGCGCAAATTCAAACTCGGTGGCGAGTAAAAACACCACACATTCAAACAAAGGAGCGAAAATGCTTTACACTACACTCAACAACGGCGTGAAAATGCCTATTTTAGGCTATGGAACTTACCAAATCCCAAACAGCGAGGCGCAAAGGTGCGTGGAGGACGCTTTGAGCGTGGGTTACCGCCTAATCGACACGGCGCAAGCCTACGCAAACGAGCAAGCCATAGGCGAGGCTCTTAAAAGCGCGATGAAAGGGGGCATTAAACGAGATGAGCTTTTCATCGAAACCAAACTTTGGATAAGCCACACCAACGAAAAGGACGCATTTAAGGCGTTTGAGACGAGCCTTAAAAAGCTAGGGCTTGACTACATAGACCTTTATGTGATTCATCAGCCTTACAACGACACTTATGGCGCGTGGCGAGCGATGAGCAAGCTTTATAAAGAGGGCAAAATCCGCGCTATCGGCGTGAGCAACTTTTATGCGGATAAAATCACGGATTTTTGCGCCTTTAATGACATAAAGCCCGCTGTCAATCAAATCGAGCTGCACCCATTTTTTCAAAAGGTTGGTGAGCAAAAAATCAACAACGATTTAAGTATAACCGTGCAAAGCTGGGCGAGCTTTGCGGAGGGGCAAAATGGCATTTTCAAAAACGAGCTTTTAAGCCAAATCGGTAAAAAGTATGGCAAAACCCCAGCACAAGTGATTTTACGCTGGCTCATTGAACGAAATGTTATCGTTATACCAAAAACCACGAGCATAGAGCGAATGCGTGAGAATTTCGCCGTGTTTGACTTCGCGTTAAGTGCTGATGATAAGGCAAAAATCGCCACGCTTGATACTAACAAAACGCTTTTTATCGACCATCGCGACCCTGAGCGCATAAAATGGCTAGCAAATTACAAGGCGTGAGCCTTAAATTTGAGAAAGAATTTGAGTGATAAAAGCGAAAAAGGCGTTAAATTTAGCTTTTTAACGCCTTTTAAGGCAAATTTAAAAGCAAAATTCAAAACAAAGGAGCAAAAATGTCAGCAAATTTAAGCACGAATTTTAATCGCCGTGCGTTTTTAGGGCTTTGTTTAGGGACTTTGACAAGCTTTGCCTTTGGCAATGCAAGCATTTTGCGCGGGCGCAATCTTTTTGTGTATTACACGCGCACCCTAAACACGCACATTTTAGCGCACTATATGCAAGGTTTAATCGGCGGGGATTTGCTACAAATTCAAACGCAGCAAGCCTACCCGCAGGACTATCAAAGCTGTGTTGCCCTTGCTAGCAAGCAAAGAGAACAAGGCATTTTGCCGCCTTTAAAGCCCTTTGAGCTTGATTTAAAGGGCTATGAGCGCGTTTTCATCGCCGCACCGCTTTGGGGTATGGACTTGTGCGCGCCGATGAAAAGTTTTTTAAGTAGCGTAAATTTAAGCTCAAAAGAGCTTTATCTCATCATCACAAACGCAGGTTACGGGCTTGGAGCGAGCGTAAAGAGCGTAAAAAGCCTTGCAAAAGGCGCAAAAATCGCTAAAATTTTGGACTATGAATTTAAGGACTATGAAAAAATAGCCCCAAATTTACGCGCTCAAAACGAAGCAAAAATAGCGACAAATTCAGCATTTAACGCGCTTGATAAAGGCAAAATCGCTAGGTTTTTACGAAGCTAAAACAAAATGAGTGTAAAATTTAAGCGACATTAAATTCACACAAAGGAAAAAAGTGCCTTACAGCAAGTTAGACAGCAAAATCATCGCCCTAACCGAGCGCGTGCGTTTCAAACTCGCCCTTTTTGGCGCGGCGATGATGACGATTTTAGGTTCTGTGCTGGTTTCGCCCGCCTTGCCCGGCATCGCAAAAGAGTTTAGCACCACGCCGCACATAGAGCTACTCACGGGGCTAACGCTTACTATCCCCGCACTTTTTATGATATTTTTTTCGCCCATTGCGGGCGCGCTTATGGATAAATTTGGCAAACTCAAATTCCTTTATCCAGCGATGATTTTATGGATATTTGCGGGCGTTAGCGGAGCGTGGTGCGCTGACATTTACACCCTGCTTTTAAGCCGCTGCGCCTTTGGCATAGCAAGTGCTTTCATCACCACAGGCGCAAACGCCTTGCTTGGCGACTACTACGCTGTGGGCGAAGGGCGGCGCGATAGGGCTTTGAGCTTACAAGGCTTTGTGATGGCGCTTGGCGGGGCGGTTCTTACCATCATCGCTGGCTATCTTACGAGCTTTTCGTGGCGTTATGCCTTTTATGTCTATGCGAGCGGGCTTTTTGTCTTTGTGTTTTGCCTTTTTTATCTTTTTGAGCCACGAGCTGCGAAAAACAAAGCCACTCAAAACGCCGCAAATACCGATAAAAAGGTGTTTTATAAGGATTATGCTAGCATTTATTTTGCGGGCTTTTTTGTGGTGATGATTTTTTACCTTGCAGCCGTGCAGTTTCCGCACTACATAGAAGACACGCTTGGGCTAAATCCCAAATTCATCGGCTTTGCGATGGCTAGCACCACGCTTTCGCACGCTGTGGTGGCGTATCTTTACAAGGACATTGTGAAATTTTTATCCATTAAGCAAATTTATGTGCTGGGCTTTGCCTTGCAAGCCTTTGGTTTTTTGCTTGTGTTTTTAGTCGATGATTTCATCGTGGCGATAGTGAGTTTAGCGATATTTGGGGCTGTGGGCGGGCTTATCGTTACAAACAACTCCGCTTATCTTTTCCAAAAAGCCCCGCAAAGCGTGCGCGCAAGGGCTTACGGGGGCTTGGCAAGCTGCGTTTTTTTGGGGCAGTTCATCAGCCCCATCATCACCACGCCTATGGTGTCAAACTTTGGTTTAAAGGCTGAATTTGGCATTTGGGTTGCCATCATCTTGCTGGTAAGCCTTATTTACGCGAGATTAAATTGTCGCTAAATTTGCGTTTGTGTGATTTTCGCGCTTGTTTTGGGTAAATCTTTGCTTACCTTGCGCGAATTTTTGAGCGAAATTTATAAATTTTTACATTTTCCACTTGACAAACACTTGGTGTAATGCTTTATAATAATGCTAAAAATTTACAAAAGGCGTTTTGCGAATTTTGCAAGAAATCAAGCTTGATTTAAGCTAAAATTTAGGCAAAAATTCAAACAAAACGCCACGACAAGGCTTAGCGATGAGACAAATGCATTTATTTTTTGGCAAACTTTTGAGCTTAAAGCAAGGCGAATTCAGGCTTTTAGCACTTTCTTTTGGCTTTATTTTCGTGCTTTTTAGCTCTTATGCCTTGCTTCGTCCTATGCGCGATGCTTTGGGGCTTGAAGGCGGCAAAGATGAGTTAAAATGGCTATTTTTGGCGACTTTTGCAAGCTGTATCATCGCCTCGCTCGTGCTTATGTGGCTTAGCACGCGCATAAGGCGCAGGTTTTATACGGACTTTGTCTTTGTTTTTTTCGCGCTTAATCTCATCGGCTTTTTCGTGGCGATGAACGCCTTTGAGACGAAAAGCGTGGAGTTTGTGTGGCTTGCGCGCGCATTTTATGTGTGGGTAAGCATTTTCAACCTCTTTGCGTTCTCATCGGCGTGGAGTTTGATAGCGGACATTTTCAGCAAAGAAGCCAGCCAAAGGCTCTTTGGTATCATCGCAGCGGGCGCAAGTCTTGGCAGCATAGCGGGCGCAAGCAGTGTAAAAATTTTTGCAAATTTAATCGGTGCTAGCAACTTAGTCTTTGCCTCTGTGGTGCTTTTGCTGCTTGGTGTGGTGCTTAAAAATTTGATGATAAAAGAGCTGGGCAAGCTCGAAAATAGCGTGAATTTAGCACGCTTTGACAAAACCATAGGCGCGAAAAACCCTTTCATAGGCTTTACACTCATCGCTAAAAGCCCGTATTTGCTGGCTTTGTGCGCCTTTGTGCTGCTGCTTACGAGCGTTTCGACTTTTTTATATATGGAGCAAGCGCGCATAGTCCGCGAAGCCTTTGCCACGCGAGAAGCGCGTATGGCTGCCTTTGCAAACATTGATTTAGTCGTGCAAATTTCAGCCCTCATCATACAAATCTTTCTCACCGCTAAAATCGCTCAGTTTTTTAAACTCACGGCGTTGCTTGGCGTGCTTGGCTTTGTGATATGCGCGGGCTTTGTGGTGCTTATCTTTACGCACCCTGCGTTTTTGCCTTTGGCTGTGGTGATGAGCGTGCGGCGCGTGGGTGAGTATGCACTCGTAAAACCCGGGCGCGAAATGCTCTTTGTGCCACTTTCAAGCGATGAAAAATACAAAGTCAAAAGTTTCATCGACACGGTAATTTACCGCGGCGGAGACGCGCTTTGGGCGCAGTTTGAAAGCCTGCTTGCAAGCGTGAGTATCACGCTCGTGCTTGGCGTGGGAGCTTTTGTGAGCTTTGTGTGGGGGCTTTTGGGCGTGTTTTTGGGTAAGAAATATGAGAAAATAACTTAATCCTTTGACAAGTCCGCTTTTGCCTGCTCTAAAATCTTTTCATCGCTCGCAAAGTCAAAGAATTCAAACTCATTGCCGTGCTTTGCCTTGCAAGCCTTTGGCTTGAATTTACTCAAATTTTAAATTTTTTGTGAAAATTTGTAAAATTTGTTATAATGCTGAATGTAAAATTTAAAGGTTGATGATGAAAAAATGCTTATTTATAATCTTGCTTTTAGCCTGCGTAAATGCCCTAAATGCGGCGAATTTTAGCGAAAAAAGCACGCTTTCGCTTGGAGCGTATGGCAACTTTGGCGCTGCTATGGGCGAGAAGCCATTTTGCTACGAGATACAAGACGCAAAAAACAAATTTGGCTCAATTCTTGGCATTTAAAAATTCATCAGCTTTTTGACAAACACTCAAAAAATCAAAAAATTTCACACAAATTTAAAAATTTTAAATTTTTTTGTAAATTTTAAAATTTTCCCCTTGACAAACACTTGGTGTAATGCTTTATAATGTTGAAAGATAAAGTTAAAAATAGTGTGGCAAAAGCCTTTAAACTCAGGCTTTACAAGCAAAAGGTTAGTTTGCAAGGCTTCCAAACACAAGGCTAGTTTAATAAGGCTTTATAAACGCAAGGCGAGTTTAGCAAGCCTTTGTCACGCAAAACTTTATAAATTTTATTTTACAAAGGAGCAGTGATGAAAAATTCATCATCAAGGCGCGATTTTATCGCAAATTCGGCAAAATTAGGCGTGGCATTAGGCGCAGTAGCGAGTTTGCCACTAGGTGCTTTTGCGCAAAACACAGGCGCGAATTCAAATTCGAATTTGACAAAAAATTCAGGCGCAAACAGCACAAACTCAGTCGTTGGCACAAACGAAGCCATAATGCAAGCTAAAAACGGCTCACGCATTCAAAGCAAGGGTTATGCGGCTTTTGGCAAGGATTTTAAATTCAAGCCTTACAGCTTTACACGCCACGCACTTGGCGAAAAGGACATTCTCATTGAGATTTTGTATGCTGGCATTTGCCATAGCGACTTGCATTCAGTAGCAGGCGACCATCACGAGCCTATTTATCCTATCGTTCCCGGACACGAAATCGCTGGACGAGTGGTTGCTGTGGGTAAAAAGGTGAGTAAATTTAAAGTGGGCGATTACGCTGGCATAGGTTGTATGGTAAATTCTTGCGGCAAGTGCGAAGCGTGCAAGCGTAGCGAAGAGCAGTTTTGCACAAATGCTAAAACAGTCTTTACCTACAACAGCACAGACCACTTTCACGGCGGCGAAAACACCTATGGAGGCTACTCAAACAACTATGTAGTAAGCGAAAATTTCGCCATCAAAGTGCCAAAAGGCGCACAAATTCAAAAGGTTGCGCCACTTTTATGTGCTGGCATTACGACTTACTCGCCTATAATGTTTAGCAAGGTTAAAAAAGGGCAAAAAGTCGCGGTTGCGGGCGTGGGCGGCTTGGGACATATGGCGGTTAAGTATATGGTAGCTTTGGGCGCAGAAGTAACAGGCTTTGACATAGTAGATAAAAAAGAAGCCGTGCTAAAACTTGGCGCAAAACGCTTTGTCAAGGTAGGCAGCAAGGAATTTGATGAGATTAAAAACGAATTTGATTTTATCATCTCAACCATACCTTATCACTACGACATAAACGCCTATCAAAAAATGCTTAAAATGTATGGCGAAATGGCTATTGTTGGCTTGCCCGCACCAAAAGACAATCCAAATTTAAACGCAAATGCGATGATTTGGAACTTTCGCCGCAAAATTTATAGCTCACTCATCGGCGGCATAAAAGAAACCCAAGAAATGCTTGATTTTAGCGTAAAGCACAACATTTACCCCGAAATCGAGCTTATCCCCATAAACGAGCTTGATAGTGCGTATCAAAAAGTCGCGCAAGGCAAGGCGAATTTCCGTTTCGTCATCGATATGAAAACTTTGAGCTAGGAGGCAAAGATGAAAAAGATGAAAAATCTAGCATTAGTGGCTATTTTAGGGGGTTTTGTTATGGCAAATGCGACTGATTTAAAAAATGCGACAAGCTCACAAGAGCTAGTAAAAGCTGGCTCGCTTGGGGGCTTTGAGAACAACGAGCAGTTTTTCACGGGCAAGGTGAAGGTGTCTTATCTGTTTCAAAATGCGCCTTATCGCCCTTTTGGCGGGGCTTTGGTAGAGTTTAGCAAGGGCGCACGCACGGCTTGGCACACGCACCCAGCGGGGCAAACGCTCATCGTAACGGATGGCGTTATCATCACAGCTACCGAGCAAGGCGTGGTGCAGCTAGCGCACAAGGGCGACACCGTGCTTTGTCCGCCTGATTTAAAGCACTTTCACGGAGCGACAGACAAGCAAAGTGGCGCACATATCGCACTTGCAGGCGTTAAGGACGGGCAAAATGTCGTGTGGCTTGACAAGGTAAGCGACAAAGAGTATAAAGAAGCCCTTAAAAAAGCTCAATGAAAGGCGCGACAATGAGCAAGCAAAACAAAATTCGGCGTGAATTTGAGCGTGAATTTCAAAATGCGAGCGAATTTCGCGGCGATTTTCAAAGCGAAATTCAAAACACTTGCCAAAACTCACGCCGCAAATTCATCAAAACGAGCGCGAAAATGGCGAGTTTAGCCACGCTTTCAGTATTTACAAGCATAAATTTAAACGCTTGTAAAAACGATGAAAAAAGCGGCTCAAAGGCTTACAATCCAAATCAAAACAACCTAAATTCAAACAAAGGAGAGACGATGAACCTAACAAACACAGCAAGGCAAAATTTAGAGCGTTATTTTGGCGCAGATTTTGCACGCGGCGAGCTGGCGCAAAATGACAAAGAATTTTTCGAGGCTTATGCGAATTTCGCTTTTGATGAGGTGCTAGCGCATACAAATTTAGACGAAAAAGAGCGTTTGATGCTCACACTTGGTGCGCTCATCGCCACGCAGGGCGCAAGCGAATACAAAAATATGCTTGAAGCTGCCCTAAACGCTGGCGTTTTGCCCGTGCAGGTAAAGGAAATTTGCTATCAAGCCACGCCTTATGTGGGTATGGGAAAGGCTTTGGAGTTTATTTTGGCGACAAATGAAGTGTTTAAAAAGCACCAAATCGCCTTGCCTTTGCCAGCTCAAAGCACGACAATAAGGCAAAATCGCGTGCAAAAAGGGCTTGAAACCCAACGCGCACTTTTTGGCGAAGCCATAGACAAGGGCAACGCCGCCGCGCCAGCTGATGAAAAGCACATACGCACCTTTTTGAGCGGGCATTGCTTTGGGGATTTTTACACGCGCGAGGGGCTTGATTTGCGTTTTCGCGAGCTTTTAACCTTTGTCTTTGTGGCAAGTTTGGGCGGAGCGGACGCACAGGTAAAAGCGCACATACAAGGCAATTTCAACATAGGAAACGACAGAGCAAGGCTCATCGCCACGCTCACCGCGCTTGTGCCTTACATAGGCTATCCACGCGTTTTAAACGCACTTGGAGCTATACCAAAGGCTTAAATTTAGGAGCGAAAATGAAAAAAATTTGTGTCATTTTGGGCGTGGTGCTTGCGCTTTGCGCCTTTGGAGCAGATAAGGGAGAAAAAATGCAAATTCAGCTTTCATTAAACGATGAAAAAACCATTGCCCAGCTTGAAAACAACCCCGCCACGCGTGATTTTTACGAGCTTTTGCCCTTGAATTTAAAATTTAGCGATTATGTGGGTAAAGAAAAAATTAGCCACGAGCTAAAAAAACGCCTAAACACTAGCGGTTTGAGCGGTTATGCGCCGCAGGTTGGGGATTTGTTTTATTTCGCGCCTTGTGGAAATTTGGGCATTTTTTACGACAAACAGCCTTTTCACAGCGGTTTGGTGCGTTTTGGTAATGTCGGCACAAATTTTTTGGCTAAAATCAAAGCGCAAAAAGATGACTTTGAAATCAAATTTGAAAAAGTCGTAAAATGAAATAAAATGCGTGATTTGAAAGAAAGACTGAATTTAGAGCGCGTGGATTTTAGCCACGAAATTTTTGCGCGCAAATTTGAGTGTGAAATTTAGGGCGAAATTTGAAAAATTTTAAAAAATTCAAAAAAATTTCGTAAAAATTTAAAAATTTAAAAAATTAAAATTTTTTAAATTTTTGAATTTAACCCTTGGCGAATATTTGGTGTAATGCCTTATAATAATGCTAGAAATTTAAAAAAGGCGTTTTGCGACTTTTGCACGCTGTATCATCGCCTCGTTCGTGCTTATGTGGCTTAGCCACGCATAAGGCGCAGGTTTTACACGGACTTTGTCTTTGTTTTTTTGTGCGCAAATATCATCATTTTTTCGTTTAGTTCTTTTTTATTTTTAGCTCTAAGATTATTTAAAATTTCACTTTTGTGTAAGTGGGCTAATGCCCCAAGCTAGCGTTAAAAATGAGCGGTTTGCCACCGCTCGTTTTTTATTAAATTTTAAAATTTCACAGCTCAAAGTTTTTGGCAAATATTTCATTTATCTTCGCACTTTTGGCTAAAATTAAATTTATTATACGCTAAATACTCTTGTTAAAAGCATAAAAATTATAAAATTATTTTTTTTCATTTATATCTTGCGTGATTTTATAAGCGCAAAATTTTGGCCCGCACATAGAGCAAAATTTCGCCTCTTTAAAACCCTCAGCAGGCAAGCTTTCATCGTGTAATTCCCTTGCTTTATCAGGATCTAAGGCTAAGTTAAATTGCTCTTGCCATTTAAAATTCCACCTTGCATCGCTCATTTTATGATCGCGTTCAATCGCACCCGGGCGTTTAAGCGCGATATCTGCGATATGCGCTGCGATTTTATGCGCTATTATTCCATCTCTTACATCTTGGGCATTTGGCAAGCCTAAATGCTCTTTTGGCGTAACATAACAAAGCATACTAGCCCCATGAAATGCCGCCATTGTCCCGCCTATGGCACTTGTGATATGATCATAGCCTGCGCCTATATCAGTAGGCAATGGGCCTAAAATATAAAATGGCGCGTCATCACAAAGGCGTTGCTCTTCTTTCATATTAAATTCTATCTCATTAAATGGCACATGCCCTGGGCCTTCGATCATTACTTGAACATTTTTTGCTCTTGCTCTGCGCCCTAGCTCGCCAAGCACGGCTAATTCGCTCATTTGCGCTTCATCGCTAGCATCAGCCAAGCACCCAGGCCGCAAGCTATCGCCAAGGCTAAGAGCTACATCATAGCGCGCGCAAATTTCTAAAATTTCATCAAAAGCTTCATAAAATGGATTTTCTTTATGATGTTTTATCATCCAAGATGCCATTAAAGAGCCACCACGACTTACTATGCCCATTTTTCGTTTTGCCATTAGGGGCATAAATTTTAAAAGCATACCTGCGTGGATTGTAAAGTAGCTAACGCCTTGCTGGGCTTGTTTTTTAAGGCATTCGAGCATTATTTTTGGTGTGAGATTTTCTAAATCGCCTATGTCGTGGATTATTTGATACATCGGCACCGTGCCAATTGGCACAAAGCTATTTTTAATAATTGCTTCTCTAATAGCGTCTAAATCGCCACCAGTGCTTAAATCCATCACGGTATCGGCTCCGTATTTTAGACAAATTTTAAGTTTTTCTACTTCTTCATCTAGGTTGGAGCTAAGTGCGCTTGAACCGATATTTGCGTTGATTTTAGTTCGCACAGCGCGTCCTATTGCCATAGGCACTAAATGCGTGTGGTTGATGTTTGCTGGGATTATGCATTTACCTTGTGCTACTTGCTCCATTAAAAACTTCGCATCTATCATTTCGTTTTTGGCTATAAATTCCATTTCTGGCGTGATGATGCCCTTTTTAGCGTAGTAAAGCTGGGTTGGGGTTGGATCATTTTCGCGCTCATGGCACCATGATTTTCTCATTTTTCATCCTTTAAAATTTTTAGGGCGGATTTTATCTTAAAAAACTCAATTTTTATTAAGTTTTTAATATTAAATTTTAAAATTTTTCTTTGGCTTAAAATTGCGTAAATATAGAGCAGGCTTGCTTTTTGTAAGTAGATTTTAAAAATTTTTTGCTAAAATTGCGGGATTTTTTTAAAGGCTACTTGTGATTATGGACATTACGCAAATACAGCAGATTTTACCGCATAGATTTCCTTTTTTATTGATTGATAGAGTAGTGGGCTTAGAGCCTGGCAAGCTAATAAAAGCTTATAAAAATGTAAGCATAGGTGAAAATATCTTTATGGGGCATTTTCCAGGCCATCCTATATATCCTGGCGTGATGATAATTGAAGGCATGGCACAAGCTGGCGGTGTTTTAGCGTTTAAAAGCGATGAAAGCATGGATATAGAAAATAAAGTCGTGTATTTTATGAGTATTGATGAAGCAAAATTTAGATCGCCAGTAAGGCCAGGGGATCGCTTAGATTATGAACTTATGGTCTTAAAACATCGTGGTAATGTCTGGGTGCTAGCTGGCAAGGCTTATGTAGATGGCAAGCTTTGTGCTGAGGCTAAATTAACGGCAATGATAGTAGATAAAGATTAACAATGAAAATCAGCCCCCAAGCAATAATAGAAAATGGCGCTAAAATCGGCGAAGGTTGCGTGATAGAGCCTTATGCCTTTGTGGGTAAAAATGCCGTAATTGAGCAAAATTGCACCATAAAACAAGGCGCAAGAATAGTCGGCAACACAAAAATAGGTCAAAATTCCATAATTTATAGCTACGCCATCATAGGCGATATTTGCCAAGATATAAGCTATGCAAAAAGCAGTAGCGAGGGTTGTGGGGTAGTAATAGGCAAAAATGCTAGCATAAGGGAGTTTTGCACGATAAACTCAGGCACGCATAAAAACGATGAATGCGATGGCTACACGCTAATAGGCGATAATGCTTTTATAATGGCCTATTGCCACATAGCCCATGATTGTCGCTTGGGCGATAATATAATTTTAGCAAATAATGCCACGCTTGGCGGGCATGTAAGACTTGGCGATTTTGTCGTAGTTGGCGGGCTAACGCCTATTCATCAGTTTGTTGAAGTTGGTGAGGGTTGTATGATAGCTGGCGCATCAGCACTTAGCCAAGATATAGTGCCGTTTTGCTTGGCTGAGGGCAATCGCGCTTATATACGCGGGCTAAACTTAGTAGGGCTTAGACGGCGTTTTGATAAAGAAATTGTTGAAGCAATAAATAAGGCGTATAAATTTTTATTTAAAGGCGATTTAAAAGATAACGCGCGCACTTTAATGGAGCAAAATCCAAACCCGCAAGTGCTAAAAATGTGTGAGTTTATTTTAAAAACTACGCGCGGAATCCCGCTTAAAAAGGAAATAAATGGCTAGAAAATGTAGTTTTTGTCATAATTATGAAAGTGCTGATAGAAAAATTTTATCTAATAACAACGATAGTGCGTTTATTTGCGAGTATTGCACAGACGCTGCTTATGGGGCTTTTCATGGTGATGAAAGAATTAGCGAGCAAGAAAACAAAAACGATGAATACGATTATAGCGACATAACGCCAAAAATGCTAAAAAGCGTGCTTGATAGCTTTGTAATAGGTCAAGAGCAAGCCAAAAAGGTATTTAGCGTGGGCGTGTATAATCACTACAAGCGCATATTTCGCAAAAATTTAGTAGATGATGATACAGAACTTGCTAAATCAAATATTTTATTGATTGGGCCAACTGGTAGCGGCAAAACCTTAATGGCGCAAACCTTGGCGCGCTTTTTGAAAGTGCCTATTGCAATTTGTGATGCTACAAGTCTAACAGAAGCTGGCTATGTGGGTGAAGATGTAGAAAATATCCTAACTAAGCTTTATCACGCAGCTGGCGATGATGTAAAAAAAGCAGAGCAGGGGATAGTTTTTGTCGATGAAATAGACAAAATCGCTAGAATGGGCGAAAATCGCTCTATTACGCGAGATGTAAGTGGCGAGGGCGTTCAGCAAGCTTTGCTTAAAATTATAGAAGGTAGCGTGGTAAATATCCCGCCAAATGGTGGCAGAAAGCATCCAAATCAAGATTTTATCCAAATAGACACTACTAATATTTTGTTTGTTTGTGGTGGGGCTTTTGATGGCTTAGATGAAATAATTGAGCGCAGAATTGGCAAAAATGTGTTAGGTTTTGGGCAAGAAAAAAGAAGCAAACAAGAGCGCGAAAATATCTTAAATATGGTAGAGCCAGATGATTTGGTACATTTTGGTTTGATACCTGAGTTGATTGGTCGCTTACATTCGCTAGCAACGCTAAATCAAATAGGCGCTGATGATATGGTTAAAATTTTAACCGAACCAAAAAATGCGCTTTTAAGGCAGTATCAAAAGCTATTTGCTATTGATGGGGCGAATTTAAAATTTGATGAAGATGCTAAGCTTGAAGTGGCAAATTTAGCTCTCAAACGAAAAACTGGCGCGCGCGGACTTCGCTCTATAATGGAAGAGATGATGACAGATATTATGTTTAATTTACCTGAACTAAACGGCTATGATGTGATAATCTCAAAAGAAGTAGTAGATAAAAAAGCCCAGCCACTTTTGCTTAAAGCTAAATAATTTAAAATGAAATTTTAACTCTATTTAACAAAACATTGATTTTAAAAAGCTTTTAATTAGCCTTAAAATCAATGCTTTTTTAAAAAGAGCAAATTTTAATAATATTTTTTAAGGCGCAAGCCACAAGCACTTTTATATAAGGATAGAATATGTTTTTAGATACTATTGTAGGTTTATTTTCTAGCGATATGGCTATTGATTTAGGCACTGCTAATACGCTGGTTTTAGTTCAAGATAAAGGTATAGTTATAAATGAGCCAAGCGTTGTTGCTGTCGAGCGTGAAAGATACGGACGCCAAAAAATTTTAGCAGTAGGACACGAAGCAAAAGAAATGGTCGGCAAAACCCATAGTGGCATAGAAGCAATTCGCCCGATGAAAGATGGAGTAATAGCGGATTTTGATATAACAGAAAAAATGATTAGATATTTTATAGAAAAAACCCACCGCCGTAAAAGTTTTATCCGCCCGCGTATTATTATTTCAGTGCCTTATGGCCTAACGCAGGTTGAGCGAAAGGCAGTAAGAGAAAGCGCTTTAAGTGCTGGCGCGCGCGAGGTGTTTTTAATAGAAGAGCCGATGGCAGCAGCGATTGGGGCTAATTTGCCTGTAATGGAGGCACAAGGTAGCTTGGTAGTAGATATTGGTGGCGGAACGACTGAGATTGGCGTAACTAGCCTTGGCGGTTTGGTGATTTCAAAAAGCATTCGCGTAGGCGGAGATAAAATAGACGCTGCCATAGTAAATTATGTAAAAGAAAAGCATAATTTAATAATCGGCGAGCGCACAGGCGAAGAGATAAAAATTAAAATTGGGTGCGCTGTGCAATTACCAAAAGAACTAACAATGAATGTAAAAGGACGCGATCAAATAAGCCGTATGCTTTCAAGCATGGAACTAAGTAGCGAAGATATAAGAGAAGCCATTCAAGAACCACTTAAAGAAATAGCTGATGCTTTAAAATTTGTGCTAGAAAAAATGGCACCAGATCTCGTGGCTGATATATTTAAAAGCGGAGTGGTGCTAACTGGTGGTGGCGCGTTGATTCGCGGGCTAGATAAATATTTGGCTGAGATTGTTAAACTGCCTGTTTATGTGGCTGATGAACCGCTTTTAGCCGTGGCAAAAGGCACAGGCAAGGCACTTGAAGAAATAGCTATTTTACAAACCTTAGCAAATGGAGATTAAAATTTATAAGCGATTTAGGTAGTGGTTAATGCGGGGAAAGTTTAAGTTTTTATTATTATTTGCGTATGTGATTTTAATATCATTTTATGCTAGTGATACCTTAAAAAAAATCTTTTTAGATAGCACAGATGATGTAATAACGACTTTTTATTCTTTTTTAGATTATTCTAAAAATACAATCGCCCAGCACATCGATCAAGCCGAACAAATAAAAATTTTACAAGAAAAAAATGAAGAATTACAAGAGCGCGCAGCCTTGCTGATGGCATTTGATTATGAGCTTAATGATTTATTAGCAGATAATAATTCAACGCTGTTTAAGCCTTATGCTAAGCTTGTGCGCGCTATGAGTTATGCAAAAATCGGCGATAGTAATAAAATTTGGATAGATTTTAAAGATTATAATGCTAGTAAAATTTATGGCCTAATGCACAAGGGCGTAACGGCTGGGATTGTCATAAACGATACTGGCAGGCCACTTGCTATTTTACAAAACGACCCAAAAAGTAGCTTTGTGGTTTATATTGGCGAGCGCAAAATTCCAGGCGTGGCAAAAGGCACTGGCAAGGGCGTTGAGATAAAATATATAGCAAAATGGCTAGAGCCACAAATTGGCGATGAGGTTTATACTAGCGGGTTGGATGATATATTTTTTGGCGGTATTTCTGTGGGTAAGATTACTGGCGTTGTAGATGAAACCATTTATTTAAGCGCGTCTGTTCAAACTTATTCTAATGTGGGTGTGCCGGAGTTTTTGTATGTGCTTAGCAAGTAAGGCTAGTAAATTTTAAGTTATGTAATAAAGGATAATTTATGCCAAAACGATCTGATATAAAAAATATTTTATTGATTGGTAGCGGGCCTATTGTGATTGGTCAAGCTTGTGAGTTTGATTATAGTGGCACGCAAGCAGCTAAAACGCTAAAAGATTTAGGATATCGCGTAGTGCTTATAAATTCTAATCCAGCCACTATTATGACAGATCCTGATTTTGCCGATGCTACTTATATAGAGCCTATTACCACACAAAGCATTTCGCGCATAATCCAAAAAGAAAAAATTGACGCCATTTTGCCTACAATGGGCGGCCAAGTAGCTTTAAATGTGGCTATGGAGTTATATGAAAAAAACGAGCTTTACGGGGCGGAGTTTATCGGCGCAAACCCAGAAGCGATTAAAAAAGGCGAAGATAGAGTTGAGTTTAAAAAATCTATGCAAAAAATCGGTATGGATTTGCCAAAATCAACTTATGCTTATAATGCCGATGAGGCAATGCACGCAGCAAATGAAATAGGTTTTCCGCTAATTATTCGCGCTAGCTACACACTTGGCGGTGCTGGTAGTGGCGTGGCGTATAATATAGACGAGTTTAAGGTGCTTGCTGAGGCTGGCTTAGATGCTAGCCCGATAAATGAAATTTTAATTGAAGAAAGTTTGCTAGGCTGGAAAGAATACGAAATGGAGGTAATTCGCGATAAAAATGATAATTGCATTATAGTTTGCTCCATTGAAAATTTTGATCCTATGGGCGTGCATACTGGCGATAGCATCACAGTGGCCCCAGCTCTTAGTTTAACCGATAAAGAATACCAAAGAATGCGCGATTTTAGCTTTAAAATTTTACGCGAAATAGGTGTGGATACTGGCGGAAGCAATGTGCAATTTGCCATAAATCCAAAAGATGGGCGTATGACAGTAATTGAAATGAATCCGCGCGTTAGCCGTAGCTCAGCACTTGCTAGCAAGGCCACAGGCTATCCAATAGCAAAAGTCGCCACAATGCTAGCAGTTGGGTTTAGTTTAGATGAGATTAAAAACGATATAACCGGCACGCCAGCAAGTTTTGAGCCGGTGATTGATTATATAGTTACAAAAATCCCGCGCTTTACTTTTGAAAAATTTCCGGGCACTAACCAAACTCTTGGCACGGCGATGAAAAGCGTGGGCGAGGTTATGGCAATAGGGCGCACTTTTAAAGAAAGCATACAAAAGGCTCTTTGTAGTTTAGAGCGCGGATATAGTGGGTTTGATTATTTAGAGCTTAGCCATAATGAGCTAGAACGCGGGCTAAGAAGCGGGCATGAAAAAAGAATTTTATATCTAGCACAAGCTTTTAGAGATGGTTTTAGTTTAGATGAAATTTACTCTCTTAGCAAGATCGATCCGTGGTTTTTAAATGAAATTAGCCAAATAGTGGAATTTGAAAAATACATAAATATGGATATTTTAAATAATCCAGCACTTTTAAGACGAGCTAAAACAATGGGATTTAGCGATAAAATGATAGCTTTTTTAATAAATAAAAATGATAATTTAGAGCTAAGCCAAAATGATGTTTTTTATGCTATGAAAAAATACGAGATAGAGCATGATTATTTTCAAGTAGATACTTGTGCTGGCGAGTTTGAAGCGCTTACGCCTTATCTTTATTCAAGCGTTAGCGTTGATAATGGCGTAAAAATACCAGCTGAGTTTAAAAGCCTTAAAACTACAAAAAAAGTGCTAATAATAGGCGGCGGGCCAAATCGCATAGGTCAGGGCATAGAGTTTGATTATTGTTGCGTGCATGCTAGCTTTGCCTTAAAAGATTTAGGCATAAAAAGCATAATGTATAATTGCAACCCTGAAACTGTTAGCACAGATTATGATACTAGCGATGAATTGTATTTTGAGCCGATTGATTTTGAGCATTTACGCGCCTTAATAGAAAAAGAACGCCCAGATGGCGTAATAGTGCATTTTGGCGGGCAAACTCCACTTAGATTTTCTAAAATGCTCTCATTAATTCAAAGCAAAATCATAGGCACTAGCGCAAGAGCTATTGATTTAGCAGAAGATAGAAAGAAATTTAGCGAGTTTATTACAAAATTAGGCATCAAGCAACCTAGCAACGACACAGCTATTAGCGAAAGCGAAGCCATAAGCAAAGCGTCTAAAATAGGCTATCCTGTGCTAGTGCGTCCTAGCTATGTGCTTGGTGGGCGAGCTATGCGCCGCGTGCATAATGAGAGCGAATTAATTGAATATATGAGCGAAGCCGTAGAGGTTAGTAATAATTCGCCTGTTTTACTTGATAAATTCTTACAAAATGCCACTGAGCTTGATGTAGATGCAATTAGTGATGGTAAAGAGGTTTATATAGGCGCGATTATGGAGCATATTGAAGAAGCTGGCATTCATAGTGGCGATAGTGCAAGTATTTTGCCACCGCGTTCATTAAGCCCTGAAATGATAATCTTAGTAGAAGAAAGCACGCGAAAAATCGCTATAAGTTTGGGTGTAATTGGCTTGATGAATATACAATTTGCCGTATCTCAAAATGAACTTTATATAATAGAAGTAAATCCGCGCGCAAGTCGCACCGTGCCTTTTGTAAGCAAGGCTACTGGTATGCCGCTGGCTAAAATAGCCACGCGGGTAATGTGTAAGGGCGATTTGCTTGAAGCATTAAAATTTTATGATAAGTTTAATGTGCTTGAAAAAAAGGGCGATATTTACACAGCGCGCTCAAAAGGGCAAATATGCGTTAAAGAAAGCGTTTTCCCATTTGATAAAATGCATGGCGCTGATATTGTGCTAGGACCTGAAATGAAAAGCACGGGCGAAGTAATGGGCATAAGCGATAGTTTTGAAAAAAGTTTTATCAAAAGTCAATTAAGCGCAAAAAATGAATTACCAAGCTCTGGCGCGGTTTTTATAAGTTTGGCCGATAATGATAAGGCAAGGGGCGTAGAATTAGCCAAAAAACTGCTTGAATGCGGATTTAGCATTTTAGCTACTGGCGGGACTTATAAGTATTTTAAAAACCAAGATATAGAGTGCGAGCTAGTTTATAAGATCAGCCAAGGACGCCCAAATATAGAAGATAAAATTAAAAATGGCGAGATCGCGCTTGTGGTAAATACTAGCGATACTAAATCAAGCAGCAGTGATACATATAAAATCCGTCAAGCTGTATTGCGCTTTAAATTGCCGTATTTTACAAATATTCGCACAGCCTTAATAGCGGCTTGGTCTATCCCGCATACTAAATCCGCCCTTGAAGTTAAAAGCTTACAAGAGTTTTTGGCTTAAATTAAGAACGCGCGATGGCTTTTGATGAAAATAAAATTTATCTAATCCAAAGCGACACCACAGCAGGCTTTGTAAGTAAAAATTACAAAGCCATAAACGCGCTAAAAGGTCGCAATGAGCGCACAAAATGCTTAATCACCGCTAATTCATTTTTAGCCTTAAAAAATTTAGCCAGAGTGCCAAAAGCACATAAAATTTTAATCCGCAAGGCTAAAAAAACTAGTTTTATTTACGCAAATAATCTTTGTATTAGAGTATCACAAAATAGCGAGTATAACGCCTTTTTGGCTAATTTTCGTGGCGGTTTTGCATATAGTAGTAGCGCAAATTTTCATAATTCTAGCTTTAATGAAAAATGGGCAAAACAAAAAGCCAGCGAGGTTATAGGCGAGCATTTTTTTCTAGCGCCTGCTTCGCGCATTTATAAACTTGGAAAAACCCGCATTAAAAAAATAAGATAATCCAAAATAAATTTTCAAATTTTAAAAATAAATTTTAAAATTTTAATAAAATTTTTATATATAAAAAAATAATTTATAAATTTTAATTGATAAGCCTTATAAGAATTGCCTTATTGTAAAATAAAAATTATTTTTAAACAAAACAAAAATATATGAAATTTCATCTTTTAAGAAATATCAGCCTTTATAATTCTTAGTTAAATGCGATTAAATAAATCTTAAAATAATAAATTATTTTTTTATATTTAAAATTTTAGGCTAAAAAAGCATAAAATTTTGGGCTAAAATTACGCTCATAAAACTTCTACGCAAAGGAGAAAAGATGGATAGACGAGAGTTTATAAAAAGCTCAGCAGTTGCGGCTGCGTGTAGTGTGGCTGGCATTGCTAGCCCGCTAAATGCTCAGCCACAAGATAAAGCGAATTGGCGCTGGGACAAGGCTGTGTGTAGGTTTTGTGGGACGGGTTGTGGCATTATGGTAGCTACTAAAAATGGCAAAATTGTAGCCACAAAAGGCGACCCGCTAGCTCCGGTAAATCGCGGTTTAAATTGCATTAAAGGCTATTTTAACGCTAAGATAATGTATGGAGAAGATAGGATTACAAAACCACTTTTGCGTGTAAATTCCAAGGGTGAGTTTGATAAAAATGGCAAATTTGCTCAAGTAAGCTGGAAAAGAGCCTTTGATGAGATGGAAAAGCAATTTAGAAAAGCCTATACCCAAAAAGGCCCAACTGGCATAGGCGTTTTTGGTAGCGGACAATACACCATTCAAGAAGGCTACGCTGCGGTTAAGCTAATAAAAGGTGGTTTTCGCTCAAATAACATAGACCCAAACGCAAGGCATTGTATGGCAAGTGCGGTGGTGGCTTTTATGCAAACCTTTGGCATAGATGAACCATCAGGCTGTTATGATGATATAGAGCTAACCGATACCATCATATGCTGGGGCGCAAATATGGCTGAAATGCATCCTGTTTTATGGGCGCGCGTAAGCGATAGAAAACTAAAAGATCCTACAAAGGTAAAGGTGGTAAATCTTTCTACTTTTTCAAGCAGAACTTCAAATATAGCTGATTTAGAAATAATATTCCGCCCAAATACCGATCTTGCGATTTTAAATTATATAGCGCGCGAGATAGTTTATAATAATCCAAAAGCTATTGATATGGAATTTGTGAAAAATTATTGCACTTTTGCTACTGGCCCTGTGGATATCGGCTATGGCTTGCGCTCTAATATAAATCACCCAAAATACTCCCCAAGCGAGCTTGACACCGCTGCAAAAGAAAAATCAAAAGTAATTAGTGAGGCAGAAGGCGTAAGCCTTGCTTATGCTGGCTATAAGCAAGGACAGGTTATGGAAAATAAAAATTCTAATAAGCCCGATGCTCATTGGCAAATAACCTTTGAAGATTTTAAAAAGGCATTAGCACCTTATACGCTTGATTTTGTAGCAAACCTAGCAAAAGGCGATAATAACGAAAGCCTAGATGATTTTAAGAAAAAATTAAAAGCCTTGGCAGATTTATATATAGAAAAATCTCGCCGTGTTGTTAGTTTTTGGACTATGGGCTTTAATCAGCATTCAAGAGGCACTTGGGTAAATGAGCAAGCTTATATGGTGCATTTTTTACTAGGCAAACAAGCAAAACCAGGCAATGGCGCATTCTCGCTAACTGGACAGCCATCAGCTTGTGGGACAGCGCGAGAGGTTGGAACCTTTTCGCATCGTTTGCCAGCTGATATGGTAGTGGCTAATCCAAAACACAGAGAAATTACAGAAAAAATTTGGAATTTACCATCAGGCACGCTAAATCCGCGCCCTGGCTCACCTTTTGTAAAAATTATGCGTGATCTTGAAGATGGAAAAATAAAATGGGTTTGGGTGCATGTAAATAACCCTTGGCATAACACAGCAAATGCTAATCACTGGATAAAAGCTGCAAGACAAATGGATAATTTTATCGTTGTAAGCGATCCATATCCTGGCGTTAGCGCAAAAGTAGCGGATTTGATTTTGCCTACGGCGATGATTTATGAAAAATGGGGTTCTTATGGCAATGCTGAGCGCCGCACGCAGCATTGGAGACAGCAGGTGTTGCCTGTTGGCGAGGCTATGAGCGATACTTGGCAAATGATGGAATTTTCAAAACGCTTTAAATTAAAAGATGTTTGGGGCGAGCATAAAATTGATGATAAATTAAGCTTGCCAAATGTGCTTGATGATGCCATTAAACTAGGATATAGCCCTGAAAGTAGCTTGTATGATGTGCTTTATGCTAATGATTTTGCTAAGGCATTTACGCCAAAAGATCCTATTATGGAAGATTTTGATAATACAGAAGTTTTTGGCGATAAAAGAAAGGTAAAAGATGGCGATGGCAAGGTTTATAAGGGCTGTGGATTTTTCGTGCAAAAATCTCTTTGGGAAGAATACAGACAATTTGGGCTAGGACACGCGCACGATCTTGCTAGTTTTGATACTTATCACAGAGTGCGCGGGCTAAGATGGCCTGTAATTGATGGCAAAGAAACGCAGTGGCGTTTTAATACAAAATACGATATTTACGCCAAAAAAGCTAATCCAAATGGAGAATTTGCATTTTATGGCAATCAAGGCGCCTTGCCTTTTGGTAGCCTAACAAAAGCCGGCGATGGCCAAAAGGTAAGCTTTAAAAATAAGGGTAAAATTTTCTTCCGTCCTTATATGGATCCTGCTGAAATGCCTGATGAAAAATACCCGCTTTGGCTATGTACTGGGCGCGTTTTGGAGCATTGGCATAGTGGGACGATGACTATGCGCGTGCCTGAGCTTTACCGCGCTGTGCCTGAGGCATTATGCTATATGCACGAAGATGATGGCAAAAAACTAGGCATAGCTCAAAATGATATAGTTTGGGTAGAAAGTCGCCGCGGTAAAGTAAAAGTAAGGGTGGATTTTAGAGGGCGCAATAAACCACCAGTTGGCTTAATTTATGTGCCTTGGTTTGATGAAAATGTGTTGATAAATAAAGTATGCTTAGATGCTACTTGTCCGCTTTCGAAAGAAACGGATTATAAAAAATGCGCCGTAAGAGTATATAAGGCGTAAGTTATTAAGAGCTGTGAAATTTTAAAATTTGTAATAAATTAAAATTTCTAGCCTACAAAATTTAGCCCAAAGGTGTAGCAATGCAAAGGCGAGATGCTATTAAAACTGGTTTTTCTTTACTAGGCTTAGCCTTAGCTGGTGGTGCTGGCATTTATGAATACGCGGCGGCAAATGAAGTCTTAGAGCTTAGACCGCCAGGGGCTTTAAGCAAGGAAGAGTTTTTAAGCAAATGTATTCGCTGCGGACTTTGTGTGAGTGCTTGCCCGTATGATACATTAAAATTGGCTAGTTTTGGGGATTTTGGTGTGGCTATGGGGACGCCGTTTTTTACGCCAAGAATAACGCCTTGTTTTATGTGTGAGGATATACCTTGTCTTATGGCTTGCCCAACTGGCGCCTTAGAGCCAAAATTAGTATCAAATGAAAACGGGCAATTAAATATAAATAAAGCCAAAATGGGCGTAGCCGTAATAGATGAAAAAAGCTGTGTGGCGTATTTTGGCGTTCAATGCGATGCGTGTTACCGCGCTTGTCCTGTTATAGATAAGGCGATTTTTATTGATTATCGCCATAATGAACGCACCGGCAAGCACGCAATGCTTTTGCCTGTGATAGATAGTGATTATTGCACGGGTTGTGGCAAATGCCAAAAGGCTTGTATCACAGAAAAATCCGCTATTAGCGTTTTGCCACGCGATATCGTGCTAGGCAAAATAAATGAGCATTATGTAAAGGGCTGGATCCAAGGCGATGATGCTAAGCTTGAAGATATAAATACGCACATTAAATTAGACAGCAAAAAAAGCCTAGATTATTTAAATAATGGAGATGAGCTATGAAATTTAGCATTATAAGACATAGCGTTCAAATTTTAATTTTAGTGCTTTTTGTGTTAGGCAATGCTGGAATTTTAAAATTTTTAGAGGGTGATTTAAGCTCGTCTTTGCTTTTTAAAAGCCTTGGTTTGAGTGATCCTTTTGCGGTTTTACAGTTGCTTTTAGCTGGTTTTGGCTTAGCAAGTGCTAGCATAATAGGCGCTTGTATAATCTTAGCATTTTACGCTCTTATAGCACATAGAGCATTTTGTGGCTGGGTTTGTCCTATAAATTTGCTAAGCGATCTTGGAGCGTGGATTAAGGCTAGATTAAAATTTGCGCATAATCTTAGTAGTTTTAGTCCAAATGCTAGGTATTATGTGCTTGTTTTAGTTTTGCTTGGTAGCTTTTGCTTTCATATAGCCGTGTTTGAAAGTTTTAGCCAAATAGGCGCATTTACGCGCGCGGTGGTGTTTTTAAATAGCAGTGCTTTTAGTATAGCTATTATAATACTTGCGCTTGAAATTTTCGTTCAAAAAAGGTTGATTTGTTCGCACCTTTGCCCGCTTGGGGCATTTTGGGCTTTTGCTAGCTATTATAGCCTAATACGCATAAAACATAAGGTAGCAAACTGCACCAAATGTAATGCTTGTAAGGCCATTTGCCCTGAGCCACGCCCGCTTGGGCTTGTGGGTAAAAGTGATGGTTTTGTTGGTTTTGAATGTATAAGTTGTGGTCGTTGTGTAGAAATATGCAAAGATGACGCATTAAATTTTAGTATTTTAAAAATAGGGGGACAAAAATGAAAAAACATTTAATTTGTGTGCTATCGCTAGCACTTCTTAGCACGCTTTTTGGCGCAAAAGCCATAGATGACACAAAAATAGGCCTTAGAAACACTAGTTTATTAGATGAAAATCTAAGCCTACCTGAGATTAAATGGGACGCTGATTTTGCTGGATCAAGCAAGCTAATAGAGCGTAGCTTTGAAAACGCTCCGCCATTAATCTCACACAGCCTTGAAGATTTAGTGCCTATAACTACTGATAATAATTCATGCGTTACTTGCCATATGCCAGAAGTGGCTAAGGATTTGGGTGCTACAGCAGTGCCAAAAAGCCATTTAACCGATATGTTTAGTGGCAAGGATTTAGCCGGCGCGCTAAGTCAAGAGCGTTTTAATTGCACCCAGTGCCATGTAGAGCAAGCAGATGCTAAGCCACTTGTAAAAAATACTTTCAAAAGCGAGTTTAGATATAAAGATGGCAAAAGCAAATCCAATTTAATAGATATATTAAATCAAGGCGTTGAGTAATTAAAATTTTAATTAGTTAGTTTAGGGTTCAAATGGGTTTAAATAGCTTTTTAGAAAAAAAATCCAAGCAATACAAAAACGAGCAAAACAAAAAAGCCATAATAAATACAAAGCTTTGTTTAGCTTGGGATAATGTGATTTGTAATGCCTGTCAAGATAGCTGTCCTAAAAAAGCAATTGAGTTTTTAGGGCTTTTTCGCCCTGTAATAAATGATAAATGTAGCGCAAATAATTGCGATCTTTGCGTGCAAAATTGCCTACGCGGGGCTATAAATGTTTGCTAGATTTTTTTTGATTTTTGCTTTTATTTTTAGCGCGCTTTGGGCAGATTTTAAGTTAAATCTTAGCGCAAATGTAAGCGCGCTCAAACTTAGCAATGATGAGCTTTTTATAGGGCTTGATAATGGCGAGCTTTATAAATATAATCTTAAAAGCACGCTAGATTTTTTAAAAGCTAAACAAAACATAAATCCTAAAACCCTACTAGCTACTACGCCTAAAATTTCAAATTTTTTTGAAACTAACATAAATGCTAAAATTTACGACATCGATGAATACAACGGACTTTTGGCTTTATTAATAGAAGGCGATAATGGCTCAAAAAATCTTGGAATCTTAAAACAAAACTCAAAACTAAAAATTATAAATCTGCCCTTAGATAATGTCAAAAAAATAATCATCCTTGATGAAAATACCATAGTTTTGTTGAGTTTTAGCAGTGAAATTTATTATTTTGATTTAAAAAGCCAAAAAAGCGTTTTTAGCACAAAATTAAGCACATCAAGCTTTGGCGATGCTAGTTTTGATAGGGCGCAAAATACGCTGGCTTTGGGCTGCGAGGGAGGTGTTATATTTTTATTTAATACCGCTAGCAAAACCCTACTTAGCAAAATAGAAGCCCAAAAAGACAGCATTTATTCTCTTAGTTTAGAAAATTCTCGCTTGCTTAGCGGATCAGCTGATAAGCAAGCTTATTATTTTGATGGACTAAGAGCGCATTATTTTGATACTAAATTTTTAGTTTATGCCACGGCTCTTAGCCAAAAATACGGCGCTTATAGCCTAGAAAACGGCATAAACATCATAGATAAAAATGCTAGTATCATAAAAAAATTAAATTACGATGGGGCTAGTTTAAATTATTTATTTTTTTATGATGAAATTTTAATAGGCGCAGGATATGATAATTTTGTGCAATTTTGGGAGTTAAAATGAATATTTCAAGCGTGGTAATAACATTAAAAGCAGATGCGAATAAAAGCGAGCTGGGCAAGCTTATAAGCGAGCTTGCTCAAATAATGGCTAGCGGGGATGATAAAATCGTAGCACTAATACAAAGCGATGATACAAATGGGCAAATAAGGATTTTTCGCGCCTTAGAAAATATCCCAGGCGTAAGCGATGTAGCGATGATTTATAATTATGAAGAGTTAGATGAGGATATCAAAAAAGCCAAAAATAACGATATAGTAAAAATCATAAATCAATTAGAAAACACGCCAGATGATCAAATTAAATATAGCGGAGAGCCAAGAATCTAAATAAATTTTAAAATAAAATTTATGGATTTAACACCCAAAAAACCTAAAATTTTAATTAGTAAAGTTTAAAATTTAGCTTATCTTAACCAAGCTTAAAGCACAAATTTGCTATAACCACGATTTTTTAGGACAAAGCCGTGAAATATCTAAAAGATTTCTTAGAAAATAACCAAAAAAGCGAAATTTTTAATATCTTAAATTGCACCCAAAACGAGCTTAAAATACTTAAACTTTTACTTGAAAAATATATTGTAGGCGTTTCTAGTTTGGGTTGTTATGAATTATTAAGTGCCATAAAAAAGCCAAAAGCCAAGGATTTTTCGCATTTAGAGCTATTAGATGATGTTAAAAATTTAATGGATTTAGGCTATGTTTTGGCTGGGTTTAACCCCTTTTTAAAAGAGCGTCAAAACACCAGTAAGCTAGGCTTGCTTAATGCTGAGCTAGCTTTGAGTGAGAATTTTTTACATTTAATAGAAAATAGTAGCACTACAAAATCTCCATCAAAAGAGCCTTACATCGATCATTTAGAGTATTTAAAAGATCAATTTTTACGCGTGGAGCTATATGTGCGCAGGTTAAATCAAAACGCGCAAAAAAGCGATATCAATCAAAAAATCAAAAGCATTGAAAAAGCCATAGGCGCAAGGCTAAAAATCAGCAAAACCCTTTTGCCGTGTGAGCAAATTTTTAAAGATAATAATTTAGATGTTAAAGAGCAGGTGATTTTTTTAGCACTTTTAAAAGAAGAATATGGCGAGCAAGATAGTGGCTCTTTACGCGAACTAGGCACGCTTTTAGGGCTTATAAGCGATGGAGAAATGGATAGAATGAAAAATCGCTCTCTTTTAGAAGATGGCGGGCGTTTGGTTGAAAGCGGGATTATTGAATATGATGAAATTTTAACGCCTTTTGGCTCAGTTTCGCGTAATTTTTTCATCGCAGAAGATACCCTTAGTGCGATAATGCATCCTAAATCAAGCTCGCAAGCTAAAAAAATGAAGCTAAAAAGCATAGTAAAAAATAGCGAAATTTTTGAGTTAATAGAGCCAAATAGCGATCTTAGCGATGTCGTGCTAAATGAAAAAACAAAAGATTTAATTGGTGCGATTTTATCCCAGCTAGATAAAAAAGTCCAAAACCGCCTAGCAAACTGGGGCATAAAAGCCTCAAAAGGCGTAGATGCCAAGGTGATATTTTATGGCCCGCCAGGCACTGGCAAGACAATGAGCGCGTTAAGCCTTGCCAAAAGCCTAAAAAAGCAGGTTTTAAGCTTTGATTGTTCAAAAATTCTTAGCAAATATGTAGGCGAGAGCGAGCAAAATGTAAGAAAAATTTTTGATTCTTACCGCGAAATTTGCGATAAAACTAAGAGCGCGCCAGTGCTTTTGCTAAATGAAGCAGATCAATTTTTAAGCGCAAGAAGTGATGTGAATGTAAGCGGCAGTGAAAAAATGCACAATCAAATGCAAAATATTTTTTTAGAGCAGATTGAGAAATTTCAAGGCGTGCTAATTGCTACTACGAACTTTTTACAAAGCCTAGATCACGCTTTTTCGCGCAGGTTTGATTATAAGATTGAGTTTAAAAAGCCAAGTTTTAATGAAAGGGTGCAGATTTGGCAAAAGGTGCTACCAAAAAACGCAAGATTTGAAAAGGCTTTTAGTGTTGAAGATTTAGCAAAATATGAATTAAGCGGCGCTCAAATCGTGCTTGTGATGAAAAGCACTGCGCTTAAAACAGCAATTAGCCAAAGCGGAATTTTCACGCTTGAATGCTTTGTAAATGAGATCAAAACAGAGCTTAGCTCAGCCTTTGGCGATGATAAAAAAGTAGGGCTTTTATAAGATTGCTCTTTCTTGCTAAATTACGCCCAGGGCATTAAAAAGCGCGATCTAGCCTAGATTTTTTCAAAGGCTAAAATTTTAAAATTTGGCTTGTTTTAAAAATTGAGAGTAAATTTTAAAATTTACTTTTTTGGTGGATTTAAACTTGATAAAGTTAGTATAAATTTGAATTTAATCCCGCCAAAAAGCCAAAAAATCATTAGCTCTAATTACAGACATTTTAGTATGAGATCATAAATCAAAGCAACATTTTAGCCACGCAAGCAATTATTGCGGTATTTGAGCGTAAAATTAGCGGGCTATTAAGGGCGATTTTGTGCTTAAATCTTTGCCTTTCAGCCTCGCTAAATCCGCCCTCAGGCCCAATAAAAAGCGTTTGATTTTGGCTTAATTTTAAATCTTTAATCTCACCCTCAAAATCAAGCAAAATCGTGGATTTTTCATCAATTTCGCTTATATTTTTTAGGCTAATTTTTAACGCTTTTGCCCTGCCGCATTGCTCACAAGAATTCGCTAAAATCCGCCCAAATCGCGCAAAATCTAGCCTTACATTGCCTTGTGAATACTGGCTATAAACCAAAATCAATTCATCAAGCCCTAATTCATTAAGCCCTGCTAATGTGCGCTCTATCACGCTTACATCGCACACAGCCCAGATTATTTTGCCTTTGTATTCTTGGGCGCTTAGCTCTTTGGCGTGGTTTAATTTTAGTGTTGCCTTGCGCCCCAGCTCGCAAATTTCATAAAAATACGCCCTAAACTCGCGCAAATTTTGAACCCGCAAAATATCGCCCACGCGTTTTCTTTGCGCTTTTATATGTTTGAGAGCATCACCATCAAGCTCTAAAATTTGCTCGCTTGCGTTTTCGTGGTATAAAAACTGCATTAAAATTTCACCGATATTATCGTAGTTATAATAATTACAAGCATTTCAAGTAAAATTTTAATGCTCATAAAAATCCTAAAATTTTTTATATTATTATTGATTCTTAATGCTTTTAATTTTTTAAAACCCTTTGCGCCCAAAATGATTAAAACCACGCTAGCTACAAGCATAGCCACAATGCTTGCGTTCATACTAAAATGCAAAAGCGCAAGGTTTAAAAACCCGCTAAAAACAATACAAGCAAGCACGCAATAATAAGCCGGCAAGAAAAACATCAAGCGTTTAATATAAGCAAAATTTTTATTTTTTAGCCACACAAGCACCAAGTGCGCCAGCATAAAAATTAAAATAAGCTTAACAAAAAATAAATGTAAATCTAACGAAAGAATATAAGTTTGACCCATTTTTATCCTAATTTAATTAAAAGTTTAAATTTCTTTTGGATTTGTAAATTTTTCTTTGTTTAATAATTTTTTTAAAATTTCGCCATTTTCTGCTTTAACTTGTTGGCTAAAAATAATTTCATCAAGCCTTACGCGCTCAAAACTTTCAAAATCCTTGCGCGTAAATCTAGCCCAGCCACGAGCGGTTTCTTTTAGCGTTATGGCCTTTAAAAACACGCCATTTTCGCCATTTTTCATAATTGTTTGATTTAAAATTTTATCAATTAAAGCAAAAAACACCCTTGCCATTTGCTCGCAGCTCGCATTAAAGGGTAATTGCACCCATCTTGCGCTTAGCGTTTTTATGGCGTTTTTGTATTCATCGCTATCATTTGCGTAAAAAATCGTGCTATGATCAAAACTATCTATAAGTGCCTTTATTTCGCGTTTCATAAGCCCAAAATCATAAATCATACCGCCCTTATCAAGCCCTTTTGCACTAAGTCGCGCCTCAAGCGTATAACTATGCCCATGAATGCTGTATTTACAGCGTTTCGTAGAACAATCGCGCACGATATGTGCTGCTTCAAAATCATAAATTCTGCCTATTATCAAAGTCGCCCTTTTTGATGTTTAATCTCATAAACGCGCATTATAACTAAGTTTTTTAAACGCCTTCTTTATCGTCCCAAAGCCTTATATGCAAGCGATCTGAGTAATTAAAGCCATTTTTTAAGCAAAGATTTACTACTTTTATGGCTCTTTTTTCTAGCTCGCTAGCTTTTGCTCCAAGGCTCATCGCCCAAACCTCGCCCTTTTGTAAGTTTAAAATTTCGTTAATTTCGTCTATTTCGCTTTCATCGCCACTTAGCACGAATTTATAAAAGCATTTTGCGTTATTAAAAAGTGCGCTAAGAGCGCGCGCATTTATGCGTCTATGCTTGCTCTCAGCGCTATTTGCTAGCTTTACGCTCACGCTAAAATAGCAGTTTTTTAGCACTTGAAATTTCTCAAAATCCACAAAAATCGTGCCATTTGTTTCTATTTGTATTATTTTGCCCTGAGCTAGTATAAACTCTATAAAGCCCAAAAAATCAGCATTTGCGTGATAAAGCAGCGGCTCGCCACCGCTTAAAACTATCATCGCATTTGGCGCGTTGTAATTTTTTACTATATTTATAAGCTCATCTTTGCTAGCTTTTAAGCCAGGGCTAAAATGCTCGCTTTGTGCGGCCTTGATGGTATCGCAGCCGGTTAAAATTTGGCCATTTGGCGCTAATTTTTTCACCCCAAAACCAACGCAACGCAAATTACAGCCATTAAAACGCAAAAAAATCGCCAAACGCCCCATAAAAGCGCCCTCGCCTTGAATGCTTAAAAAATGCTCATTTAAATACATATTTTGCCTATTGCGTTTAAAATTTTAATTATTTTTAGCGCGCAAGAGTTTGAAATTTTAGGTTTAAATTTTAAAATTTGCCAATTCAAATTTTAAATTTTGCTAGCTAAATTTTTAAAATTTATAAAATAAAATTTTAAATTCCGCCAGCTAAATTTTTAAAATTTATAAAATAAAATGTTAAAATTTTAAAGCCAAATTTTAAACGCGCGCTAATTATAAATGCTCGTAAAAAAAGTTTGTAGCCTCTACAAATCCAGCCAAGCAACCACAATCAAAACGCCTGCCTTTAAATTTATAAGCTAGCACCATGCCGTTTTTGGCTTGTTTTAAGAGCGCATCGGTGATTTGTATTTCGCCATTTTTGCCAGGTTGTGTGGTTTGGATTGCTTCAAAAATATCTGGCGTTAGAATATATCGGCCGATTATTGCGAGGTTTGTGGGCGCGTCTTTTGGCTCTGGTTTTTCTATCATATCGCTTACCATTACTAAATTTTCGTCTATATTTTTGCCAGCAACTACGCCGTAATTTTGTATGCTTTCATCATCTACTTGCATTACGGCTACTATCGAGCAGCGGTATTTTTCGTAAATTTGGATCATTTGCGCCATTACGCCAATGCCATCTTCATTTATACACAAATCATCAGCTAAAATCACGCCAAAGGCCTCATCGCCTACAAGCGAACGCCCCGAATAAATCGCATCGCCAAGCCCGCGCATTTGCTTTTGGCGCGTAAAACTAAATGAACATTCATTCATTAATTGCCTAATTTCAGTTAGCAAATATTCTTTTTTAGAGCCTGCTATTTGGTGCTCTAACTCATAGCTTATATCAAAATAATCCTCCAAGGCTCGCTTACCACGCCCTGTAACAAAAGCCATATTTTTCATACCAGCTTCTAAGGCTTCATCTACGCCGTAATGGATTAGGGGTTTTGTTAAAATCGGCAGCATTTCTTTTGGCAAGCTTTTAGTAGCTGGCAAAAAGCGCGTCCCATAGCCAGCAGCGGGGAATAAGCAAGTTTTTAGCATTTTTGATCCTTAAAATTTGCGCGTAATTTTAGCGGATTTGCTTTAAAATTCCTTGATTTTGGCTATACTTGGGCTATGTTTTTGATTGATAAAGAATTTAACGGCGAACTTGAAATTAAAAAAAGCAAATTTTTGGCCTTTTTAGCGCCGTATTCGCATTTTCACAGCCTAAAAGCAGAGCTAAAAATTAAGCACGAAAAATCAGCGCATATTGTTTGGGCGTATAGATATTTAAATGATTTTGGCCAGATTGTAGAAAATAGCAGTGATGATGGCGAGCCAAAGGGTAGCAGCGCGCCAGCTGTGCTAAATACCTTGCGCGGTGCTGATTTGATAAACGCGTGTTGCTTGGTGGTGCGGTATTTTGGCGGGATTAAGTTAGGCATTGGCGGGCTAGCAAGGGCTTATGGGACTAGTGCAAATACCGCTATTTTAGCTACTAGCGGGCATTTAATCCAATATATCAAAAAAGAAAATTTTTGCCTTGTTGTGCCATTTTCGCTTATTTCGCGCATAGAGCATTTTTCGCGCACAAATAATTTTTCGTTTAATCAAAATTTCATTCAAAATGGTTGTGAATTTAGCTTTATGCTTAGTGATGAGCAAAAAGAAATTTTAAGCAAATTTGCTAAGGGGTTAAACTTAAAATTTTAATTTTATGCTTTTAAAATTTTTATAAAATTTAACCTAATATTATAATAAATTGTATTTATGTAGTGAAATATTCGCTATTTATAGCTATTTTAACTAAAATGCTTGTATTTTAAGTTTTATACTCTTAGCATAAACTTTGCTTAAATTTAGTTATATTTAATGTTTTATTAGATACAATCCGCGCTTAAAATTTTCATAAAAGGCATAAAATGGCAAACCATAAATCATCAGAAAAACGCGCTAGACAGACGATTAAACGCACACAAGCTAACCGCTTTTACCGCACAAGATTAAAAAACATCACAAAAGCAGTGCGCGAAGCAACCGCTAGTGGCGATAAAACCGCCGCCCAGCAAGCATTAAAAATCGCAAACCAAAACATTCACGCTTTTGTTAGTCGTGGATTTTTGAAAAAACAAACAGCTTCACGCCGTGTATCTCGCCTAGCAAAACTCGTAAATACCCTAAACTAAGCAATTTCAATGCTTCAAGATAAGCTCCGTCCTTTTATATCGCGCTTTGATGAACTTAGCGCGATGTTAGCAGATCAAGCAAATGCTAGCGATGTAGCCAAAATGACAGCATTTGCCAAAGAACAGCGCGCCTTAGAACCCATTAAAGAGGCTGCACAAAGGTATTTTGAGCTAATCGCACAAATAGATGAGAGCAAAGAGCTACTAAATGACCCAGAACTAGCAGAACTAGCCAAAGATGAGCTAAAAAACGCCCAAAACGAGCTTGAAAAAATCGAACAAGAAATTAAAATTTTATTAATCCCAAAAGACCCAAATGATGAGCGCAACATTTTTTTAGAGCTTCGCGCAGGCACTGGTGGGGACGAGGCGGCGTTATTTGTGGGCGATTTGGCCGCAGCTTATATGCGCTACACAGAGCAAAGAGGCTATAAGTATGAAATAATCAGTTCTAGCGAAGGAAGTGCTGGCGGATTTAAAGAGCTGATTTTGCTGATTAAGGGAGCGGGTGCTTATTCGCGTTTAAAATTTGAAGGCGGCACGCATAGAGTTCAGCGCGTCCCCCAAACCGAAAGCCAAGGGCGCGTCCATACTAGTGCTATCACCGTAGCGATAATGCCAGAAGTAGAAGATAGCCAAATCCAACTAAATCCAAATGATTTAAAAATCGATGTTATGCGAAGTAGCGGGCATGGTGGCCAAAGCGTAAATACCACAGATTCAGCCGTGCGCGTAACGCATATCCCAACGGGACTAGTCGTGGTAAATCAAGACGGCAAATCCCAGCATAAAAATAAAGAGGCCGCCATAAAGGTGCTAAAAGCGCGCCTTTATGAAATGCAAGAAAACGAACGCCTAGCCAAAGAAAAAAGCCAAAGAGCCGAGCAAGTAGGCACAGGCGATCGCAGCGGGCGCATTCGCACCTATAATTATCCGCAAAATCGCATAAGCGATCACAGAATAAATCTCACTCTTTACCGCCTCGATGCGATTATGGCGGGCGGGCTATTTGATGAGATTATCGACCCGCTAATAACAGCAGCCCAAGCCACAGCCATAGAAAAAGCAGGATTGTAAGGCTATAACTAATTCTTGCTTTAAAATTTCAAAATTTATAATTTGCCCTAAAAGTGAATAAACCCCATAAAATCGGCGAAATTTTAAAATTAAAATTTTAAAATTTATAAAATTTCAAACTTCACAAGATTGGAATTTAAAATTTTAAAATTTTGATATTTTAAAATTTTAAAATTCACTCTCGCATTTGGTAAAAATTTAAAAGATAAAATTTTAAAATTTATAAATCAGCCTTGCTCGCATTGTGTTAATTTAATTTTACTCTCTTGCTAAAAGGCGCTTAATTTCAAGCCGTCAAGCTGGCGTTTTGGCTGGCAAAAAAAGTTTTTATGATTTCATTATCGCTAGAAAGTATTTGCTCTACGCTGCCTTGTGCGATGATTTCTCCGCCGTGTAAAAAAGCAATTTTATCAGCCACGCTTTTAGCAAATTCCTTATCGTGCGTTACTATACACACGCTCATACCATCATTTGCTAGCTCGCGCAAGGTTTTGGCTAGCTTTATGCTCATTTGTGGATCTAGCGCACTTGTAGGCTCATCTAAAAATAAAATTTGCGGACACATAGCAAGCGCTCTTGCGATTGCAACGCGCTGGGCTTGCCCGCCTGAAAGCTCGTGTGCGTAAGCATTTGCTAGTTCGCTGATTTGTAATTTTTCTAATAAAGCAAGGGCTTGTTTTTTTACTTCATCTTTTGGGCGTTTTTGCGTGATTATGGGCGCGTCTGTGATGTTTTTAAGCACATTAAAATGCGCAAAAAGATTAAAATGCTGAAAAACTAGGCCAAAATGCGCGCTAGATTTTTGCAGGGCGCGCGAAGATGGATAAATGCTACCACTTGGGCTATCTTTTATAATTATTTCATCTCCATAGCTCAAAGAGCCTCTATCCATTCGCTCTAAAAAGCAAGCACAGCCTAAAAGCGTGCTTTTGCCAGCACCAGAATGCCCTAAAATTACGAGTATTTGGCTTTTTGTAAGTTCTAAATTTATATTATTTAAAATTTTTTTATCGCCGTAACTTTTGCTAAGTCCTTTTATGCTAAGCACGCTCATCACACGCTCCTTTTGTTTAGATAATTTACCTTTTTTTCTAAAACTGCCATCGCCCAAGCCACAATAAAATTAAAAATATAATAAAACAATCCCGCCACAAATAACGGCATAAGCGATGCTTGCGCGGCTGCGATTTGCTTTGCTATACTAAACATTTCAGCATACGCAAGCACGAAAGCTAGCGAAGTATCCTTAACTAGCGTTATTACTTCGTTTGTTACAGGCGGGATAACTTTATTGCACATTTGCGGGAATAAAATGCGCCAGTAGGTTTGCGCGCTAGAATACCCGAGCAAAAATGCGGCCTGGCTTTGCTCTTTTGGCACGGCATTAAATCCTGCCCTAAAAATTTCAGCAAAATAAGCAGCATAATTTAAGCAAAAGCCAATTATTACAGCATAAAATCTATACTCACTACTTAGAGAAATGCCAAAAAGATAATAAGGCCCAAAAAACACAACCAAAAGTTGAAGCATTAACGGAGTGCCACGAAGCACCGATATATACACGCTTGCAGCATATCTTAACGCTCTTATTTTGCTTTGGCGAATGGCACAAATTAAAAGCCCAAGCGGCAATGAAAAAATCAGCGTTAAGAAAAATATTTGTAAGCTTTTTAGCATTCCAAATGCCAGCTGGCTCCAAATATTAGTGCTTTGAGCTTGGTTATTAAAATTTTGATTTTGTGTTTTAAGTGCGCTTTGGTTTAGACTAACTGAATCTTCTAAACCCCAAGTTTTTGCCGTTTTAGCAAAACTTCCATCATCAAGCATTTCAAAAAGCGTTTTTTCTACCTTATCTCTAAGCTCGGTGTTGCCAAGCTTAAAGCCGATGGCGTATTGCTCGCTAGATATTGCAGCACTAAGCATTCTAAACTCGCTCCCGCGCGCATCTAGCTGGTATTTTGCCACGCCTATATCAAGGCAAATCGCATCCGCTGCGCCTGATTCTAGGCTTAAAAATGCGGTGTTATAATCATTTACTTGCTCTAAGGCCTTAAAAGAACTGGCTAAAATTTTATTTTCTTTGCTTGCGTTTGCGCCCTTAAATGCTGCTAGCGCTGATGAATCAGCCTGAACTACCACGACTTTATTTTTTAAATCTTTTAGCTCTTTTATATCGCTATCATTTCGCACGATTACAACTTGTGAATTATCGACATAAGGCACGCTCCAAGTGTATGCGCCTTCGCGCCCATTCATTGTAAAGCCATTCCAAATACAATCTATGCTATTTGAGTTTAGCTCAAAATCTTTTGAATCCCAATCAATAGACTGTTTGATTAGCTCCCAGCCATTGCGCGTGGCTACTTGCTGTGCTAAATCCAAATCAAAACCTATAAATTCGCCATTATCATCTTTATATCCATAAGGCGGAAAAGCTGGATCAAAACCTACGATGAAGGTTTTTTTTGGCTCCAAATCAGCAGAGTTTGCATTTACAAAACAAAGCAAAAACGCAAACAATAAAAATATTTTTTTCATTTTCATCCTTTAAAATTTCATATTAAATGGCGTTTAAAATTTTAAATCCCAGCTTCAAAATTTGGTATTTTATTTTAAGATTAAAATTTTAATCTTGCAATTTAGAAAAAAATCTTCAAGCAAGCAATTGTGCCGTTTTTGCCATCTTTGCGGTTTTCTACGCTAATTTGCGCGCCAAGTGCAGCCGCAGCATTTTTAGCCAAGAACAGCCCAAGCCCGCTACCGCCTTTATCGCCATAACGCTTAAAAGGCGCAAATAAATCCTTGCTTTCATCAACCCCACAACCCTCATCAATCACGCAAATTTCAAGTTCGTTATTTGGCCTAAGCGCACAACGCACCACGACAGAACCGCTGTCTGGGCTAAATTTAAGCGCGTTTTGTATGAAATTTTGAACGATGTGAGTAAATAAAGTGCTTTGGATATTGATTTTTAAAGTATTTGGGCTAAATTTTGTGATTAGGTTTAGGCCTTGTGCGCTTGCAAGTGCTTTAAAGCCATCGCAGATTTCGCCTAAAAGTGCGATTATATCGGTGCGTGTGGGCTTTTCAAATTGCGCGCCTTCTTGCCTGCCGATTTCTAGGATTGAGCTTATCATTTTATTCATTTTATCGATGGATTGTATGTTTTGTTTGATTACTTCGATGTAAGCTTGTTTGTCGCGCTCTTTTAGCAAGGTTACCTCAGCCTTTGTTTTCATAACAGCTAGCGGGGTTTTAAGCTCGTGCGCTGCGCCGATAAATAGCTCTTTTTGGTATTTTGCAAAGGTGGCAATGCGCTGAATTAGCATATTTATGCTATTTACAAGCGGCTTAAACTCGCTAGGGACGCTACTTGGTTCTACATTTTTTAAGAAATTTTCATTTAAGCGCGAAAGTTTTAGTGAGAGCGAGCGAATAGGCATTAAAAGCATACGCGATAAAAATAAGGCATAAAAAAGTATTAGAAAAATCGCCGATGCGTTGAGAAATAAAATGTTTGAAAGTATTTGAGAGATGATTTCGTTGTATTCTGTGCTGTCTTTTCTAAGCTCTAAGCATAGCTCGCCTAGGGGATAAAATAGCGTAATAAACTGCTCTTTTTTGTTTTCTTCAAAGCGCGGTTTGCTTTCATTTATGTTTTTTGTGATTTTTACGCTTATTTGTCCGCGCATAAAAGTATCATTGGTTTTTAAATTATTAAGCGCGCTAATTTGTATGGCTTCGTTTTTTAGGCTGACTATTATATTTTCAAAAATTGAAATTTTAATGTATTGATATAAAACTACTGAAAATATTAAAATCAGCATTGCCCCAGCTAAGGCTAGCTGAAAGGCAAAGCGCGCACGAAGGCTTTTAGGATGTAGCAAGGCTAGTTTTGTCCGGCTTTTTTAGGAAA
The DNA here is from genome assembly GCF_013416015.1 of Candidatus Campylobacter infans. Taxonomy (NCBI): domain Bacteria; kingdom Pseudomonadati; phylum Campylobacterota; class Epsilonproteobacteria; order Campylobacterales; family Campylobacteraceae; genus Campylobacter; species Candidatus Campylobacter infans. The sequence continues at coordinate 102,558 of NZ_CP049075.1, forward strand.
GCAAAAACGATAGCCACGGCGTCTTACGGTTTCGATTGTGGAGATATTTAATGGCTTATCCATTTTTTGGCGGATTTGATTTATGGCTACTTCTATCACATTTGGCGTTACTAGCTCAGGCTCTTCCCATATGGCATCTAAGAGTTGTTCTTTGCTTACGATTTGATCGCTGTGGCGAGCTAAATGAGTTAGCACTTCAAAAGGTTTGCCTTTTAGCTCAATCTCTTGGCCTAAATATACGATTTTTTCTTCATCAGGGTCTATTATTAGTTCATCTATTTTAATAATATTTGAACCACCAAAACGAAGTCTAGCTTCAAGTCTAGCCACCAAAACATCAAAATCAAAAGGCTTTTTAATATAATCATCAGCGCCAGCTTTTAAGGCTGTGATTTCGCTTTGTTTATCGTCTTTTGCTGAAATAATCACAATCGCTGTGCGTGGGCTTTTTTGCTTAACTATATTTATTAAATCAAGTCCATTGCCATCGCCTAGCATCCAGTCGCATAAAATTAAATCATAATTTCTTATTCCTATAAAGTATTCAGCGTCTTTTAAGTTTTCGCTAGTGTCTGTTTGAAAACCGCATTCGCTAAGTCCTTCGGAGATTGTTTTATTAAGCGTTAATTCATCTTCTACTATGAGTATTCTCATTGATAATCCTTAAAGGTAAGTTAAAAAGTCCGTAATTTTAGCATAAAATTCAGCTAAATTTCAAAAAACTTTAAAAGTATTTTAATAAATATGCTTTAATGACGCACCAGGCGTGGTTTTGAGATATTTAAAATTTGAAATTTTAAGCTTTTTTGTTTTTGAGAGTAGCTTAAAAACATGGGGTTTTAAAATTTGTAATTTTAATAATTTTAAACTTGGATATTTTTGTTTTAAAAAATCTTTAAAAAAAATTAGCCCATCTTCGATTTTGTAAAATTTCTGCTTTTTCATTTGTGCTTTTAAAAGCTCGGCAAGCTCAGCATAATCAATAAATTCATCGGCTTTTAAGCTAAGATTTATTTTAACTTTTTGCTTTTTTATTCTTTCGCATTCAAGCAAGCCGATGATGCATTTAAAACGCAAGTTTTTAAGGTGAATTTTTATCATGACTAAATTACCTTTTTTTCAGCTCCGCTAATTAACCTAGCGATATTAGTGCTGTGCTTTGCTAGTATTATAAAGCAAATGATAAATATCGGAGCGTGCGTGTTTATCGGCTCTAAATCATAATGTAAAATAAAACTAGAAGCCAAAAATACAATAAGCGCACAAAGCGAAGCAAGGGAGCTGATTTTAAAAATTTTACCCGTTAAATACCAAGCAATTAGAGCGCAAATTAGCTCAACTGGCAAAAAAAACGCCATCACGCCAGCACCTGTGGCCACGCCTTTGCCTCCATTAAAACCCAAATATGGACTATAACAATGCCCAATAACAGCTAGCACTCCCATAGCCCAAAGCACATTATAATCGGCATTTATGGCGTATTTTGCGATGATTAAAGGCAAAAATGCTTTTAGGGCATCACAAGCTAGGGTGATTATGGCTAAAATGCGTGCTTTGTGCGGATTTTGCTCTTTTAATACGCGCAAAACATTTGTAGCACCTATGCTTTTGCTCCCAGCTGCTCTAATATCCACGCCGCCAAAACCCTTAGCAAGCAATAATCCAAAAGGTATAGCACCTAATAAATACGCAATTAAATATAAAAGAATATTTTCATTCATCTATGCTCTTTTATGCTTAAAATATGATGAGCGCGCATTTTAGCCATTTTTGCTTAATGGCAAATAAAAACTAACTAAGTTGATATAAATTATTTACACTTAATTTATCCTTTTTCTAATATAATTACGCCACTAAAAAAAAATTTAAGGAGAAAACATGCTTGTAACAGCAAAAGCACCGCGCCTTAGTGGTATTGCGGTATTAGGTAATGGTCAAATTGAAAATAATTTTGATCTATATAGTAACATCGGTCCAAAAGGCGCGGTTGTATTTTTTTATCCAAAAGACTTCACTTTTGTTTGTCCTAGTGAGATAATTGCGTTTGATAACCGCTTTAATGAGTTTAAAGAGCGCGGTATAAATGTAATTGGCGTAAGTTGCGATAATGAGTTTTGCCATTTTGCTTGGAGAGAAACTGAACCTAAAAAAGGCGGTATTGGCAGAGTTCAGTTCCCGCTAGTAGCTGATATCAAAAAAGAATGGGCGCGCAAATTTGATGTGCTTTTTGATGATGCGGTGGCACTTCGTGGGTCATTTTTGATTGATAAAGATGGCACCGTGCGCCACGCTGTGATAAATGATTTACCACTAGGACGCAATATCGATGAAATGCTTAGAATGGTAGATACTATGCTATTTACTAATGAGCATGGCGAGGTTTGCCCAGCTGGTTGGAACAAAGGCGATAAGGGTATGAAAGCTACAACAGATGGCGTAGCCGAATATCTAAGCCAAAACTCAAATAATTTATAATTTCTACCCGCAAGCACGCTTTGCTTGCGGGCATTCTTTCAATAAATTAATCACAAATTTTAATTATAAAATTTAATAGCAAATTTTAAAATTTGCGCTAGTTTTGCGCAAGCAATTTATAAAAGTAATTTATAAAATGCAAATAAATTTTAATTGCTTGGCTTTTGCTCATTATTTAAAATTTCATTATTTTGGCTTGCGTTATCATCTAGCATAACCGCGCGCTTTATCAAATCCGTATAAAGAGCTGCTTTTTTTTCATCAAGTTTAGCCATAACGCCTGCGATTTTTTTAGGTTCTAGGCGGTAAAGTATGCGCACAGCGTCTTTATCGTCCATTTGGCTAAGCACGCTTGCTACCTTGGCATCTTTCATTTTTGTATAAACTTCAAGCATTTTATCTTTATTGCCATCTTTGATTTGCTTTAAAATTTCTTCATTTTTAGCTAGCATTTTTGAAATTTTCTGCTCGCTTTCTTCGTTCATTTTGCTTATGTTTTGCTCTTTTTGAGTGATTTCAAGTAAAATTTTATTTAAATTTTCTTCTTGCTTTAAAAGCTTGGCTTCTCGCTGGGCAAAAAGCTTTTGGTTTTCGTTATTTAGGCTGTTTAGCTCTTGCTTTTTAAGCTCTAATTTTTCATATTCTCTTAAAATTTCTTCGCGTTTTTGAGCATAAATTAGCTCATCATCATTAGCATTAGATACTAAAATGCTAAAAAGCAAGATTATAATTTTATTTTTCAAGCATCAACCTTATTTAGCGCGTAAAATCTTTGCGTGGCAATCTCATCTAAATTTTTGCTTGCGATTTTGGCGCGCTCTTTTAAAATTTCTTTAATTTGGCTATTTTCAAGGTATTTGACCTTTTCAAGCTCTATGTAAGCTGTTTTATGCGCGTTTTGGAGATTTAAAATTTGCTTAGCAATTTGCGTTATTTTTTGCTTTAATTCATCTATTTGCTTTGTTAGCAAGGCTTGCGATGATAGGACAATTTGTAAGCTTGCAAAATCGCCACTTTTTGGAAAAGGCTTGCTAGCTAAAAGCATTCTAGTGCGCTCTAATTGCGATTTTAGCGTGCTTTCATACGCTCTTGCCTTATTTAGTGCAAGCTCGATTTCGTCTAGTTTATTTTGGCGAAGTTTTACTACGGGAGTGAATTTGGTTTTCAAAATTTACCCTTTTTTAAATGCTTGGCATTAAAATTTATCTTTTAAAAAGCTAAAAACGCACAATGGTGTCGTTTCTTTCTGGGCTTGTTGATACATATTGTATTTTTACGCCAGTTAGCTCTTCGATGCGTTCTATATAACGGCGCGCATTTAGCGGTAATTGCTCATAGTTTTTAATGCCTTTTATGCTCTCCCAGCCATCAAATTCTTCATAAATAGGCCTTGCATTTTCTAAATCTATTGGAAAATAATTGATTTTTTGGCCTTTATACTCATACGCGCTACAAATTTTAACCTTCTTAAAGCCATCAAGCACATCAAGTTTAGTAAGCGCAAAAGCGTCTGTGCCATTTAGTTTTGAAGCGTAGCGCACGCTAAGAGCGTCAAACCAGCCAGTGCGGCGTCTTCTGCCTGTTGTGGTGCCAAATTCTTTGCCAATTTCGCACATCTTATCGCCATCTTCGCTTAAATCTTCACTTGGAAAAGGCCCATTGCCCACGCGCGTGGTGTAGGCTTTGATTATGCCAATTACTCGCCCAAGCTCTTTTGGAGCCAGCCCAAGACCAGCACAAGCCCCTGCGCTAATCGTGCTTGAACTAGTTACACAAGGATAAGTGCCGTGATCTATATCTAATAAAGTCCCTTGCGCGCCTTCAATTAAAATTTTTTTATTTTCAGCCATTTTTTGCCATAAAAGCTCAGTAGTGTTTATGATAAACGGACTTAAAATTTTAGAATAATTTTGTAATTTGTTCAAAATTTCATCTTGTTTTGGTAATTGTATATTTAAGGCTTCATAATAGGCTTTATTTTGATTAAAATCGTTTATTAGATCGCTAGCTAATTTTTCAGGCTCTAAAAGCTCGCATACGCGGTGTCCTTGACGGCTGATTTTATCGCTATAAGCTGGCCCTATGCCCTTGCCTGTGGTGCCGATGGCATTTTGCCCTTTTTGGCGTTCTTTGGCTTGATCGATTAGAGCGTGATGGGTTAGGTTTAAATGCGCTCTTTGGCTGATGAAAAACCTACCCTCAAGTTGCTCAAACTGCGCTAATTCAGTAATTAAAGCCTCAGGATTTACTACCACTCCATTGCCTATAATATTTATAATATTTTTATGCAAAATCCCACTTGGGACTAAATGCAAGGCATAGCGCGTTCCATTTACTAAGATTGTATGCCCGGCATTATGCCCGCCACCGCTTCTGCACACCACATCATAATTGCTTGCTAGCATATCTACTATTTTGCCCTTGCCTTCATCGCCCCATTGAGTGCCGATAATTAAATCTGCTTTATTCATTTTTGCCTTTCGTTTATATTAAAATTTGCTTTTTGCCATTAAATTAAAATTTATAATAGCTCTATTATATTATCACTAAATGCTCCAAAACCTACGCAATTTCGGTTATCGATGCTGTATTCTCCGCCGCTGCATAAAATTTTATTAGCGCACAAAAATCTAAAAAATAGCTTATCATAATAGCGCATTTTAGAATAATAAAGTGGCGCAAAAGCAATTTTGCCATTAAAATTTGCTTCATTTGCAAGCGCGCTAAGTTCATTAAGAGGCTCTTTTAACTCGCTTGGGATGTTATTTTGTAAAGCCTTGATATCTGCTAGGCTTGAAATAGTCGCTAGTTTATCAAGCCAGTTTAAGTTTTTAGCAAAAATCAGCTCAATGCGCCCTAGCTCAAATACACTCATATCAAAGCCCAAAAGCTCGCATAATAAATGCGGGATTTTCATATTGCTAACTTGTAAAATGGCGTTTATTTCAAGCTTTTGTAATAAACTACTAGCAGTATTTACACAGCTAGCTAGCTCAGTGCTGTCTAAAATTTCAGCGCCGATTTGGTATGTTTCGATGCTTGGATAGCTAAAAACTGGCTGAATGTAAAACCATTTTTTTGTGGTTTCATCTTTTAGTCTGCGCGTGATAATGCGCACGACATCAACCGTGCTATCAGCGCGCAAAGCAAGGCTAGCATTTACTTCATCGCTAAAACGCAAAAGCTTTTGCTCGCTGATGGCGTTTGTTTGATGATAACTAAAAAATGGCGTGATAATCTCGCTAAATCCGTTATTTTCTAAAAGCTCGCTTGCTAGGCGTTCTAAATGTCTTTTTTTGCTCGCACTTTTACCAAAATACAATTTTGAACCATTTGGAATTTCATGCTCGTGCTTTTGCATTTATTCTCCAATTATGCTATTTAATAGATTGAGTTTTTCGTGTTTTAAATTCTCTAAAAGCTCATCTGCTTCGTTAGGATGCTTGGCTATGTAGCGGATTTGTTTGTCTGCTTCATCGCAAGCCCACAAAAGACTGCTATCTTGTAAATCTTTTAATTGATTAAATTTTAAAGCGTAGTTTTTTGGATTAAAGCATTTGGTATCGCGCGTTTGGAAAAGCTTGCATAAATCATCAATTGAGCTTGTTACAAAAATTATAAACTTATAAAAATTTAAAGCACTTTGTTTGTTTGGCATATCCATAAATGCTAATTTTCTAAGCTCAGTTTTTCGCCTATTTAATGATTTTATCGCGCCATCTAGTTCATCAGCGCTTACAGGCTCGCAAATAAACTCCCCACTCATCAATTTATAGCCTATGGTGCTTAAAATTTTATAAGCGTAAGGGTTTGATACATTTGTTGCGCCAACGCTTTTTTGATTTTCTTGGCAGAATTTTAAAATGTATTCTAAATGCTCGATATTTGCGTAATTATTTAATAAATTCTCAGCATAGCTTTTTTGGAGTTTAAACTCTCCGTGTGAGATTTTTTCTATGCTATTAGCATCGTTTTCGCCCAAATCATCAAATATCAACCCTATGCCTAAGCTTAAATAGCGTTTTAAGCCTAGTGCTTCTTCAACCACATCGCGCGAAGCAAATAAATCCACGACTTTTAGCTTTAAGCCTGATAAATCAAAATTCATAGCCAAATCGCTGATTTTTTTGAAAAAGGCAGCTGAGGTTAGCTGAGATATAGGCATATTTACATTCAAGCTAGCATTTTTTAGATTTAGTTTTTTAAATTCTTCTAAGGCGGTTTTGATTAGCCAAATATTTAAATCGCTAAACCAGTATTTTTGGCTTAGGATATTGCTAAAATCATTAGCGCTTAATATATTTAAAGCACCTTTTAAGCGGACATAAGCCTCTAAGCCTGCAATTTCGTTCTTTTGAACATTATAATATGGCACAAACATAATCTCAAAGTTATCAGGATCGTATTTATCGAGCTTAGCAAGGATATTTTTGTATTCTTTAAAGATAACAGAGCTTGTTTCATCAAAAATATAATAGCGGTTTTTGCCAGCAAGTTTGGCTTGATACATTGCCCAGTCGGCTTGTTCTAATAGTTCGTTGTGATTGATTTTATTTTGTTGTGGGTAAAATGCCACGCCAATTGTGGTGCCGATTTTAACCGTGTATTCGCCGATGATGAAATTTTCATTTATTGCAACTAAAATATTATTTAATATAGCCTTTAATTCATTGCCGCTATCATTTACTATCGCCACAAACTCATCGCCGCCAAGGCGTGAAACTATATCTGTGCTTTTAATTTGTGCTTTTAGGCGTTTGCCTACTTCTATTAAGACCTCATCGCCACAATGATGCCCATAGGTATCATTTGCTTTTTTAAAGCCGTCAAGATCCATATATAAAATAGCAATGCTTGTGTTTTCGCTATTTGCTTTTTGCATTCGTTTTTGGATTTCTTCGATGAAGTATGTTTTGTTTGGCAAGCCAGTAAGTCCATCAAAATAAGCTATTTCTCTTAGTTGTTTTTCTTTGGCTTTTAGCTCTGTAATATCGCTAAAAATTCCTATATAATTTGTTAAATCGCCAGCTTTATCTCGCACTGCTGAAATACTTAAAATTTCAGGGCATTCTTCGCCATTTTTGCGCCTATTTATAATCTCGCCACGCCAATAGCCCTCTTCATTAATATCATGCCACATTTTGTCGTAAAATTCATTATCATGTAAGCCTGATTGTAGAATAGAAGGCTTTTTGCCTGCAACCTCGCCTGAGGTATAACCTGTGATAGCTTCAAAGGCTTTGTTTGTTTCTAAGATGTTTTGATCAGCATCTGTGATGGTAATGCCTTCTCTTGAATGGGTAAAGATTTGTGCTAGTAGGTTTAATCTAGCATCTGTTTGCATTTCTTCGCTTATATCTTCAAGTATGCCTATAATCATAGGGCATTTTTTGTTGCTAGAACCATTTTGGCTAGTATCTTCTACCTCAAATAAAGCATAATATCCTTTTAGTTCTATCCAGGTTTCTTTTTTGTATCTTGAATTTAGTCGCAAGGTTAAAGTAAAATGATATTTTGTATCTTGGATGCATTTTTCTTGCTCTTGGATTAGCATATTTAAATAATTTTGTGGGATAAATTTTGAAAGCACTAAAAGGCTCATATCGTTTATGGCTTCTTTGTAGCCTATTAATTTGAAAAATGTATTTGAGAAATTATAAGTTTTATTGATTATATCGTATTCCCAAGTAATTAGCGATGAGCCTTGGAGCTGTTGGTCGTAGCGTTCTAATAACCTGCGCGCACTCAATAACTGCTCATAAATACTAGAAATATCCATCATAAAAATATTTGCATAAATAGATTTGCTTTGGTAATTTAATTTAACGCACACCCTAAACCATAAAATTATGCCATTGCCGAGTTTGATTTGCATAAAATCATCAAAGGTGTTATCGGTGCCGATGCGCTCTTGTGTGGAGATAAAATTTTTAATATCATCTAATTTTTCTTTTTTTAGTATTAGATCGCTTAAATTCATATTTTCATTTATTAGAGTGTCTTTGTTGTATTTTATTATTGAGCTGATATTATCGGTGCTTTGTGTGATTTTGTATTTTTTATCTACGCATAAAATTACCATAGGTGAGTTTTGGGCTAAACCCTTGGCATTTTGTGTCATATAATATAAATCCGCTACCTTGCTTACATCGCTAATATTTATTAAATAAAAAGAGTTCATTCCGCCATCTACTGCTTTTATTGTAAGCTGAATGGTTTTTTTCTCACCTTTTGCTGTGGCGTGGATCGCAAATTTTGAAATTTGATTGCCTATTTCGCTGAGGTTTGAGAGATGAAAAGGCTCGTTTTTTTCATAATTTAATTCATAAAATGCTTTTGTTAAAAGGTCTTTTTTGCTGTATCCGTAAAAATCTAGCGCTGCTTTTGAGCAAGCTATGATGCGCGAGGTTTTCGCATCTACAAAAAGCAAGATTAGCGGGCTGTTTTCAAGGATTATGTTGTTTTGAATTTCATACAAATATAATTTGCTATTGATGTATTTGAGCTTGAAAAAAAGCTTCATTATGTTGCGATGGATGTGAAGGAATTCTTTATTGTTTTTAAAATCATAGCTGTGAATTTTATCCCTGCTAAGATCAAGAAGTAGCATTCTTAGCTCTTTAATAGGCGCTAAAATGCCTTTTTTGATGAAAGTTATTAAATCCATGCTTATTATTAAGATTAAAATTCCCACACTAAAAAGCAAAAGCAAGGTAGAAATATGTTGCATTAAAATATCGGTGCAATTTTTGCTAGTAAGCAAGCCTATGCCGATTTTTGGAATATAATTTATGGAGTAAAATTGCCATTTTTTTTCTATATTATTAAAGCCAAGTCCCATGCTATGAGCATTAAACTCAACTGGCAAATCCAAAACATCATAAATATTACCAGAGTTAGCATCATTTATGAAATATCCATCTTTATCAAAGGCTAGGGCTTTATCTGTTAAAAGAGTGCTTGCCATTTTTTGAATGTTTATCAATGCGATTACGATATTTTTGCCTTTTGGCACTGCTATGCCTAAGAATGCGTTGTTTGGCTTTTCTATATTATATGGAAATTTTTCTACGCAATAACCGCCATTTGATATGCATTTTGAAATTTTATTATAGTTTAAGTTTTTGGTTAAAAACATTATTTCATTTTGAGAGTAAATGATATTAGAATTTGCGTCTATTTCATAAACAGCCTCTATATAATTTTTATTTTCAATCAATGCTTTTATATCGGTTTGACCCTTTGATACATGGCGCAAATGTGATAATACAAAATCTAATCTTGCTACTATAAGGTCTAAATAGCGTTCATTTTGCGTGTTGATTCTGTATTTTTCATCTCTTGTGCCATTATAAAAAATGACGAAAAATAAAAATATAATAAAACAAAATGTAATAATTTGCGTCAAATACGCTCTTAGCAATAAAGCCTTGCTAGCTCTTATGTCTTTTTTCATCATTTGCTCTAAGGTAAAAAAATGCGCGATTGTAGCAAAAAAATAATAAATTTTTTATAATGTAAGAAATTTTGATTTTTTAAAATTTGCGTTAATTTTATTTTGTGGATTTTAAAAATTTTTATAAAGTGTTGTATGTTTGCCAACTCTAATTAAATGTAAATTATTGCCAGCGATTTTATAAATTAGGCAAAAATTAGCTTTTATATGACAGCTAGTATAACCGCTATACTCGCCATTTAGCCCGTGTGGCCTGTATGGTTTTTCTGGTAAGGTCTTGCCACTTTGTAAAGTGTCAATCACAAATTTTAATTCTGTTTCTATTTTGTGTGTTATGATATTTTGCTTATAGGCTAGTTTTAAATCTCGTTTGTATGAGTTTTGGATTTCTAGTTTTAGCATTTTTAAATCTCGCTTTTGAGCTCTTTTAAAAAATCATCATAAGAATTATAAGACTTGCTATTGCCGCCTTGTTCGCACTCTTGTATTGCTTTAATCGTTTCATCATTTGGCGTGTATGAAATTTCATTAATTTTCTTTTTGCTCTTTGCTTTTAAAAAACTGACTAGATTTTTTTGATTTTCTAAGTCGGATTTCATTTTTTCGTATTTTTTTTCAGCATTTAGAAGTGCATTGAAAATTTGTCGTTTTGTCATATATTCGTATTTTTCGTATGCGATTGCTAGGGACATTTTTTTCCTTTAATTTGATTGATGTTTGAATTATAGCGAAGTTGTGAATATGATTCAAGCATAAAACCACAACAAAAAGCATCTTGCGTTCTTTAATTAAATAAGCTAAATTAAAATTTTAAAATTTAGCCTAGTAAAATTAAATTTAATAGGTTAAATTAAAATTTTAATTTAATTTCATATTTATTGCTTTTTGTAGCATTTCATCGCTTGTGGTTATTGATCTTGCGCTAGCTTCGTATGCTTTTTGCATTACTATGATATTTGTCATTTCTGTGCCAAAATCCACATTGCTCATCTCTAAAAAATAATTTTTTAGCTTTGAGCCATTATAAGGCGTGCCATCTTCTTTGGCATACATAAAGGCCTCTCCGCTGTTAGATGTTTGAGCAAAAAGCGTCCCGCTACCACCTACTGAAAACAAACCTTGATCATTTTGAAAATGAAAAATCGGTATTTTTGCCACAGCAGCTTGCTTGCCATTATCAAAAAGCGCTACAACCGTGCCATCTTCATTTATAGCATAATCTTTTAATAAACCCTCGCCGTAGCCGTCTTTTGTGATATTTTCTACCACGCTAGCACCATCGCGCACGCTAAGTCCATCATAATCTTTGCCAAAATCAAGCCCGACATTTACGCCTTCGTTATTTATATTTGTAAGTGTAGAGCTAATTAAAGCCCCATTTGAATCAAAGCGGATTTGTCCTTGCGAGTTAGAAATTTCTTTGCCATCTTTATCTGTGATAGTGGCTATGGCATTCCAAATCGAGCCAGTTGCGTCTTTGCTTGTTTTGCTAAAGTTGATTGTTAAGAGATTGTTTGAGCCATTTGGGCTGTATAAATCTGTGCTTAATGTAGCCGTGCTTGGCTTTTCGTGCTGGGCTACGCTAATGGCACTAAGGCTTAAAGTAGTGCTATCAAGCGTGCTTATATCAAAATTTTCTACACCAAAAGAGCCATCGGCATTTAAACTTGCTTTTGTTTTTAGGCTGTTTCCATTAGCATCGCTGATTGTGATATCTACTTTATCATCTGGGTGAAAGCTAGTTATGCCTGGCGTATTATTGATATTTGCGCTAAAACTTAAAAGATTATTTTCTATGTTTTTTTCTACGCCATCCATATTTAATTGAGTTTGTTTTAATTCATACTCAGTATTTGAGCTAAGATTGCCTTTAAAAGATACCTTGGTAGTAGGTTCTAATGGCATATAAAGATTATTTGGTAATTTAATCGGTTCGCTCACATCACTAAAAGCTAAATCAGTGCCAGCTTTTACGCTAAGTGCGTTTTCATCGGCACTTAAACCAAGTTTTTCAAGTGCGGTTTTTGAATATTTGCTTTCATTAAAATTTGCCATTGTTCCCATCAAATAATACCCAGCATCATTTACAATGGAATTTGTTACATCTTTATGAAAGGTGCCTGAGCGGGTATAATAAACATCGCCGCTGCCATCAGCTATCCTAAACCAGCCATCACCACTAATGGCTAGATCCAGCATACTATCTGTGCTTTCAAGGCTGCCTTCGCGCACATTTAAAGCAGTAGCTGCCATTGTAGAAGCTAGGCCAAGCTGTGAATAATCAGGCGAAAATCCTGCTGCGTTTATGTTTTGATAAAAAACATCTTTAAACTCAGCCTGAGAGCCTTTAAAGCCCACGGTGTTAATGTTTGAAACATTATTTGAGCTAACATCTATGCCAACGCTTTGGGTTTTAATGCCAGCAACGCCGTTATAAAATGCAACCATCATAGTGTATCCTTAAAATTTAGCTAAGAAAGTTTTTCGTGAAATTCGCTTACTTTTTCTACATTTATATATGAACCACCTATTTTGATTTGTGCTACGCCATCTTTAAAGCGCACGGCTTCGACTTGGAAGTTTTTAAGGCTCATATCTTTTATTTTGCCCTCTTTATTTATATATTGGACGCTATAAGTGTAGTTGCCATTTTCTACAACATTTTTTGAATTATTTAATAAATCCCAATTTATCGTGCCTGAACCAGCACTTAATGGACCTAGTTCGATATTTCTTACCACATTACCGGATTTGTCTTTTATGCTTATATTAGCAGCTAAAATATCCTCAGTAAAAGTAATAGGAATTCCAAGAAATTTTGTAGCATCATCTTTGCTTATAACATTATCAAGTGTGGCGTATTTGCCAAGTGCGCTCATCGCGCTCATAGAAAATGCCGTTTCCATTTGGCTTGCAAGCTGTGTCATAACCTCGTTTGTTTTTTGTTGCATGCTAAGCTGAGAAAGCATTGAAGTTTGCTCTAACATCGCCTTTGAATCCATCGGTTCGGTCGGATCTTGGTATTGAAGCTCAGTTAAAAGTAATTTTAAAAAATCTTCTTGATTTAGCTCGGCTTTTGGGTTTGTGGGCGCAACACCGCTTGTAATCGAGCTTTTAGCCACGCCATTTGCGGCTGAATTAGTAGCGGAATTGATGCTACTTGTATCAAAATCAAATGAACTTGCCATAATTTTCTCCTCATTTTTGCTGTTTATTAAGCAAATTTTATTCCATTATTACTTGCTTTTAGTGATTATTTATTTACAATTATAAGATAAAATCCGCGCCACTTTATTTTAAAAGGATACAACAATGAAAAAACTAATCGTAGGCTCACTTTTTGCTAGTATTGCTTGCAGCGCGGCATTTGCTGCTATAAGCGATGATGAAATAATCGCATCATTCCCGCCTATTGCACAAGGTGTAAATATCAGCGTAGAAAAACGCGAAAAGCTAGAAAATACCGCATTTGAAAAGATTGTAATCTTACTAAAAAAAGATGATCAAGAATACAGACAAATAATGTTTAGCGATGGCAAATATTTATTTCCTGATATCATAGATACTGCTGCAAAACGCTCTTATGCTAGCGAATTTAGAGCCGAGCAAGAGAAAATTTTAATGTCAGCAGGCTATGAAAACCTAGCAAAACTACTAAAAACTTATCCAAAAAATAAAATTGTAAGCCTAGGTAAGGATAAGAAAAAACCTGTGAAGGTAATTTTTACCGATCCACTTTGCCCTTATTGTAAGCAAGAAATGAAAAACATACACGAAAGATTAAAAGAAGCAAATTTGCGCTTAATCTTTGCTCCAATCCCAAGCCACGGCGAAGAAGCAGTAGCTAAATCAATAAGCATTCAAAAAGAAGCAAGAAAGGCTAAAAAAGATAGCGAAATCATCGCGATTTTAGAAAAATACTATGCTGATGATTCTGTTCCAGCTAGCAATATAAGCACCGATGAAATCGAAAAAGAAAAAATGTTAATAGATAGTATATTTGCCACAGGCGCGATTAGAGGCGTGCCAGCAATCATTGATGGCAAAGATATAGATGTAAAATAATTTTAAATTTTAAAATTTGTTTAAATGTAAAATTTTGTCTAAATTTTAAAATTTGCGGGCTACTTGCCCGCCCAATCTCACTTAATTTAAAATTTATTAAAAAATTTATTAAAATTTTCTATAAAATTTTAAAATTTCAAAACTTAAAATTTATAAAAAACATTTCTTAATTTAAGCATAATTAAATTTTAATAAAGTAAAATTGCCCCTTTTGTAATCCGCGGTTTTTGAGTGCTTGGCACGAGATTTAAAATTTGCCGCTTTTTACCGCATTTGGCGATACATTCGTAAAAGCGTAGAAGCGTCTTAGACAAGTAAAAAGGACAAAAATGTCAAGAATAGGCAAAAAACCTATAGCCATACCAAATGGCGTAGATGTTAGTGTAAATGGTTCTGTTTTGACCTTTAAAAAGGGCAATAAACAAAAAGAGCTAGATACAAAAGGTAATGTAAATGTAAGCATTGAAAATGGCAACATCGTATTTAGTGCCAAAGGCGATGATAGGCAAAGTAGGGCTTACTGGGGCACATACAGAGCATTAGCAAACAATGTAATAATCGGCATAAACGAAGGTTTTACGCGCGTATTAGAAATTAACGGCGTAGGCTATAAAGCAGCTGTTAAAGGCAAAATCGTAGAGCTAAATTTAGGCTTTTCACATCCAATCAACTACGAACTTCCAGCTGGCATAGAAGCAAGCATAGAAAAAAATCAGCTAACGCTAAAAGGCGATGATAAGCAATTAATAGGACAAGTTGCAGCGCATATTAGAGAATTCCGCCCACCTGAGCCGTATAAAGGCAAAGGCGTTAAGTATCTAGAAGAACACATAGTCCGCAAAGCCGGCAAAACATCTAAAAAATAAGGGTAAGCTATGGTAGCAAATGTATTAAAAAGAAAAATCGCACTTCGCATTAAACGCAAAAAACGCGTTCGTTCAAAAATTACAGGCACACAAGCACGCCCAAGAGTATCTATTTTTAAATCAAACCGCACAATTTATGCTCAGGTAATAAACGACACCATAGCAAGCACAATATGCGCTAGCGATGGACACAAACTAGGCTTAAAAGCAAATAAGGCCGATGCTGTTAAATTAGCAGCTGATTTAGCCCAAAAAATGAAAAAAGCTAATATTGAAGAGGCTGTTTTTGATAGAAACGGCTATTTATACCACGGCGTAATCGCAAGTTTTGCGGACGCTTTACGCCAAAACGGCATAAAATTATAAGGATAAGCAATGCAAAATTACAATAGAGAAGAGTTTGAAGAGGTAATAGTTGATATTGGGCGCGTTACAAAGGTTGTAAAAGGCGGTCGCCGTTTTAGATTTACAGCGCTTGTAGTAGTTGGCAATAAAAAAGGTCTTGTAGGTTTTGGTTTTGGTAAGGCAAAAGAAGTGCCAGATGCTATGAAAAAAGCGGTAGATGACGCATTTAAAAATATTGTGGAGATTAAATTAAAAGGTAGCACAATCCCACATGATGTAGAAGTAAAATATAATGCTTCTAAAATTTTATTAAAACCAGCTAGCGAAGGTACAGGCGTAATCGCAGGTGGTGGCGCTCGCCCTGTAATAGAACTAGTTGGCATCCGTGATATACTAACTAAATCACTAGGTTCAAATAACTCAGCTAATGTGGTAAGAGCCACAATCAAAGCTTTAAGTATGTTGAAAGGCTAAAAATGGGATTAGAAAATTTACAAAAAGCAAATGGCTCTACACATAAAACTAAGCGTGTAGGCAGAGGTTGCGGTTCAGGTATGGGAAAAACAGCCACTCGTGGTGGCAAGGGTCAAACAGCTCGCACAGGCTCACACCAAAAACGCGGTTTTGAAGGCGGACAACAACCACTTCAACGCCGTTTGCCAAAGGTAGGCTTTACAAGCAAATTTGAAAAACCTTATGTAATAAATGTAGAAAAAATCACCGCACTTAAAGAACTTAATGAAATTAGCATTGAAAGCATTAAAAGCGTGCATAAACTAAGTTCAAGCGTTAAAAAAGTAAAACTAATTGGCGCAAGCGCAAAAAGCCTAGCTTCTAAAATCAAAGATGCTAATGTAATAACAAGTGGCGTTAAAAAGAGCTAAATATGAATAAATCTCTAACAAACAAAATTCTAATTACATTAGGATTTTTGTTTATTTATAGGATTTTGGCTTATGTGCCAGTACCAGGCGTAAATACTGAGGTTATTAAAGAATTTTTCACAAGCAATGCCGATAATGCCCTTGGGCTTTTTAATATGTTTAGCGGTAATGCTGCTGAGCGACTTAGCATTATTTCGCTTGGCATTATGCCTTATATTACGGCTTCGATTATTATGGAGCTTTTAGCAGCGACCTTTCCTAACCTTGCTAAGCTAAAAAAAGAGCGCGATGGTATGCAAAAATATATGCAAATCATACGCTATGCAACCATAGCAATTACCATAGTTCAAGCCATAGGTGTTAGTATAGGTTTGCAATCCCTTACTGGCAAAAACGGCGCAGCAGCTATAATGATAGATATAAATTTATTTATAGCGATTTCTTGTGCTTCTATGCTAACAGGCACGATGCTACTTATGTGGATAGGCGAGCAAATAACCCAAAGAGGCATCGGCAATGGTATAAGTTTGATAATTTTTGCTGGTATTGTTAGCGGGATCCCAGCAGCTATTAGTGGCACGATAGATTTGGTAAATACAGGCGAGATGAATTTCTTAGTGGTTTTATTCATCGCCCTTATAATAATAGCCACCGTTGGCGTGGTAATTTATGTAGAGCTTGGCGAGCGCCGTGTGCCTGTATCATACTCACGAAAAACCGTTATGGAAAATCAAAACAAGCGCATAATGAATTACATCCCTATAAAATTAAATCTAAGCGGTGTTATACCGCCGATTTTTGCCAGCGCGATTTTGATGTTTCCTAGCACGATTTTACAAGCTAGCACTAATGAATACATACAAATGATAAATGATTTTTTAAATCCAAACTCATATATGTTTAATGTGCTAACCTTTCTTTTCATTATATTTTTTGCGTATTTTTATGCTTCGATTGTATTTAATGCCAAAGATATTAGCGAAAATTTAAAGCGTCAAGGCGGATTTATCCCTGGTGTGCGTCCTGGCGAAAGCACGGCTGGATATTTAAATGAATTAGCTAGTCGCTTGACTTTTACCGGAGCTATATATTTGGGCTTAATCTCAACCTTGCCTTGGGTGCTGGTTAAAATTTTAGGCGTGCCGTTTTATTTTGGCGGCACTAGCGTGTTGATTGTAGTTTCAGTAGCTCTTGATACCATGAGGCGCATTGAGGCACAAATTTATATGAACAAATATCAAACTTTAAGTGCGGTAGGCTTATAGATGGCAATTAGCATAAAAACGCCAAAGGATATAGAAGCCTTGCGCAAGAGCAATCATATAGTTTCTCTTGCGCTTGATAAGGCGCAGGCTTTAATAGCGCCGGGGCTTAGCTTGCTTGAAATCGATAAAGCTTGCGAAGAAGTGATTTTAGAAAATGGTGCAACGCCCGCATTTAAAGGACTTTATGGCTTTCCAAACGCAACTTGCATCAGCGTAAATGATGTGATAATTCACGGAATTCCAAGTGATTATAAATTAAAAGAGGGCGATATTGTAAGCGTAGATTTAGGCGCCAAGCTTAATGGCTATTTTGGTGATAGCGCACGCACTTTTGGTGTTGGTAAGATCAGCGAGCAAGATAAGGCTTTGATAGCTTGTAGCAAAGATGCTTTGTATGATGCGATTGAATTTGTGCGCGCTGGTATGCATTTTAAAGAGCTATGCGCTCACCTTGAAAATTTTATAAAAGCTCGTGGCTTTACTCCGCTTTTAGGTTTTTGTGGGCATGGCATAGGGCGTAATGCTCACGAAGAGCCGGAAATTCCAAATTATTTAGAAGGTCAAAATCCAAAATCAGGCCCAAAAATTCGCAATGGCATGGTATTTTGCATAGAGCCGATGATATGCCAAAAAGACGGCACGCCAGTTATCGCTGCTGATAAATGGACAACTCGTTGCAAAGATGGATTAAACACCGCACATTATGAGCATTGCTTAGCTATGATTGATGGCAGAGCGCATATACTTAGTAAATAGAGGCAAAAATGGCAAAAGACGATGTTATAGAAATAGACGGCAATGTAATAGAAGCACTACCAAATGCGACCTTTAAAGTAGAGCTTGATAATAAGCATATAATACTTTGTCATATCGCAGGCAAAATGCGTATGCATTATATTAAGATTATGCCAGGCGATAAGGTAAAAGTAGAGCTTACTCCATATAGCTTAGATAAAGGGCGAATAACTTATAGATATAAATAATTTATTTAATTTAAAATTTTAAATAATTAGCGTTGCTTTCTAGCTTTTAAGTTTTAATTAAGCGTATTTTTGAGTTTAAATTTCTTAAATTATTTTTGTGCTTGTATAATTTATAAGCTCTATCTTTATAAAAAATATATTAAAATTTTATGAATGTAAAATTAGCCCTTTATATTCAAAGGGCTAAAATATAATTAGAGATTGTTTATTTAATCAAATCACTTGCTTTATTAGCGATATTTTCAGCACTAAAACCAAAATGCCTAAACAATTCATTTGCATCGCCGCTTTCGCCAAAGCTATCCATACCAAGCACGCAATCAGCGTATTTATACCATTCTAGCGCGCTAGCTGCTTCGATGGCTAGCACCTTGCCAGCAAAAACACGCTCTAAGTATTGTTTTGGCGCATTTGCTATTAGCTCAAAACACGGCGCGCTAGCCACATTTACGCTAATGCCGTTTTGCTCTAAAATTTGGGCTGCTTTAATGCAAACTGCCACCTCGCTACCGCTTGCAACTAGCGTGATTTGCGCGTTTTTACTCTCTTTTAATAAATAAACGCCTTTTGAAATTTCACCAAAAACACTTTCATTTAATGCTTCTAAATTTTGACGCGAAAGCACAAAAGCACAAGGCGCATTTAATTTTAATGCTTCTTGCCAGCAAAGCGTGTTTTCATAAGCGCTTGCTGGGCGGAAAGTATAAAAATTTGGCAAGGCACGAAGTGCGCTAAGATGCTCGATAGGCTGGTGAGTTGGGCCATCTTCGCCCACACCTATGCTATCATGGGTGAAAATAAAATAATTTTTTAAGCTCATAATTGCTGCCATTCTAAGCGCTGGCTTTAAATAATCGCTAAATACAAAAAAAGTAGCACAAAAAGGCAAAAATAATCCATATCTTGCATAAGCATTACAAATAGCGCCCATAGCGTGTTCTCTAATGCCAAAATGTAAATTTTTGCCATGCGGATAATCCCCTGCCAAACTTAGCTCTGTTTTGTTGCTTGGCGCTAAATCCGCGCTACCGCCCAAAAAGCCAGGCAATGCCGCGCTAATGGCATTTAAAAGCTTGTGATTGCTATCGCGGGTAGCCATTTTTACGCCTTTAAAATCAGGCCAAGAAATTTTAGTAAAATCAGGTTTTAATAAAGCATTTAAAAGTGATTTTTTTTCATCGTTTAAATTATTTAGGCTTTCTTGCCATTTAGCCTGGGCTAAATCGCCAAGCTCTAAGGCCGTGCGAAAGGCAAATAATACATCATCTTCTACCACAAAAGAGCTTGTTTTATCTAGTTTGGCTGCTTCTTTTGCCCTTGCTAATAAATCCGCTCCAAGTGGCGCGCCGTGCGCTTTATGGCTACCTTCAAGCTCCAAAGCACCTTTTGCGATTGTAGTGCGCGCAATGATCAAATATGGGCGTTCTTTATGCTCGGCATTTTTTAAGGCAAACTCTATCTCATCAATATCATGCCCATTTATGCGCGCTACCTCCCAGCCAGCTGCTTCAAAGCGAGCCTTAATATCCTCGCTCCAAGCAATACACGTATTGCCTTCTATTGTTATATCATTGCTATCATAAATTAGCACTAAATTATCCAGGCTATGCTTGCCAGCAAGCGCGCAAGCTTCATAACTAATGCCTTCTTGTAAATCCCCATCACCACATAAACAATAAATTTTATGATTGATGATTTCATCGCCTAATAAATTTTGTGCGCTTTTAGCAGCCATGGCTAAGCCAACGGCATTTGCTACGCCTTGACCTAATGGGCCTGTGGCTATTTCAATGCCAGGCGTGCTAAGTTCTGGATGGCCTGGCGTTTTAGAGCCAAGTTTTCTAAAATTTTTTAAATCATCCATACTCACATCATATCCGCTAAGATATAAAAACGCATAAGCTAGCGAGCTAGCATGCCCGCCAGAAAACACCAATTTATCGCGGTTTAGCCAGCTTGGGTCTTTTGGATTATGCTTTAAGGTTTGCATTAATCCTACCATCACCTCAGCCAAGCCCATAGGCGCGCCTGGATGGCCTGAATGTGCGTTTTCAACCATATCCGCGCATAAAAATCTTATAGTATTTGCTTGTTTTTCAAACATCGCTATCCTTTAAATATTTTTGCATTAAATCATTAAGCAGGGGCTTTATTTGCGTGCTTGCTTCATTTAAAATTTGCTCTTTTAGCTCATCTCTTGCGTTTTTTGCGCCTTGTAAGCCTAGTAAATTTGTAAATGAGTTTTTGTCTTTATCGTTTTTTACAGGTTTTTTTGCAATGCTTTGGCTTGCACTTGCGTCTATTATATCATCGTGTATTTGAAAGGCAAGACCTAATTTTAATCCAAGATTATAAACGCTTTTTTGGGTTTTTTTATTTTGTTTTGCTAGCACAGCGCCCATTTGCATACAGCCAGCTATCAAGCACGCGGTTTTGTGTAAGTGTAGAAATTTTAATTTAACTAAATCTAATTTTTTATTTTCAAAGTAGCAATCAATAGCTTGGCCTATCACCATGCCGTTTAATCCGCCATTATAAGCTAAAATTTTAATAAGCTTATAAGAAAGTTTAGCTTTTTTTATTTTGCTTAGTTCATAAAATGCTTGTGTGTTTAGTCCATCGCCTACCAAAATAGCTGTGGTTTGGTCGTATTTTAAATGTAAGGTTTGCACGCCACGCCTAAATGCGGCATTATCCATAGCTGGTAAATCATCATGGATTAGCGAATAAGTATGAAAAAACTCCACGCCCAAAGCACATTTTAAGGCAGATTTATTTATTTTGTTTTTTTTGCTAAAAGCTAGCATTGTGCCTAAAATTAATTGAGCGCGAAAATGCTTGCCACCAGCATTTAAAATCCAAGCAAGAGCTTCATTAAAATGCGGATGAAAGCTATTTATGCGCGGTAAATGCGTGTTTAGATACTCGCTAAAAACAGCATTTACATCTAAACTCATTTTTTCAGCCTTATGAAAAACTGAAAATTATCACGCTCTACTAAAATATGATTTACGCGGTAATTGTTTAGTTTGTTTTGTAGCTCTTTTGCTGATTTTACTGATTTTTTTTCAACTTGCATTATTAAATCGCCCACTTCAAATCCAGCAAGATGAGCTGGAGAATTTGGCGTAATCGCTGTAATAAACATCGCTTTATCTAGCCTAAATCCATAATCTTTTTGTAAAATATCATATTCATTCAAAATTTTAGGTTTAGGGCTTTGCTTTTTGGTGATTGTTTTTGTGGTGTTTTTATCGCTTTGTATTTTATTATTTAGTGCTTTTTCTATGGCGATTTTTACAGCCTCATGTTCGCTTTTTTCATAATCTTGGGCTTTTGGTAATTCAATATTTATTAACTGCTTTTTATCCGCGCGTAAAATTTCAAAACGCAAAACGCTACCTTTTGGCGCAAAAAGCACCATTTCATTTAATTCTCTAAGATCTTTTGGCACTATTTCATTTACGCTTAAAATTTTATCCCCAGCTTGCATTTTGCCACTTACTAAACCAAAAGGATAAACGCTTTTTACTGCCAAATCACCATTAACTCCATCAAAAACCGCGCCTATATCGCCATAATACACATCGTTGTATTTTATAAAATGGCGTAAATATCTATTGCCAATAAATTTTTCACCGCCTTTTGCTATGCCTACCATCAAACAACAATCGCACAACAAAAGCCCCTTTTTATCAGCACTATAACTAAGCTCATCAAACTCGCCCAAATTACCAGCCAAGCTTTTAATATGCCCGGTTTGCGTGGCGTTATCTTCTAAAACATTTACCCACATATCAGTTTTCATATCTTTTTCATCCATCATAAAAGGCGCTATTAAAGTAGTAGGCATTTTTATAAGATACAGCCCTAAATACGGATCGTGCTTGATATAATCAATTTTTTCTAAGCTTTTGTTATCTTCTTGTAAGACAGCGGCTAGATTGCCAGTAAGTGCGATAGCTGTGTGGCCGTGGTAATCAAACTGAGAAATTTTATTTTTATCATAGCATAATTGTAAATCCTCAACACTCGGGCGTGGCGCGCCAAATGCCAAGCTATTAAACGCTAGAAAAAGTGATAAAATTTTAAACTTCATAATATCCCCTTTTATAAAATCCTAAAAGTAATTTTAAACTCTCACACAAAATCGGCAAATTTAAAATTTTATTATTAAAATTTCGCTATTTTTAAAGATTTTATTTTCAAAAAGGCAAATTTAGCCTTTAAATTAAGAATAAAATTAAAATTTTAATAGCGAAATAATTATTTTGGATTTAGTGAGTTAATTCAAATCTTGATAATACTCGCAACTTAACTGATGGTCTAAATCGCAAGCTCTGCCATAATAATCTTTGGCCATGGTTTTGTTTTGCTCTAAGCCTTCTTGGCCATTTTTATACGCTCCGCCAAGAAAAAAGCAAGCAAAGGCATCTCCATTATCGCAATCTTTTTTGAATAATTCATTAGCTTTATTATATAATTCATCGGCTTTTTTGTTGTTTGGTTTTGTGTTTTTGCCTGTTTTGTATAAAAGTCCTAGTTTATTACAACTTTTAGCATCGTTATCATCGCAGGCTTTTTGATATAATTCCATAGCTTTTTTATAATCACCATTTTTTCTAGCCTCCCAAGCCTCTTCATAACCGCCACTAAAAACAGCAGTATTTAAAAGTACCAATGCCAAAATAAATTTTTTCATCTTTGCCCTTTAAATAAAAATTTTTAAACTTGCGTTTTTAAAATGTTAATTTTAATAAATTTAAAATTTAAAATTCTTAAAATTTGACTAAATATTTTGTAAAATAATTACTTTAAGATATTTTTAAGCCAGATAATCCCTAAAATTTCACTTTTTTAAAATTTACAAACCAGCAAAACCAAAAGCCTGCGCTGCTTGTTTTTTCTTTTCTTCTTTTACTAATTCATAGGCTTCATTTACGGCTGAAATTAGTAAAATTTGTAGGCTTTGTTTATCGCTTAATAATTCATCATCGATGCTTATATCTTGGATTTGTGCGTTGCCATCGATCGTAACGCTAATTAGTCCGCCACCGGCTTTTGTGGTGTAGCTTTGTTTTGCAGCTTCGACCTCAAACTCTTCTACTTTTTGTTTTACGCTATTTAGCATTTCGCCCATTTTGCTTAAATCGATATTTTCAAACATAAATAATCCTTCAAAATCGCCGATTGTATCTAAAAATTGCTAAGTTTTTTATGAAAATTTTAAAATAATGCAATAAAATAAAAAGCCCTGCTCTGTAAAGCAAGGCTTTAAAATAACGCTTTAAATAAAATGCGTTTAAAATCCTAAGCTTACGCCGCCATTTTCGCCCGTTTGATAATTTGCATCGCGGCCTATGTCGTATCCAGGGCCATTTCCGCCACCTAATGGACGACAAATATTACCTTCTTTTACAGCTCCATCAATAACCTTAGCATAAGATAGTTTTGGATCAGCGCGGGTTATTTCAACCTTGCCTACTTTGCTTTCTATCTTAGAATCGCCAGTGCTTTCTTTGGTGTAGCTATCTTTTAATGCCTTGCCTTGGGCAAAGCATTCATAAGTATCGCCCACGCTTAGTTTTTGTGTAAATACAGCCTCGCTTGCATTCATACTAGCAATTTTTAGCGGATATATTGCGTTTAAAATATCTTGGCTAATTTTAGCTGCTATTTTTGCTATCGCGTTTTCGCTTGATTTGATATCATCTTTTATGCTTACTGACATTGTTAGGGTATTAGAAAATTTCACCTGAGCTGTGGCAAATAAAATAACTTGATAATCCACGGCTAATTCAACCTTGGTGCTAGTTTTGCCGGTTAAATTGCTAATTTTGCTCTTAGCTTGGGCTGCTGCTATGTTAAAGATCAAAAAATAATCACTCCCTAACACATTTTTAAGTTTGTAAATTTCATCATTTGCAGCGTTGCCAGATTGAATTATGGCCTTTTCCATAGCGTAATACCCGCCATTATCTCTATCTAGCACATTAAATTTTCTACTATCTAACAAATCAGTGATTATGTGCTTTTTAAGCCTTTCGCCCATTGGCCTATACTCTTGCATTGAGCTATCAAAAACGCTAATTGAGCGCCTAGAACTAGCTTTTAGCCCCGGAGCTTTATAGGATTTGGTAGTTTTTGAATTTTTTATTGTAACTCTAGCTACCCATTTGCCATCAGTATCTTGGTATGCTTCATCTATTTCATAGCTATCTGCTCTACCTTTTGTAGCTTTTCTTATTTCACTACTATAAGTGTCTAATATATCTGTCCCTTTATTGCTACTAGTTGCATAAACGCCTAATTTTTTTATAGCCTCTTCTCTTGTTAGTCCGTGTCCTTCGCCAGAACTTGTTTTAGTTACTGTTTTTGTAACTACCTCTGCATTAGCAAAGCCTAAAAACAATACAAATTAATTGTGATACTTTTCTTGCTATTTGAGCGAAAATTCCACCCTTTTCAAGTGGTTCAAATTCTTTTGCGTTAGTTGAATTATCGCTCATTAAAGAATTTATACTTTTAGTAGCTATATTGCCAAAAGTATCTTTAATAAATTCGCCTTTCAGATTTAACATAGCCTTGTTATAAGCATTTTGTAGTGCTTTGGCAAAATCTGCGTCTTTTTCTTTTACTAGCACTTCTGCTTCACCTTTATAAAATACCATACCTTTTTCATTTAGTATATTATATTCTATGCCAAACTCGTCTTTAAACTCATCAAAAAAATCCTCAAGTGATTTAGGTGTAATGTTTTGCATACTAGCGTCTGATGTTTTGTTTTACATCTCTACATCTGTTTGGGTGATTTCTACTTGTTTTTCACCTGCTCCAAATAGCAAACTAGCCGCTAATAGCGAGCCTAAAATAATTTTTTCATTTTTTGTCCTTATATTGATTAAAAAGGCCCTAAAATATTTAGGGCAAGAAGTTAGGTATGAGATTACCAAGTTACGCTTTTGCTTGAACCGGCTTTATTGATTGTTTTTTCATCAGCAAAATTTTAAAATTTTTAAAATTTAAAATCATCGCTAAGTATGATTTTACCGCGACCTAAACGCAAAAGTCCGCTACTTTCTAATTCTTTTAAAATCCTGCTTACCGCCTCGCGCGCACTGCCTATTTCATTTGCGATTTGTTCATGCGTTTTTTCTACAATATTATTATTTGCCTTGCTTAATAAATAGCTTTTTATGCGTTCATTAAGCGTAGAAAATAACGCCTGGCTCATAATTTGAATGCTTTTATTAAATCTTTTTGCCAATAAATCAAGCACAAAATTTGCTAATTTTGGATATTTTAGGCGAAGTGGCATAAAAATTTCAGGCGCGACAACTAAAATTTTAACCTCATCCATAGCTTCTAAATTGATTTCTAATTCATCATTTTGGGCTATGCATTTAGCGCAAAGCACGCATTCATCGCCTTTTTCTAGTTCAAAAATCGTAATTTCTTTATTATTTGCAAAAAGCACAAAAGCACGCAAAGCTCCGCTAAGAACAAGCAAAAATCCATAACAAGCACTTTTATCTTTATATAAAATTTCGCCCTTATTAAAGTTTAAAATTTTAGCTTGATTGATGGCATTTTGCATGTCCGCATCGCTTAGCTCAAATGGTGCAAACTCTTTAATTATCAGCTCTTTTTTATCCATAATCTTGCCTTTTTGGCGTGATTTTAACTAAATTTTAATAATATAGGCGAAATTTTATTGTTTAAAATTATGGATTAAAATTTTATTTAAAAAGTATTAATTTAGCTTTGAAATTTTAATAAACCAAGCGTTAGGGTTTAAACTAACGCTTGGTTAAAGGGGATCACAATTTTTATTTTACAAGACTTTTGATGTATTCATCTGCTAAATATGGGCCGTGGCTAGCTTCGCCTATTAGTTTGATTTTATCTAAAATGCCCCTAAATAGCGCTTCTTCTTCGTGTTGTTCGCTCACATACCATTGTAAAAAGTTAAAAGTAGAAAAATCTTTTTTGCTTAGAGTAAAATCTACAAGATTGGTTATGGATTCTGTTATGCTTAGCTCGTGCGTGTAGATTTTTTCAAACACATCAAGCAAGCTATCAAACTCGCTCTCAGGCTTGGCGATCGTATCGATTACGGCTTTTGAATCTGTATCGTTTAAGTATTTTATAAGTTTTGTTGCGTGATCTCGCTCTTCTTCTGCATGAGCAAATAAAAACTCGCCCGCTCCATCAAAATGATTTTTATAGCACCACGAACTCATATTTAAATATAAATTCGAAGCAAACATTTCCTTTTTAACTTGCTCGTTTAGCAAATTAACCACCTCAGCTGATAGCATAAGCTCTCCTTTTTTTGATTTTTAACAATTTTGCCAAGGCAAAAAAGTTTAGAAGTTTAACATTTTATTAAGCTTTTGTCAATTATGAAATCAGATCTCATTTTTTATAATTTTACATTTAAAATTTTAATTTTATTATCGTGCTTTTAAGCATTTTAAAATTTTAAAATTTTGCTATTTTTTCTACTATTATATTTTTAATAATTTTTATATCAAGTTCATTTAAGCAACGACTGATTTTGCTACCATCACAGCCATCTTTTCCGCACGGCACACAATCCCACGAATGCTGAATTACGCTATGTTTGCCCATATTTTGTAAGCCGTTTTTTTGCGTGTAGGCTGAGTGCAAAAATGAATTATCCCAAGGCCCCCAGTGCATAGCCCCACTAGGCCCAAATAAAGCAATCACTGGCGTATCCACAGCAGCTGCTATATGCATAATCGCCGTATCTGCGCCTATAAAAAGCCTTGATTTAGAGCTTAAAAATGCGACTTGTTTTAGGTTTAGAGTGCCTAAAAAATTAAGTGGTTTGGCCTTTGCCAGATTTAAAATTTGCTTTGATTTTTGAATTTCTTTTTCATCATTAGCACAAGTTAGCACTACTTTTATGCCAAGTTCTAATTCGCAAAAATCAATAATTTGCGCGTTTATTTCATCGCTTGCGCATTTAAAAAGCCATCTGCTCATTGCGTGCATATGAATAAAATTTGCTGGCAGGGCATTTTTAGCGCTAAAAAAATTAGAAAAATCATCAAAATATATGCTAACTTTTGCGCTTGTTGGTTCGTAATTTAAAATTTTAATTGCGTCAAGATTACAAATCACACTATGTCTAAAGCCCTGAGCTGGCAAAAAATGCGTGATAAAACGATTTAAAAAAGCGTTTTTGCTTTTATAAGCAATTAGCGCGCGCGGGCGACAAAGCGCACTTAAAATAATGCCACGCTCGCCGCTAGTGCTTTGAATTATCAAATCAAAATTTTCATTTTTCAAGCTTTTAAAATAAGCAAACTCAGCCTTTAATCTTGCCAAAAATCCGCCTTTTTTAATGCGTTCTCTTTGGTAAATATGTAATTTTTCAATATAAGGATTTTGCTCTAAAACAGCCTGCGTGCCGTCATTTAAGGCAAAATGAATTTTTGCTTTTGGATAAATGCGTGCTAGCTGGCTAATTAAAGGCGTGCTGAGTAAAACATCGCCGATATTGCGAAATTTCATTATTAAAATTTTACGAATTTCTTTCATTTTATGTATTTCCAAAAGGTGTATTGTGCGTAAAGTTTAGCCACGATAAATCCGCGCCAGCCGTCTAAAAAGCCAGCCTTAATCACATAAAGTTTAAAAAAAGTCCAAAATGGGCTAAATAATGCTTTAAGGCGCGATTTTTTAGGATTTAGCGATGAATAGCGGTTTTGCTTGGCGATGAATTGCTCGATATTTTCATAAGCATAATGTAAAAAATGCTCTTTTAGCGCGCCGATTTTACAATCAGCTAGGACTTTTTCATGCACAGCTTCTGTGCTAAAATTTGCGTAATTTTTATTAAAAAGTCTTATTGTATAATCAGGATAAAGCCCCAAATGCCGCAAGGGCGCACCAAAAAAATAATTTAGCCTTGCTACTTTATAAGCATTAAAAGCAGGATTTTTTAGCTCGTTGCTTATTTCGCGTTGTAGATTTTGTGTGATGATTTCATCGCTATCAAGGACAAAAACCCAAGCATTTTTACAAGCATTTACCCCGTAATTTTTCATTTTTCCAAAGCCAAGCCATTCATGGCTTATAAACTTAGCATTTTGATATTTATTTACAATATGCCTTGTATCATCGCTACTGCCGCTATCAAGGATTAAAATTTCATCAGCAAAACTAGCGCTTTTAAGCACTTCATCTAAATATTTTTGGCTATTAAAAGTAAGAATAAGCACGCTTAGGGCGTTTTTTTGATTTGGGTTATTCATAGATTGACTCGTAGAAATGCTTGAATTTTTTATGCATCCAAAAATATTCATCTGGTTTTTTTCTTATCACGCGCTCGGTGGCATCGCTTTGTAATTGCGTGGCGATTTGAATGCTATCTTTGCCTAAGGCATCTAGGCTAATTGGTTCATAAAAGCTAATTACTGAAATATCGCCATCTTGATGGACAAAAGTCGGCACAATCAGCGCATTTAGCTTTTGGGCAAAAATACTAGCTGCTGGCGTGTGTAAGATTTTCTTGCCAAAAAATTTACATTCTATGCCGTCTTTTGCTGCTGTGTTTTGATCTACAAGCATACCGACTACGCGCCCGTTTTTTAGGGCATTTAGCACGCCACGCGCTGCTCCGCTTTTAGGGATTAGTTCTATATTAAAACGGGTGCGATTTTTGCTTAAAATTTTATTCATCTTCGCGTTATCAAGATTTCTGCCTACTACTGATATACTAACCCCAAAATACGCCGCGCACGCTATGCTCATCAATTCCCAATTACCATAATGTGCTGTTTGAAAAATCAATGCCTTACCACTATTTAGCGCATCTTTTACCATTTGGGCGTTTTCAAAACGCACTTGATTTAAAATTTGCTCTTTGCTAGCACCTTGATTTTTTAAAAAACTAAGTCCAAAATAAGCGAAATTTTTATAGCAAGATTTTATGATTTTTTTGGCCTCTTGTTCATCATAACCACACATTTTTAAATTTGCTAGCATAATTTTTGTATGCTTTTTATCAAATTTATAAAAAAGCGCACTTAGGGCGTTTAAAAGCGCATTTAAAGCAGGTTTTGGGATTATAAAAATTAGAAATTTTAAAAAATAATAAAGCGATAAATATAAAAAATCAAGCATTGTCATTCTTTAAAATTTTAATTAAATCAAATGCCGTGTTGGCAATGATTTCTGGCTTTATTTCATTTATACAAAAATCATTTTTATTTATTTTTTTAGCGTCAATTTTTTTGCCTGAATCAATCACTAAATTTTTAGTTGTTAAAAGAGCATTGCGCTGGCTTGGGCGATTACCAAAAAGCGTGATTGTAGCGGTATTTTGCGCCCAGGCAAGATGGCTTATGCCGCTATCATTGCCTATTAAAATGCTAGCGTTATTTATGAGCGTTATTAGCTTAGAAAAATCTAAAATTTTAAGCACCTTTGCGCTTGAAATTTGCGCGATTTTTTTGGCTTTTATTAGTTCGTTATCGCCGTTTTGGATTATTAAAATTTCATAATTTTTAAGACTAGATTTTAAAATTTTAATAACTTCATCAAAATGCGCGTAGCACTTGCTTTGCTCGCTTGCAAATGGAGAGATTAGAATGTAGTTTTTATTAGTTAAGTTTTCGTTATTTATTAAAATTTTATCTTTTTGTAAGTTTTCATAACTAAATAAATTTTTAGTAAAAATCGCGTTTTTGTTTATTATTTCATTTATTTGATAAGTGAATTTAAGTCCAAAAGCGCATAAATTAGCATTTCTTAAAATCACATTTTCATTATAATCGCTTTTAAATTTATGCGCATATAAAATGCTACAAATACCTTCTTTTGCGCTTTTGTATGAAAAGCCATAAATATTTTTGCCTAAAATTCTAGCAATTATGCTTGATTTTATTAAGCCTTGTAAGTCTATGATTAGGTCGAATTTATTTTGGTATTGTTTTAAAATTTCAAAGCTTTTTTTGTAGCTTTTTTCTTTTAAGGGCAATAAAACTAATTCATCAAGCAAGGCACAATGATTTAAAATTTTGCCAAATTTTAAATCCGCAAACCACGCAATACGAGCATCTTTTATATATTTTTTAATTAAAGCAAGACTTGCGCTTGCGTGGATTATGTCCCCAAGTGATGAAAGTTTGATTATAGCTATATTCACCTAAAATCCTAAAATTTTGGCTATTATTCTAAGCAATTTTTTCTAAAAAGTTGGTAAATTATGAGCTATATTTGCGTTTTTGATTGTGAAACTATCCCAAATGCTGCGCTTTTAAGACAGGTTTTTGGATATAGTGGTGATGATTATAGCGTTAGCTTACAAGCATTTAGCGAGCAAGAGGCAAAAACTGGCAATGCTTTTTTACCTGTGTGTTTTCATCAAGTAGTTAGCATTTCAGCCGTGATGGCTGATCAATATGGCAAGTTTTTGCGCGTTAAAAGCATTGATGGCGCAAATGAGCGCGAGATGATCACGCAATTTTTAAGTTTTATTGATAAATATAATCCTAGACTTGTTAGCTATAATGGGCGCGGGTTTGATTTGCCTATGTTGATGATAAGGGCGATGAGCTATAATATCTCGGTAAATGCGTATTTTGACACAAATGATAGAAGTTTAAATAAAGATAAATGGACAAATTACCGCTCGCGTTATGATGGGGTTTTTCACCTTGATTTACTTGATCATATTAGCGATTTTAAAGCAGTTGGTGGGTTAAAACTAGATTTGCTTTGTGCTAGCTTAAACTTACCTGGCAAATACGACATACACGGAGATCAGGTTTTTGAATTATTTTATAATAACGAACTTGATAAAATCCACGAATACTGCCGCAGCGATACATTAAACACTTACTGGCTTTTTTTAAAATACGAACTTTTACGCGCAAAAATCAATTTAGATGATTATGCAAATAACCTTGCGATAATGAAACAACACCTACAAAACGAACATACAGAATTTGGCTACACTAATGTATTTTGCGAATATATCGATCGCGAACTAGCTAGAATCAATGGCTCGCTAAGCTATGAAGATAAGCAAGATAAATGCGAAGAAAATGATGAAAATTTTAATATAGAAAATATAGATGATTTTATGAATCAAAATGGCCTAAACAAAGGTGCTAGCGGACTAAAAAGCACCAAAACACAGCCAAAAAACAGCACAAATGATAATGAGAATTTGCCTGAAATAAACCTAGATGATGAATAAAGCAAAAAAGGATTTTTATGCTTAAAGAAAAAATTGCAATTATTGGCTTAGGTTATGTTGGTATGCCCTTAGCAGCGGCATTTAGCGAGCATTTTGAAGTAATTGGCTATGATTTAAATCAATCTCGCATAGATGAATTAAAAAATGGCTTTGATAAAACCTTAGAACTTAGCCCTAAACAAATGCAAAACGCCCTAAAACAGGGCATAAAATTTACAGATGATATTTATGATTTAAAAGAATGCACTTTTTTTATTATAAGCGTGCCTACGCCTATTGATAAAAATAAACGCCCTGATTTAAGTTGCTTACAAAGTGCTAGCCTTAGCGTGGCCAAAGTGCTTAAAAAAAGCGATATAGTGGTATTTGAAAGCACTGTTTATCCGGGTGTGAGCGAGGAATTTTGTGCGCCACTTTTACAAAGTTGTGGTTTAAAATTTGGCATAGATTTTGAGATAGGTTATAGCCCTGAGCGCATAAATCCAGGCGATAAAGAACACACAGTAAGCAAAATCAAAAAAATCGTATCTGCTAGCTCTAAGGGTGCGCTAGAACGAGTAAGTAAAGTTTATGCCCAAATCATTAAAGCAGGCATTTATGAAGCAAGCAGTATAAAAGTAGCAGAAGCGGCTAAGGTTATAGAAAACACACAAAGAGATATAAATATTGCTTTTATAAATGAGCTTTTAATGATTTTTGATAAGATGGAGATAAATACGCAAGAGGTGCTAAAAGCGGCTTCGACAAAATGGAATTTTTTAAATTTTACCCCAGGGCTTGTCGGCGGGCATTGTATAGGCGTTGATCCTTATTATTTAACGCACAAAGCAGCAGAAATAGGCCATCATGCCGAGCTAATCTTAGCAAGCAGGCGCATAAATGATAATATGGGCATTTACCACGCAAATGTTGTTATAAAAAAAATGATAAAGCATAATTTAAAAATTAAAGGCGCAAAGGTGCTGATTTTAGGTTTAACCTTTAAAGAAAATTGCCCTGATATTAGAAATACTCGCGTAATTGATTTATATAATGAACTTAGAGATTTTGGTTGTGAATTAAGCGTAAATGACCCTTTGGCTAATGCTGATGAGGTAAAGAAATTTTATAATATAAACTTCCAAAATGAAAAAATTTGCGAGCAAAGATTAAAAGATTATGATTGCGTGATTTTAGCTGTCGCGCACGATGAGTTTAAAAAGCTAGATTTTAGCGGTGTTTTGACACATTTTATTAAATATTTGGAGTAAAAAATGAAAATTTTACTTACCGGCGTTGCAGGATTTATAGGTTTTTCATTAGCGCGCGAGCTAATCAAAGGCGGTGATGAAATAATTGGCCTTGATAATATAAATGAATATTACGATGTAAAATTAAAATATGCGCGCCTAGCCCAGCTTGGCATAGATGATATAAATGCTAATAGCTCAAATCTTGTAAGTTCGGCTAAATATCAAAATTTAAGTTTTATTAAGCTTGATTTAAGCGATACCGAGGCGATTTTAAAATTTTTTAAAGAGCAAAATTTTGATTGTGTGGTTAATCTTGCAGCTCAAGCTGGCGTGCGTTATTCCTTAGAAAATCCTCAAAGCTATATCAGCTCAAATATTTTAGGTTTTGAAAATATTTTAGAGGGTTGCCGCCAAGAGGCTGTGAAAAATTTAGTTTTTGCTAGTTCTAGCTCGGTTTATGGGCTAAATACTGCCTTGCCTTTTAGCGAAAGCGCAAGCACGCAACATCCAATTAGCCTATATGCAGCCACAAAAAAAGCAAATGAAATGATGGCTCACAGCTACGCTCATCTTTTTAATTTGCCTTGTACGGGGCTTAGATTTTTTACCGTTTATGGTCCGTGGGGACGCCCTGATATGGCGCTTTTTAAGTTTGTTAAAGCAGCACTTAATGATGAAAGCATCGATGTTTATAATCACGGCAATATGAAGCGCGATTTTACTTATATAAGCGATATTGTAGGTGGTATTATTAAATGCATACAAAAGCCAGCCGCGCCAAGCACAAACTTTAACGCCCAAAACCCAAACCCAGCAATTTCAAGCGCGCCGTATAGGATTTATAATATAGGCAAAGGCCAAAGCGTTGCGCTAATGGAGTTTATAGTGGCTATTGAAGATATTTTGGGCATTAAAATTAAAAAAAATATGCTAGCAATGCAAGCAGGCGATGTAGAGGCTACTTGGTGCGATACTAGCGCATTAGAGCGTGATTTTGGCTACAAAGCGCAAGTGAGCATAAAACAAGGTGTGAGCGAGTTTATCGCTTGGTATAAAAAATATTATGGCATTTAGCCCAAATTTTAATTTAAAATTTAAAGCTAAATGTTTTAAAACTCCATAAAATCGCCAAAACCCAGCAAATTTTAAAATTTGCTGGCAGATTAAGCTTGTAAAATCTTTCTAATAAAGCAAATTTTAATTTAAAATTTTACATAAAGCTAACGCAAAATGTGGTTTGTTTTTCATTTGAGCTAGCTGTGATGGTGTAATTTAACTCATCGCAAAATCGCTTAACCAAAGAAAGCCCTATGCCAAAACCGCCATTTGTCCTATCAAAACGCGTAAATTTATCATAAATTTTTTCTAAGTTTTGCTTGTTTATTACCACGCCTTTTTGCGCGATTGCTAGTTTATTGTTTTCTAAGCTCACGCTTATGATCTCACCAGAAAAACTATATTTTATGGCATTTGATAATAAATTATCTATAATTTTGCTTAGGCGAAATTTATCGCTTGTAAGTTCAAGGGGCGCTAAATCTAATTTAAAGCTAATTTGCTTTTTGCTAGCACTTAGCTCAAAAAAGCCCACTCTTTCTTTAATAAGCGCGCTTACATCAATATGCTCAAAGCTTAATGGCTGGGTTTTAAGCGTGCTAGAAAGATCGCTAAAAAGTTGCGAGAGGCTAAAAGCTGCGTTTTTGATGTTAGCTAGATATTTTTGCGGATTTTTCTCATACATTTCAAGACTCATTAAAATCACGCTTAGTGGGGTGTTAATCTCATGCGTGGTATCAGTGATGAAAGTATTAAGGGCTTTAATGTGGCCAAGTAAAGGCGCATAAGCTAAACGCACAATAAAATAAGAAAGCACCAAAACCACGCCAAAGCTTAGCAAGCAAATCACCAAAACGCTAGCAAATAACCTAGCATTTGCCTTATGTAGCTCATTTGTGCGTAAAATCAAAACAAGCGAGCGTTTGTGGATTGGGGCGATGTAATAAGCATAATTTTGGCTAATAATAAAATTGTTAATGCGCTCTTTTGGCTTGGTGTTTTGGGGAGATTTTTCATCTGGGGTAATATGCTCTGGCAATGCTTTTTCATCTGGTGGCGCGATATTTGGTGGCGGCAAGGTTTCATCTAATGGATAGCTTGGCTTGGTTTTTTTCTTAGAGTTTTGCTTGAAATCTTTTTGTAAGTGTTTAATGGCTTGTGTAAGTTCGTTTGGTATATCATTAAATTCTTGAACTTCGTAGGAATTTTGAGCTAAATTAAAAATATTTATATCGTAATTTCTAAATCCAAAAATGCCGTCCATATCGCCATTTGTGCGCCTAATATAAGCAATTTGGCGCGCGCCATCGTGCAATATAAATGAAGTATGATTTAAAATATCGTTTTTTTTGCTTTGATAATAAAATGTGCCAAAAAACAACACAAAAGCACCGCTAGTGCATACATAAACAAGCAAAACCAAAAGCGGATATTTTAGGTTTTTATCTATCATTTTTTAAATTCATAACCCTGCTTAGAATGCGAAATAATACGCTCTTGGCCTAAAATTTTACGAAGCTCTCTAATATACACACGCAAGGCCATCTCGCTAGGCTCATCTATGCCCCATAAATGCGAGTAAATCTCAGCTCTTGATACAATACAATTAGCCCTGGCAACAAAAAGCGATAAAAGCTCACTTTGTTTATTATGTAAGTTAATGCGCTTGCCATCGCAAAATAATTGCTTTAAAAGCACATCATAGCTAAAATGCTCGTCAATTTTTACCACGCTTTTTCTATCAAAATTTCTTTTTAATAAATTTTGAACTCTCAAAGCTAGCTCTCCAAGCTCAAAAGGTTTTTTTAAATAATCATCGCAACCTGCGCGAAATCCCATTTTAACATCATCCATACTATTTAGCGAAGTGATAAAAATACAAGGCGTGTCGATGCCAGCTTCTCTTAGCTCGCTTAATAATGTAAAACCATTGCCATCAAGCACCTTCACATCAAAAATAAATAAATCATAATTTTTACTAGCTAATTCTATGGCTTCATTATAGCTAGCGCAAGCATCTACGCTATAATTGTTATCTTGTAAATATTCAGCGATCATATCACAAAGCATATTTTCATCTTCTAAAAGTAAAATTTTATTCATTTAGTTTTCTTTTTGGCAAATTTTATTTAGCAAGCAAAACGCAGTTTATGCGTTTTGCGCCTTTTTGGTTTATTTCATTGCTTGGCAATCCATATTAGGACATTGTGGCATTCTTTTTTGTCTTTGATGATCAAGCTTAGCTGGCTTTGCTTTTGGGCCAACAAAACCGCCAAAATTCCCACAAACCCTATCATTGTAAATATCATCTCGTTTAAGTTTTGCTAAGCCTTGGCGATTTTGATATTTTAATTCGCTTAAAAACTCAGCCCTTTGAGCTTCGTCTAAATTATTAACTACGGCTTTTAATTGGCGCTCTTTGGCACAAATTTGAGCTATTTTTGCCTCTAACTGGCTGGCCTCTTTTTTCAAGCTTATGCTCTCTTGGGCTGTTTTGCTTGCTAATTTTTGAATCTCAGCCTTGCTCATATCAGCACCAAAACTCGCACTAGTTAGCAGGCTAGCTGCTAAAACAATGGTTAATTTTTTCATCTTTTCTCCTTTGAAGTGATGGCAAAATTATGAAATATAAATGTTAAATGCTTGTTAAAATTTTAATTTTTGCAAAAAATTTTAAAATTTACTAGCACTTTTAGCTTCAATTTTAAAATTTAGAGCTTTTCATTGATGTGTTTTACTATTTTATCTAT
Organism: Candidatus Campylobacter infans; assembly: GCF_013416015.1. Taxonomy (NCBI): domain Bacteria; kingdom Pseudomonadati; phylum Campylobacterota; class Epsilonproteobacteria; order Campylobacterales; family Campylobacteraceae; genus Campylobacter; species Candidatus Campylobacter infans. The sequence continues at coordinate 139,172 of NZ_CP049075.1, forward strand.
GGTATTAAGCTCCATAAATTCATCAGCGCTGATTTTGATATTGTAAGTTTCTTCGATATTTAAAAATAAACTTGCCTTATCCAAAGAATCAACGCCTTGATCGCTAAGATTTACATCATCTTGTAAGTTTTGCGCTAAGATGCCACATTGTTTAATTAGCTCTTTAATCTCTAAATTGCTGATATTTTTCATTTTTGCTCCTTTTGATTTTTTTCTAAAATACAGCTTCCCCACGAAAGCCCACCACCAAAACCACAAGCCAAAATGCGTTTTGCGTTTTGCTCTAAAAGCTGGGATTGAAGCATTAAGGGTATAGATGATGAGATGGTGTTGCCGTAATTTTTAGCTAAAAACGGCATTTTGCTTTCATCAAGTTCTAATCTTTTGGCTAATGAATTGATAATAAACTTGCTTCCTTGGTGAAATAAAAACTTATCTATTTGCTCTTTGCTAAGCGAGTTTTCTTGTAAAAACTGCTCTATATGCGATGAAATTATTTGCATAGCAAAATTAAAAACCGCGCGCCCGTCCATACTTAATCTATCTTTTTGGCAAAATATCGCTTCAAAGCCAGCTCCATCAGTACCAAACTTAAAAGCTTTTGGCACATAAATAGGCTCTGTATTTATTAGGCTGACACTAGCAGCATCGCCAAAAAGCAAGGCCGTGTTTTTATCATCATCATTTATAATTTGGCTATAAGGATCGCAAGTAAAAAGCAAGCCTTGTTTAAAGCCATTTATTTGCATAAAGCCCAAAATCGCACAAAGCCCGTATATATAACCACTACACGCCAAATTTATATCAAAACAAGCACAATTTTTTGTTAGGTTTAGTTTATCTTGTAAGATGGCTGAGGTGTGCGGGATTTTAAAATCTCCATTTTGCGTGATTAAAACAATACAATCAATAGCATTTTTATCCACATCTACAAGCTTTTCATAGGCCTTTATACACAAATTGCTTGCTTTTTCATCTTTTTGCTTGCGCGTTAGATACTCAAAGCCGATTTTTTCTTTAATGAAAATTTCATCTATGCTAAATTTATCTTTAAAATCATAATTATACAGCTTTTCTTGTGGTAAAAAATTTGAAATTTCTCTTATGCCTAGCATTTTTATCCTTTCATTTTTAAAGCAAAAAACATTGGGCTATTTTATTTTCTGGCTCTGCCAAAAAACACCCCCCCTGTCATTAGCTATGAAAAATTTCGCTTTTTGTAAGCAAGAAATTAAAATGCGATTTAAAGCGAAGTTTAAGCGGGTATTTTTCTTTAAACTCATCATTTAAGTTTAGTTTAGCAAAATACCATTTGCTCTTTTGCTCGCTTAATACATTTAAAAGCAAATGTTTATTTAAAGCAATAATTTCTTCCATAAAAGAAAAACCACTTGGGCAAGAAAGCGTAATTTCTTGTTTTGCTAAATCAAGCGAGCTTTTAGATATTATTTTTTCTTCTTCATAAATTATGCTTTTGCTTGGCTTTGAGTTTGGATTTTTTAACCCAAAAATCCTTAGTTCGTTTTTAAAATTTAGCTCTTGCGCGCTTTTAAATCTGGCGATAAAATAAAGATCTTTTTCATCTTTTGGCGCGCCTTGGCTTAATAAAATATTTTGCGTCATTAGTTGATGAAAGCTAAGCTCAAATAACTTTAAATTTGGATAAGTTTTTAATAAAGCATTATAAACATCAGGGCCTTGTATATAAGTGCGCTCGCCTTTGAAATTAAAATTTAATTCTTGCATTTTTGCCTCTTATATTCTATATGGTTTTTCTTGTGGTTCTTGCTTCATCCAAGCATAAATATCTTTTGAAAAAAGCTCCACGCAAGCTTTATAAAAAGCCTTATAATCATACACAAAAACCGCACTTTTGCCTAAATTAAACTCACGCACGCTCTGTTTATAAACTTGCGTAAAATATTTAAAAATTTTAACATTCTCATCGCGCGTCAGTTTTCTATAAGGTTCATAAAGCACTTGCAAATAAAAATTTTTATAACTTATTTCATCGTTGATTTTTATAGGATGATAAAATTCTTTTATATATCGATAAGGCACATTCATTACAAATTCTACATGATGAATAAGCGAACAAGTAAGATTTGGGCGCATTCCTATGCTTATCATTAAAATTTTATCAAATTCAAGCATATTATGATAAGGGCTTGCTATGCCATAAGCGTGTGGCGTGCTTGTGTTGCAGATTTGAGCATTTTTGCCAAGAGCTGTATAAGATGCAAAAGGATGTAAGCTGCGCACGCTATTTGGAGTGTTTAACAAAAAATTCCCAAAAGCGCCCAAATTTGATGGAGTATAACGCTCAAATGGCGTGTTTGTGTTGCAGATTTGAAAGCTCATGGTTTGGGTCATTATCGTGGCGTTATCATTACTGGCTTTAAAAATGCTTGCGTTTATGGCATTTAATAGATCAAATTTATTTTTACTATCAAAGCTACCAGCTACGCCCAAATCCCCAGCGACAAAGGCTATATCTGTATGGGCGTTTATATTTTTGGTTAAAATTTGCTCCAAATCTTTTATTTTATAATCACTCACAATCTATCCTTTCAAAAAATCGCTCCAAAACTCATCAAAAACAAACACGCAAAGCACAAAACCTACAATTAAATTTATCAAAGCCCCAAAGAAAAATGCTAAAAAAGGCTTAAAGCCCACGCTTAAAATATCTTTAAATCGCACGCTAAAACCTATGCTTAAAAAAGCAAGAGTAAAAAACTAGTTTTTTAAATTTTTGAAGTATAAAAAACGCACTAAACTCAAAAATAAATTTTCTAAGCCCGCGCCCATAAATCCAAGCCACAAACGCAAAAACGCTAGCAAAAAGCACATAAAAAAGAATGAAATTTAATAAATTCAGCCCAGCCAAAAGTTCATTAAAATTTGAATAAGTTGTGATTTTAAAATTTAAAAAAGAAATAAAATCAAGCCCAGCAAAATGCCCTAAATTCACCACAAAAATAAGCACAAAAGCAATTAAAATTGCTAGATTGTCTTCTTTTTGCCAAAGGCCTTTTGCGCTCATTTTTTATCCTTTTACTGCCAAATAATAAAATTTTAAAATTTTAGTATTTTATGATGGCTTTTGTGGTTGTTTTTATTGCTTGATTTTTAAAATTTCTAGCGAATTTTTGAATATTTCATTATTAAACCCATTTAAGCCTTATTTTGAAATTTTAATATCACGCTCTATAAACTCACCACTTTTTAAGCTTTATTTATAAATTTTATAAATTAGCAAGCAAGTTTATTTTTTAAATCAATAAAATTTTTAAAACTAAGCCATTTTAAAGCTAAAAAGTCTAGCTAAATGGCTTAAATTTTAATTTATTAAGCTTGTAAGATTGCGCCGTTGCTTGCGTTGCTTACTAAGGCTTGATATTGTCTTAAATATTTGCTTTTTACTTCTTTGCCGCCATAACGCCAGCTAGCTTTGCGCTTTGCTATTTGCGCTTCATCTAAGCGCACATTTATACTAAAATTATCCACATCAATATCTATTATATCGCCATCTTCAAGCAAGGCTATCATACCGCCTTCTGCTGCTTCTGGGCTAATGTGTCCTATGCTTAACCCGCGCGTAGCACCGCTAAATCGTCCATCTGTAATCAATGCGACATCTCCGCCAAGACCGCGCCCTACAATCAAGCTAGTAGGGCTTAGCATTTCTTGCATGCCAGGGCCGCCTTTTGGGCCTTCGTAGCGAATTACCACCACATCGCCCTTTTGGACTTTGCCACTACTAATGCCCGCTATCGCTTCATCTTGGCTATTAAAGCACACAGCCTTACCGCTAAATTTTCTCTCGCCTATAATGCCAGCAGTTTTTATAACACAGCCTTGCTCGGCTAAATTGCCAAATAAAATCGCCAGCCCACCACGCGTAGAATAGGCGTTTTGGCTTGTGTGTATTATGCTCTCATCGCGTATTTTGGCGTTTTTAATGCGCCCCCATAAAGTGCCACCTTCAATTACATTTACGCTAGTATCAAGTAAATCCGCATTAAATTTGTAAATTTCATTCATTATCGCGCTTAATCCGCCAGCATTATGTATATCTTGCATATGCACGCTTGGCAGGCTTGGGGCAATTTTGGCTATGTGCGGGACGGCGCGACTAATATCATTTAGCCCAGCTATATCAAGCCCGCATCCTGCCTCGCGACTAATTGCTAGCATATGTAAGATTGTATTTGAGCTACCGCCCATTGCCATATCTATTATCATAGCGTTGCGGATTGAGCGTGCGTTTATGATGTTGCCAATTTTATAATTTTCATCTAGGGCGATTTGGCAAATGCGCCTTGCAGCCGTTCTTAGCAATTTTTCTCGCTCAGGGCTTAGGGCTAAAATAGTTCCATTGCCATCTAATGCCACGCCCATTGCTTCACATAAGGTATTCATAGAATTAGCAGTAAACATACCAGAGCAACTCCCGCCACCAGGACAAGCATTACATTCAATAAAATGTAATTCTTTTTCATCAATTTGGCCTGTTTGAAAAGCGCCAACAGCTTCAAAGGCTGAGTTTAAATCCAGGCTTTGGGTGCCGTGTCCTGTGCCTGCTCTCATTGGTCCGCCACTTACAAAGATAGTGGGCACATTTACCCTAAGTGCGCCCATTAACATACCTGGCGTGATTTTATCGCAGTTTGGTATGCAAATTAACGCATCTAAGCAGTGCGCGCTCATTACCGTTTCTATGGAATTTGCGATTATTTCGCGACTTGGCAGGCTATAAAGCATACCATTATGCCCCATCGCTATGCCATCATCTACGCCGATTGTATTAAACTCAAATGGCACACAGCCATTTTTGCGAATTTCATCTTTAATAATGCGGGCGTATTCATTTAAGAAAAAATGCCCAGGGATTATTTCTATAAAACTATTTGCTACGCCAATAAATGGCTTTTTAAAATCATCATCTTTTAACCCAGTAGCGCGTAATAATGAGCGGTGCGGAGTTTTTTCATAGCCCTTTTTAATCTTATCACTTAGCATTTTGATCCTTTGAAATTTTAAAATTTGGCGCCGATTATAGCCAAAATCATAAAAATTTTAGCGATAAATCCTAGCATTGCGCTAATAATTTAAAATTTAAAAGCAAATTTTAAAAAGCCATTTCTTCATCAAACACCACGCAAAATTCGCTCCCAACGCCAAATTCGCTTTGAAGTGTGAGATGAGCTTTGTGGTAAAAACAAGCGTGCTTGACGATAGAAAGTCCAAGTCCTGTGCCGCCAAGCTCTTTACTGCGGCTTTTATCCACGCAAAAAAAGCGTTCAAAAATACGGCTGTGGTGTTCTTTTTTAATGCCTATGCCGCTATCTTTGACGGTGAGTTTGATGAGGCTGTTTTGCCTTTTAAGTGAGATTTTGACAAAGCCATTTGGTTTGTTGTATTTTATGGCATTATCGCAAAGGTTGTAAATGAGGTTTTCTACAAGTTCATAAACGCCAAAAAGCTCTTGTTCTTCTAAATCGCAAAGAAGTTTTACGCCTTGCTTTTGCGCAACTTGCTCTAAACGCGAAACCACTTTTAAGATGATGGATTTTAAATTTATTTTTTGCTTTTGGAGTAAATTTTGCTTGTTTTCGTCAAAAAATGAGAGTCTTAAAATCTCATCAATCATCTCTAAAAGTCTTTTTGATTCGCTATAAATTGTATCTATAAATTTTGGCATATCAGCGCGTTGAACGAGTTTGTTTTTTATCATCTCGCTACTTGCTAAAATGCTTGTAAGCGGGGTTTTAAGCTCGTGGGTTACATTTGCGCTGAATTCTTTTCTTAATTTTAAGGCTAGTTTTTCCTCGCTTAAATTTTGAATTAAAATCATCATTCCTTTAAATTTTTCCTCCACAAAAATAGGCGAAAAGATAAGTTCGCATTCCTCATCATTTAAGGGCATTTGAATGTTTTTGTTTTGCCTTATTTTTTGGGATTTAAACTCATCAAGCATTTGAGCGCACAGCTTGCAAAAGGCTGAGTTTTCAATGTTTTCAAGGCTTACAGCATTGTTTAATTTTAAAAAATTTTCTATATTGTTGTTGGCTAAAATTATCATTCCTTTGGCATTAAGCAGCATAAAGCCGTCTTTTATATTTTGTGCTAAAAGCAAGCTTTCTTGCTGTTTTTGTAAAAGTTTCTTGTAGGCTTTTTTTATGGTTTTATTTTGTGTTTTGATTTTTTTGATGATGCCTCCAAGTTCGCTGTAAGCGTCATTTTTGTGAAGTTCTTTTAAATTTATATTTTTTATGGGGTTTAAAATTTTTTTTGCGAGAATTTTGGCGATGAAAAAGCATATAAAAAGCAAAAACAGCATTTCACACACAAAGAGCAAGGCAAGGTTTAAAATAAGGCTTGTGAGGCTTTTTTGGGTGGTGGCGATTCTGATGATATAGGTTTGATTTGCCTTTTTGTAAGCTTTGGCGTAGTAGATTAAATTTTGTTTTAAGCTTTGTGAGTAGCGTATTTTAAAGCTTTCGCCCTTTGTAAGCGTGTCTTTTATTTCTGCTCTGTTTAGGTGATTTTCTAAATCAAAAGCAAAGTTATCAAACAGCACAACACCATTTTCATCGATGATTGTAAGGCGGTTTTGCGCGTTAAAATCTTGCATTTTGCTTAAATTTTCATCAAATTTTTGCACGCTTAAAAGGGTGGCGGCTTGTTTTTTCATATCGTTTATGATTTGCGTTTTGAAAAAATTATCAAAATACAAAAACAAAAATATATTTGAGGTTAAGAGCAAAAAACCGCACACGCCAAAGATAGCATAGAAAATTCTTTTTTGCATTTAGGCTTCTTTTGAGAATTTATAACCTACGGCGCGTATGGTTTTAATGTGCTTGCCAAATGCGCCAAGCTTGCTTCTCAAAGTGTTTATGTGTATGTCAAGTGTCCTGCTGCTCGTGCAAGCATAACCCCACACAAGCTCTAAAATGTCATCTCTTTTAAACACCCTTTCGCAGTTTTGCAAAAGCAGTTTTAAAAGCTCAAATTCTTTGAGTGTAAGCTCTACAAAATTGCCGTTGATTTTTAAAGTGTGTGCGATTAAATCCATACTCAACCCCTCAAATTCAAGCTTTTGGTTTTGAGGTTTTAGCCTTCTTTGTATAGTTTTTATCCTTGCGATAAACTCCATTACCCCAAAAGGCTTAGCGATATAATCATCTGCTCCAAGCTCTAAACCTTTTACCTTGTCCATTTCGCTATTTAAAGCACTTAAAATCAAAATGGAAATGCTTTTTGTTGCGGGATTGTTTTTAAGCTCTTTTGTGATTTCAAAGCCGCTTTTGCTTGGCAGCATTAAGTCCAAAACGACAATTTGAGGTTTATTGTTTAAGAGTGCTTTTGAAAACTCATCTGGGTGTTTAAAGCCCAAAGCTTTGATGTTTTGCGATTTAAGCGCGTATAAAATAAGCTCTAAAATGCTCTCATCATCTTCTAAAACATAAACCATTTAAGCCTTTCATCAAATTCAATCAAATCCTAAATCAAATTCGGTTTTTGTAAATTTTTATTAAGTCTTTTTAGCCAAAGCGTCCTAAAATGTAATCTTGCGTTTTTTTCTCTTTGGGGTTGTTAAAAATCTTTTTTGTCTCATCATATTCAACCACTTCGCCCATTAAGAAAAATGCCGTTTTATCTGAAATCCGCGCGGCTTGTTGCATATTATGCGTAACGATGATTATAGTATAATTTTTCTTTAAATTTAAAATGAGCTCCTCAATTTTAGAAGTTGCTACCGGGTCAAGCGCGCTTGTTGGCTCGTCCATTAAAATCACCTCAGGATTTACCGCTATCGTCCTTGCTATGCAAAGCCTTTGTTGCTGTCCTCCACTTAATCCTAATGCTGAATGCTTGAATCTATCCTTTAAATCCTCCCACAAGGCTGCTTTTTTAAGGCTAGTTTCTACTATCTCATCAAGTTTAGCCTTATCTTTTGTGCCGTGTGTTTTAGGTCCAAAAGCGATATTATCATAAATGCTCATCGCAAAGGGATTTGGCTTTTGGAAAACCATTCCTACCTTTTTACGCAACAAATTCACATCACAATCCTTGCTGTAAATGTTTTTGTCGCGAAATAAAATTTTGCCTTTGATTTTACAGTATTCAATTAAATCATTCATACGGTTTAAACTTTTAATAAAGGTTGATTTCCCGCACCCACTAGGTCCTATAAAAGCCGTTACTTCGCCTTTGTAAAGGTCTAAGTCTATATTTTTAAGTGCGTGAAAATTTCCATAATACAAATTCATTTTTTTAATGTCAAAACACACTTTCATAAAACCTCCTTAAACTCGCAATAATTTTTTAGCGATGAAATTTGCAAATAAATTTATAGCCAAAACGATGAGGATTAAAATCATTGCCGTGCTATATGCTGCGTTTATGTGTAGTCCCTCGCTTGAAATGGCATACATATGAACGCTTAAAGTTCGCCCAGAATCAAACAGCCCAGCCACCTTTGCTACGCTGCCTGATGTATAAAGCAAAGCCGCACTTTCGCCTACAATCTTGCCTATACTTAAAATAATGCCCGCTAAAATGCCCGAAATCGCACTTGGCAAGATTATCACAAAAATAGTGCGAATTTTTGAAGCTCCAAGCGCAAGTGCTGCTTCTTTGTAACCCTCAAAAACACTTTTTAAAGCCTCTTCGCTACTTCTTAAAATAAGGGGCAAAATCATAATGCTTAAAGTTAAAACTCCTGCAATAAAACTTGTCTTAAAGCCAAAATAAATCACAAAAGCCAAATACCCAAAAAGCCCATAAACAATGCTTGGAATGCCTACCAAAGTTTCAGAGGCTATGTTGATAAGCCTTAAAATTTTACTTTTTTTGCGTGTGTATTGTGTCAAAAAAATCGCCCCAAAAATGCCTACGGGCATAGCGATACAAATGGCGCAAACAATCATATTTATAGTGTTTATAATGGCTGGCATCATCGAAATGTTTTCGCTATTATAATTCCACTCAAAAAGGCTTAAATTTAAGTTTAAAATGCCCTTGTAAAAGATAAAACCTATCAAAAGAAAAAATATCCCCAAAACGCTAGCAATAGCAAATCTTAAAAGAAATGACAAAAGCAAGCTGAGTTTGTCTTTTTTCATTTTGTCTCCTTTTTGATGGCGTTAAAACTTGCGTTGATGATGAGGATAAATACAAAAAGCACCGCCGCACTTGCGATTAAAACCTCTCTGTGTAAATCAGTCGCATAGCCCATTTCTAGCACTATGTTTGTAGTAAGTGTTCGCACACCGTCCATTAAGCCGTGCGGGATTTGGGCTTGATTGCCAGCTACCATAATCACAGCCATAGCCTCGCCGATAGCCCTGCCAACGCCAAGTATCACAGAAGCTAAAATTCCACTCTTTGCCGCAGGAACAAGAGCAAAAAACACACTTCTTTCTTTGCTTGCGCCCAAGGCTAATGCGCCCTCATAATAGCTTTTTGGCAAGGCATCAATAGCCGCTTTTGAAAGCAAGATGATAGTAGGCAAAATCATTATAGCCAAAACAAGTGAGGCAGCCAAAACGCCCTTGCCAGAAATGCCGCCATATAGACTTGATAAAGTTGGCACAATCACCACAAGCCCAAAAAATCCATACACAACAGAGGGAATAGCCCCTAAAAGCTCCACACAGGGCATAATGAATTTTTTAAGCCTTTTATGGCAAAAACAAGAGAGATAAATCGCGCTTAAAACCCCAAGTGGCACGCCTATGAAAATCGCCAAAGCCGTTACATAAAGGCTACCGATAATCATCGCAAAAATTCCAAAAAGATCCTCGCTAGGAAACCACTCAAAACCAAAAATAAACTCAACAAAACCTATTTTTGACATAGTTGGCAGTGCATTTGCAAACAAAAAAAGGCAAATCATCAGCACGGCAAGCACTGAAAACACCGCATTTACAGCAAAAAGCGCAGTGAAAAATCTTTCTTTGAGCTTGGTCATTTTTTAACCTTTTCTTGCTCTATATTTACGAGCCAATAACCCCGCCATCAAGCTTTTTAATTTGCATTACCGTGCTTCTTGGCGTGGTGTTTTTGCCGTTTGGAAAGTGGCTTTTTGCGCCAAACTCTCCGGGGTGCTGAACGCCTACAAACATCACCGTGCTATCTTTTGAAAAGGTACAGCCAGTAATCTCACACGCCACAGGTCCGCTTAAAAAACGCCTAATCTCGCCTGTGTTTGGATTCGCACAAAGCATTTGGTTATTTCCCATTTTGGCGTAATCTCCCTTATTTGAATACTTACCATCACTTTGTATCCACAACCTGCCAAATTTATCAAATTTTAAACCATCAGGCGAGTTAAACATATTTTCTGCGTTGATGTTTGAGCTACCTCGCCTAGTGCCGTTTGGATACACCTCTGGGTTGCCCATTAAAGCAAAAATGCTCCACTTGAAATTTTTGCCTGCGTGGTCTTTGTTTTGCGCTTGCCAGCTGATGATTTGTCCGTAAATGTTGTTTGTTCGTGGATTTGCGCTGTCTATTTTTTCACGTTTTGTGTTGTTTGTCATTGTCGCATAGACAAACTCGCCCTTTAAATCCGCCGCGATCCACTCAGGGCGATCCATAGGTGTTGCGCCGACAAAACTTGCAGCAAGGCGAGCGTGGATTAAAATTTCAGCCTGCGAGTTAAAGCCAGAGCTTTTATCAAGCCCGTTTTTGCCATAACTTAGCTCAATCCACTCTCCCACACCTTCAAGCAAATCACCGTTAAATTTTGCCACATAAAGCGTTCCGCTGTCTAAAATATCTTTATTTGCGGTTTTGTTTGTTTTGTTAAATTTATTTTTGCTTACAAATTTATACAAAAACTCATTTGCCTCATCATCGCCCATATACACGACAACACGCCCATCTTTGTTAATGAGAACTTCTGCATTTTCGTGCTTAAAGCGTCCCAAAGCCGTGCGTTTGATTGGCGTTGAGTTTGGGTTGTATGGGTCAATTTCCACCACCCAGCCAAAGCGGTTGGCTTCATTTGGGTTTTTAGCTAAGTCAAAACGAGGGTCAAGCTCCCATTTATAAACGCTTTCTTTGTTAAAACCGTAGCGTTTTAAAGCAGGCGTGAAAGCTTGATTTGCCTCGCTTGAACCGAAAAAATCATCCACATTCTCCTCACAAGTTAGGTAAGTTCCCCACGGAGTTTGCCCATTTGCGCAGTTATTAAGCGTGCCAAGCACCAACTCGCCTTTTTTGTCCGCAGCTGTGCGCATAAGTTTATGTCCTTTTGCAGCTCCTTGTAGCTTCATTGGCGTTTGAGCGGTGATCCTGCGGTTATATGGTGAGTCAAGCACCACTTGAAAAAAGCCGTCCTTATCTTTGCTTATCTCAAATATACTCACGCCAAGTGAGTTTTGCATATACCGCACATCTTCAAGCGTAGTTTTTTCGCCCTTGTGTGAAAACATTATCTCAGGGTTGATATACTCATTATTTACCGCCAAAAGCGCGTTGCCGTTTTCTAGCTCAAATAACGCCATCCCGTCATTGTTGTCGCCAAAAACCAAATTCGCATTTTCAACCGCCCTTTGGTCGATGATTTTATTTTCATCAAACGCGCTAGCCTTGCTAAAAAGCGCGTCTCCCCACGAAATGAGCGGTTTTGCTTCGTATCCTTGTGGGACTACAAACTTATCTTTGTCGTTAAAGGCGATCTGCTCAAAGCCTAGCAAATTTTCACTAGACGCGGCAAAAACCGCAGAGGGAGAGAAAAAACTAGCAAACCCAATCGCTCCGCAAGTCGTTTTTAAAAATGTTCTTCTTTGCATTTTTCTTCCTTTTAAAATTTGGCGGACTTGCCGCCTTGAACCACGCCTAATTACCTAACTTCGTCCCAGTCAGTAACTTCGCCCATAAAAATCTTTTTGACGCTCTCTTTGCTGATGTCATCAAGTTTGTTGCTTTTATGCACGATTACCGCCAAGCCATCAAGTGCTAAAACCTGCGCTTTTAAACCCTTTTTTAGCTCGCTTTGCTTAACCTCGCGCGAAACCATTCCAATGTCGGCGATGCCCTCAATTGTCGAAGTAACGCCCGTTGTGGAGTCAGATTGTAAAATCTCCAAATTCGCATTTGGGTTAATCTTCTCATACGCCTCTTTTAGCTTTTCCATAAGCGGCGTTACAGAGCTTGAACCTGCGATAACAAGCTTGCCTTTTGGCTTTTTAGAGCTAAACGCGTTTTTGCTAACGGCGATATAGCCCGCTTTTTCAATGATAGCAAGTGCGTTTTGCGAGCTAGCGTAACTTAAAAAATCCTCAGCAAGCGGAGTTTTTGTTTTTGTAACGACATTAAACGGACGAAAAATAGTGTAGCTTTTGTTGTTGATGTTTGCCACGCTTGGCGCAACGCCATCAATCTTCAAAGCCTTGACCTCGTCATTTAACGCCCCAAGCGAGATGTAGCCTATGGCGTTTTTGGAATTTGCCACTGTGGTTATCATAACGCCTGTGGAGTTCGTAACTTCGGCTTTTTTAGAGGTGGCGTCAATTTTCTTGCCTGTTTCTTGTTTGACATCAAAAATATCCACAAAAGCACCTCTCGTGCCTGAACCCATTTCGCGTGAGATGGGATAAATGCTTTCAGCAAAAGCACAACTTAAACTCAGCATCAAAGATGCCATTACAAATTGTAGTAATTTTTTCATTACCACTCCTTTCAAATTGAATTTGTGATGAAAGTATAAAAAGGCATTGTAAAGTTTGATTTTGGCGAATGTAAAATTTATGTAAATTTGTGATGAGAGTTGAAAAAAAGTTGAATTTAGTAGAATAAATTTAAATAAGCTTGCAAGTTTATCAAACCACAAGCTTATTTTGTATAAAACCAACGCTTAGCCCATTATGCCGTCTGTTGCGCTCCATTGCGTAAGGCTGTTTTCTTTGGCTTGCACGCAAAGATAGCGTAGTTTGCTCGTAGCTATTACCTTTCTCATAACGCTTGGAGCGACTCGCACCGCGTCATTTGCCTTTACCGCAAGCTTTTGACTATCTAGCTCGATAAATCCATCACCTTCTAAAAAGAGATAAAGCTCTTCATTTTGCTGATGAGCGTGGTAAAATGGCACTTCCGAACCAGCTGACAGCTCATTGAGCGAGACTTCACAGCTTGTTAAACCAAGCTTTTCCTTTAACTCCACTCTCGCTTCGTTTGCGAGTGAGATTTTACTGAATTTTGACATTGTGTCCTCCTGTTTAAGTTATGTTAAAGCCTTTTTTAAGGCTTGCTGCTTTGTGAGTGAATTTTCACTCTTATAACAAATAAATTTGTTGAGCGAAATTTAACACACTAGCATAACTTTGTCAAGTAAGCACTTTTTTATTATATAGTCATCTTTTAGAAACTATTGTGTAAAAATAAGCCTTTAAAGGCTTTAAAATTTTTGTAAATTTTTTAAAATTTTTTGAATTTTGACTTGAATTTTGAAAAAATTTGCTATAATTTTGGCAAATTTTTTAAATTTAAAGGACAAAAATGAAAAAGTATTTCTCCCCTTGCCCCATAGAAACTGTGTTAAATCTCATCGGCAACAAGTGGAAATTCCTCATCATACGCGATTTGCTTAAAGATACAAGGCGTTTTGGCGAGCTGAAAAAGTCCATTTCAGCCACCAAAAACCAAGACATTTCGCAAAAGGTGCTGACGCAAAATCTACGCGAGCTTGAAGAAGCAAGGCTTGTAAAACGCAAGGTTTTTGCCGAAGTCCCGCCCAAAGTCGAGTATTCTTTAACCCCGCTAGGACAGAGCCTTGAAAGCGTTTTTGACAGCCTTGCTTTGTGGGGCGAAAACTACAAAAAGCTAGCTTAAATTTAGAAATTTTTGCTTGCTAACATTAATAAATTTTAGTAATTTTTTCATTACCAATCCTTTCAATTAAAATTTTAATGAAATTTTAAAATTTGCCTGTATTATAAAAATTTTAAAATTTTAATGCCTTAAAGGCGTAAATTCTCAAGCTAAAATTTCGCTAAATTTTTTCAAGAAAAATAAGCTAAGAATAAGCATAAATCAGCTATGATTACGCCTTTTAAATCTAGATTTAAGGATAGAAAATGGCTGTGGAGCATTTCCAAACAGAAGAAGACTTCGCAAAATTGCTTGCAGAAGATGAGCGATCACAAAGTAGCGGAGCGCTTTGTGAGGGCGTAATAGTAGCGATTAAAGACAATGAAGTTTTAATTGATGTTCGTAAAAAATCAGAAGGCGTGATGGATATAAATGAAATCCAAGACGCAAATGGTGATTTAACTTATAAAATCGGCGATAAAATCAGTGTTTTAATAACAGGTTCGCGCTCAGGTCGTCCGCTAGTATCGCACAAAAAAGCACTTAGAAAAGTGAAAGTTCGCCAATTCATTGAAAATTATGATGAAAATGCTGATAATATTTATGAAGTAAAAATCATTAGCAAAAATAAAGGCGGATATGTAGGCGTAAATGATGATAGCGTGGAGTTTTTCATCCCGCGCTCGCAAATACGCGATACAAATATAGGCGCTAAAATAAAAGTAAAAGTGCTTAAAGTAAATAAAGATGAAGGCACGATAATAGCTTCAAATCGCCGTATTGTAGATACAGCTCGCAAAGAACGCGCCATAGCATTAGAAAATATCACAAAACAAGAGGGCATAATAGATGGCGTGATTAAAAAAATCACTAGTTATGGTATGTTTGTCGATGTTGGCGGCGTAGATGGCTTGGTTCATTATAAAGAAATCAGTTACAAAGGGCCGATAAACCCTGCGAGTTTGTATAAAGAAGGCGAAAGTGTAGGCGTTAAAATTTTAAATTACGATAAAGATAAAAAACATCTTTCACTTTCCATAAAAGCAGCTATGCCTGATCCTTGGACTGATGTTAAAGACAACCTAAGCGTAGGCGATACTATTCGCGTAAGTGTGAGCAATATCGAACCTTATGGCGCTTTTGTGGATTTGGGTAATGATATAGAGGGCTTTTTGCATATTAGCGAAATTTCTTGGGATAAAAATATCAAAAACCCGCATGATTTTATAAAAGAAGGCGATGAGATTGATGTAGAGGTTATAGAAATCGATATGGACGCACACAAACTTCGCGTTAGTCTTAAAAATTTATTAGATAAACCTTTTGATGAATTTCGCAAGGCTTATAAAGTAGGCGATGTGGTAAAAGGCAAGGTAGTTTCTACTACTGCTTTTGGGGCGTTTATTCGCATAGCTGTAAATAACGGCAGTGTAGAAGGGCTTTTACATAACGAAGATTTAAGCTGGGATAGAAATGCCAAATGCAAAGAAAATCTAAAAATTGGCGATGAAATACAAGTAAAAATCGTCAAAATCGACACAGAAAAACAAAAAATTTCTCTAAGCGCGCGTGAGCTTAAAGATAGCCCTATTAGCCAATACGCCAAAACTCATAAAATAGGCGATGTTGTAAAATGCACCATTAAAGATATAAAAGAATTTGGTGCTTTTGTAAGTTTAGAAGGCGATATAGAAGCGCTTTTAAGAAAAGAAGATGTTAATGATTTTAGCGCGCTTAAAATAGGTGATAGCTTAGAAGCAGCCATAGCCTTTATAGACGAGCGCAAGGGGCATATTCGCCTTAGTGTAAAACGCGTAGATATACAAAAAGAGCGTGATACCATTAATAAAATAAATGCCCAAGATAGCGATAGAATAAGCCTAGGCGATATTATAAAAGAGCAATTAGCCTAAGTTTTAGCACATTGCGTTGAGAGTTTGAGTGTGAAATTACCTTTAAACTCGCAACGCATTAAAATTTGTTTTGTGCGTTTTATAATTAAAATTTTAAGTTCTGCTTTATTAAAATTTTAATTTATTGGCAGTTTAAAATTTTAATTTATTGAAATTTACCAAAGTTATGAATTAGCTAAATTTTAATGCAATACACAAATAGGCGAAATAAAAATGACAAGTAAAAACGCTTTATACATTGCTTTGGCTTTTATAATGTTATTTTTGATAATTACAGCCGTTGTTTTGATAAATTACGCGCGCGTAGCAAAGCCTGTGTTTGATTTAACACCAATAGCGCCTATTACTTGGAGTGATACAAACAAAAGCGTAGATGGCTGGATGGCCAATGTCGCAAAGCTAAATAAATCCAGTGATGTTTTGCCTGTTAATTTAATGTATATAGAATTAAACGAGCGCAAAAGCAGGCTGGATTATCACACAAATAATAAAACATTGCGCTATCAAGTGCTGATATCAAAATGCACGGATTATTCTATTTTTTGTATGCAAAGAGTGGCTAAAAGCTTAGATATAGAACTTAGCCTTGTGCGCCAAAATGGCTCACACACTATTTTTATAAACACAAATAGCGCAGCTACGGCTAATAGCTTTATAACTAATCTCAAAAAATATAATATAAACTCCACTTTAAAGGAAGTTAAATGAAAACTATCATAGTTTGTGATGCTATTCACCCTAAGGGTTTTGAAATTTTAAGAGCGCAAAAAGATTTAAAGATCATAGACGCTGTAAATGTCCCAAAAGACGAACTTTTAACTATGTTAAAAGGCGTGGATGTAGCTATTACTAGAAGTTCTACTGATTGTGGCGAGTATTTTATAAATGCTGCTAGCGATTTAAAGGCCTTAGTGCGTGCTGGCGTGGGCGTGGATAATGTAGATATACAAACTTGCTCTAAACACGGCATAATCGTAATGAATGTCCCGACCGCAAACACAATAGCCGCTGTGGAAATGACGATGTGCCATTTATTAAACTCGGCGCGTAATTACATAGCAAGTGTGAATGATTTACAACAAAACCACACCTGGAAGCGCGAAAAATGGTATGGCACAGAGCTATACCAAAAAACGCTAGGCATAATCGGCTTTGGCAATATTGGTAGCCGTGTCGGCACTCGCGCGCTTAGCTTTGGTATGAAAGTAATTGCTTATGATCCTTATATTGAGCCGAGCAAGGCAACGGATTTGGGCGTAGAATATACCAGTAATTTTGATGATATTTTAGCTTGCGATTTTATTAGCATTCACACACCTAAAAATAAAGAAACCATCAATATCATAGACGAAGCACAAATTGCCAAAATGAAAGATGGCGTGCGTTTGATTAACTGCGCGCGCGGTGGTTTATACAATGAAGATGCGCTTTATAAAAATTTAAAAAGCGGAAAAATCGCATACGCTGGCATTGATGTTTTTGTTAAAGAGCCAGCTAGCCAGCATCCGCTTTTAGAGCTAGCAAATGTTAGCGCAACGCCTCACCTTGGAGCAAATACGCTTGAGAGTCAAAAAAACATCGCAGTAGATGCTGCCGAGCAAGCAATTAGCGCAGCGCGCGGTATTTGTTATCCAAATGCGCTAAATCTGCCGATTAAAACAGAAGATTTGCCTAATTATGTAGCACCTTTTGTAGAATTAACAAGCAAAATGAGCTATTTTGCCGCTCAGCTAAATAAGGGCGCGATAAAGAGCATTAAGCTAATAGCTGAGGGTGAAATTTCAAATTATGCAAAAAGTTTGCTTACCTTTGCCTTAGTTGGTGCTATGAAAGATAGCGTAGGTGATGGGATAAATTATGTAAATGCTTCTTTTGTAGCAAATGAGCGTGGCATAGATAGCGATGTGGAGATAAAACCTGAAAATAGTGGTTATAAAAATAAAATTAGCGTGAAAATAACCACTGATGAATACGCTATTATTATAGGCGGAACGGTATTTGGTGAAAATGAGCAAAGAATTGTTCAAATTGGCGATTTTAAAACAGATTTTAAACCAAAAGGGCAAATGATAGTGTTTAAAAACACCGATGTGCCAGGCGTTATTCGCGATATTAGCGGGATTTTAGCAGCGCAAAATATAAATATAGCAGATTTTCGCCTAGGCAGAAGCGGACATGGCGAGGCCTTGGCTGTGATTTTGGTCGATGGCGATATAAAAGCGAATATTTTAGATGAATTAAATGCGCTAAAAACTTGTATTTGGGCAAAATACGCACAAATTTAATTTAAGGAGAAATAATGGCAAGCTACCAAATGGGCGATTTAAAAAAGGGCTTAAAGATTGAAATAGACGGCATTCCGTTTAAGATCGTAGAATATCAGCATGTAAAACCAGGCAAGGGGCCAGCCTTTGTGCGCGTAAAAATTAAAAGCTTTATTGATGGCAAGGTGCTTGAAAAAACTTTTCACGCCGGAGATAAATGCGAAGCACCAAACTTAGAAGAAAAACAAATGCAATACCTTTATGATGACGGCGAGAATTGCCAGTTTATGGATAATGAAAGTTACGAGCAAGTAGCCATCAGCGATGATGATGTAGGCGATGCCAAAAAATGGATGATAGATGGAATGATGGTTGATGTGCTTTTTCACAACGGCAAGGCGATCGGCGTAGAGGTGCCACAAGTTGTAGAGCTTAAAATCATACAAACACAGCCAAATTTTAAAGGCGACACGCAAGGATCAAACAAAAAGCCAGCCACGCTTGAGACGGGTGCGGTGGTTCAAATCCCTTTTCATGTGCTTGAAGGCGAGGTGATTCGCGTTGATACTGTGCGTGGCGAGTATATAGAAAGGGCAAATAAATAATATCTCACTTTTTGCAGTAATACACAAAGGCAGGCGGGATATTTTGCCACACTGTTTTAGAAGTTTTTACTTCGCCAAATAAAGCAAAAAGCTTTTTTCTAAATCTAGCCCTTGCTCGTGTTGGTAAAATGTAGGCAAAAGTGGTAAAATATCCTCCCTCATCTAAACACTCATAAATGCTATATAAAAGCTGTTCTTGTTCTTTTTCTTTCAGTAAAGCCCAAGGAATCGAAGAGATGACAATATCAAGCTTGTTGATTTTTCTTTTAGATAAAATGTTTCTCAAATTTAAGGCTGAGTTTATTTCTATATCTAAATTTTCAAATTTAAGTGAGAGTTTATTTGCCATTTTTTTGTTAATTTCCACAGCGAAAAAATTTGCATTCTCATCTTTTTTTGATAAAATATTTCTTGTAAATGCACCCGTTCCAGCACCTATTTCAGCGATATTGCGAGCTTTTTGAAAATCTATATTTTCTGTCATTGCCACTGCTAGTTTAGATGAGCTAGCGCACAAAGCTCCTGTTTGTTTTGGATTTGTAAAATATTGAATGATAAACATTTTTTAACCTTGTTTTAAAATCAAATATTACAGTAAAAATGTAAATTGAGCGTGAATTTTTATTTGATGAATAACACTCGATAATTATAAAAAAATTTGCCAAAATAGCAATTCATAAAAATTTTCAAAGAGTAGGGTATGCACGGCAAAATAGTTATGCATATGGAATCCACAGGGTGTGGCACTGTGATGAACTTAGCTAAGGTTTTTTTACGATTTTAATGTTATTAAAATTTTGGCGGTTTTTGCTTAGAATTATTTTAAAATTGGATCTTTTGCCTTTGCCATAGCAAAGCCTCTTGCGCGCAATAAACAGCTATCACAGGCTTTACAAGGTTTTTGGTTATTTTCATAACAACTATAAGTATGCGAAAAATCCACGCCCAAACTAAGCCCAAGGCTTACGATTTGGTTTTTATTTTTATGCACGAGCGGGGCGCAAATTTTAATATTTTCACCACTGCCACAACTAATAAAATCTTGCGCCTTATTAGCAAAATCTTCGCTACAATCAGGATATCCGCTGCTGTCTTCTTCAACTATGCCTAAAAATATCGCCTCTGCGCGTTCGCGTTGAGCCAAAGCCGCTGCAATGCTAAGAAAAATCCCATTACGAAACGGCACATAAGTTATAGGCAAGCTTTCAAGTGCGTTTTTATTAGAAGTTTGCTGGCTTTGAGCATCAATGCTATTTTTGCTCTCATAAGCGTTTGTATTTAAAATTTCTAGCGCATTTTTAGGGATATTCAAGCTAGTATCAGTTAAAGCTCCGCCGCCGATTTGTGCTATAAAATTAGCATCAAAAATAAAGCTTTTTAGCGCGCCAAAATCCTTACAAAGCATCTTAAAGCATTCTTTTTCGCGCTCTTGCGTGCGCTGATTATAATCAAAATGCAAGGCTAAAATTTCATAGCCTTGGCTTTTAGCAATGGCTGTGGCTACTGCGCTATCCATACCTCCGCTTAAAATGCAAAGAGCTAGTTTTTTATCCATTATTTGTCCTTAAAATTTGAGCTAATTTTATTTATTAGGGCTGTAAATTTTTCTTGTATTAGGCTTAGGTTTTCTTGGCTGTTAGCCTCAAATCTAGTAACTAGCACAGGCGTGGTATTACTAGCTCTTACTAGCGCCCAGCCATCTTTAAAGCGCACTCTTACGCCATCGATATCTATCACATTTAAAATTTGCGGTAAATCTGCTGTGTTTAGCGCATTTTTAATCTCTTCTACGATGATAAATTTATTTTTATCGCTTGAGTTTATTTTAATTTCATCTGTGGAGTAAAGTTTTGGGAGTTGATCTAGTTTAGCGTCTAAATCCACGCCCTTAGCACATAGCTCTAAAACCCTCATAGCCGCATAAACCGCATCATCAAAACCAAAAAATCTTTCTTTGAAAAATATATGCCCGCTAACCTCAGCTGCCATATCTATATTTAGCTCTTTCATAGCTTTTTTGATATTAGAATGCCCTGTTTTTCCCATAAAAGTTTTGCCGATTTTATCGATTTGATCATACATGTTTTGGCTACATTTTACCTCGCCTAAAACGCGCGGGTTTTTCATATTTAGTGCGTATAAATATGCTAATTCATCGCCTTTGATTAAGCGTTTTTTGCTCAGCACTGCTATGCGATCGCCATCTCCATCAAAACCAAAGCCTAGCGCGAATTTACCGCTATTTAGAGCCATTTTTAAATCCTGTAAATTTTCTGCTACGCTAGGATCTGGGTGATGGTTTGGGAAATTGCCATCTGGTTTAGGGTATAAAATATGAGCGTTTAAATCAAGCGCTTTAATGATTGCTTCTAAGCTAACGCCAGCAGCCCCATTAGCACAATCACAAACAAAAGGTAAATCAAAACCCTTTAAATGCGCAAAACACTGGGTAAAAAAATCTACATATTTGCTTAAAATATCGTATTTTTGGCATTTTGTATTATTTGGAATTTGCTCTTTTGAATCTACTAGCGCGCATACTCTTTGGCCTAGTTTTGTAATATCATCGCCAAAAAAACTATCCGTGCCGATAGTGATTTTAAAGCCATTGTATTCTTTTGGATTGTGTGAGCCTGTGATCATAATATTTGCATCAAAAACCCCGCTAAAAACGCTATAATACCCAACTGGCGTAGCCAATAAGCCAATATCAAAAATTTCTAAATCATTCGCATTTAATCCGCTAAGCAAATAATCAAAAAGCTCTGGCGCGCTCAGCCTTGCATCATAGCCTACACTTACATTTTTTACGCCACGCTCTTTCATCACCGCGCCTAGTTCTTTGCCTATTGCTTTAATGCTTATTTGATTTAATTCATCGCCCACAATTCCTCTAATATCGTATTCTCTAAAAATATCTTTAAGCATATTTATCCTTTAATTTTAAATTAAAATTTCATTTTAATTCTAGCTCTTCAAGTAAAAATTCTCCCGTAAATGAGCCTGTTTTTTTATAATTTTTTGCTAGCTCTTGTGGTGAGCCAGCAGCAATTACGCGCCCACCTAAATCCCCGCCACCTGGACCCATATCTATTAAATAATCGCAGTTTTTTAGCACATCTAAATTATGCTCGATTACTATTACGCTATTGCCAAGATTTACAAGGCTTTGAAGCACATTTACTAAACGATCCACATCAGCAAAATGTAAGCCAGTAGTTGGTTCATCAAGGATATAAAGCGTTTTGCCAGTGTCTGCTCTGCTTAGCTCTTTTGCTAGTTTTATTCTTTGAGCCTCGCCACCACTAAGCTCGGTTGCACTTTGGCCAAGGCTAATATACCCAAGCCCAACGGCTTGAATTGTGGCTAGTTTTGTGCGAATTTTAGGCAAAGCATCAAAAAACAAAAGCGCCTCATCTACGCTCATTGAAAGCACATCGGCTATATTTTTGCCTTTATATTTAATTTCAAGTGTTGGCTCGTTATAGCGCGTGCCATTGCATGCATCACAAACCACGCTTACATCGGGCAAAAAATGCATTTCTACTACTATCGCGCCATCTCCGGCGCATTTTTCACAGCGTCCGCCCTTGACATTAAAGCTAAATCGTCCGCTTTTATATCCTCTTAGTTTTGCTTCTTTTGTTTGAGCAAAAAGCTCGCGAATTTCATCCATTACGCCTGTATAAGTTGCTGGATTTGAGCGTGGTGTGCGACCTATTGGGCTTTGGTCTAAATAAATTACTTTATCAAGTTGATCTAAGCCTTCGATATTTGCATTTTTTAGCGCGCTTTCATTTATTTTGGCTTTGCTTAATTGTGCTTGGGCTCGTGGTAAAAGCGTTTGAAGCACCAAAGAGCTTTTGCCTGAGCCACTTACGCCACTTACGCCTACAAAATTTTTAAGAGGAAATTTTACATCTAGATTTTTTATATTATTTATATTTGCGTTTTTAACCTCTATCCATTGTTCTTGGGGTCTATTTTTAGCATAATTTATTAGTTTTTTGCCGTTTAGATATAAGGCCGTTTGGGTTTTGCTTTTTAAAAGCTCTTTATAAGTGCCACTAAATATTACATTACCGCCATTTTTGCCAGCACCTGGGCCTATATCGATGATAAAATCTGCATTTTGCATGGTTTTTTTATCGTGTTCTACTACAAGCACGCTATTGCCTTTATTTTGTAAGCTTCTTAGGGTTGAGATTAGTTTTAGGGTGTCTTTTTCGTGTAAGCCTATGCTTGGCTCATCTAGCACATACATTACGCCACTTAATCCTGAGCCGATTTGGCTTGCTATTCTTATGCGCTGTGCTTCGCCTCCGCTAATTGTCCTTGCATCGCGTCCAAGGCTTAGATATTCTAAACCAACATCATTTAAAAAATGTAATCTTTCGCGAATTTCTTTTAAAATCGGCATAGCTATTTGTTTTTGCGTGTCGCTAAAATATTTAAAATTTGCTTCATCATCGATAAAGGCTAAGCATTGTTTAATTTGCATACTAATTAGCTCGCCTATGCCTTTATTAGCTACTTTTACAGCAAGCGAGCTAGCATTTAAGCGCAAGCCCTTACAATCAGGGCAGGGTTTTTGCGCGGTATAATCGCTAAAATCCTTGCCATCTTTGATTAAATCATAGCTGATTTTTAAAGCGCCCTCAAAACGCCTTGATAATTTATGCCTTTTCCAAATAAACTCCACATTGCTAGCATTACCATATAAAAGCGCTCTTTGCTCATTAGCATTAAGCTGGCAAAAAGGCGTTTTAGCATTTATTTCATTTTGCTGGCAAAATGCTAGGCAAAACTTATAATAATAGCTTTTATTAAAGCCATAAAGCAGTTTTAAGGCTCCGTTTTCAACGCTTAAACTTTCATTTATTATCTTGCTTTGATCTATGCTAAAACACGCACCAAGCCCATCACAGCCCCCGCACGCGCCTTTTGGCGAATTAAAGCTAAAAGATAGCGGTTCAAGCACTTCATAAGAAATTTTACAATCAAAACAAGCATTATGCTCGCTAAAATGCATAAAGTCATTTGAAATTCCTAACTCACTCGCATTTATTATGCTTAATTCAACCTCGCCATAGCTTAAAGCAAGCGATTTTTCTACTGCTTCAATAACGCGTAAATGATTTTGCGGGGTTAGCTCTATGCGGTCAATCACTGCTTTTATCGTGTGTTTTTTGGTTTTGCTTAGCTCTATGTTTTCATCTAATCTTTGGATAATGCCATCGATTTGAACTCTAAGCAAGCCATCGTTTCTAAGTTTTTCAAAAGTGTCAGCAAATGTGCCTTTTTTTTCGCGCACTAATGGAGATAAAATAACCACCTTCGTGCCATCTGGCAAGGCTGAGATTTGATCGATTATATCTTGTGCGCTCATTTTTGAGATCGGTTTATTACATTTATAACAATGCTGAATGCCAACGCGCGCATATAAAAGTCGCAGATAATCATAAATTTCAGTGATCGTTCCAACAGTAGAGCGTGGATTTTTGCTTGTGGATTTTTGATCTATGGCAATGGCTGGTGTTAGGCCTACAATGCGCTCTACATCTGGCTTTGTGTTTTTGCCTAAAAACTGCCGTGCGTAGCTTGAAAGGCTTTCTATATAACGGCGCTGACCCTCAGCATAAAGTGTATCAAATGCAAGCGTGCTTTTCCCGGAGCCAGAAATGCCAGTAAATACGACTAATTCATTTTTTGGAATTTGTAAGGATATGTTTTTTAGATTATGCTCTTTTGCGCCTGTAACGCTGATATATTCTTTTTTCTTTTGGCTCATACCCGCCCTTTAAAATTAAAAGGCGCAATTATAGCAAAAAAATACGAGCGGGCGTTTTTAAATTTTAAAGCGCAACCAAAAAAGCTAGCGCGCATTAAAATTTTAAAAAAATGTATCTTTGTGGATATTTGTAAAGGCTGATTTTAGGCTGATAAAAAGCTTAGGATTTTTGGCTTCAAGTCCAGCTAAAAGTGCCTTGGTTTGTGCTCTTGCGTGTGGCATTTTCACATCAAAACGCATAGCAGGACAAGCCTCATCGCCTATTACTTGCCAATGATTTTTTAATGCATTATCTCGTAATTGTCGCTCTCTGGCTAAAATTAGCGGGCGAATTACGATTATGCCGTTATTTGCGGTGTATTTTGGAGCAAGGGTGCGAATTGCGCCATTGTGAGTAAAGTTCATAAAAAAACTCTCAGCCGCATCATCAAAATGATGGGCGATTGCAAGTTTATTAAAACCGCCCTTTAATGCATAGCTGTATAAATACCCGCGCCTCATACGCGAAAAAAACGAGCAAAAACTAGAATTAGCGCGAATTTTTTCTTTGCTAATTTCAAAAATCGAGCTATCAATTACGCTGTGTTTGATCCCATAAGCCTTGCAATGCTCGCTTAAATAGCTAAAATCTTCGCCCATACCATAGCTTAGCGTAACAGCTTCAAAGCTAAATTTTTCTGGCGTTACTGCGCAAAAATGCTTTAAGATGTGCGCTAAACTTAGGCTATCTTTGCCCCCACTTAAAGCAAGTAAAATTTTATCGTTTTTTTCAAACATCTTGTAGCGCGCATTTGTTTGACCTACAATTTTTAATAATTTTTTGCTAATTACAACTTGCTCATTATCCATTTTAATCCTTGTAAATAGGCTTTAAATTTTAAAATTTAAGGCTAGATTTTTTTAATCATTTCTAATAAAAATTTCGCAGATTTGCTAGCAGAATCTTTTAAAAACTCATCAAAATCAAACTCCGCCCCAGAACCTGCTTCATCGCTAATTGCTCTAAGCACAAAAAACGGCACTTTCATTAAATCACAAACTTGCGCCACGCTAGCACCTTCCATTTCTACCGCATCCGCATTAAAAACATCTTTAATCCAGGCTTTTTTATTTACATTACACACGAATTGATCTCCGCTAGCTACTATGCCCTCAAATAATTTTATATTTAATTGGCTTGCGACTTGTCTTGCGATTTGATTTAAGCTTTCATCGCTTTTTGGCGCGATATTTATACCAGGGACAAAGCCAGCAGGATGGCCAAAAGCCGTGATATCAAGGTCATGCTGGACGCAGCTTGTAGCAATTAACATATCTCCTATGTGTAAGTTTTTGTTTAACGAGCCAGCAACTCCGCTAAAAAGCACGATCTCGCAACCATATCGCTCGATCAAAAGCGCAGCACTAAGCGCGCTTGCAACCTTGCCTATTTTAGTGCAAGCTATGGTTAAATTATGATCGTTTAATGTTGCTTTATAAAAAGTATTTGATGCGTATTCTTCGCCTGTGTATTCTTTTAAGCTAGCTAAAATTGGCGCAATTTCTTCATTCATCGCGCCTAAAATTCCTATTTTCATCTTTATCCTTTTTTAAAATTTGCTCTAAATTTTAATGATTTTTTAAAAATTCCACTGCCTGGTTTAAACTTGCTAAATCGCTTATGGCGATGCTTGGCTTTTGTGTGATTTTTTTATTTAATCCACAAAGCACGCTAGAACCAAACTCTACAAAACAATCCACTTCATCTTGCGCTCTTATAATGCTTTGCTTGTAAAGCACTGGGCTTGTTAATTGCGCTTTTAACAGCTCTTTTGCTTGCGTGGCTGTGCTGTAAGGTTTGGCATTTACATTTGAGATTACGGCTTTAAAATTTGGAGCGATTTTGCCATCAAGCTCGCTAGCAATGGCATTTGATGCGTTTTGTAAAAGCTTGCAATGGCTAGCAACGCTCATATTTAAAAGCATCGCTCGTTTTGCCCCAGCAGATTTAAACTCACCCTCAAGCGCCTTTAAATCATCTTTTAAGCCAGCAATTACAATTTGCCCATCGCAGTTGTAATTAGCCGGCCACGCAGATTTTTCAAAATCAGCACAAATTTTTTCTACTTTTTCATCGCTTAATCCTAAAACCACCATCATACCAGCGTCTTTGCCTGCGCAGTCTTTTGCCATCAACTTACCGCGTAAATTAACGAGCCTTAAAGCATCGATATAATTAAACGCCAAGCTTGCACACAAAGCGCTAAACTCTCCAAGCGAATGCCCTAAAAGCACGCTAGCTTCGCAATTTATCTGCTCTTTGAATGCGCTAAGAGCCATTAGGGAATTAAGCAAAATCGCTGGCTGGGTGAATTGGCTAATATCAAGTTTTGGATTTTGAGAAAACATCAAGGCTTTAAAATCTATATCAAGCGCGCAACTAGCATCATCTAAAAGCTTTTTAGCACTAGAAAAATTTTCATAAAATTCTAAACCCATACCAATTTTTTGCGAGCCTTGTCCTGGGAAAATAAAGGCTAAGTTCATTTATAAATCCTTAAAAATTATTTAGGCTGTTTAAAATAGTATTTTTGAGCTAGCGCGATTAAAATTTGCCCTTAAATTTTAAAATGCGCTAGATTTGTGTGAAAATTAGTGTTCTTTACAATGCCCGCCGCCACAGCAACCACCATCGCCATGTGAATGCTCGTGCGAATGCTCGTGTGAATGTCCGTGAGAATGCCCGCCACAGCAACCACCATCGCCGTGAGAATGCCCATGAGAATGCCCGTGCGAATGCCCGCCGCCGCCACACGCACACACATGCGGAGTTTTTACCACGCCTGTTAGCTCTTCATCGCTATCTGCTTGTCTGCGCTCTGTAATTTCTACATCAAAAATTAAATCCTTGCTTGCGTAAGGATGGTTATAATCAAGCAAAACATTTTCATCATCGATTTTTACAACCGTTGCATGCACGCTCTGGCCACTTTCATCTTGGCCTATTAAAGCCATACCGATTTTTAAATCAATGCCCGCAAACTGCTCTTTTGGCAATAACTGCATTAAGCTTTCATCGCGCTCGCCAAGCCCGTCAGCGGCTAAAATTTTAATTTGCTTTTTTTCGCCAACGCCCATTTTTAAAAGCTCATCTTCAAGTGCTTTTATGATTTGATCCTTACCACATACAAAGCCTAGTTCAGCTCCACCTGCATTGCTTTCAAGCAGCTCTTTGGTATTTGCATCGCTTAGAGCGTAAAAAAATTTAATTACTTCTGCCATTTTAATCCTTTTTTAAAATTTATTTATTAGCCAACAAGCTTAAAATCGCCATTCTAACAGCTACGCCATTTTCAACTTGCTCATAAGCTAAGCTAGTATTATCAAGCACGCCCGAACTCATCTCCACGCCACGATTTACAGGGCCTGGATGAAGTATCAAAACGCCCTTTTTAGCATCCTTTAAGCTGTTTTCGTTTATGCCAAAATACTTTGGATATTCAGCTGGCAAAGCGACCTCATCTTTGCTTCGTTCTAGCTGAATTCTTAGCATTATTAGCACATCTGCGCCACTTATAGCCTCTTTTAGGTTTTTAGCGATTTTGCATTTAAACACGCTAGCATGGCGCAAGCAAGCAGGCGGGCCAAACAGCGTAATATCAGCGCCAAGGCCTTGCATAGCATAAATATTTGATCTAGCAACGCGCGAATGAAAAATATCGCCGATTATGCTAATTTTTGCGCCTTTAATTGGGCTTAAATCTTTAAAATTTACGCCATCTAAATGCTCTAAAATAGTGAATATATCAAGCATTGCTTGGCTTGGATGCTCATTGCAGCCATCGCCTGCGTTTAGCACATGCGCGCTTGTGTTTTTTGCTATAAATTGCGCTGCTCCGCTATTAAAATGGCGCACCACAAAAAAACTATTTTGCATAGAGCTAAGATTTTTAATGGTATCGATTAAACTCTCGCCCTTTGCGGTGCTTGAAATACTTGGATTTAGGCTTAAAACATCAGCGCCTAGGCGTTTTGCGGCTAATTCAAAACTCATTCTAGTTCTTGTGGAATTTTCAAAAAACGCGCTTAATACGCTCTTGCCCTCTAAAAGATTTTCGTGTTTATTTTCACTTTTGCCTAGTTTTTTAAAATGTTTTGCGCGTTCTAAGATTGCAAGAATATCGTCTTTGCTTAGATTTTGCGTGCTTAAAAAGTCTTTTTGCATAGCTGGCCTTTTGATTTTGGGCGTGATTTTAGCCAAAAAGCTTAAATAATTAAGCAAATTTTAGTTAAAATCCGCATTCAAATTTTAAATAAAGGTGAAAAATGCGTGGCTACAAGATATTTTCAGGCACAGCAAATATAGATTTTTCAAGGCAAGTGGCGAAATTTTTAGGCATTCCACTAAGCGATGCTAGCATTAAGAGATTTAGTGATGGAGAAATTAGCGTTCAAATCGGCGAAAATGTGCGTGGCAAGGATGCTTTTATCATTCAATCAACCTGTGCGCCAACTGATACTAATTTAATGGAGCTTTTGATTTTAACAGACGCCCTAAAACGAAGCTCAGCTAGCTCAGTAACTGCTGTGGTGCCGTATTTTGGTTATGCTAGACAAGACCGCAAGGCTGCGCCACGCGTGCCAATTACTGCTAAGCTTGTAGCAAATATGATGCAAACAGCCGGCATTAACCGCGTAATTACCATGGATTTACACGCTGGACAAATACAAGGCTTTTTTGATGTGCCTGTGGATAATCTTTACGGGACGATTGCTTTTACTAATTATGTTAAAAATAAGCACTTAACAAATCCCATTGTCGCAAGCCCTGATATAGGCGGCGTAGCGCGTGCTAGAAGTTTGGCAAAGACGCTAAATTTGGATTTGGTTATAGTAGATAAACGGCGCGAAAAGGCAAATGAAAGCGAGGTTATGAATGTAATAGGCGATGTAAATGGCAAGGATGTGATTTTAATTGATGATATGGTAGATACTGCTGGCACGCTAGTAAAAGCGGCTAAGGCATTTAAAGAGCGCGGGGCAAATAGCGTGCTTGCATTTTGTACGCATCCTGTGCTAAGTGGTAAAGCGCGCCAAAATCTTGCGAGCGGAGCCATAGACGAGCTAGTAGTAACTGATACTATACCATTAAATGAGCCTTGCGAGTATGTTCAGGTAATAAGCGTGGCATCGCTATTTGCTGAGGTTATAAGGCGAGTTTATCATGGTGAAAGCGTAAATGGGCTTTTTGAATATTGATTTTTATAAATTTCTAGTGTTTTGGTTAGAATTTTAATAACAGAAGTTAAAATTGTAACCTTCGGGTTATGAAACTGGTTAGCTACTAGCTACTCTATACTTGCATTAATATAAAAAAACGATTAAAAAGTGGATAGAGGATCGAACATAATGTCAGGATCAAAACCTGTCAGCAAAGCAAGAATTTCAATTATTTTTAGTAATTAGGCGATTTGCCAGATAAAAGGAATGTATTAAATGGCTTTACAACTTCAATACGACAAACAAGGCAGGATTTATAGCCCCTTGCGTAAAAAACACCTTGTCGCCACGCCAGAAGAAAAGGTTAGGCAAGGCTTTGTTTGCACTCTCGTTAATACTTATGGCTATGAGCTTGCACAAATGGGCGAGGAAGTGAAAACAAAAGATGGCAAAGGTAGCACAAGGGCTGACATTGTCATTTGGAAAAGCATTGAAGATAAGAAAAACTCCAAAAATCCGCTTATCATCGTAGAGTGTAAGGCTGATACTATCCGCATAAGCGAGGAGGATTATAAGCAGGGCGAGAGTTACGCTAGACATACCAATGCGCCATTTTTTGTTACACACAACAGCTATGAGACGAGATTTTGGCGCGTGATAAAAGACAAAATGCCCGGACACATACAAGAAATTGCTAACATTCCGCGAAACAACGCCACACAAAAAGACATAGATAGGCTTTATAATGATTTGGTCGTATTTAAAGAAGACGAGTTTGCAAATTTGCTCCATAAATGCCACAATATAATACGAAACATTGAAAAACTAGACCCAGCTGCTGCATTTGATGAGATTGCCAAAATTTTATTTATGAAAGTTTTTGTGGAGAGGGATTTACGCAAAGGCGAACAAAATAATAAATTTACTATTGATTACATAGAAAAGGCAAAGGAGTTTAACGCTAACCCGCTAACAAACTTTTTTGAGGATACCAAAAAAATCTTTGCCAAAGATTTGATTTTTGATAAAGATGAAAAGATAAATTTAAAAGAACACACTATTTTACGCATCATTAAAGAGCTTCAAATTTATAACCTTTCGCTGACTTCCACAGATGTTAAAGGTATAGCCTTTGAGCGATTTTTAGGACGCACTTTTCGCGGAGAAATCGGGCAGTTTTTTACGCCTAGAAGTGTTGTGGATTTTATGGTGGAGATGATAAGCCCACAAGAAAGCGAAATAATATGCGACCCAGCAAGTGGAAGTGGTGGTTTTTTAATCCGAGTTTTTAGTAAGGTGCGAGAACGCATTCAACAAGATATTATCAAGCAATATGAAGTATATAAACAAAATTTACTACAAGACAAAGATGAAAACAAAATCACTGAGCAAGAAGCCAAAGCACTTGATGAGAAATTTAATGAGTTACAAAAAGAACTCAAAGTTGAAAATTCAGGTTCAAGGCTATATAATCTCTCAAATCATTGTATTTTTGGCACAGATGCTAACGATAGAATGGCACGCACTTCCAAAATGAATATGATAATGCACGGCGATGGACACAGCGGCATTTATAATCACGATGGACTTTTAAATATCAACGGCATTTTTGAAAATCGCTTTGATATAATCCTTACAAATCCACCCTTTGGCGCACAAGTAGAAAAAGAAGACAAAGTCCAAGAAAAAGACACGCAATTTTTAGTGCAAAAAGACGGTGATAAATATAAAGTTTTAAAAAACGACAAAGAAGAATGGATAGCAAAAGATGATGAGCTAGCCCAAAAATACTACGCCCTTTACGGCAAAGTAACTTACCAAAATGCCCAAGCCAAAATCATAGAAAACATAGGCAAACCCATAGCCTCACTTTTTGCCCTTAAAGAAAATTTGCAAAGTGATAAAACCGAGCATTTATTTATCAATCGTTGTTTGGATTTGTTAAAGCCTAGCGGACGAATGGGTATAGTCTTGCCAGAAGGCGTTTTTAACACACCAAATGCCGAGTATGTGCGTAAATTTGTAGAAGGCAAAGCCTTTTTAAGAGCAGTCATTTCCTTGCCAAGCGAAACTTTTTTAAGCTCCAAGGCAAGCGTAAAATGCTCGATTTTATTTTTGCAAAAATTTAGCGAGAGCGAACAAGCAAAATGGGATGGTTTATTGCAATCACATAGGCAAAATTTGGAGCAAGAGCATAAAAACGAGTTAGATTTGCTTAATGAAATTATCTCTTATCGCAAACAAAAGGGCGAGAAAATCGCTAAATACAGCACAGATGATAAAAAACGCGCCAAAAAAGAGCAAAAAGAGCTAACCGAGCGCATAGAAAAAGAAGCGTTGTCAAAAACAAAAATAGATTTTGATTATCCCATATTTATGGCAGAGCCTGAATTTGTAGGCATTACAAGCACGGGCGAAACAGGGGACAATGTCCCAAATGATTTGCGAGACAGCTTTGAAATGGTAGATAACGAACCAAAATTAAAAAATAAAGGCATAGCCACGCATTTTAAGGAATTTTTAGAAGAGTATAATATCGCGTGGAATGGCAAGGCGCAGGATACAAAGGAATCCAAATGACAGAGATTGACAAACAATCCTTGCAAAATGCCAAGCGACTTTTTGAAAGTGGAGAGATAGACAAAATCGAAGTTGGCACGACAAAAGGACTTCAAAGTATTCATAAATATCTTTTTAATGGTTTGTATGATTTTGCAGGGAGCATTCGCACTCAAAATATTTCCAAGGCTAATTTTCGCTTCGCAAACGCACTCTATCTCAAAAAAGTGTTAAAGGTAATAGATTCTATGAGCGAAGCAAATTTCGATGAGATTATCGTCAAATATGTAGAAATGAATATCGCTCACCCCTTTATGGAGGGTAATGGCAGAGCTACGCGAATATGGCTAGATATGATTTTTAAGCAAAATTTAGGCGTAGTGGTGGCGTGGCAACATATCGATAAATTCAAATACTTGCAAGCTATGGAGCGAAGCCCTGTGAATGATTTAGAGCTAAAAGCCCTAATTGAGCCAAATTTAAGCCCAAAAATCAACGATATAGAAAGCATTTTCAAAGGTATAGAGCAATCATATTTTTATGAGAGCGAGGATAGATAATGAGTAAGATTCAAGTAGTGTGGTTTAGGGATTTAAGTTTATGGGATTTTAAGAGCAATGGCTTTATTTCCAGCAATGAATTGTTTAAATCAAAATATCCACTAGTAAAAATTAGCGAGTTTCTAAAACGAAATAAAACGCAAACTATCATAAAAGATGAAGTTTTATATATAAGAGTTACAATAAGTGGTAAGGCTTCTTTTAATGGTGCTACGGTAAGAGATAAGGTTTATGGAAAAAATATAGGCATAAAAAAACAATACAAGATTAAAGAGGGTCAATTTTTGGTGTCGAAAATTGGGGCTGGAGATGGTGCTTTTGGTATCGCGACAAATGAACTTAATGAGGCAATAATTACTTCTGATTTTTGGGCTTTTGATTATAACCAATCAAGAATCAATCCATATTTTTTACTTTTTATGGTAAAAACTAAAAAATTTATCTCTTTTGCAAGAGCTTCAAGCAGTGGAACAGCACTAAAAAGAATGAATGAGAATAAATTTCTCGGTGCTAAAATCCCGCTCCCACCACTTGAAATCCAAAATAAAATAGTTGCAGATATTCACGCCATACAAACCAAAATCAAAGCATTACAAGTTGAAGAAAAAAGGCTTAAAGATGAGATTGAAACATATATATATATAACACTTGGCTTACAAAAGCCCCAAAGCGCGCAAAAACAAAAGGTATTTGTCGTGCGATTTAAAAATTTAGAGCGTTGGGATATTGTCTATAATCAAAACGCTTATAGCCAAACAAGCACTAACGTCAAGCTAGATAAATATCATTTGCAAGAGCTATGCGACATAAATCCTAGCGTGGATATGAAAGAGATAATCAAGCAAGATAAAATATAAGCTTTATCCCTATGGAGATGCTTGCAACTGATGGTAAAAGTTTTACTCCACTATATAAAAAGGCGTCTTTACACAAAGGCTTTACGAAATTTCAAAACGATGATTTGCTGTGGGCAAAAATCACGCCTTGTATGCAAAATAAAAAATCAGTGGTTGTAAATAGACTAGAAAATGGCATAGGCTTTGGCTCTACGGAATTTTTCGTGCTTCGCTCAAAAGATTCTAACCAAACTGATATACATTTTATTTTGCAGATTTTGCGGACGGATTTAGTCATAGAGCAAGCAAAATTGCATTTCAAAGGAAGTGCTGGACAACAAAGAGTGTCAAAAGAATTTTTAGAAAATCTGCAAATCCCACTTCCACCACTACAAATCCAAAAAGAAATGGTTGAAAATATAGAGCAAAAAACTTCACAAATAAGCAAAATGTCGCAAGAGCGAATCACCTTGCAAAACAACATAGAATCTAAATTGCAAAAAATGTTTTAAGTAGAATATAAATAACGAAAACTCGCGCAGTTTTGGTATAAGTGCGCGTTGATTAGGATTATAAGCATTTTATAAATTTTACAATTTAGCTTTAAAATTTTAAATAATCAGCTGGTAGCATTTATTTGCTAATTTTTTTAGCACCTTTTTTTGCTCTAAAAAATGTAGGGCGTTTATTACGGTTGGCTTGCTAGCGTTGCTAAGGGCGCAGATTTGAGCTATGCTTAATTTTATAATGCCATTTTCATCTGCATATTTACATAAAATGGCTATAATCTCGAATTTTTTACCTAAAACGGCGTTTAAAACGCGCTCAAACATAATAATCCTTTTTTGGCAAATTATATCATAAGGACAGAAAATGAAGCTAATTTCGTGGAATGTAAATGGCATTAGAGCGCTTGCAAATAAAGGCGAGCTGGCTTGGCTTGGTGATTGCGGGGCTGATTTTATCGGCTTACAAGAGGTTAAGGCCAGGCCTGAGCAATTACCCAAGCAAGTAAATGATTTGGGTTTTAAGTTTTTAGCGCAAAATCCAGCAAAAAGAGCAGGTTATTCAGGCGTGCTAACCTTAGCAAATTTTAAAAGTCAGGTAAATAACTCTATGTTTAATGATGACGATGAAGGGCGCGTGATAGAGCATAGTTTTGATAATATAAGGCTTTTTAATATATATTTTCCAAATGGGCAAAGTGGCGATGAGAGATTGGCTTATAAGATGGATTTTTATGCTAAATTTTTAGCTTATATTAAAAAACTGACAAAAGAGGGCAAAAGCGTGATTTTTTGCGGTGATGTAAATACCGCGCACAAGCATATAGATCTAGCGCGCCCAAAGCAAAATAAAAATGTAAGCGGATTTTTGCCTATTGAACGCGCGTGGATGGATGAGCTTTGTAAGGCTGGATTTATCGATACTTTTAGGCTAAAAAATGGTGATATTAAAGATAAATATTCGTGGTGGTCATACCGCGCAAACGCAAGGGCAAATAATGTCGGCTGGCGGATTGATTATTTTTTTATTAGCCAGGATTTAAGCTTTAAGGTAAAAGATGCTTATATTTTAGATAGCGTAATTGGCTCAGACCACGCGCCTGTCGTGCTTGAAATTGATTTATAAATTTTAAAAGGCAAAAAATGAACTCACAAAAAAAAGAGTTATTAGATATTGTTTTATTAGCCTGCGAAGATGCGGGCAAAAAAATTATGAAAATTTACGAAAGTGGCGATTTTAGCGTGCAAAAAAAAAGTGATAAATCGCCATTAACCACAGCTGATTTAGCTTCAAATGAAACCTTATTTGCTTATTTAAATAAAACTGGCATTGAAATTTGTAGCGAAGAGAGCATTTTAGATGTTAATAAGCGCACACATAATAGCAAATTTTGGCTCATTGATCCGCTTGATGGGACAAAAGATTTTATGGCAAAAAACGGCGAGTTTAGCATTTGCGTGGCTTTGATTGAAAACGCTAAGCCACAGCTAGCTGCGATTTATATCCCTTGGAGCAAGGAGGTGTTTTATAGCGCAGGCGAAAATCAAGTATTTAAAAACGGCGAACTTTTGCGCCCAACAAACTATGAAAAGGCCGTGATTTCAGGGCATTCTAGCCATAGTGTTAGTGTGGATAAAATTTGCGAGCATTTTGGTTTGGAGCGTAAAAAATGTGGTTCGGCGATTAAGTTTTGTAGATTGATTGAGGGCAAGGCATCGCTATATCCGCGCTTTTGCGCTAGTAGTATTTGGGATATAGCTGCTGGGGATTATTTACTTGCTCAAAGCGGCGGAGCTATGGTAAATATGCGAACTAACGAGCCTTTTAGCTACGCAAAAGAATTAAAAAATGATTTTTTTATAGCAGTAAATGCTAGCCAAATGCAAAATCTCCAAACATATTTAAAATTTGCCAAAAGCTTGCTTGATGATTAAAATTTTAAAGCAAGAAGTTTTTTATCATTTAAGTTTTTGTGTGGCATTAAAGCATGCATTTAGTTTAATTTCGTAATTCAAATTTTAAAATTTATCTAAAATGCTTGCTTTTTTGATTTTTGCGCTTACACTTTTTGGGATTTTAACGCGTCCTTTTGGGCTTGGAGTTTGGGTGTATTCAAGCCTTGGCGCGCTTTTTGCGCTTGCTTTTGAGCTTATAAATTTTAATGATTTAGCTTTTATATTTTGGCTTATTTGGGATAGTTCTCTTACGCTTATTGGGCTTATTGTCATTAGTCTTTGCTTACAATCTTTGGGCTTTTTTGAAAGGCTGATTTTTTTGGTGCTTAGGCTTTGTGTGAGCGCAAAAAATCACACAAATTTTAATCAAAATTTGCTAATCATAAACGCAAAAACACTTTTTATCAAGCTTAGCATTTTGTGCGCTTTGTGTAGTAGCGTCTTAGCAAATGATGGCGCGATTTTGATTTTTACTCCGCTTGTTTTGGGTTTATTTTTACGCGCTAAAAAGGCAGATTTTGCTTTGATTGTTGTGTTTTTATTTGGAATGAGTTTTATTTGTGATATTAGCTCTAATGCTTTAATTATTTCTAATCTTACAAATATCATCACCGCAAATTACCATAATATCGCATTTGATGATTTTGCTAAGATTATGTTTTTGCCGAATTTATTTGGCTTTGTGTGTGGGCTTGTTTTGTTTTTGTTAATCTTTTCTAAGCGTTTTGGGCAGGATTTAATTTTTTGTCATATTCGCGCGCCTAAACTCCCAAATAAGCTTTTTATTTTTCATTTAATGCTTTTGGTGTGTTTTGTGCTTAGCTATTTTGCTGGGCGAAATTTTGGCTTGCCATTTTGTGTAAATTCTATGATATTTGCTTTGATTTTGCTTTGTATTTTATGGCATAAATCGCCAAAAAAGACAATAAACATCATAAAAAACGCGCCTTTTAGCATTATCATTTTTATTTTCGGGCTTTTTATTGTGGTTTTTGCTCTTAGCAAGATTGAAATTTCAAATTTTATTGCTACATTTTTTAATGTAATTTTACAAGATAAGCTCAGTGCGATTTTTGGCACTGGATTTATAAGCGCGCTTGGTGCTGGCGTGTTTAATAATTTGCCTATGGTGCTTTTTGGTAATTTAGCGATAAATGATTTTTTGCTAAGCTCACAAAGTTTTGATGAAAATACGCGCCAAATGCTAGCATACGCGCATTTATTAGGTGCTAATATCGGCTCTAAGCTAACCCCGATAGGCTCACTTTGTACGCTTTTATGGCTTGGGCTTTTGGCTAAAAAACGAGTAAAAATCAGCTACACAAAATATTTTTCATACAGCTTGATTTTTACTTTACCCGTGCTTTTTGTTGCGCTTTTTGCTTTGTTTATTGTTTTTGCTTAAATTATTCCCATTCTATTGTAGCAGGTGGTTTGGAGCTTATATCATAAACTACGCGGTTTATGCCATCAACTTCATTGATTATTCTACGGCTGCAATTTTCTAATAATTCATAAGGCAAGCGCGAAAAGCTAGCTGTCATACCATCGCTAGCATCTACTACTCTTATACAAACAGCATTTTCATAGCTTCTATTATCGCCCATTACACCTACGCTTTTTACATTTAAAAGCACGCAAAATGCCTGCCAGGTTTTATTATACCAGCCACTACTTTTTAGCTCTTCGCGCAAGATTACATCGGCTTTGCGTAGCAATTCTAAGCGCTCTTTTGTAACCTCGCCCATAATCCTTATAGCAAGGCCTGGCCCAGGAAATGGATGGCGATACACAACCTCGCGACTAAGCCCAAGTTCAAGCCCAAGGGCGCGCACTTCGTCTTTGAAAATTTCGCGCAAAGGTTCAATTAGTTTTAGTTTCATTTTCTTTGGTAATCCGCCTACATTGTGATGGCTTTTGATTGTTTTAGAACTGCCTGCTACGCTGCTTTCTATGATATCAGTATAAAGTGTGCCTTGTGCTAGATATTTGATGCCTTCGTGTTTTTTGGCTTCTTTTTCAAAAACTTCTATAAAGGTTTTGCCGATGATTTTGCGCTTTTTTTCTGGATCTTTTACGCCTTTTAAGCGTTTTAAAAATATCTGGCTAGCATCAATGCTAATTAGCTCCACGCCTAATTTTAGCTTAAACATCTCTTCAACCATCTTAGCCTCATTTGTGCGCAACAAGCCATTATCCACAAAAACAGCCACTAAATTTTTAGGCGCCGCATTTGCTAGTAAAGCAGCCACAACAGAGCTATCTACGCCACCACTTACAGCGCATAGAACTTTATGCGTGCCTAATTTATCTTTTAAAATTTTCATTTGCTCTTTGGCAAAGCTACCCATATTCCAAGTGCTTGAAAGTCCGCAAATTTTAGAGAAATTCTTTAAAATCATCGCGCCAAATTCGCTATGTGCTACTTCTGGGTGAAATTGTAAAGCATAAAATTTGCGCTCATCATCGCCAAAGGCGCAGTTTTGGCTATTTTCGCTAGTAGCAAGAACGCTAAAACCTTGTGGGAGCTTTTCAACCTTATCGCTATGGCTCATCCAAACAACGCTATCATCACTAACGCCATCAAATAAAGCGTGCTTATTTACAAGTTTTAGTTTTGCTTTGCCGTATTCGCTGTGTTTAGCTGGCTCTACGCTACCATTAAAATGCTGTGCCATTAATTGCATTCCATAGCAAATGCCAAGCACTGGCAAACCTAAGCTAAACACGCCAGCATCGCAAAAATACGCATCTTTTGTATATACGCTAGCAGGGCCGCCACTTAAAATTATGCCTTTTGGATTTTTGGCCTTAATCTCATCTAAGTTTGCATTATACGCTAAAAGCTCGGTATAGACGCCATTTTCTCTTAGCCTTCTAGCAATTAATTGCGTGTATTGCGAGCCAAAATCTAGCACTAAAATATCAGCATTTTTCATTTATTGTCCTTTGTTTGTGATGGGTTTTGAGTGTAAAAAGGATCGGCCTTATAGCCACAACCTGTAAAAAACGCACAAATTAAAATAATTTGCGCTATAATCTGCAAATGCGAGCGAGTGAAATTATAAATCATATCTTAAACCTTCAAGATTTTTCTAGGCTAAAAAATATAAATCACACAACCAAAGTGCTTAGGCTACATTTAGGTGCGCGCAAAAATGCTTTGGTTCGTTATGCTTATATTCGTGGTAATTGCTTATATATCGCTGTTTATTCAAATCATGGCTTACAAGAATTAAGGCACGATAGTAACACAATTAGCATTAAAAACTTTTTAAACTCTAACCTAGGGCTTTTAAAATTTCAAATAGAACCTATAAATGATGTAAGAGTTTTTTTAGAAAAATCAAAACTCTATCAAGGCATAAGACCTTATATCCCACACCAGCCAGAGCTAGCTAGGGGCGAGTTTAAACTGCGCTGTAAAGATAAAAAAATAAAAGAAATTTTTGAGCAAATTAGACAAATTGTAAAAAGAAATTACGACAAGCAAAATGACTAAATCAAATCAAAATTTATCAAAAACCGAGCCAAATTTTAAACTAAAAACCGCGCTAAAATCCTTACCAAATAGCCCGGGCGTTTATCAGTATTTTGATAAACTTGGTAAATTGCTTTATGTAGGCAAGGCCAAAGTGCTTAAAAATCGCGTAAAAAGTTATTTTATTTTCAGCCCAGAGCTTGGCCCAAATCCGCGCCTAAGCCCAAGAATTGCTAAGATGATAAACGAAACAGCGCATTTAGAATATATCGCTACTTCTAGCGAGGTAGATGCGCTAATTTTAGAAAATTCTTTCATCAAGCAACTTCACCCAAAATACAATATTTTATTGCGCGATGATAAAACCTACCCATATATTTTTATAGATTTAAACGAAAAATTTCCGCGCCCAAAAATCACACGCAAAATAATAAAAGGCTCTAAAATTCGCTATTTTGGCCCCTTTCATCAAGGCGCGCAGCAAGTCCTTGATGCTATTTATGCTGAGTTTAAATTAGTCCAAAATCCAAGCTGTATAAAGGGCAAAAAAGCTTGTATTTTTGCGCAAATGAATCGCTGTTATGCGCCTTGTGAGGGCAAAATCAGCGAGCAAGATTACGCTAAAATCGTTTTTGAAGCTATGGCAAAATTAAAAGATCCATCGCGCCTAATCCCGTATTTAGAGCAAAAAATGCAAAATTACTCTCTTAATCAAAACTACGAGCAAGCATTGGCTGTGCGCGAGCAAATCCAAGCCATAAACTCACTAAAAATTAAAATACAAATTGATCTTGCAAAGCTTGAAGATTTTGAAATTTTCGCCGTTAGCGGGCTAGATATGATGCTAGCTTGCGTGCATTTTAGCGTGCGCGATGGTAAGGTGGCTTTTGCAAATCATAGCATTATAAAAGCCACAAATGACGATGAGAGCGTAAATGAGCTTTATAAACAAAGCATTTTAGGCGCTTACAGCCAAGAATCTCCGCTGGCTTGCTCTCAAATATTTTGTGAAAGCGCTTTTGAAGATATGGAGCTTTTAGGACAAATTTTAAGTTCGCGCCACGGGCAAAATTTTGAGATAAAATGCCCTAAAATAGGCTCTAAGCGCGCTCTTGTAAATATAGCCAAGCAAAATGCTAGCGAGTTAATCAAAAAGCAAAGTAAGCTTGGCAAATACGAGTTTTTAGAGCATTTACAAGAATTTTTTGGGCTTAGTAATTTGCCTGCTAGGATTGAATGCTTTGATAATTCTTGTTTATTTGGCACGGCTGTTGTTGGTGCGATGATTTGCTTTGATATCAATGCAAGCGATAATAAAGAGCAAAAAAACTCATCAAGCGGGGCATTTATCAAGGCAAATTATCGCCATATGCATTTAAATGGTCAAAGCGATTATGAACAGATGAAAGAGCTTTTAAGCGCGCGCGCATCGCGCTTTAATAAGCTTAGCGCGCCTGATTTATGGCTTATTGATGGCGGGCAAGCTTTGTTTGATCTAGCAAAAAAAATAATCCAAGAAAGCGGAGCAAATGTCGATGTTTTAGCCATCGCAAAAGAAAAAATAGACGCAAAATCCAAGCGCGCAAAAGGCGGTGCGCTAGATAAAATTCACGGAATTTTTGGTCAAATGAAACTAAATAAAGACGATGAAAAATTACAATTTTTACAAAAAATACGAGATGAAGCCCATCGTTTTGCGCTTAGTTTTCACCGCAAAATTCGCGATAAACGCGCGCTTTCAAGCTCAAAACTTGAAAAACTAGGCCTTGGTGTCGGCAATATAAAAAAATTGCTTGATTATTTTGAGAATTATGAAAATATCCAAAATGCTAGCTTTGACGAGCTTACAAGGCTTACAAATAAAAATATTGCCAAAAAAATCAAGGGCGAAGATTAATAAATTTTAAAAGGTATAAATTTTTGAAAATTTTAAAATTTATGCCAAAAATAGCAGTAAATTTTAAAATTTGCGTTTAAATTTACTAGTTTCGCGCCTTAAAAAGATTAAATTTTAAAATTTGCGCTCAATTTGGCGCGAATTTTGAGCGCTAGATATTAAATTTTAAAATTTAGCAAATTTTAAAAGCTAAGAAATTTTATAAACTCTCGCTCATAATTTTTAGCCTTTTGATATTTGGCTTTAAGCCCGCTTTAAAAACAGCGCGCACTCTATCCATACCTATATAAAACTCTTTCATCAAAACCACCATCAAATATCGCCCAAACTTACTAAGCTCGATTTTTTGTCCATTTTGTGTAATTGCTCCGCAAATTTTAAGCGCACGCAGCAAAAGCCCTAATTCTCGCTCATTCACGCTATAAAGATTGATAAATTCATCAAGATTTAGCGAACCTGAAAAGATTTTGGTTAAGAATAAATAAAGCATTCTTGCGCGTTTGCTAAAATCATTTATCGCAATTACCGCGCTACGCCCGCTATTTAC
The DNA here is from genome assembly GCF_013416015.1 of Candidatus Campylobacter infans. Classification (NCBI taxonomy): domain Bacteria; kingdom Pseudomonadati; phylum Campylobacterota; class Epsilonproteobacteria; order Campylobacterales; family Campylobacteraceae; genus Campylobacter; species Candidatus Campylobacter infans. Next base: position 181,116 of record NZ_CP049075.1, read on the forward strand.
GCGCTCGCAATACTCATTTAAATCAAAAGCATTTATATAAAGTCTGCCATTTATAAAGCTAAACGCCCCGCTTCCTGCGCCGATGTATTGCGTGTGATCGGCGCAATATTCATCTTTCATTTTGTGGTTAAAATTTTCATCTTGCGCGCTTGAAATTTTATCTTTTCTAGCAAAACTCCACGCGTTATTTGCGCTGTATTCTTGCATTAAAGCACAAATTAACTCATAAAATTCCCTTTCATTATCTTTAATCTCCACGCCCAAACTTGCGGCGATTTTGTCTTTTGTTAGGTTTGATTTCATTAGCGGATAAAAGGTGATTTGCTGTGGATTTAGCATTTGTGCGGTTTGTATGTCGCGCACTAGCATTTGTTTAGTTTGGCTTGGAAAATTAAAAATTAAATCAAGGCTTAAAATCGGCAAAACATCAATGGCTTTTTGGATTTTTGTAATTAGCGTTTTGCTATCGCCAAATTTTTCCAAGCGACTAACACGGCGCAAAATATCATCATCAAAGCTTTGAACGCCGATACTTAGGCGAGTTATTAAGCCCTTAAAACGCTCTAAATTATCAAGGTGATTAGGATCGCTCTCACAAGAAATTTCTTTTAAATCAAATAAATCGCGCGCTAAAATCAGCGTTTTTTCAAGTTCATTTTCATTTATTAGCGTGGTGCCACCGCCTATATACATACTATCAAAGCTAAAACCAGCGTCTTTAATGGCTCTTAATTGTTTTCTTAAACTCTTAAAATAACTTAGCGCAATTTGGGCATCATAAGCGTATTTATGAAAACTACAAAAGGGGCAAAAAGTATCACAAAATGGTATGTGCGCGTATAATAAAAGCTTGTTGCCCGCTGCGGAGTTTTCATTAAAATTTGCTTTTGTAAAAAGCTGTGCTTGGCTTGGAGTTGGCGCGATATCATAGCTTAAAATATTTGCGTTAAGCTCGGTGTATAAAGCTTGGCGCATTATTTTCGTGGCTGTGAAAATGGCCTGATTTTCTAAGAATTTCATAATTATAAAACCTTAAAATAAAATAAAAAAGCGCAGATTATATAAAATTTTAAATTAAAATTTACAAAATTTTCTTTTTTTTATATTTTATGCCACTTTGGCGCAAAATCGCTAGCTTTTTGCATTTTAAAATTTTAAATTTTTCAGTAAATATTAAAAAATCATTAGCTAAAATCCACGAATTTTTTACTCTCAAAGGTCTTAAATGGACATTATAGCTTATAAAATTGATGATAATATCGTAGATACACACACTTATAATGCTAAAAATTTAAAAGGCGGTGAGCCGATTTATTTTGATAACTCAAAAGACGCGCTTGATGTGATTAGGCATTCTTGTGCGCATTTGATGGCTGAGGCTTTATTTAAGCTTTATCCTAGTGTGCAGTTTTTCGTAGGTCCTGCCATAGAAGATGGCTTTTATTACGATATACGCGTTAGCAAGCCAGATGGTAGCAATTTAGGCGAGGATGATTTAGCCCAAATAGAAAAGAAAATGAAAGAATTAGTCCAAGCTAAAAATGATTTTGTAAGAATATCATCAACCAAAGCAGAAGTTAGCGCAAAATACGCCCACGATGATTTAAAACAAGAAGTGCTTAAAAAAATCCCAGATGGCGAGGTTAGCATATACACCCAAGGCGATTTTAGCGATATTTGCCGTGGCCCACATGTCCCAAATACAAAATTTTTACAATTTTTTAAGCTAATTAGAGTGGCTGGTGCTTATTTGGGTGGCGATGAAAAGCGCGAAATGCTAACGCGCATTTATGGCACGGCTTTTGCTGATAAAGATAGCCTAAAAGAGCATTTGCATATGCTTGAAGAAGCCAAAAAACGCGATCACCGCAAGCTTGGTGAGGCTATGGGATTTTTTAGCTTTGATGATACTATCGGGGCGGGGCTACCTATTTGGCTACCAAATGGTTCAAGATTGCGCACAAGATTAGAGCATAAATTATATTTTGCGCTTAGAAAACGCGGTTATGAGCCTGTAAGAGGGCCTGAAATTTTAAAAAGCGATGCGTGGAAAATAAGTGGGCATTATGCAAATTATAAAGAAAATATGTATTTTACGCAAATTGACGAGCAAGAATACGGCATAAAGCCGATGAACTGCGTAGGGCATATTAAGGTTTATCAAAGCCAGCAAAGAAGTTATAGGGATTTGCCATTAAAATTTTGTGAATATGGCGTTGTTCATCGCCACGAAAAAAGCGGGGTTTTACACGGGCTGTTTAGAGTGCGCGAATTCACACAAGATGATGCGCATTTATTCGTAATGCCAAGCCAAATCAAGGAAAATGTCTATGAAATACTTGATTTTGTAGATAAAATGATGAAAGCTTTTAATTTTAGCTATGAAATGGAAATTTCAACCAAACCACAAAAGGCAGTTGGCGATGATAGCGTCTGGGAGATAGCTACAAATGCGCTTAAAGATGCCCTTGATGAAAAAGGCCTAAAATACGGCATCGATGAAGGTGGCGGGGCATTTTATGGGCCAAAAATCGATATAAAAATCACAGACGCGCTAAAACGCAAATGGCAATGTGGCACGATTCAAATTGATTTTAACCTGCCAGCGCGTTTTGAGCTTGAATACACAGATGAAAACAACCAAAAACAACAACCCGTGATGATTCACCGCGCGATTTTGGGTAGTTTTGAGCGTTTTATTGGCATACTTTTGGAGCATACAGCGGGTGAATTGCCGTTTTGGATAGCGCACACGCAAGTAGCCATCGTGCCTATTAGCCAAAACCATCACGCTTATGCTAAACAAATAGCTGACGAGCTTTTGGATTTAGGTGCTGATAGCGTAGTGCTAAATCGTAATGAAACGCTAAATAAACGCATTCGCAACGCCGAAAAAGAGCATGTGCCTCTTATTTTGGTGCTTGGAGATAACGAGCTAGAAAGCAAAAGTGTCGCCGTGCGCGATAGAATGAATAAAACACAATATAATCTTACTTTGGAGGAATTTTATAAAATGATACAATCTAAACTTAACGAGGTGGCTTTTTGAGTAAAGACAAAATTTACTTAAACGAAGATATACGCGCTAATCAAGTGCGTTGCATTGGTGATGATGGCACGCAATATGGCATCATCAGTAAAACTGAGGCGCTAGAAATTGCTAGCAAAATGGGCTTAGATTTAGTGCTAATCGCCCCTGATGCGACTCCGCCAGTATGTAAGATAATGGATTATGGCAAGTTTAAATATCAGCAAGAAAAGCGCCAAAAAGAAGCGAAAAAAAAGCAAAAAATCATTGAAATTAAAGAAATCAAACTCTCCGCAAAAACCGCACAAAACGACTTAAATTACAAAGTAAAACACGCATTAGAATTTATAAGCGAAGGCAAACATGTAAAATTTCGCGTTTTCTTAAAAGGGCGCGAGATGAATACGCCAGAAATCGGCATTAAAATGCTTGAAAAAATCTGGGAGATGGTTCAAAATAATTGCGATCAAGCAAGCGCGCCAGCATTAGAGGGCCGCTACACAAATATGCTTGTGGTGCCTAAAAAATAGCATTATTTTGGCTTTTTGAGTTTTGCAAAACTAAGTTTTGCAAGGCTTAAATTTTTAAGTTTTACAAGGCTTTAATTTTTAAGTTTTGCTAACACGGATTAAAAAATAATATCATTTTGGTTTTTTAAGTTTTGCTTTTTTTCTAGTTTAAATTCTGCACTGATTTTTTAAAAATTATTTTTAAACTAAGCATTTTTGATTTTAAAATTTCGTGTTTATTTTAAAATTGTGTTTTTAATTTTTCATTTTAAATTCTGCACGGATTTTTAAAATTTTAAAATTTAGTGTTTATTTTAAAGTTTAAATTTGCGTTTTTTACGCTTTTTATTTAATGTTTTATTTTGCGTTTTTTTTATTTTGTTTTGTTCGCCCGTGCGCTTACTTTGCATTTTTTTTGTTTTTGTTCGCGTTTTCATTAGGTAAGCCACAAAAATGCCACAAACACAATTACGCGCGCCCCGCGTTAAACTTGCCATGCTTTTTGCGCGCCCACGCTCAATTCACCACACCCACAAGCCAAGCCATTCAAGCACGCCACACGCTAAATCCGCCACGCTTTTTTTGCTCTCGCCTTGTCATAATCTTAGCCACACTTTTTTTGTGCTACGCACACCACGCGTTTTTTTTGTTTGCGCCCGCTTGTGTGTTTTTTTAATCACGCAAACCAAACTAAACCCGCCACGCCATATTTTATGCCACGCTTTTTTGTACGCTAGTCCGCCCGCTATGCCACGCTAGCTCGGCACGCGTTTTTATTTTTATTATTTTAAATTCCGCACGGGTTTTGAAAAAGATTTTTGAAATTTTAAGATTAAAAGATTTTTGAAAATTAGAATTTAAAGAATAAAAATAAAAACCCCGTTAAATTTTAAAATTTAACGGGGTGAAATTTAATTAAAAATAAATATTTAAACTTTTAATTAAAATAAATTAAATTAGAATTGTATGCCACCTGAGCCACCGATTTGGATTTTACACTCATTACTAACTTTTGCATTTCCTTTTGTAGTATCTATTTGACACATTGTTAAAATACCTGGTAATTTTGCTAATTGTTGGCATACTGCATCGCTCTTGCCAGTAGTGTTAAATTTTAATGTAAGCTTAACTGTGCTTGATTGTTGGGCTGTTGTACCGGTAGTGTTAGTTGGCAACACTACCTCTACGCAAGTTGTACTACCCTTTACATTAAGTTTGCCATCTTTCGTAAGTGCGTTTGTAATCTTGGTAAAATCATTTGGTGTACTAAATTTACCTTTCGCCGTATAATACGCCGTAATATCACTCACCGCAGTGGTTAAGTTTGTCGCCGCCTTTGCCACCTCTGCATCATCTCTTGTAGCTGCTAGTCTTGGTATCGCTACTGACGCCAAAACACCTAAAATTACGATAACAAATATTAACTCAATCATCGTAAAACCTTTTCTCATCGAAAACTCCTTGTGTTGAAATCCTAAGCAAACGCTAGCCCTATGATTGAGATTTTTGGAGTAAGCCACCGTCTGCTTAGTGCCTGCTTCAAGCAAGCACAAGAATTATAGGGGGGTTAAACTAAGCTTAAATTACATAAAGTTTTTTTAAAAAAAATTTCAATTTTTTAAAAATTTTAATAAATTTCTTTAAAATTTGGTAAATGTTTTATAAATTTTGGTGGGTTTTTGGGTTTTTAAATTCTTTAAATTTTTTTTAAATTATTGAAAAATTTTTAAAATTTTGTGATTTTGCATTTTGAAAATTCTATAAATTCTTTAAAAATTTTAATGAAGTGTGCTTTCTAAATTCTGGAAATTCTTTAAAATTTGGCGCAGATTGGGTTGGTTTTGGGTTTGGTTTGTGGGTTCGCGATGAGATCAAGGGCGTGGCGGTTTGGCTAGTTAGTGTGGCATAAATGGTTAGCGCTGAGTAGGGCGCGCGCGCGGCAGTTTGGGTGTGTGGCTGAGAATTTGGCGCGGGTTTAAAGTTGGTGTGGGTTTTATAAAAGCGTGGCAAATTTGGGTTTTTTGGCGCGTGGGTTTGTGGATTTTATTTTTTGGGCGCGTGGCTAAGAGTATGGCGGGCGTAGTTTGTTTTTTAAATAATAGCGTGGCACGAATAGTTAGCGGAGTAGGCGGGTAAATGCGAACGGGCGCGCGGGTTGCTTTTAAATAACGGCGTGGCATAAAGGCAAAGGGCGTTAAAAGCGTTGCATTAAAATAAATTTTAAAATTTGGGCGGTTTGGCGCGTTGAATTAAATTGAAATTTTAAAATTTGTTTTGTGGTTGTGCTAAGAATTTGGCGCGAAATTTTAATGGCGGGGCGCGTGGTTAAAATTTGGTAGATTTATGAATGAAAATTTAAAATTTCATTTTTGGCTAAGAGTGTGGCGGGCGTGGCTGAGAGTTTGCGGGTGCGGGTTGTTTTTAAATAACGGCGTGGCATTAAATGCAAAGGGAGTTAAAAGCGTTACACTAAAATAAATTTTAAAATTTGGGTGATTTGGTGCATTGAATTAAATTGAAATTTTAAAATTTGCTTTTTGGCTGAGAATTTGGCGGGCTAGTTTTTATAATTGTATAGGGTTTGGCTAGTTGTTTGCGTGGCGCGTGGTTAAAATTTGGCGGATTTATTGAATGAAATTTTAAAATTTACTTTTTAATTGTGGCTAAGAAGTTGGCGCGAAATTTTAATGGCGGGGCTGTTTGATTGGCGCGCGCAAGCGCGTGGCGATTGGGGTAGGGCGGTTTGGCTAGCTGTGTGCGCGCTGGTTGTATAAAGGCAGGGCGAGCTTGGATTTTTGGCGCGTGAGTTAAAAGAAAATTTTAAAATTTGCTTTTTGGCTAAGAATTTGGCGGGCGGGTTGGATAACGGCGTGGCAAATTTGGGTTTTTTGGCGGGCGGGCAAAAATTAAAGTTTAAATTTCTGGGCAGTTTGGCGGATAAAAAATTTGCGTGGCGCGGGTTTTGGTGCGTTGAATTAAGTTGAAATTTTCGAGAATTTTATTGTTGGTTAAGCATTCAAAAAAATAAATTTTAATAATAAAACCCTAAAAATTAGCACTCAAAAAAAATAAAATTTTAAATCAATAATTCGCATTCAAAACTAATCAAAAAAAAAATAAAATTTTAAAATCACGCTCTGTAAAATACCACGCCAGCAAGCTTTTGGCTGTGGATTTTGCCGTGTTTTATTAAATCTGCTAAGATATTTTTTGTGCTTTGGCTGAGGTTATTTGCTATGTCGTATTGGCTTTGTGGGCGCATTTTGAGCAGTTTTAAAAGCTCGTTTTGGTTTAGCTCTTTTGGTGCGTTTAGCGGGGTAATGTGCGCTATTAGCGCGGGCGCTGTGGTAATAAGCTCTAAAAGCTCGCCCAAACGCTCAAAACTCACGCCCCTAACATCATGCGCTGGCGGGCGATCTATGCTTGAAATATCCACTCTTGCGGGCTTGATTTTATCAAACGCCCTATTTAGCGCGCTAAACTCGGCCTCATTGTCATTTAAGCCCGCTACCACAAGCACTTCAAGCACTAATTCGCCCTTAAATTGCCTAGAAAATTGCGCCATTTTGTCTATCATTTCATCTACATTATAATTTTTAAGGCCTCTATCGATGCGCCTAAAAGTGCTTTGATTTGCGCTATCAAGGCTAAATTTTACAATATCAAGCTCATTTAGCGCATTTAAACGCTCAGGGTAAAAAACAGCTGAACCATTGCTTAAAATCAGACTTTTTTGGCTGCTTTTTATGGCGTTTATTTGCGTGATTAGCTCGCTTAAATGTGGATAAAGTGTCGGCTCACCGTTAGCGGTTAGTGTTATTACATCAGTTGCGCCAAAGCGCGCAATAGCCGCTTTTAGCTCACTCATAACCTCGCTTATGCTTGGCGGATTTATGCTTTGATCCATTACCTTTGCCTTAGCTAGCTCGCAGTATAGGCAGTCGTAATTACAGCATTTTTGCGCTGGGCTAAGATCTATGCCAAGTGAGCTACCAAAACGCCTTGATGCCACAGGGCCAAAAACTATGGCCATCATTTGGCCTTAGCTATGATTTTTGCGGATTTTTCGCGCACATAATCAATCAAATAGCGCGCATTTTTTACAGGGATATCAGGCAAAATACCATGCCCTAGATTGAAAATATGCCTTTTACCACGCATTATGTTTAAAATTTCATCTACTCCATCTTCAATTGCCATAGTATCATAAAGCCTGCATGGCTCTAAATTGCCCTGTAATACATATTTTGCGCCCATTTTATCTTTTGCGATTTTAAGCGGCATATCCCAGCTAATGCCTAGCACATCGTAACCTGCTTGTAAGTTTTCGATAAATGCGCCTACGCCTTTTGGGAAAACGATTATTGCGGTATTTGGGTGATTTTTGCGGATATAATCGCAAAGCTCACTGATATAACTCCACGCAAATTCCAAATAAGCATTCATTTCAAGCGCGCCAGCCCAGCTGTCAAAAATTTGTATCGCATCTGCGCCGGCGTTGATTTGCGCGCTGATGTAGCCTTTTAGCGCGTTTGTGATTTTTCGGAGCATTGAGTGGAGAAGCTGTGGGTTGCTATAAAGCATTTTTTTCACATTTGCGTAGTTTTTAGAGCCGCTACCTTCTACCATATAAGTAGCCAAGGTCCAAGGCGCACCACAAAAGCCAATTAGTGCTTTATCTGGGCTTAATTGCTCGCGCGTGATTTTAAGTGCGTCATAAACATAATTTAAATTTTCGATTGCCTTATCAGCACTTAATTTATCAAGCGCTTTTAAATCGTTTATAGGCTCGCTAAATACTGGCCCTATGCCAGGTTTGAAGCTTAAACTCATACCCATTTCAAGCGGTAACACCAAAATATCGCTGAAAATAATCGCCGCATCCACATTTAATTCGCTAATTGGTTGGAGCGTGGCCTGGGCTGCTTTTTGGCTATCTTTACAAAGTGCTAAAAAATCGCCCACGCTAGCTCTTAACTCTCGGTATTGTGGTAAATATCGCCCAGCTTGGCGCATTAGCCAAATTGGAGTGCGCTTTGTGGCTTTGCCCTTGCAAGCATCTATAAAAATCATTTTTTACCCTTTAAATTAGATTTAATAATTTTAAAAATTTTATCTTAAAAATATTTATATTTTTTCTAAAAAATGTAGATATTCTACTACACTATCTGCTTTATGTTCTCTTTTACTATCTGCTTTAAATCTGCGGTATTTTTTAGTAAAACACTCATATTTACCGTATTTTGACATAGTTTTTCTTATTTCATCTGGACTTATAATTCCTTCATTGTTGTAACTAAGAAAAATTTGCGAAAATTTAGCAGATTTTAGTAAATCATCAAGCGCTTGAACTGCGCTATTTTTCTTGCACCACGCAGATTTTTTGTATTCTCTAAGTCCTGTTTTGCCTTTTGGTATAAAATCATCATAGAGTGCAATTGTGTTTAATAAATGATAGTTTGCGCCGTATTCTCTGTGATTATAAGGTGGATCAATATATAAAATATCACCACTAATTTTTTTAATTAGCTCATTTGCATTTTCATTAAAAGCCAAATGCTCATTATTATTTAGTTCAAAAATTGCTGGTTCTAAAATAAATCTTTTACTAGCTGATTTTTTAAGCTTTTTTAAAAATGCCCCATAAACACTAGCTGTATTTGCAACCTTATCGCTACTTTCTAAAAGACTAGCAAGCAAATGAAAATAAACTCTTTTATCTATTTTTTTACTATCTAGCCATATTTGAATTGTTTGTCTGATAGCGTCTATTTTTGCTCCATTTTCATCGCTAAAATACTGGCGGTTTTGACTACCACAAAAAGAGTAATTTTCAAAAATTTTACCTTTTATCAAAGGCGTTTTTATCTCATTATTTAGCTTATCAAAAAGATCTTGGATATTTGAAATTCTCGTATGATTTACTATGTAGTTTTGCGCCAAAACAAAACTATAAAACTCCAAATCATTGGCTATTACTTGCTTAACTTTTGTTTTAAAATGCCTTCCTACAGCACAAGTTCCAGCAAAAATATCACAAAAAATTTTATCATTTAAACTAGAATTTACAGATGTAATAGAATTTTCTATAAAATCTAACAATGAAAATTTAGAGCCTATATAATTCATTATTTATTACCATATAATTTATTCATTATAAAATCAACACAATTCTCACTAGCTTCTTTTGAAATTCTTTTTACACTCTGCTTGCGATACTCCACTGGGTCATATTGATAGCACCCAACACAACCTAATTCTTTTGTATATTTTTCATCTCCAGCATAAAAATCATAAGGATTACCTAATATATTTCTAGCACTCCAACGCTTATTTGTCTCTTTACAATTTTTACAAATTTGCCTTTTTATATCATTTGCTGCCTTACAAAGTGGTTGGAAATCTTCTAATTTTTGTGTAGATTGATTTGACACGCGCCAATCATCTTTTCTTCCATCTTTATGATCAATTTCTATTTTTGTATTTTCACTATTTCCATTAACTCCGAGCATTACGCATTTTTTATCTTTATAAAACTCTTTTATATCTTTTCTTATTGCTTGATTGAAAGTTTGAGCCTGATTAAAACCATTTAAACGAATTGCATCGATAGAATTTCCACTTGTTAAACTTTTATCAAATTCAACAATATATCTTTTTGCCAAAGTCGAGTTAGCCCTACACCAACTTCCACCATTTCCAAGCGCCAAATCCTTATAATCGCCGACAAATTCGCTACTTTCCACCCATCTTGAAACTCCATTATCATCGGGCTCGGCCAATTTTAAAAATAATTCCATCTTACTCATCAAAATTCCTTTTTAAACACAAAAATATATTCATGCTTAAATATATAATAATCGCTTTTTAAAGCCCTATAATGCCATACTCCACCACTTCCTAGCTTTCCACGATTTCCTTCGATATTTTTTACCAAAATTCCTTTTAATTTGGCTTTAAAATTTCTTTTTACCATATCCATACACAAAAATGCAAGTGGCACTACCTCGCTATTTTTATAAATATCGCCAATCACAAGCGCAAAATATCCATTTTTCTTTAAAAATTCTAAGCAATTTTTTAAAGTCATCCATAATCTACACAAAAAATCATCAATATTTTGGCAATTTGAAAGGTCTTTTGGATTATCGCTAAATTTTACTATATCAAAATACGGCGGATGAAAAATTTCCAAAGAAACACTATTTTTATTAAGCTCTTTTAGGGAATTTTGTATAAAAATTTTGGAATTTTCGTCTGTATTATCACATAAATTTAATCTATAAAAGTCACCTTTGCTCTCTTTCATTTGAGAGCTCACAAAATCTAAAATCTGCGGATTTAAATCAAGTCCTATAAATTTACGACCAAGTTTTTCACACTCATAAAGTGTTGTGCCAGAACCACAAAAGGCGTCTAGCACTACTTCTCCTGCTTTTGTAAAGCGAGAAATAAGCTGATATGGAATTTGTGGGATAAAATTTCCGTGATAAACATTTTTATGCTTACCATTTTTATCCCTACTAGCAAAGAGCCACAAATCATCGGTTAAAATATCAAGTTCTCGCCAGTTTTTTAAATCCAAATCATTTATCATTTTTAGTATTTTAGTTCTCTTGCGCCCAAATTTGCGCTATTCTCACGGCATTTGTGGCTGCGCCTACTCTTATTTGATCGGCTGCGCACCATAAATGTAAGATATTTTTGCAAAAATTATCAACCCTTATGCGCCCTACAAAAGTTTCGTTTTTATCGCTTGAATGTATAGGCATAGGATAAAGTTTTTGGCTAGGATCATCTAAAACCACGATGTTAGGGGCTTTTTCTAGGATTTTCCTAGCTTCGTTGGCATCTATATCGCGCTCAAAGCTTATGGTGATTGCCTCGCTGTGGCTTCGCAGCACTGGCACACGCACGCAAGTTGCGCTAACTTCTATATCTTTGTGTAAAATTTTGCGCGTTTCATTTACCATTTTCATTTCTTCTTTTGTGTAGTCATTATCCAAAAACACATCAATATGCGGTATTACATTTAGCGCGAGCTGGTGAGCAAAGGCCTTTGGCAAGCATTCATCAAGCTTAAACTCAAAAAACTTTTGCATTTGTAAAACTAGCTCTTCCATGCCTTCTTTACCAGCCCCGCTAGCTGCTTGGTAGGTGCTAACATCTACGCGTTTAATGCCAAAAGCATCATCAAGGGGTTTTAAAATTTGAACCATTTGGATTGTTGAGCAGTTTGGGTTTGCGATTATGCCTGTTTTTTTCCAGTTTTTAATATCATTAGAATTACATTCAGGCACGACTAGCGGGACATCTGGCTCCATTCTAAAATGGCTTGTGTTATCAATTACCACAGCCCCACTCTTAGCAGCTAGGGGCGCAAATTTTTGACTTACCGAGCCGCCTGCGCTAAAAAATGCAATGTCTATTTTGTTTTCTTTAAAAACTGTATCGGTAAGCTCTTGGACTTTAAATTTTTTGCCATTAAATTCTATCTGGCTACCAGCTGATTTAGCACTAGCAAGAGGCAAAACCTCGCCCACGCTAAATTTTAATTCTTCAAGCACGCGAAAAATTTCCTCACCAACTGCGCCAGTTGCGCCAACTACTGCTATATTATATTTTTTCATAATAATCCTTTTAGCATTGATTTAAGCGCGCGATTATATAATTTATTGGCTTAAAATCAAATTTTTACGCCTTGGTATATTTTTAAAATTTAGCCATTTTAAAATTTGCAAATATTATAAACCTATTCTTAAATCACAAGCATTTATGATTTTATCTTCGCTTAAAATTGCTGAGCGTTCTATAATGCTAATTAGCTCTCTAATGTTGCCTGGATAATCATAATCTAAAAGCGCTTTTAAAGCGTCTTTACTAAATGATTTTTCGCCTAAATTATATAAAGTGCAAAATTTCTTTAAGCTTTCTTGTGCGATGGTTTGGATTTCATCTTTGCGCTCTTTAAGCGGTGGAATTTGAATTGGGATTGTGTTTAATCTATAATATAAATCTTCTCTAAACTCGCCATTTTTTACTTTTTCAAGCAAATTCGCATTTGTAGCACAGACTATTCTAACATTGATTTTAAGCTGTTTTGAGCCACCTACGCGCATTAATTCGCGCTCTTGGATTACGCGCAAAAGTTTTGGTTGTAAGGCTATTGGCATTTCGCCGATTTCATCTAAAAATAGCGTGCCACCATCGGCTAGCTCAAATAAACCCTTTTTAGTCGCGCTCGCATCGGTAAATGCGCCTTTTTCATAGCCGTATAATTCGCTTTCAAGTAAATTTTCTGGTATTGCTGCCATGTTTATGGCTATAAAGGCTGAGCTTTTTCGCATAGAATTATCGTGAATATATCTAGCAAAAAGCTCTTTTCCTACGCCACTTTGTCCGCTTATCATTACGCTTGCGTCTGTGCTGGCTGCTTTTTTGGCTAGATTTAGGGTGCTTTGTAGGGCTGGCGAGCTAGCTAAAAAGCCGTTATTACAATCATTTGCCGCGCTAACTCCGGCATTTGTGATTTTTACGGCATTTTTTAGCACAGCATTTTTGCTATTTTCATCACGCACGCGGCGCATGGCATTTACTAAGGTTTGCGCATCAAAGGGTTTGGTTAAAAAATCCCTTACACCAAGGCGCATACTTTCAATTGCTCTATTTAGCGTGGCGTTGCCTGTCATTATGATTATATCGTATTTGCCGGCTAGTTCTTTGGCAAAGGCTAGCCCATCAAGTCCTGGCATATTTATATCAGTTACTATTAGCTCGGTGTCTTCTGGCATTTTTTTAAGCGCATCAAGTGCTGATTTATAGGCCTTTACCTCAAACTCATCATAATCGCTAAGAGCAAGCTCTAGGCTTTTTCGCATATTTATATCATCTTCAACGATAGCAACTTTTAATTTATGATTTTTGGGCGCATTTGGCATTTTAGCCCCTTTATTTTTACATTTGGGCGAGGATTGTAACACCCTTTGGCTTAAAAATGGCTATAAAACGAAGCGGAGTGTAGGTAAGATTTGTGCGTAAATCAGCCTTTTTAATGCCAAATTTTGAAAATTCCAAAACCTGCGAAAAAGAGCCAACAAAACAATCTTGTAGGGCGTTTTTATGGGCGTTGAAATATTGTATTTGGCTTTGGTTTGATTTTTTTGCTGATTTAATAAAGCAAACTTTACGAAATTTTTTAAAATCGCTCTTTGTCATTGCTTTTGAGATTGAAATTTGCGCGGTGCTTAGGGTTTGATTAGCGGTGTAATACTTCGCCCAAAAGAAGTATTCACCGCTAATTTCATCTGCTTTTATAAAATTTAGAACAAAAATTAATAAGCAAATAATTCTTGCCATCTGCGTTTATCCATTTGGATTTCCATTTCTACGCGGTATAGGCCGTCTTTGTATTCATCGTATTTTATGGTTGCGCCTTTGATTAGCCCATGCACGCGCGATTCTATTAAAGAACTTCTAAGCATAGCATCTTTTACCGTGTCTTTGGCATTGATTTTTACGCCATACAGCTTGCTGGCTAGTTGGCGTTGTGCGTCTGCGATGGCTGCTCTTTTAGCAAGAACGCGAGCTTGTGCTGGGCTGTATGTATCAAGCGGTGGCAAGCCCTCGCCATAGGCTGAAAATGTAGCAGTAGGCGTGGTTTCAAGCCCATACATTGCAGGTTTGCTTACTTGTGTGTTAGCCATAGTGGCGTTTTGCTCTGGGTTGGTTGTGCTACAAGCATTAAAAGTTAGCGCAACAACAGGGATTAAGATAAGTTTTTTCATATTTTCACCTTTTTTTGGAGATTTACTACTTTTAAGCAAAAGGCGTTCCATAAATTTTATTTAAGCTTTTAAATTAAATAAATTGATAAAGTAAAATTCAGCTTACAAAGCTATAATTCCGCCTTAAAATCTCTTATTAAAGGACAAAAAATGAGTAAAATTTGTGTTGTGTATGGTTCTAGTATGGGCAATACCGAAGAGGCTGCAAACCTTATAGCAGCTGAGCTTGGCGTGGATGATATTTATAATATTGGTTCAACTACTGCTGAGGTTTTAAATGGTTATGATAAATTAGTAATTGGCACTTCTACTTGGGGTAGTGGCGATTTACAAGATGAATGGGATAGCTTTGATTTAGATAGTATTAAAGTAAAAGATAAGGTTATTGCGCTATTTGGTATGGGTGATAGTAGTAGTTATAGTGATACTTATTGTAATGGTATGGGAATTTTATTTGAGAAATTTAGCGCAAATGGTGCTAAAATAGTAGGTGCTGTAAGCACTGATGGCTATGAGTTTGATGAAAGCATCGCTGTAAAAGATGGCAAGTTTGTAGGCTTAGCCTTAGATGCTGATAATCAAAGCGATCTAACAGAAAGCAGAATTAAGGCTTGGGTAGAGCAAATTAAGCCTGAGTTTGCTTAATTATTGATTAGGCTTGGGGTTTTTATGCTTAGTTCATACTCTGAGCCGATTTTAAATTTTAATTCATTTAGAAATTTTAAATATTTTTCTAGTAATTCTTTCAAAAATCATTTAATTAAAATTTTAAATACAAAAGGATAAAAATGCCGTTATTAGATAGTTTTAAGGTAGATCATACCATTATGCAAGCACCTGGCGTGCGCCTAGCAAAAGTTATGAAAACTCCACACAACGATGAAATAAGCGTGTTTGATTTGCGTTTTTGTAAGCCAAATAAAGAAATTTTAGATGAAAAAGGCATTCACACGATGGAGCATTTATTTGCTGGTTTTATGCGTGATCATTTAAATAGCGCAGTTTGCGAGATTATAGATATTTCGCCTATGGGTTGTAGAACGGGCTTTTATATGAGCGTAATTGGTAAGCCAAGTTGCGAGCAAGTAATAAAGGCTTGGACTGCTTCAATGAATGATATTTTATCTTTTAGCGATGACGATAATTTGCCTGAGGCAAACCAATATCAATGTGGCACTTATAAAATGCATTCACTCCAAAACGCCAAAATAATCGCCGCTGATGTGCTAAAAAAGGGCATAAGCGTGATAGATAATGAAAAAATAAAACTTGATTTAAATAAATTTTAATAAATCGCGCATACTAAGTGCATTTGCTTTAAATAAATTTTAAAATTTGCTAAGAAAATATTTCAAAATTTGCGCGCATTTTATAAATTTTAATTATTTGCGCGCATAGATTTTGGATTAATAAGTTATTTGCTATTAGCTTGTAAATACAGCGGATAGACCTTTTTGGCTATTTCTTGTAAATCTTTTATTCTGCTTTCGTTGCTTGGGTGCGTGCTTAAAATTTCAGGTATGCTTGATGAGCTAAGTTTGCTCATTTTAATCCATACATTTACTGCCTCATTTGGATCATAGCCCGCACGCGCCATAAGCTCGGCGCCTATGTGATCGGCTTCTTTTTCGTGGCTACGCGAAAAGGGCATTTCTAAGGTGTATTTTGCTGCTATGCCAAGCGCGCTTTGGCTTAATCCATCAAGCCCTGCTACTTTTGTGATGGCGTCTAGGCCGATGTTTGTTAGCATATTTGAGCTTGCTTGCTCTGCGCTATGCTCTCTTAGGGCGTGCGCTATTTCATGGCCTATAATCGCAGCTAGCTCGCCATCTGTGAGGTTTAATTTTTCTATGATACCAGTATATACAGCGATTTTGCCACCAGGCATACACCAAGCATTTAGCTCATTGCTGCTTATTAGGGCTACTTGCCATTGCCAATTTAGCGCGTCTTGTCTAAATGAAATGCTTTGAGCTATTAGCTTGGCTGAGATATTTTCAACCCTTTTGCTTTGGATTTCATTTTGGTTTAATTTGCCTTGATTTTTGGCCGCTAAAATTATGGCATCATAGCTTTTTTGCGCGCTTTGATTCATCGCATCGCTACTTACTAAAATTAATTGTTTTCTGTTTGCGCCTATGTTGCCAGCTGATGTCGTGCTAGAGATGCATCCGCTAAAAATTAAGGCAAAAAGCAAAAGCGAAATTTTAATAAAATTTGTCATAATTTTATCCTTGCTAAATTAAAATTTAGGCGCAATTGTAGCCAAAATCGGTCGATTTTCAATCTTATTTTATGTATTTTAAGCTAAAATCCGCAAATTTTAACCCAGGATTAAAGATGATAAATGTGATTTTATGCGGTGGCAGCGGGACTAGGCTTTGGCCACTTTCGCGCGCTATGCTCCCAAAGCAGTTTGTTAAAATTTTTGGCTCTGATTCGCTATTTACTAAGACATTGCGCCGTTTAAAAAACGCCACAAATGATGCTAAAAATATAATAATTTGCAACGAACATCACTATTTTTTAGCCACAGATGAATGCGAAAGTCAAAATTTAAAAGCAAATTTTATTTTAGAGCCTTTTGGGCGAAATACCGCAGCGGCCATTGTTTTTGCTGCCTTACAAGCCTTAAATGATGACGAAAATGCCATAGTTTTAGTAACGCCAAGCGATCATATAATCTTAAATGAAAACGCCTTTAAAAATGCCCTAAACGAGGCTATAAAGCTAGCAAATGATGATAAAATCGTAACCTTTGGCATTAAACCAAATGAGCCAAATACAGGTTATGGCTACATTAAAGCCAGCCAAAATGAAGTAAGCGAATTTGTAGAAAAGCCTGATTTAAAAACGGCACAAGAGTTTGTAAAAAGTGGCCAATATTTTTATAATAGCGGTATGTTTTGCTTTAAGGCAAAGGTTTTTTTAGATGAACTTAAAATTTACGCACACGATACCTTATGCTCTGCTAAAAATGCCTATGAAAATGCTAAGAGTTCTCGTAATTTAGCCCGCATACTCCCAGGCGATATGGATAAAATCCCAGATATTAGCATTGATTATGCTTTAATGCAAAAAACAAATAAAATCGCTATGGTGGCCTTGGATGCTGGTTGGAGCGATTTGGGAAGTTTTGATGAGCTAGCTAAGCATTTAAGAAGTAGCGCGCATGAAAGCGTTGGCGGGGGCGAAAATTTCGTTTATAGCCATAAATTAACCGCCCTTGTAGATGTGCGAGATTTGATTGTTATTGACACCAAGGACGCTTTGTTGATTGCTCAAAAAGGTAGCTCACAAAAGGTAAAAGATGTTTATAATCTAATAGCCAAAAATCACGCAGAATTAACGCAAATTCACACAAAAGCCTATCGCCCTTGGGGGAGTTATGAAGTGCTTGAAGAAGGCGAAGGTTTTAAGATTAAAAAAATTATAGTAAAAAGTGGCGCAAGATTGAGCCTTCAAAAGCATTCATATCGTAGCGAGCATTGGATAGTAGTAGCTGGGGAGGCTAGCGTAAGGATAGAAAATACAACCCGCACTCTTTATGCTAATCAAAGCACCTACATAGCCCCAGGGCAAATACATCGCTTAGAAAATACCGCAAAAACACCACTTGTTTTGATTGAGGTTCAAGTGGGTAGCTATTTGGGCGAGGATGATATCATTCGCATAGAAGATGATTATAAGCGAGATTAAAGCGCAATGATTGATCGTGCTAAGCTTAAACGTGGCATTATTTTAGATGAAAATTTATATTATTTTGATTGGACGGCTAGTGGGCTAGCATTTAGACAGATTGAAGATGAATGCGAGTTTATACTAAAAACTTATTCAAATACTCACTCACAATGTAGTAGCTGTGCCAAAATCACTAGCGATTATTACGATAATGCGCGCTTAGGACTAAAAGCTAGCTTAGAATTAGGCGATGATTTTTATTTGCTTCCTTGTGGTTATGGCTCTACTGCTGCTATTAAAAAATTCCAAGAACTCTTAGGCATTTATATGCCGCCAGCTACGAGAAATAGGCTATTTGGCACAAAAAACTTAAAAAAAATAAATACTAATATAATCCGTGATTTTTCCCCAAATCATCAAAATTTGCTTGAAAATTTGCCTCTTGTGATTGTTGGTCCTTATGAGCATCATAGTAATGAAATTAGCTTTAATAACGGCCTTTGCGAGCTTTACAGAGTTGGTTTAGATGAGTTTGGTGGCATTAATTTTGATGAGATAAAAAGCGTTTTAAAGCAAAATTTTAATCGCGAAATAATTTTAAGTTTTAGTGCGGCTTCAAATGTAACAGGCATTAAAACAGATGTTGCCAAACTAAGAGAGTTAAGCCAAAAATACGCTAAAAACGCCATTATTGCTATTGACGCAAGCTCTCTTAGTGCTTATGAGAATATAAATGCAAAAAATTACGATGCTTTGTTTATTAGCTCGCATAAATTACTAGGTGGAGTTGGCGGATGCGGGCTTTTAGCCATTAGAAAAAGCCTTTGTGCGCGCTATTTTAGTGGCGAGCCAAGCTTTATGGGTGGTGGCACGGTAGAGTATGTAAGCAGAACTAGTTTTCGTTTTGTGAGCGATTTTGAACGCCTTGAAGATGCTGGCACGCCACCGATTATGGCGTTAATTCGCGCGCATTTAGCCTTTAAATTACGCAATGATATTGGCTTGGAAAATATCAAAACGCAAGAAGAAATTTTAAATAAATATTTCGCTGATGAATTAAATAAGATAGATGAGATTATTTGCTATTGCCCTAAAAATCAGCAACGCGTGGCAATTTTTGCCTTTAATGTAAAAGGCGTTTCGCCTTATGATTTTGCCCTAACTCTTAGCCAAAAATTTGGCGTCCAAACGCGCGCTGGCTGTGCTTGTGCTGGTCCTTATGGACATGATTTATTAGGGCTTGATGATAATATCCCAAGCTTTTTTAAGCCCGGCTGGATTAGAGTAAGCTTGCATTATAGCCATGATTTTAGCGATATTGATTATTTAATAAGTGCGATAAAATCGTCTATTAAGTTATTTAAAAATAAAATTTAACCCTAAAAGCAGAGCCAATTTAACAAATTTTAAGCACAAAATTTTAGTTAATAAAAGTTAAATTTTAAATTTTAAGAGCAAATCAAGCAATTTTGGCTATAATCGCCGCCACGCTTTTAAGTAGGGATCACATCCGAACTAAGCGCAATACTACATAAAGGACGACTATGAAGAAAATCATTCTTCTTACTCTTGCATTTGCAAGTTTTGCTTTTGGTGCTGATGCTGGCACAGCCACTATTCAAGCTTACTCAATCATCGCAGCAGGCGTAGGCCTTGGTATAGCAGCACTTGGTGGTGCTATTGGTATGGGACATACAGCAGCTGCTACAATCTTGGGCACAGCTCGCAATCCTGGGCTTGGCAGCAAATTGATGACTACAATGTTTATTGCTTTGGCGATGATAGAAGCGCAAGTTATTTATACACTTGTTATCGCTTTGATCGCGCTTTATGGTAATCCATTCTTATAGGATTTATTTTTAGCTTAGCTTGCTAGATTTAGTTAGCTAGGCTTATTCTTGCTTTTATTATCTTATTTTGCGATCGTGGTGAAACTGGTAGACACGCTACTTTGAGGGGGTAGTGAGCTTTGCTTGTGCGAGTTCAAATCTCGCCGATCGCACCATTAAAATTTAATTTTATTTAAAATTTTACATTTATTTTATTTGAAATTTTAATGCCACTTTATAAGAGCTTATTTAAAATTTGTGTGTAGGCTTCGTCTGGTTTTAGCTTGATGGAGTTTTTAAAATTTGAATTAAAAAAGCTGCGTTGGCGTTTTGCAAGTTGCGCTGTGTGCGTGCTGATTAGCTCGCAAAGCTCATTTTGGCTTTTAATTTGCCCGCATAAAAACTGCCCGCATTCTTTTAATCCTATGGATTTAAGGGCTTTTAGCTCTTTATCATAGCTAGCAAAAAGCGTGCGCGCTTCATCTAATAATCCATCATCTAGCATTTTTTTGGTGCGCGCTAAAATCCTAGATCTTAGCTCATCGCGCTCTAAACTTAGTTCAAAAATCAGCAATTCTTTAATCAATGGAGCAGCTGTGTTTTGTGCTAACCAAAGGCTAGGGATTTGCGTGTATTTGGTTAAATTATTTGAAATTTTAATTTGGGCTGAGTTTTTGCTTAAAAAGCTGTAAATTTCATACCATTTTTGTAAGCGAAAGGTGTCGTTTTGGCTAAATTTAGCACAAAATTTAGGATCAATCCTGCTAGCTATTATAAATATTTCATCATTACTTGGGTGCGTTTTTAGCCTTGGGACTTTTGGGCCTAAGCCATTTAGCATACTGGCTAGATAAAAGCCACTTCCACCTGTGATGATTAGATTTTTGCCATTTTGCTTGGCATAAATGCTGGCTTTTTGGTATTCTTGTGCAAAATCACCTGCGTTAAAGCTCTCATCGATATTTCTTATATTTATGCCAAAATGTTTTATGCTTTTTAGTTCTTGCGCGTTTGGTTTAGCGCTTGCGATATTGATTTGTGTGTAAATGCAAAGTGAATCAAGGCTTAAAATTATGGCATTTAAAGGCTTGGCAAGACGCAAAGCAAGAGCAGTTTTACCGCTTGCGGTAGCGCCAATTAGGGCTAATTCTTTCATTATTTTTGATTTTGTGGCGGGTTTGTTGGTTTATTTAGCTTTAATTAGTTTATATTAGGCTAAGCAAGATTTTGCTTTTAGCCTAATTTTGAAAAATTATGCCTTGTGTTTAAAATTTACACAAAGCATAAGCTTTTTACATACCTTCAAATGGGTTTGTTACCACATTATCGCGATCTACGATATATGGTATTAGAGCGGCTTGTCTTGCGCGCTTAATAGCTTTTTCTACCATTTCTTGGTATTTTTTGCTAGTGCCTGTAAGACGGCGTGGCATTATTTTAAAGCGTTCTGATAGACAATATTTTAGCATTGAAGTATCTTTGTAGTCTATAAACTCAACTTTTGCTTCTGTGTAGCGACAATATTTTTTAGAAAATTTTCTTTTTTCAGCCATTGTGTATCCTTTTAAAATGGTATTTCGTCATTATCGACATCGTATGATGGCAAGTTTTCTTGCGCTTGTTTTGTTTGAGCGTGGTTAGTGTTTGGCTCATGGTTTTGTTTTGTGGCATTTTGATTGTAGCTATTATTTTGATAGCTAGGGTTTTGGTTAGGATTATAGCCACTATTATAGTTAGGGTTTTGGTTAGCGTTGTAGCCGTTGTTTTGATAGCTAGGGTTTGGATTGTAGTTGGTGTTTTGGTTATAACCATAGCCTTGCTCGCCATTTTGTTCTTTTTTGTCTAGCATTTGCATGCTTTCTACGGTTATTGAATGGCGGGAGCGGTTTTGGCCGTTTTGATCTTGCCATTGTTCTAGCACCAAACGCCCTTCTATTAAGACTTTGGAGCCTTTTTGTAAATATTGGTTAGCTACTTCTGCTGTCCTGCCCCAAAATGTTAAATCCACAAAGCAAACCTCTTCTTGTTTTTCGCCATTGATTGTGGTTACGCGATTTACGGCTATGGCGGTTTTAACTACTGCCGTGCCTTTATTTGCTGTGTATTTAAGCTCTGGAGCTCTGGTTAAATTCCCTACTAAAATTACTTTATTAAAAGACATTTTTTACTCTTTTTATTCTTGTGTTGCTGGTTCGTTGTTTTCTTCTGTGTTTTGGGCTTCTTTATTTGGGCGTGGAGCGCGTGGTTCTTGTTTTTTGATTTGAGCTAGTTTTTGCCCTTTGCTTAGTTTTTCCCAAGCTGAAATTTCGCTTTTGGTTTCGTATTTTACGATCAAAAATCTAATGATATCTTCTGTAATACGCACATTTCTTACTAATTCTTCGATTAAATTAGTTGGTGCTTGAAAGTAAAATACCTTATACACACCGCGTTCAAATTTGTCGATTTTATAGGCTAATTTGCGTGTGCCCATATCTATTTGGCTAGCGATTTGGCCGCCATTTTTGCTTATGACTTCGGCTACGAAGTCGGCCTTAGCTTTTACTTCATCATCGGTTAAGGTTGGTTTGATGATGAATAAAATCTCGTAATGTTTCATTCTTTCTCCTTGTGGATATTTAGCTCTTTGCGTTACAAAGGGCAAGGAATTTTGCTAAAAAGCAAGCGCGGATAGTATCCAAAAATAGCTTAATATTTTCTATATTTTGCGATAATTTCTTGTAATTTTAATAAGCTATGAAGCAAAAACAGCTCTTTATCGCCGTTATTGCCAGCTTTTTTTAGTTCTTCTTCGCTTTCATTTATATGGCGAAAAATTGCTAAAAATATTTCATCATTAAAGCTTAGGGCTTGCGTTTTTAGTGTATTTGCTATGGCTTGTGGCGGGGCATAGCCGATGGCTTCTTTTATATCAAATCTGCCATTTAATTTGCTAAAAGAGTTGATCTTAAACAGCCTTAAAAACGAGCTATAAAGCATTGAAATAAACATTATTTCATTAAAACTGCCTTCATTTACAATATTAAAAAAATCATTTTTTATATTAGCATTTGTGATTAGTTTATTAAAAAACGCTTCATAACTAATGCCACTTAGATTTGAAACCAAATTATCTATTAAAATTTCATCTGCATTTTCATATAAAGTGGCGATTTTATTTAGCTCTGCTGCGCTTAGATATAAGTTATCGTTATGGATTTGTAAAATTTTAAAAAGCGCGTGTTCGGTGATTTTTAGATTTAATTTTAAGGCGCGCGCTTTAAGTAAATTAAAAGCCTCGCCCTTGTTTGTTTCAAAAAAACGCACAAAATTTTCATCAAAAGCCTTAGCGTTTTCACCAGCTATTTTTTGATCGCCTTCGTGTAATTCATAAGCAAAAATATTTTGCTCGTTGTTTTGGCATAAGCTTATAAGGGCTTTTAGCTCTTTTTGCGGGATTTTTTTATCGGTTTTGATGTGTAAAATGTTGATATTGCCAAAAAGTGAGTTTTGCTCTAAATGCTTTTTAGCAAGCTCAAAATTATATTCATCAAAGCTAAGCTCGAATTTTTCGCCATCAAAACGCGCTAAGTACTCTTTTGTGTAGCTTTCTACTTGATAAATTTCTGCTCCATAAAACATAAAATAATTTGGAGCAATGCTTGCTTTTAGTATTTTGTTTTCAAAATCATTTCTATACATTTGTGTGCTTTTTATTTATTTAAGGCGCAAATTATACAAAAAATTTCATAATTTTTTGCTAGAATGCGCGCTTTAATTTATATTAAATCTAGTAATATTTAGCCCATAAATTTTAAAATAAAAGTTAAAAAGCAGTAAAAAGATGATTAGACATATTGATGATTTTTTACAAATTAGTGCGCAAAAATTCGCCACAAAAACAGCCTTTACCCAAATGGATAAAAGCATAAGTTACGGCGAATTTAATGAAAGTTGCCAAAAAGTAGCGAGTGAAATTTTAAAAATTTTAGGCAAGTTTAATCGCCAAGTGCCTGTTTTAATCTTGCTTCCAAAAGGCATAGAATGTTTAATAAGCTTTTTTAGCGTTGCCAAAGCTGGGCATTTTTACACGCTTTTGGACGAAAAAACTCCATTTGAGCGCACGAAAAAGATTATTAGCGTTTTAAAGCCTGGGATTCTCATCACTTCAAAGCAATATAATTTTAATTTTTCTCAAATACCTTGCACGATTTATAGCGAGGATTTTGAAAATTTCAGTGTGGATTTAAATGCGCTTTTAAACGCAAAACAAAGGCACATTGATACAAATTTGCTTTATGTTTTCTTTACAAGTGGCAGCACGGGTGTGCCAAAGGGCGTAAGTATAGCGCATAAAAGTGTGATTGATTACACCTTTTGGGTGTGCGAAGAATTTGGGC
This sequence comes from Candidatus Campylobacter infans, assembly GCF_013416015.1. NCBI lineage: Bacteria > Pseudomonadati > Campylobacterota > Epsilonproteobacteria > Campylobacterales > Campylobacteraceae > Campylobacter > Candidatus Campylobacter infans. The sequence continues at coordinate 205,326 of NZ_CP049075.1, forward strand.
TTAATGAAAATGAAATTTTAGCCAACCAAGCCCCTTTTTATTTTGATAACTCCATTTTAGACATTTTTTCAAGCATTAAGGTTGGTGCAACCTTACACATCTTGCCAAATGCGCTTTTTGCCTTTCCGCGTAAAATCGTGCAGTATTTAAAAGAGCATAAAATTTCATTTATTTTTTGGGTGCCATCTGTTTTGATTTATTTTGCAAATACCAAAGCTTTTGAAAAAGATGAGCTAACAAGCCTTAAAAAAGTGCTTTTTTGCGGGGAGATTATGCCAAATAAGCAGCTTAATTTTTGGCGAAAAAACCTGCCAAATGCGCTTTTTGCAAATTTATATGGTCCTACTGAAATCACCGATGTGTGCGCTTTTTATAAGGTAGATAGAGCCTTTAAAGATGATGAACTTTTGCCCATAGGCAAGGCTTGTGCAAATACTGAACTTTTGGTTTTTGATGAAAATTTAACCCTTATTGATGAAAAGCAAATAGGCGTTAAGGGCGAACTTTTCGTGCGCGGAAGCTGTTTAAGTTTAGGTTATTTTAATGATAAACAAAAAACAAAACAAGCCTTTATACAAAACCCCTTGCATTCAAACTACCTTGACCTACTTTACAAAACAGGCGACATTGTGGCTTTCAATGAATTTGGCGAGCTTTTGTGCTTTGGGCGCATAGATAATCAAATCAAAATCAAAGGACACAGGGTTGAACTTGGCGAGATAGAAGCTGTGCTAAATTCTCACAAAAGCGTTAAAAACTCAGCTTGCATTTTTAAAGATGAACTCATCATCGCCTTTTATGAGAGCGAAAATGAGCTTGATTTAAAGGGCTTTTTAGCCAGCAAATTGCCAAGCTATATGATTCCAGCGAAATTTATTAAAATTGATAAATTTATGCTTAATCAAAACGGCAAGATAGACAGAAAAGCATTAAATATTTAACAAAATTTATTTTATTTTTAAGCCTTAATTATTAAAATACCAAATTTTAATAATTAAAATTTGCTCTAAAAAGGATAAAAAATGAATGAGATTAGCGAGCTTTTTGCTAAGATAGGGCGCGATGATATTGACCCACAAGCAAGCGGACTTTTAAAAAATGGAATAATTGATTCAATAGATATTATGGCCTTAGTAACTCAAATAGAAAAAACTTATAAAAAAACCTTGGACGCTAAATTTCTTGAAGTAAAAAATTTTGAAAGTTTTGAGAGTATTAAAGCGATGATACAAGAGGCAATGAAGTGAAAGCTTTATTGGAATTTGATGGCAAGATTTTTTATGATGATGATTTAAAGGCGAGCTTTTTAAAGCTTGGAGTAAGCAAAGGCGATACGCTTTGTGTGCATACCGAGCTTTTTAGCTTTGGCAAGGCTTTAATGCCAAAAAACGAGTTTTTACAAAGCTTGCTTGAATGCTTTTGGGATATTTTGGGCGAAGATGGCACGCTTTTAATGCCTACCTTTCCATACAGCTTTTGCAAAAATGAAGTTTATGATAAGCTTAATTCGCGCTCAACAATGGGCGTTTTAACTGAGTTTTTTAGAAAGCAAAAGGGCGTTTGGCGCACAAATGATCCGATTTTTTCTTTTGCGGTGGCTGGTTTTAGGCAAAAAGCCTTTATGAAAGATTATGATTCTTGCTTTGGTAAGGGTTGTGTTTATGATACTTTAACCAAGCAAAACGGCAAAATAATGTTTTTTGGCACCTTAAAGCTTGGTTGTACTTTTACACATTTTACCGAAGAAACAGCAGGCGTTAGCTATCGTTATTTTAAAGAATTTAGTGGCAAGATGATAGATGAAAATGGCAAAACTAGCCAAAAAAGCATAAAATACTTTGTTCGCGCGCTTGATAGGCCATCTGCTGTAAGCGTAAAAAAACAGCAAGAAATTTTTGAAAAAACTGGTAATTTTAAATGTTTAAAATTTGCTGGCGCTCCAATAGCCTTAGTAGATAGCAAAAAATATTTAGCTAATAATTTAAAAGCATTTAAAATCAATGAAAATGTGATGTTGCGTGATTTGTGATTAGCACTTTTGTAGTTTATAAGTTTGCTTAAAATTATTTAAAATTTGGTAAAAAATCCCCAAAATTCTTTGCGATTTCATCATAAGCTTTACTAATTTCATTTTTAAAATTTTCGCTTTTAAAAGGCAATCTAAATAAAATAGCCTTGGCTAAGTTTTGCTCGCTAAAACCACTTTGATTTAAATAATCTAGCAAGTGATTTTGTAGTATTTCTACGCATTTAAAGGCAAAAATAAAAATAGGAAATTTTAAGAGAATTTTTGCTGATTGGAGTTGCTTTTTTAGTTCATCATCGCGCTCTCTTACTAGCGTGCAATAATGAGTTTTTTTATCCAAATAAACATCAAAAATGCTAGCATATAAATATCCTGACATTTCACCTTTTTCATTTACTTTTGGAAAATACGGATAAAGCCTACAAATTAAAGGTTTGTTTGCTTGTGGCGCACAAAGCCCTTGCTTATTGCAAAGCAAATAATAAAGCCTAAAAACCTTGCCATTTTTTAAAATAAATTCCTCTTTTTTTGGTTCATTTAGCCCATCTAATCCGCCGATTTTTTTATAGTATTTGTATTCATCTTCTAATAAAGGTAGCATTAAGGATCTATCATTGATATTTGTAAGGCGTTTTTGACAGCATTCGCCGTTATTACAAGTTGTGTAGCAGTTTGGAAAATCCACAAATTTCATCGCGTAAATATTTTCAAAATCATTCATTGTTAATTGCATCTTTAACCTTAAATTTTAAAATTTTAACTTAATTTTTTTATTACTTTGCCTATAATTTTTGTGCTTGCTATATCGCTTGAAACTATGCGCACAAGCACCTTTGTTAGTATCTCGCAGCTATAATTTGGCAAAAAAATCCTAGCGCCTTTAATCTCATCATCTAAAATAGCAACTAGTGGCTCGCTTGCTTGGCTAATGTAGCAAATAAAGCTATTGCCGATATTTGCGCTAGCCCAGCGCGCAAATTTTCTATCCATAAAATCAAAAGCTACCTTATCTGCTTCTCTTTCTAAAACATTTAAACTCTCGCAAAGTCCTTGGGTAGTTTCTAATAAATAATTAAAAAGTTTTTCATCGTTTTTTAATTTAGCTTTTAGCAAGCGGTGTAAGATTAAATCGCTGTATCTGCGGATCGGGCTAGTAAAATGCGTGTAGGTATCAAAGCCTAGGCCAAAATGCCCGCTTGAAAAATTATTGTATTGGGCTCTTTTTTGTGCTTTGATGATTAGCTTATCTACATCTTCTCTAATGCCTATTTCATCGGCTTTTGCTTGGATTTTGGCTATCATTTTGGCTAGATCGCTTTCATAGGTGGCATTTATGCCAAGAGCGGCTAAATCATCAATTAAATATAAAATTTTTTTCATATCGGCTGGTTCGTGATTGCGAAAAATGCCCTGATTTATGCGTTTTGCAGCTGCGATATTTGCCAAAAGCATACAATCTTCAATCAAAGCGTGGCTTGGCGTGTCGCTTTCATAATGGGTCGATTTTACTAAGCCTGCTTCATCTAAGCTCATTTTAAGCTCTTTTGAACGAAAATCAAAGCCTTTTAACAGGCGTTTTTGTCGCAAAATTTCTGTAATTTTGGCTAGTTTTAAGAGAAAATTTTGAATGTTTTGGTTTGGGAGATGTTTTTTGCCCTTTAAAACTTCATCAACCAAGCCATAAGTAAGCCTAGCGCGCGATTTAATAAGGCCCTCAAATAATTCATCTTTTATCACATTAAAATTTACATCAAAACTAAGCTTAAAAATAAAAGCCAAGCGATAAGCATCTGGCTTTAAAGAGCAGATATTTTCGCTTAAATTTCGCGGTAGCATAGGCACGCATTTATGTGGAAAATATATAGAAAAGCCACGAAATTTTGCTGCTTTATCAGTGGCGCTGTGATTTTGGACATATTCGCTAACATCGGCGATGGCTACATATAAGGCGTTTTCTTTTTCATCGTAAAAAATCGCATCATCGTAGTCTTTTGCATCATCTGGATCAATGCTGCAAAATGCAAGATCGCTTAAATCCACGCGCTCTTTATACATACTAATATCAACGCTATCGCCATAAGCCCTTGCTTCATTTTCGCAAGCCAGAGCGAAATCATCTTGTTTATTATAAATGGATAAAGAAATTTTTTCATCCACGCTTGGATCGCTTAAAACGCCTAAAACTTCTATTATTTCGTTATTTAAGTTATTTATTTTTAGCACAGAGCCATCAGGGAGAGCTTTTAGGGATTTTTGGCTAGCGCGCAAGTTTAAGCTTAGGCCATTTTGTATATTAACCCCAAGCACCACATTGCCAAAACGCTTGGTATAAACCACGCTTGTAGCATTTGCCATAACTAGCACGGCTAAAATTTTAGCATAAACTCTATCTTTTTTGCTTTTTAAAATTTTAGCCAAAACTATATCACCAAGATGAGCAGCGTTTAAGTCGCGGTTTTGTATAAGCAAATCTTTTTTAAAGCGTTCATCGTAGGCGTTTAAATAGCCGGTGGCGTTTTGGGATATATCTAGTTTGCCGATTACGAAATTATTATTTAAATAAAATTTATTGTGATATTTGCTAATGGCTTTTAAGGATTCTAAAATCCTTAAAAGCTCTTTATTTTCGGTATTAAGGCTAGTAGTAACATCTAAGCCTTTACTCAAACCTTGTAAAAAAGTTTTCAAAATAAAATTTTCTCAAGCTTCTTGGACTTTTTTTAAGGCTAACGCAAATTTATCTTTATCTAAGCCATTTTTTTCTACAAAATTTAGCGCGCTTTGGATGTTTTCTGGTTTGAATTTATTTAGCACATTTACGCTAGTTTTTGTAGCATTTAGAGCAATGGCGTAATTTTTTATTTCTTTTGGGGCTTGGCTTATTTTGTTTAGATATTTTATGCTTTGGACTATTTCTTCTTCAAAATGCCATTGTTCTAGGATTTGAGCGGTGATTTCTTCGCTATTTGATCCTACTAATTGGGATTCTAATTGGCTTAATTCTTCGATGGTGTTGATATTAGCAAGCTTAGATTTAAACTCATCTGCTTTTTTGCCCTCAATTAATTCTTTTGCAACTACTATCTTGCCTATTTCCATCAAAAAGCTAGAAGGTGATAGCACATTTAAGGCTGAGCGATTTACCTTAGCATACCAATCAAAAATTAAAATGCTTTGCGTGCCTACTATATCAAGAAATTTTGTGCCATCTATATTATATGGGCTTAAATCCATCTTAAAGCTATGCTTAATCGCGCCATAAAGCGCAAATCCCCTAATAGTCGCCATACCAAAAAGATTCACAGCCTGGCTTACATCGCTGATTTCGCGGCTAAATCCATAAAGTGGGCTATTTGCTGAGTGTAAGATATTAGCAGTAAGCATAGGATCGCGTTTGATAACGGCGATTAAATCGGACATATTTGCGTTTTCGTCATGGCAAATTTGTTGTATTTGTGCGATGGTATCATCAAGCGGTGGCAAATTTTTAATGCTTTTAAAAATTGATTCATTCATTATAGCTAGCCTTTAAACAAAGTTTGTGAGGTCGCATTTTACTATAAATTAACCCCGAGATTTCTTAAAAATTATGAAAAAATTTTAATTAAAATTTTAAAATTTAGCTTCAATTTTTTAGCAATAAATATTTTTTTTGCTTTTAAATTCTAAACATAGCTTAATTAAAATTTATCTGCTTGGTATTAGGTTTAGCTCTACTATTTCGCTGTGCGAGCCTATTCGCATAGCTGGTCCCCAAAATCCAGCTCCGCTTGTTATTATTAGCTTTGTGCGCTCGCTTAGGTTATATTGGCCATAAAGATAGCCTTGTTGTATCCAAACCAAAAGCGAAAATGGAAAAATTTGCCCGCCGTGAGTATGCCCGCTCAAAATTAAATCCACGCTCTTTAATAATTCTTTATCTATTAATTTTATACTGCGTGGCTGATGAGTTAATAAAATAGTTGGAGCGTTAGGATCTGTGCTGTTTAAGCTGGCATTAAAATCTGGCTCATTTACGCCAAATTGTAAGCCGGCGATATCATTAACGCCTGCTATATTTATGCCCGCTACTTTTAGGCTGAAATTTTCTAAAATATTAAAATTTAGGGCTTTTATTTTGTTTGTTAGAGCGTTTATGCCATTATAATATTCGTGGTTGCCGCTAACATAAAAGGTGCCATAAGTGCTATTTAAATCCAAAAACGGATCCAAGCTATCTTGTAGATTAGAGGCTTTGGTATCGATAAAATCGCCCACTATAAAAACCATATCGGGTTTTAAGGCGTTGATTTTATTTACTAATTGTTGTGAAAAATCCCTTTTTAGCATTTGGCCTATATGTGTGTCTGAGATTAAGGCTATTTTAAGTGGTGCTTCTAAGCCTTTGATTTTTACTTCTCTTTTGGTGATTTGAAGGTTGTAAAGAGCGTTAAATGCGCCATATCCTACATATAAAACAATACTAAGCAACACAAAGCAATCAAAACAAAAATTTAATATTTCTCTGTGGTTTTTTTGCCTTTTTTCTATAAATTTTAATACCAAATCACAAGGGGCTAAAATACAAAATGCCATAAATGAAAAACCTATTGAATACACGGCTATTTCGTATAAAAGCTGGTTTGTATTAGTTAGATGTAAAAAAAACGCCAGCTCAAAGGTAAAAATCAGCGTAAAAAATAATAACAAAACCGAACTAAACTTACGCAATAAAATATTTTTTGCCAAGCTTTTGTAATTATAAAGATTAAAAAGAAAAAATATAACACTACCAACCACACTAAAAACACTCATTTTCAAACCTATTTATTTATTTGCTAATTTATGATAAATATTTAAAATTTCATCTTTTTTGCTTACAAAACTTAGCTTATTTGCTATTAAAAATGCTGAGCTTTGCATAATAACTTGGGCTGGCTCTAAGCCGTTTTGCTTCATTGTAGAGCCAGTTTCTACTATATCAACTATACAATCAGCCAGTCCAACAAGTGGCGCAAGCTCTATTGAACCATAAAGGGTAATAATTTTTACAGGCACGGCGCGAGCGTTAAAATACGCGCGCGTGATATTTGGCAAGCTTGTAGCGACTTTTAGCTCTGGTTTATTAAAATCTAAATTTGTGCCTTTTTTGATACCTATGCAAACCTTACAATGCCCAAATTTTAAATCAAGCAAGCGCAAAACATCGCTATTATGCTCTAATAGCACATCAAGCCCCACCACGCCAAGATCTGCTGCGCCTTCAATTACATAAGTGTCTATGTCTTGATTGCGAACCATTAAAAACTCAAAATCACCTTTTATTAGGCGAAGTTTTCTATCGCTAAATGAAAAATCTTCTTTAAAAATACTAGCAAAGGTCTGCAAGGTTTGCTCTGCGATGCGCCCTTTTGGTAATGCGATTTTTAGCACAAACCCTCCTCTTTTAGCAGTTTTAACATACCATCAAAAATTAAATTTTTATTATAAATAGAATTTGGCAAATACCGCTGAAAAAACGCCCCGTTACTGCCTGTTATATAAATATCTCTGCCACAAGATAAATTATTTACTATATCAATCACGCTTTTTAGCACGCCATAGCTTATAGCATCTATGGTGCGCTGTGGCAAGGTATCTAAATCTAATTGAGTGTTTAGATGGCATTTTAATCTAGGGCTAATGCTAGCATAAGCTTGCAAATAGCTTTCAATCCCTGGTAAGATTACCCCGCCAAGATGCGTGCCGTTATTCATTAAATCTATCGTTGTGGCTGAGCCGCTGTCTATTACTATGCCTGTATTTATGCTATAACAAGCAAAAGCTCTATCCACGCCTAAACCTTTATAAGTGCTTTTAAAATTTAATAATTTTTCTAAATTCTTACAAACTTCTGGCATACGCACTCTATCATTTACATTTATATAATACAAAGTATCTTTTATTTTGAAATTTCCAAATTTTTCAATGTTTATTGTATTAGTGCGCCCGTTATTCCAAATATGCGCGCTAGTATTGCCTATATCACATAAAATCATAAAATTTCCATTTGTTATTTTGCTTGTTTAATTTAGAGCATATTTTAGAGTTATAAAAAAGCACCCTTTTATTTATTATAATATCTAGTTTTGATGCTACGCAATTTGCTATTAAATCTAAATTTTCTAGCTCGGCTTGTAACATTTTGGATTTACTAAAACGCACAAATACCAAAGTATGATAATCCTTAGCATTTATGCCATAAATTAGCTCGTAATTTCGCTTTTTGCTAAAATCGCTCATTTTCAGCGTTTTAAGCTCTCTTAGTAGTAATTTTCGCTCACTAAAAAGATTAGCTATAAAATTATTCATTATTTTAAATCAATCATCTTATCATCATAATAAAAAGCATCTTTGCCCGCAAAACTTTTATTTTTAATAGGCGTGGCTTTATAAATGCGCTCATTTTGTAGTTGCGTGTCTATTTCTATAATATAGCCGGTTTTTTCAAATAAATATAAGTGATCGTTTTTGGCTATTATATTGCTAAAAATAGCAAACTCAAACTCACGCCCAATTAACTCTTTTAGCTCTAAATCCAGCACCTTAATAAAACCATCTTTTAATGAAACATAAAGCCTGCCATTATAAAGCGTGATGTCTTTTATGCCAGCATTAAATACAGCAGTTTTTTCTGGGCTTATCATTAAAATTTTAGTTGCGCTTGCAGCGTAGAGCTTATCGCCTTCTACATCTAAAAAAATAATATTATTAAAAAAATTATCACTGCTAACGACAGCATCGCGCATTATTATGGCGCGGTTTTTATCTACTATCATTACCTTACCATCAAGTGTGGGATAAACGATAATGGAGTTTAAAAATATCGGTGCTGCCATACGCGAATCATTAGCAAAGCTTGCTCCGCTTGCGTATTCGATGGCTATCTCGCCTGTGTCTATATAAATTAGATAAATTTTATTTTCAGCACTTAAAAGTGCTAGATTGTTGCCCTCTAAACTAGCTGAGATAATGGCTTGGGGGAATTTTTGCTCATAAATTATTTCTTGGTTTGAAAGTATTTTTAAATTGCCATACAAATCACTTATTATATATTTGCCCTCATATTCTCCCAAAAAGCTTTCATCGCCTTTTAAATTGATTTGCGTAACGCCATTTTTGGTTAAAAGCGAGCCATCACTTAGTGTTGCGCCTGCTCGTGTTGAGTGCTTTATGCTAGCGCCAAGACTAGAAATAGGCGCATCGCCGTTTATCATAGCCGGCTTAAAATACTCCCTTTTAGTCCCACAAGCATTAAAAAATAAAGCTAGTAAAATTAAGGCTAAATATTTCATTATTTAATCCCTTGATAATGCTCTAAGTTTCTAGCTAATTGTTTTAATGATGAATTTTCGGTGATCTTAGCAAATTCTAATTTAGCGGCTTGGATTTTGTTTTCTTTTAATAATTTAAAGCCAGCCAGCAAGGCATCATAATCTGCTAAAAGCTCGGAGCCATCGCCACTAGCTGCTTTTAAAATTTCTTTTAGTATGGCATCGCCTTTTGGGTTTTCTAAGGCAAGATTTAGCGGAGCTAGCTCGCCATTTTTAGCCATTTGTAAGGCATAAAGCGCATAAAGATTTGGGCTTGCTTTATTTAGCTTAGCAGCTAGGGCTGAGTTATTTACATCAAGCATTAAAGCATTATATAAGGCATTATTTTCTTTAATATTTTTATTTTGAAAAAAGCTGTTTAAGCCATAAATTAACACAAAAATCAAAGCTAAAATAACGCCAAGATAAATAATTTTTTTGTATTTTTTAAAAAAACGCTCACTTGCGATGGCTGAGCTAAGTAATTGCTCTTGGGTATTTAGCCCTTCTTTTATATATTCTAAATCATCTTTAATAGCCAAAATATCGTCCTTTGATGAAATTTGAGTAAAAAAAGCGCAATTTTACACAAAAAATCTTAAAATTTTGCTGTAATTTATGTAAAAAGCAAAGCCCAAATTTTAAAATTTTAAAATTTGTGGAATTTTTAGATTAAATATTTGCTTAAAATTTGTATTTAATTTAAAAATTAAGCCTTAAATGCTTGAATTATCTAAAAATTTTGATATAATGCGCGCTCAATTTTTCAAAAGCGATGATTTATGAAGATTACAGATGAAATGCTAGGTAAGCTTGAAAAGCTAAGCGCGCTAAGTGTCCCAGCTGATAAACGCGAAGAATTTAAAGGACAACTTAGCCAAATAGTAGGTTTTGTAGAAATCCTTGACGAGCTTGATTTAGCCGGGCTTGAAGCCGAGGTTAGTACCATTAAAGCCAATGGTCCATTAAGAGCTGATGAAGTGCGTGAAAGTGAGGTTATTAAGGACATTTTAAAACACGCCCCAAAGGCAAATGGCAACTTTTTTGAAGTGCCTAAAATCATTGACTAAAAGGATTGTATTATGCAAGGACAACATTTTGGACATCTAGACGACCTACTATTTACAGTTTCTCGTCAAGGAGCGAGCGATTTGCACTTAGTAGCTGGTTCAGTACCGCAAATACGCATTGATGGGCGTTTGCGTCAGTTAGTAGGTGATCCATTATCTGGTGCGGATATTGAAAATATCTGTTATAGCATTCTAACCGATGCTGAAAAAAGCAGGTTAGAAGAACAAAGAGAGTTAGATTTTGCTATTAGGCGTGAAAATATAGGGCGTTTTCGTGCGAATTATTATTACACCTTAGGCGGTGGTGGCTCTAATGAAGGCCAAAAAAGTGAGCTAGCAGCGGCTTTTCGTATAATACCTGAGCATATACCTAGTTTAGATGATTTAAATTGCCCAGCCATATTTAAAGAGTTAATAAAACGCGAAAAAGGGCTTATTTTAGTTACTGGTCCAACAGGTAGCGGTAAATCGACCACTTTGGCAGCTATGCTAAATGAAGTAAATCTTACAGAGCGCAAGCATATCATCACAGTTGAAGAACCTGTGGAGTTTTTGCACGAGCATAAAAAGTCGCTATTTTCACAACGAAATGTAGGCACTGATACAAAAAGCTTTGCTAACGCACTTCGCTCAGCACTGCGCGAGGATCCAGATATTATACTAATAGGCGAGATGCGCGATCCTGAAACCATTTCTATTGCGCTAACAGCAGCTGAAACAGGACACTTGGTTTTTGGTACCTTACACACAAACTCAGCCATTCAAACAGTTACTCGTATAATTGAATCTTACCCACAAGAAATGCAAGCACAAGTCCAAGTAATGCTTTCAAACTCTCTTGCTGCGGTTATTTCACAAGCTTTGTTACCTAAAAAAGAAAGCGGGCGTTTAGCAGTGCATGAAATTTTGGTTTCAAATCCAGCTATTGCGAACTTAATTCGTGAGAATAAGATCAATCAAATCTACTCACAAATGCAAGTAAATCAGCTAAATACAAATATGCAAACACAAACACAAGGTCTAGTAAATGCCATTAAAGCAGGCTTGATAGATAAAGAAACGGCTCTAAGGTATTCGACAAACTTGCAAGAGTTAAAAGGCGCACTAGGCATAGTAGGTTAAAAATATGCAAGATTTTGCTTGGTTTGATTTAGTAGTTATATCTTTGGTTTTGATTTTAGCTATTAAGGGCTTATTAAATGGTTTTATAAAAGAGCTTTTTGGGATTATAGGGCTAATAGGCGGTGTGATTGTAGCTAGCAGATATGCCATGAGTGCTGGTGAGTTTATAAATAATAATATTTATGCTATAAACAGCAGTTCGTGGTATTTTTTTGGCTTTTTATTGGTGCTTATTGTTTTTTGGGTTGTGTGCTTAATCCTTGGACGCGTTTTTGCTAAGATGCTTTCAATGAGTGGCTTTGCCTTTGTAGATAGAGCTCTTGGCTTTTTGCTAGGTTCGGCTAAGATTTTTTTAGTCTTTGCTATATTTTCAGCCATTATCGCTAGCATACCTATAATTAATGATAAATTAACGCCATACGCGCAAAAAAGTGTTGTTTATCCATTCTTGCTTACTAGCGGACAATTTATAATGAATGTGGATTATAAAAATTTGCCTGTTTTAGGCGATGCAAATCTTAGTCAAAACTCCACACTAAATGCAGCAAAATCCTTTAAAGATTTAAAAGATTTAAACCTAAGTGATATCAACACAAATAAAGAACTAAACTCTACAAGGTCATCATATGAATAGTATTATAAATATAGAATACAACAACCTTTTAGAGCTATTTAAAGAAATTTTAAAAAAAAATGCTCTTAAATACACAAAACAGCGTGAAATTTTACTTAAAACCTTATACAATCACCACACGCATTACACGCCAGAAAGCCTTTATTTACGCATTAAAGAAGAATACCCTGATTTAAATCTTGGCATTGCTACTGTTTATCGCACGCTAAATTTATTAGAAGAAGCTGGTATCGTAACCTCTTTAAGTTTTGGCTCGCAAGGCAAAAAATTTGAACTAGCCAACAAACCTCACCACGATCATATGATATGCAAAAGTTGCGGTAAGATCATAGAATTTGAAGATAACACGATTGAGCGCAAACAAGAGCAAATAGCGAAAGAGCATAAATTTAAATTAACAGGACATTTAATGCAACTTTATGGTTTATGCTTTGAATGTGCCAAAAAGGCGTAAAATTGATTTTTCAAAATGAATTAGAACAAATCCGCATCGCAAAAGCAAATGAATTAAAAGCTAGCGGTTATAATCCTTATCCACATTTTTTACATCGCGATATGAGTATTACAGATTTTAAGGCTAAGTTTGAATATATCAAAAATATAAATGGCGATGATAAAAAAGCAGATATTGAAATTTGCGTAGCGGGTCGCTTAAAACTCAAACGAGTAGCTGGTAAATCAACCTTTGCAAATATAGAAGATGAAGATGATAGTATTCAAGTATATTATTCTCTTAATAGCATAGGTGAAAATGATTATAATGCATTTAAAAAAAATTTAGAAGTAGGCGATATAATCCTAGTAAAAGGCTATGCTTTTATAACTAAGACGGGAGAATTTAGCATACACGCTAGCAAAATAACCCTAGCTAGTAAGGCTCTAAGCCCATTACCTGAAAAATTTCACGGCCTAGCAGATAAAGAAATTCGCTACCGCCAACGCTACCTTGATATGATTATGGATTCTAGTGTGCGCGCTGATTTCATTAAACGCGCTAAAATCATTAGCTTAATACGCCAGTTTTTCCAAGAACGCGGATTTTTAGAAGTAGAAACGCCGATGATGCATCCTATCGCAGGCGGAGCAAATGCCAAGCCTTTTATCACACATCATAATGCGCTTGATGTAGATAGGTATCTTAAAATCGCGCCAGAGCTTTATTTGAAGCGTTTGATTGTAGGCGGTATGGAAGCGGTGTTTGAGATAAATCGTTGTTTTCGCAATGAAGGTATGGATTTAACGCATAATCCAGAATTTACAAGCATAGAGTTTTATTGGGCCTGGCATGATTATAATGAGGCTATGGATTTAAGCCAAGAGTTATTTAAGGTGCTTTTACAAGGGCTTAATATGCCAAGCGTGATTGAATACGGCGAGCATAGCATAGATTTTAGTAAGCCTTTTGCGCGCATTAAATACCTTGATGCGCTCACACAAATAGGCGGTGTGCCAAGCGATATAATAAAAGACAAGATTAAAATTTTAAATTATCTTAAATCCCAGCATTTAGAAGCTAATGAAAATTTAGATTTAGGGCATTTACAAGCTGAGCTTTTTGATAATTTTGTAGAGGCAAAACTTATAAACCCTACCTTTATCGTGGATTTTCCATTATCAATTAGCCCGCTTTCAAGGCGAAGCGATGAAAATGCCGATATAGCCGAGCGTTTTGAGCTTTATATAGCAGGCAAAGAAATAGCAAACGCTTTTAATGAATTAAACGACCCCTTAGATCAATACGAACGCTTCAAAGCTCAAATTGATGCAAAAAATGCAGGCGATGATGAAGCGCATGAAATGGACGAGGATTATTGCCAGGCCTTAGGCTATGCGATGGCGCCTACTGTTGGCTGGGGGCTAGGTGTTGATAGATTAGTGATGTTGCTTTTAAATAAACAAAGCATACGAGATGTTATTTTATTTCCGGCTATGCGACCTATTAAAAATCAAGGAGAATAATATGAGCGTAAAAGATTATGATAGCGATATTTTTGCTTTATTAAATAAAGAATTACAAAGACAATGCGATCACTTAGAAATGATCGCTAGTGAAAATTTTACCTATCCTGAGGTAATGGAGGTAATGGGTAGCGTTTTAACCAATAAATACGCAGAAGGTTATCCTAATAAGCGATATTATGGCGGATGCGAGTTTGTAGATGAAATAGAACAAATCGCAATTGATAGATGCAAAAAGCTTTTTTCTTGCGAGTTTGCAAATGTCCAGCCAAATAGCGGTAGCCAAGCAAATCAAGGCGTGTATGGCGCATTTTTAAAACCAGGCGATAAAATTTTAGGTATGGATTTAAGCCATGGCGGGCATTTAACACACGGAGCAAAAGTAAGCAGTTCTGGTAAAATTTACGAAAGCTTTTTTTATGGCGTGGAGCTTGATGGCCGCATAAATTACGAGCGCGTAGCCGATATAGCAAATATAGTAAAACCAAAAATGATAGTTTGTGGTGCTAGTGCTTATCCGCGCGAGATAAATTTTAAAAAATTCCGTGAAATTGCCGATAGTGTAGGCGCGTTTTTGTTTGCCGATGTGGCACATATTGCTGGGCTTGTGGTTGCAAATGAGCATGCTCATCCTTTTCCGCATTGCCATGTAGTAAGCTCTACTACGCACAAAACCCTAAGAGGGCCAAGAGGCGGGATCATTATGACAAATGATGAAGAATTTGCCAAAAAAATAAACAGCTCTATTTTCCCTGGCATTCAAGGTGGCCCACTTATGCATGTAATAGCAGCAAAAGCAGTAGGCTTTAAGCATAATCTTAGCCCTGAGTGGAAAGATTATGCCAAGCAAGTAAAAGCAAATGCTAAAAAATTAGGCGAAGTGCTAATTTCTCGTGGTTATGATTTAGTAAGCGGCGGCACGGATAATCATCTAGTGCTAGTAAGCTTTTTAAATAAAAATTTTAGCGGTAAAGATGCTGATATTGCTCTTGGCAATGCTGGCATTACTGTAAATAAAAATACAGTCCCAGGCGAAACACGCTCACCATTTATCACAAGCGGAATACGCATAGGTAGCCCAGCACTAAGCGCGCGCGGTATGAAAGAAGCAGAGTTTGAGCTTATAACAACTCGCATAGCCGATGTGCTAGATGATATCAACAACACCGACAAACAAGCCAAAATAAAAGCTGAGTTAAAAGAATTGGCACATAAATTTATTATTTATAAAGAGGCGACATTTTAATGCAAAGTATAGAGCTAAATTTAATTAAAATGATAAGCGATCATTATTTTATCAAAACAGATAGAATAATCCAAAAAATAGAATTTCGCGGTAAAAATTTTTTTGATAAATTTGAGCGAGTAAATGAACCATTAACATATCAAATCCAAAAAGAACATTTCGAGCATAAAAAAATCATAGCACATGATTTAATCAACAAGGATAATATAGTAGAAAATATAGTTTTTGATTATAATGGCTTTATGCCAGAGCGTTTTTGGCATAGGGCGCAGTTAATGCTGCGTGAGATGGGCTTTGTAAATTTTACAGCCTATCATAGCAAAACTAGCGGACATTTGCATTTGTATGTGCATAAAGGCCATACTATTCTTAGCGAGGCATACCAACTAGCCAATAAACTCTCAGCAAGCCTAGCACAAAAACTCCCACAAGAATGGAGAATGTTTCCAAATATGGATATGCCACGCGAGTTTCAAATTTTAACCTTGCCATATGAACTATACCAAAAAGAACGCGGTGCTAGCTGGTCAAAATATATGTAAGAATTTAAAATTTAAAGGAGAAATAATGGAAGAGCATCAAGATTTACAAGATATCTTATTAGATAAAGAAGAAGAGCAAGGCACATCAAAGATTAGAAAATTTATTACTACCGTAGTATCTTTGGTTATTTTATTTTTAGTTGTTGTAATAGTGGTAAAATTTATAAATAGTGATTCTAACAAAGATAGCGATTTAATAAGCAATGAAACTTTAATCTTACCAGAAGAAAGCCAAATGCCAGAAAATAAACCACAAAATTATAATCAAGCAAATATGGCACAAAATGGCAGTTTTACTATGCCGCCAAATTTTGAAACACCAAGCAAACCAGCAAACAACGATGAATTATTTGCCCCTGTTGCAAGCGATGATGGCTTTAATAAACCTAGCATAGAGCTTAAACCTGAAATTTTAGAGCCTATGCCTAGCAAGCCAGTTGATGTAAATATCAAACAAGACCCAGAGCCAAGTATGCCTAGCAAACCAGAACCAAAGCAACAAAACATCGCCAAAATAGAAAAACCAAGCCCTAAGCCACAAGCTAGCACTCAAAAGCCAAGCACAAATACCCAAATAGCAAAAGGCACTTATGTTCAAGTAGCCTCTTTAAGCACGATAACGCCAAATAATGCGTTTTTCAAAAAGATTAAAGATGCAGGATATAGCTACACCACTTATAAAACAATAGTAAATGGCAAGCATACAATAAAAGTGCTAATAGGGCCTTTTACCCAAGGTGAGTTAAACGAAAACATAGGCAAGATAAAGGCCGATATCTCAAATAGCGCCTTTATTTACCGCGTTAAATAATTTAAAATCGCCTTAAATATTTAAAATTTAAAGAGCTTTTTTTAAAGCTCTTTATTAAAATTTCAATTTTTAATTACATTTTAAAGCAAGATTATGAATTATTATGCCGTTATAGGAAATCCCATCGCTCACTCAATTAGTCCGCGCTTACACAATGCCGCTTTTAATGCGCTTGGCATAAATGGCGTGTATTCGCGCGCGCTTTTAGAGATTATCGATGATGAAAACTTACAGCAAAATGCTCTTAAAAATTTACTTTTTGATCTAGGTTTAAGCGGGGCAAATATCACCGTGCCTTTTAAGCAAACAGCCCTTAATATAGCAAATAAAGCAGATAGCCTAACAGAGCAAATTAAAAGCGCAAATACTCTTATAATTGAAGGCGATAAAATTAGTGCTTACAATACCGATGCGCCTGGGTTTTTGATGGCTATAAGTGAGTTTAGTGGTATTAGCGATGCGCTGATTTTAGGCGCAGGTGGCACGGCGCGCGCGATATCTTATATTTTAGATAAAAATGGCGTAAAAGTTAGCGTTTTAAATCGCAATGAAAATAGGGCGCAAGCTTTTAAAAATTATAATTTCTACACCCCACAAAGCTATCAAAACAAATCACACAAACACGATTTAATCATAAACACCACGCCATCGGGGCTAAGCTTTGCTGGTTTGCCTTTTGATGAAGATTTATTAAAAAAAGCAATGAGTAGCGCAAAATACGCATATGACGCTGTTTATGGCAAAGCTAGTGCCTTTTTAGCCCTTGGCAAAAGCGGAGGATTAAAATGCAAAGATGGCTTAGATATGCTGCTTTTTCAAGCCGTGCTAGCTTTTAAACTTTTTAGCAAAAATAATGATGAATTAAGCATTACACAAGCTATGCGCTACGCACTTAAACTCCCACAAATTAAAATTTAATGCTATGCCAAAAGGCAAATTTTAAATTAAAGCTAAGTTATCAAAATATAAGTAAATTGTATTAAATATGTTAAATTAAAATTTAAAGCAGGCTTTTAAAAAATAATTTTTAATTTTATCGCTTAAATTTAATATGTTTAGCCCCGCACGGGGCTAATCCGCAAAAAAATAAATTTTAAAAAATAAATTTTAAAAATAAATTTTTAACTTTATCGCTTAAATTTAATATGTTTAGCCCCGTGCGGGGCTAATCCACAAAAAGACAAATTGTAAAAAAGAAATTTTAAAAAGCCCTAAGTTAAAGAATAAAATTATTTTGCTTTGTTTTCTATCTTTTTTAAGCCCTCGTTGCGAAGATTTTTACTCATTATGGCAATTTCTTCGGAGCCTGTTTTTACAAGATTAGGGTTACATTCTAGCTCTTTTTTGCTGATTTTTTTAGGATAATCAATGCGAGAGAGAATAGAGCGAATTGTATTTAAGCGCGCTTTTTTCTTATCATCGCTAACTATTATAGTCCAAGGCGCAAAATCAGTGTTTGAGGCTAAGAGCATAGAGTATTTTGCTAGGGTGTATTGATCCCAAAGTTGCTGGCTTTTGCTATCTACTGGTGATAATTTATATTGTTTTAGTGGGTCGTCTTTTCTGCTATCAAAACGGCGTTTTTGCTCTTCTTTGGTTACTGAAAAATAAAATTTATATAAAATTATGCCCGAATTTACTAGCATTTCTTCAAGCTTTGGCACTTGGTGCAAGAACATATTATGCTCTTCATTAGTACAAAAGCCCATCACAGGCTCAACGCCACCTCTATTATACCAGCTTCTATCAAAAATTACGATTTCCCCAGCTGCTGGCAAATGCTGAATATATCGCTGAAAATACCACTGCGTGCGCTCAATATTGCTTGGCTTATCAAGTGCTACAACGCGACACCCGCGCGGATTTATATGCTCGATTATGCGCTTAATCGTGCCACCTTTGCCAGCTGCATCGCGCCCTTCTGTTAAGATTAAAACTTTTAAGCCTTTTTCTTTTACATGCGCTTGTAATTTTAATAATTCAATTTGTAATTTTATTAGCTCTTTTTCGTATTTAAGCTTTTTCTTTTTTACTTTGATGGTAACATATTTGCTTTCATTGTCTTTTGTAAGCTCACTAGCCATAACCTCTCCTTTTTAGTGAAAAAATTTTAACATTTTAGCACGATTTACTGAAAATTTGGCAAAAATTTATAAAATTAGCCCTTTTAAAAAGGATAAAAATGAAAATTTTAAAATTTATTTTATTGTATTTTGCGATTTTTGCTAGCTTTATATTAGCTGCGCCAGTAGATAAAGATAAGGCTTTTGAAATTTCGCTCTCATCTGCAACTAGCGGATTTGAAGCCACAATCAACATCGATAAAAGCGTGTATTTATATGCCGATAAATTAAAATTTTATGCCAACTCAAAAGAAATAAACGCCTTTTTAGATTTTCCAAAAATCACGCAAAAAGACGGCGAAAATGTATTTTTAAATAGTTTTAAAATTTTTATCCCGCTTGGGCTTTTGTATAATTATGCTGATGAAAATCTAGATTTATTGATAAATTATCAAGGTTGCTCGCTTGATGGTTTTTGCTATTCGCCCTTACAAAGTAGCTTTAAATTAAACTTAAAAACATCATTTATCACGCCCATTTCGCTAAATACTCCACTTGAAAACACTTCAAATTTTGAAATTTTAACAAAATCAAATGACGAGCAAATCGCCGATAGCTTTAATGAGCTTAGCGCGTTTTGGGTGATTGTTAGCTTTTTTGGTTATGGATTGTTGCTATCATTTACGCCTTGCGTGCTACCGATGCTACCTGTGCTAAGTGCTATCATAATAGCAAAAACTAGCAAGCAAAAAAGCCTAAAAACCGCCCTTTTAGCAAGTTTGAGCTATGTATTGGCGATGGCTTTAACTAATGCGATTTTTGGCGTGATTGCAGCAAGTGCTGGCAGCGGGCTAAATGCTTGGCTACAAAGCAATGTCGTAATAATCATCACAAGCGCGGTTTTTGCGATTTTAGGGCTTTTGATGTTTTTAACGCATAATTTTAAAATTCCAAATTTTTTAAATAATTTTGTAGATGAAAAAATAAAAGCCAGCTCAGGTTATGCGGGCATTGCCTTAATGGGCGCGCTTAGTGCTTTGGTGCTTAGTCCTTGCGTGGCCGCTCCCTTGGCTGGTGCTTTGCTTTATATAGCAAATAGTGCTGATATTTTGCTTGGCGGGCTGGCTTTATTTTTCCTTGGGCTTGGTATGGGCGCGCCATTAATCGCGCTTGGTTTTGGGGTTAAAATTTTGCCTCGCCCTGGCGAATGGATGGTTAAAATTTCGCAACTTTTTGGCTTTATTATGCTTGGTTTTGCCTTGTGGATGTTATCTAGGATTTTTGATGAAATTTTAATTTTTGCTGGGATTTTATGCGTGTTTGCGGCTGTAATTTTGGGTGCTTTTGATGAAGCTCTAAGTCTGGCGCAAAAAGCCTTTAAAGCTTTTTGCGTGGTGATTTTGATTTTTGGCGCGGGTTTTATTTTGCTTTTTATGTTTAAAGAATTTGGAGCAGATAATTTAAATAAAATTTCATACCCTAGCCAAGCTCGCATGCAAAAAATTAGCACTCTTGCTCAGTTAAACACAGCTATCCAAAACTCACAAAAGCCCGTTATAGCTGAGTTTTGGGCATCGTGGTGTGTTAATTGTAAAAATTTTGAAAAAGAAGTTTTAAGCGATAGCGAGGTTAAAAATGCCTTAGAAAACTTTACTTTAATTAAAGTTGATGTAAGCAAGGCAGATAATGCGAGCAAAGAACTTTTAGAAAATTTTAAACTTTTTGGGCCGCCGGCTTTGATTTTTTTTGAGAATAAAACACAAAAACTAAAAATCACAGGTGAAGTAAATAAAATGAAATTTTTAGAAATTTTAAATAAATTTTAAAGCATTTATTATTTTTTTTGTGCTAGAATTGCGAAATTTTTGCTAAGGAGAGAGTGATGACTTTCAGTGTTAAAAGCCCGATTTTAGGTTTTGAAGATATTAAAACAGTAGAGATTGAACCGCTTGAAAATGGATTTTTTAAAATTAGCTCAAAAGAGCGTGATGAGGGCAAAGAGTCTGTGTCTTTTACCGTAGTAAATCCATATGTGATTCGCCCTGATTATGATTTTGAGTTGCCTACGCCTTATCAGGTTTTGATGGATATAGACGATAATAGTGGCTTAGAGGTTTATAATATGGTAATGTTAAGCAAAACCATAGAAGATTCAGGTGTAAATTTCTTAGCGCCGATAGTTTGTAATGTAAAAAACAAAACCCTAAGCCAAGTAGTTTTAGAGCCAAAATTTTATCCACAATACGGCCAAGCAGAGCGCATAGGTGCGATTGTAAATAAAGATGTTTATGTGGTAAAAGGGCCGATTTTAGGCTTTGAAGATATCACAAAAGTAGAAATAACCCCGCTTGATAAGTTTTTTGTAACTATGAAAAGCAAGCAAAGCAACGATGAGCATAAAAACACAAGCTTTACTTTAATTAATCCTTACATTTTGCGCCCTGATTATAGCTTTGATGTGCCTACTCCATACCAAGTTTTGTTAGAAATCCACGATAAAAGCGAGCTAAGAGTATATAATATGGTAATGCTAAATAAAACCATAGAAGAATCAGGCGTAAATTTCTTAGCACCGATAGTTTGTAATGCAAGAAACAATCTAATGGCGCAAATCGTGCTAGATCCAAAAGATTATGTAGAATATAGCCAGGCTGAAAAAATATCTAAATTTTTAGGCAAATAAAATGAAAAAAGCTATTTCTTTATTAGAATTGCTATTAGCGATAATCGTAGTAGGTATAGGTGCTAGCGCCATACCGCCTATTGTTATGGCAACGACTAAGGCAAATGAACAAACCATTCTTTCAGAGGTTGTAACCTCTACTAGAATAATGATTGATGAGCTTTTATTAGAGCCTTATAATAGCGTTTTGGCAAATGGCTTTACAGGCAAAAGTGGTGCCACGCTATACACAGGCATTGTAAAAACCGTAGATTGTGGCGATAATGCAGATTGCGATAGTAAAGATAGGCGTTTTAATAAAAATGCTACTCAGTATTTTTCTCGTAGCTTGGCTGTAAATAGTGATGGCAATTTTGTAAAGGCTGAAAATTTAGCTAGAAAATCAGGCGAAGCAAATAAGCCCGGCTCAGCAAATTATGCATTAGGATTAAACAATAGAAAAAATGCCGTTGAAAGAAGCATAGACACAGGCACTGGCAATAGAAATCTTATAAAATTTAAAAGCCTAGCAAAGGCTAGATTTTTAGATATTGCTGGTGATGCCGATAATAAATCAGAATTAAATGTAACCTTTGATCTTAGCAAAGCAAATGGCGATAACCCAAAAAATGTAATGGTTGTAGATGTAAATTCTAGCTTTGATAATAATAGCAAAATCGGCGGTATAGAAAATGTTATTCTTTATGGTTTTGCGTTTAATATCTCAGAAGAATCAAAATAGGTAAAATTATGAAAAATAAATACAAAAAAAATAAGTTAATTTCAGCTTTTACTATGATAGAGCTGATTTTAGTGATAGTGATTTTAGGCATAGTAGGCAGTCTAGGCTCTGAAATTTTAAGCGTTTTGTATAATAATTATTATTGGACAGCAAAAACTCAGCGCCTAGAAGCCCAAGCAAACCTAGCAGCAGATATCATAGCAGCTAGGTTAAAGCACCGCATTCCACAAACAACAGCCGCACTTAGTGGCACTCAATACAAATCAGTAAATGGAGCCCAAGATAGCGATCTTATTTTTTATCTTAAAGCTTATGAATTAGAGCGCCGCGATTTTACCGCTTGGAAAGATAATTCTCCTTATACAGAGGCACGCGTAAGCGGATATATCAATAACTTAAAAGATACATCTAATAAAGCTAATAATCAATACAACGATATCATCACAATCACTAGCGATGATAGCAGATTTAATGGTTTAGGTGAATATACTATATTTTTTAATGACGATTCAGCTATATTTTATAAGCCAAAAAATGCAGCAAATAATAAAGCTGAGGATTTATATTTAAAGGCTTATTATGAAAAAAATCAGCCGTTTTTTTATGGGTGTAGTAATGGGAGCATAGCATATCCTACTCATCAGGCTGGCACAATTACTATAACTAGAAATGGTTGTGATTTAGATAATGGCGATAAGGTTCGCCCAAGTAGAGCTGGCTCTTTGTATCGTTATTCTTTTTCAAAAGAAGTAAATAAGATTATTTTTGAAACAAAACAAACACTTGGCACTGCTCCTATTCAAACTAAGATTGGGACTTTAAAATTAGAAGTTTTAAAGGCCACTGAAAATAAAATCGCCCGAGGACAAACCTACACCTTAGCTCGTAATGTAAGTGCTTTTTCTTTTACTTCATTAAGTGCGGATCCGCATTTTGCCAGTGGTATAGTATTTAAAATTTGCGTCTATGATAATGAAAAAAACGATCTTAGCGGAGTAGAACACGAAGTATGTCAAACTAGGATAGTCCAATGAAAAAAGCTTTTTCTTTAATTTTAGCTATTATATTTATACTAGCAATAGCAAGCATTGGTGCGCTAAGTTTTAGTATATCTAGCGCAGGCGCACAAACTACCACAAAGCAATACATGCACGAGCAAGCCGAATTATTATCCCAAGGCGCGATAGAATATGCCATTTTACGCATTCAACAAACCGATTTTGCCGCGGCAGACAAATGCATAAACAAAATAACAACAAACCTAAAACCTACTAATCCTACCGGAGCAGAGGCTAAAATAACCTTCATATCTACGCTAAAAATTACTTATATAGGCGATGAGAATTTATTAACAACTGCTGGTTGTACATCTATCATAAAAGACACCACCGCCAATAATCAAAAGATAAAAGCGGTGATAATTAGAGGGCGCACTTGTAGCACTACAAATGGCGCAGATTGCGATGAAGAAGTAGCCCATTCATTTAGCACCACGCAAATTCCATAATCTTGTGGCTTTGGCTATTAGCTAGAGCCATAAATTTTATCTCTTTTATAATCTCATTTTATTAAGCGCGTTTTGTGTAAATTTTAAAATTTATTGTTTATTTATAAAGAGCAAATAATTTTAAAAGATATCTTTAAAATATAAAAGAAAGTTTAAAATTTAAATGCGTAAATTTTTAATGCCAATTTTAAGATTTAAAATTTTAAGGGCGGTTAAGATATTTAATTTTCAATGCCATCAAAATTTCATAGGCATTTTAAAAGTTTAAAAGCGCAATAGTTTAAAATTTTAAAATCGCAAGCATTTAAAATTTCATAAGCATTTTGAAATTTCAAAACCACAATATTTTCTAAATTTTAAAATCACAAGATTTTTACAATTTCAAAAACGCAAGCTTTAAAATTTTAATCAGTAAAATTTATAAGAATGGAGAATTAAAATTTAAATGTAAGCAAAATTAGCGCGGATTTGCGCTAGGCTACAAATCCGCTTTTATATTATAAATCCACCTTAGGATCTATTGCTTTATGATCATAAGGTTTATTTGCCTTATCTAAATCAAGCAATTTTTGACTTGGGGCGTCATTTATGTTTGAATGCTCATAATAGCGATCGCCTGCTTTATGGTTTTTGCCTGTGGCTTGGCGCGCATCGTTGGTATTTACTTTGTATTTTATATCGCCAGGATTTAGCTTTTGAATATCTTTAAAGCCTAAATCGCTAGTTTTATAATCCTTAAATCCATATTTTAGCGCAACTCCCATTAGCTTGGCTTGCCCTGTTCTAATCATATCCATAGCTTGTAGCAATATACGGCTAGCTTCGCGCGGGCTGTGAAAGCCTGTGGAGTTTTCAGCACCTATAAAGTCGCCTCTCATTTGGCCTTTTCTGTGTAATTCTAAAATTTCAGCTAATTCAGCAGAGATTTTTTTATCATCAGCCTTGCCATTAGTTTGAAATTTAGGCAATTTAGCAAGTCTTTGACGCATATCTTGGATATCATTTATTAAGCTTACCGTGGCGTATTCTACTGAGCGTAAATCAAAGGCTATTGATTTTTGAATATCGCTTATTTGGGCTTTTAAATAACTTTCGCTTTGAGTGTGGCAACTTTTACAAGCAGCATTTATATCTTTTAGCGGTGATGTAATATTATGATTTGTCATTTTGCTTGAACCTTTTCTTATATAAGGCATATGGCAATCAGCACAACTTACGCCATTTGCAGCATGAACTGAGCTTGAATACATCTCGCTTTCAGGGTGCTGGATTTTAAGCATTGGTGCTTTTGTGAGTTTATGTGACCAATCTTGCGGGAAGATTGAGCGAGTTGCTTGCTCATCATAATATTCATCAAACATTTCTATTCTAAATGGTTTTTTTGGCTCCCATTGTTTCCAAGGGAAAACTAGCTCAATGCCAGCGGTTTGTATGGTGGTGGCTTGATTTCCATCGCGCCAGCTATCAAACTCATCATAGGTTTTTTGCGTGCCGTTTGCCCATTTTTTGCTAGGATCATTTGCTATGCTTTCGCCGATTGCTTGGATTTTTGAGCCGGTTGGGCGGAAATAATACTCCACATGGCATTGTTGGCACACTAAGGTTCGCATTTGCGCTCTTGTGGCTTTTACGCCTGTAATTTCATCTTTTTCATAACCGCGCCATTTTGTAAGAGCGTTTATTAAAGCTGTGCGCGTAACACGAAGCTCCATTGTATTTGGCACATGGCAATCAGCACAGGCTACGCCCATTCTTTTGCCACCGTGTGGCCCGCTGTGTTCTGGGCTGTTTTCTTTTATGCCATCAAGTGCTGGGACATTTTTAATCATAGTCCAGTATTTAGTGCTATTAAATGAAATCCATTTTTCTTGTGCGTTATCGCCTTTTGCGGCGTTATTTTCTAGCCATTTAGTCCAGCCACTATGGCAGTTCATACAAGCAGCTGGCTGACCGCCAAACCCAGCAAATCCATGAGCATTTAAAAACTCTTTATTATTTCTTGCTGTATCCATTTGATCTACTTGAATCCAAAAATGCCCGCGCTCTTCATTAGCATCTATTGAAAACGGATATCCAGCCCAAAGAACGCTAAGTTGTGGATAGCGGATAAGCTTAGAATATGCGTGATTGCCACCAAATTCTGTTTCAAATTCTGGCTGTGTTTCTACTGCTTTATACATATCTACATATTCTGGGAAATTTTTGCCCCATACATCAAAGCGGGGATCATCATCGCTCATCATTACGATATTTTTTGATATCGCGCCTGCCATGTCAGGTTGTGCTTTTTTGCTTGAAATATCTTTATTTAGCATAAAAAAGCCGATTAAAACTATAATAGCCAAAATAGCCATTAAATTTTTTTTCATTTTTTGTCCTTTCTTAAAATTTGTAAATCTAAAAACCGCGTGTGTGGCCTACGCTTGGATGGCATTTAACACAGCTTAGTTGGGAGTTTTTGTGATTTACATCAGTGGTTGGATTTACCACAGCAGCTACCATTTTCAAATGACAGCGAACGCAATTATTTTGCACATTTACCTTGCTAATGGAAGTAGCGCTAAAATGCTGTGGCAAATCATCTAGCTTGAAGGTAAAGGCATAAGCGTGTGTTAGGCCACTTCTGGCTTTGTCTATCCATTTGCTAATAAACTCATGCGGCAAGTGGCAGTCATTACAGCTAGCACGCGGTTTGCCATTGATTTCTAAGCTGTGGCTACTTTTTTGCCAGCTAGCATAAACATCATTCATTACATGGCAGTTATTACAGGCTGAGCTATCATCGCTAAGATACGACATTGCGCGAGCGTTATGGAGAGTGTATCCTATAACAGCGAGCAAAACACAAGCAATTACTAACACCCAAGCAAAGGTGGAATTATTTGTTTTACCTTGCACTTTATCCTCCTTTCTAAAAGTTAAGTTGCGAGCAGATTTTAAATAAATTATTAGCTAAAAGTCAATAAAAACAATATAAAAAGTATAAAATTTTTTAATATCTGCTTTGATATTTAAAAAGTATTTATTTTTAGTTTTAAAATTTATCTGTGATACAAGATAAAATATTATTAACTTAAAAAACTAATAAATTTTAAAACTTCGCTATAATTTCACAAAAACACAAAGAGTCATAATGATTAAAATCGCTAGCAATTTTTTAGAGCGCGCCATAAATGAACTTAAAAATACAAATTTTAAATCAAAAAATCCCCTAATAATCCAAGCAGAGCAAATTTCAATCCCAAAAGACGAAATAAACGAACTCTTAGCCCAAGCAAGAGAGTATTTTGTAAGCCCATTAAGCAAGACTCCATTTTGCATAAAAAGAGGCGATAAAGTGCTAATAGAGCGTAATTTACGCGTTTTGCGCGATGAAAGCACTTATTTTGTGCTTAAAGCCTTAAATAGTTTTGAAAGCAGCAAAGATGGCGGAATTTTAGCTTTTATATCAAATAACGGCTTTATTGATAACGCAACTGCTAGGGCGTTTAGATTTTGGCTAATGCAAAACTTAGATGAAATTTACATTTTAAACTTGCATGGCAACACGAGAAAACGCGAATACGATGCCAAAGGCGCAGTAGATGAAAATCCATTTTCTTTGATGAATGGCGCAAGCATTAGCGTGTTTGTGAAAAAATCACCACAAAAAAGTTTAGAAAAGCTAGCAGATGTTTATTGCTGCGATATCTTAGGCAGTAGAGCTAGAAAATTAGAGTTTTTACAAAAGGCTAGCCTAAAAAGTGAAAATTTTATAAAAATTAATCCGCACGAGCCATATTTTTTCTTTAA
Source organism: Candidatus Campylobacter infans (assembly GCF_013416015.1). Classification (NCBI taxonomy): domain Bacteria; kingdom Pseudomonadati; phylum Campylobacterota; class Epsilonproteobacteria; order Campylobacterales; family Campylobacteraceae; genus Campylobacter; species Candidatus Campylobacter infans. The sequence goes on from NZ_CP049075.1 coordinate 232,833, forward strand.
TAACGACAGCAAACAAAACGAAAATTATTGTAAATTTTATGGCATAGCTGATATTTTTGATATCCACGGCAGCGGGATTCAAAGTGGCAATGATAGCCTTTTAGTGGCTATGGACGAGCTAGGTTTAAAAGCAAAAATCAGCGCGCATTATGGCTCATTTAATCCAAAAAGCGTTCAAAAGATTATGTATAGACCTTATGATTTACGCTATGTTTATTATGATAATAAAATACAGCGCCCAAGAACAACTTTAATGCGACATTTGCTAGGCCGTAATAATCTAGCCTTGCATGTAAGTCGCCAAGCAAAATTAAGCGGGGCGTGGGATTTTTGCTTTGTTAGTGAAATTTTAACTCAAAGGTGCTTGCTAGGTGGCGGAAATACCGGCGCTGGCATTATTTGGCCACTTTATGTGTATGATCAAAATGGCAATGCTAGCTCAAATATTGGCTTATTTTTTTTAGAAAAATTAAGCAAAATTTGTGGGCGCGAAATCAGCCCAAAAGATGCGTTTTGCTACATTTATGCTACGCTAAATCATAAAATTTATCGCACTAAATACGAAAACGAATTAAAGCTAGATTTTGCCAGAGTGCCTTTGCCAAAAGATGATAAATGCTTTGAAAAGCTTTGCGATTTAGGCTCTAAACTAATAGATACTCAACTTTTAAAAAATTTAAAGGCGGTAAATTTTGAATACAAAAGAGAAAAAAATGATGAAATTTCATCTAATCCGCTTTATGCAAAGGGCGGAATTTTTATAAATTCTAGCTTATTTTATCCTTGTAAAATTGATGTTTGGCAGTGGAGCATTGGCGGTGGTAGCGTGCTTGTTAGATATTTAAAAGCTAGAAAAGGCTTAAAATTGGATAAAGAATATTTTGGGATTTTAATAAGCCTAGCTAGTAGAAGTTTGGAGCTTACCGGGCAAATTAGTGCTGTGAGCTTTGCGGAATTTTAAAATTTATTATCAATAAACTTAAAAAATCCTTTATAGCCTTTATTTGTGCGTTATTTAGCGTAAAATATTCGCTTGCATCGCGCTCATAAATGGTATCAAAAACGGCAGTAAATGGAGCCAAATCGCTTTTTAGCACCAAAGAATTATTTACGCCTCTTTGCTCAGCACAAAAACAAGGCCCCATAAAGCAAATGCTTGGGACATTCATAGTGTCTGCGATGTAGTAATTACCAGTATCTGAGCTTATGTAAGCTTGCATTTTGCCTATGTAAAAGGCTAGTTCGTTTAGTGGGATTTTATTGATTAAACAAACTAGCTCCAAGCCTGATGTGTTGATGTTTTGTAGGTATTTTAGCTCATCACCTACACCAAAAATATAAATCTTTACCTCATTAAATTCTTTTAAAATTTTAAAAATTTGCTCCCAGCTTTGCTTGCTGATTGTTTTTATTTTATTGCCTGCACTTAAAGAAATGCCGATTTTAAAGGCTTTTTCATCAAGGTTTAGCAAATTTTGTGGGATTAAAACTGGCTTTTGTAAGCATTTTTTATAGGGCAAATTTACAGAGCTTATGAAAAAATCCTTGCTGTTTTTGGCTAAATTCTGAGCTTGATTTATGCATTGTTTAAAATTTGTAAGATCTGCGTTAAACATTTTTAAATAAGTAAGCAAGCTTAGATCGTTTTTAGTGTGATTTATAAGCTTAATGCCACGACTTAAAAGCACAAAAGCTGAGCTATTTTTATAATGGCTGATTGAAAAAACTTCGCTTGCAAAAGCGCATTTAGCCAAAAATAAATTATAATTATTTGGCATTAAAACATAGATTTTTTGATAATTGTTTTTATAAATTTTAAAAGCAAGCAAGAATTTTTTAAGACCTTTTTTATAGTCATTTATCAAAAATACGCGCTCTATTCGTTCATCATTTGCGCTAAAAGCTAGATTTATTTTATCAAGCACGATATCAAAGGGCGCGTTTTTACTAGCAAGATCAAAAACCACGCTAGAATTAGCATAATCGCCGATCTTAGCTGTTTGTATCAGCAAAATTTTATGTGATTTTTTGCGAAAAATAGATAAAATCGCAAGAACTAGATAAAGTAAATAATAATAAAAAACATACATCACAAGCCTTTTGGCATATTGTAGCAAATTAGGATAAAAATGAAACTTAGCATAATTTTACTTAGATTTTTAATGCGAAAAAAGCGTGTCATAAAAGGGCTTGCGCCACAAAATTTAAATCATATTTGCGTGTTTTCAAATACCGCAATAGGCGATACTTTATTTAACACGCCAGTATTTAGGGAGCTAAAAAAAGCCTACCCAAAAAGCAAAATCACAGCGATTTTAAACCCTAAAAACGCCAGCTTATTTGCCACAAATCCAAATATAGATGAAATTTTATTATACGATGGGCGTTGGCGCGGGTTTTTTAAAATTTTAAAAGAGCTAAAAAAAAGAAAATGCCAAGTGGCTTTACTTTTGCATTCAAATGAGCCACAAGCTACGCCACTGGCGGTATTTGCTGGGATTGAATACATCTATAAATTCCCAAATGATAAAAATGAGTTTAATTTTTGGCATTCAAACGCGCCTATGGGGCTTGAAAAGCTACAATATGTGGTGCTTAATAGATTAAGGGTGCTTGAATTTTTGGGGGTTTATACTAAAAACTCGCGCTTGGAGCTTTTTTTACAAAATAACGATAAAAAAGATGCTTTGCTTTGGTTACAATCCCTAAAAAACGAGCTTTGCTTTAAACATGGCGCTTTTTTTATAGGTTTTAATTTAGGCGCTAGTAATCTTTCTAGGCAGTGGTTTATTTTTAGATGGGTTGAGCTTGCTTTGATGCTTTTAAAGCACGAAAATATCGTTATTATCTTAACTGGCGCGCCAAATGAAAAAAAGCTTGCTTTAAATTTTAAACAAGAGCTTTTGGCAAAATTAGAGCAAAAAGAGCTTATAAAACGCGTTTGCGATGCTAGCGGGGAGTTTAGCTTAAATGGGGCTGCTAGGCTAATAGGCGGGCTTGATTTATTCATCAGCGCAGATACTGGCCCATTTCACATAGCAGTGGCATTAAAAACGCCAAGCATTACGCTGTTTGCGGTGGCTGAGCCATTAGCTTCTATGCCAAATTATGATGAAAATTTGCATTTTTTTATCAAAAAGCCACGCACTTGCGCGCCTTGTGTTGGCAAAAATTGCAAATACCAAAAATGTATGCTACAAATAAACGCGCAAGAAGTGTATGAGCTTTGTAAAAAATGGCTTTGAAATTTATTTTGGTTTAATTATATTTGCTAATGTCTTTGCTTTAACCTATTATATATTAAAGCGCAAAGGGCGCGCTAATATGAGGTTTAATTTAAAATTAAACTTAGAGCGCATATTTAATTATTGTATTTTGAAAAATCAAATTTAAGCAAATTTTAAAATCAAGTCAAAAAACTTGCTTTAAATTTCAAAATTTAGGTTTAAATTAATCTTTTAAAGCGCATTTAGCTTTAAGCCCTGCGCTAAAAATTAGTCCTTAGAATATGAAATAAGCGTTATTTGCCACCAAATCTAAGCAGGGCAGCACCCCATGTAAAGCCGCCGCCAAAAGCATCAAGCAAGCATAAATTGCCTTGTTTTAATCTGCCTTGTTCGTAGGCGTCATTCATTGCCATAGGGATACTAGCTGCGCTTGTGTTGCCGTATTTTTCTACTGTTGTAAAGCATTGCTCATCGCTTAACCCAAGGCGTTCTTGAACTGCTGTGATGATGCGTAAATTTGCTTGATGAGGTATGAATAAATCAATATCCTCAGCTTGTAGATTGTTTTTTTCTATTATATTAGAAGCTTCGTCCATTAGCGTATTTACCGCTATTTTAAAGACTTCATTACCCATCATTTTTACATAATTTTGTTTATTTTGTATATTTTCATCAGTGGCTGGGTAACGCCCAGCAAAACCAGGCGTAATCAATAAATCGCCCTTAAAGCCATCGCTGCCGACATTTACATCTATTATGGTGTTGTTATCCTCAGCTACGCTTACTACGCCAGCGCCAGCACCATCGCCAAAAAGCACGCAAGTAGAGCGATCGCTCCAATCAATTATGCTACTTAGTTTTTCGGCTCCAATGATTAAAACATTGCGTTTTGTGCCACTTTCTATCAGGGATTTTGCGATATTAAGCGCGTATAAAAAGCCAGAGCAAGCCGCTTGTATATCAAAGCTCATAATACCGGTTATTTCAAGGTTTTTGCTTATTATGTTTGCGGTTGATGGCATACAAAAATAATCAGGCGAAATAGTCGCACAAATAATAGCATCGATATCTTTTGTGCTTAGATTTGCGCGCTCTATGGCTAATTTCGCCGCCTTTGTTGCCATATCGCTTGTGTATTCGTTATCTTTGGCTATGTGGCGGGTTTTGATACCGGTGCGCTTTATTATCCAATCGTTATTTGTTTCTACCATTTTTTCTAAGTCAAAATTGCTTAGAATTTTTTCAGGGATATAAGATGCGATTGATTTTAGTGTTGCTTTTTTCATTGATTTTCTTGAAAATTTAATTTGGCGTATTCTTCAAGGCTGTTTTCTATGACAGCGTTTATATTGGAATTTGAAAATTTTATTGCTTGAAAAATCGCATTTTTAATAGCTTTTGGGCTAGATTTGCCGTGGCTTATTATGGTGCATTTTTTCACACCTAAAAGCGGAGCGCCGCCGTATTCATCGTAGTCAATATCAGCCTTTAAACGCTTAAATGCTCGCTTTAAAAATACAGCTGCGATAGTAGCAAGAGCGGATTCTTTGATATTTCTTTTAATTATCTTGCCTATGCTTGAAGCTAAGCCCTCACTGGTTTTTAATAAAATATTACCGACAAAACCATCACAAACTATCACATCTACGCTTGCATCAAAGATTTGATTGCCTTCTACATTGCCTATAAAATTTGGCGTGCTTTTTAGCATTGAAAATGTAGCTTTTACAGCTTCGTTGCCTTTACAATCTTCTTCGCCATTGCTTAGAAGTCCTATTCTTGGCTTGTTTATATGTAAAATTTCTTTTGCATAAGCCTCGCCCATAATCGCAAACTCAAATAAATGCTCAGCCTTACAATCTACATTTGCGCCCACATCTAAAACTAAGGTCAATTTACCCCGTTTAGTAGTAGGCATAAGCGTAGCAATAGGCGGACGAGATACACCATTAAGGCGTCCAATGCGTAAGGTAGCAAGACTCATTGTAGCTCCGCTATGTCCTGCTGATACTAGCGCATCGGCTTTATTTTCGCGCACTAATTCTGTGGCTATATATATTGAGCTTTGCTTGCGTTTTAGTGCCTCTGTGGCTTGCTCTGCCATATCAAAAACATCGCTTGCTGGCTCAAAGCTTATATTTTTTAACGCTTTTTTTGGTATTAGTGGGCGAATTTTATCTTCATCACCTACTAAAATAGCGTGAAATTCAGCTTGTTTTAAGGCTTGTAAAACGCCATTTACTATTGGTTCGGGGCCAAAATCCCCGCCCATAGCATCTATTGCTATGCGTGGCATTGTTATTTATATTGTCCAGTGGTTGGATTTATGCGGTGTGGCATTTTCCAAGTGCCGTCTTTATCTTTTACAGGCATTGGTAAAATTACCTTATAATGTGTTCTGCGCTTTGCAGCACGCGTGTGGCTAACTCTTCTTTTTGGAACTTCCATTTTATTCTCCTTTGTTGTTTTTGCAATTTTTACAATAAAAGTAATCGCTTTTAAAGCTTTGTATTTCGCTATTTGCTAGCTCGCTAAGATCTATGAAACCATCAAAAAACTCCACAGCATCGCTTAGCTCGCCTAGCTCATCTTTAAAAGCACCATCGCTTAAAATAAGCTCTAAATTTTCATTAACATTTATATTTATATCATCACCGCAAGAATCGCATTTATGGGCTAATATGCCATTTAAGTTTGCTTTAAAAAGCACAATATTATCGCTTTTGCGTTTTAAGTTGCCTTTTAGTATCAAGCCCTCATAAGCAAGCTCGCAATACTGCTCTTTTGTGGTGATTTTAGTAAATGCGATTTTCAGCAAAGCTCCCTTTTAGCAAAGAAAAAGGCTATTTCGATTTTAGCATTTTCTAGGCTATCGCTACCATGAACGGCATTTGCATCTATGCTATCAGCAAAATCAGCGCGGATTGTGCCTTTATCGGCCTTTTTAGGATCAGTAGCGCCCATTAGCTCTCTATTTTTAGCTACGGCATTAGCACCTTCAAGCACCATTACTACAACAGGGCCGCTAGTCATAAACTCTACTAAATCACCATAAAAAGGGCGATCTTTATGAACTTCATAAAATTTCTTAGCATCATCTGTGCTTAATTGTAATTTTTTAGCTGCTCTTACGCATAGGCCGTTATCTTCAAATCGGCTAATAATCTTGCCTATAACGCCTTTTTTCACGGCATCTGGCTTAATGATAGAAAGCGTTTGCTCCATTTTCTTGTCCTTAGAAAAATTTAAGGGGCGGATTATATCCAAGCAAAAGTTAAAGTTTTATAAAATTTAAAATTTTTAACTCGCTACTTAAATTATTAAAATTTTATATTTGTTTGTAACATTTGCCAAAGGGCAAATTTTAATTCATTTATATTTTCTTTTGTAGGGCTTGAAATGGCGATAATAAAGCGTGGAGCGTTATTTAAAGGCTCTGTAAAATCGCTTGTTAAAAATAAATTATTTTTTTGTGTTGTTAAAATTTGCTTGAAAGGCTTAGAAAAATCATTAAAGCTTGAAATTAGCGCGTTTTTTTCGCAAGTATCAGAGCGCGTTAGTGCTATGGCGTATTCTTTTGAGGCTAAAATAGGCGAGAATGCGTTTATTTCATCTCTTAAAGCATTAAATTGTTCTAATATATTTAAATCTTCGCGCGCTAAATCAAGCATAAAAAGTAAAATTTTAGTGCGTTCAATATGCTTTAAAAACTCGATCCCAAGGCCTTTTCCACTACTTGCGCCACGAATTATGCCCGGGATATCAGCCATTACAAAACCACTAAACTCATCTACGCTAACTTGGCCTAATTTTGGTGTAAGTGTTGTAAATTCATAATTTGCAATTTGTGGCCTAGCGTTTGAAATGCAAGAAATTAGCGTGCTTTTACCGACATTTGGAAAGCCCACTAAACCCACATCAGCTATTAATTTTAGCTCTAATCTAATTACTAAGCTTTGGCCTAGAAGGCCTGGCTGGGCGTAGCTTGGGGCTTGATTGATTGAGTTTTTAAAGTGAAAATTTCCAAGTCCGCCTTTACCGCCTTTTAGTAAAATTTTGCGCTCTTTATCTTTTGTTAAATCAAGTAAAACCTCGCCATTTTCATCATCGATTACAGCGGTGCCTGGCGGGACGATTAAGATTAAATCTTGGCCATTTTTGCCGTGTTTTTTGCGTCCGCTACCATCAAAACCATCTTGGGCTTTTAAAAGCCTTTTGCCTTTATAATTTTCTAGGGTGTGAGTATTGAGTGAGCATTCAAAATACACGCTCCCGCCATCTCCGCCATCTCCGCCATCAGGACCTCCAAGCTCTACAAATTTTTCTCTTCTAAAACTTTTTGAGCCAGCCCCGCCTTTGCCTGAGCGAATTTCAAATTTCACGCTATCTACAAACATTTTACACCTTTGATTTTTGCTGATTATAGCAAAGATAATTAAACAAGCTTAGAATTTTGCTTAATATAAATTTTAAATATTTAAAATAAAAACATTAAATAATCACGAATAAAAGCTTTTTATTTAGTTAATTTTAAATAAGCTCATAAAAAATATATTAAATTTTTCTTAATTAAGAAAAAATTTATAGAGATTTTATTATTATTCGCCACAAATTTTAAATAGGAGGTTGAAATGGATGTCGCAAATACTTTATTTATAATGCTTTGCGCACTTTTGGTTTTGCTAATGACTCCGTCTTTGGCGATGTTTTACTCTGGTTTAGTTCAAGCTAAAAATGCACTAAATACTATAATGAATTGTTTTATAGTTTTTGGTTTAGTTTCTTTTGCTTGGATATTTTTTGGCTTTTCTTTGGCTTATGGTGGCGATTATTTTGGCATTATAGGCGATTTTTCGGCTGTGTTTTTAAATGATGTAAAAGGCGTAAATGCTAACGGCGTGCCACAAATTTTATATGTGATTTATCAAATGATGTTTGCGTTGATTGCTAGTGCGATTATTACAGGTTCGTTAGTTGGGCGCATTAAACTTGGTGTTTTGGCACTATTTTTAGTGTTTTGGAGCATTTTTGTTTATGATAGTTTAGCTCATATGATTTGGGATGAGCGCGGATTTTTATTAATGCGTGGCGGGCTTGATTTTGCTGGTGGCGGAGTGGTGCATATTAGCGCAGGCACAGCTGGTTTGATCGGTGTTTTGATGGTTGGTGCTAGAAAAGAAATGCCAAGTAGTAACGAGCAAGCCCACTCTATACCTTATGCTTTTTTGGGCGGAATTTTGCTTTTTATTGGCTGGTTAGGTTTTAACGCAGGCAGTGCTGGCAAGGTAGATGAAATAGCAGTTAATGCCTTTGTAGTTACGATTATTGCGGCATCAAGCGGTTATATAGCTTGGATTTGTTTAGAAATTTTAAATAAGCAAAAACCTAGTATTTTAGGATCGCTTAGTGGTTTGGTGGCTGGTTTAGTTGGGATTACGCCAGGATGCGGGTATGTAAGCATAGGATCTAGCATTATAATCGGTGCTAGCACAGCTATAATTTGCTTTTGGGGTTTAATTATAATTAAATATAAACTTAAACTAGATGATTCTTTGGACGCTTTTTCATTACATGGCTTTGGAGGTATGTGGGGAGCGTTGTGCGTTGGACTTTTTGCTAGTAAAAGTGTCAATCCAAATATAGAGTTTGAGGGCTTATTTATAGACTATAATTTTCATTTATTGATCGAGCAAATACTTGGAGTGCTTGTTTGTTTTGGTATTTCAGCTATTATTAGTTATATAATTTTTAAGATAATTTCATTTTTTACGCCACTTCGCGTAGATAGCGAGCATGAAAGCATCGGGCTTGATGCAAGTTTGCATGGAGAAAGTGCTTATCAAAAATAAATTAAATTAAAATAAGCGTGCGCGTTAAATTTTATAAGTTATCGCGCTACGCAAACATTCAAATTTTCATTCTAAAATTTACAATAATTCAATATAATTTTGGCTTTTATAAGGATAATGAATGTTTAAAAAAATCAAATATGATAGTGGTAAAAGAGAAATTTATTTTGGTAAAAAGAAAATTTTTCAATACATAAACCAAAATAAATTTGTGGAATTTGTTGAGAAGTTATCAAATAATTTAATCCATACTTATTCATCGACCCTTGATGTCAATAAAATTAGTTATGATTTAAGAAATGGCGGCGCTGGGTTTTATGCTTTTGATTTTTTGCTAAAACGCGCTAATATCGCTTTTAAATACCATAAAATTTTTTATGATTTATATTTGCGTGGTCAAAATAACGAAAAGCTAATTTTCATTGATGGCGGTTGCCATAATGGCGTTTTTAGCGATATCGCCCTAGCGTGCGGGGCTGTTAGTTATGCTTTTGAGCCAAATATTTATTTATGTGCGTTTTTAAACAATCTTTATAAAGATAATCCTAATTTTATTTTAGCCCAGCAAGCCATTTCAAATAAAAATGAAAAAACGATTTTTTATAATTTAGCTGATGATATCGTTTCGCAAGGGGCTAGCATCGTTAAATCTAATGCGCGCGCGAATTTACAAAAGCAAGGCTATGAAGTAGATATGATTGATTTTTGTGAAGTTACAAAAGAATTATTACAACGCCATGGTAAGATAAATTTTATAAAACTTGATATTGAAGGGGCTGAATTTGATGTGCTTGATGCTTTTATAGAGCAAAATTTATGCGAAAAAATTGAATACATTATGGTTGAAACGCATGAGCGACTTTTTGATAATCCTAATGAAAAACTAAACGCCCTAAAAGCTAAAATTTCTAAAAATAACATTTCAAATATATATTTGGATTGGATTTAAGCCGAATTTAAAGTTAGAATTTTAATTTTTTTAATGATTATTTATAAATTTTAATACAAATAATTTTGAAGCACCCAGGGCTTTGAAGCCCTAGTGGTAAATTATTTTGCATAAACAGATACTTTTTTGCGCGTTTTGTCTTTGCGTTCAAATTTTACAAAACCATCAATCAACGCAAAAATCGTGTGATCTTTGCCTATGCCTACATTATTGCCAGCGTGAGTTGCGGTGCCTCTTTGGCGGATTATTATGTTGCCTGCGCGCACGAATTCGCCACCAAATTTTTTCACACCTAACCTGCGTCCTATCGAATCTCGGTTATTTTGGGTTGAACCTTGACCTTTTTTGTGTGCCATTTTCTACTCCTTATGCTTTTATGCTAGCGACTTTTACGCGAGTGTATTGACGGCGGAAGCCTCTTTTGCGTTTTGAGTCTTTGCGTCTGCGCTTTTTGAAAATCACTATTTTTCTATCTTTACCAGATGTGATAACTTCTAAAACTACCTTCGCACCCTCTACAAATGGCGCACCTACCTTCATTTGACCGTCATTTACGGCTAGAACTTCACTTAGTTCTATTTGGCTTTTTGGCTCAGCTTGGAAATAATCAAGGTTTAAATAATCGCCTTGGCTTACTTTGTATTGCTTTGAGCCGTGTTTGATGATAGCATACATCAAAAATCCTTTTATTTTGGTAGCTCAAAAAGCATTTTATCTTACGATATATTCGCAAAAATAAAAATTTAGGGGCTGTTTTGAGTTTTGAGCGGGTGATTATAGCTTTTTATGCTGAAAATTAGCTTATTTCGTATCCGTTGTTGTCTAGTTCGCATATAAGCACTTTATAGGCATTAAACTCATTTTCTAAGGCTTTGCTAATTCTTGGCGCATCTTCTTTAAAGCAAAGATTAAAAAATGTAGAGCCAGAACCTGAAAGTGTGCTTAAAAGTGCGCCGTTTTCATAGGCGATTTTACGAGCTATAAAAAGCTGTGGCAAGGCTTGCATGCGGCGTTCTTCGTGCATTGCATCGCGACTTGCAATGCGTAAATTTTTATAATCTTTGCTAAAAAAACAAGCACTTAGCACGCCAGTGTGGCTTAGATTATTCACACATTCAGCCACGCTGTAATTTATTGGCAGCAAAGAGCGTGATTTTTTCGTGCTTATGGCAGTATCGGGGATTAGCAAAACTGCTCGTAAGTTTTCATCTAAATGCGCTTTTTTGCTAAAAACTTTGCCATCTTCGATTATGCTAGCATTAAAGCCGCCAAATACGCATGGAGCGATATTATCAGGGTGCGATTCGTATTTTAGCGCGGTATCTAGCACCTTTTGTTTGCTTGGGGCAAAGCCAGCCATTTTGTATGCGCTAGCTATTGCGCCTACGATAACAGCTGAGCTTGAACCTAATCCGCGTGAAAGAGGTATGTTGTTTTCAAAATCAAAATGAAATTTTTTCTTATCATTGTTTAGGGTGCTGTAAATTTCATTAAAAATATTTACAAAGGTATTGTTTGTTTTAATCCAAGTATTTTGGGCGCCTTCGCCACGAACGCTAATTTGGGTAAATTTTTGAGTTTTTATTTTGGTTGTGTTGTGAAGTTTTATAGCAAGCCCCAAGCTATCAAAGCCAGGGCCTAGATTTGCGCTAGTTGCTGGTGCGAGTATTGTCATTTTTTATCCTAATTTTTGCTGAGATTATATCGCTAAAAATGTAAATTTTAAAATTTTAAAATTTTATAGTCTTATTTGCGCGAGCAACCTCCATCTTTGCAGGCTTTTTCATATAATTGATTAGCTTTTTTCTCGTCTTTTATCACGCCTTTTCCATTTTTATAGAGCGCGCCTAGATTGTAGCAACTGTGGGCATCGCCACTATCGCAAGCTTTTTGATATAATTGCTTAGCTTTTTTGTAATCTTGTTTTAGGCCTTGTGCGTTTTCGTATAAAACGCCTAAATTATAGCATCCGCTAGCTATATTGCTAGCACAAGATTTATTGAATAATTGGCTGGCTTTTGTGAAATTTCGTTTTACGCTCTTGCCGTTTTTATATAATACACCTAGATTATTACAAGCATAGGCATCGCCACTATCGCAAGCCTTGGTAAAAAGCTCGCTGGTTTTAGCGAAATTTTGTTTTACGCCTTGGCCGTTTTGATATAAAATCGCAAGATTATAGCAAGCATCACTTTTATTTTGATCGCAGGCTTGTTTGTAGAGCTGGCTTGCTTTTTTATAATCTTTTTTTACGCCTTGTGCGTTTTCGTATAAAACGCCTAGATTATAGCATCCATCGGCATTTTTGCCATCGCAGGCTTGTTTGTAGAGCTGGCTTGCTTTTTTATAATCTTTTTTTACGCCTTGTGCGTTTTCGTATAAAACGCCTAGATTATTGCAGCTTTTGCTATCGCCACTATTGCATTTTTTTTGCCATAATTTGCTAGCGTCTTGGTAATTGCCTTTATTGTAAGCATAATCGCCCTCGTTAAAAGAAGCAGCCCAAATCGCAGTGCTTAAAACTAATAAATTCAAAATAATTTTTTTCATTTTTGCCCTTTAAAATTAAAATTTTAAAATTTCATCAAAGCCCTAAACCGGCTCTATGCAATAAACCGGCTCAGCTTGTGCGCTTAGGCTTAAATCATTTAAGCTTTGTGGCAAAACAAAGCTTGTAGGCTCTGCTTTTTTAAGCGTGATTTTGCCGTTTTCTTGCACGAAACAAAAGTTTTTATTTGCTCGAATTGCTCCACCAGCATTTAGCGCAAACCCGCTAACGCCAAAAAGTTCGCAATCTTTTGCTATGGCGTAGCTTTTTAAGATCACAAAAGCCACTTTTAATCCCATAAATGAACCTGGTGTGTTTGCGTAAATAATTTTTTGGATATGATATTTTTGATTAAAATCACAAAGAGCTAAGATTAAAGCCTCGCTTGCTTGCTCATCAAAACTTTTGCTTTCTATAAGCGAGCCGTTTTCATACACGCCAACTAGTAAAGGCGCACCTAAGGCAATTACTAGCAAATCTATTTTTTTCATTTTTTTAAGCAAAGGCTTTTTCTAGCTCTTTTTCATTGCCAGCATTTACGCTTACTATTTCGTAATTTTGGCTACTTTTTAAAATTTCAAGTGTAAGTTTGTGATTTAGTTCGTGGCTGCCAGCGATGGCTTCGTAATTGCCTAAAACGCGCGCTCCAAAGACATTTAAATCACCTATGGCATCAAGAATTTTATGGCGCACAAATTCATCACTAAAACGCAAGCCATCAGGGTTTAGCACGCGGTTAGCGTCTATTACTATGGCATTATCTAAGCTTCCACCAAGTGCCAAGCCAGCAGCGTTTAGCTTTTTAACATCTTCTAAAAAGCCAAAAGTTCGCGCGCGCGCAATTTCTTCTAAATAATTTTGTTTGCTAAAAATAAAGCTATATTTTTGCTGTGCTATTACAGGATTTTTAAAATCTATAAAAAAATGAAATTTTGGCTCTAAGCTAGGGCGTAAAGCTACCATTTTAGCGCCATCTTCAACTACTATATCGCGCTTAATTATTAAAACTTTTTTGCTCTCATCAAGTAATTTTATGCCAGCATCTTTTAGCATCATACAAAAGCTTATTGCGCTACCATCCATGATTGGCACTTCATTTGCATCTACGCTAATTTTTATATTATCTATGCCAAGCCCGCTAATTGCGCTCATTAAATGCTCTATGGTTGATATATAAACCCCGCTAGCCAAATCGCCTAAAACCGTTGCCATTTGGGTGTTGCCAATGCTTGCAGGTTCGGCTTTAAAGCTAGCATTTATATCGCTTCTGTAAAAGTTAATGCCACTATTTGCTGGCGCTGGCTCTAAGGTTAGCTTGATTGGCTGGCCTTTATGCAATCCTATGCCGATATTTTCTACTTTTTTTGCTATTGTTGTTTGCTTCATAATTTAGCCTGTTTTATTTATGAAATTTTAAAAGTTTGCGATTTTAGCCATAAATAGTAACAAATCGGTAAATTTTAAAATTTAGCAATTTTACTTTTTGATGGTGTCGATTATTTTTTTAGCGTCATTTAAAACATCATAAACGCTTTCTTTCATCCATTTTTTATCCATCCATTCTTCTGGGCGCACTTGTATGCCTTGAACTATCATACTAAAATGCAAATGATCGCCAAGCGCAAGCCCGGTAGCGCCCGTAGTAGCGATAACATCGCCGGCTTTTACTTTGCTATTTACATCCACATTTAGCGTGCTACAATGCCCATAAAGTGAATAAAGCCCAAACCCGTGATAAATTATTAAATTTTGTCCGTAAATGCCGTTTTCTTCTGCAAAAACAACCACGCCATCATTGCTTGCGGTTATTTTAGCACCAGCTGTACTAGCTAAATCAAGCCCTAAATGCCAGCTCTGGCTTAGCTCGCTACCATCTAGCATAAAATATCTATGATCGCCAAAACTTGCCACAGCCGCAGCATTTTTGAGCGGATAAAATGGTTTTATTTTAAAATTTTCTAAGCTTTCTTCGCTGATATTTGAGCTAATTTGTTCGATTTTATCTTCATTGGCTCCACGCAAGATTTCATTTACAAATTTAAATTTTTCTATGGAGTCCATATTATCGGCGTTTTGTGCATACATTTGTGCTAGTTCGGTTATTTTTCCATTTATAAAATTATCTCTTAGAGCTATTTTGCTTTCTTTGTATTTTCTATCTTGTAAAAAGTAGCGTATGTTTGTTTTGGCGGTATTTCCAGCTAAATCTGTGGCTATTATTTTAGCGTTAAAATCTTGTTCTTTGCTTGGCCAAGCTAGCATTATGGCGTAATATCCATCTTTATAAAATTTAACCGGTTTAAAGCGTTTGCCATAATTCGTTTCTACAAAAAACTCTTTTAGCTGGCTATCGTCATGTAGCCTAAACACAGCAACTCCGGCTCCGCCTTTTATGATTTTATAGCTTTGATTGATTATAGAAATGCTTGGCATTTTTGTATCTATGATGATTTTTGCGCTAAGCTCGCTTGTGTTTGCGCTAAAAAAATTCGCATAGCTAATATCGGTGGCGTTTAATTTCAATGTAAATTCATCGCCATTTTTGTATTTTAAATTTTGTGGCATTTTTAATTCAAATTTTAATTCTTTTTGTCCTTGCTCGTAATTGATTTTTAAATTAGCTTGTGCGTTTTCATTAGCTATGCTACCGCTTACGCTTGCTAGCCCGCTATCATCGATTATTTGTATGTTTAATGGGTTTTTTGGATTCCAATATATTGTGTTATTTGAAGCATTTAGAATTGAAATTTTAGGCGGATTTTTTTCAAATGCGCTACTATTAGGGATTAAAATTGCCCCGCCAATACAAATAATAATAAATAAAATAATGCTAAAATGCTTTGCTGTCATAATTTATCCTAATAAAATTTTAAAAGGCGCGATTGTAGCAAATTATTTTAAATAAGCTATAAATTGTGTTTATTCATTTTGTTTGTTATGAAATATACGCTAAAAAGCACAACAAAACTAATACCTAGCATAATAGCTGAGTAAATATGCGCACTAGAATAATCCATAAGCTCGACATAATCATATATAGCAATGCTTGCGACCTTGGTTTGATTGCTAATTGATCCACCTATCATCAACACCACGCCAAACTCTCCCAAAGTATGCGCAAAGCTGATTATTACGGCATTTAAGATATTTGGCTTGATATTTGGCAAGGCGACTTTTAAAAGCGTGCAAATCCTGCCATGTCCTAGGCTATAACTCGCTTCAATAATGCTTTTTGGCAAGGCGCGAAAGCCAGCAATTAAAGGCTGAGCCATAAAAGGCAAAGAATAAATACAACTAGCAATAATTAGCCCAGTAAAATTAAAAACCAAACGCAAATCAAAATTTCTCTCAAAAAATTCGCCCAAAAAAGAATAAGGCGATAAAAACACCAGCAAATAAAATCCTAGCACGCTTGGCGGCAACACAAGCGGCAGCGCGATTATGGCCTCAAATATCGCCTTTGCGCGAAATTGCGCGCGCGCCATAAAATACGCTAAGTGGACGCAAAAAACAAATAAAATTATTGTAGAGATTAAAGCTAATTTTAAAGAAAGAAAAAAGGGCGTAAAACTCATATTTATCCTTAATTTTTTGTGGATTATTAAAATTTGCCAGTTAAAACTAGAAATTTTAAATAGCTTGATTAAAATTTAATCAAATTTTAAAATTTGTGCGATGATTTACGCGATGATAAATTTTAAAATTTACAGCTTTTTTATATTTGCTTTAAAGGCCTTGACGCTTATTATTACTTCATCTGAGGCTTTTAATCCTTTGGCTTCTTGTGGGCTTAGTGCGATTTGGCCGAGCCTATTAGCGATTTCAACCACGGCAATAATAACAGCGCCCTCATCTTTTAATTCTAAAATTTTGCCAATCACATTAAGCTTTTGTGAGCCTTTATTTGGCATAAAAATTTCACTTGGTGAGCCATTTTGTGTGATTTTGCCATTTGATACGATTAGCACGCGTTTTGCTAGCTTATAAACCTCGCTTAAATCATGGCTTACCATTATAATTGTAGGTTTTAAGTTTTGATGAATTTTAAGCAAATAATCTTGCAAGCGTGATTTTAGCCCATAATCAAGTGCGCTAAATGGCTCATCAAGCAATAACAATTCAGGTCGCCGCATAAGCGCGCGCACGAGAGCTACGCGCTGCTTTTGCCCGCCACTTAGTTCATTTGGCAAGGCGTTTTTATGCCCGTTTAAATCGCACAAATCCAGCAAAAACTCGGCATAATTTTTATCATTTTTAGCATAAAGTAAATTTTTTAGCACGCTCATATTTGAAAACAAAGCATAATCTTGAAATAAAAAGCCGATATTTCGTTTTTGCGGAGCTAAAAAAATTTCTTTTGTATTTAGTATGGGAGCTTTATCAAATGATGAAATATCCGCATTTTTAAGTTTTTTGTGATTAAAATAAATTACTTCGCCTTTTTTGCTAGCTCCAAAATCAGCCTTTTCAAAGCCAGCAAGCAAGCGCAAAATAGTGCTTTTGCCAGCTCCACTTGCGCCAAAAAGCGCTACAAACTCGCCCTTATCCACGCTAAAACTAGCATCCACGCAAAAATCATTAAATTTTTTATAAGCACAAAAACTTAGCATAAAATTTCATCAATAAAAAGTGAGGTATAGCCGATATATGCGTATAATTCATCGTTTGGAGCGATTTGTTGTGCGCTTTGGCTATCAAGCAAGGCTTGAAAACAAAAATTTTGGCACTCTAAGCTTTGTAAATTACACACGCTGATTATTTTGGCACATTCTTTACTAAGTAGGCGAACTTTTAATTTATTCGCGCTAAGTAGCGGCATTAAATCCTTACAAAGCATTACATCAGCGCTTTTAAAGCCTAAAATCACCTTGCTTTTGATTTTTAGCTCTTTTGGATTTTGTAAGTTTATACACGATAATGTTAAGCAATCACTAGCAAAGCTAATAAAATTCGTGCTTTTGTAAGTTTTAATATCCAAAACCTCAGCCTCAAAGCGCATAAAAATCCTTAAATTTTGATATTTAATTTTATAAAATTTTAGCAAAACCCATATGAATTACGCATTTAGCGTGGTTTATGAAAGTTTTGCATTGTGCTAGTAATTTGCTTTAAGACACAATTTTCTAGCACACACGCATAAAAAGATTAAAATTTTAAATTAAAATTTATTAAAATTCATAGCCGTATTTTGCAAAAATCGCCTTAGCATCTTGGCTTAAAATAAAATCATAAAATTCCTTGGCAAGTTTGGAATTTTCGCCTTTTTTAGTAATTACCATAGCTTGGGCGATCGGTTCATAAAGCGTGCTATCAATAAAAATATAATCCTTGCCTTCTTTAAATTTGCGCATTTTTTCATCATAAAGTGCGCTACCTGCTACAAAACCAATATCAGCCGCGCTTATTGTTTGGCTTAATGCTTCGCCTATTGAGCCGGCGTAGATAATTTTGGATTTTATTTCATCATAAATTTTAGCATTTTGCATGGCTTGCATACTTGCTGTGCCATAAGGTGCTGTTTTTGGGTTTGCAATTACTATTGTTTTGATTTTGGCATTTTTTAAGCTTTGTAAGCCCTTGCTTAAATCCACGCCACGCGCGCTAAATAAGGCTACCTTGCCTTTTGCATACACAGCCACTTCGCCCACGCCAAAGCCATCATTGCTTAAAGATTTAGCAAAATCCACATTTGCGGCCATAAACAATTCAAAAGGTGCGCCATTTTTGATTTGCGCTACTAATTTACCGCTTGATGCTAGCGTGATTTCTACGCTGTCATTTGGATGGGTTTTGGCAAATGCTTTTTTTAGTTCATTTGCGACTACTGCGACATTTGCAGCCGCTGCTACTTTAAGCTCTGCTCCAAAAGCACAAAGTGCTAAAAGCAAAATTGCAAATATTTTTTTCATTATTTATCCTTTTTAAGCACGATTATATCGTTAGGATTAACTAAAAATAAGACTTCATCGCCATTTTTAAGATCTAGGTTTTTTACTGAATCATTTGTGATGATAGCACAAAGCTCATAATCTCCAATTTTAGCGATTATTTCGCTATTTACAGCACCTATTTTTATCTCGCTAATTTTTACTTTTAGCTGATTTGGTACAGAAATTTTAAGCTGGGCGTATTTTGCCACTATTACATTAGGGGCTTTAAAAATGAATATAGCATCATCTCCAACTTCTAATTCAAAATTTTGTTGGCTTTTTAGCGTAATTTGCGCACACAGCGTGCTACCATCGCCTAAATTAGCGATTATTTCGCTATTTACAGCACCTTCTTTAATCTTAGCTATTTTTACTTCTAGCTGATTTCTAGCACTTATTTGCATAGTTTATCCTTTAAAAAAAAGTGTGCGATTTTAGCGATTTTATTTTATAAATGCAAAAAAATTATTAATTTATATTTATTTGCCTATTATAATATCATTGGCATTAATGATTACGCCTATTTCATCATTTACGCTTAATCTTAAATCCATTGTAGAATCATTTGGTATAATAGCCACTATTTGTTCTTGATTAGATAAAGAAGCGATTATTTCGCTATTTACTGCTCCAAGAGTGGCTGAGATTACTTTTGCTTTTAAAATATTTGGCATTAAAGAATTTTCTAATTTATCTTTGCTGATTATTACGCTAGGGGCTTTAAAGATGAAATATACGCTATCTCCAAGCTTTAAATCCATATTTTGCTGGCTTTTTAGCGTTATTGTAGCTTTTAATTCATCGCCATTTTCTAAACGCCCGATAACCTCGCAATTTACGGCACCTTGAATGATTTTTGTGATTGTAACTTGTAATTGATTTCTAGCACTTAATGTAAAACAAAATTTTGATATAAATTCTAAATTTATATTTATATTAGAAATTTTATCTAAAAAGCTTTGTTGTAAATTTTGTATGAGTTCGTAATTTTTTATTATTTTAAGAGCTTTTTGGCTTAATTTAGTGCCACTATTTTTTTTGCATATTACTAATTCTTGTTTAAAATTTAGTGCGTTTAGATAATCCCATGCGCTTTTATACGAGATATTTAAAATTTTTGCCGCTTCTTTTATGCTGCCTGTTTTTGCTATGGCTTTTAATAGGGCAATTTGTTTTTTATCTAGGTAAATTTCATTATCTAAATAAATTTTTAAATCAGCGCTTATTTTCATAATTTTACCTTTATATAAAATAATAATTTATTCTATCATAAAATTTTTCTTTTTTTATAAAATTTAAAGTTTAATTTTTATAAAATCTTTGCTTTTATCATTAAATAATATAGAGATTTTTAATAATGAAAATTTTATTTATTTTGTTGGTGCCTTTTATTTTTTTAAATGCTGTTAGCTTGCCAGAAATACCAGCTGTGGTAAATAGCGGGGTTTCGCTTGCAACTCAAAATATTTTAGATGACGAAATAGACGAGTTTGATGGTGAGTTTGCTCCCTTAGTGCCCGATCCTTTAAGCGGATATAATCGCTTTATGACAAATGTAAATGATGCGCTTTATAGATTGATTTTTAAGCATATTTTTGTAAGCTATGATGCTTTAATGCCCAATATTGCTCAAACTGGCATAGAAAATTTTTTTACAAATCTAAAATTTCCCGTGCGTTTTGTAAATAATATATTCCAAGCAAAATTTTCATACGCTAGCGATGAAATAAAGGCTTTTGTGCTTAATACCACCATTGGACTGGGCGGATTTATCGATATAGCCGGCAAAAAAGGCATTAAAATCCATAAAGAAGATTTTGGGCAAACCTTAGGACACTGGGGCGTGGGTTCTGGTTTTCATATAGTTTGGCCATTGGTTGGTCATAGTAATTTGCGCGATTCTATCGGGCTTGGCGTGGATTATTTTTTCACGCCTAGTGCTTATGGGGATAAAATTTGGGCTAAAAAACCTATGCACGATGGTTTTATTAGTTTTAGCTTAAATAGTTTGGCTGTTGTAAATAAAAGCGCAAAAGATCCATATTTATATGAAAATCTCACAAAAGGCGTGCTTGATTTGTATCCATTTTTGCGAGATGCTTATGAGCAAAGAAGAAGAGCGCAAATTAAAGAATAGCTTAAAATTTTAAATTAAGAGGGCAGGTTTTGGATAGTATTTTGTTTTTTCAGCAAATGATAAATGGTTTTTCGTTAGGTTCGATGTATGCGCTAATTGCGATTGGCTACACCATGGTTTATGGTGTGCTTAGGTTGATAAATTTTGCTCACGGCGATATAATGATGATAGGCGCGTATTCTGCACTTTTTGCGATGACTTCTATGAATTTGCCCTTTGTTTATGCTTTAATTTTTGCTGTGGTGGTTAGTTTAATCCTTGGTATTAGCATTGATAAGCTAGCATACAAGCCACTTCGCTTAGCTCCGCGCATTTCTTTGTTGATTACTGCTATTGGTGTGAGTTTTTTATTAGAAAATCTTTTTCAGGTATTTTTTGGCGGGACACCTAGACCTTTTTTAGTGCCACAATTTTTAGAGCAAGTAGTAAGTTTTGGCTCAGTTAGCGTAACGATGGGCGCGATTTTAGTGCCTATTATTACTTTGGTTTTGCTTTGTGTTGTGCTTTTTATACTTTATCGCACAAAATACGGCATAGCCATACGCGCGCTGGCTTTTGATATCTCTACCGTGCATTTAATGGGCATTGATGCAAATCTTATAATAGCCTTTGTTTTTGCTCTAGGTTCATCTCTTGCTGCTGTTGGTGGCGTGTTTTATGCGGTTAGTTATCCTAGTATAGATCCGCTAATGGGCGTGTTAATTGGGCTTAAAGCCTTTGGCGCGGCTGTGCTTGGCGGGATTGGCTCAGTAGCTGGGGCTGTGCTTGGTGGTTTTATTATAGGATTTAGCGAGGTTGTGGCAGTGGCGTTTTGGCCACAAATGGCAGGTTTTAAAGATGCCTTTGCCTTTATATTTTTGATCTTGGTTTTAATCTTTAAGCCTACTGGAATTTTAGGCTATAACTATGAAAAAAGTAGGTTTTAAAATGAATCATTTAGGATTACAAATACCAAAATTACGATATTTAATATTTTTTAGTATTGCTCTTATTTTTATGATAGTAAGTGCTACGATGTTTAATGAATATGGGCTAAGAATTGTAAATAATATTGCTATTTTTATTATTTTGGCTATTAGTTATAATTTAATAAATGGCGTTACTGGGCAATTTAGCTTAGAGCCAAATGGTTTTGTGGCCTTAGGCGCTTATGTTGCAGCGCTTTTATTGCTTGATAGTGATGCTAAGCTTTATCAATTTGAAGCCGAGGAACCAGCTGGTATAATTTTAACCTTACACACAAGTTCGTTTATTTTTACTATGCTAATTAGTGGTTTGTGCGCTAGTTTGTTGGCTTTAATTTTAGCTATGCCTGTGTTTCGTGTAAGGGGTGATTATTTAGCTATTGTTACGCTTGGTTTTGGTTTTATTATTCAATTGCTTGCGGTAAATTTTCCTGCTTTTACAAATGGCTCTCTTGGGTTAAATGATATAGTAATTTATAATGCTGATGAGAGTATATCGCGCTATACAAATATTTTTTATAGTGGTTCGGTGGCTATTATTTCGGTGATTGTGATTTTAAATGTGGTATATTCGCGTTTTGGACGAGCTATGAAGGCTATAAGAGATGATGAAGATGCTGCTTGGGCTATGGGGATAAATACCTTTTGGATTAAAACGCTAGCTTTTTGTATTTCGGCTTTTTTTGAGGGTATTGGTGGCGCGCTTTTAGTTGGCTTTTTAGGCACTATTAGCCCTGATCAATTTACATTTTTCTTTACCTTTCAATTACTTATTATAATAGTATTAGGTGGGCTTGGAAGCACGAGCGGGGCAATACTAGGGACGATTTTAGTAATTGGCGGTATGGAGTGGCTTAGATTTTTAGATGAGCCGATGAATATTTTTGGCTATGAAACCAAGGCCTTGCCTGGACTTAGAATGGTGGTATTTTCGCTTATTTTAATACTTTTAATGCTCTTTGCAAGGCGTGGCATTATGGGACAGCGCGAACTTACTGAAATTTTTAAGCTACGCAAAGGGGGCAAAAATGCTTCTTGAATTAAGTGAAATTTCTAAGCATTTTGGTGGCATACAAGCTATAAGCCCTACTACTTTTAGCGTGCAAAAGGGCGAAATTTTCGGTCTTATTGGCCCAAATGGCGCAGGTAAAACTACTATGTTTAATATCATTACCGGAGCTTATGCCCCAAGTGCTGGCAGGGTGCGTTTTGATGGCGGGGATATTACTAAAATTAATGGCAATAAGCGCATATATCTTGGCATTGCGCGCACTTTTCAAAATATTCGTCTTTTTAGCTCTATGAGTGTGTTAGAAAATGTCTTAATCGGTATGAATGGTAGCTTTAAATATAGCTTTTTAGAGGCTGCATTTCATATAGGGCGCTACCACAAGGCTGAGCGAGAAGCTAGGCAAAAAGCGCTTGAATTGCTAGATGAATTAGGACTTAGCGCCTACGCAAATGAAAGCGCTACTTCATTAAGCTATGGAGCACAGCGTAAGGTAGAGATTGCAAGAGCTCTTGCTAGCCAGCCAAAACTTTTAATGCTTGATGAGCCAGCAGCTGGTATGAATCCAGCAGAAAGCGATGAATTAGCCACGCTTATGTTAAGATTAAAGCAAGAGCGAGGTTTGACCATACTCTTAATAGAACATGATATGAAATTTGTAAATAGATTATGCGAGCGCGTGCTGGTGCTAGATTATGGCAAGGTGATATTTGAAGGCACGCCAAGCGATGCTATAACGCATGAGGATGTGGTGGCTGCGTATTTGGGGGATTTTGAATGTTAGAGGTGAAAAATTTACTGGTGTATTATGGATTAAATGAGGCCGTTCATGGCGTAAATTTTAATCTAAAAGCAGGGCAAATAATTAGTTTAATAGGCTCAAATGGCGCAGGTAAGACCAGCACGCTAAATGCGATAATTGGCATGGTAAAGAAAAAGGGTGAAGTTTTTTATAATGGCAAAAATATAATTAAAGCAAAAACTCATAATATCGTGCGCTCAGGGCTTGCGCTGGTGCCTGAGGGTAGGCGCGTTTTTATAAATTTAAGCGTAGAAGAAAATATTAAAATCGGCGCATTTAATAATATGAGCGCATTTGATGAATTATTAGAAAAAATGTATAAGCTTTTTCCGCGTTTAGAGCATAAGCGCAAGGCCTTAGCTGGCACGCTTAGTGGTGGTGAGGCACAAATGCTAGCAATAGCAAGAGCCTTAATGAGCCAACCAAAACTTTTAATGCTTGATGAACCTAGCTTAGGGCTTGCGCCAAAGGTAGTGGGCGAAGTATTTAGTGCATTAAAAGAGCTAAATGAAAGCGGGTTGAGTATTTTATTAGTAGAACAAAACGCATTTTTAGCCTTAAAAAGTAGCAATTATACTTATGTGCTTGAAAACGGGCATATAAGTTTAGAGGGCAAAAGTAGCGAGCTTATCGGCGATGATGAGATCAGGCGCAAATACTTAGGGGCTTAGCGTGAAAAAAATTGTAATAAAAGTCGGCTCGCATGTCCTTAGTGATGATGGTAAAATCAGCCTTGCGCGTGTAGATAGCTTGTGTGATTTGCTTTATTTGTTAATGCAAAAATACGAGGTGATTTTGGTTAGCTCAGGGGCTATTGCTTGCGGGCAAGCACAAATCAACTTAGAGCGCGATAGTGTGCTAAATAAGCAAATTTTAGCGGCCATAGGACAAGCACATTTGATGCAAGTTTATACATCATCACTTAGTAGATATGGCAAATTTTGCGCCCAGCTTTTATTAAATGCTAGCGATTTTGATAGTAGAAAACGCACAAATTATGCTAAAAATGTGGTCTTAGGCTTGCTTAAATTAGGCGTTTTGCCTATTATAAATGAAAATGACGCCACGGCAACTGCTGAGATTGTTTATGGCGATAATGACCGCCTTTCAGCTGCTGCGGCCTTGCATTTTGGGGCGGATATGCTTGTGATGCTAAGCGATATAGATGGCTATTATGACGCGGATCCGCGCACAAATAAAAATGCTAAAATCCGCAAAATCGTGAGCGCGTTAGATGATGATGAAATTAGCACTCACACAAACAAAAGTGGCTCAAAGCACGGCACCGGCGGCATTGCTACTAAGCTAATAGCAGCTAAAATGCTACTTGATGAAAATAAAAGCGCCTTTTTAGCAAGCGGTTTTGATTTAAGTGTGGTAAAAGATTTTTTATTAAATGATAAACAAAATGGCGGGACGCTGTTTAGAGCGTGATTTGGTATTAAAATTTTAATGTAGAAATTTTAAAATTTTAAGCCAAAACTTAAAATTTTAAAATTTATCTTTAAATTTTAAATAATGAAATTTTAAAAGCAGAAATTTTATGAAAACAATAATTTTTATGGGCACGCCAGATTATGCTAGCAAGGTCTTAGAGGCATTTTTAAAGGCTAGCGATTTTAAGGTTTTGGCAATTTTTACCCAACCAGATAAGCCCCAAGGTCGCAAAAATATAATCACGCCCCCAAGCGTTAAAAAAAGAGCATTAGAGCTTGATTTTGCTGGGGAAATTTTTCAGCCTTTAAGCCTAAAAGAGCAGGGCATTAGCGAGCAAATATCTGCTTTAAAGCCTGATTTTATCGTAGTTGCAGCTTATGGGCAGATTTTGCCAAAAAGCATTTTAGAACTTGCGCCTTGTATTAATTTGCATGCTTCAATCTTGCCAAAATATCGCGGTGCTAGCCCGATTTCGCAAATGATTTTAGAAGGACAAAAGCTAAATGGAATAAGTGCTATGAAAATGAGCCAAGGGCTTGATGATGGCGATATGCTCGGCTTTTACCTTATGGATATTACAAATAAAAGCGCGCAAGATCTTTTTGAACAATTTTCAAATATGGCAGCAAAGCTAGCACTTAAAATTTTAAGAGAATACGAAAATATCGCGCCTTTAAAGCAGTTTAACGCCTTAGCTAGTAAGTGTAAAAAAATCCGCAAAGATGATGGCTTAATTAGCCTAGATATGCCAGCACAGGCGATTTGGCGCAAATTTTTAGCTTATAAACCTTGGCCTGGTGTTTATTTGGCTAATGGCTTAAAGCTTTTAGATATTAGCATAAGTTTAAGCAAAAATAACGCTAAAATCGGCACCATTACTAATATCAGCGCAGATAGTTTTAGCGTGGCTTTAAGTGATGGCGAGTTAATTATTAAAAGCTTACAAGAAGCAAGCAAAAAGCCACTTGATGCAAAAGAATATATAAATGGAAAAAGGTTAAAATTTGGAGATAGTTTTTGTTGAAAGCATTAAATCTACGCAACTTGCGTTGATTGAAGGCATAAGAGAGGGCAAGATTAAAGCGCCTTTTGCGATTTTAGCTCAATTTCAAAGTGCTGGGGTTGGCAGCCGCGATAATGCTTGGCAAGGACAAAAAGATAATTTTTATTTAAGTTTTGCCCTAAACGCAAATGAGCTAGCAAGCGATTTGCCTATAAGTTCGGCAAGCATTTATTTTGCTTATTTAATGTGCGAGCATTTAAATTCTCTTGGCTCAAAAGCCTGGTTAAAATGGCCTAATGATTTATATTTAGGGCAAGAAAAATTAGGTGGCATAATCACTACAAAATTAAAAGGCACCTTTGTGTGTGGAATAGGAATAAATCTAATAAACGCACCGCAAAATTGCGCCGTTTTAGATATTCAAATAAGCGCAAAAACCCTAGCGCAAGGTTTTTTAAAAAGTTTAGAAAATTTGCGCTCATGGAAAGAGATTTTAAGCAAATACTCGCTACAATTTAGCCTTTGTAAAAATTTTAGCGTTCATATTGATGGCAAAGAGCTTTCTATGGCGCGCGCAGAACTACAAAATGATGGTTCAATTATAATAGACAATAAAAAGGTATTTTCAGCAAGATGAGTGAGATAATAACTATCGCAAACCAAAAAGGTGGTGTCGGCAAGACCACAACCGCTGTAAATTTGGCCGCTAGCTTGGCAGTGGCTCAAAAGCGCGTGCTTTTAGTCGATATCGATCCGCAAGCAAACGCTACAACAGGGCTTGGTTTTAGCAGGCGGGATTATGAGTTTAATATTTATCATGTATTAACCGGCGGTAAAAAATTAAGTGAAATTATCCTTAAAACTGCTATCTACACACTTGATTTAGCACCTTCAAATATCGGCCTTGTCGGTATTGAGCAAGAATTTAGCCAAAGAGAGCAAGACTACAAAACAATTTTAAGAGAAAAAATCAGTGAAATAATTGAAAATTATGATTATATTATCATCGATAGCCCGCCAACCCTTGGGAGCTTGACGGTAAATGCTCTAAGTGCTAGCGATTCTGTGATAATTCCTATTCAATGCGAGTTTTACGCACTCGAAGGCTTAGCACAAATTTTAAATACCATAAAAATAGTAAAAGAAACCATCAATAAAAAGCTAAAAATCAAAGGCTTTTTGCCAACTATGTATAATGCGCAAAATAACCTTTCAAAAGAAACGGTTTTGGATTTGAAAAAGCATTTTGAAAATAAATTATTTAGAAATGATGATGGATTTATCATAATCCCGCGAAATGTAAAGCTTGCTGAAAGCCCTAGTTTTGGTAAGCCGGTGATTTTGTATGATATAAAATCGACAGGCTCTATCGCCTATCAAAATTTAGCATATTCAATAATGAGTTAAAATGGCAAAAAAATCACAATTAGGCAAAGGTTTAGATGCACTTTTAGGCGATGCGGCGTTTGATTATGATAGAGAATATAGCAATGATAAAGTTACGCTAATACCAATATCAGCTATTGCGCCAAATCCTTGCCAACCGCGCAAAGATTTTGATGAAAATAGTTTAAATGAATTAGCTGGATCCTTACAAACTCACGGACTTATCCAGCCTATTATAGTGGTTGAGCGAGATGATGGTTATTTGCTAGTAGCTGGCGAGCGAAGATTAAGAGCTGCAAAACAACTGGGCTGGGAAGAAATAAAAGCAGTAGTAGCCAAAATCGATAAGAAAAATTTGCGCGAATTAGCACTAATAGAAAACATTCAGCGCGCAGATTTAAATCCAATAGAACTAGCAAATTCTTATAAAGAACTCATCAAAGAACACGGCATCACACAAGAAGAACTTGCAAATTTAGTTAAAAAAAGCAGAACACAAATCACAAACACAATGCGCTTATTAAACCTAGATGAACGCACAAAAGAGCTAATAAGTAGCGGTAAAATTTCGCAAGGTCATGCAAAAATTATAGCCGGACTTGATAAACAAGATGAAAAAACAATAGTCGCTAGCGTTTTAGGACAAAAATTAAGCGTGAGAGAAACAGAAAATTTAGCCAAGAAATTAAAAGATAAAAGCGGGATTTCAAATGAGCTTCAAACAGCGGTAAAAAGGCTAAAAGATAGGCTTTGTGATCTAGGTTTTGAGAGTAAAAATTCTGGTAAAAAATTAAGCATAAATTTTGAAAATGTAAGCGAAGTTAAAATTTTACTTGATAAATTAAGAAAAGTTTAGTTTTAAATATAGTAGAATGCGCCAATTTTTTTCTAAATTTTAATGGTTGTAAAATATAAATCAAATAGAAAGGCTCTAAATGCTTGAAGTTAATCCTTATTTATTATCGCTTACGGTAGTGATTTTCTTAGGACTTATTTTCGTGCTAAATAATATACTATATAAGCCTATTTTAGGTTTTGTAGATGAAAGAAACGCACATATAGCCAAAGAAGAAAGCGAGGTAGCAAAATATGGCGCAGACATCAAAAAATACGATGAAGAAGCCGCTAGTATTTTAGCAGATGCCAGAGCGCAAATGCTAGCAATCAAAAAAGAAGCCGCTACTAAGGCCAACGAAGCCGCTAAGGCTTGTATAGAAGCTAGAAAAAGCGAATTAGAAAATGATTATAAAGAATTTGAGCTTGCTTTAAGAAAAGAGCAAGAAGCACTAAAAAACGAGCTTAGTGCGAATTTGCCTTCAATTAGAGAAAGTTTAAAAAATACTCTTTCAAAACTATAAGGACAAAAAATGCAAAAATTATTTTTATTGATTTTACCTGCGTTTTTGCTAGCTGCCGGTGCTAAAAGTGAGCCTGATTATGATATTTTAGCAAGAACGATAAATTTTTTACTTTTTGCTGGAATTTTGTATTATTTGATAGCAAATCCTATTAAAAACGCCTATAAAGCGCGCATAGAAGGCATAGATAAAAATCTAAGTCAAGCCCGCAAAAAAATAGAAGAAGCCAGAGCAAAAGAAGAGTTTGCTAAATCAAAAGTAGCAAAAGCCAAAGAAGATGCCACTAGATTGATAGAAACAGCGCGCATAGAGGCTAGACAACTAACCACTAAAATAGAGCGAGATACCCAAGCTAGTTTGATTTCAATGTATGATAGTTATGAAGAACAAAAAGAATTTACGCGCCGTGCCAGCACTAGAAAAATAGTAAGCGATGTGCTTGAAGAAGCATTTAGTGATACTAGCATCAAAATTAGCGAGCAAGGCTTGGTTGATTTAATTAAGAAAAAGGTAAGCTGATGAATGAAGTAATAGCCAAAAAATATGTAAAAGCCTTGCTTGAAAGCTTAGAATTAAATGAGCTAAATGAGATAAATGAAGCTCTTGGCAAGATTGATTCGGCCTTTGGGATAGAAAAATTTATAGATATATTGATTTTGCCTAGCTTAAATGCTAAGGCTAAGGCTGATTTTGTTTTTTCATTAACCGATAGCACAAATGAAAAATTAAAAAATTTCTTATACACCTTAGCGACTGCTAAAAGATTAGAGATTTTGCCACATATTTATAGAGAATTTTCATATCAAAAATCCTTAAAAGATAATGCATTTAAGGGCGTAATTTATAGCTCTTTTGAACTTAGTCAAGCTAATAAAAAAGAATTAGAAGATAAATTTTCAAAAAAATTAAATGCAAATATAAATTTTGATAGCAAAAAAACCAATTACGATGGTATCAAAATAGAATTAAGTGATTTAGGCTTTGAAGCGAGCTTTTCTATGAGCTTGTTTAAAGCAAAATTGAGTGAATATATATTAAAAGCAATTCAATAAGGAGAGAGCGTGAGCGCAAAATTAAAAGCAGATGAGATTAGTAGCATAATCAAAGAACGCATACAAAGCTATGATCTAAGTATAAATGTAGAAGAAACCGGCAAGGTTATCTCAGTAGCAGATGGAGTCGCTAGAGTTTATGGTCTAAAAAATGTAATGGCTAGCGAGATGGTGGAGTTTGAAAACGGCGAAAAAGGCCTAGCACAAAACCTTGAAGAATCAAGCGTTGGCGTGGTTATTTTAGGCAAGGCCGATAAAATAGTAGAAGGCACTAGTGTAAAACGCCTGGGCAAGTTACTTCGTGTGCCTGTTGGCGATGCCTTGATTGGTCGCGTGGTAAATTCCCTTGGTGAGCCACTTGATGCAAAAGGGCCTATCGATGCTACCGAAAGCCGTTTTATTGAAGAAAAAGCAAAAGGCATTATGGCTAGAAAAAGCGTGCATGAACCGCTTCAAACTGGCATAAAAGCCATTGACGCACTTGTGCCAATTGGTAGAGGACAAAGGGAGTTAATCATCGGCGATCGCCAAACTGGCAAAACTACCGTAGCAGTTGATACCATCATAAACCAAAAAGGCCAAGATGTTATTTGTATATATGTGGCTATCGGCCAAAAGCAATCAACCGTAGCCCAAGTAGTTAAAAAATTAGAAGAATATGGCGCTATGGATTATACTATCGTAGTAGCAGCAAATGCTAGCGATCCAGCAGCGCTTCAATACCTAGCACCTTATGCTGGCGTTACAATGGGCGAGTATTTTAGAGATAATTCACGCCACGCTTTAATTATTTATGATGATTTAAGCAAACACGCTGTGGCTTACCGTGAAATGAGCTTGATTTTACGCCGTCCTCCAGGTCGTGAGGCTTATCCTGGTGATGTTTTCTATTTGCATTCAAGATTGCTTGAGAGAGCTAGTAAGCTAAATGATAAACTAGGCGCAGGTAGCTTAACGGCATTGCCTATTATAGAAACACAAGCAGGCGATGTTTCAGCGTATATCCCTACAAATGTTATTTCTATTACAGATGGACAAATTTTCTTAGAAACTGATTTATTCAATTCAGGTGTGCGCCCAGCGATCAATGTGGGACTTTCAGTTAGCCGTGTTGGAGGCTCAGCTCAAATAAAAGCCATAAAAAAAGTAGCAGGCACCTTACGCTTAGAATTAGCGCAATACCGCGAGCTTCAAGCGTTTTCACAATTTGCTAGCGACCTTGACGAAAGCAGCCGCAAGCAATTAGAGCGCGGTCAAAGAATGGTTGAGGTTTTAAAACAACCACCTTATAATCCATTGCCAGTAGAAAATCAAGTGGTCTTAATTTATGCTGGTTCAAATGGCTATTTAGATGATATACCAGCTAGTGCAGTGGCTAAATTTGAGGCTGAACTTTATCCATATTTAGAGGCTAAATACCCTGATGTGTTTGAACAAATTAGAAGTAAAAAATCTGTTGAAAAAGACACACAAGATAAGCTTGATAAAGCTCTTAGCGAGTTTAAGGCTACTTTTAGTGCTGAATAAGGCAAAAAAATGGCTAATCTAAAAGATATAAAAAGAAAGATTAAGAGCGTTCAAAATACGCAAAAAACTACAAGCGCAATGAAGCTTGTATCGGTTGCTAAGCTTAAAAAAGCCGAAGAAGCCGCTAAGCGTTCAAGGCTGTATGCTCAAAAAATCAAAGAAGTTTTAAGTGAAATTTCTTATAAAATAAATAAATATGGTTTTGCTATTAAAAACCCTAGATATTATGATATAAAAGCCCCTGTTAGCAAGGTTGATATTGTATTTGTTACTGCTGATAAGGGATTGTGCGGTGGTTTTAATATGGCCACTATCCGCGCCGTGCGCGATATGATCGAAGAATACAAAGCCCAAAAAATAAAAGTCCGCTTGCGTGCTGTCGGTAAAAAGGGTATAGAATATTTTAGCTTTCAAGGTGTTGATATTTTAGAAAGTTACAAGGGCGTAAGTTCAGCACCAACGCCACAAAAGGCTACTGAGGTTATAAGTGAGGCTATTAAAGATTTTGAAGCTGGCGTTACCGATAAAATAGTGCTAATCCACAATGGCTATAAAAATATGATTTCACAAGAAGTTAGAATAAATGATATTTTGCCAGTAGAGTTACCAAAATTTAGCGCACAAGAAGAGGATTTTGATTCTTTAATGGAGGTCGAACCAAATGACGAGCACGACACCATCATAGGCGCCTTGGTGAATAGATATTTAGAATACGGTATGTATTTTTCATTGATTGATAGCCTAGCAGCTGAGCATTGCGCTAGAATGCAAGCGATGGATAATGCAAGCAATAACGCAAAAGCTAGGGTCAAGCAGCTTGATTTAGCTTATAACAAAGCTCGCCAAAGCTCAATCACCACAGAGCTAATAGAAATTATTAGCGGTGTAGAAGCGATGAAGTAAAATTTTAAAATTTAAAGCAGAAATTTTAAAATTTGTATAAAAAAGATTAAGAAGTAAATTTTATAGGAGTTACGATGAAGGGATTTATTAGCCAAATCACTGGTCCGGTAGTTGATGTGGATTTTCAAGATTACCTGCCAAAGATTAACGAAGCTATCGAAGTTAATTTTAACTTTGAAGGGCAAGCGCGCAAGCTAGTTTTAGAAACAGCAGCGCATTTAGGGGATAATCGCGTGCGCACAATAGCCATGGATATGACAGATGGTTTGGTGCGTGGAAACGAAGCTACTGCTCTTGGCAGTCCTATTACTGTGCCAGTAGGTGAAGAGGTGCTTGGGCGCATTTTTAATGTTACGGGCGATGTGATAGACGAGGGCGAAGAAGGAAATTTTAAAAATCGTTGGAGCATACACCGCGAAGCACCTAGTTTTGATGAGCAAAGCACAAAAAGCGAAGTTTTTGAAACTGGCATTAAAGTAGTAGATTTGCTAGCCCCTTATGCAAAAGGCGGTAAGGTAGGATTATTTGGCGGTGCAGGCGTTGGCAAGACGGTTATTATTATGGAGCTAATTCATAATGTTGCGCACGCTCATAGCGGGTATTCTGTATTTGCTGGTGTTGGAGAGCGCACAAGAGAGGGTAATGACCTTTATAATGAAATGAAAGAATCTGGCGTTTTAGATAAAGTTGCCCTATGCTATGGCCAAATGAATGAACCACCAGGCGCAAGAAACCGCGTAGCTTTAAGCGGACTTACAATGGCTGAGTATTTTCGTGATGAAATGGGACTAGATGTTCTTATGTTTATTGATAACATTTTTAGATTTTCTCAATCAGGCTCTGAAATGTCAGCGCTTCTTGGTCGCATACCATCAGCTGTTGGTTACCAGCCTACGCTAGCTACTGAAATGGGCAAACTCCAAGAGCGCATAACATCTACTAAAAAAGGCTCTATTACTTCTGTTCAAGCTGTTTATGTACCAGCTGATGACTTGACAGACCCTGCGCCTGCTACTGTATTTGCCCACCTTGATGCTACTACTGTTTTAAGCCGTGCGATAGCTGAAAAAGGCATTTATCCTGCTGTTGATCCACTTGGTTCTACTTCGCGCGTGCTTGATCCACAAATTATAGGCGAAGAGCATTACAAAGTAGCTCGTGGCGTTCAATCCGTGCTACAAAAATACAAAGATTTACAAGATATAATCGCTATTTTAGGTATGGACGAATTAAGCGAAGAAGATAAACAAATCGTTGATCGCGCTAGAAAAATTGAGCGTTTCTTATCTCAGCCATTTTTCGTAGCTGAGGTATTTACAGGCAGCCCTGGTAAATATGTAAGCTTAGATGAAACAATAAACGGCTTTAAGGCAATCTTAGATGGTAAATACGATCATTTGCCAGAAAACGCCTTTTATATGGTAGGCAATATAGAAGAGGTTGTGGCAAAGGCCGAAAAATTAAAGGCATAAGCGATGAAAAGCATACACTTAGAAATAGTAACACCTGTGGGGATGATATTTTCAAATGATGTGCTAAGCGTTGTATTGCCTGGTAGCGAAGGCGAATTTGGCGTGCTACCAGGGCATGCTTCATTAGTTACGCTATTAGGTGCTGGTGTTATAGATATACAAAATCAAGATGATAGCCATGATATGGTGGCTGTGGATTCTGGTTATGTTGAAGTAAGCGAAAATAAAGTAGAGGTGTTAGCTGAGGGCGCTGAGCTAATAAGTGGTGCTGATGATAGTGCTATTGCTAAATCGCTTGAAAAGGCAAAAGCCTTAATAAGCAAAATGGGTTATGATGATAACTTATTAAAAGTTACCATGACTAAATTAGAATCAGGCGCGCATAAATAATGTTGCAAAACGCATTAACCTTTTTGGCTAATTCTAGCATTATCACCTGGATAGTGTTGGCGTGGCTATCGATTTATTTTGTGATGAGTTTTACTATCTTGCTATCGCGTTATGTAGGACTTAACGCTTGGCAAGTGCGTGAAAATTCAGCCTTAGAGCGCGTTTTGATGGGCGGCAAGATAGAAAACACAAGCTCGATTTTAAAAAAATGCACCGAAGCAGTAAATAAAGAAAAATTAGAAGTTTATATAGGCTTGGCTGAGTCAAAGGCTACTAGCGGTTTGACTTTGCTTGCTATTGTGGCTTCTACTTCGCCTTTTATAGGGCTTTTTGGTACGGTAGTTAGCATACTTGAAACTTTTGCTAGACTTGATGCCTCAGCTGGTGGCATAAATGCCATAGCCTTGTCTATTTCAGAGGCATTAGTAGCTACAGGTTGTGGTATTTTTGTAGCAATTCCTGCGTATAGCTTTAATTTAATGATAAAACGAAAAGCCTTTGAAATAGTAAGCATTATCAAGCGCGAAGCCAATGTGCTATTAAGCTATAACCATGATAAATTATGATGAAAAGCCTGAATTAAATATCACGCCTCTTGTTGATATTATGCTTGTGCTTTTAGCTATTTTGATGGTTGCTATGCCAGCATTGATTTATGAAGAAAAAATTTCAGTCCCACAAGGCACGCAAAGCAAAAACAAGCAAGACAGCCCAAAAGCCCTAACCATACGAGTAGATAAGCAAAAGCGAGTGTATATAAATAATGAAAATTTTGCTTTAAATGAAAATTTGCTAGCTGATAAATTAGTTCAATTAAATAGTATTTACGCAGTAGATTCGCCAGTTTTTATAAAGGCTGATGAAGCTTTAAATTATGGCGATGTGATGAGCGTGTTAAGAAGTGTGAAAAACGCAAACTATACAAATGTGGCATTAGAAACCAAATGATAAATGTATATTTTCCTACTTTTAACGCTTTTATTATTTCGCTTGCTTTATATATCGCTCTTGGGGGGTTTATTATTTATAAAGCTGCTGATGCGATGAGTGCTACTAAGCGTTATACTGATACAAAAGATGCTTTTATGGATGTTGTTTTAATTAGCCCTGAGCGCGCAGATACCATAATGTCGCCAAAATCAAAAATAACAAATAAAGATCAAAATGAAATAAAAGAAGCAAAAATAGCAAAAAAACAAGAGCAAATAACTACAAATAAAGCCACGCAAGCAAGCAACGAGCTTGCGATAACAAAACCAGAGCCTATATCTGCCAAATCGTTATTTGATGATATAAAAATAAAACAAAACCCAGAGCCTAAAAAGGCCGTCCAAAGCAATAAAAAAAGCTTTAAGCAAAACTCAGCTGCCGTACAAACTGCCATCGATAAAATAAATGCCTTGCAAGATTCTGATAAGATTCGCACCCCAAAACACGGGCTTAAAGGCGAGTTTGATGAGTTTAATGGCGCAGTTACTAGGCTTATAGAATCGCGCTGGCAACGATATAGGACAAATACAAACGATAGAGTAGTGGTAAGATTGAGCATTGATGAAAATGGGCGTTTATTAGCTTATAATTTTATTACACGCTCTTATGATTTAGAGTTTCAAAGCAAAGCGCGAGATTTGCTTGAAAATTTAAAATTTGTTAATTTTCCTATCCCGCCAAATAGGCAAAAGCTCACATTTACGGTGGGATTAAGCGATAAATTAAATGATGAAATTTCAATAAAATCGGAGTGAAAATGAAAAAAATTTTAATTTTATTAGCTTTTGTGGCTAGTTTATTTGGCGCAGATGCTACTATTGAGGTGGTAAATCGCGGTGCGAGTTTGCCTAAGATAATGATTCAAGATGCTACTTTAAATTTTGCTAGCGATGATATAAAAGAGCGTTTTTTACGAATGATTAAGGGAGATTTAAAAGTAGGTTCAGCTTTTGAGGTAATACAAGAGTATGAAAATACCACCATGGATAGCCCCTTAACCTCTGCGCAAATTACGGCAACTTCCCCACAATTCGTGCTTAGATATGCTTTAAGTGGCGGGATTGATTATTTAAATTTGCATGTAAAATTATTGAATGTAAGCGATGGAGCTGTGCGTTTTGAGGCAAATTATAGCCAAAAAGATGTGGTTAAATGGCCTTTTATCTCCCATCGCGCCGTAGCTGATATAGCTCGCTCTCTTAATCTTTCGCCGATTGAATGGATGGATAAGAGCATTTTGATATCTCAATACACAAGTCCTGGTACTAGTCGTATAATCATAGCTGATTACACTCTAACCTACCAAAATGTAATTTTAAGTGGCGGTTTAAATATTTTTCCAAAATGGGCTAATGCCGAGCAAAGCGCATTTTATTACACTTCTTATGTAAAGGGCAAACCTACGCTATTTCGTTATGATTTAGCAAGCGGTAAAAAAATGAGCATAATTAGCTCACAAGGTATGGTTGTAGCCAGCGATGTAAGCGCTGATGGACAAAAACTACTTCTAACAATGGCACCAGAAGATCAAAGCGATATATTTTTATATGATTTAAAAACTCGCTCAAGCACTAAAATTACAAATTATAGTGGAATTGATGTGAATGGAAATTTTATAGAAAATGACACGCGCGTGGTTTTTGTAAGCGATAGAATGGGTGCGCCAAATATTTTTGCTACTGATTTAAATGCTAAAGCAGTAGAGCAGCTAGTATATCACGGCAAAAACAATAACTCAATCTCAACTTGGCAAAATTATATTGTATATTCTAGCCGTGAAAGCAACAGCGAGTTCGCTCAAAAAACCTTTAATCTTTACTTAATCTCTACTAAAAGCGATTATATCCGCCAGCTAACAGCAACTGGCATAAATACCTCACCACGCTTTTCAAGTGATGGCGGGAGCATTGTTTATATCAAGCATTCAGGCGCGCAAAGCGCCCTAGGGATAATCCGCGTAAATGAAAATAAAAGTTTTGCTTTTGCGCTTAATATAGGCAAATTACAAGCAATTGATTGGTGATTTATTTAAAATTTATAGCTTTTTATAACTGCGGCGGCTTTTAAAGTTCGCCTTTTATAAATTTTATATTCTAAAAGCATAATAAAGCAATAAATAATAAAATTTATAAAATTTAGCAAAAATTAAGCTATAAATTTTGAACTTTTTAATTGATATTAGAAAATTTTGTGATATAATCCGCGCTTATAATTTCTTTTAAAGGGTCTTACATGAAAAAATTAGCATTTGTTTCAGCTTTAATTGCTGCTTTATTTATGGCTGGTTGTAGCTCAAAATCTCCAAGCACAAGCACAACCAACACAGATGATAACTCTAACATAGAGAGCATAGATGTAGCTAGCATACTTAGTGGCATTCAAAACCAATTACAAAATGTATATTTTGATTTTGATAAATTTAGCATTCGCGCCGATCAACAAAACGCAATCACCACAAATGCCGCACTTTTTAACCAAAACAATGCTAGTGCTTTTACTATCTTAATAGAAGGTAATTGCGATGAATGGGGTTCTGATGAGTATAATTACGCTCTTGGCGTAAAACGCGCAAAAGCTGCCAAAGAAGCCTTAGTAGCCCAAGGCGTAAATGAATCTCGCATCAGCATAGCTAGCAATGGCGAAAGCAAGCCAGTATGTACCGAACGCTCAAAATCTTGCGATGCGCAAAATCGCCGTGATGAGTTTAAGGTAATGCAATAAGCAAATGAGAAGCTTAGGATTTATACAAATTTTATTAGTAGCTACACTTGCAAGTCATCTTTTTAGCGATGAAACTTCTGTGTTTGATGGGCTTGCAAGCAGTGTCGGCACTACTCAAAATGTAGAGGCACTAAATGCTGAAATCAAAGCTAGCAAAGAAAGCATAGATGGCATTCGCTCGGTAGTTGATGGTCTTAGCGCAAATAATCAAAAACTAAATATCCGCTTAAATGATTTAGAAAGCTTGCTATCAAACGACATAAACACTCAAATTTTAGAGCTTAAAAAAGCACAGCTTGAACAAAATGAAAAACTAAATAAATTAACCCAAGCCGTAACCGCACTAGCTACTGCCCTACAAAGCAAAGAAAGCCAAAAGGCTAAAAAAGCTGAGCCAAAGCTTAACAAAACTAGCCAAAACAATGAAAATTTCGCTTCTATGCCAGCAAGTGCTGTATTTGAAAGCGCCCAAAAGAATTTTGATGCTAAAAAATACGATAATGCAAAAGCGGCTTTTGAGTATTTAATACAAAAAAATTACAGACCTGCGTATTCAAATTTTATGTTAGGTGAGATTGCTTATGCAAAAAAGCTTTATAAAGAAGCGATTCCTTATTACCGCACTAGCGTTAATTTATACGACAAAGGCTCTTATATGCCACGCTTGCTTTATCATACGGCTATCAGTTGTGATAAAATAGGCGATAAACAAAGTGCTAATAAATTTTACTCTACTTTAAAAGTTGCTTATCCAGATAGCGATGAAGCTAAAAAATCTCCAATCCGTAAATAGCTTTGCGCGCGAGCAAAGCTGATATTTTAGATGTTAGTTCATATTTGTTGTAGCGTTGATAGCGATTATTTCATAAAAAAACTTCGCCAAACTTACCCAAACGAACCTTTATTGGCTTATTTTTACGACCCAAACATTCATCCATATAGTGAGTATTTATTGCGTTTTAGCGATGTTAAGCGATCGTGTAAAAAACTTGGTGTGCCATTAATTTGTGGCGAATACGATTATGAATCTTGGCTTAGTGACACAAAAGGCTTAGAAAACGAGCCAGAAAAAGGCAAGCGGTGTGAGTATTGTTTTGATTTTAGAGTAAATCAAAGTGCTAAAAAAGCCATTGAGCTTGGAGAAAGCACCATCACAACAACCTTGCTA
Organism: Candidatus Campylobacter infans; assembly: GCF_013416015.1. Taxonomy (NCBI): domain Bacteria; kingdom Pseudomonadati; phylum Campylobacterota; class Epsilonproteobacteria; order Campylobacterales; family Campylobacteraceae; genus Campylobacter; species Candidatus Campylobacter infans. Next base: position 271,656 of record NZ_CP049075.1, read on the forward strand.
ATGAGTCCTAAAAAAAATTTTAATCAGCTTGAAAATTCGCTAAAAAGTGTAAGCGAGCGTTACGGATTAAAATATTTAGCCATAGATTTTAGAAAAGGCGGCGGCACTAGCGAGCAGTTTAATAATGCCAAAAAAGAAAAATTATACCACCAAAATTATTGTGGCTGTTTATACGCATTAAATGCGCAAAGAAATCAAAATGAAGCTTGGGAGTTAATTAGCCCACTTGGCGCTCAAACCCAGCCAGCCAGCATAAAATCGCGCCTAAAACTTTATAAAAAAGTAAGAAAATGCGAAAAATTAAAGCAAGATTACGAGTTAAACCGCGTAAAAATTTTAAATTATCGTTTAAAAAACGCTAGGCTGAGTTTTGATGGTGTGGTGATGGATAGTTATTTTTTATTTTATAGCTATATAAATAAGGGTTTTACGCGCTTTAATGCCGTAGAAAATAAAAATATTTTTTACGGGAAAGATGAGGTTTGGCTTGTTAGTTTAAAGCATTTTAATCACCTAGCAAATTTTAATTACAAAAGCGTGCGCGAGCTGATATACTCACCACCCAAGCTAAAAGCTGAGCTACATATCCGCAAAAAACTATGTGGCAAAAATAGCCTAAATCCTATAATCATTTTAGATAAAATTTTAAGCGCAAAATGCGAAATACAAATCGATAGCGTGCTTTTTCATTCAAGCGTGGAAAAATTAAAAGTAAAAAATCATAAATTTTAATTTTTCAAAAATTTTGGATTTTATAAATTTATGTGAGTAATTTTGCGCGCTAAAATATATAATTAAAATTTTTACAAAAACCCTTGACATACAAAAAAATTTTAGTTAAAATCCCAATCTTTTTTTAAACAATCCGGATTAGCTCAGCGGTAGAGTAGTCGGCTGTTAACCGATTGGTCGCTGGTTCGAATCCAGCATCCGGAGCCATTTGCTTTTACTTCAAAATTTTTAATTTAAAATTTCAAAATATTTTTTTTCTTTAATTTTAAACAATGCTTTTGAAATATTTGCTATTTTAGCTTTTTTATAAGACTAAATTTTGGCTTTTAAGCATAATTATGCCATCGCAAAAGCAAAATAGCTAAGGCTAATGAATACAACGCGCAATAAATTAGAATAGATAAAAATAAACTGAAATGGTGGAGATGTGCAGGGTCGAACTGCAGTCCAAAAATAACCTCGTAAAGCCATCTACATGCTTAGTAGAAGTAAAGCTTCATTCACGCGACCTACTTCCCAAGGCTGATGCGAGAACTAAGACAAAATTTTCGTGGTTTAGTGCGTCAGGCTAAATCCTTAGTCGCTATAAATGACCCAAAATGCCAGCCTAGCGACAAGCCAGCAAAACAGGGCTCAACTGAACTTACGCAGCTTTAGCGTAAGCAGGAGCAAAATTAGCGTTGTTTGCGTTTAATTTAATTTAGGCTTTATAAGCTATGCCAAAAGCTGCATGCGGCTAGACTCAGCTACTCTTGTCGAAGCCAAATCATCCCCAAAAAAGTTGCGAATGTTATCCAAATAAACTTAAATAAAAATAAATTTTATTCATTATCCTTAGGGTTTTTGGCTAGTTTGCTTTTAAAAATTTTGTCATAAAAAAATAAATAAAAATACCCAACCACACCGCTAGCAAGGCTGGCTAACAAAATCCCTATCTTATCAGCATAAAAAAATTCTTTGCTTTCATGGTAGGCAAGAGAATTAACAAAGAGCGACATTGTAAAGCCAATGCCCGCAAGAATGCAAACTCCATATAATTTGCCCCAAGTCGCCCCGCTTGGAAGCTTGCCTAGCTTTAAAATTTTAATGAAAACAAAGGTGAAAATAAACACGCCAACTTGCTTGCCAACAAAAAGCCCAAAGAAAATGCCCATACCTACGCTATTTACAAGCTGTGAAAGCTCCACGCCACGCAAGCCAACCCCCGCATTTACAAAGGCAAAAACCGGCAAAATAAAAAAAGTCGTAATGCCGTGTAAATCTTCATGAAGCTCATCGAGCATTCTGTTGCCATCTTTATCCACAGTAGGTATGCAAAATGCTGCCAGTACGCCAGCAATAGTCGCATGCACGCCACTATTTAGCACACTTAACCACAGCAAAAATGTAAAAAGCATATAAACTGATTTTTTGCCAACGCGCAGTTTATTAAACACCCAAAGCACCCCAAGGCAAGCTGCTGCTAACATCATAGATGCTGTATAAAGATGCTCTGTGTAAAATAGCGCGATAATGATAATCGCGCATAAATCATCAACCACAGCCAAAGTAAGCAAAAAGATTTTTAATCCGCTTGGTATGCGTGAGCCTAGCAAGGCCATAATCCCCACAGCAAAGGCAATATCAGTAGCAGTAGGTATGGCCCAGCCACGAAGCGCGAATTCATTTGAGTGGTTAAACGCCCAAAAAATCAACGCCGGCGTGATAACTCCACCAAGCGCGCCAACGGCCGGCAAGGCGATTTGGCTAGGTCTGCTAAGCTCGCCCTCGCGCACTTCTTTTTTAAGCTCTAAGCCAACCACAAAGAAAAAAATCGCCATCAATCCATCATTTACCCAAGTAATCAGCGGTTTAGCCAAATCATGCCCGCGAAATCCTATAATAAATTGCGAATGTAAAATTTCATTATAAAAATGCGATAAAATGCCGTTTTGAAAAATCAGCGCAAGAGCCGTGGCAATTAATAATATCACGCCGCCAGCTGCTTCGTGGTGTAAAAGTTTGGTTAATGCTTGCATATTTTGCCTTTTTGAAGGTAAAAAATTTTGCGATTGTAGCAAAACAACTTACAAGATAAACTTAAAATTTAAAATTTCAAGCCCAGCTTATTAAAATTTCTAGCTCTTAATCGCCAAAATAAAATGAAATTTTAAAATCCAATACATCAAAAAATAAAATGAAATTTTAAAATTTACCGTGTTAATCGCCAAAATAAAACGAAATTTTAAAATCTAGCGCATTAAAAAATAAAATAAAACGAAATTTTAAAATTTACAAAAGCATACTTGCGGCGCGCTCTATGGCCTCAGCTAGTCTATCCTGGCTAAGTGGCTTAGTCAAAAACTCATACGCGCCCGCTTGCATTACTTGCTCGTGCATGCTAATATCATTTGAAATCATAATCACCGGGATCGAGAGCATTCCGCTGTCTGCTAAATTTCTAATAAGCTCAAAGCCATTCATAAGCGGCATATGCACGCAAGAGACGATCAAAGATATGCCATAATCTTCATATAAAATTTTCAAGCCCGCAATGCCATTTGGCATAGCAAGCACTTCTTTTACGCCTGGAATTTTACTAAGCATAATGGTTTCAAGCTTTTTAGCGGCAGCGTTTGGTTCTAAAAGCAAAATGCGAAGGTCTTTCATTAAAATCTTTTACCTATACTAAACTCAAATTTACTAGTATCATCGCCATCTTTACTATCAAGTGGCTTAGCAAAAATCACTTGCAATGGCCCTAAAATCGTAACCCATTCAATGCCTACGCCCATAGAAGTTCTGTGAATTTCGCTGATTTTATCCTGACCTATTGTGCCAAAATCCGCAAAAACTAGCCCACGCATTTTAATGCGGTTGATTATAGGAAAGCTAAGCTCCAAGGAATTGCTAAATGCCATTTTACCGCCTGTTTTGATGTCCTCACAGCCAAAAACGATCAAGCCGTGGCTATCGATAGGATTGCAAATGCGTTTTTTAGGGCTTAATGAATGCGCATCAAACCCACGAACCGAGCCTAATCCGCCCAAAAATAATTTTTCATTTATTGGTAGCTTGCTCGCATCGCTATTCCACAAATAGCTAAAAGTAGCCTTATAGCGTAAAATTAAATCCACTCCAAGATAATCCTCTAAGCCCTCATAAATGCTAAAATCATTCGTGCTTTTTACAAATTTTTCATCTCCGCCAAGCCCTGCGATTTCAAGTGCCGAGCTAGCAATAAAGCCTGATCTTGGCAGATAAAAATCATCTGTATTATTCCACGAAATGCTAGGCGTAATGGCGCTTTTCCAATGCTTGCCATTTAAATAGCCAGCATCTTTATAAAAGGCATCAAGGCCTGAAATTTTATTGCGTTGGACATGATAATTTATAAAAACATTTGTATAACGGCCTATTTGGCGCCCAGCCGATGCTGACAATCCATAAGCATTTTGGGTGTATTCATCCCATTTGTATTCATAGCCATAAACCGAGCCACCAAGGCTATAAGGCGAGTCATTCACGCGCGGATTAGTTAAGCTAATGCGCCCATTTAATTTATCATCGCTTTTATCCACGCTTACTGCGCCTTGATAGCCTGAGCCAAAAAGATTATTTTCGCTAACCCCAGCGCTTAATAACAGCCCATCACCCGTGCTATATCCTATGCCTCCGCTGATTGAGCCGGTATTTGTTTCTTTTACAATTACTTCTAAATCCACCTCATCATTGCTTACTTGCTTTTCTATGATATCAACATCTTCAAAATATCCCGTGCGTTTTAGCGCGTTTTTGCTATCTTTTAGATCGCTTCTACTATATAAATTGCCCTCTGTCAAATACAGCTCACGGCGAATTACGCGATCTAGCGTGTCGGTATTGCCCGAGATTATTACATTGCGGATATAAACCTTTTCATTTAATAAAATTTGATAATTTATATCCACTTTTTTGCTTAATTCATTTGGCGTGGTTTTTGGATATACTCTAACATAAGCATAGCCTTTATCAGCTATTAAATCACTTATTTTTTCTTGATCGCGCCTTAGCCAAAGAGTGTTGAAAGTATCGCCGGTTTGAAGTTTTAAGGTTTTTAGGATTTTTTGGGCGTTTATATCAAGCTCACTAGGCAAATCCAAGCTAATTTCGCCCACTTTATAACGCTCGCCCTCTTGGATATAATAGCTTAAATCCGCAGTATAGCTATCAAAATAAGTATTTAAATAAGCCCGCGATACATTCGCGTCTAAAAACCCGCGTTTTAGGTATTGTTCGCGGATTTTATCGCTATCTTGTGGCAAGGAAAAAATTTTAACCGCCCCATCATTAAAGCCCCACATCCAGCCTAAAAGCTCTTTTTGTTTATTATCCACAAAAGGCTCTATATCGCTATAATCTAAAACATTAGCCCCTATTAAATTTACTTTTTTTATAGTGATATTTTCGCCACGATTTACCTTAAAGCTAACTTGAACGCTATTTTCATCATTTAAGCTGATCACATCATCGCCCACGATAGTATCAAAAAAGCCCTTTGCTTCATAAAACTGCCTTACGCGCATCTTAGCTAGATTTATAGCGCGCTCATCATACATTTGCCCTTTTTTAATGCCGATTATATTTATTATGGCTTTTTCATCATTTGTTACCACGCCTTTTATATCAATGCGCGCAATTACGGGCTTTTCTTTAAGATGGACTATCACATCGCCGTTATTTTCCTCAATAAAAATATCTTTAAAATAACCTTGCGCAAATAAAGCTTTTATGGCCTTATTTGAGCTTTCATCAGTTAAAACGGCGCCTTTTTTAAGCCCGCTAATCTCACTAGCACTTAGCTCGCTAAGATGAACCATACCTTTATAAGTTACGCTATTTATCGTTACAGCTTGTAAGAATGAAAGCATTAAAAAGCTTATTATGCCCGCTAAAAAGCCTAATTTTTTCATCATTTAACTTTCAAAATAAAATAAAATCGCCGATTTTAGCACATTTTTTTTTAACTATGCTTTAAAATTTGCTATAATCTCCGCTTTTATTTTTTCTTAAAAGCTTGGAATTTAGGGCTTTTTGGCATAAGGGCATAAATATGGTAAAAGTCGGCATTATTGGTTTAGGGTTAATTGGTGGCTCTTTGGGGCTTGCTTTACAGGATTTAAAATTAGTAAAAAAAGTCTTAGGCTATGATTTAAGCTCTCAAAACGCAAAAGACGCGCTAAAACTTGGCTTAGTTGATGAAATAGCAGAGTTTGAAACCATTAAAAAAACCTGCGATATTATTTTTATAGCCATACCAGTTGAAGCGATTATATCGGTATTATCAAAACTTAGCGATATACCTAAAAGCACGACTATTATTGATTTTGGCTCAGCCAAAGAAAAAATCCTAAACTCTTGCCCTAAAATGATTTTAGATAATTTTATTCCAGCTCACCCTATGGCAGGCACTGAAAACTCAGGCCCAAAAGCCGCCTTTAAAACCTTGCTAAATGGCGCAATAGTCGTAATTTGCGATGATAAAAAAGCCGATGAAACCCATGTAAAGCGCGCTGTTGAGCTTTTATCACATCTTGGTATGAAAATCATCTTTATGAGCGCAAAAGACCACGATCACCATGTCGGCTTTATCTCGCATTTACCGCACGCCATTAGCTTTTCATTAGTTAATGCCACGCTAAAAGAAGAAGATAGGCGCAATATTTTATTGCTCTCAGGTGGCAGTTTTACTGGTATGGCGCGCATTTCAAAAAGCAACGAAGATATGTGGTGCGATATTTTTAGGCAAAATAAAAATAACCTACTCAGCGCGATGCAAGCATTTAAGCGCGAATTTTCTCATTGCGAAGAGCTAGTTAAAAACGAAAAATGGGACGAGCTAAAAGAATGGATCAAAAACGCAAGGCAAATAAGAGAAATTTTATAAAATTTACGCGCATTTAGCGGATAGATTTTGAAATTTTGCACCACGCCACGCCTTGCGCCCGCTTAAACTCTCTCGCGCTAGGCTTTTATTTGTTAATTTAAATTTTGCTATAATTTCGCGCAAATTTTAAAGGATAGAAAATGCAAAGAGCTTTAAACTATGAAAAATACTTTAATATGACAAAAGAGCAATTAAGAGCCTCTCTTGCGCGGGCTACGCAAAAAGAAAAAAGCAAAATGGCGGAGTTTTTTATCGATATTTTAGGCGTTGATAAAAGTTTGAATGATAAAAGTTTAAATGGCGAAATTTTAAATAATAAAAGCTTAAATAATAACAGCTTAAATGGTGAAATTTTAAATGATGATGATAAAATTTATACGCTTGATGAAGCACCCGCAATTAAAAGAGCGGACGCACTTTTTGCTAAATTGCCAAAAAAAGAGCAAGAGCGAATAAAAGCAGAAGTAAGAGCGCAAATGGGCTTGAAATAATGCAAATAGTTATTAAAAACTCAGCAGATAAATATTTAAGCAAATTAGAAAATATCGAGCCATCGGCATACTTTAAAATCCGCACATTTTTAAGAGAACTAAGCCAAGTCAAAAACCCTTTTACCCTGCCAAATGCCAAAAAATTAAACGCTTATAAAGACCGCTGGCGCTGGCGTATCGATAAATACCGCATAATCGGCATTAAAGGCAAAAATGAGCAAAACCAAGATGTTGTAATTATTATTATTGAGATAGACAAAAGAAGTAAAGATTATAAGAATTTAGAAAAATAATTAAAATTCACACGCAAAAATTCGCCCAAATTTTAAAATCGCGCAAAATTTTTTAATTTTATTTTAAATTCTGGGCGCGAAAGTTGCGCTAAAAATTCACCCGCACCAATTTTTCAATCCAAAATCAAGCCAAATATCCCCAAACAAGCGCAAAATTAAACTTCATTTTAATGTTGAATAAGTATAATTTTGCCTATGAAAAAACAAGAACGCTTAATCATCAAAAATTTTGGACCCATTGTTGAGGCAAAGATTGATATAAAGCCATTTATGGTATTTATCGGCGAAAGCGGCAGCGGCAAAAGCGTGATTTTAAAGCTATTGTCGCTTTTTCGGTGGATATATAAAAAAAATATTTTAAGAGATATAGCAAAAAACGCAAGCATTAAAAAAGAGCTGTATAGATTTCGCATAGATAAAATGCTTAGAGAATCAGGGCTGAGTGATTTTTGCCTTAAAGGTAGCCAAGCGCATTATTATATCGGCGATTTTTATATCTCCATCATCTATAACGACAAGCTAATTTTAAAAATTTCACCACAAAACACAAACAACAAAACCCTTGAAAAAATTTCTTTTATCACCGATGATCGATTTGCTATCCCAATGCTGGCAAATAACCAAATCCGCAGAGGGGCGATTCCTTATCATTTAGAAAAAACTTTTGATGATTTTTGGGAATCTTTTAACCATTTACAAACCAACAAAAAAGTAAAAGTAAGCATTTTTGACCTTGAATTATCGCTAGAAAAATACGGCATAGAAAATCGCCTTTATATAAATCTTAAAAATTCCAAAACACAACTACATAACGCCTCATCAGGCATAAAGTCCGCTTCTATAATAGAGCTTATATCCACCTATTTTGTCGCAAACAAAGAATACACGCAAAACAAATATGCCGATTTTATTGTAGATATTTTTTCAAAATCTCAAAATAGAAATCCAAATGAATTTTTAAAAAATTTTGAAAATATCACATTTGATAAAGAGCGATATAGTTTATTTATAGAAGAACCCGAACTTAGCTTGTTCCCTAATGCACAAAAAAAATTAGTAGAATATCTTGTAAATTTATGTTTTTATTTAAATACCAAAAAAACCATCCAAATAGCCTTTTCTACGCACAGCCCTTATATGCTTAGCTCGCTAAATTGCCTTTTGTTAGCGCACGAAATCGCTAGTAAAAATCCTAAACTAAAAGAGCAAATAACAAACATAATCCCAAACAAATTTTGGCTTGACATAAACAAATTCAACGCCTTTAAGGTAGAAAATGGCGAAGTTTTTAGCATTATAGACAAACAAACAAATTTAATTTTAGCTGAAAGTATAGATGAAGTTTCAGAAGAAATCGGCGAAACCTTTGACAAACTTTTGGAGCTAGAAAATACTAATGAATCCAAATAAAGAATTAGTTTGCCAAGAAAGCGGCAAAATTTTTAGGCTTTATACAAACGGCATAGAATTTTCTAAAATCAAGCTTGATAACGGGCAAAATAACGAGCGCAAAAAGTGCGATTATCTAATCATCAAAAGCACAAACGACATTCAAATTTTTATAGAGCTAAAAGGCAACAAAATCGCAACAGCCTATCGGCAAATACTTGCAAGCTATGATGATGTAAATCGCGCCAAAAATTTACAAGTCAAATCCTACGCAGCCATAGTTTGCCAAAGATTTCCACAAAAAGACACCACTATCCAAAACTTACACAAAAAAGCAAATAAAATTTTTGTAGAAATTTTTATCAAAAATAAAGAAATTCAAACACAATATAATTCAACCAACAACACCATAGAAAAAACAAACTAATAATTTCATCAGCACAGCAAGCTATGATTTAGCCACATTCTAAATAGCTCACAAATTTTTAAATTTGATTTTAAATTCTCGGCTTAAATCTGCTCCAAAAATTCGCCCGCCAAAATCTGCTAAAAAGCCAAATTTTAAACTTTTTAATAAAAATGTGATACAATTTTGTATTGATTGCGATTGTAAATTTACGCATAAATAGGCTTATTGACGATTTAAAGGATTTGTAATGTTACAAAATTTTGCCCTTATTGTTGTGGCGTTTGGCTTTTTTTTAATAGCTGCATTAGCAGTTAAAAATGTTATTGATAGCACGAAAATCGACAAACAAGTAAAAAGTGCTTAACTTGGCTTTTGTTTTTGATTAGCAGTTAAAAGCTTGTTTATTTCGTTTTCAAAAATACTTCCCAAATCCGTTTTTCTACCATAGCGCAAAATCTGCGCCAAATTTTAAAATTTTGCGCGCGCCACCCGCGCCCGCCAAGAATTCGCGCACCACGCCCCGCGCCACGCTCCGCGCGCCCCGCGTTCTGCGCGCAAGCCACGCCAAAATCCGCTAAGAGTTTAAAGCACCAAAACGCAAAAAACCAAATTTTAAAACGCGCCAAATTTTAAATTTTAATCCACACGCGCCAAATTCACGCAACCCACGCTTGCCACGCAAAAATCCGTCAAAAAGCCAAATTTTAAAATTTTGCGCCCAAGAATTCCGCGCGCAAAAATCCGTGCCAAATTTTAAAATTTCAAAACCCACACCAAATTTTAAAAACGCCCAAAATTTTAAACTTTTAGCCCTTATAAGCATCTTTTCTAGCCACTACTCTTAGCACCAAGATTATTAACTCATCATCTTTTTTTGTGTATATCGCCCTAAAAGAGCCAATTCTAAGCCTATAAAGTCCGGCGTAAGCGCCTTTTAAAGCCTTTATCTTTGTGGTTTTTAAAAGCTCTTGTTCGTATTTGTAGTTAAAATTCCTAGCAAACTCGCTTAAAATTTCCATTATTATGGTGCTATTTTTTTTGCCTATATTAGCAAAATCCTTTTTAACTCTGCTATCAAATGCTAATTTATAGCTCATTTATGAACTTTTTCATTTCGTCTTGTTTGATGATTTGTGGATTTTTTAGCCTGCTTTTTGCTATTTTCAAATCAAGCGTGTCAAAATAAAGCTCCAAAGCCCTTGCTATAATCTTGCTTTTTGGCATATTAAGATCTTTTGAAAGTGTGTCTAATTCGTTTTTTAAAGCGTTTTGTATGGTAAAGCTTATTTTTGCTGAATTTTGCATTTTTGTCCTTTGTAAAAACTGCGAAAGTATATAAAAATCAGCGTAAAAGTCAATACTTTATGCTGATTTATTTTAAATTCTCGGCTCAAATTTGCGCCAAAATCCGCCAAAAAGCTAAAAATAATTTTTAGATGTTTTTTGTTGTTTTGTTTGAAATTAAATCATTAAACCAAGCGATATTTTTTTGTAAATCTAACACTCCGTTTGTTATTTTGGCGATTATTTCGTAGTTTTGAGTGTTGTCATACACCAAAATTTCATTACACAATGGCACAACTTTTAAAAGATTTTGCATACTTTCATAATAACGCTTATCGATTAGATGTGGTTTTGTGTCGTGTCCGCCTTTGGCTACTCTTATTTTTACGCGCTCTTTTGCTGTTTGTGGGCTATCAAGTCCTACAAAGCGCAAATTTATTTTATAATTATTTACTTTTAGCTCATTAAATAGGTTTAATATTGATTTTCCACAAAGCGTGGTTTCTTGGTTGAAATCAAGCCTATCTCTTAAATGAACTCTACGCATTTTTATAGCAATTTTTGAAGCGCGAACTTGGGTTTTTGTATCTTTATGATCCCCGATACTTTGAGCGATTTCATCTACATTTATGCGATAACCTAAATTTATCCCTTGCTCTTGTGCTAAAAAATATAAGGTTGTTTTTCCTGCGCCATTTACGCCTGCAAAGATAGTAGCTGTTGGCTGATTTGCCATAATGTATTCCTTGTTTGTAGCTTTTAAATAATTATAACAAAATCTATAAAAAAAATGAAAAAATGAAAGATGAAAAATGAAAGGGGCTTGCTAGCTAAAAGCTAGCAAGCAGATTAAGCCATAAAGGCTAAAAGATTAGGCAAATGTTATTGCACCTGATGATACATTATCGTTGTTATCGATAGTATTATCTACTACAGCTAGAAGTTTAACTTCTGCGCCACTATTAGTAGCACCGCTACTAGCGTTCCAAGAAAGAGAACCTGAAGTTGTAGCACTTACTGAGAATAGATAAGCATTGCCATCGCCAGAGTTAAGTGCGAAAATAGCTTTACCGCTATTTGATATGCTAATGCTTGATATAGAAGAGTTAGCATCATTAATAGCCTTAATTAGTGCCTTGCCAAGGTCGCCCTCTGTGAAGTCGATATTATTAACTGTATTCTTAAGGAAATATGCTTTACTTGAACCGCTAATAGTTGTGGTACTACTAACTTCTGAGAATGAACCAGATATGCTACTACCAGATGTAAACGCTCCGCTGAAATTTAGTATATCACCAGAAGCTAAGCCGGTTATAGTAGTATGTGGATCGTTACCATTTCCTGCTGCGCTTTTTAGTTGAATAGTTTCAGTTAAACCACCAGTTTTGTTTAATTTCACAGTATCACCAGCATTTACATTATCTACTGTAAATCCTCCAAGTTTGTTTGTACCAGCCTTAAAGTTAGATAGATTAATGTCTGTGTTCTTACCTGTATCGATAGTTAAAGTGCCTGAACCACCACTGGTAGTGTCAATTGTAAGATTTAGGTTATCTTTTATGCTATCATAGCTGATTTTCGCACCTGAGCTAGCAGTAGTAGCACCTGAAAGTTGTAATACTTCAATGCCAGAGATTTTAGTAATTTTTGTAAAATCTATTGCGCTAGCACTTGCGTCTAAGGTTAAGGTATCTTTGCCGTCTCCACCATTGATTGTTACTGGAATATTTGCGCCTGATTTTAGTGTGATAGTATCATCACCAGCACCAAGGTTGATTGTAGTTACTGTTACATTGCTTTCAACTTCGATATTATCATTACCAGCACCTGCATCTATTGTAGCTACATTTGCGCCTGATTTTAGGACAATGTTGTCACCGCCATCGCCAGCGTCTATGGTGCCTACTGTGCCACTTATATCGATATTGTCTGCGCCCTCGCCTGTGCTTAGGGTAGCTACATTTGCGCCAGAGCTTATAATAACTCCATCTGCGCCTTTGCCTGTGCTAACATCTTTAATTTTACCTTTTGTTATAGTGATAGTATCGTTGCTATCAGTGCCAGTAACTGTAACGGTAGTAGCATCTACGGCTGATTCATCTTGGCTAGCATTGCCAAGTTTAGTATCATCTAGGGTTAGGCTACCGCTTTTGAAATTTGTAATGTTTAGTTTATGGCCTGCTGAGCCAGCAGCGATTTTTAGATTGCTTAGGTTAATAGTTTCGCTAGTAGCTGTGCCTTTGCCTTTTATTTCTAGCTCGGTAATGTCATATTCACCAGTGCCTTCATTCCAAGCGTTTAGCTTTTCGCTACCTAGGGTGATTTGTTTATTAGTAATATCGTTAGATTGGATTTTACCTCTACCTGTGATTGTGTTAATGTTATCTAGTTTTGTATTGCTTAGATCTACTACGCCATTTTCAAGTTTTAGGGTGTTAGTGCCACCGCCACCATTTAGGTTTTTGATAACTGCGCCAGCTGTGATAGCTATGATATCATCGCCATCGCCTGCATCTAGATCTTTTACTCTTGCGCCTGCTGCTACTGAGATAGTATCAGCACCTGCACCAGCATTTAGAGTATCTACTTCACCAGCTGTTACAGAAATTTTATCATCGCCTTCGCCAGCTTCTAGGGTTTTTACTTTACCGCTTACGCTGATGGTGTCGTTACCTGTGCCGGTTGTTAATCTAGTTACTTCGCCACTTACATTAACATTGTCATCGCCTGCGCCTGCTGTTAGGGCATTTACTTTACCAGCTACGGTAACTGTGTTTGCGCCGTTGTTTAGGTTTAGAGTATTTACGCTTGCAGCTGAGGCGATAGTAACTTTATCGTTACCTTCGTTAGAATCTAGGCTAGTTACTTTACCGCTCTCAAGAGTGATAACATCATTGCCAGCTGTGCCGGTGATGGTAACTTTTGTGGCGTCTGTGTTTGCAGCGTCATCAGAGTTGCCAAGAGAATCGTTGTTTAGTTTGATAGAAGAGTTTTTAACATTTGTAATGTTTAGCTCGTGGCCTGTTGATTCTTCTGCTACTGCAACTTTTGTAAGGTCGATAGCACCTGATGCTTTATCTGCTGCTACTTCTAGTTTAGCTGCATCGTATGTGCCTGTGCTTTCGCCAGCTGCGTCTAGTCTTTCTGTGCCAAGATTAAGAGCTATGCCGTTTAGTTGAGATGCTTTTAATTTGCCCTCGCCACTAATAGCGCTGATGTTAGTTAGAGTTGTTTTAGTTAGATCTACTTTGCCATCTGTTAGTTTTAGAGAGTTAGTGCCTGCGCCACCATCAATAGTAGCGTTTGCTACATTTGCTTTGCTGCTTACTGAAATAGTGTCATCGCCATTGCCAGCGTTTAGTTTGCTAACTTTTGCGCCATCGCCTAGGGTGATGATGTCGTTGCCATTACCAGCGTTTAGAGTACTGATTGTGCTTTTTGTAACGGTGATTTTGTCATCGCCATTGCCAGCGTCTAGGGTAGTTACTTTCGCATTTGATGCGATGATTGTGTCGTTACCGTTGCCAGCTTTTAGGGTATCTACATTGTTATTTACATTGATAGTATCATCGCCATCGCCTGTGTCTAGGGTAGTCATTGCGCTATCTACTGTGAAAGTATCGTTGCTTTTACCTTTTATAACTACCTCAGCAGCACCTGCAAGGTCTTTTGTGTTTAGGGTGCTTTCTTTGATTCTTGAATCTCTTAGGTTTAGGTTGATAGCGTATAGGTTAGAGATTGAGCCGATGTCAGAGCCTGTTAGGGTGCCATTTTCAGCTGTGCCTTTAACTGTAAGATTTAAAGTATCGTTGTAGGTTGTGCTACCTTCGATATTTACGCCACCTTCTTCTGCGCCTAGTTTGATTGTAGCGTTGTAAGTTTGAGCGTATTCATCGCTACCTTTTGTAGGCTCTTGTGCGCCTGGTTTTACGGTAGTTTTTTTGCCATTTACATATTGGCCTATGAAGCTATTTATATCTTCTTGGATATCATCGATAGATGTTTCAGCATCTACAACTGACATCATGCTTTTTAGTTTAGCTTCTGATGCTACGCCAGCTGTGAAAGTTTTGATTTTGGTTGAGATTTGCTCTGCAACTGCTAGTTTGTTTTGTAGAGTATACATATCTTCTGTGGTGCTAAGAGCAGCAGATGAGAATTGCATTACTAAATCGCCAAAGCTTGTGCCAGCTGTTAATGCATCGCTCCAAAATTTGATGCCCTCTTCATCACCTTCTCTGCCTAGTAGATTCATGTATAGATTTTCAACGAAAGTGGTATTGTTTTTGTTAAAATCTGTATTATTGCGTGTCGCGGCTATTAAATTTACTAAACTAGCAACATTAGGAGCTGCTACACTAGCCCATGCAACCGCATCTCCCTCTGCTGGGCGGCCGATAACAGCAAGGTAAGCTTGCTGAACTTGTTGATTTGTTAAAGCCATTTAAGACTCCTTTCATTAATGAAAAATGTCTCACAAAATCTAACGATACTTAAAGGGTGTGAGCTGCCTAAATTTAAAATTAAAGTTTAAAAAAAAGGCTGTGATAAGTAAAGCTAACTCTGTGAATGCGATTCTTACGAATACGGCGCAAATTATAAGGGGCAAGTGCTTAGAAAATACTTAAAGTAATAAAAATTTTTTTTAAATTGTTAATGGGGTTTAAAATTTGGAGGTTGTTTGGTGGTGATTTTAGCAAAATTTTAATCAAATGTGCGAAAAATTATAATGTTTGTGTGGTTTTGGTGTGGGGTGCGGGGTTTGGTTTGGTTGGTTATTAGCTGGCACACTAAGCGCGCTTAGCTTTTGAGCTTGCGGGGGCGGGGTTTGGTTTGGTTGGTTTGGTTTGGTTGGTTTGGTTTGGTTGGTTTGGTTGGTTGCGAAAATTTAAGCAAATTTTAAAATTTTGGCTATAATTTTGCGCAAATTTTAAAGGATACAAAATGCAAAGAGCTTTAAACTATGAAAAATACTTTAATATGACAAAAGAGCAATTAAGAGCCTCTCTTGCGCGGGCTACGCAAAAAGAAAAAAGCAAAATGGCGGAGTTTTTTATTGATATTTTGGGCGTTGATAAAAGTTTGAATGATGATGATAAAATTTATATGCTTGATGAAGCACCGATTATAAAAGAATTAGATATGGAATTTGCTAAGTTGCCAAAGCAAGAGCAAGAAAAGCTAAAAGCAGAAGTTAAAGCGCAAATGGGCTTGAAATAATGAAAATAGCCATCAAAAATTCGGTTTTAAAAACGCTAGAAAACATCAAACAATCGAATTTACACACAGCCATTAAAATACGCCTTTTTTTAGACGACCTAAGCCAAGTCAAAAACCCTTTCACCCTGCCAAATGCCAAAAAATTAAACGCTTATAAAGACCGCTGGCGATGGCGCATAGATAATTACCGCATAATCGGCATTAAAAGTAAAAATGAGCAACACCAAGATGTTGTAATTATTATTATTGAGATAGACAAAAGAAGTAGGGTGTATAAGAATTTAGAAAAATAAGCGCATAAAATTTTAAAATTTGAGCTTGGTAGTAGCTATTGGCGCAAAATCAGCGCGGGCGAATTTTAAAATGTGGGCTGGGTAGTATATCAGGGCAAATTAACGCTGGCAAAATAAATAAATTTTAGCTACATTTAAAGAATTTATCGGTTTTTTGTTTTGGCTCTTTTATGGTATCGCCACATTCTAGCATAACTTCTACTGCTCCACGAAATGCGCTTTTTACATCCGCAATGGCTTCGGCTTTGCTCTCACCATCGCCCATAATATAAGGAAAATCCTTATAACTTGCAAAATATCCGCCACCTTCATCAGCTGAGAGTTTGCGCACTATGATTTCGTAGGGTAAATTCATATAGTAATCTAAATCTTTCATTTTTCATCCTTTAATGCTTTTAGTGCTATTTTTACATAGATTTCTTTTATCGGTCTGTGTCGTGGGATTGTTATCAAATCTTTTTTGCTCTTTCTAAATTGATAATGTGATGAGCCTTTATTATGCGTTGTGTAACCTGCGCTTTCTAATAATTTTATTATTGTTTCTATTTTTACATTTTTGGGATTATTTTCTAAATCTTTAATAAGTTTTTCATATTTACTCATAATATTGCTTTTTTTATTTTTTGTGTTATGTTATAAGATAATTTTTAAAAAGTCAATAATATTTTGGATTTAAAATCAGGGCTGGGTAGTATATCAGGGCAAATTAACGCGGGCAAAATCAGCATAAACAAATTTTAGTTACATTTAAAGAATTTATCGGTTTTTTGTTTTGGCTCTTTTATAGTTTTACCCTCTGCCAAATCTACTTCAACAACAAACGCAAAGGCCTTTTTTACATCTGCGATTGCTTCGGCTTCGCTCTTGCCATCGCCCATAATATAAGGAAAATCCTTATAACTTGCAAAATATCCGCCACCTTCATCAGCTGAGAGTTTGCGCACTATGATTTCATAGGGTAAATTCATATAATAATCTAAATCTTTAATGAGTTTTTCATATTTACTCATAATATTGCTTTTTTTATTTTTTGTGTTATGTTATAAGATAATTTTTAAAAAGTCAATAATATTTTGGATTTAAAATCAGGGCTGGGTAGTAGCTATCAGGCAAAATTAACGCTGGCAAAATAAATAAATTTTAAATCAGCATAAAGCCATCAAATGCCAAATAAAGCCCATAAAATGCTATAAATACGCTTATGGCGATGCTGGCTGTGCTTTTAAACTTAGCATTTAATGCGCTAGCAAAAGAGCTAAAAAGCACGAGCGCAGGCAGGGTGCAAAGCCCAAAAATCAGCATAATTAGCAAGCTTTCAAAGGCTGAGCCACTAGAAAAACTCAGGGCTAAAAAATAATACACAATCCCACAAGGTATTAAGCCATTTAAAAAACCAAGTAAAGCAATATATAAAGGCTGAAATCGCGCATTAAGCGTGCGAAATTTAGCACCTATGCCTAAAATAAAGCGTGAAACTCGGGCATTTTCTATAAAGGCCAAAAGCTTACCACGCACAAGCAATCCAATGCCAAAAAGCACCATAAAAAGCCCTGCTACAAATAAAACAAAGCCTTTTGCGCTAGGGCTTAAAATAACAGCTTGGCCAAAAAGCCCAAAACAAAGCCCAAGCAAGCAGTAAGCAAAAATGCGCGCCGTGTGGTAAAGTGCGATAAAAAGGGCTTTGTGGCGGGTTTTGGCTAAATTGCTACTTAGCATAAGAGCAAAGCCTCCGCACATTCCAACGCAATGTGAAAAGCTTGAAATAATCGCTACAAAAATAACATTTAATAAAAGTGCCGTATCCATAAGGGCGCAATTTTAGCAAAAATATGCGAAATTTGGGGTGATTTTGCCACAAAATAAAATAAAGCTTAATTTGCTAAAATGCCGATTGTTTTTGAAATTTTTTGGAGAAAAAATTAAAATTTATATTTAAATTTTAAAGCATAAAAATTAAAATTTTGCCATTAATGCTTTTAAATTTTAAAGCGAAAAAATTAAAATTTTGGATTTAAGATGAAAAATTTATTTAATAACGACCTAAACCAAGCTGAGCTTTTTAAACAGCCAGCAAATAATGAAAATTTCGATGAAATAGAGCGCGCGCTAAACTCAAAACGCGAGCAAAAAGTGCTTACAATTTCTTTTGTTTTTTGTATAGTTTTGGCGATTTTGGGCTTGATTTTTGGTGTGCGGACGCATTCATCGGCTATTATTTTTGATGCTTTGGTGTCGCTTATAAACTCTGTGCTAACGCTGTTTTCAGCGGTAACGGCGCGCCTAGTGTATAAGCAAGGCAATGATAATTTTCAATTTGGCTTTGGCGGGCTTGAAAATATGATAAATATATTAAAGGCCTTGGTTTTGATAGGGATTTGCGTTTATGGCTTTTTTACCGGGCTTGGGGCTTTGGTAAATGGCGGGAGAGAAACCGAGCAAGGCGATGCGTTTTTGTTTAATGTGCTGTGCTTTATCGTGGCTCTTGGCTTGTTTTTTTATGAGCGATATTGGGCTAGGCGGCTTGGCTCTGGGCTGATTGGGGTCGATAGCTTGGAGTGGTTTAGCGATATTTTATTGTATTTGGGCGCTGGGGTGGCTTTTGGGCTTAGTGTGTGGTTTAATCCATCGTGGGCGCATTTGGTAGATCCTGCGCTACTTTGCGTGCTTTCAAGCTTGATAATCATTGCGCCTATTTGGGTGCTAATCAAAAACGCGGCTCAATTATTATTATACGCGCCACAAGAATTTTGCGATGATGTAGAAAATATAATGCAAGCAATATGCGATAAATACGGCTTTATAGATTATAGAAGGCGCGTTGGCTCGCAGGGGAGATTTTATTTTTTGGTGCTTGATTTGCTAATACCAGCGGCAAATGATTTGCGCGTAAGCGAGCTAGACACTCTGCGCGATGAAATAAAAATGGCGATTGAAAATAAAATAAAAGATGAAAAAGAGCTAAATATTATAATTAGCTTTACGCATGAGAGAAAATGGGCAAGGGTTGATTAGGCGGAGTTTGGCGGGCGCGGGTTTGGCGCGCGAATTTTGGCGGGCTAATTTTAAAATTTGGTTTTTAGTTTTTTTGGGCTTTTAAGCTCTTAGTGAATTTTGGCGCGCGAATTCTTGGCAAACGCGGAATTTTTGGCGCGTGGTTTAATTTTGTCGCGTGGCGCGAGAATTCGCGCCCAGAATTTAAAATAAAATTAAAAAATTTTGCGCGATTTTAAAATTTGGGCAAATTTTTGCGGGTAAATTTTAATTATTTTTCTAAATTTTAATTATTTTTCTAAATTTTAATTATTTTTCTAAATTCTTATAATCTTTACTTCTTTTGTCTATCTCAATAATAATAATTACAACATCTTGGTTTTGCTCATTTTTGCTTTTAATGCCGATTATGCGGTAATTATCTATGCGCCAGCGCCAGCGGTCTTTATAAGCGTTTAATTTTTTGGCATTTGGCAGAGTGAAAGGGTTTTTAATTTGGCTTAGTTCTCTTAAAAATGTGCGGATTTGAGCACATACTATTTTATTCTCTTTTTCAATTTTTTCTAGCGTTTTTATGGCGGAATTTCTAAGCTCTACTTGCATTATTTTAAACCCATTTGCGCTCTTACTTCTGCTTTTATTCGCTCTTGCTCTTTTTTTGGCAAGCTTGCAAAAAACGCGTCTGCTCTTTGTATTACAGGCACTTCATCAAGTGGGTAAGATTTTTCATCATCATCTAAAATTTCGCCATTTAAACTTTTATCATTTAAAATTTCATCATCGCTCAAAACTTCATTAAAAAACTCCGCCATTTTGCTTTTTTCTTTTTGTGTAGCCCGCGCAAGCGATGCTCTTAATTGCTCTTTTGTCATATTAAAGTATTTTTCATAGTTTAAAGCTCTTTGCATTTTCTATCCTTTATTTTTTAAAATTTTAGCCTAGATTGATTTGTGGCAATTTAGCGCGCTAATGATGGCGCGCAAAATGTTTTTAATTTGGCATTTCATAAACGATTTTGCCGCGCTTAATGGTAAGAACCGCCGCGCCTTTTAGCGTTTTATTAAAAAGCGGGGAGTTTTGGGATTTGCTTTTATTTAGGCGCGCATCGTAGGTGTAGGTGATGTGCGGGTCGATGATGGCTATATCTGCTAGCTTGCCGGCTTTGATCTGCCCGCGGTCGTTTAGGCCTAAGAGCTTGGCTGGGTTTAAGCAACATAGCCTTGCCATATCATTTAGGCTGATTACTCCATCATCTACTAGCCCCAAAGTAAGCGGAATAAGGGTTTGTAGCCCTAAAATCCCAAAAGGTGCTTTGTCAAATTCTTGGTTTTTTTCATCAAGGCTGTGTGGGGCGTGATCTGTGGCTATAACATCGATAATGCCGTTTTTTAGGCCATCGCGCATAGCTTGGACATCTTCTTTTGTGCGAAGTGGCGGACTCATTTTGTAGTTTGTATCATAGCCGTTTAGCTCGCTCTCATCAAAGCAAAAATGATGTGGCGTAACCTCGCAAGTGATGTTTATACCATCGTTTTTGGCGCGCTGGACTAATCTTAGGCTATAAGCTGAGCTAATGTGGGCTGTGTGGATATGCCCGCGCGTAAGCTTAGCTAAGAGTATATCGCGCGCGATCATTATTTCTTCTTGCTCGCGTGGCATTCCTTTTAGGCCTAGTTTCATACTTGTTTGGCCCTCATTCATCACGCCACCACAACACAGTGAGCAGTCTTGGCTGTGATTGATGATAAAAGAGCCAAAAAATGCGCTATATTCGAGCGCGGCGCGCATTACCTCAGAGTTAGAAACAGGCAAGCCATCATCGCTAAAAGCCACGCAACCAGCTTCAAGCATTTTGCCCATATCTACGAGCTTGTCCCCCTCGCTAGCTTTTGTGATGGCAGATATTGGTAGTAAGTCAATTAGAGCGCATTCTTTTGCTTTTTGGATTATGTATTTGGCAATTAGTGGATTGTCATTTACTGGCTTGGTGTTTGCCATACAAGCAGCGGTGGTAACTCCGCCAGCTACTGCCGCGGCTGAGCCTGTGAAAATATCGTCTTTATACTCTTGGCCGGGATCTCTAAAATGAACATGCATATCAATCAAGCCAGCAAAAATAAGCTTGTTTGTAGCGTCTATTACGCGGTCGGCTTGGCTTTGTGCTTGTTTTAGCCTTGTTTGGTCGCTTATAATTTCGCTTATAATATCGCCATCTAGCAAAAGTGCTGCGTTGATGGTGCTGTCGCTATTTATGATGGTGCCGTTTTGGATTAAAATTTTCATATTTGCCCTTTTGAGTTTTGCTTGCGTTTTTGTTTTAGTTTTGCTTGCTTAAAGGCGTGATGTTAGCATAAAATAGCTAAATTCCAGGCAAAATTTGGGACAAAACTTTAAGCCATAATCTATCTAGCTAGATAATCAATAGCTAAATTAGTTATTGTAAAATATTATGGTATAATAGCCGTATATTTTATACATAAATCAAAGGAATATAAATGACACTAACAGGCAAGCAAAAAGTTACCTTTTCGATTGACACTGAAATAATAGAAATATTAAAAGAGTTACAAGTAACATATTCTTTTAAATCAATGTCGGCAGTAATCGATGAAGCCGTAAAAAGCTACAAAAAGCAAAAGAAGCTTGAAAAATGGAAAAAAGGTTATGAAATAGCCCAAAATGACAACGCTATCTTATCACAAGAGCTAGAGTTAGCTGATAGTGGAGATTTAGGCTACTATGATAAATAAAATCTTACAAGGCGAAATTTGGCTTGTGGATTTTGAGCCAAAAATCGGTAGCGAGATAGCAAAGCTCCGTCCAGCAGTAGTTATAAATAGCGACTGTGGCAAAAATTACGATATAAAAATTTTACTTCCTATTACGACTTACCAGGATAAATTTAAAGACATTCCGTTTTTTTATAAGCTGGAAAATTACGAGGAATTAGGGCTTGATAGTGTTTCGGCGGTAAATTGTTTTCAAATTAAATCTTTTTCAAGCCAGAGGTTCAAACGCAAGCTTGGCAAGATAGACGAGCAAACGATATTTGAAATTCATCAGACATTTGCAGAGGTGTTAAATCCATTTTATGTATTAAAAATGCAATAAAATTGCGAAAGCGTGTCAGCAGATGTTGAAAATTTTAAAGAATAATTTAATAATTTTTTTAAATAATTATGATTAAAGTTGTTAAATATGTATAATGCCCCGCTTAAACTTTGGCGAGTGAGAACGGGGTTTTTTTGGGCGGGTTTGGTTATTAAAGCGGTGGGTTATTAAAATTTGGCGCTAAATTTTAAAATTTTAGTTTTGGTGAGTGGTTGGGTTGCTTGGATTTTGAAATTTTAAGTTGGCGTGGGGTTTTTGGTGTTTTTGGTGGCAAATTTTAAAATTTTAAGCTTTTGGCGGGCGGGTTTATAATCAAAAAGCTATCAGGCGCGCTAGTTAGTGTTTGCGGGCGGGTTTGGTTATTAAAGCGGTGGATTATTAAAAATTAGCACTAAATTTTAAAATTTGGGCTAAAAACTCCGTCTTTATGCTACAATTTTGGCTTGGGTAGATGTCCGAGCGGTTGAAGGAGCACGCCTGGAACGCGTGTAAGGTGCAAGCCTTCGTGGGTTCAAATCCCACTCTACCCGCCAGATCTTACAAATTTAGAGCCTTTTTCATTAGATTTGGTTTAACAAAACTCAATAAAACTTGCTTAATTCTAAAAATGCTTTACGCTAGAAAAATTGGCTTGATTTTGAAATTTTATGTTTGAAGTGGTGACCCCTACGAGATTCGAACTCGTGTTACCGCCGTGAAAGGGCGATGTCCTAACCGTTAGACGAAGGGGCCAGAGCAAAAAAGAGTGTGATTATACAGCTAAAAATCTTAAATAAAGCTAAATTAAGCCAAAAAATTTTATACTTTCGCCTTTAAAAAGCGTTTTAGCTTGATTTTAGCGTGCTAAAATATTTTAGCGCGTTTAATTTTCGCGTCTTGCTAAAATATTTTAAGCTAATCACGGCGTGCTAAATTTTAACGCTTAAACCAAAGTGCGCTAAATTTTAATGCTTAAATCACGGCGCGCCAAAAAATGGGTAAGTTAATGTTTTTAAAGATTATTTCGTGCTTGTGGCTTGTTGCGTGCGGTGTTTTGTTTGTGGGTTGTGCTACAAAAACCCCACAACATAACGCCCTAACAAGCTTACAAATTTTAATTAAATCTCCGCTTTTACGCATAAATGATGCAGGCTTTGCTAATATCGGTAAAAATGGCATTTCATTAGAAATTTACAACCTAGCTCAGCCAATTTTAAAGCTAAATCTTAAAGAAAAAATCTGCATAAATAATATATGTTATGAAAGGCTAAATTTTAATAAAAAATTTTTTGGCAGTGCGTATTATGAGCGGTTAATTGATGATATAATCAGCTTTGCGCCTATTTTTCAAGCCAAAAATAAAAGCCAAAATAATTGTGGTGGATTTAGCCAAAATTTTAAAAATATCCGCTATGAGGTTTGCGAAAATAAAAGCACATTTATTTTGGAAAATGTAAAAATCGTGCTAAAAAAAATATAATTTTATCTTGCATCAGCCAAAACTAGCCCAAAAAGCACGCGGACGCCGGCTTTTTTTAGGCAAGTGTGCGCATCTTGCATGCTTAGAGAGCTTGTGATGATATCATCGACTAAAATCACAGGCGCATTTATTTGCTTTAAGAGTTTGAAATTTCGCGGATTTTTGCGCCTAAACTCCAAGCTTTTTCCCGCATATTTTACTTTATTTTGCGCTTTTAGGGCGTTGAAAATTGGCTGGATTTGTTTGGTTTTTAAAGCGCGCGCAAGGATAGCTGTGTGCGAATAGCCGGTATTTACATTATCATCAAGGGCGATGGCGTTAATGATTGGCGTGGTGGCCTGGTTAAAATTTGCTAGTTCTGCGTTTAAAATTTCAAAGTTAGAGCACAAAAGCCTAGCAAATGGCGTAAAACTCAGCATTGCAAGGCGTTTATAAAGTGCGCTACCGTGCATTTTGTGTTTGGCTAGAATTAAGGGCTTGATTTCATCGTAATGATAAAAATAATAAACCTTTAAATCGCCTGCCATTCGGCTTTGTAGGCTAATTTCGCCTAAGATTTTAGAGCAGTTTTTGCATATTAGATTAAAGCTAAACGCCCCACACTGCAAACATCGCATTAGAGGTTATTTGCGATTTCTTTGGCACTTCTTGCTAGCATATCAAGTAATAATTCTTTGATGAAAGGTTCAAGAGAACTCATCGCAGGCATTAAGGCAAAATCGCTCATAGGTTGGGTGAGTTTTAAGGTGGTGGTGGAATTTTGCCCTTTTTTGATAATGATTTCTAGGGCGAAATTCCCGCGCATATTGTTTTGGCCGATGCTGTCGATATTTGCGTAAAATTCGCGTATTTTAATTTCTACATTCGCGCTTGCTTCATCTTTGCTTGCTTTGACGCTTATTTGATTTTGGCTTAATTTTCGCACTAAGGCTGCTCTTAGCCACGATGCTAGTGGCTCGCTTGGGCTAACCTTGGCATTTACGCTTAGATCGCTATTTTTTACTGAGCCTATGATATTTGGCTTGCTTCTTAGATCATAAACGCTTAAAGTGATGAAATGCTTGGCATCGCTAATTGGCACACTAAAAGAAATCCTAGGCATTTCAAGCACTCCACTGCCATTAAAACAAGCTCCAAAAAACAAGGCAAATATTAAAGCAAAAAGGCTAAATTTTTTCATTTGTATCCTTAAAATAAGCGAATGTATTTTTAAATAACCGCATCTGGGCGAAATTTTGAAATTTCGCCTTAATTTAATTAAAATTTTAAAATTTCATTGTGCCGTTTTTGGCTAGTGCTTCGTGAAAACTAAAAGCTTCGCTTAGAATGTGCGGGGTTTGCGCATTAGAGCAAGCCTTGCAAGCACGCTCAAAATAATCTTTTAACTGCGCTCTATAATCAGGGTGGGCAATTTGTATTATTTTAAGTGCGCGATCTTTTGGGCATAGTCCGCGGACATCGGCCACGCCGTATTCGGAGATGAAAATTTGTGTGTCGTGTTCTGTGTGGTCTATGTGGCTAGCAAATGGCACGATAGCTGAGATTGCGCCGTCTTTTGCCACGCTTTTTACAAAAAATACGGTTAAGCTAGCATTACGCGCAAAATCACCGCTGCCGCCTATGCCATTCATCATTTTTACGCCTGAGGCGTGAGTTGAATTGACATTGCCATAAATATCAACTTCAAGTGCTGTATTCATCGCGATTAGTCCTAATCTGCGCGCGATTTCTGGGTGATTTGAAATTTCTTGTGGGCGCAAGATAATTTTATCTTTGTATTTATCTATGCCATCGTAAAATCTTTTTAGGCCTGTTGGGCTAGGGCTTAGGCTTGAGCCTGAAACCACGCTTACCTTGCCAGCGTCTATTAAATCAAACATACCATCTTGGATAACCTCAGTATAAACGCTAAGATCGCTAAAATGAGAATTTACTAAGCCATTTATTAGGGCATTTGCCACATTGCCAACGCCAGATTGCAAAGGTAAAAGATTAGCTGGCAAGCGACCTAATTTCACCTCGTTTTTCAAAAATTCCACTAAATTTTTACCCATATTTATAGAGGCTTCATCAAGCGGGCTAAACTCGCGCGTAACATCAGGCAAATCGCAAGGCACGATGGCTACGATTTTAGCAGGATCAACTGGTATAAAAGGCGTGCCTAAGCGGTCGCTAGCTTTTGTAAGCGGTATTGGTTTGCGGTGTGGGGCATTTGGTAATTCAAAAATATCGGCCATACCAGCAAGTTCTAGTGGCTGAGAGATGTTTATTTCTACAATTACCTTTTTTGCTGTGCTCACAAAAACAGGTGAATTGCCGATGGCTGTGGTTGGATAAATGCCGTCTTTTGTGATTTTGCAAGCTTCGATTACTGCTACATCTGGGCCGTTTTTGCCAGCGTAAAATCCTGCGCGGACTTGCTGGGCTACATGGCTTAGGTGAATATCAGCAAATTTTACCGCGCCTTTATTGATGGCTGAGCGAATGGCATTGCCGGTTTGGTATGGAATTCTCATATTCATACCGCCTGCTTCTACGATTTCTTCATCGATTTGTGAGCCAGTGCTTGCTCCGCCCCAAACATCAATTTTAAATGGAGTTTTTAGCATTCTTTGGGCTAGTTCGTGCATTGTGATTTTTGGATAGCCACTTGGAGTAAAACCGCTAATGCCCACAGCATCACCATCTTTAAAAAATTCAGCCGCTTTTTTGGCATCGCAAACCTTGCTAAGAAGGCTTTTATCTTCAATTCTTGCTAAAAACTCAGCATTATTGATATCTACCATAATTGTTCTCCTTTGTGTTTAGATTATGCGAAATTTTATCATTTTTTTTGTATATGATTATTAAATAAAAAGAGCTTTTAAAAATTTTCAGCAAATTTTAAGTTAAATTTTAAAATTTAAACTAGCCAAAATTTAAATATTTTAGCTAAAATCCGCGCTCAAAAAAGGATAAAAATGAGCGATTATAAAAGCAAAGATAAGCCAAATCCAGCGCTTAATGAAAATAAAACCATCGAAGTAATACAAAATATTTTAAGCCAAAATGATACGCGAGCAAATGCGCTTAGGGCTAGTTTTAATGAGCGCGGAATTTTAGCGCTTAATTTAATGAGTAGCCCGGGCGCTGGCAAAACGACTTTATTAGAAAGCACGATAAAAGCGTGTAAAAATAAGAGTTTGAAAATCGGCGTGGTAGAAGGCGATTTAGAAACTAATCGCGATGCCGACAGAATAATAAAAGCTGGTGCTTGCGCTCATCAAATAACAACCGGGCAAAGCTGCCATTTAGATGCTTTTATGGTGGGGCTTGGCTTAGAGCATTTGCCTTTAAATGATTTGAATGTGGTTTTTATAGAAAATGTAGGAAATTTGGTGTGTCCGGCTAGCTATGATGTGGGCGCACATTTAAATATCGTGCTTTTGAGCGTGCCAGAAGGTAGCGATAAGGTAGCAAAATATCCTGTGATGTTTAGGCGCGCGGATTTGGTGCTAGTTACTAAATACTCGCTTTTAGAGCATTTTGATTTTAGCATTGATGAGGTAAAAGATCAGCTTGCTAGGCTTAATCCGCAGGCTAAAATTTTAGCACTTGATGCTAAAAATGGAGAAAATTTTAATGCTTGGATGGATTTTTTGTTTGAAAATTTTAAAAAAATAGCACAAAAAGGGCTTTAAATGTGTCTTAGCATACCTTCAAAAGTTTTAAGTATAGATGAAAATAATTTTGCCATAGTCGAAACCTTAGGCATTAAGCGCGGTGTTAGTTTGGATTTAATAAGCCAAAAGGTCGAAGTGGGCGATTATGTGCTAATTCATGTGGGCTTTGCGATGGAAAAAATCGACACACAAAGCGCCTTAGAGAGCTTAAAAATATACCAGCAAATAGTAGATGATATGAAAAGTGGCAAAATCCCTTGTGATGATGGCGATATGGGGCTAGAAGAGATGCAAAAAAATGAAATTTAGCAATATAGAGCTTTTTGCAGGTGGCGAAAATGCTAGAATTCAATCTTTCCTAGATGAATGGCAGTTTTGTGGCTCTATGGCAAAACAATACAAGCAAATCGGCAATGCTGTGCTTGTAAATCTCGCAATAGACAAAGAAATCATCGCCTTAGAGCTACAAAGACAAAGAGATATGATGAGTTAAAAGCGCTTGATAAAGATATTTCAAGTGCTTTATATAAATTAGCCTTTAACACATATGAGGGTTTTTAATGGATTTGATAAACGATTTTAGGGATAAGGATAAAATTTTAGCCCTTGCGAGTTTGATTAAAAATGAAAGCAAAAAGCTAGAAAAACCGCTAAATGTAATGGAGATTTGTGGCGGGCATACACATAGTATTATGAAATTTGGCCTGCCGCAGTTATGCTCTGAGATGATAAATTTTATCCACGGCCCTGGCTGTCCTGTGTGCGTGCTGCCACGAGAACGCATTGATGAGGCTATAAAGCTAGCAGATGATGAAAATACGATATTTTGCACGCTTGCTGATATGATGAGAGTTAGAGGCTCGTATCAAAGCCTAATGGATTTGCGCGCCAAAGGGCGCGATATTAGAGCGCTTTATTCTCCACTTGATGCTCTTAAAATCGCCTTAGAAAATCCCGCAAAACGCGTGATATTTTTTGCCATAGGTTTTGAAACTACAACGCCTATGAGCGCGGTGCTAATTAAAAAAAGCTTAGAAAAGGGCATTAAAAATTTATTTTTTCACATAAATCATGTGATGGTGCCACAAGTAATTAGAGTTATAATGAGCGATAAAAGCTGTAAAATCAAGGCGTTTTTAGCCCCTAGCCATGTAAGCGTGATAGTAGGCAGTGATGAATATAGCGCGCTTGCAAATGAGTTTAAGACGCCTTTTGCAATTTGTGGTTTTGAGCCGCTTGATGTGCTTGATAGCATTTTAAATTTAATCCATCAAAGCCTACACAATCGCCATGAGGTTTATAATGAATATAAAAGAGTGGTTAAGCAAAAAGGCAATGAACTAGCTAAAAGCATTGTAAGAGAGTATTTTGAGCCTTGCGATTTTACTTGGAGGGGGCTTGGGGTAATTGCTAAAAGTGGAATGGATTTAAAGAGCGAGTTTGATGAAATAAACGCTAAAAAACGCTTTGATTGTAGGGTGGAGAGTTTGGGTGAGAATAAAGCGTGTATTTGTGCGCAAATTTTAAAAGGCTTGGCAAAACCTTATGATTGTAAGGTTTTTGCTAAAACTTGCACTCCACAAAATCCGCTTGGCTCTTGTATGGTAAGTGGCGAAGGAGCTTGTGCGGCTTATTATAAATACGCGATTAAATAAAGGCAAAAAATGAATATTTTAATTACAGGCGGGGCTGGCTATATCGGCTCTTTTGTGTTAAGGGCATTTTTAGAGCAAAAAAAGCACGATATTTGCGTGGTGGATAATCTTTCTAGCGGTTCTTTAAAAACGCTTGAAATTTTAAAAAATTTAGGCGATTTTAGCTTTTTTAAGTGCGATTTAAGCGATGAAAATGAGTTAGAAAAAATTTTTAAATCAAAACAATTTGAGGCGATTTTGCATTTTGCTGCTTTTATCGAAGTAGCCCAAAGTATGATAGAGCCGTTAAAATACTACACAAATAACACGACAAACACCTTAAAGCTTATAAATCTAGCTAGCAAATATGGCGTAAAATATTTTATTTTTAGCTCCACGGCTGCTGTTTATGGAGAGCCTAAATCTGCTTTAATTAGCGAGGATAGCGAGCTTTGCCCGCTAAATCCTTATGGTCGCTCTAAGATGATGAGTGAGCAAATTTTAAAAGATTATGCTATGGTAAATGAAAATTTTAAATACGCGATTTTGCGCTATTTTAATGTGGCTGGTGCTAGCTTTGATGGTTTGATAGGGCAAAATTACCCAAATGCCACGCATTTGATAAAAGTTGTTTGCCAAAGTATCACTAAAAAGCGTGAAAATATGAGCATTTTTGGCGATGATTATGATACAAAAGATGGGACTTGTATTAGAGATTACATACACGCGCAGGATTTAGCAAGTGCGCATTTATCGGCCTTGGATTATCTTATAAAAGAGCAAAAAAGCCAAATTTTTAATGTAGGTTATGGTAAGGGATATAGCGTGCGCGAAGTAATTGAAGCTGCTAAGCGCGTAAGCAAAGAAAGCTTTAAAATTTTAAACGCGCCAAGGCGAGCTGGCGACCCTGCAAGCCTAATAGCAAATGCAAATAAATTAAAAGAATTAACAAACTGGCGCCCAAAATACGACAATCTTGATGAGATTATTAAAAGCGCGCTAGAATGGGAGAAAAAGCTATGAAAATTGCGATGATTGGTAGCGGGTATGTTGGTTTAGTAAGCGGTGCTTGCCTAGCTAAAATGGGTAATGATGTAATTTGCGTGGATATAGATGAAAACAAAATAAAAGCCCTAAATAACGCACAAATTCCAATCTACGAGCCAGGACTTAGCGAGATAATCCAGCAGTGCTTTAAAAACGGCACATTAAAATTTAGCACAAACTTAAAAAACGCACTAGATCTTAGCGATATTTGCTTTATAGCTGTTGGCACGCCTATGGGAGCTAATGGAGAAGCAGATTTAGGCTATGTGCTTGAAGTGGCTAAAAGCATAGGCCAGCTAATGACAAAAAGGCTAATTATAGTAGATAAAAGCACAGTGCCAGTTGGCACGGCTGATAAAGTAAGCCAGATTATAGCAGACAAGCTAGCTAAGCGTGGGTTGGATTTGGAGTTTGATGTGGTTAGTAATCCTGAGTTTTTAAAAGAAGGTGCTGCCATAGAGGATTTTTTAAAGCCTGATCGCGTGGTAATTGGCGCAAGTAGTGAGTATGCTTTTGGGATTATGGCTGAGCTTTATGCGCCCTTTATGAAAAGCCACGATAGGCTAATTAAAATGGATGTGCGCTCAGCTGAAATGACAAAATACGCCGCAAACTCAATGCTTGCTACTAAAATAAGCTTTATCAATGAAATGGCAAATATTTGCGAGCTTGTAGGCGCTGATATAAATGCTGTAAGAAAAGGCATAGGTAGCGATTCGCGCATAGGGTATAGTTTTATTTATCCAGGATGTGGCTATGGCGGGAGTTGCTTTCCAAAAGATGTGGAGGCTTTGATTTTTAGCGCGCAAAATCACGGCTTTGATCCGCTTATTTTAAAAGCAGTTCAAAAGCGCAATGAACGCCAAAAAATGGTTTTGGTTGAAAAAATTTTAAATTATTTTGGGCTAAATTTTAATTTAGATGAATGCTTAAATGATGAAAAGCTCACGCCTAATCTTTTAAAAGGCCGTAAAATCGCTATTTGGGGGCTTACTTTTAAGCCAAATACTGATGATATGAGGCAAGCTAGCTCTTTAATATGCGTGCGTAAATTAAGCCAGTGCGGGGCAAGCTTAAATGTTTATGATCCAAAAGGCTTTAAAGAGGCTAAGATTTATTTTAAAGATTTGGCTTTAAATTATGCTCTTAGCAAATATGATACGCTTGATGGCTGTGATTGCTTGGTGCTTTTGACTGAATGGAGCGAGTTTAGAAGCCCAGATTTTATGGAGATTAAAAAACGCCTTAAAAATCCTGTGATTTTTGATGGACGCAATCAATATAACGCAAAAACTCTAAAAGAACTTGGCTTTAAATATTATCAAATCGGTGTTAGAGCCTAAGATGGCATTAAATTTATTTGCATCTGTGGCATTTTTTGTCTTACAATTTGGGATAAATTTTTTTCTAACGCCTTTTATTTTAGGCTCTATTGGGAGCGAGGCTTATGGATTTTTGATCCTTATAGGCTCGCTTATTTCATACTCTTATATTCTCACAGCTCTTAGCAATGCGATGGCTGGGCATTTTATAGCTAGTAATTACCATAAAAACGATATTTTAAGCGCGTCAAGCTTTTATACATCAGCACTAATTGCAAATATATTTTTTAGCTTTTTGATAGCTTTGTTTGGGGTATTTTTTATAATTTATTTAGTAAATTTTATTCACATTAGCCCTTGGCTTGTCTTGGATGTTAAAATTTGCTTTTGCTTGTATGCTTTAAATGTGATTTTAGGCTTATATAATGGGATTTTGGGCATCCACGCTTTTAGTAAAAATAAAATGTATTTGCTTTCATTTCGTCAAGCTTTTTCAAGCTTGATTAGCGCATTTTTTATGTTGATTTTATATTATTTTTATAAGCCTTTAATCTCTTATGCTCCGCTAAGTGCGCTATTTGCTAGCGTTTTGATTTTATTTAGTTCTTTATTGCTTGCTAAAAAACTAAACACAAAAATAAAATTTCAATTTAATCTTTTTTGCTTTGATAAACTTAAAATTTTATGTAAAGCTGGCGCATTTTCAAGCCTTACTTTATTAGCACAGAGTATTTTAAATAGCGTGGAGTTGCTGTTTTGTAATATCTTTTTAAATGCTGCTTCTATGGGGCTTGGAGCTGTTTTAAAGACTGTGGTTATTTTTATTGTTTCATTTATTGGGGCGGTGGCGCATTCGTATATGGCGCGTTTTATAGAGCTTTATTCTAAAAATAATATTAAGGCTTTGCTAGCTGAGCTTGCTTTTAGTTCTAAAATTTTATGTTTTATTTGTGCTGTACCTATTGCCGTTTTTATGGTGTTTTGTAAGGATTTTTACACTCTTTGGCTGCCTTTTAATAAAAGCGAGGTTTTGCTTATTTCAAATCTTACGCTAATTAGCCTAATTCCTGCTAGCTTGCTAGCTTGTATGCAATTACTAATAAATCTAAGCCCAGCTTTAAATAAGCAAAAAAACTCAAGCCTTGCTATGGTAATTCTTAGCTTAATTACGGCGATTGCGTTATTTGTGGCGTTAAAATTTTTTAATGCTGGTTTAATGGAGATGTTTATAATCTCAGCCTTGCTTTATAGCCTTAAAATCATCGTTTTTGATATTGTCAATGCTGCTGTTATTTTGGGGGTTAAAATTTCTAGTTTTGTTTATTTGTTTTTAAGAAATTTTGGGGTTTTTGCCTTAATTTTAACGATTTTAGCCTTGTTAAAGACGCAAATTTTAAATATCAACTCTTGGCTAAGCTTGATATTTTTTTGTGCTTTATTTTTGCTTTTTGCTTATTTGATGGCGTATTTTTTATTATTTAATAGCTATGAAAAAACTTTATTTAAAAACAAAATTAAGGGGCATGTAAGGCTTTAAAATCTATTATATTATTTAATAAATTTATTGTATAATATAATTTATTCTTACAAATATCATAATTAGAAAGCATTTAAAAGAAACGGAGATTAGATGAGTAAATTAGACAAAACAAAAACAATATTAGATGAGCTTAGAACTTGGCGTAATTATGCGATGACTTTTTTAATCGCTCTAATTGCGTTTAACTTTACTCAAAATAATAAAATCAATACTTGGTTATTATATTTACTAGCTTATCAGCCATTCTTGTGCTTAGCATCTTTATTATTTTTTTACAAATTAAAACAAACAAAACAATTAAAGAATTAGAGGAGCTTTAAATGGAAATTTTAACTATTTGCGTAATCTTATTTAGCTTTTTTTCTTTTTTTACCGCATTTTACATAGCACTACAAAACAAATAAGCTAGATTAATCTTTCTTTTGCTAGGTTACCTGCCATCTTGCTAATTTGCCACCTTTTTTGCTCTTAGAATTAAAGTAAAAAGTAGGCAAAGTTCTTGGCGTTAGTATTTAAACTCTTAGAAATTGGGATAAAAAGGGGTGTTTTAAGTGAAAATTTGTTTTGTGATTTCTAATTTGCGTGGTGGTGGGGCTGAGCGCGTCATAAGTGTGCTTAGCTCGCATTTTGCTGATTTTTATGATACTAGCTTAGTATATTTTGAGCAAGAAAAACCATTTTATGAGCTAAATCCAAAGATAAATTTAATTTCATTAAAAACGCCAAAAAATAGAATTTTAAAAATTTTATATAAAATTTTCAAAATCCGTAAAATTAGCGCAAAGCACGATATAATCATCTCTTTTATGGATACCACAAATATTTTAGTTTTATTTTCTTGTGTATTTTTAGGCAAAAAAATATTTATTAGCGAGCATTCTAGTTATGATGCAATAGGCTTTAAATTAGGGCTTTTAAGGCGGATTTTTTATCCATTTAGCAATGGTCTTAGCGTTTTAAGTAAGCAAGATTTTGAATATTTTACTTTTGTGAAAAATAAGGCCATAATCTATAATCCTTTTGCTTTTTATAAAGAATTTAGCGAGCAAGAAACTTTTAATAAAGAAAATTTGATTATTTTTGTTGGAAGGTTAGAAGATATCAAAGGCTGTGATATTTTTTTAAATGCTTTAAAAATCGCTGATTTAAAGGATTTTAGAGTTGAAATTTTAGGCGATGGGAGCAAAAAAAATGAGCTTGAAAGCCTAGCTAAAAACTTAAATATAAATGTAAAATTTCTTGGCTCCATAAAAGAAATTCAAAACTTTTACAAACGCGCTAAAATCATAGTTTCAAGCTCTAAAAGCGAGGGCTTGTCTAATGTTTTGATTGAAAGCATTTTTTATAAATGCCTTAGGGTCGCAACGCCTACAAATGGGGCAAAAGAGCTAATAAATGATGGCGTTGATGGCTTTTTGAGCAAGGATTTTAGCCCAAATGAGCTAGCAAAAAGCATTCAAAAAGCTATAAATTGTGATGAAAAAATAAGCCAAAATGCTTATAAAAATATCGCAAATTTTAAATTAGAAAACATTTATCAAAAATGGCTTGATTTAATTAAAAAAGGCTAGAAATGAAAAAAATGGCTCTTTTTATTTACTCAATGGGTGCTGGTGGGGCTGAGCGCGTGGTAAGCAATCTTTTAGCGCATTTAGCACAAAATTTTCAAGTGCATTTAATCTTAATGAATGAAAATATTTTTTATGAAATTCCAAAAGGCGTAAAAATACATTATTTAGAACGCTCTAACCCTTATGAAAACGGCATTTTAAAGCTTTTAAAACTGCCATTTTTAGCACTTAAATATAAAAAATTATGCTTTGATTTAAAAATAGATTTGCATTTTGTTTGGATGAATAGGCCTTGTTATATTGCGAGTTTGGCGCGAATTTTTGGGCAAAAAGCAAGGCTTATTATAAATGAATGCTCCACGCCAAGCGTGCTTTATCAAAACAAAGGCCTAAAAAATCAAATAAATAAAATTTTGATAAAAAAACTTTATCCTATGGCTGATTTTATCTACACAAATAGCAGCGGGGCTTTTTATGATTTAAAAGATAATTTTTTAATAGATGCTAATAAAATGAAAATCTTGCCAAATGCCATAAATTACGCGCTAATTAAAGAAAAAATGAATGAAAAAATAAGCTTAAATGAGCCTTTTATTTTAAGCGTTGGCAGGCTTGATGAGGGCAAAAATCACGCCCTTTTAATCAATGCTTACGCAAGATTAAAAAGGCAGGATAAAAACGCCCCAAAGCTAGTAATAATCGGCGATGGAGAATTAAAAAATATTTTAAACGAACAAATAAATAAGCTTAATTTACAAAAAGATGTGCTTTTGATTGGATTTAGAAAAAATCCTTATGCTTATATGGCAAAATGCGAAATCTTTGTGTTTGTAAGCCGTTTTGAGGGCTTTTCAAATGTGTTGATTGAGGCATTAGCGTGTAGAAAATGCGTAATTTCTAGTGAGCATAAAAGCGGAGCAAAAGAGCTTTTAGGGGATAATGAATTTGGCATTTTAGTGCCTGTTGATGATGAAATAGCCACATTTAAGGCTATGAAAATGGTTTTAAATGATGAAAATTTACGCAAAAATTATGAAAGCAAAGCAAGCCACCGCATACAAGAATTTGAGGCTAAAAACATAGCAAAAGGGCTAATAGACGAGCTTAATGCCTTTTTATAACAAGGCTTAATTAAAATTTATCCTAACAGGCTTTAAAATTTTAAATATTCAAGCTTTTATCAAAATATCATCAAAAAAAGTAGAATTAAAAAAGTTATTTATTTGTAAAATATTCAAATTAGCTTGGTTATAATGCTTGATTTTTGAAACTCAAAAAGGGGCAATAATGATAATAAACGCCTTTTTATCAATGGCCGGGGCGGCTTTTTGGTTTTTGGTTTTTGCTGTGGCTTGCGGGGCGGCGACTTTTATTGAAAGTGCTTATGATACGCCAACGGCTTGGGCTATGGTGTATGGGACGGCGTGGTTTGGAGTAATTCAGTTAATTTTAGGGCTAAACTTAATTTACAATCTTAAAGAATATAGATTTTTTACTCTTAAAAAACTTCCTATCTGTGCTTTTCATTTTGGTTTTTTGTTTATTTTAGTTGGCGCTGGGATTACGCGGTATTTGGGCGTAGAGGGCTTGATGCATATAAGAAATGGTGCTAGCGTTAGTGAGTTTGGCACGGCACAAAGCTTTGTGCAATTGCGCGCTATTAGCGATGGTATGAGCTATTTAAAAGCAAGGCCTATTTATGTTTCCAAGCTTAGCGGTAATGATTTTAAAATAGATTTAGATGTAAATGGCAAAAAAGCTAGCTTAAAATATGAAAAATTTGTCCCAAATGCCATTTATGAATGGCAAGAAAATAATGCAACAAATGCTATGCCTTTGCTTGAAATTATGTTTTCAAACGATAAAAACGCGCGCAAAATAGCCCTTAGCAGTGGCGATAAAATCGATCTTGGTGGCATAGAGTTTAGCTTTGATAAAGACCAAAACCAAAGTAAAAAACAAAATTACATAAACATCAGCTTAGAAAATGGCAAATTTTATCTTAGTAGCGATCAAAATTTAAGCTATATGAAAATGGCTGATATGTCAAATGGCACATTAGAAAACAACGCAAAGCACGAGCTTAACGACACCAGGCTATTTACGCTAAGGCACGCTGATGAGAGTTTAAATTTTGCTTTTTCTAAAATGTTAAAGGGCGCAAAGCAAGAGCTAGTTAGTGCTAGCCACGGCCAAATGGGGCAAAATGCTTTTCTTAGCACGCTTAGCTTTAATGATAAAAGCAAGCAAGTAGCGATTTTTGAAAATTCTATGCCAAGTATGGCAAGCATTGATGGGGTAAATTTTGAACTTTCTTTAAATCCTATAAAAATAGAATTACCATTTAGCATAAAGCTTGATAAATTCGAGCTTTTACGCTATGCTGGGTCAAACTCGCCTATGAGTTATAGCTCTTTTGTCAAAATCCAAGATGAAAAAACCGGAGATTATGATTACCACATTTATATGAACCATGTTTTAGATCATGGTGGATATAGATTTTTTCAAAGTAGCTATGATCAAGATGAACAAGGCACTATTTTATCAGTTAATCGCGATCCTGGCAAATGGCCGACATATCTTGGCTACGCGCTTTTAGGGATTGGCTTTTTCTTTAATATCTTAAATCCGCATTCGCGTTTTTCTAAATTATCAAAAAGCATAAGAGAGCAAAACCAAAACCCTAAGCAAAATAAAAATGAAATTTCAAAATCCCCAAAAAGCGCGCCTAAAATCCTTGCGCTTTTTGCTCTTATTGTGGCCATATTTTCGCCAAATACCCTAAAAGCTAGCGATGTAGCAATAAACAGCCAGCACGCTAAAATCGCTAGCACTTTAATAATCCAAAGCTTTGATGGGCGTATGAAGCCTTTTGATACTTTAAGCTATGAGCTTTTAAATAAATTATACAGAAGCACTAGCATTGATGGCATGAACGCAAATGAAGCGATTTTATCGATGACTTTATTGCCTAGTAAATGGCGCGCTACGCCTATAATTAAAATAAGCGATGATGAGATAAAGCGTTTATTAAATATCCCACAATCCCAAAATTACGCTAGCTTTAATGACTTTTTTAGCCTTAGCAATAAAGGCAGCGATTATAAGCTTTTAGCACTAAGCCAAGAGGCTAATCGCAAGCCACTAAGTGCGCGCACACGGCTAGATAAAGAAATTATTAAAATTGATGAAAAAATAAATATTTTGTATATGATTTTTGCTGGGGAGTTTTTACGCATAATTCCAGCACAAAACGACCCAAGCAACACCTGGCATTCGCCCACATCAGCTCTTAGCACGCTAAGTGGCGATGAACAAAAACAAATTTTAATCTTATTACAAGATTATTTTAGCAAGGCCACACAAGCAATTAGCGATAACAACTGGCAAGAAGCAAACCAAGCCTTAGAAAATTTAAAAGCCTATCAAGTAAAATACGGCGCAAATATTATGCCAAATCAAGCACACATAAAAGCTGAGCTACTTTTTAATGAATTGCAAATTTTTTCTAAGCTTACTGGCGTTTATTTGTTAGCTGGGCTAGCGTTATTAGCGGTGGTGTTTATTCGCTTGGCAAGCAAATGGCGTTTAAATATTATTTTTAAAATAGTTTATGGCATAAATATTTTAGCCTTTATCTTACATACAGCAGGGCTTGTGCTTAGGTGGTATATTAGCGGGCATGCGCCGTGGAGCGATGCTTATGAGAGTTTGGTTTATATAGCGTGGGCGCTTGCGCTTTCTGGGATTTTGTTTTCTAGGCGTTCTGCTATTTCATTAGCACTTAGTACTATTTTGGCTGGGTGTGTGCTTTTTGTGGCTCATCTTAGCTGGATTGATCCACAAATTACAAATTTAATGCCAGTTTTACGCTCGTATTGGCTGACAATCCATGTAAGCGTAATCACAGCAAGCTATGGATTTTTAGGGCTTTGTAGCTTGCTTGGGATTTTTACTCTTTTACTTTTTAGCTTACAAAATCGCTATAAAGAAAATATTCAATTTAGTCAAAATATCTTAGAAGCTACGCGCATAAATGAAATGGCGATGATTTTAGGGCTTGGCTTGCTCACAGTTGGTAATTTTTTAGGCGGTGTTTGGGCTAATGAAAGCTGGGGGCGTTATTGGGGCTGGGATAGTAAAGAAACTTGGGCTTTAATTAGCATTTTGGTTTATGCGGCTGTGTTGCATATGCGTTTTATAAAGGCGCTAAACTCACAATACGCTTTTGCTGTTGCGTCAATGTTTGCTTATTGGAGCATTATTTTTACATATTTTGGGGTAAATTTTTATCTTAGCGGGCTTCATAGCTATGCAGCTGGTGATGTGGTTCAAATTCCAACCTTTGTTTATATTAGCGTAATTGCTATGATAGCTCTTGCCTTGCTAGCTTTGCGCGGTAAAGTTTATTCAAAAAAATTATAATTTTACTTAAATAAAATTTAGCTCTTTAAATTAGGGCTAAATTTTAAAATTTGGAGTTTAAAATTTAAAAGTTTTAGCATTTTTAAATGTATGCGCGCTATAATTGCGCGCAAATTTCAAAAAAAGGAAAACAATGGCGATCACTGTTTATTACGACAAAGACTGCGATCTTGGCATCATAAAATCTAAAAAAGTTGCGATGATAGGTTTTGGCTCACAAGGTCATGCGCACGCTGAGAATTTACGCGATAGTGGCGTTGAGGTAGTAGTTGGTTTAAGAAAAGGTGGCACAAGCTGGGGCAAGGCTGAGGCTAAGGGCTTTAAGGTAATGGAGGTTAGCGAGGCGACAAAATACGCTGATGTTATAATGATTTTGACCCCAGATGAATTACAAGCTGATATTTTTAAGGCTGAAATTGAGCCAAATTTACAAGAGGGCAAGGCTATTGCTTTTGGGCATGGTTTTAATATACATTTTGGGCAAATCGTGCCACCAAAAGGCATTGATTGTATTATGATAGCTCCAAAAGCACCAGGGCATACTGTAAGAAGCGAGTTTGTAAATGGCGGAGGCATACCTGATCTAATCGCCATCGCCCAAGATGCAAGTGGCAAGGCAAAAGACATAGCCCTAAGTTATGCAAGCGCGATAGGCGGAGGCAGAAGCGGGATAATTGAAACCACATTTAAAGCAGAAACCGAAACTGATTTATTTGGCGAGCAAGCTGTGCTTTGTGGTGGGCTTTGCGCGCTTATAAATGCTGGTTTTGAAACGCTAGTAGAAGCTGGCTATGAGCCTGAAATGGCGTATTTTGAATGCCAGCACGAGATGAAGCTGATTGTGGATTTAATCTTTCAAGGCGGTATGGCTGATATGAGATATTCTATTTCAAATACGGCTGAGTTTGGGGATTATGTAAGTGGCAATCGCGTAGTAAATGAAAGCTCAAAAGCTGCAATGAAGCAAATTTTAAAAGAAATTCAAGATGGCACTTTTGCTAAAAATTTTATCTTAGAGCGCAAGGCTGGCTATGTGCAAATGAACGCACAGCGCAATATCACAGCTAATTCCTTGCTAAGCAAAACCGGCCAAAAACTTCGTGCGATGATGCCGTGGATTGCAAAAGGCAAAATTATCGATAAAGATAAAAACTAAGTTAAAATTTTGAAAAAATCATCAAAAATAGCCACAGCCAAAAAAAAGCCTGTGGCTAAAAAAACCATTAAAAAACAAACAAAACCAGCTAGAAATTTTACAAAAACATCTGCTGTGATTTCTTTTGTTATTTTTGTGCTAATGGCTGTGCTTTGGCTTGGTATAGTCTATTATATGCTAAGTAATAAAACTTCATCCAAGCAAGCTCCCATAATAGCAAAAAGCAATATCACCAAAGAAAATATTCAAAAAACCAATCAAAGCACTCAAAATTTAGTGCGCGATACTAGATTAGATGAGGCCCTAGAAAAACTAAGCCAACAAGCAAAAACCCAAACACAAAATTTACAAATCAATACAAAAATCAAGGCCAAAAGCGCAAAATTAGCCATTATAATGGACGATATTTCACTAAAATCGCAAGTTGATGAAATAAAATCCCTAAAAATAAAAATTACCCCATCGATTTTTCCGCCCTTTAAATCCAGAGAGCACACAAATCTTTTAGCTGATGAGTTTAAAACCTATATGGTTCATTTGCCGCTAGCTGCTTATAACTACAAAGACACCACAGGCGCGCTAAGCCAAAACGCCACGCCCGCACAAATTAAAAAGAAAATCACAGAAATTAAAAAACAATTTAAAAACCTACAATACATCAACAATCACACCGGCTCAGCCTTTACTCAAAATTACAAAGCCACTAAAATTTTATTAAAAGAACTAAAAGCACAAGGCATAAAATTTGTAGATAGCAAGACAACCCCAAACTCAGCCGTGCCAAAAGCAAGTCAAGAATTAGGGCTAAGCTATGTTTATCGCGATGTCTTTTTAGATAACGAACAAAACGAAAAAAGCATTTTACGCCAATTACAACTAGCCATCAAAATAGCCAAAAAAGAAGGCCACGCCATAGCGATTTGCCATCCATACCCAGCTACTTTTAAGGCCTTAAAAAAAGCACAAGATAATATATTAAAAGATATTGAAATTGTATATTTGGATGAAATTTATGGACTTTATAACTAATATTCCGCCTTGCTTAAAGCGCATTAAAAATCCGCCAAAAAAGCTATATTTTAAGGGCGATTTATCGCTTTTAGAGCGTCCAAAAGTAGCCATTGTAGGCTCGCGCGCTTGCTCAAAATACACACAAAATTTAATCCTTAGCCTAGCTAGTGCTTTAAAAAATGCTGGCGTTTGTGTGGTAAGCGGAGCAGCTATCGGCGCTGATATTTACGCCCATCAAGGCGCTTATCCGCTCACAATAGCTGTATTTGGCAATGGTTTAGATGAAATTTATCCAAAGCAAAACGCCAAAATGATAAATGAAATTTACACGCGTTGCCTAGCTCTTAGCGAATACGAGCCAAGCCAAAAAGCCCACAGCGCGTTTTTCTTACAAAGAAATCGCATTGTAGTAGGGCTTAGCGATGCTGTCGTAGTAGCCCAAGCTGATATAAAATCTGGCTCAATGAGTAGTGCGATGTATGCTAAAAATGCTGGCATTGGGCTTTATGGATTTGGGCAAAGAATGGGCGAGAGCGATGGGACTAATCTTTTAATAAGCAAAGGGCAAATGAGCTTAATTGCTGATATAGACGAGTTTGTGAGCAAATTTTCATCTACGGATTTCCCCGTTAATAAAGAGCAAAATAAAGATGAATTATTAGAATTTATTAAACA
Source organism: Candidatus Campylobacter infans (assembly GCF_013416015.1). Lineage (NCBI taxonomy): Bacteria > Pseudomonadati > Campylobacterota > Epsilonproteobacteria > Campylobacterales > Campylobacteraceae > Campylobacter > Candidatus Campylobacter infans. The sequence goes on from NZ_CP049075.1 coordinate 313,276, forward strand.
AAATCCTAGCTTTAATGCTTCTTATGCGCGTTTTGGGGATAAAATTTTTGAATACGAAGTAGAGGGCAAAATCGCAATAGATGGCGCTTTTGTAAGGGCGTTATGATAGTTGGGCTTGATATTGGCTTAAAGCGCATAGGCGTGGCTATTTGTGTAAATGGCGTGATTTTACCAAGCACACCTTTAATGCGCCAAAACCGCAAGCAAGCAGCTAGGGATTTAGATGCAATGCTAAAAGAAAAAAATGTAAGCAAAGTGATAGTAGGAATCCCAAAAGATGGCTCTTGCCAAGATGAAATGACTAGGCGCATAAAGCATTTTATGAATCTTTTAGATACTAAGATAGAAATTATTTTTGTTGATGAGAGTTTTTCTAGCGTTCAAGCTAGCCACAAAACACAAGAAAAAGCCATCAAAAGCCATAAAAATGGGCATTTAGACAGCCTTGCAGCTTGTGAGATATTAAGGCGGTATGTAGAGGGCGCAAATGAGCTTTAAAGACGATTTAGCAAGTATTTTAGGCGCAAATTTTAATGAAGTTTGGCAAAGTTTTTTTAGCCAAAAACAGGTAGGCTTTTTCATAAGTGCGCTAGGTTTAGAGCAAAAAGAGCGGATTTTTACTGAGTTTAAAGAGCTAAATTTAAAAGAAATTTTGCCAAATTTTTATCTTTGCGATGGCACAAAAAAACCTATTTTAAGCGCGTCAAGCTCTTTTAATGAAGGGCTAATTTACATACAAAATCCAAGCTCATATTTAAGCGCGCTAAATCTAAATGCGAGCTTAGATGATGAAATATGCGATATGTGCGCAAGTCCTGGCGGCAAAAGCATCGCGCTTTGTGCTTTGTTTGCTTTAAATTTTAAAAATTATGAAAAAAACGCATTAAAATTTGCTTGTATTGAAGCTAACAAAGATAGATTTTTTAGCCTTAAAAAAAATCTTTTAAAATATTCCCTAACAAATATCAAAACCTTTAATAAAGACGCAAGAAGCATATCGCGCACTTGTAAAGAGCGTTTTACTCGCATTATTTTAGATGCGCCTTGCTCGTCTTATTCGCATTTTAGTGAAAATTTTAAAGAAAAATCCATTAAAGAAATAAAGGCTCTATCTAAATTGCAAAAAGAGCTTTTAAATGCAGGACTATGCGCGCTTAAATGCGGTGGCGAGCTAGTTTATAGCACTTGTACTTTTTATCCCCAAGAAAACGAGCAAGTAATCCAAAACGCGCTTAATTCAAAATTTAAAATACAAATTTTAAAGCTTGATTTTTTACCACAAAACGCAAGGCAAAATGACTTTGGCGCGCTAATTTTGCCAAATGAAATTTACGATGGATTTTTTATAACGCGCATTAAAAAATTAGCCTAAATTTTAAAAATCAAAAAGCGGATTTTCACCTCTTATGCCACAAATTTCATAGCCCTTAGCGCTTAAAACTCGCCCCTTTGCTGTGCGCTGAATATAGCCATTACTTAGCAAAAACGGCTCTAAAACATCTTCAATCGTATGCTCATCTTCGCTAAGCGCAGCTGCTATCGTGCCTAGCCCAAGTGCTTTGCCGCCGCTATTTGCAAGCAAAGCCAAATATCTTAAATCCATCTCATCAAGCCCTAAATCGCTCACCCCTAATGCTTTTAGTGAGCTTTGTGCGCGCTTTTTATTTATGTGATTTTCGCCTGCCACATCGGCATAATCGCGAATGCGCCGAAGCAATCTAAGTGCGATGCGTGGCGTACCGCGACTTCGTTTGGCTATTTCAAGCCCTGCTTCATCATCGCAAATTTTATTTAATTTAATAGCAGCAGCGCTTATGATTTTGGCAAGTTCATCATTTGTGTAAAATTGCAACCTAAAAGCAAGCCCAAAGCGATCCCTAAGTGGCGCGCTGATATTACCTGCGCGCGTAGTAGCTCCAACTAGCGTAAAATGCGCTATATCTACTTTTATTGTTTGTGCTGCTGGGCCTTGACCAATTATTATATCAAGGCGAAAATCCTCCATTGCTGAGTATAAAATTTCTTCAATCGCAGGACTTAGGCGGTGAATTTCATCTATAAAAAGCACATCGCCTTCTTCAAGGTTTGTTAAAATAGCTGCTAAATCGCCTGATTTTTCAATCATCGGCGCAGCACTTACTTTGATATTTGCGCCCATTGAATGCGCGATTATATGCGCTAGGGTCGTTTTGCCAAGTCCTGGCGGCCCATAAAAAAGCGTGTGATCTAGGCATTCTGCGCGCTTTTTAGCAGCTTGTAGGCTAATGGCTAAATTGCTTTTAATTTTTTCTTGCCCGATATATTCATCAAAACTAAGCGGTCGCAAGCTTTGTTCGGCATTGTCTTCAAGGTTTAGTTTTTGAATTTCAACTATTCTATCCATTCATTCTCTTTTTAAAACGGCTTAAAATTTCAAGTTTAAAATTTGCTATAAAAGCTCGGCTACTAGCTCTACCCAGTTTTGGCATCTTAGTTTAGAGTTTGCCACATTTAAAGAATTGTTTAATTGCATTTTACACGCTGAGCATTCGGTGCTTACGATATTTGCGCCTGTGTTTATTAGCGTGTTTGCGCGTTTTAAGCCAACTTGCTTGCTTAAATGATAATTTTGGCTTTGCATCGTTACTCCGCCAAAACCACAACAACTTACATTATCGCCTGTTTCAACTACCTTAAATGCGGCATTTAAAAGCACGCGCGGTTCTTTAAAAACCCCTTGCATTTTTCTTGCGTGGCAAGGATCGTGGTAGGTGATGCTTAGCAAGCTTTTATTTTTTTCTAAAATGCTTGCTAGGTCTGTAAATTTTACAAAATACTCACTAGCTAAATATATTTTTTTTACTACATTTTTGGCTCTATTTTGCCAAAGCTCATCATCTTCAAATAACCTTACATAATCAACCTTAATCATCGCCGAGCAAGTGCCCTCAGCTATGATTATAGCCTCACAGCTTTGTAAAATTTTCTCAAAATATTCTATGTTTTTTTTAGCATTATATTTAGTCGTGGCAAAATCGCCCGTAAAATAAGCAGGCGCGCCACAACATGCTTGCTCTTTCATCAAATGCGCATTTATATTTAATTTTTTTAAAATTTTTAATAATCCATCGCCGATAGCGGTATAAGCGTAGTTTGCCATACAACCAATAAAAATCCCCACACTGCGATTTGAGCCATTATCTATAAACTCGCTATGAGAGTTTAAAAAGCTTTTTTTGCTCGCACTTGGCAATAAACGCTCTTTTTTTATCATCGGCAAAGAAAATCTTGGGCGCATATTTGGATTTTTATTATTTAATTTAAAATTTGTATTTAAAAGATTAGAATTTTTTGCCTCATTTTCAAGGTTTGGCAGAGCATTTTCAAGCTTAAAGCCACAGCTTTGAAAAACATAACCCATTTTAGCGACAAAATCCATAACCTTTCTATGCCTAAGCAAATAAAAAAAGACTTTTTTATACCAGGTAATGCCGTATTTTTGGGCTAAATCAAAGCGAATATTTTCTATCATTTCATCAGTAGCTAGCGAGCTAGGGCAAACATCAACGCAATTTGTGCATAAAAAACAGCTCTCAAATATGCGCTTGGCGTTTTTATCAAGGCTTAGCTCGCCATTTTTATACGCCCCGATTAAATCCAAAAATCCGCGCGGGCTTAGTGCTTCATCGCCACTAATGCCAAAAATAGTACAAGTTGGTTTGCATTTACCGCATTTTACGCAAGCATCGCTAATGGCTGAAAAATTAAATTTTGATAAATTTTGCATTTTAAATCCAAATTTTTGGGCAATTTTAGCATAAATTATTCGTTTTTACTAAGTTTTAAGGCGCATCACAAGGCAAAAAATTATTTTGTTGTGGCGTCTATTACTAGGTGTTGGGGGATTTTTATTATTTGTGGATTAAGCGGGCGAAAGGCTTCGTTGTCGTATTCTAGGTCTTTTTGATAGCCATTTAGCTGATCAGCAATTAATAAAAGCCAATCAATTAGCTCCGTGCTTGCGATATTGTGATCGCCGTGTTCTTCCATAGTATCGCCTATAATGCTCATACAAAGCCTAGTTACACGCTCTACATCATCTAATTTTAAAAATTTCGCGGCCGAATGGACATTTGAGAAAATTCTAAAAAGTTCTTGGAGATTCATAGGGAAATTTTGTTCATTATTTAAGCCGATTATTAATGGCTCTAAGGCTGTGGTCATTACATTAAAATGGGTCATAAATTCATTTATAATATCAAGGTCATAATCTATTTCAAGCTGTTCTAAAATACCCATTTTTTATCCTTGCAAAAATTTAAAGGCGCATTTTAGCAAATTTTTGATAAAAGCTAACAAAATAAAAGAAAATTTCATCTTAGCTTGCTATACTTTCGCAAAAATTTCAAGGTCAAAAATGGATAAAATAACGATAAATACTTTATTTGCCAAAAAAGCTAATGAAAAAATCGTAATGCTAACAGCTTATGATGCGCTTTTTGCTAGGCTTTTTGATGATATTGTGGATATGATTTTAGTCGGCGATAGCTTAAATATGAGCTTTGGCGGTAATGACGAAACGATTAGTTTAAGCCTTGAAGCTATGATTTATCACGCTTGTGCTGTAAAAAAGGCGGTAAAACACGCTTATTTGGTGGTTGATATGCCTTTTGGGAGTTGTGTGAGTGTGGATTTGGCGCTTAAAAATGCTATTAAGGTTTATCAAAAAACTGGTTGTGATGCCATTAAAATCGAAGGTGGAGCAGAGTTTGCGCCAATAATTACAGCCTTAAATAACGCAGGCATTAGCGTAATGAGCCATATAGGGCTAAAACCTCAGTATTCACGGCAAATGGGCGGTTTTAAGGTTCAAGGTATCAATAACGCACAAGCCTTGCTCGATGATGCAAAAATCCTAGAAGATGCTGGTGCAAAAATGCTTTTGGTTGAAGGAACTATCGCCCAAGTAGCCACTCAAATCACGCAAAACTCAAATCTGCCAGTAATTGGCATAGGATCAGGCGCAAACACCGATGGGCAAGTGCTTGTGTGGAGCGATATGCTAGGCTTTTTTGAAAATTTTAAACCAAAATTTGTAAAGCAATTTTTAAATGGGGCAGATTTAGTGCGCCAAAGTGTAAATGAATACGCAAAACAGGTGCGTAGCGGAGAGTTCCCATCAAGCCAACACGAATATAAATTTCAAGGATAACAATGCAAATAAATGTCCCAAACTCACAAATAATCGACATTCGCCTAGCAAGCGAATGGCATGAAACAGGCATTATAGAAGGCTCTAAGCTAATTACTTATGAAATGGCTAGTGGCAAGATAAATCCGCTTTTTGTAATGAAAGTAGCACAAAATTTCTCAAAAGATGACAAAATCGTGCTTATTTGCCACTCTGGCATAAGATCGCGCGCGGCTGTTGATTTATTAAGGGCGAATGGCTTTAAAGATGTATCAGATGTGCCAGGCGGGATTTATAATTACACTAGACTTGGTGCTAAATTAATAAAATACGATGGCTAAGGCTTTTAAGCTAATAAAGGATTAAAATGCCAGCTACTTACACGCTAATTGGCATAAATTTTATAATTTATTTTTTGCATTATTATGTGTTTTATGCGCCGGAATTTTCGCTAATTTTTGGCTTAAATGCTTTGTTTTTTAATGGCGCGTGGTGGCAAGTGCTTAGCACGATGTTTTTGCATGGCTCTTTGGTGCATTTGCTTATGAATATGGCGGTGCTTTTTCAATTTGGTGCTTTGATTGAGCGTGGCATTGGCGCGCTTAGATTTTGCCTTTTATATATATTTGGTGGGGTTTTTACTAGTTTATTAAGTCTTAGTTATTTGTTTTTTAATGATGTAAATATGGTTGGCGCAAGTGGCGCAATATCCGTGCTTTTAGGCTTTTTGGCATTTTATGATAGAGCTAGTGCTAAGGGTTTGTTTATTGCTTTAATGCTTATGAGTTTTGCTCCGCTTTTGCTTGGGGCAAATGTGGCGTGGTATGCCCATTTATTCGGCTTTGGCGTGGGTTTTGGTGCTGGATTTTTAAGGAAAAGATATGGAGTTTTTTAATTTAATATGGCTTTGTGAAAATGAGGGAAATTTTAAACGCAAGCAAGAAATATTTAATGAACTCTATCAAGCTTTTAAAAATGGCGATTTTGATGAATATATCAGCTTTTTAAATACCACCAGCACAGAAAATATCAAAAAATTTCAAAATAAACTCAACCAAAATGAGCTAACAAAGCCAAGCTATGCTGGGTTTTGCGAGGTTTATAGCTTGCAAGATTTACCAAGAATAAAAGCCGATAAAAAAGCACTTTTACTTCATTCAATCGCGCATATTGAATACAGCGCAATTGACATTGCACTTGATAGCGCGTGCGCTTTTGCGGGGCTGCCAAGAGAGTATTATGCAAACTGGCTTGAAGTAGCAGATGATGAAATGCGCCATTTTGGCTGGCTTTGTGCTATGCTAGAAAAATACGGGCTAAAATACGGCGATTTACCCGTGCATAATGGTTTATTTGTAGCCACAAAGCGCACTAGGCATTCTTTACTTGATAAAATGGCGATTTTACCGCGTCATATGGAAGCAAACGGGCTAGATTCTAATTTAAATTTAAGAGAAAAAATGAGCGCAAATGATGAATTAAAGCCTATTTTAGAGCGTATCGCAAGCGAAGAAATTACTCATGTAATAAAAGGCGATAAATGGTTTAAATACGCTTGTATAAAAGATGGCATAAATCCTGCAAAATGGCTAGATATCGTGCTTAGCTACTATCCAAAAGCCTTTAATAATTCGCGCAGGATAGATGAATCTTCGCGCCTACAATGTGGTTTTAGTAGCGCAGAGCTAGCAAATATCAAAGCCTTAGGGCAACAATCCAAGCAAAACAGCGCGCAAACTTAACATTTTAAGGACAAAAAATGAAAAAACTTTATCTAATCCGCCACGCAAAAAGCCTAAAAGACGGCATTACGCCAGATTTCGTGCGCCCTTTAACCAAGCGTGGCAAAAACGATGCCAAAGCCATGGCTTTAAAATTAAAAAATCTTAACCACAAGCCCGATTTAATCATCTCTTCATCAGCCAAACGCACCAGCAAAACAGCTAAAATAATCGCGCGCTATTTAGAATACAAAGGCACTATAAAATATACCAAAAAGCTGTATTCTTGCGAAATTGATGCTTATATGAATGAAATTTATGCGATTAAAGATAAATATAAAAGCGTTTTTATCGTAGGCCACAATGATGAACTAAGCGAGCTTTGCGAGTATTTGAGCGGGCTTAGCTTAGAGCCTTTGCCAACTTGTGGGATATACGCACTTAAATTTAAGCTTAAAAAATTTTCTAAAATCAAGCCAAATAGCGCAAAAATAATGTTTTTTGAACGCCCAAAAATTTTTAAAGCAATCTTAAATAAATTTTAAGTTTAATCCGCACTATTTTTGTTTGCTTTGATTTAAAATTTTGTATGTATTAAAATTTAGCATTAAATTTGGCTAAATTTTTACTAAAACTACTTAAAATTTAATAAAATAGCGCCCATTTAATTTTCATAATAAGAGAAACGATGAAACGCAATCTATCCTTGCTCTGCGATTTTTACGAATTTACGATGAGTTGCGGCTACCTAAAAAGCGGTTTTGGCGACAAAATCTGTCATTTTGATGTCTTTTTTCGTCAAATGCCAGATGGCGGCGGGTTCGTCATCGCGGCGGGTTTGGAACAAATCATCGACTTTGTGAAAAATTTGCATTTTGATGAAAGCGATATTGAATTTTTTCGCTCAAAAGGGCTTTTTGACGAGGCGTTTTTGAGCTTTCTTAAACATTTTAAATTCACAGGCGACATTTGGGCGGTGCGTGAGGGCGAGATTATCTTCGCAAATGAGCCTATTTTGAGCGTTCGCGCAAAGGCAAGCGAGGCGCAACTGCTTGAAACCTTTGTTTTGCTCTCTTTAAATCATCAAAGCCTTATCGCTACCAAAGCCGCGCGAGTGGCGTTTGCAGCGCAAAACAAGCCTATTTTGGAGTTTGGCTCACGCAGGGCGCAGGGCATTGACGCGGCACTTAAAGGCGCAAGAGCCGCATTTATCGGCGGTGTGGCGGGTTCGGCGTGCGCTTTGGCGGACAAAATTTATGGCATAAATTCAAGCGGAACTATGGCGCACTCGTGGGTGCAAATGTTTGATGATGAGTTTTGCGCCTTTAAGCGGTATTGCGAAATTTACCCGCACAACGCCGTTTTGCTCGTGGATACCTACAACGCAAAACGCGGCGTGGCAAACGCTATAAAGGCTTTTAAAGAAGTGCTTGTGCCGCGTGGTATCGAAAAATTCGGCATTAGGCTTGACTCTGGCAACCTGTGTGAGCTGTCAAAATACGCTAGAAACGAGCTTGACAAAGCGGGCTTAAAGCATTGTCAAATCATCGCTAGCGGGGCTTTGGACGAGTTTGAGATAGCAAGGCTTTTGCAAGATGGCGCAAAAATCGATATTTTCGGCGTTGGCGAACGCCTAATCACCGCTAAAAGCTCACCCGTGCTAGGCTGCGTGTATAAACTTGTCGCTGTGGAGGAAAACGGCGTGCTAGTGCCTAAAATCAAAATCAGCGAAAGCGCGGACAAAATCTCAAACCCCCATCACAAAAGGCTTTACCGCTTTTTTGACGAGCAGGGCAAGGCAGTTTATGATGAGCTTTATTTAGCTGATGAAAGCCCAAATTGTGGCAAAAACAGCGCAAATTTACAGCAAAAGCCTTGTCAGGAAGTAGGTGCAACCCGCAAAGGGCAAAAATGTAGCGAACTGCTCGTGCCTATCTTTGCAAAAGGGCAGCTTGTGTATGAAGCCCCAAGCCTTTTGCAAACTAGGGATTATGCTAGGGCGCAGTTAGAAAGGTTTGATGAGGGCATAAAGAGTCTAAAAAGCCCAAAAAACTACGAGTTGCGCTTGTCGGCAAATTTACAAAGGCTCAAAAAAGATTTGCTTGAAAAAGCGGTGCGCTGAGCTAAGGCAATTTTAAGCTAAATTAAAATTTAAACAGCAAGCACAAATGCGATAAAAGCGTGCTTTTAAATGGATTAAACGCCAAATTTTAATCAAATCGCGCAAAAATGCGCCATAAATAAAATTTTAAAAATATTAAAATTTACGCTTTAAATTTTAATAAAAACACCAAAATTAAACGCCAAATTTTAATAAAAGCTTAAAAATTAAACCCTAAATTTTAATAAAATCGAGCAAAAATGCGCCAAGCCAAAACGCTAAAATCAGCGATATCTTAATTTTTCTCTTAGGCTTTGGCGGATTTTTGGCGAAGCTGGCTTAATCCTAAATCCAAAAGCTAAGATCACAGCCACGCGCATAAGCTCTGTATTGACGCCCAAAACGGCATTTAAGGGCCTTTTCATCGTAACCTTCAATCGCGCAAGTATCAATCCCCAAAATAGCTGCTTGCATCATCATATTTTGCGCTGCTAAAAAGCATTGCGCCTTTGCCCAGCCATAAATATCTCTTTCATCTTTAAAACGCTCAAAAAAGCCTTCATAAGCCTTTAAATACGCCTTTCTAGCGTTTTCGTCTTTGTTTGTTTTTCTAGCAAAACTAGCGCGCACATACTCGCTATTTGGGTGTAAATCAGCGATTTTGGCATAAATTACTACAAGTTCGCTAGCACTTGTGATTTGGATTTGATCCCAGCAAGCCTTGCGGATTTGCTCGCGCAATGGAGCATCGCGCACTACTTCAAACTCCCAAGGCTCTAAGCCCATAGAGCTTGGCGCAAGCACGCCAGCATTTAAAATATCGATAAAATCGCTTTCTTCGATGATTTTGTATTCATCAAAAACCTTACAAGCGTGCCTAAAAGTTAATGCTTCTTTAAAATCCATAATTTATCCTTAAAATTTTAATTTCTTCTAGCAAAATCTTCATAATCAAATATGCGTTTTAGTTCGTATTCGCCGTTATCTTTACACCATACAAGAGCAGGCAGACAAACCCCGTTAAAGGTGGTGTTTTTTACCACGCTATAATGTATTTGATCTTCAAAAATCACCTTATCGCCGATTTTTAAAGGCTCTTTAATGTAAAAATCAGGCTCGCCCGCTTCAAGTCCTACTACATCGCCAGCCAAGCAAGTAGCCCCGCCAAAACGGCATTTATGCGCGTTTTTTTGCTCGTTTTTATTTAAAATTTCACCGCGCAAGGCTGGCCTATATGGCATTAGCGCAGTATCTGGCATATGGCACTGAGCTGATGCGTCTATGATGTATGTGGGGATTTCATTATCTACTACATCTAGCACGCTTGCTAGCAAATATCCGCATTGCCAGCCCACAGCCTCGCCAGGCTCTAAATACACGCTAAAATCGCTACTATATTCATTTATAAGAGAGATTAAAAGCTCTTTATCATAGCCTTGTTTGCTTATGTGATGTCCGCCACCAAAATTTAGCCATTTGATATTTTTGCGCTCTATTAAGGCACTAAAATTTGCTTTAAAGGCGTTAAGAACTAGCTCTAAGGCCTTTGAGTTTTGCTCGCATAAGGCGTGAAAATGTAAGCCATCAAGCAAATCTAAATCATCATTTGTGGCATTTTGTAGCATTTTAGCACTTACGCCAAGCCTTGAATATCTAGCGCAAGGATTATACGCATCACACGGGCTAGCTGAGCTTTGCGGATTTAAGCGCAAACCAATGCTTACGCCGGCATTTTTAGCCTTTTTGCCAAAGGCGCGTAATTGATTTAGTGAATTAAATATTATATGATCGCTAAGTGCGATGATTTCATCAATTTGGCTATCTTTAAAGGCTGGTGAGTAAGTATGGACACTTTTAAAGCCAAAACTTCGCGCATATTTTGCTTCATTTAAACCGCTACAAGTTGCGCCAGCAAGGGCATTAGCGCAATTTAACATAGCAGGACTAAAAGCAAAGCCTTTTAGCGCGCATAGCACCTTTGCTCCGCTTTTTATAGAAATTTCATTTAAAATTTTAAGATTGTTGTTTAGTTTGCTTTCTTCGCAAATATAAGCAGGGGTTGGAATTTGATTAAATTTCATTGTTAGCACTTTTTAAAATTTGGCCAAAATGCTATCTAAAATGAACTAAAATCTTGCTAAAATCTTGCCAGCAATAGCTTAAAATATTTGTGCTACATTTTGGCAAAAGGCAAGTTATGCAAGGTTTTATTTTACGCACTCAGCCAGTAAGAGATGAGGATTTATTAGTAAGTATTTTAACTCAAAATGAGCTTGTGCTGGCTTATCGTTTTTATGGGGCGCGCCACGCTAGCATTACACAAGGCTATAAGATTGATTTTGAATTAGCGCAAAAAGCGGGCTTTTTACCGCATTTAAAAGGCACGCTACATCTTGGCTATAAATGGCTTTATGAGCGCGAACGCTTGGCTGTTTGGCAGATTTTTATGCGTTTGATGTATGCGCATTTAAAAGACGCTAGCCAGCTTGAAAGCTTTTATTTTGAAATTTGCCAGGATTGTTGCGAGAAATTAAATCGCCAAAATCCCAAACGCGTGGTGCTTGAAGCTTATATTAGGATATTGGAATTTGAAGGAAGGCTTGGGAGTGATTTGCTTTGCTTTTTATGCTCAAAGGCTTGTGATGACGAGCTTTGCTTGGTGCGTGGGTTTTTGTGCGCTCATAAATTATGCCATCAAGGCACTAGCTTTAAAAAAGCTGATATTAGTGAGCTTTTTGCTAGTAAAACTAGCGCGCATTTAAGCGATGAAATAGTAAGCAAGCTTTATTATATAATGCTTGAAGGCTTTTAGTTTATTTATTAACTTTTTTTTAACTTTTTTGACTTATAATCGCCGCGCATTTTATCATAAAGGATTTAAAATGAGAAAACTTTTATTCTCTGTTGTTGTTGCGGCCACGCTTTTAAATGCTGGCATTTACGAGGTAGATCCAAGCTCACAAGTGGGTTTTGAGATTAAGCATTTAAAGCTTACTAAGGTTGAGGGTAGCTTTAAGCAATTTAGTGGCACGGTTGATTATGAAAATGGAGCCTTAAACGCGCTTGATGGCTCTGTGGAGATAAGCTCAGTAGATACAGGCATTCAAAAGCGCGATGATCATCTAAAAGCAAATGATATTTTTGATCAAGCAAAATTCCCGCAAATGAGCTTTAAAATGACGAGTTTTGCAAATGGCAAAATGAACGGAGATTTAAGTATTAAAGGCGTTAGCAAGCCTGTTGTTTTTGATGCTAGTATTCAAGAAAATGGCAAAGATTTGACAATTATCGCCACTGGCACGATTAAAAGAAGCGATTTTGGCGTGGTTTGGGAATCTAATCTACAAGATAGTATGGTAGGCGATGAGCTAACAATAAAGCTAAATTTATTAGCAAAATCTAAATAATTAAAAGCTAGCTAGTCTTTGCTAGCTAGCTTTTAGCAAATTTTAACTTATGCTATTTGCGATTTCCCCGGCTTTTTGAAGTAATTTTGTTTTTTGGCTTTGGCTAGGATTGCCATAAATTAACTCATTCATAATTTGCATAAAATCAAAACTTTTAAATAATCTCTCATCATCTTTTAGCTGTTTTTGAAGCTTTTTTGAAAGAGCGCTAAAATCATCGTTTTTGATATTTTTAAAATTTTCATTTAAGCTCTCATCTAGCATTTGTTTAAAATTTGCGCCTTGGTTTAGCTTGGCTTTTGCATTTTGCGCCCTTAGTTGGTTTAGCGTGTTTTGAACTTGCATTTTTAACCCTTTTTAGCTTAATGCTTTAAAGCCAGCAAATTTCATTCCTTTTGGCTATGAAATTTCATTTACGGCTTGAACTACGAGAAATTCATTATACTCGCTGCCGTTATCGCGCGTGTAAATTTCTTTATCTATGCTAGTTATTTTTAAGCCAGCTTGCTTGAATATTTCATCAATTAAAGCCTCATCATAAAAAGAAAAAAGCAAATCTTTATGGGATGCTCTCGTGGCTTTGTAGAGATTTTGAGCAATTTGAATGCTTTGGGTTTTTAAGCCATCATTTACGCTTATAAAATTTACACAAATTTTCCCATTTTTATTTAAAATTGATTTAAACTCTTTAAGCAAGTTTTGTGCAATTTGTGGAGTATAAAGAAATAAAATGCCCCAAGACACGATGGCATCTACTTTTGTAGTAAGTAATAACTGCTTTAAGGTTTTATTTTTATTGTTTAAAAGTATAAGCTCTGCTTTGGCTTTTGTTGCGTTTTCATTGAATCTTTCAAAAGATTTTTTTAGTGGCAGTTCGTTTATATCTACGCCAATAATTGTTTTAATCCCAGCGCGCAAAAACACATCTAAATGCCTGCCAGTCCCACAGCCAAAATCCAGCGCGCTAGTAAATTTATTTTTAAAAATAAAGCGCGTAACATTTTCGTTTGGATAAATTAAATCACCTTGCATCACAAAATCTTGCCAAAGTGCAAAGCTTTCGTGGTAATCTTTAATATCGTTCAAGCGAACCTCCTTAAAATTTTAAAATTTATGTAAAATTACAATTTAAACTCATTCATTAAAATTTGTGCATTTTCTAAGCATTCTTAGCTAGTATCAGCTACCATAATCGCATAATCTCGCCACATAATGCTAGCTCTATTTGTAACCTTGGCTAAATTACGATTTATATTGCATTCGTATTTTATTATGCCAAGTTCATTTTTTAAGGCATTAAAATTTGGGATTTTCACCTCGCCCTCGCAGTCAAAATACCTAATAATTGCGTGCTTAAAAAAGCGTGGCTCAAAATCAAAAGGCTTTTTTAAGCTTAGATTTATCCATTCTTTTATCATATTTATGCCTGTGGTGATTTGGACAAAGGTGCTTGATAGATAATGCCCGCTCGGGCGTGGCGAAATTTCTATTATAAAAGGCTCGCTATTTGGCGTGATGATTATATCAGCGTTTAATAAAGAATTTTTAAGCTTTAAGTTTGTGGCTATTGCTTGAAGGCTTTGGCTAATTTGTTTTATTTCTTTTGCGCTGATATTGCCTATGCTTTGGCGATACGGCAAGGGCGTAAGAAGTTTTTGCCTTAATAAAATATGCTTATAGCGACCATCAATCACCACGCCATCAAGCCCGTATTCTACGCCCTCAACTAGCGTTTGAGCTAAAAAATCGTTATTTTTAAGATCTTTATCGCAAAGAAAATTTTCTAATTCGCTTAAATTTTTTACTGCGATTACATCTTTGCTACCACTGCCAAAACGAGGCTTGATGATTAAAGGAAATTTAAGCTTATTTAAATCTAAATCATCACTAAGTAAAAAACAATCTACTTTTTTCAAAATTGTTTCTCTTTTACGATGATTTTGGGATAGCACCCCCCCAAGAATTTATGAAATTTTAATTTATCTGTGCAAATATCTGTGGCTATGAAACTAGCACCTTCAAGATTAAAATGCTCTATTAAAGCAGCTGTCGTAACTAAGCACCTACCAAGCGGCACTGGCAAGATTAAATCAGGCGTTAAATTATGCTCATAAAGCCTGTTTATGATTTTTTGCGGGTTTTTGATATCCATTACAAAACTAATATCAGCTTCTTTTAAGCCTGGCGCATTTTTATTTTCGTCAAATGCAACTACCCTTAGTCCTAAGCTTTTAGCCTGGCTAATAGCAAAAATGCTCTCACTACTTGCGCCTATTAATACAGCAATTTTCATCAATTCTCCCATTAAACTACTGATATTTAAATTATTCTTTGCCGACTAAGTTTGCTACATTGACAAATAAATTAGGATGTTCTTTTTTGATTTTATCAAGCAATTTATCTAAATCTGGCTCTTTTTTAAAGTGTTCGCTGTTTAATTCATCGATTGCTACGCGCCACACATCGCCAAAATCTAATGGCATATGTTGCCAAATGCTACGCTCTAAACGAAGCTCAAAGTTTTCTTTTTGCTCGTTTTTAAGCATTTTAAAAACCACATCTAAAATTTCTGCTGGCATAAAAACAAAAGGCTCTTCATCTTTAATGCAAAACCACGGGACATTAAAATTTGCTTCTTGGTTTAAAATTTTTAATTTTAATTCATTTGGACTGGTTTGTTTGATATCAAAATTGATTTGCTCATCAAGCCCTAATGTGCTTTTGAGATTTTCTAGTATTTTTAAAGTTTGTTCTAGCTTTTTGCTAGTTACTAGCTCGGTTTTGAGCGCCTTTTTTCTTGGTCTTTTTGGAGCGCTTTGGCTTTTTTGGCTTTTGATTGTTGCTGGTTTTGTTGAAATTTCTTGTTTTGTTTTAGTCATTTTTATTCCTATCGCACCATACCATTATTGCTTTTTGGGCGTGTAAGCGGTTGTGAGCTTGGGCAAAAATCTCGCTAGCGTGTTTTTCAAAAATTTCTTCGCTTACTTCATATCCACGATATGCTGGCAAGCAGTGTAAAAATATGGCATTTTTGCCAAGTGCCATAATCTCATCATCTACGCAAAAACCTGCAAAATCTTTTATGCGTTTTTGTTTTTGATCTTCTTGTCCCATTGAAATCCAAGTATCTGTGGTGATTACATTAGCATCTTTTGCGGCTATTTTTGGATCGTTTAAAAGCTCGATTTTTGCTCGGCTTGTTTTAGCATTTTCAAGGGCGATTTTTAAAATTTGCTCTTTTGGTTCGTAAGATTTTGGCGTGGCGATATTAAGAGTAAAGCCGATTTTAGATGCTGCCATCAGCCAAGAATGGCTCATATTATTACCATCGCCTATGTAGGCTACTTTCATTTTAGCTAAATTTAGCCCAAGTTCTTTTAAGGTTAGTAAATCCGCCATTAACTGAACCGGATGAAAATCATCGCTAAGGCCGTTAATTACAGGCACGCCACTATATTTAGCCAGCTCTTCTAAATCGCTTTGCTTATACACGCGCGCCATTATCATATCAACCATACCGCCAAGCACGCGCGCAGTATCTTTAACCGGCTCCCCGCGTCCTAATTGAATATCTTTTGAGCTTAAAAATAATCCCTTGCCACCAAGCTGATGAATGCCAACCTCAAAGCTAACCCTTGTGCGCGTGGAGCTTTTTTCAAAAATCATAGCAAGGGTTTGCTCGCGTAAATACGGCGTGTAAATTTTGTTTAGGGTATCTTTTTTAATCTGGCTTGCAAGATCTAAAATATTTAAAATTTCATCTTTGCTTAAATCATTTAGTGTTAAAAAATGTCGCATTTTAATCCTTTTATTAAAATTTCAAGCATTATTTAAAATTTGCGCCATTTCTTTGGCGTGATAAGTAATTATCATATCAGCGCCAGCGCGTTTAATGCCCAAAAGCGTTTCTACCATCACGCGCTCATAATCAATAACTCCAAGTTTTGCCCCAGCTTTTAAAAGCGCGTATTCTCCGCTCACATTATACGCACATATCGGTAAAAGCGTGTTTTGTTTTAGTTTGCTGATAATATCTAAATAAGCAAGGGCTGGTTTTACCATCAAAATATCAGCACCTTGTGCTTCATCTTCAAGGCTTTCGCGCAAGGCTTCGCGGGCATTTGCTGGATCCATTTGGTAGGATTTTCTATCGCCAAAATTAGGCGCTGAGCCAGCTGCATCTCTAAATGGCCCATAATACGCGCTTGCAAATTTTGTAGAATACGCCATTAGTGGCAAATTTTTAAAAGCATTTTCATCAAGTGCTTTTCTTAAAGTAGCGATTATTCCGTCCATCATTCCACTTGGTGCTATTATATCTGCGCCTGAGTTTGCGTGTATTAGGGCTTGCTTGGCAGAAATTTCAAGCGTGGCGTCATTATCAACTGCGCCATTTGGGTTTAAAATCCCGCAATGCCCGTGATCTGTGTATTCACAAAAGCATAAATCAGTAATTAGCACAAAATCATTTGCGAAATTTTGCTTTATCGCTCTTAGCGTGCGCGCGATTATGCCGTCATTTGAGAGCGCGTCTGAGCCGATTGAATCTTTTAGTGCTGGCACTCCAAAAAGCAAAATGCTTTTAATGCCTAGTTTTTTTAAAATTTCACATTCTTTTAAAATTTCATCTATGCTAAATCTAAAAACGCCCGGCATACTTGCTATTTCATCTTTTACCCCTTCATTTTCAACTACAAAAAGTGGGTAAATTAAATCACTAAGTTTAAGTGAAGTTTCGCGCAACATATCGCGCATAAGGGGATTTTGCCTGGTTCGTCTAAGTCTTGCAAACATTTTTGTCCTTTGTCGCTAAAAAATTGCGCATTATAGCTAATTTTTAATCTTTTTAAACTTTATGCTGGCGCGATTTAAAATTTTAAATTTATTAAAATTTAGCCAAAATTACGCAATTTTGGCTACAATCTCGCCTTAAATCCAAATTTTAATGTAAAGGGCAAAAATGGCTAAATTATTTGGCACAGATGGCGTGCGCGCTCTTGCTGGTGCGGGGCTTAATGCACAGCTTGCGATGCGCCTTGCGATGGCTGCTGGGATATATTTTCGCAAAAACTCACTAACAAATAATATTTTAGTTGGCAAAGACACACGCAAAAGTGGCTATATGATTGAAACTGCCATAGTCGCAGGGCTTACGGCAGTAGGCTATAATGTGCGCCAAATTGGTCCTATGCCAACGCCAGCTGTGGCATTTTTGACAGAAGATATGCGCTGTGATGGCGGTATAATGATAAGCGCAAGCCACAATCCTTTTTTTGATAATGGTATAAAATTTTTTGATGCAAATGGCGATAAATTAAACGAACAAGCCGAAGAAGAAATAGAAAAAATTTATTATAACGATGAACAAATAGCCGCCGCGCAAGCCACAGGATTAAACATAGGCGCAGCCAAACGCATAGATGATGTAATAGGGCGATATATCGTTCATATTAAAGATTGCTTTCCGCGCCATCTTACGCTAAAAGGGCTAAGGGTGGTTTTAGATGTAAGCAATGGTGCTGCTTATAAGGTGGCACCTACGATATTTAGCGAGCTTGGTGCTGAGCTAATCGTGCTAAATGATGAACCAAATGGCGCTAATATAAATGAAAATTGTGGAGCCTTGCACCCTGAAAATTTAGCCAAAAAAGTAAAATATTTGCGCGCTGATATAGGCTTTGGCTTTGATGGGGATGCTGATAGGCTTGTAGTAGTTGATGAGCTAGGGCAAGTAGTTCATGGGGACGCTTTGCTTGGGATTTTGGCTTGGTTTTTACAAAGCGAGGGGCGTTTAAGTGGCAATAGCATAGTAGCTACTGTGATGAGTAATGCGGCATTAGAGGATTTTTTAAAGCCACTTGGTATAGGGCTTGGGCGTTGTGGCGTTGGCGATAAATTCGTGCTAGAAAAAATGCGCGAACTTGGGTGTAATTTTGGTGGCGAACAAAGCGGGCATATTGTATTTAGCGATTTTGCTAAAACTGGCGATGGTTTAGTTAGTGCCTTACAAGTTGGAGCTTGCTTGTTAAAACAAAAGCAAAAAGCTAGCCAATTATTTGGCAAAATCAAGCCATATCCACAAATTTTACTCAATATAAATGTGATAAAAAAACCACCGCTTGATGAAATAAAAGGCTTAAAAGAGCTTGAAAACTCACTAAAAGAGCGGGGTATTCGCTTTTTATTTCGCTATTCGGGGACTGAGAATTTATTAAGATTATTGCTTGAAGGGCGCGATGAAAGCTTAGTGGAGGCAAAAATGAAAGAAGTAGAAAAGTTTTTCTCCTTGGCACTCAAATAAGCCTAGATCTAGCCTTGCTAAATCATAAATCCTTTATATGCTTTTTTAATTCATTAAATAAACGCTTGCCACCTTCTACATTAAGATGGTGGTTATCGCCATATAATGGCTTAACTCCATCAAAAGCGTAGCAAAATTTCTCATCACAAAGCGCATTTACAGGATCAATCACATTTATTTTTGGAAATTCTTTTGCTAGGGAATTTATTATTTGTTTATAAATTTTTACGCTTTGCTCGTAATATTCGCGCGTGATTTTACAGCTTTCATAGCGCGAAAATAAGCCAAAAGACCTACCAATACAACTACTTGGGAAAAACGGCAAGGTCGGCACATCAATCACAAAATACACAGGATAATTTTGCTGGCTTAAAAATGCAAAAATTTCACGCATTTTGCTTTCATAAAGGGCTGGATTTTTAAGCCTGCTATCGTTCATGTAATTAAAAATAAACAATTCTTTAATATTGATTTTATTCAATAATTCATATTCTTTATCTACGATTATTTTACAAGTTGGAAACATTTCATACTCGCGCATTAAAGCCGGGCAATCGCCTATGCCAAGCATTAGATTATGCCCGCTTTCTTTGCTAGCTGAGATATTAAAAAATGCATCACGCGCGTGAGAATCGCCAAGAATTAGCGTGTATTCTTTGCCTAGATCGCTTTTATTTGTGTAGATAAAAGCTAGTGGATCTGTGTTTAATAATTCTTTAAATATAACTGCGTTTTGCTCGTATTCTTTTAGCTCTTTTGGCCACGCAAAAGGCAAGGTATTTATAAAGCTTCTTTGGCTTACTATTTTGCCTTTATCTTTTTGGATGGCCTTACCGCCAAAGCCAGCTGCTAGCATAATAGCCAGTAAAATACCAGCAAAAACATAACTTTTTTGCGCCCTTGCATAAAGCTCTATAAATCTATAAACTAAAAAAGCCAAAAATACACAAATAATTAAAACTAAAACCCCACGCCAAGCACTAATATCAATGCCTAAAATATGGCAAAAACTAATAATTGCGTAATGATTTAAATATAAAGGAAAGCTAATAAGTCCTAAAAAAACCAAAGGTGAATTCGCAAAAACTCTGCTTTGCTTTTCTCTATTTAAGCTAATTATTAAAGCACAACTTGCTAAGCTTATAAGCAAGGTTTTAAAGGCATTATATTCTGTATTATTTATGCTTGCTAAAATTGCTATAACAAAAAAAGCATAAATAAATTTTTTATAAATATGCAAATAAGCTCTTAATTTTTTATGCTCTTTTGCTAGCACAAAGGCCAAAGAGCCAAATGCTAGCTCATAAGATCTTGAAAGCAAATGATAAAATTTATTTATCTCCAAAAAAAACGGCAAGATAAAAAGCAAAGCACAAATCAAACTTAAACTTATTGAAATTTTAATATTAAAATTATTTTTAGCATAAAATAAAATTATCAAAATAAAAGGCCAAAAAATATAAAATTGCTCTTCAATAGCAAGCGACCAAAAATGTAAAAGTGGCTTTAAGCTCGCATCTTTATCCCAGTAACCAACCTCGCCAATTAAGCGAAAATTTTCATAAAACAAAGCTGAGCTTTTTATATGCTTGCCTAGATTTAGCAATTCATCATTAAACATAAACAAATACCCCGCGCTAAAAACAGCTAGCAGCGTGATGATAACAGCAGGGAAAATGCGCCTAATTCTATTGCGGTAAAATTCCTTTAAACTAAAAGCATTGCGTGATATTTTTTGATAAATTATTTGAGTTATTAAAAAGCCTGAAAGCACGAAAAAAATATCCACGCCAACATAACCAAAGCTAAAAACTTCATGCCAAATATGAAAAATCACCACCAATAAAACAGCCACGCCCCTAAGCCCATCAATGCTAGGATTATAAGCAAGAGAGTGATTTACCAAAGGGAGTGATTTAAATAAATTTTTAAAAGACATCTTAAACCTTATTCAAAATCTTTTATATATTTTTTAATTTCATTAAATAATTTTTTTTCGCCAAGCGGGGTTAGGTGATTAGTATCGCCATAAAGTGGCTTGCCGTTTTCAAAAATTACACATTTTTTATCATCGCAAAATACCGGCGTTGGGTCGATTATGGTTATTTTTGGATATTTTGCGGAGATTTTTTTGACCATTTTTTTATAAATTTTTGTTTGCTCATCGTAAAGATCGCGCGCTAAAAAGCAGGTTGGTTTAATTTTAATATTATTTAAATACCGCTGCACGCAAGTTATAGGCTCAAAGGTTAGGTTTGGTGTATCGATTATAAAATAAACGGCATAATTTTTATTGTTTAAAATTTTAAATAAATCATCTAGGTATTGCTCGTAAATTTTATAATTTTTTGTCTGACCTAGTATCGTGGCGTCATTAGCTAAGGCTGTGATAAAAAGCCTTTTTATATTTGGGCTGGATAAAAGTTTGCTTTCAAAATCCCTTATAAATGCCCTGCATTTTCTATAATCTGTGTTTTCATCAAAAGAAAAAGGGCAAGTAGAAGCAGCTGAAATTATGCTTTTAAATTTTTTGTCATTTTTTAAAATTTCAATACCTAAAAAATACGCGTGAGAATCGCCCATAATAAGATTTAAGTTTTCATTTAAATCGGCGGTGTTTGCTTTGATTAGGGACATTCTTTGCTCGTTTGTGGCTGAATTGCGGTTTATGTTGAATTTCTCAAATAATGTTTTTGTGTGTATATCATCATGTTTTAGCGGATCTGCTAGCGCAAATAATTCAAAATTTAAAACCTGAGCAAAATCTCTTTTAGAATTTAGCCCTAATTTATCCTTTTGAATGGCTATGCCAAGCAATCCTGTAAAAATCATCGCCACTAATAAAATTAAGGCAAAAACATAACTTTTTTGCGCCCTTGCATAAAGCTCTATAAATCTATAAACTAAAAAAGCCAAAAATACACAAATAATTAAAACTAAAACCCCACGCCAAGCACTAATATCAATGCCTAAAATATGGCAAAAACTAATAATTGCGTAATGATTTAAATATAAAGGAAAGCTAATAAGTCCTAAAAAAACCAAAGGTGAATTCGCAAAAACTCTGCTTTGCTTTTCTCTATTTAAGCTAATTATTAAAGCACAACTTGCTAAGCTTATAAGCAAGGTTTTAAAGGCATTATATTCTGTATTATTTATGCTTGCTAAAATTGCTATAACAAAAAAAGCATAAATAAATTTTTTATAAATATGCAAATAAGCTCTTAATTTTTTATGCTCTTTTGCTAGCACAAAGGCCAAAGAGCCAAATGCTAGCTCATAAGATCTTGAAAGCAAATGATAAAATTTATTTATCTCCAAAAAAAACGGCAAGATAAAAAGCAAAGCACAAATCAAACTTAAACTTATTGAAATTTTAATATTAAAATTATTTTTAGCATAAAATAAAATTATCAAAATAAAAGGCCAAAAAATATAAAATTGCTCTTCAATAGCAAGCGACCAAAAATGTAAAAGTGGCTTTAAGCTCGCATCTTTATCCCAGTAACCAACCTCGCCAATTAAGCGAAAATTTTCATAAAACAAAGCTGAGCTTTTTATATGCTTGCCTAGATTATTGTATTCGCTTATAAGCATAAAAAAATTGCCAACAATCATAGCAGCTAGCAAGGTTAAAATCACAGCAGGGAAAATGCGCCTAATTCTATTGCGGTAAAATTCCTTTAAACTAAAAGCATTGCGTGATATTTTTTGATAAATTATTTGAGTTATTAAAAAGCCTGAAAGCACGAAAAAAATATCCACGCCAACATAACCAAAGCTAAAAACTTCATGCCAAATATGAAAAATCACCACCAATAAAACAGCCACGCCCCTAAGCCCATCAATGCTAGGATTATAAGCAAGAGAGTGATTTACCAAAGGGAGTGATTTAAATAAATTGTTAAGTGGCATAAGCTTTCTTTAATTATTATTTTGGTTCATACAATTAACAAAAATAAAGCTTTGCTCAGGTGGGAGCGCGTTAAAAACGGCATTTGCCAAGGCTCTAATCTCCCAAAGGGCTGAGGCTGAGCTTCTAAGATTTAAGAAATTTTGTAAAGATCTAGCATTTATGCTCCAAGTAAGCTCGGTTTTATAGCTTTCTGGTAGGCAAAATTTTGCTATATCCATAGCCACGCCCTCATTTAAAATTTTACGCAAATTTTCAAGGGCTAAAATGCTTGCGTTATCTACCATTTCGTTATTTGTAAGCACTAAATATTTACTAGCATAAGAAAAATCGCCCACTTTAAACTCACTCTCATTTCTTAGCTCTTTTAGCGTATAGCGCGTGGATTTTACGCTATAACTTGCCATTCTATGTCTGGCTAACTCTTGTAAGCACGCACGGCTAATGCCCTTAATATAAAAATTATAAAATAAATGCTCTAAGGTGCTAGAATGGCGCATTTTATTGCCCACGCGATCGATTAAATCGCAGTCTTTTGCTCCGCCATTATCGCCTTTATCAAAACTTTGATAGCAGGTGCGAATGGCGTTTGCGCCGATGATTAGCGGAGTGTAATGTAATAATTCTACTTGCATTTTGGCTCTTTAAATGTTAAATTAAAGCTAAGATTGTAGCAAAAAATCAGCATTTAAGTTTAATTTATGCTTAAAAACTTTTATTTTTTACGCAAAAATTGTATAATCGCGCCTTTTTGTATTAAAATTTTAAGTTAAATGGATAAAAAATGAATAAAATTTTAACCCCGCAAAATAGGCAAATTTTTTTCTTTATTGTTTTGGCTTACGCATTTAGCGTGCTTTGCAGGTTAGATTGGGTTTGGTGGGCTAGCGGTTTTGATGAGTTTATTTATAATGGCAAAATTATAATTAACACAAACGATGGCTATGCCTTTGGCGAGGGCGCGCGCGATATGCTAGCGGGTTTTCACCAAGAAGGCGATTTGAGCTATTATGGCGCGCCACTTTCTACGCTTGCTTATTTGATTGTAAAATTTACTCCATTTAGCTTAGAGGGCGTTATGCTTTATCTTAGCGCTGTGCTTAGTTCGCTGATTGTGATACCTTTGATTTTAATTGCTAAAACCCTTGGCGCACCAAGGGCTGGGCTGTGCGCGGCGCTTCTTGCTAGTATAGCTCATAGTTATTATAACCGCACGATGGTTGGGTATTTTGATACGGATATGCTAAATATCGTGCTTGCTTGTTTTATTATTTGGGGTTTAGTTCGCTTAAATGCTTATAAAGACACCATCAGCGCGCTAATAGTTAGCCTTTCTATGCTAATTTATTTTTGGTGGTATTCATCTAGCTTTACGCTAAATGTAGCCTTGATAGCTATGTTTTTGCTTTATACGCTTATATGGCATAAGAAAGAAAAGATATATTATTTAACTATGATTTTAATGCTTCTGGCTATTACAAGCATTGCCATTTGGTTTAAAATTTTATTATTTGCGCTAATTTTATTTTTATACAAAAGCAAATTTTATCAACTCTCAAATAAACAAAACGCCATAATAATCGCCCTTGGCGCGGTGATTTTTGCCATTTTCGCACTTAATGGCGGACTTAATCCTATTTGGTTTCAATTAAAATTTTATTTACTCCGTAGCACGCCAGAAAAAGACACTTTAAATTTTATATTTTTTAATGTAAATCAAACCATCTCAGAATCAAGCATTATACCTTTTGGTTTATTTAGCGAGCGTATTTCTAGCGCGCTTGGCGTGTTTGTTTTGTCTTTTGTTGGCTATATTTTGGCTATTTTTAGGCATAAGATTTTATTGCTAAGCTTGCCTATGTGCGCGCTTGGTTTTTTGGCTCTTTTTAGCGGGCTTAGATTTACTATTTATGCTGTGCCTTTTATGGCTTTTGGGTTTGGCTTTTTGCTTGAAATTTTAGGCTCTATGCTAAATGAACGCATAAAGCAAAAAAGCCTTTTTTTACTTATTTTTATTTTTATTTCATTTATACCGATTTTGTATTTACAAAGCCAATTTGGTTTAAATATTGAGTTTTGGTTGTGTTTTTGTTTATTTTTATTAGCCTTAGTTTTTATGATTTTTAATTTTAGCAAGGATTTGGGCGCGCAGTTGATGTTTGTGGGCTGTATTTTTGCGCTTGCACCATCGCTTGTGCATATTTATTCTTATAAGGCTCAAAGCGTGTTTTTCAAAAATGAAGTAAGCGTGCTTGATAGCCTTAAATCCATTGCTGATCGCGAAGATTACGCGCTTGCGTGGTGGGATTATGGCTATCCAATAAGATTTTATAGCGATGTTAAAACCTTAATCGATGGCGGCAAGCATTTAGGATCTGATAATTTTGCCGTATCTTTTGCTCTAATTAAGCCACAAAGACCCTCAGCAAATATCGCCCGCTTAGAAGTAGAATACACGCAAAAGAATTTACATGAAAACTTCGGCCTAAATCTCGCAAAAATTATGAAAGACTATAATGCTAGCGATGTAAATGAGTTTTTGCTAAGTTTAAATGATGAGAACTTTGCTCTGCCTAAAAAAACGCGCGATATTTTTTATGTTTTGCCAGATAGAATGCATTATATAATCCCTACTATTTCGCGTTTTAGCCAGATTGATTTAAAAACTGGCAAATCTTATGCAAATAGCCTTTTTATGGTTCATCAAAACGCTAGCCAAAGCAAGCGCGGCATCGAACTTGAAGGCGGTATGTATTTGGATAAAACGCTAAGCCAGCTCAACATAAACGGCAAAAATTTGCCCGTAAATACTTTTATAAACACAGAATATAAAGATGGTAAATTGAGCGTTGAGTATTCTAAATTTGATGAAAGAGGGCTGATTTTTGTGATTTATATGAGCGATTATGGGCGCATTTTAGTAATGGATAAAACGATGTTTGAGAGCACTTTCATTCAGCTTTTTGTTTTAGAAAATTACGATAAAAAATCTTTTTGAACCAGTGATTTTAAAACCAGAAATTAAAAATTACAAATTAAAGGTTTAAGTTTGGTGATTTTTTTAAAATTTATTTTTAAAAAATTACTTTTATTTTGAACTTAAAATTATTTTGAACTTAAAATTTTGGTGTGGTTTTAAAATTTTATTATTTTTTTGCGCGGATTTTTTTTATTAAATTAAAATTTCACACTGATTTTGGCTTTTAAATTTATGATTTTTTTTTATTTTGTAGTTTAAATTCTGCACGGGTTTTAAAAAAAAATTATTAATTATTTTTGCGGTTTTTTTGCGCGGTTATTTTTTAAAAATTTTTACACGCATTTTTTAAATCTTATTTTTTTAAAAATTTGCTTTTTAGTATTTTTAAAAATTTTAATCAAATCAATTAAATTCATAAATTTAAATCAATAAGGAGATTTTTATGTTCCTAAACAAAAATATCATTTTATTGCTTTTAGGGCAAGGTTTTAGTGGCGCTGTTGTCTCTTTGCTAACTTTTAGTAGTGGATTAGCTGGAAAGTGGCTGCTTGATGGTATTTTGTATGCTAAGGCTTGTCTGCATTGTTATAATAGCAGTTTTGCCTCGCTTCCTATCTCTGCTACGCTTTGTGGAGCATTTATAGCTGTATTTTTTTCATCAAATTTAATGCAAAAATTTGGTAGAAAAAAGGTCTTTTTATATGCTTCTTTGATTGGTTGTTTGGGCGCTGGTTTTGCTATGTTTTCACTAGTGTCTGGGCTATTTTATCTATTTTGTTTTGCGACTTTTTTGCTCGGATTTTTTACTGCGCTTAATCAATTTTATAGATTTTTAGCTAATGAAGCTCTAAATTTAGCTACGCAAAATGACAAAAACAGAGCTACAGCCTTTGTCGTAGCAGGTGGGATAATGGGTGGTATTTTAGGACCAAATTTAGCAAACATCGGCACTTTGATATTTGATACGCCTTTTGTTGGCTCATTTTTATTTGCGCTTTTGCTTTGTGCTATAAATTTTGCTATTACTCTGCCATTAACGCTTACTTCACCAAATACTAAAAAACCATCTCAAAAAGTTCCTTTACTAACTTGCTTAAAAGAGCCAAATTTCATTCTTGCTACGCTAGCTTGCGCTTTTGGATTTGCATTTATGACGCTCATTATGAACGCAGCACCACTTGCGATGAGTGAATATAAATTTAGCTATGACGAAGCTAAAAGTGTGCTTGTGTGGCACTTCATAGCTATGTATGCACCAAGCTTATTTTTAGCGTTTTTTATGAAAAATTTAAGTCCGTTTAGGCTTATTTTACTTGGGATTTTGTTTTATTTGATTGCTGTTTTGGTAGCACTTTTTAGCGTGAGTTTTTGGGGATTTTGGGTGAGTTTAGTGCTTGTTGGTATCGGCTGGGCTTTTAGTTTTAATGGCGGAACATTTATGCTAAATGCCATAAACTCAGAGTATAAACTACGCTTACAAGGTCTAAATGCTATTAGCATTTTTGGAGCAAATTTGTTAGCAAGTTCTAGCGTAGGATTTGTGCTAGCAAGTGGTGGTTGGGAAGTGCTAAATTTGATTTCTTTTGGATTTATAGTGATATTTTTATCTATTATTTTCGGACTTAAAAAGATATGAGTTAAATTAAAGTAAATAGTTGGTATAATCTCCTTTATGATAGAACCAAGTAGTATAGAAAATTTAAAAGCCATAATAGATATAAGCGATGTCATAAGTAGCTACATACCGCTGAAAAAATCAGGTGGAAACTTTGTGTGCGTATGTCCATTTCACAACGATAAAAATCCAAAGCAAGCGTGGCATCGAACTTGAAGGCGGTATGTATTTGGATAAAACGCTAAGCCAGCTCAACATAAACGGCAAAAATTTGCCCGTAAATACTTTTATAAACACAGAATATAAAGATGGTAAATTGAGCGTTGAGTATTCTAAATTTGATGAAAGAGGGCTGATTTTTGTGATTTATATGAGCGATTATGGGCGCATTTTAGTAATGGATAAAACGATGTTTGAGAGCACTTTCATTCAGCTTTTTGTTTTAGAAAATTACGATAAAAATCTTTTTGAACCAGTGATTTTAAAACCAGAAATTAAAATTTACAAATTAAAGGTTTAAGTTTGGTGATTTTTTTAAAAATTTATTTTAAAAAATTACTTTTATTTTGAACTTAAAATTATTTTGAACTTAAAAATTTTGGTGTGGTTTTTAAAATTTTATTATTTTTTTGCGCGGATTTTTTTATTAAATTTAAAATTTCACACTGATTTTGGCTTTTAAATTTATGATTTTTTTTTATTTTGTAGTTTAAATTCTGCACGGGTTTTTAAAAAAAAATTATTAATTATTTTTGCGGGTTTTTTTTGCGCGGTTATTTTTTAAAAATTTTTACACGCATTTTTTAAATCTTATTTTTTTAAAAATTTGCTTTTAGTATTTTAAAATTTTAATTATTTTTTGACTATTTTAAAGTCTGCGATGATTTTAAAATTGTAAAATTTCGTGTTTATTTTAAATTTTAAATTTATGATTTTGTGCTTTTGATTTAATGCTTTGTCGCGTGCTTTTTTTGTTTTTTGCGCTCGCCCGCGTGTTTTTAACCACGCAAGCCAAACTAAACGCACCCGCTCGCCACATTCTTAGCCACGCACACTGCGTTTTTTTTGCGTTCGTCCGTACTAACTATGCCACACTCTTAGCTACGCGCTTTTATGCTCCACGCTAAACCGCCAAGCCAAATGCGCCTGTCTGCGCCTTGCCACACTATCAGCTACGCGCCACGCGCTAAATCCGCCCCGCTTTTTGCGCACTCGCTCTCAATTCACTATACCCACAAGCCAAGCCACCCAAGCCCGCCACGCGCTAAATCCATTTGCCCGCCACGCATTTTTTATTTTTATTATTTCAAATTCCGCACTGGTTTTGAAAAGATTTTTGAAATTTTAAAATTAAAAGATTTTTTGAAAATTAGAATTTTAAAGAACAAAAATAAAAACCCCGCTAAATTTTAGAAATTTAGCGGGGTGAAAAATTTAGTTTAATTTACCCAAATTTCTATATTAGAAATTAACATTTGAGCTACCTACATTGATTGTGCAAGGTAAAGTAGCCACTGACGCACCGTTTGCAACTCCGCACATATTCTTAATACCAGATAGCTTAGTTAGATTAGTGCACGCGTTGTCATTATTAGTAGATTCTTTCTCGATTTTAATATTAGCATCACCTGATGTAGTACCATCTGTAGCCGTTACTTTTAAACATTTTACATTTTTAACTTTTATGTAACCTGTTAAACTTGATACTTCATCAAGCGCGTTTGTCATGTCGCTTAGTGTAGCTGTTGTTCTAGTGCTTCCTGTGCTGGCTTTCTTTTTGAAATCGCCTTGCGCTGTGTAATAAGCTGCTATATCACCAACAGCAGTGGTAAGATTCGTTGCTGCTTTGGCCATTTCTGCATCATCTCTGGTAGCTGCTAGTCTTGGGATCGCTACAGACGCCAAAACACCTAAAATTACGATAACAAATATTAACTCAATCATCGTAAAACCTTTTCTCATCGAAAACTCCTTGTGTTGAAATCCTAAGCAAACGCTAGCCCTATGATTGAGATTTTTGGAGTAAGCCACCGTCTGCTTAGTGCCTGCTTCAAGCAAGCGCAAGAATTATAGGGGGGGTTAAACTAAGCTTAAATTACATAAAGTTTTTTAAAAAAAATTTCAATTTTTTAAAAAATTTTAATAAATTTCTTTAAAAATTTGGTAAATGTTTTATAAATTTTAATGTTTTTTTGCTTTATAAAATCTCTAAATTTTATAAATTCTTTAAAAATTTTGTGATTTTGCATTTTTTAAATTCTCTAAATTCTTTAAATTTTAAGTGCTTGGCTTTTTTTAAATTCTCTAAATTCTTTTAAAA
Source organism: Candidatus Campylobacter infans (assembly GCF_013416015.1). NCBI lineage: Bacteria > Pseudomonadati > Campylobacterota > Epsilonproteobacteria > Campylobacterales > Campylobacteraceae > Campylobacter > Candidatus Campylobacter infans. The sequence continues at coordinate 342,804 of NZ_CP049075.1, forward strand.
ATTTGGCGCAGATTGGGTTGGTTTTGGGTTTGGTTTGTGGGTTCGCGGTGAGAATAAAGGGCGTGGCGTTTGGCTATTGCGTGGCACAAATGGCTAGCGCGGAGTAGGCGCGCGCGTTGTGGGTGGGATTTGGAGTGGGTTAAAAATTGTGGTGGGTTTTATAATGGCGTGGCGGTTTGGCGCGTGGTGGTTGCGCGGTTGAGAGCTAGGCGGGTGCGGGGCGTGTGGCTAAGAATGTGGCGGGCGGGCAAAAATTCAATTTTAAAATTTGGTTTTAGTGAATAAAAATGTGTGTGGCGCGTGGGTTAAAATTTGGCGGATTTTTTGAATGAAATTTTAAAATTTTATTTTGGCTGATAATTTGGCGGGCGCGGGGCGGTTGCGCGGTTGAGAGCTAGGCGGGCGCGGTTTGTTTTTAAACAACGGCGCGGGGCGCAGATTTAAAATTTGGCGGATTTGTTGAATGAAATTTTAAAATTTGTTTTGCGATTGTGGCTGAGAATTTGGCTAGCTGTGCGCGCGCACGCGGGTTTGATAAAGGCGGGGCGAATTTGGGGTTTTTGGCGCGTGAGTTTGTGGGTGTTTTGAATGAATTTAAAATTTTAAAATTTGTTGGATTGTAGCTAAGAATTTGGCGGGCGTGTTGGATAACGGCGTGGCAAATTTGGGTTTTTTGGCGGGCGGGCAAAAATTCAAGTTTAAAATTTGGGCGGTTTGGCGGATAAAAATGTGTGTGGTGCGTGGTTAAAATTTGGCGGGTTTATTGAATGAAATTTTAAAATTTTATTTTGGCTGGGAATTTGCGGGTGCGCGGGTTTGTGATGTTTTGAATAAATTTAAAATTTTAAAATTTCATTTTGGCTAAGAATTTGGCGCGAAATTTTAATGGCGTGGCGGTTTGATTGGCGGGTGCGTGGCGCGTGGCTGAGAGTTTTGGTGCGGGGCTAAGAATTTGGTGCGGGTTTAAGGGTTGGCGGTTTGGCTAGCTGTGTGCGCGCACGCGGGTTTTATAATGGCGGGGCGAATTTTGATTTTTGGCGTGTGGGTTAAAAATTGAATTTTAAAATTTGGGCGTTTGGCAGATAAAAATTTGCGTGGCACTGGTTACTTTAAATAACGGCGTGGCATTAAAGGCAAAGGGCGTTAAAAGCGTTACATTAAAATAAATTTTAAAATTTGGGCGGTTTGGGCGCGCGTAAGAGCGTGGTGGGCGGTTTGGGCGTGTGGCTGAGAATTTGGCGTGGGTTTTATGAAAGGCGTGGCGAATTTGGCTTTTTGGTGCATTGAATTAAATTGAAATTTTAAAATTTTATTTTGGCTAGGAATTTGGTGCGTGAGCAAAATTAAATTTTAAAATTTTGGCGTTTTTGTGGGCGAATTAAAAGCTAAATTTTAAAATTTAGTTTTGGCTGAGAATTTGGCTGGCTGGTTCAAAATAAAATTTTAAAATTTGGGCGGTTTGGTGGATAAAAATATGCGGGGTGCGTGGTTAAAATTTTATTTTGGTTAAGAGCTTGGCGCGTTTGGTTTTGGTGTGTTTAAATTAAAATTTTAAAATTTGCTTTTTGGCTAAGAATTTGGCGCGAAATTTTAATGGCGTGGCTCGTGGTTCGCGGGATTTGTTTTTAAATAATAGTTGGTTTGTGGGTTTTAATAAAATTAAAATTTTAAAATTTGGTTTTTGGCTGAAAATTTGGCTGGCTGGTTCAAAATAAAAGTTTAAAATTTGAGCGGTTTGGCGGATGAAAAATGCCGAGCGCGTGGTTAAAATTTGGGTTTTGCGAGCGAATTAAAAGCAAAAATTTTAATGTAAATAATCTTTCTTAAAAGCTTAATTAATTTTATCTTAAAACTAAAAATTAAGCAAAAATTTTAAGGCTTTAATTAATTTTGCCCTTAAATTAAAAATTAAGCTAAATTTCTAATTTAAATAATCTTTCTTAAAAGCTTTATTTAATTTTGCCCTTAAAGTTAAAATTAAGCAAAATGTTACAAAAAGAAACGAATTTTAAAATTTTCAAAATTTTTTGTTACCTTTTTACAACTTTGCTTTAAAAAATCTCTAAAATGCCGCCAAGCAAAAAGCTTAAAATTACAAAATAAGGAGCAAAAATGCAAAGTGCTGGTGCAAAATTTAGACAAGCCGTTAAAGATAACCATCCCTTGCAAGTCTTAGGCGTGATAAACGCTTATAGCGCGATTCAAGCGCAAAAAAGTGGAGCAAAAGCTCTGTATTTAAGTGGGGCTGGCGTGGCAAATGCTAGTATTGGTTTGCCAGATCTTGGTATGACAAATCTTGAAGATGTTTGTATTGATGTGCGCAGAATAACCGCTGCTAGCGATTTACCACTGCTTGTAGATGCTGATACTGGCTGGGGTGGGGCGTTTAATATAGCTAGGACGATTAAAGAGCTAATTAGAGCCGGCGCTGGGGCTTGCCATATAGAAGATCAAGTAGCCCAAAAGCGTTGCGGACACCGCCCTAATAAAGAATTAGTCAGCAAAAATGAAATGTGCGATCGCATTAAGGCTGCTGTTGATGGGAGAATTTGCTCTGATTTTGTGATTATGGCGCGCACTGATGCGCACGCTAGCGAGGGGCAAGCAGCAGCGATTGAAAGGGCTATGGCGTATGTTGAAGCTGGTGCGGATATGATTTTTGCTGAGGCTATTCACAGCCTTGATGAATATAAGCAATTTAGCCAAAATATCAAAGTACCTGTGCTAGCAAATATTACAGAATTTGGCAAAACGCCGTATTTTATGACAGATGAGTTAAAACAAGCTGGCATTAGCTTGGTGCTTTATCCGCTTTCAGCATTTAGGGCGATGAATAAAGCAGCGCTTGATGTGTTTAAAGATATCATCGCAAATGGCTCGCAAAAAGCTAGCATTGAGAAAATGCAAACCAGAGATGAGCTTTATCAAATGCTTGGCTATCACGATTTTGAGCGTAAATTAGACGCATTATTCAGTAAATAAAAGGAGAAAAAATGAGTGAAAATATCGCAAAAACTAAACAAGGCGGTTTGGCTGGAATAATAGCTGGCGAGAGTAAAATTTGTACTTGCGGGCTTGGCAATGGTTTAAATTATTATGGCTATGATATTAAGGATTTGGCGGCAAATTGCGAGTTTGAAGAGGTTGCGTATTTGTTAAATCGTGGTGAATTGCCAAATGAGCGCGAATTGATTGATTTTCGCCGTGTGATAAAAGCTCAACGCGGATTAAGCAAAGAGCTAAAAGATTTAATTCGCGCTGTGCCAAAATCTGCTAATCCTATGAATTTAATGCAATTAGTAGTTTCAGCTCTGGGCGCGCTTGAACCTGAAAAGGATAATTTTAGCAATCAAAATGAAAAAATCGCGCGCTTGCTTGGGGTTTTGCCGTCTGCGCTTTGTTATTGGTATCACTGGGTAAGTTATGGCGAAGAAATAGAGTTTAATACTGATTATGAAAGCATCGCTGGATATTTTTTAAGCAACCTTAGACAAAAAGAACCAAAAGAAGATTATATTAAGGCATTAAATTGCTCGTTGATTTTATATGCTGAGCATGAGTTTAACGCTTCTACTTTTACAGCAAGGGTTTGTGCTTCTACTAGATCAGATATTTTTAGTGCCGTAGCTGCTGCGATTGGTTCGCTTCGTGGGCCACTTCATGGTGGAGCAAATGAAGCTGCTATGCATTTAATAGAAAGCTTTGATAGCGTAGAAGATGCGATAATTGGCGTAAATAATATGTTAGAGCGTAAAGAGCTTTTGATGGGCTTTGGACATAGAGTTTATGGGGTAGGCGGCGATCCACGCAATGCTATTATAAAAGAATGGAGTCGCAAGCTAGGTGGGGATACGGATTTATTTAAAGTAAGTGAAGCTATTGAAATGGTAATGAAAGACAAAAAACCAAATTTACCGCCAAATGCTGATTTTTACAGCGCTTCGTGCTATCATTTTATGGGCATACCAACTGATCTTTTCACGCCGATTTTTGTTTTAAGTCGTGTAAGTGGCTGGACAGCGCACATTAAAGAACAACGCGCAAATAACAAACTAATCCGCCCAAATAGTCTATACATAGGCCCAGAGCCACGAGAGTTTGTGCCAATGGGTGAAAGAAAATAAAATTTTAAACGCCAAATTTTAAAATTTACAACTAAAAGGGGATAAAATGAGTAATGATATGGGGATTTTAGAGGCTAAACGCCCTGATTTTGACGAGCTTTTAACCAAGATCGCGCGCTATGCTAGCGATTTTGAGATTAAATCAGATTTAGCTTATGAGACGGCAAAGTATTGCTTGATGGATACTATCGGCACGGGGCTTTTGGCGCTGAATTTTCCAGCTTGCACTAAGCTTTTAGGGCCAGTAGTAGAAGGGGCTGAGTTTAGGCCACTTGGAGCAAAAATCCCAGGCACTAGCTATCAATTAGAGCCTGAAAGGGCTGCTTTTAATGTCGGCGCGATGGTGCGCTGGCTGGATTTTAACGATACTTGGCTAGCGGCTGAATGGGGACATCCAAGCGATAATTTAGGCGCGATTTGGGCGGTTTGTGATTATATGAGCCGTAAAAATATCTCACAAGGCAAAAAGCCACTAAGTATCAAAGATGCGCTAACTGCGATGATAAAAGCGCACGAAATTCAAGGCGTTTTGGCACTAGAAAATTGCTTTAATAAAGTAGGGCTTGATCATGTGCTTTTAGTAAGAATTGCTAGCACGGCAGTAGCTTGTAAGCTTTTAGGTGGCAGTTTTGAAGAGATTAGAAATGCTCTTTCTCACGCCTTTATAGATGGTGGCGCGCTTCGGGCTTATCGCCACGCACCAAATACAGGATCAAGAAAAAGCTGGGCAGCTGGCGATGCGAGCAGTCGTGGCGTAAATCTAGCCTTAAAAGCATTAAGTGGTGAAATGGGCTATCCAAGCGCACTAAGCGCGAAATTTTGGGGCTTTGAAGATGTTAAGATGCGCGGAGCTAAGCTTAGCATACCACAAGAGTTTTCAAGCTATGTGATGGAAAATGTTTTATTTAAAATTAGCTTCCCGGCTGAGTTTCACGCTCAAACAGCAGTAGAATGCGCGCTAAAACTCCACGATGAGGTTAAAGACCGCTTAGATGATGTAGAAAAAATCATCATCACCACACAAGAAAGTGGCCATAGAATCATAAACAAAACAGGCGAGCTAGCAAATCCAGCTGATCGTGATCATTGCATTCAGTATATGGTGGCTGTGCCGTTAATTTTTGGGCGTTTGCGTGCTGAGGATTATGAAGATAGCGTGGCAAAAGATCCTAGAATAGACGCTTTGCGCGCAAAAATGAGCGTAGAAGTAGATGATCGCTACACAAAAGAATATTTACAAAGTGATAAACGCTCAATCGCAAATGCCGTTCAAATTTTCTATAAAGATGGCTCAAAAAGCCAAAAGGTTGAGGTTGAGTATCCAATAGGCCATAAACGCCGCAGAAGCGAAGGAATTCCGCTTTTGATTAAAAAATTTGAGAGCAACCTTGCTGGGCGCCTAAGTCCAAAAAAATGCGAGCTTATAAATAAATTATTTGCTGATCAAAAAACGCTTGAAAATACGGCGTTTAATGAGTTTAGTGATTTATTTGCTTTATAAATTTTAATTTAGCGCGGATTTTGCTTGATTTTTTATAAAATCTTAGCAAAACGCGCTATAATCTCGGCTTTATTAAAATTTTAAGCCGTTATTCTTATAACTTTCAAATTTTTCTTAAAATTTTAAAATTTCAAACGATTTAGCAAGCCATTTAAGGCTAAAATTAAATATTTTTTAAGGATTAAAAATGCGTAAAATTTGTCTTAACGCTGAAAATAAAAAGCTTGGCCAAAATGCTTTAAACAACGGGGGGGGGGGTAGAAAATGCTTTATTGTAAAAAATGCCTACAACCTAACACAAGACCTAGTATTGTTTTTGATGATGGAATTTGTGGTGCTTGCTTGTGGGAGCAAGAAAGGCAAAAAATTGATTGGAGCGCAAGAGCAAAAGAGCTTGAAAATATAGCAGATAATGCAAAATGCAAGGCAAAGGGCGCGTATGATTGCGTGGTGGGCGTTTCTGGTGGTAAGGATTCTACCTTTCAAGCTTTGTATGCAAGAGATGTTTTAGGTTTAAGAACCTTATGCGTAAATGCCGAGCCTGTCGATATAACCCCAATTGGCAAGCATAATATTGAAAATTTAAAAAAGCACGGCTTTGATGTTATATCAATTAACCCAAACAAGCAGCTTACCTTAAAACTAATGAAGCATGATTTTTTAACTTATGGCAACCCTATAAAATGCACAGAATACACGCTTTATGCATCAGCTTATATAATTGCTGATAAGTTTGATATACCATTAATCATTCAAGGCGAAAATGCAGGACTTACCCTAGGGGTTGGCATAAATAAAAAGAGATTTGATGAGCTAATTTCAAGCACTGGCGGGGATTGCTTAGATATAATAAACGCTAATACCGTAAAAGATGATCCTTTGGCTATTTATCAAAAAAACGGCCTAAGTCAAAAAGACTTATTTTTATATAAAATTCCATTAGAATCAATAATCCAAAAAGGCATTCGTGGCGTGTGGTTAAATTATTACGCCAAGCAATGGTCCCAGCCAGCAAATGCAAAATTTGCGATAGATAAAGGCATTCAAATATATCCAAAAAACACAAATCCTTACGACATAGGCACTTATAGAAGGTTTTTTCAGCTAGATGCTTATACGGTGATTTTTAATCAATATTTAAAATATATAAAATTTGGCTTTGGGCAGTGTAGCGATCATGTGTGTTATGATATTAGAGAGGGTTTGATCACGCGAGATGAGGGCAAGTTTTTGATTAAAGAACTTGATGGTAAATATGGTGAGTTTTATCTTGAAAAAATGGCGAGTTATCTTGATATGGACGCAAAAACAATGCTTGAATATGCACAAAAATTTAGAGGCGATATGTTTGAAAAAGACAAAAATGGCAAATGGCAGTTAAAAAATCCTATTTGGGAGCAAGAGCCAATTCAAGGCAAATACAGCATAAAAGACATTATGCAACGCTTAGGCATTTAAAATTTTAATTTATTTTATCGCGCAAAATCACTTTAAAATTTTATATTTTTGGTTAAAATAGCCAAAAAAGCTAAGGATTATTTGTGCAAATAAGCTTTGAGAGTGTAAGCGTGGCGTTTTTGCTGGCTTTGCTAGCTGGTGCTTCTACTAGTATTGGTGCGCTAATTGCGTTTTTCTCGCATGACAACAATTCTAAAATTTTATCGGCCGGGCTTGGATTTTCAGCTGGGGCGATGGTTTATATTTCATTTATGGAGCTTTTGCCTGAGGCTATAAATGATTTTAAAAAGCACTTCATTTATGGCGATTTAATCGCGCTTGGCGTGTTTTTTTTGTCTATGTTTTTGTGTATTTTTATAGATAAAATCGTGCCAAAAGATGTAAATCCACATGAGATAGAAAACGCTAGGAATTACGATGAATTAAAATTTACAGATGAGCCAAAAGCAAATTTTAATCCCGCCCAGCCCAAAACAGCAAAAACTATCACAAAGCACCATAAAAATAGGCTTAAACGCACGGGCATTTTCACAGCTTTGGCTATTGGGATTCATAATTTTCCAGAAGGTTTTGCTACTTTTGCTAGCGGGCTTGAAAGTATTGGGTTTGGCTTAATGATAGCACTTGCTGTGGCAATTCATAATATCCCTGAGGGCATTGCTGTTAGCTTGCCGATTTATCATGCTACTGGCAATAAACGCAAGGCTTTTATTTTTACGATGTTATCGGGGCTGGCTGAGCCGCTTGGCGCGCTTGTTGGGGCGTTGGTTTTATTGCCGTTTTTTGGTGCGTTAGGGCTTGGGATTAGTTTTGCTTTTGTTGCTGGGGTAATGATTTTTATTAGCTTAGATGAGCTTTTTCCTGTTGCTAAAACTTATGCTAGCGGGCATGAATGCTTGTATGGGTTAATTGCTGGTATGGCGATAATGGCACTTAGTTTAAAGCTTTTGAGCGTGGCTTAAATTTTAATTTAGCCTTGCTTTATTTAGCGTGATTTTATTACAGATATTTTTATATAAAAAGCTTATTATGCGCCCTTAAATTTAAGGGGCGAAAAATGAATAAAATTTCAAATTTTCCAATAATGTTTTATGCCGTAGTTATGGGACTTGGCGGGCTTTGTGTGGCTTATGAGAGCTTAAATAAATTGCTTAAACTTAGCCAAAGCGTTGGTTTTGTTTTAAATGCTTTTACTAGCTTGGTATTTGCTTTTATTAGCTTTATTTATATAATTAAGATTATGAAATTTCCAAATGAAGTAAGGGCTGAGCTAAATCATCCAATAAAAATTAATTTTTTTGCTGCTTTTGCTATTTCGCTTTTGCTTTTGGCTATTGTTTTTAAAAATAACGCAAGCGCGCATTTTGGGCTATTTTATACAGGGCTTGTAGCACAAACTTTTATGAGTTTTTATGTTGTGGCTAGCTGGATAAATCGCAACCTTGAAATCAAGCATTCAAATCCTGCGTGGTTTATACCTATTGTGGGAAATTTATTAGTAATTACTACCGCACAAGGCAAGGATTCTTATTTGTGGTTTTATTTTAGTTTTGCTTTATTTTTTTATATCGTGCTTTTTAGTATTATTTTTTACCGCATTTTATTTTGTGATCAATTACCGGCTAAGTTTATGCCGACTTTGTTTATTTTTATAGCTCCGCCATCTATGGCTTTTATTGATTATATCAAGCTTACGGGAAATTTCAATGAGTTTAGTATGTTTTTTTTTGAGTTTGGCGATTTTCTTTGGAATTTTAGTGCTTTTTATGTATAAAAATTTCTTAAAATTAAAATTTTTTCTATCTTGGTGGGCTTTTACCTTTCCTACGGCAGCACTTTGTATAGCCTTGATAAAAGCTTATGAATTAACAGAGCATAAGGGCTTTTTGTGGGGCGGTTTGGCTGCGTTTATTGGGCTTTGTGCTTTGATTATCATCGTGGCATTTTATACAATTAAAAGCATTAAAAATAACGATATCTGCGTAGCAGAGCAATAAAAATGGTAATGCGCGGTATGCTTTTTTGGCGCGTTTAATTTGATAAAGGATAAAATATGAGTAAAAAATGTATGTTTTGGGATAAAACTATTCGTTTAATTTTAGGCTCTGGCTTTATATTTTTGTTTGGCTTTGTTTGTCAAAGCTGGTGGTGGTTAGTTGGAGCGTGGTTTATATTAACGGCGGTTTATGGCTGCCCGCTATATCGCTTTTTGCCTTGTTGTAAAGCAAAATGCGAGATAAAATAAAATATTTAAGGCTTTTGGCTAAATGCAAAAGCCTTAAAGCTTATAAAATATTTTTATAAATAACCGCATCTATTCTAGCTGTGATTGCTTTTAGTAATTCATCATCATTGCTTATTAAAAGTGCTATTTTGCTATCAAATAAATAATCATTTGCAAGCTCTTGTAAGCTTTTTGCAAGATCTAAACTCTCGCAGGCTAAAAAATTTATGCCATTTGCGTTTGCAATTACTGCTTGGATTTCATTTTTTATTAGTATGAATTGGCTTTTTTGTTCTAAGCTTTGCTTGCTAAAATCACAAATTTTTGGGCGTTTAAATGCTACAAGCTCGTGTCCTATGATTATCATTGCTATCCTTTTAATCTTTATTACAATCTTGGCAAAGGCCATTTTTCATGCTCTTAGGGCTTATGAAAGTACCACATTTTTTGCATTCAACTAATTCTATGTTTTCATTTTTATTTTTTTTGCTTTTAAACAAAAACCAAACCAGCCCTATTATTAGCACTAAAATTAGTAATTTTGCTAGCATAAAACCCCTTTTAAAAATGCGTAATTTCTAGTGTTTTGATTTATTATTTTTATTTGTTTGATTTTGCTTTTAAGCGCGCTTAGTTCGTTATTTACGCTAGTGCCTTTATATAATAAAAATAAAGTTTGCTCATCATAAAAGCCTTTTGAAATTTCAAGTAAATTTATTATTTTAAAAGCAGCGCGCGAGCAGATTAGATCGGCTCTAAAAGCTGTGTGGTTTTGGATTTTTTGACATTTTATGTTTATATTTTTTAAATCCAGCGCGCTTTTAATTAGCATTAAAAAACTTGCCTTTTTTTGCGCTGGTTCAAATAAAAAAAACTCACAATCTTTTAAATAAAGCGCTAAAAATATCGCCGGCAAGCCAGCCCCTGAGCCTATATCTATGGCTATTTTTAGCTCGCTTGGATTTAAAAAATTTAGCGCGTAGATGCTGTCATTTATGGCTAGGCTTAAATCATCATAAGCGCTTAGATTATGAATGGCATTAAATCTAGCAAAAAGCCTTTTATATTCGCTAATTTTTACATCAAAATCTTGTGGGGCTTGCATTTTATACCTAATCTAATAAATGCCCCATTTGCTCTTTTTTTATGCGCAAATAGTTTTTATCGTATTTGTTGGCTTTGATTTGTATGGGAATGCGCGCGATGATATGTGCGGATTTTAAGGCGTTTAGCTTGGCTGGGTTATTTGTGATTAGTTTTATATTTTTAATGCCAAAATTTTTTAAAATAAAATCTGCTATTTCGTAGCTTCGCTCATCAGCGCCAAATCCTAGTTGGTGATTTGCCTGGATTGTATCAGCGCCTTGATCTTGAAGTTCATAAGCGTTGATTTTGTTAAAAAGCCCTATATTTCGCCCTTCTTGGCGCAAATAAATCAGCAATCCGCCATTTTGTGCTATAAAATTTAGCGCATATACAAGCTGCTCGCCACAATCACACTTTAAAGAGCCAAAGCCATCGCCCGTAAGGCATTCTGAATGTATTCGCACATTTATATTTTCGTTATTTTCTATGCGTTTTGCTAAATCTGTGCTAAAAATCGCCGCGTGTTCTTTAATGGCATTATTTATAAGCTCTTTATAAACGCAAATTTTAAAATTTCCAAAGCGGGTTGGTAGATTTGCTGTTTTTGAAATTTCTATATTTTTTGGATTAAAATTTGGCTTTGTCATTCAACCACCACGCGTTTAATATGCGGCATTAGCTTAACTAAAATTTCATAATTTATAGTATTAAAATGCCTTGCAAAAATATTTGCATCATCAAATACGCAGATTTGCTCGCCGCTATCAGCGCAACTAAAACTATCCATACTCATCTTGCCAAGCATCACCGCGCCATTTGCTAGCTTTAACTCCCCGCGCCCATCATAGCGCAAAAGTCCATCGCCATAGCCTAAATCATAAGTAGCAATTGGCATATCATCATTTGCGCTAAATGCGCCACCATAGCCCACGCTTTGACCTTTTTTAAGCACGCGCGCGCTCAAACGCTTAGCCCAAAGGCTTAAAACCGGTTTTAATTTTAAGCTGTCATTAAATTGCCCATAGCCAAACTGAGCTATGCCGATGCGCGCGTATTCGTCTTTAAAATCGCCTTTTTGTATGCGCTCGCAAGCTGCTGAATTAGCCGAGCTAAACACTAAATTTTTAAAATTAAAATTTTGGCAAAGCATTAAAAACTCAGCCTTACATTCTAAAAACATCTGCCTTTGGACATTAAAATTTGCGCTTAAAATATCAGCACTGCTATAATGAGTATAAGCTCCGCAAATGTTTATATTTCGTTCTTTGGCGATTTTTAAGGCTTGGGGTAATTGATCTTTTAAAATCCCGTGGCGATGCATTAAGGTATCGATGCTAATATGCGCGCGAACGCCAGGTTTTATGATATTTAAAGCGTTTATATCGTTTATGGCGTAAATAAACTTAGCATTTTCATCTTCATAACCATCAACCAAATGCGATAAAATCAATATTTCATCAAAAAATTGACTTATTGTTTTAGCTTCATCTAAGGTTCGCGTGATGGCTCTTTTTATGCCAAACTCGCTAGCAAGTGGTGCAATTTGCGCTATTCCATGCCCATAGGCATTATCTTTTAAAACGATAAAAACGCGCTCTTTTGCGCCGATTTTATTTGTGATTTGGCTTAGGTTATGAAAATAAGCTGATTTGCTAAGTTTGATTAAAGACAAAATTTTATCCTTTATTAGCTTTGGTGGGTTATTTTTCTGTTAAAATTTTAATTTTATCGGCATTTAATCTTAAATATAAGATTTTTTTGCCCTTAAATTTATGGCTTTTTGCTTTGTAATTTTCATTAAAACTTACCCTAAAAATCTCGCCTTTATCGCTACTTGGATAAGGCGTTATGCTAAAATCTGTAAAAGTAATGGATTTTTGTTCTTTTTTAGCAAAAATGGCTCGTTTTTTCTTTGCGAAGGCTTTGTAATTTTGCCCATTATAAAATTTAAAATTTTTATCATAAAAGCTTAAATACGCCTTTATGTCGTTATTTTGCCAGGCTTTTTGCCAGGCAAAAATCTCAGCCAAAATGCTAGCAATTTGTGCTTTATTAGCATTTGGCGCGCCTTTTTGGCTAATTATTACCACGCCAGCGTTATCATTTACTATTTTTTCATATTCAAATAATCTATCATTTTCTAATGCCACGCAGCCGCGAGTTTTTAGCGTATCTGTGCGCTCGCCATTCATTGGATAGCCGTGTATCCATATACCACTACCCGTGCGCTTGCGTAAAATATCATATAAATTAGGATAATTTAGTGAAAATGCCACAGGCCCAAGGTAAGGATCGCTAGGTTTAAAATGGCGCGTGATGATGTATGCGCCAACTGGGGTTTTAAGATCGCCCTCTTTTAATTTTTCGCCCATAAGCCCTGTGATTACTTGATTTGAGAATTTGCTTGTAAGCACGCCGTTATCGTAGTAAAAAAGCTCTAAGCTTTTGGCTGTTTTATCAATAAAAGTGATTAAAATCGCCTTATCATAATAGCCAAATTTTAAATCCTTGCCATTTAAAATTTGCTCCCAGTGTTGTTTGCTTTGTAGGCTTGAAATTTGCGCGCTTTCATCGCTTTTGGTGGAATTTTGCTCTGGGTTTTTAGCTTGCATAAAGCTTAGGGTAAAAACCAGCGCAAATATCAATATTTTCATCATTTTAGCTCTATTTTTAAAATTATAAAGGCGCAATTATAGCTAAGATTTATGATATTAAGTCAAATTTTATGCCTTTTTATATAAAATTGCGCATTTTTTTAATGAAATTTTAAAGGATATGCTATGAATAAAAAAATTTTTTTAGGACTTGGATGCGCTTTATTTAGCTTAAATGCCGCAAATGTAGAAATTAGCGAAGCTTACGCAAGAGCCTCAGTGCCAAACAACAAAAACTCAGCCATATTTTTAAAGATCAAAAATAAAGCAAACACCGATATAAGCATCATCGCAGCTAATAATGACAATAGCAGCTACACAGAGCTTCATACCCACAAACACGAAAATGGTATGATGAAAATGGTAAAAGTAGATAAGCTTTTAATACCTGCCAATTCAAGCTTAGAGCTAAAACCAGGTAGCGATCATATAATGCTTTTTGATCTAAAAGAGCCACTAAAAGCTGGCACTAGCGTAAAATTGGAATTAAAATTTGACGATGGCGATAGTAAGATGATAGAAAATATCATTGTAAAAGAGCTAAAACCTATGAAAAAAATGAATAATAAATAAGATTTTAGGTGCAAAATGTTTAAAAATAAAAACGAACTTTTTAATTTTTTTCACAATTTAAAAGAAGAACCAAATTTTAAAAAAATAAATTTTACTAAAACAGACTTAGAAAATTTAAGAGATGATATTTATGATTTAATCTTAAAAGCTGGTGATTTAGCACCAAGAGAATGTTTGTTGTTATTTGAGTTTTATGCTAAGGCAAAATTAAGCCCAAAAAAAGAGCTAGATATTTATATCCAAACCGCTAATAAGTATTTAGCCTCAATGCAATCAGCAGATGAAAAGCTGCTTTTTGCCGAGCTAAAAGCTGTGTGCTTGATGCTAAATAGCGATGAAAAAGCACTTTTAGAATACGCAAAAATCATAAGCACATTACAATTTAGCCAATTAAGCAAGGTTGAGGAATTTATTGATTTTTTTAATGGCTTGTTTAAGGATATTGGGTTTAGAGAGTTTTATAAAATTTGTAAGCATTTGTTTAATCCAAAAACATTTTTAAGTCTTAGTGCCACCGAGCAAAAAACCATTCTTACAAATACAATGGCGTATTATTTAAGCTTTGATAAAATCAAAATAAAAGCCGATTTTGCGCGTATTTATGAGCTGATGATAGTGTTATTTAATGCCTTTGTAAAAGATAAAAATCTTGATATGGCTTTGTATATTTGCGCTTTTATGTTAGAGTATTTTACGGACGATAAAGAGCGCGTAAATGCTGAGGTAATGCAAGCCATACAAAATCTTGCGTATAATTATGCCAAAAATGAAAACCTGCCAAAACCGCACAGCAATAAACACGAAAAAATCCGTGTAGGTTTTATGCGCGGTAGAGTTAGCTTTGATTTAGCTTATAAGATAGAATATTCTATGCTTAAAGCCTTATTAGAAGATAAAAATATAAATGAAAAATGCGAGTTTTATTTTTATAGTTTTCAAATGCCGCAACTTGGCGATGATAATCCTGTATTGATGGTGGATTTGATATCGCTTGGCATTGATTTTAAAGCGCCAGCTGCTGGTATGCACGCGCTAAATAAATTTTTATTTGATAGTTTAGAAAAGGCTAAGATTATTAGAGATGAGATTATTGCTGATGAGATCGATGTTTTAATAGATCTAAGTGGCTTTAATGAAATAGCTAATTTTATATTTAGCACACGAACGGCTAAAAAGCAGGTTTATTTCGCACATAAAAACGCACAATACGATATAAAAAATATCGATGAGCGCGCTAGTTTTTGCGATGATTTATCAAATGATAAATTTCATTTTGAAAAATTAAGCGTGCCTATGGATATAGCCAAATTTTATAATCCGCCAGTAGATGAAAATTTAATTCAAAGCATTAAGCAAATGTATCCAAAAGATGCTTTTATTTTTGGCGGGGATTTGGCTAGTAGTGATGATGAGCGTTATTTGCGTTGCGTGGCGCAAATTTTAAAAGATAACAAAAACTCAATTTTTATATCTTATGGCACTAATTCTAAAAGCGTTCAAAATAAGCTTAAAAAATTTGGTATGAGCAAGCGCGTGTATTTTCCTGGTGATGTTGATACGCATTTATATGGGCATATTATTGATTTGTGGCTTGGGGATTTTAGGCTAAATTTTAAAAATGAAAAATTAAACGAATATATGAGTAAATCAAAGCCTGTGTTGTATTATTTTGAGCCTAAAATTTTAAAAAGTCAAGATGAAAATATTAAGGCCTTTATGCAAAAATTACAAGAGCTTGATTTTCTAGCCCTTAGCGAACAAGACTACATACAAAAGGCAAACGAACTAGCAAAAAGCCCAAAAATGCTAGCAACGCTTGGTAAAAATTGCGCTAATTTCATAACCCAAACAAACAAAAATGCACAAGAAAGCTTGATTAAAGAATTTAATAAAATAATATTTTAAAATTTGAGTTAATTTATCGCTGATTTGTTTTTAATGAGCTAAATTTTATTTAAAATCAGCGATATTTTGCGCGTATTTTATGCTTTGATCTTCTTGGATTTTGAGATTTAAAAACCCATCTTGTGCGATTATTACGATGGTTGAGCCTAATTCAAACTTGCCAATATGCTCGCCTTTTTGGTAGCTTATATCATTTAGTTTATAGCTTGCTAGGCCTTGCTTGGCGTTTGTTTGGATTTGTGGGAGTTTATCGATGCTGATTTTACCGACATTTAGCGCGCCTACAAATACTAGCCAAAAGATTTTATCCTTACTTTTACATTCTAAAACCACGCGTTCATTTTTAGCATAAAGATTTTTTACTTTTTTTAAAAGGGCTTTTGATACGCTCCAAAGTGCGCCTGGCATATACTTAGCGCCCAAAAGCTCAAAATCACAAGGTGCGTGAAAATGATGATAATCTCGCGGACTAAGATAAATGCCAACATAATCAAAACCATCGTTTAATTCATTTTCATTAAGCCCTAGAAGCTCACTTACATTATAATCGCAGTTTTTTATGCTAAAAGCTTGATTGTGTGCGCCTTTGCCTGCGTAAAAGATTTTGCCATCACTTGGGCTAATAAAACCTTCATCAAGCTTGCGAGGTTGATTTAACGAGCGCGTAAAAAGCGCATTCAAGCTATCATAATTGCTTGCTGGCAAAAACTCACTTAAATCTATCTTAAAATAATTCACATAGCTTTTGTTTATGAAATTTTGAATTGCTCTTGGGAATTTTTTAGCGCAAAGCACGCCAAAATAATGAGAAATGGCATTTTGTAGCATTTAGAACCTTATAAAATTATTTTATGCTATTGTGCGTTAAATTTTAATGATTAAAATTTTAAAACAGCCTTGAAATTTTAAAATTTCAAGGCGTTTAAAATTTGTATAATTGCGCGTTTTAGATGATTTTTAATTTATGAAAGCACTGCTTGTGAGCTTATTTCTTTATAGCTTTCTATATAATCGCCCTCGCGCATATCGTTATAGCCTTCGATGCCAACCCCACACTCATAGCCCTTAGCGACTTCGCGTACATCATCTTTAAAGCGTTTTAGCGAGCTTACATTGCCCTCAAAAATCACCACGCCATCGCGGATCACACGGATTTTAGCGCCTCTATTTATCGTGCCATCAGTTACCATACAACCTGCGATTTGGCCTATTTTTGGCACATTGATTACTTGTTTTATTACTGCTTGGCCTAGTTCTTCTTGTGTGATTACAGGGCTCATCAAGCCACCTAAAAGCGCTTTAACATCATCAAGCAAATTATAAATAACGCTATATGTTTTAATCTCCACGCCTCGTTCTTTGGCTAGCTCTTTTACCTCGCCAGTTGGGCGTATGTTAAAGCCTAAAACCACGCAATTTTCGCTAGCACTAGCAAGGGCGATGTCGCTTTGGCTGATACCGCCTACGCCTTGATGAATCACATCTACTTTAATTTCATCATTTCTAAGCTTTTCTAGGCTTGCGCGAATTGCTTCAAGCGAGCCTTGCACATCGGCTTTGATGATTACAGGCAGGCTTTTTAGCGCACCTTCGGCGATTTTTGCGCTTAATTCTTCTAGGCTTACTTTGGTTGATTTGCTTAATTCTTTTTGGCGCAAATATTCATGGCGTTTAGCAGCATAATCTCTGGCTTCTTTGTCGCTATTTACGCTTATTAAGGTTTGGCCAGCATCTGGAACCTCGCTAAGACCTATTATAACGCCACATTCGCCAGGTCCTATGGCTTTAAGAGGCTTGCCCAAATCATCATTTAATGCTCTGATTTTGCCGTGCGCTACGCCAGCTACTATTATATCGCCTACTTTTAATGTGCCGTTTTGAACTATTACGGTTGCTACTGGGCCGCGACCTTTTTGAAGTGAGCTTTCTATTATGGTAGCTTTGGCAAGCTTGTTCGCATCGGCTTTAAGCTCTAAAAGCTCAGCTTGTAAAAGCACGATTTCAAGTAATTCATCTATGCCTGCGCCGGTTTTTGCTGAAATACTAGCAAACTCATACTCCCCGCCCCAATCTCTTGTAAGCACGCCTAAATCAGCAAGGCCGGTTTTTACTAAATCTGGATTTGCATTTTCTTTATCCATTTTATTTATAGCGATGATTATAGGCACATTCGCGGCTTTTGCGTGAGCGATGGCTTCTTTTGTTTGTGGTTTTACTCCATCATCAGCAGCTACTACGATAATGGCGATATCAGTAGCATTTGCGCCGCGTGCGCGCATAGCGCTAAAAGCTTCATGCCCTGGGGTATCAATAAAAGTGATCTTGCGCCCATTTTTTTCTACCATATATGCGCCTACATGCTGAGTTATACCGCCTGCTTCACCGCTTGCTACGCGAGAATTACGGATATAATCAAGCAAGCTAGTTTTACCATGATCTACATGTCCCATTATAGTAACTACTGGCACGCGCTCGCTTAGCGTGCTTTGATTGGTATTTGTGTTTTCATCATAGGCTTTTACATAATCAATTTGCGCGCTTTCATCGATAATATCAACCTCCACGCCAAATTCCTCAGCTAAAATTTCAATCTCATCTTTATCCAAAAAATCATTTTTTGTGGTCATTTTGCCAAGTCCAAAAAGCTTGCTCATCACCTCGCCAACGCTTTTTTTAATCTTATCGGCAAACTCATAAAGGCGCACATCGCTAGGGATTTGTATGCTAGTTACTGTGTCATTATCTGCGCTTTTGATGGTTTTTTTGTGCTTTTTGCGGCCGCTGCGAGCTATGCTGCCTTCGTAATTAAAGTTTGTATTTTGTGAAGTTTTATAAACATTTACTTGTTTTTTTGTGCTTTGGCGCTCTACTTCTATTGGTTTAAGGGTTAAATCTGGTAAAACCACCACATTTTCATCATCTATTACTATATCAGCACCAAAATTTCCCATAAAATCAAGTCTTTGAGAATTTTCTTTTTTGCTAGTTTGTGGGATTTGCTTTTTTTCTTTTTTCTTTTTATGGATTATTTCATCTGTATTTAATGAAAACATAGATTCAAGGCGTTTGCTTTGCTCTTGTAATGGGCTTTGTATGCTTGGTTTTTGCTCTGGGTTTTGTTTTTTTCTTACTATCATTAAGCCACGGCGTCTTGGTGCGTTTTGGTTTGGCTGGGTTTGCTCGCTTACTTGGGTTTGCTCGCTTACTTTGGTTTCTTCTTTGATTTGTGGGGTTATTGTGCTTAAATTTTGACTTGGATTTAAAATTTCTGGGTTTGGCTGGCTTGGTTTTTGGCTTTTTTTAGCTGTGCTTTTTGTGGCGGTGTTACTAGCCTTATCTTCATTTTTTGCTTTTGTTTTTTGAGCAGATGGCTTTTTGGCTTTTTCTTTATTTTCATCTTTTTTTGGTTTAGTTTCGGCTTTTTTGCTAGATCTTCTATCTAAGATAAGCTTTGGTATCTGCCCGCTTGTTATATAATCATAAATTGCTCCGGCATCTTCTACGCTTACTTTTGAAGTGGCGTTTTTTACGCTTATATCAAGTTCGAGGGCCTTTGCGACTATATCTTTGGCTTCATATCCTAAATCTGCCGCGATATCGCTTAGTTTTACCGTGTTAGACATATTTTAAAATCTCCTTTAAGCTTGCAAAGCTTATTTTAAGCCGTGAAAGTATTTTGCTTAATTTTTTCTCATCTTTTGTGGCTATGCAATCATCACAAAGATAAAATGAACGCATATTTTTAGGATTTGAGACTAATTTGCTATCAACGCAAGCAAAGCGCTTTAAAAGGTGCTGATAATCTCTTTTTTTGCATGCTATACACATTCTAATAGCTTTGTGGAATTTACGCATTTTTAGCCTTAAAAGCTGGCATTATAGCGGATTTATAAAAAAAAGAGCATAAATTTAAAAATTTTATTTAATTTTTGCTAACTTTTTTAAAATTTTATTACACATTATAAATAGTTTTATTTTTTAATTCTAAATTTTTAAATGCAAATAATTCTAAAATGCTTGAAATTACCACAAAAATAGAGCCAAAAAAGAAAAACAAAGTAAAAATGCCAAGAGCTAAAAAGCTAAATGAAAGCATAAAAAGCTTGCTATTTGTGATTTTGCTTAAAATTTTATAAAGATTAAAATTGTAATATAAGCTAAAAATCGCACTAATTGCAGCCAAAATCAGCAAAATAGAACCTATTATAGTGCTAGCTTGGGTGATATTTTGAGCATAAAATAATCCTCCAAGCAAATAAATATCAAAGCCAAAGCAAAGCCCAAAAAGTGCAAAAATGCTCGATAAAATCATAGTTATAAGCCCTGAAATAAAATTATGTAAAAGTGCTTCATTTGGGTTTTGTTTAGCAAGAATAAAAATAAAAGCAAATTTTAAAACACAAAACAAGCCAAAAAAACTAAGGGCAAAAACCACGCTATCATCATCCATAATAAGTTTATAAAGCATAGGATTTTTAACGAAAATAAGCGCGCACCAAGCAAGAGATGGCAAAAGCGCGATTATCAAGCAAAACTCAAAAAACGGGATTAAAATTTTAGTGTGTTTAAAACTCATAATCTATCCTTTAAATTTTAAAATTTGGCGTATGTTTTCATTTTATTGTTAATAGAATGTTAAAAATTATTGATTTGCACTCAATTTTTATTTAAAATTTTATTTTTTTGATGGTGATTTTATATAAAATTTAGCACTATATTTAAAAAAGATTTCAAATTTAAAATGATATAATCCGCATTTTTAAAATTTTAATGAAAGGACGAAAATGGCTGTAGAACAAAAAAGACGCGATTTTATCGGGTTAAGTTTTGGTGCGGTTGCAGCTGTGGGCGGTGTTTTTATGCTAGCTGGTATGAAAAAATCTTGGGATCCGTTGCCTAGTGTAAAGGCAGCAGGTTTTACCACCGTGGATCTTAGCCCTATGCAAGAAGGTGTGCTCCATCAAGTAGAATGGCGCAAAAAGCCGATTTTTATAATTAAAAAATCAGCAGATATGAAAGCAAATGATAGTCGTGATGTGATAATAGACGGAGCGCGCTATATGCTTAGTATAGGCTTATGCACGCATTTGGGCTGTATTCCTAGCTGGCGCCCGAGTCAAAAGCAGTTTGTGTGTGCTTGTCATGGCGGTGTGTTTGATGAAAGTGGAGTAAATCTTTTTGGCCCGCCACCTCGTCCGCTTGATATCCCACCATTTAGAATAGACGGCACTAAACTCGTCCTTGGCGAAACTGGCCCTGAGTATGATAAGCTTGTAAATCAAGCAAAAGCGTAAGGGGGAGAAATGGCACATATTACAAAGGCTACGAGCGTAAAAGATTGGTTTGATCAAAGAATTGCGATTACAAAGCTATGGAATGTTTTAGCAGGGCAATACTGGATACCAAAAAACATAAGCTTTTTATGGGCTATGGGTGTTATTTTAACAGTGCTATTTACCGTGCTTTTTATTACTGGTTTAATGCTTGTGATGTATTATAAGCCTGATGCAAATTTGGCTTTTGATAGTGTAAATTATACTATTATGCAAGAGGTTGAGTATGGTTGGCTATGGCGACATTTACACGCTGTGGCAGCGTCTGTGATTTTTTTAATTATTTATATTCACGCTTTTGTGGGAATTTATTATGGTTCTTATAAAAAAGGGCGCGAGATGATATGGATTAGTGGAATGTTGCTTTTTCTTATTTTCTCAGCTGAGGCATTTAGTGGATATATGCTACCTTGGGGGCAAATGAGCTACTGGGCGGCTATGGTTATTACTAATCTTTTTGGCGGTGTGCCTGTGATTGGTCCGGCCTTGGTAGAGTGGATTAGGGGCGATTTTGCCGTAAGTGATCCTACTCTTACTAGATTTTTTATGTTGCATGTTTGTTTGCTGCCTATTGTGATTATTATGACCATAGTTTTGCACTTTTATGCCCTTCGCGTTCCACATGTCAATAACCTAGAAGGCGAAGAAATAGATTTTGAATTAGAAGCGCAAAAATATTTACAAGGACAAACAAAAGAAAGCAAAGTTATACCATTTTGGCCTGCGTTTTTAAGCAAGGACTTTATGTATGTAAGCTTTTTTATGATTTTCTTTATGTATTTGGTGTGTTTTCATTTTGGTTTTGCTATGGATCCTATAAATTTTGATCCAGCAAACCCTAGCAAAACGCCTACTCATATTTATCCTGAATGGTATTTTTTGTGGCAGTATGAAATTTTACGCGGCTTTTTCTTTGATATTCCGCTAGGCTTTATGACGCTAAAAGCAGCAGATATTGGCTCGCTAGCAATGGCTTTTGCTGGAATTTCACTGATTTTTATGCCGTTATATGATAGAAGCGATGTAGTAGCACCAGCTCATAAGCGCCCTGGCTTTTTTATCTGGTTTTGGCTTTTGGTGATTGATCTTATTGTGCTTACTATTTATGGGAAATTGCCACCTGAGGGCATAAATAATTATATTGGCTTTGTGGCATCGCTTGGATTCTTGCTATTGCTTTTAGTGGTTTTACCGCTTGTTAGTATTGCTGAGCGCAAAAAAGCTAGTGGAGGCGCAAAATGAAAGAACTAACCGCATTTATTATAGTAGTTGCTGTAACGGCTCTTATTTATATAGGTGTTGAGCCTTATGCGCATTCTGTGATGAATCCACATGTAGAGCCTGCGCAATTTAATTTTGTCAAAGCAGATGATGAAATGAAAGATGAGAGCATTAAGAACTTTTGGAGTGAGGTTAATGCTATTGATTTAAGTAAGGGTGATGCAGCGCGTGGTGCTGAGATAATCCAAATGGCAGGCTGTACTGGTTGCCACGGTATTAAAAAAGCTGGCATCGATAACCCTATGGACCCTAAAACATCAGTAAGCGGATTAAGCGTAGCGCCTGCTGATTTGAGTAATATCGCTTATCTTTATGATGAAAAATTTCTAGCTGGATTGATTAAAGATCCTGCCAAGGCTATGAAATTAACGCATAAATTTAATGATGAAAATCCATTTGAAATGCCGGCGTTTTTTGGCGCGGGTGGCGATTTAAATGAAGAAATTGCCGATATAGTGGCGTATTTAAAAAGCATCGCGCCAAAAACTATGAGCGATGATGCGGTATTTAAAGAAGCTTGCGTGCGCTGCCATGATATGAAATATGCAAAAATGTATCCTGCTGGTAATAAAAAAGAAATAAGCAAATATTTAGGCACTACACCGCCTGATTTGTCTATGTATATTCGCAGCCGTAGCACGCAGTATTTAAATGATTTTATTAACGATCCGCAAAAAATGCTTGCTGGGACAGCTATGCCACGCGTGGGACTAAAACAAAGCACGCAAAAACAAGTGCTTAGCTTTATGAGTGCTACTGGCGATAGTAAAAAAGAAGAGCGCGAAAGTTTAGGATATTATTTGATGGGATATTTTTTGATTCTTGCGATATTTGCTACGCTGTGGAAACGCAAAATTTGGGAAAAATTACATTAAAATTTCAGCTTTAAGCGCTTTGGTTTAGGCAAATTTTACTTGCTTGCTAAATTAGCAAGCAAGTTTATTTTAAGTTAAGCATTTTATTTTTTAATTAAAATTTTAAAATTTATAATCTTAAATTTTAAAATTTACAATCTCAAATTTTAACCACCAGCGACAAAACTAACCACTTCAAAACGCATATTATTTTGTAGTTTAAACTCCGGCCATTTTGAGCGTGAAATGATGATTTTATCGCATTCAACGGCGATTTTATCTAAATTAAATCCTTGCGTTTTTAAAAGTTCATTTAGTGTTAGTGCTGTTGTGGTAATGGGCGCTGAATTGATGAATACTTGCATTTTTGTCCTTTTTTAGCCTAATTTTAGCGCAATTTTTGTATAATCGGCCATTTTTTTTATAAAGTGATAAAATGAAAAATAAAGCTATGTTACTTAAAATGCTACAAATGCAGCAACGATTAAATGATGAAACTAACGGCATCGGCTGGGAGAATGGATTAAGCAAAGAAGGCAAGCTGATAAATTGGCGGCGTTGTATTTATATGGAGTGTGCGGAGTTAATTGATAGTTTTGCGTGGAAGCATTGGAAAAACATCACTACGCAAGTAAATACGCAAAATGTAGCCATTGAGATTACAGATATTTGGCATTTTGTGATGAGTTTGATTTTAGAAGCAAATAAAGCAAGGCAAAGCCTAGATGCCCTAACTGATGAAATAGCCGCAAACAGAGCATTTTTGGAGTTTTGTAAGGAAGCTTATAATATAAACGCTTATAATCAATATGAGATTATGAATGAAATTGAACTTTTAATTCATCAAACGAGTATCCCAAGCATTGATTTTGCCGTGCTTTTAAGTAATTTTTTTGCCTTGGCGTTAAAATGCGGTGTAAATTTAAAAACGCTTTTTAATAATTACATAGGCAAAAATGTCTTAAATAAATTTCGCCAAGATCACGGCTATAAAGATGGTAGCTATAAAAAAATATGGGCTGGGCGCGAGGATAATGAAATATTAAGCGAATTGCTTATAAATATGCTTAAAAAGCCAAATTTTGAAATTGATGAAATTTATTTGGCCTTAGAGCAAGCTTATAAAAACGCTTAATGAAAGATGAAATTTTGAATACTTTAAAGGATTTTAAGGCTATAAAAACCTCCACAGAAGCTAAAAAAGATGATATAAAGGGCGTTTTAAGAGTTTTAAGACTTAGCTTTAATGATTTTTTTACTAAAAAAATGCTTGCTTTGTCAATCTTGCCTTTTTTGTTTTCATCTGCTTTGTTTTTGACCTTATTGTCGTATTTTGCAAATAACGCACAAAGCAGCGTTTCGCAATGGCTTTTGGGTTTTGGTTTTGTGGCAAATTCTGCTTTTTTAAGCGGGCTGGTTGAAAATATTTTAAATTATGTTTTTTTGCTTAGTTTTTATGTTTTTGGCATTTTTTTTGCTCTTGTGCTATCTGCTTTTTTTTCTAGTGTGCTGGCTGGGTTTTTTACGCCGATTATTAGCAAAGATATAAACGCAAAATATTATAAAAAGGATATTTTAAAAAGCGTAGGTGCTATTAGTTTGATTAAAATTTACGCCCTTGTGCTTTTAAAATTTGTTTTGTTGTTGCTATGTGCTTTGTGTGTGTTTTTTGTGCCGGTGCTTAATTTAATAGCCTTTAATATGGCGTTTTTTTATCTTTTTTATAAATTTATGTTTATAGATGTAAGTTCTGCTTGTGCTAATGAAGATGAGTTTTACGCTCTTATTAGCAGTGGTAGCACCTTTTGGTTTAAGCTAATAGCTTTTGGCTTTTATTTGTTGTGTTTGGTGCCTTTTTTGGGTTTGTTTTTACAGCTGTATTTTGTGTCTGTTTTTTCGCATTTAATTTTTATAAGGTTACAAAAGTGAAAAGCATATTATTTTACTTGTTTTTGTTAGCTCTTTGTGCGACTATGTATTTTAGTGGTAAAGTTACGCCTATTATATATGGTGTTTGTATATTTTTATATGCTATGAGCGTGCTTAATTCTAGTTTTAAGCTAATTACTGGTATAGATGTTTTTCTTAAAAAAATGACAAAAACGCGTTTTAGTGCCTTTGCTTTTGGTTTTGGGACTTGCACTTTGATGCAATCAAGCGGGCTAGTTAGCGTGTTAGCAATTTCATTTTTAAGCGCTGGGCTTATTAGTTTAGTAGCTGGGCTTGCGATAATTTTTGGCGCAAATTTAGGCTGTTTAACTGGTGGCTGGCTAGTAGCAGCTGTGGGCTTAAAAATAGACATAGCCGTGTATGCTACGCCGATGATAATTGTTGGGCTATTTTGTTCTACTTCAAGCACAAAAGGCTTAAAGGGTTTTGGGCTATTTTTATTTAGTATAGGCTTGCTTTTTATGGGTATTCACTATATGAAAAGCGGTTTTGATGATATTAAAAAAACAATAGATTTAAGTCAATATGCTATGAGTGGCGTTGCTGGTTTATTGGTGTATTTTTTGATTGGTATAATCATCACAATGATAATGCAAAGCTCACACGCTACAATAACCCTAGCCATCACAGCCTTAAGTGCTACACAAATTAGCTATGAAAACTCAGTAGCCATTGTAATAGGCTCAAATGTAGGCTCTACCATAATGGCGATAATTGGCGGAATAAGCGCAAATATCGAAGGTCGCAAGCTAACAGTAGCGCATGTGATTTTTAACTTCACCACGGCGATTTTAATGCTTATTTGTGTGAATTTCTTTTTATGGCTTACTGATTATACTGCTGTTTTGATGAATATAGATAGTAATGATTACACAATGAAATTAGCGATATTTAATAGCTATTTTCAAATCCTTGGTGTGTTGATATTTTATCCTTTAACTAGCGTGATGGCAAAAATGCTAAATAAATACATAGTCGCCAAAAAAGAACGCTCAAAAATCTCAACTGCCATTTATCTAACAGACGAAGCATTAAAATTTAGCGATTCAGCTTTAAATGTGCTAGTAAAAGAGCTAGGCCATTTGTATGATAATGCTAGCTCAATCATCGCAAAATCCATCTCAATCTCAAAATCCGATATCAACAGTACCCAGCCAATAGGCGAGGTAATAGCACAACGAAACCGTGCTATGGATATAAATTTTGATGAACTTTATAATAACCGCTTTAAAGCAATTTATAATGAAATTATAGAATACGATATAGAAGCCACGCAAAATGCCAAACCAGAAGATGTAAATAAATTTATGGATATTAGGCGTTTAGCGCTTATCTTGGCTGAAACTTTAAAAGACATTAAAAACTCTCAGCCAAATTTTTATCGCTTTATAAACAGCCAAAACAAAGACGCAAAAGAAGCTTATGATAAATTGCGTGTTAAAATTTTATTTGGTTTGCGAGCAGTTTATGAGGCGATAAATGCTCCGCTTGATGAAAATGGAGATTTTGATACAGACGAAAAACTAAAATCCTTAGATCAATTAACCCAAATGCTAGAATATGAAGAATTACACCTTGATGTTTTATTGCGCGATAAACGCATTTCAGGTAGCATTGCTACTTCTTTAATGAATGATACTGCTCTTGTTAGATCAAGTGTGAAATTATTAAAAGAGGTTGTGGTGGTGCTTAAAAAATACCAAACGCCAGCAATTAAGCTAATAGATGAAGTTGGTCCAAGCAAGCAAACAAAAGCTAACCAAGAAAAACCAGCGAAAAATTAAATCTAATTTATCTAGTAATTAAAATTTGCTAGATAAATTTTAAAATTTAGCAAATTTATGGCGTAATAATTTAAGGTTAAACTAAATGCTTTTTAATTCTTTTGAGTTTATATTTGTTTTTTTGCCTATAATTTTTATTTTATATTTTGGCTTGGCTAAGCTTAGATTAATTAAGCTTGCAACGGCTGTTTTAACCATAGCTTCTATTGTTTTTTATGGATATTGGAATTTTATTTATGTGCCTTTGATTGTGGCTTCATTTACTTTTAATTTTTTCATCGGTCAAAGGCTGTGCGAGCAGGTTAAAAACTCACAAAAAAAACATAAAAGCTTGCTTGCTTTTGGCATAATTTCTAATATCGCGCTTTTGTGTTATTATAAATATACTGATTTTTTTATAGAAAATTTTAATGGGATTTTTGGCGCTGATGTGCCGCTAATGCATATAGTTTTGCCACTTGGGATTAGCTTTTTTACCTTTACGCAGATTGCATTTTTGGTGGATTGCTGGCGTGGTTTTGTAAGAGAAAAAAGCTTTATAAATTATGCTTTATTCGTTACTTATTTTCCGCATTTACTAGCTGGTCCTATAATCCATCATGCTGAAATGATGCCACAATTTGCAAATCTACGCCGTAAAAAAATTCACTACAAAAACATAAGCATAGGCCTTTTTTTATTTTCTATGGGTTTGTTTAAAAAAGTTTGCGTGGCGGATTTTTTTGCGCATTTTGCTAATTACGGCTTTGATAGCGCTAGTAATTTAAGCCTGCTTGATGCTTGGGTAAGCTCGCTTTCATATACTTTTGAACTATATTTTGATTTTAGCGGATATACTGATATGGCAATAGGAATATCATATATGTTTAATATAGTTTTGCCTCTAAATTTTAATTCTCCATATAAAGCTACAAATATAGGTGATTTTTGGCATAGATGGCATATGACGCTTTCGCGCTTTTTAAGGGATTATATTTATATACCACTAGGCGGTAATCGCGTGGGCGAGGCTAGGCTTTATGTTAATTTATTTTTGGTGTTTTTAATAGGCGGTATTTGGCATGGAGCTGGCTGGACCTTTGTGATTTGGGGTTGTATGCATGGCATTGGCATTGTTATAGCGCGTTTTTATAGCTTGCATTTTGGCAAAATGAATAAAATTTTAGCTTGGTTTATTACATTTAATTTTGTAAATATCGCTTGGGTATTTTTTAGAGCTAATGATATAAATAGCGCATTTAAGGTGCTTGGCGCGATGTTTAGCTTAGAAAATGGATTTAGTTTAAGCACTGATTTTATAGCTAAAATCAATGATAGCCTTAGTATTTTGGTGTATTTTATAAATAATAAATTAGTTAGTGCTAGTGGAGTGTATAATTTTATTTGGGTGCATAGTTTTATTTTTGCTTTATTTTTTATAATTTTTTTAGCGGTTTTACTAGCTAAAAACTCGCAAGAGCTAGTGCTAAAAGCAGGTTTTAGCAAAAAAACTATGCTTTGGATTTGGATTATGCTAGCCCTTGTGTTTTTATCTAGTAGAGATGCTGGCGTAAGTGCGTTTTTGTATTTTAATTTTTAGGATAATAATGAAAAAATATAAAAAATTTGTTCTAAATTTTATTTTAATTGGGTTTATTTTGGCGATTTTATTGCCTTTGTATTTTATGGGGATTGGATATTTAGCGGGGCTGGATTATTTTGATGAGCTTTATGCAAATAAAATAATTACGCTAGAAAATAGCAAGGATAAAAATAGAATTTTAATCGATGCAGGCTCAGGCACGAGATTTAGCATAAATGCCCGCGATATAGAAAAAGAGCTTGGGATTTTTACCATAAACTTAGGCGATTATGCAGGCGTGCCACTTGAATACAAAATCCCTAGATTAGCAAAAACCGCGCACAAAGGCGATTTAATTATTCTGCCGCTTGAATATAAATATTATTTAAATGATTTTACCACAAAGCCTGTGGTTGAAAGCTTATTAAGCGGGCATTATAATACTTATTTTTCTTATTTTTCTTTATTTGAAAAAATCAAAATAGCTTATTCTTTTTCTTTAATAGACAACGCCCAAAGCTTTAAAAAAGCCAAAAAAAATCTAAAAATGCTAATGAAAGATGAAAATTTTAGTTTGAAAAAAGCTAATTTAACCAGCATTGATGATTTAATAAAAACTAGGGGAGATTTTGATTATGATGAAAAAAATTTCCCACCCGGAGCTGATGTGAAAATCCCTTGCTTACAATATCTTTTTAAAAATGATTTTAAGGGCAAAATCGATGAAAAATTTATAAAAAATTTAAAAGATTTACAAACTTTAAGCCAAAAAACCGGCGCAAAGGTGGTTTTTACTTATCCTAATGTAAATGGTAAAGGTTGTTATGATTTTAGCCTTGATGGCGGGGCTGAGTTTAAAGAGTTTTTAGATGATATTAAAATTTTAGTTAGAAGCTATGGCTTTGATTTTATAGGCGATTATAAAGATAGCTATTTTGACGATCCAGATAAATATATGCTTGATACGCAATATCACTTAAATAAAGCAGGCAGGGCGTTGCGCTCAGCCCAGCTTGCAAAAAGCATTAAAATTTACCTTAAAGGACAAAAATGACTTATATGAATGATTACTCAAAGGAAATTTTTAAAGATCCAATTACTCTTAGAAGAAAGTTGGCTTTATTTTTAGGCACGCCAGAAAATGTAGAAACTTACGCGCAAGCTTGTGAGAAATTTTTTGCTAAAAGCGGTGGAGTTGGCATTGTATTTGGTGCTACTTGGTCGTGGTGGGGATTTTTTATGGGCTGGCTTTGGGCGCTTTATAGAAAGCAATACATCTTTGCCCTTGTGATATTTTTTCTAAATCTAATGCCAATAGTTGGATTTGCGATTATGATAGTTTGTGGGATTTGTGCTAAATATCTCGTTTGTAAGAGTTTTGTGGAGTCGCTAAATATGCAAAATGACGCCTTTTTAGTTTCAAATGGCGGGCGTAATATTTGGGTGATTTGGCTAGCGGTGATTGTTTGTTTGATTATCTTGCTAAGTGTGATTTTGGGTTTTATATTTATGTCAGCTGATGAAATGCTAAGAATAATTTTTGAT
This sequence comes from Candidatus Campylobacter infans, assembly GCF_013416015.1. NCBI lineage: Bacteria > Pseudomonadati > Campylobacterota > Epsilonproteobacteria > Campylobacterales > Campylobacteraceae > Campylobacter > Candidatus Campylobacter infans. Next base: position 372,637 of record NZ_CP049075.1, read on the forward strand.
AGCAAAGAGCAGGGCACATTTATGATAAATGCTAAATTTTATGAAATTTAAAAATTATTTTAGCTTGTTTTAAAATTTTAAAATTTAGCCTGTTTTAATTTAAAATTTCACAATACAGCCCAGAATACGCGCTAATCATTTATAAAAATTAGCCCGCATTAAAAAAACAAATAGCAACAAAAACGCGATATTTTAGAGTTTAAAATTTTAATTTAGGATTTTTCATTTTGCGCTTTTAACTGACCGCAAGCTGCGCTAATATCAAGCCCTTTGCTTTGTCTAATCGTGCAAGTTAGCCCCTTTGCTTGTAAAAAATCCCTAAAATCTTGCGCGTTTTTTAGGCTAGGGCGCCTAAACTCGCTGCCTTCGTGCGGATTAAAAAGTATTAAATTAACCTTTGCTTTAATGCCATTTAATAATCCCAAAAGTGCCTTAGCATCGCAAATGCGGTCATTTACGCCACCAAGTAGTAAGTACTCAAACATCACGCGCTTTCGCATATCTATTGGAAACTCGCGCACAGCTTGCATAATAGCTGCGATATTGTAGGCTTTATTGATTGGCATTAGGCTTTGTCTTAGTTCATCATTTACAGCATGAAGTGAAATGGCCAAAAGCACGCCCAAATCAAGCTCACCTAGCTTTTTAATCTGGCTTGCAAGCCCGCTAGTGCTGATGGTTTGGCGTCTAGGGCTAATTGCAAGAGCGTCATTGTGTTTTAAAATTTCTATGGCTTTTGTTAGATTTTCTAAATTATCCAAAGGCTCACCCATACCCATATATACGATATTTACGCGCCGTTCATACGCGATGGCATTTTCGCGTTTGATTTTTAAAATTTGCCCTACAATCTCACCAGCACTTAAATTTCTTACAAAGCCACCTTTTGCCGTGTAGCAAAACGCACAGCCCATTTTACAGCCTACTTGCGAGCTAACGCAAATGGTGTAGCGTTTGTGGCGCATAAGCTTGCCATTTTCATCAATAATCTCATCTTTCATCGGCAAAAGCACGCTTTCAATGCATTTGCCATCTTTTAATTTAAAAAGATATTTTTTCGAGCCATCATTGCTTTGCTGGCATTTTACAGGCTCTACGCTATCGATGTAAAAGGTGTTTTGTAAATTATTTTTTAACGCGTTGTTTAGATTTGTCATCGCGCTAAAATCATTCACGCCTTTTTTATAAATCCATTCAAATACTTGCTTAGCGCGAAATTTTGGCTCTTTTAGCTCGTTAATAAAATAATTTTCAAGCTCATTTAAGCTAAAATCTAAAATATTTTTCATTTTCTTGCTCTAAATAATTTTTTAAAATTTCTATGGCTTTTGCGTGATTTGCCAAAAACTGCTCGTGCGCGTTATTTTCGCAATAATTACTAGCGCAAAACACGCCCTCGCATTCTAAATTAAAAGCCTTTGCGACCTCGCACACAGCGTAGAATTCCATATTTTCAGCCACTAAGTTTATTTGACTAAATTTTTTAGCTATATTTAAATCTTTGCATATAAAATTTGATGAGTTTATGGTGGAATTTTGCTGATTTTGTGCGGAGATTATGGGCGAATAAGACAGGTTTAAGAGTGCTGAAATTTCAATATTTGTGGCGTTTTGGCTCTTAATTATGCTAAAAAGTTCTTTGCTTTTATCATAAAGTCCGCAAGTGCCGATAAATACAAGCTTTTGTGGCAAGTGCTTTTGCGTGGCTAAAAATTTGCTTAAATTTATACTAGCATTTATCAATCCTATGCCACAATTAAAGGCATTTTCAAAGCTCTCAGCCCCGCCAGCACACACATAAAGCACGCTCATAAACGCACGCTCACGCCATTTTGGCTTAGATAATTTTTTAAATCTTTGATTTTTATTTGTTTGTAGTGAAAGATACTAGCAGCTAGTGCGGCATCTGCACCATTTTTAAAAGCATCTAAAATATGCTCCATTTTGCCAGCTCCGCCACTTGCGATTACTGGAATTTTTAGCATTTGTGATATTTTTTTAGTGATTTTTAAATCAAAACCAGCCTTTGTGCCATCAGCGTCCATTGAGGTTAATAAAATTTCGCCAGCACCTAAATTAGCCACCATTTGCGCCCATTTACAAGCATCAAGACCAGTATCAGTGCGCCCGCCGTGAATGAAAACATTGTATTTTTCATCTGCGCTTGCTTTTACATCTATTGCAACCACTATGCATTGTGAGCCAAATTTTGCCGCTGCTTGTGTGATTAGCTTTGGGTTTTTGATGGCGGCTGAGTTTAGGCTGATTTTATCACAGCCAGCATTTAAAAGGCGCGAAATATCATCTAAGCTAGCTATGCCACCACCAACTGTGAGCGGTATAAACAACTCTTTGGCTACATTTTCAACTATATCTAAAATAGTTTTGCGCTCTTCAAAACTTGCTGTAATATCTAAAAAACATAACTCATCAGCACCTTCTTCATTGTAGCGTTTTGCTACTTCTACTGGATCGCCAGCGTCTTTTAACTCTATAAAATTTGTGCCTTTTACCACGCGGCCATTTTTTATATCCAAGCAAGGAATAATGCGTTTTGCAAACATTTTCTACTTTCAAATAGCACAAAAATTATTAAATTTTAAAATTTTAAAAATCTTCTTCTTCATCGCTACCATCATTGTATTCGTAATCGTCATCATCATAATTATTGCTTTTATGGCCATCGTCCCAGCTGCTATAATCATCATCATAGCCTTCATCAAAGCCGTCTTTTTCTTCTTCAAAACCTTCAAAATCATCATCAAAATTTCTCATTTTCTCCCCTTATTTAATAAAATAAACTCTTCATTTTCATAGCTATAAACTTCACCAGTTTGAATTATATAATGCCAGCCATAAATGCGTAAAAGCCCGTTTTTTTCGCGTTCATTGACTTGCGGATAAGTGCGGATATTTTCCATACTTTGAAGCACACATAGCCTCTCAGTTAGCCAGCCACGCTCATCAGCTGATGAATTAGAGTTTAAAATTTCGTTCTTTACTTCATTTAACTGCTCCAACCAGCGCGCAACTGATGGCATATTTTGTAATTTTTTATCATCATAAATCGCCGCACAGCCATTACAATCACTATGCCCGCAAATAACGATATTTTCAACTTTAAGCGACATTATCGCATAAACAATAGCCGAAGTGCTTGCTAAATATTCATCTTTTAAGCGGTATTTTGGGACGATATTTGCGATATTTCTTACCACAAAAAGCTCGCCCGGCAAGGTGCTAGTAATTAAGCTTGGCACCACGCGCGAATCAGAACAGCCTATAAAAAGCGTGTGCGGATTTTGGCTTTTGCTTAGGTTTTTAAAAAGCTCTTTATACTCGCTAAAACCAGAATGCATAAACTTTATCGCACCTTCAATAATCGACATTTAATCCCCTATTTGCTACAAAAATGCGAAATTATAGCAAGATAAATAAATAAAATTTCAAAATTTCGCTAAAAATTTTTTGTGATTTTCTTACTAAAAAAAATAAATTTTAACTTTATACTTACAAATTTTAAGGGGTAAAAATGAATGAGCAAAATCCAAGACGGCGTTTTTTTAAAGCAGCTTGTGTTCTTGGCGCAAGCACTTTTTTAACGCCAAAACCGCAATTAAACGCAAGGCAAAATTTAAAGCCACAAAGTTTATGGAGCGATGGAGTTAAAAAAGCAAATGAAGCATTAAAAAAATAGCCAGTATTTAGGCAAATTTTAAAAGATTGAAGGTGAAATTTTAAGTTAAAAGCAAGCTAAAAAATATTTTTTTAAAAATGTTACGATTTTACACAAATTTAAAATTTTGTTTTATAAATTTTCACTTTTTATTACATAATGATTTAAAAATCAGCTACAATCGCTCAATTTATCCAAAAAAGGGGAGAATATGCAACAACATACTTCGCCTGTGGATTCTAAGACAAACTTAGTGCAAATCTACGGGCTAATTTTTGGTGTTTTGGGGGCGATTTTAACTTATTATTTAATGCCCTCAAATGCCGGTGAAATCGCTCAAGCAGCAGCTGGTGCTAAAAAGCTAAATACAGATGGGCTAGCGATTGTGGCTGCTGTGTCTGTGCTAATGGGCATTTGGTGGATGACTGAAGCCATTGCTTTGCCAGCAACTGCGTTATTGCCGATGGTGTTATTTCCGCTACTTGGCGTGGATGCTTTTAAAAGCGCGGTTGGGCCATATGCTAGTGATACGATTTTTTTATTTATGGGCGGATTCGTGCTTGCTCTTGCTATGCAAAAATGGAATTTACACATAAGAATCGCCCTTGGTATCGTGCTTTTAGTAGGGACTAGTCCTAGGCGTTTGGTGGCTGGGTTTATGATAGCTACTGGCTTTGTATCTATGTGGGTTAGCAATACAGCAACGGCTGTGATGATGTTGCCAGTTGGATTAAGCGTGCTTTATTTGGTGGCTAAACTTACCGGCAAGCAAATTCCACAATCAGCCAGCGTGGATTCTCAAACTATCCTTGAAGATAGCGCCGTAACCCAAAGCGTCCAAGGTGGCGTGATAAATACAGCATTACATGGCGGCGATGATATGGTTCAAGAAGTAAAAGATAAAACTTCTGCTTACACTTCAAATTTTGGAATTTCACTAATGCTTGGCATTGCTTATGCAGCTAGCCTTGGTTCGCTTGGGACTTTAATTGGCACTCCACCAAATGCGATTTTAGTCGGCAATATGAAAGAAATGGGCGTAGATATTGGCTTTGGGCAATGGATGATAATGGGCGTGCCACTTAGTATTGTAATGCTTGGGGCGTGCTGGGCTTTATTAGTTTATGTGCTTTTTCCACCTGAAATAAATGAAATACCAGGCGGGCGCGAAGTTATTAAAAAAGAATTACAAAAACTTGGAGCATTTAGCACAGGCGAGAAATTAGTCGCTGTGATTTTTGTGCTGGCTGCTTTTAGCTGGGTGTTTTTGGGCGTTATTTTAAAATATTATGGCATTAAAATAGCTAGTTTGGACTCAATAATTGCGATGAGCGTGGCAATCTCTCTTTTTATAATACCAGCAAATAAAAGTGGCGAGCGTTTGATTGATTGGGCTACGGCTAAGCATTTGCCTTGGGATATATTATTGCTTTTTGGCGGTGGTTTGGCACTTTCAGCTCAGTTTAGCAAAACTGGTCTTTCATTGTGGATAGGCGAGCAAGTAAGTGCGCTAAGTTCGATGCCGATGATAGTGATTGTGCTTGCGGTTACTACTCTTGTAATTTTCTTAACAGAAATAACCTCAAATACCGCCACAGCCGCAGCTTTTATACCGGTGATTATTGGCGTTGCTACTGGGCTTGGATACACAGAGCATAATGTTTTATTATTTACAATTCCTGTGGCACTAGCAGCTACTTGCGCTTTTATGCTGCCTGTGGCTACTCCGCCAAATGCCATTGCTTATGGCTCTGGGTATATGAAAATTTCACATATGGTAAAAGCAGGATTTTGGCTAAATTTAATTAGCATAGCTTTGATTACGCTTGTTGTGATGACAATAGGCGCAAGTGTGTTTAATCTATCGTATTAAAATTTTAAAATTTAATCGCCGTTTTTAGTTGAAAATATAAAAAACGGCGAAATTTTAAATAGTAAAATTTCAAACTCAAAATTTTACAAGCAAAATTTTATTGTATTATTTGGCTAAATTTTGCTACAATCATGGATTTTTCAAGGACACAATATGAAATATGAAGGCTATGTTCAACTACACAATTGCTATGATTTATTTCCTAGGCTTGAAAAGGATTTTGTAGAATTTGCTAAGGTTGCCCTAGAAGTAGAAGAAAAGCATGTAGATCCTTATGAGCTTGAAGATGCGATGAAACTTGTATTTCATAATATCATCAAGGGCGTAAGCGATAAAACGCTGGTTATAGATGTGCTTTTAAAATGCTTTAATGATAATGATATGTTGGCGAAATTTATTACCACAGCTGCGATGTTGCGTTTGGTTAATCACTTTGCTCGTATGATAAATGAAGAACGCCCTGAAATGATGCATAATATAGTAAATATGACAAATGCGGTTCAGGCTTTTGGCGTGGAATTTGGCTTTATTAAAGAAGATGAGATTATAAGAAAAGAAATTATAGAAGATGAAAAGCCATTAGCAAATACCATAACCTTAGATGGCGGATTAAATTTATACGGCGATATGTTTGCTGAGCTTAAAAAAGCTAAGAACAAAAATGCAAATGTAGTGTTTTTAAATCTTTATAAAGGCGTGCCGATAAAAAGCAAAAGCAAGATTATTAAAATCGAAAAAAACGGCGTTACTTTTAGTATTAGCCCTTTACAACTTGAAGCTATTAAAAAAGAAGGCTATGCTTATATAATCCAAGATAAAAATATCACCGCAGGCATTCAAGCTAAAATCGCTAATATCAACCTAGCAGCGCGCACCATAACGCTTGATGATTTTTCTCGTAGCACAAAAAATTACGCCCTAATGCGCCGTTATCCGCGTGTCCATCCTAATAGAGCAATTTCAGCAAAACTTTTTGGCCCTGAAAATACAATGATTACCGGTAAAATCTATGATATTAGCGAAGGCGGTATAGGCGTAGTTAGCACGCAAGAATCCACTTGGTCAAACGGCGAAGAATTAAAAGCTACTTTTAGCTTAGATATGGGCGGATCTAGGATGGATATTACGCTTTTTGTGGTTTTGGTGGTGGCTTTGAATTATCAAGGTGCGATGAGGTATTGTTGTAAGGTGGCAAAACCACAACCAATGGTTCAAAACATAACGAAATTTTGTGATATGCGCATTAGACAAACCATCGAAGAATTATGCAATAATGCTCAAAATTAAGGCTAGTTAATGCGCGCTGATTTATTAAAATTTTTTATTGCTTTTTTTATAGTTTTATTAATTGATCAAGCTATTAAATGGCTTTTTTTACACGGATTTGCTTATCAAGGTTCTTGGTTTGATTTAAAATTAGTTTATAATAAAGGCGTGGCGTTTTCGTGGTTTGCCTTTTTAGGCGAATATCTTAAAATCATACAAACCGCACTTGTTTTTCTTATTTTTGGTTATTTATTAGGCCAAAAGCAAATGCTAGCACGCTTTAAGATCGAACTTGGCATAATTTTAGGCGCTGGGGTATCAAATGTGATCGACAGATACATACATACAGGCGTGGTGGATTATTTTTACTGGCATAAAGGTTTTAGCTTTGCTGTGTTTAATTTTGCCGATGTAATGATAAATCTAGGCATCGCATTTATTATTTTACGCTTAATTTTTAAAAAATAATAATTTAAAATTTTAAAATTTAATAATTTTTACCACACAAAAGGACAATTATGGATTATTTTTGGCTTTATTTTTGGCTTAAATTTATACATTATCTAGCCTTTATTTCGTGGATGGCGATGCTTTTTTATTTACCGCGGCTTTTTGTTTATCATGCTGAAAACTTAAATAATGCGGATTTTGTAAAGGTTGTAAAAATCCAAGAGCGCAAGCTATATAATGGCATAGGCTGGATTGCGATGGGAGCGAGTATAGCTAGTGGTTTGGCTATATTTTTTATTTATAAACCAGAGCTTATTCAAATGGGATATTTTCATATTAAATTGCTTTGTGCTGTGCTTTTGGTGGCTTATCATTTTAGTTTAGGATATTATTTAAGGCTTTTTGCCAAAGATCAATGCCAAAAAAGCGGTAAATTTTTTAGAGCTTATAATGAAATCCCAACTCTTATCATGGCGGTTATAGTTTATGCGATGATAGTAAATGCAAACTCGTAAATTTTAATTATTTATTTAAAGCGATGATTATGAAATCATCGCTAAAAGCAAATTTTAATGTAAGTTTTCGTTTAATTTTACAGCCTTAATGCTTAGAGCGCAAATTATTTGTCCGCTTTGGCTATCTTGGCGCAAATGTAAGCCATTTAGCCCTGCAAGCTCGCGCCCTTTGTAAATCGTGGCGTTAAAATTAAAATTTGGATTGATTTTGGCAAGTTTTTGTCTGTTTTCTTCGCTGATGAAAATTTTTGTCCCTTCAAGCACGGCTACACCAGCATCTACAATACAATCATCGCCTAATGGTATGCCAGTTACGCTATTTGCGCCTAGCAAGCAACGCTCGCCTATGCTGATAGGATTGCCATTTGTCCCGCTAAGCACGCCTAAAATGCTAGCACCTCCGCCTATATCGCTACCTTCGCCAACTCTTACGCTGCTTGAAATGCGCCCTTCTACCATTACGCTACCAAGAGTGCCTGAATTAAAATTTATATAACTAGCACCAGGCATCACCACCGTGCCGCTAGCTATATGCGCGCCTAATCTAACCTTGGCGCTATCAAGTATGCGCGTGGTATCGCTACTTGGCACAATATGCGATAAAAAGCGCGGGAATTTGTCGATGAATGCGATGTTTGGGTATTTGCCACGCATTTTTAGCTCTATTTCGTTTTTGCGTAAATATTCTAATTCATAAGGCCTGCCATGCTCGTCCCAGGCGAGATTTGGTAAAATTTTAAATGCTCCATCAAGGTTTATCTCTCTTGGTTTTACAAAATTTTTTGATAGCAAATAAAGCTTTAAATACACGCTTTCAATGCTTTGTGGCGCGCTATCATCAAATAAAAACACAACCTTAAAAATAGCCTTTTTATGCTCTTTAATCTCATCAAGCGCAACTTTTAACGCGCGCACATTTGCGTGTTTATCAAGCTCATCAAATAGCGATTCAAAAGGATGTAAGGCATCTTTTAATATATTTTTATCAAGCAAAGCCACCACTTCACTTTGACTAAAATCAAAACTTACTCCATTTTTCATTAGCGCATTTATTATCACGCCAGCGCTTACAAAACTGCTCTTATAATTTATCACGCCAAAATTAGCACAAAGCGTCTTGCCATCATCGTTTGGCGTAATTCTTGCTATGCTAAAAGCTAGCGGATCGCGCCAAGTGCTTAGCGCTTTTATATCCTTGGCTATTTCGTTAAAATCTTTCATTTTATCCCCTTTTTTGGCAAAATTTTGGCATATTTTAGCATAAAAATTAAATTTCAATCTTTTTTAGCTACAATGGGCGCTTTTTATTTTAAAATTTGGATTTTATTATGCTTTTTTTACCATTTATAGGTGTTTTGACTGGTTTGATTTCTGGCTTTTTTGGCATAGGTGGCGGCACTGTGCTAGTGCCTATATTGCTTGCGCTTGGTTATGATATTAAAATGGCAATTGGCATTAGCGTTATGCAAATGTTTATTGCTGCGCTTTTTGGGAGCTATTTTAATTACAAAAGACAAAAATTTGAGCTAAAAACCGCACTTTCTCTTGGCTTTGGCGCGCTAATTGGTGGTTCATTTAGTGGGGTTATAGTTTCAAATGTGCCTGAAATTTATCTTAAATTATTGCTGATTTTTACGATTTTTTTAGCGCTTTTACGGCTAATTTTTTCACAAACAAACAAGCAAAACAGCCAAAAAGAGCTACATTTAGCCTTGCTTTTTATTCTCGGGGCTGTTATTGGGGCTGTGGCTATATCAATAGGCATGGGAGGTTCTGTGTTTTTGATGCCGATTTTGGTAGGATTTTTAGGCGTGGATATTAAAAAAGCCGTGTCTTTGGGTTTATTTTTTGTGATTTTTAGCTCTTTTGGTGGCTTGCTTAGTCTTGGGTTTGGGGGTTTTATTGATTATGAGGCTGGCTTGCTTTTAAGTTTTGGCGCGCTTTTTGGCGTGTATCTTGGCACGCTAGCTCATCATAAAATAGACAAAACCACGCAAAAATGGAGCTTAGTAGCACTTAATATAAGTATGCTTGCTTTGCTAGTTTATAATCTTATTGCTTATAAATAATGCTCTAAATTTTAAAATTTGCTAAATTAAAATTTTTATTTTCCATCGCACTTTTTGGTATAATTTGCCATCTTAAAGGGCAAAAATGAAAAAAATATTTTTAAGCAGCCAAGAACTTGATAAAAGCGCGGTTAATGCGGGTTTGGCTGAGCTGGTTTTACAAGAAAATGCCGCTCGCGCCGTGGCTGATGAAATTAAAAAAAGATTAAAATTTGGCTCAAAAATTGCATTTTTATGTGGCAGCGGAAATAACGCAGCTGACGCTATTGCTTGTGCTAGAATGCTTAGCGGGGATTATGAATGCGTGATTTTTTTGCTTTTTGATAGATTAAATCAAAACGCCTCAACTCAGCTTAAAATTGCCAAAAATTATGGCATAAGCGTGCTTGAAAAAGCAAATTTTAATCAAAACTATAAAGAAAATTTTATAAATTTTAATTGTATTGTTGATGGTATTTTTGGCTCTGGGTTTAATAGGGATTTGGGAGAAGAACTTTGTCAAATAATTAGCGCCGTTAATGAAATAGACGCATTTAAGATAGCTGTTGATGTACCTAGTGGCTTGGATATGAGCGCAAATCCCTCACCGCTGTGTTTTAGGGCGGATCTTTGCGTAAGTATGGGCGCGCTAAAACTCGCACTTTATGGCGATATGGCTAAGGATTTTGTGGGCGAGATCGTGCTTGCAAATCTTGGATTAAGCGAGCAAAATTTTATCAAAACAGCTAGCCAGGGCGATTATTTGCTTGAATTTGCTGATATGTGCTTGCCAAATAGAACGCAAAAAAATGTAAATAAGGGCGATTTTGGGCATGCTTTTGTCGTGCGCGGGCAGATGAGCGGGGCGTGCTTGCTTGCAAGTTTAGCGACGCTAAATATGGGCGCTGGCAAGGTTAGCATTTACAATTTTGATGCCACAATGCTAGCTAATTGCGATGCGCAAATTATGCAAAAATCAAGCTTTGAAGGGGCTAGTGCCGTAGCGTGCGGTATGGGACTTGGCGATGTAACTTTTAATTTTAATGAAATTTTAAGTTTGCCTTGCGTGATTGATGCGGATATGTTTGGGCGCGCGGAGATTTTAAGCTTTGCTAAGAGCCAAAAATGCGTTTTAACACCGCATTTAAAGGAATTTGTAAGTTTGTTAAAATTTACTGGTTTTGGCCAAATTGACATAAAACAAGCGCAACAAGAAAAATTTGCTCTTGCAAGAGAGTTTAGCTTAAAATTTGCTAGCACGCTGGTTTTAAAGGGCGCAAATACCATCATCGCGCAAAATGGCCGGCTTTATATCTGCGCTCTTGGCACTCAAAAGCTAGCAGTTGGTGGCAGTGGCGATGCCCTAGCTGGCATTATTTTAGCACTTTTGGCTCAAAATTATACTAGCTTAAATGCTGCCATCACAGGCGTTTTAGCTCATGCCAAAACAGCCTTAAACTACGATGGCAACGACTTTTCATTTAGCCCAAATGATATTATAAAAGGATTAAAAAAACTATGAAAACAAAAAAAATTGCCGTGCTTTTTAGCTCAAATGGTTCAAATTTAGAAGCAATTATTAAAAAATTACACAATAAACGCTTCAATGGAACAAAAATTAAAATTTCGCTTTTAATTTGTAATAATAAAAACGCTTTTGGTATAGTAAGAGCGCGTAAATATGGGCTTGAAACCACGATTATTAGCCACGAAGATTTTACTTGTAGGCAAGAGTTTGATAAGGTTTTAGTAGAAAAAATAAAAAGCGCAAATGTAGATTTAGTCGTGCTTGCTGGCTTTATGAGAATATTAACGCCGGTATTTTGTGATAATGTGCGCGCCATAAACTTACACCCTAGCATTTTGCCATTATTTAAAGGCGCAAATGCCATTAAAGAAAGTTTTCAAAGCGATATGCAAATAGGCGGAGTTAGCGTTCATTGGGTAAGTAGCGAGCTAGATAGCGGTAAAATCATCGCTCAACGCAGTTTTAAGCGCAAAAATCGCGATTTTAAAGCTTGGGAGAAAAAAATCCATGCCATTGAGCATAAAATTTTGCCAAAAACCATCATAAAATTGCTTTGTAAATAATTTTGGGGCTGATGTGAGCGCAATTTATATAAAATTTAGTATAAATTGTGGCTTTTGGTAAGTTTTAAAATTTAAGCTAAATTATTTTAGGGCTATTTTAATTTGGCTGGTTTTGCTAGCTAGAAAATGCCTAAAAGATAGTTTGCGTGGTGCTTTGAGCTATTTTAATAATGAGCAAATTTTAATTTTTCTTGCTTTTGCTAGATAAATACAAGCAAATAAAATTATAATCTAAAATCTTTTTGTAGTAAATTAAAATTAGATTAAGTTTAAATTTAAGTTTTGCTAAATTTAAAATTTGCTTGAAATAGCTTTGTGGATTTGTTATAAAATCAAGTTATTTTTATATTTTAAATTATTTTTAAGATTACTTTGCTACAATTTCGCTCTTTTTTAACATTTTAGCAGCGGAACTCGTTTTCGGGGCGTAGCGCAGTCTGGTTAGCGCATCTGGTTTGGGACCAGAGGGCCGAAGGTTCGAATCCTTTCGCCCCGACCATGGTGAGTGTAGCTCAGTCGGTTAGAGCATCAGATTGTGGTCCTGAGGGTCGTGGGTTCGATCCCCACTACTCACCCCACTTTTTGCGCTCGTAGCTCAACTGGATAGAGCGACAGACTTCGGATCTGTAGGTTGTGGGTTCGACTCCTACCTGGCGCACCATTTTGTGCGACGAAGTTTAGCAGCGTTTTTTAAGCGCTCATAGCTCAGCTGGATAGAGCAACGGCCTTCTAAGCCGTAGGCCAGAGGTTCGAATCCTCTTGGGCGTACCATTTATTTATGCGGACGTGGTGAAATTGGCAGACACGCTAGACTTAGGATCTAGTGCCGCAAGGTGTGGAGGTTCAAGTCCTCTCGTCCGCACCACCACTTTTTTCAAATGCCATATTTATCGATATTTCAAGGTTTTAAGCTTTCTTACCTGATGAGCTATATCATAACAACATTAGTTATTCGTTTTTATAATTTAATTTTGTGGTCAGTATAACAGGTATTGCGGGTAGGGCAATGCCAAAATACAAAATTATAGCTTTGTCAAATTACAAAAATCAAGCAAAAAAAATCAATCAAAAAATCAAGCAAAAAAATCGTATAATCAGCTAGGTTTAATAAATGTTATAAAAACTCACAAAATATTTAAAATTTCTTGCGCTGTAAATTGCTGTAAATTTAGGTTAAGTTTGGCTCGCAAATCCTAGGATTTGCGAGAAGTTTAAAAGAATGAAATTTTAAATATAACCTGCCACGAGTGCTAAAACATAACCCGCCACGCAAGAAGTAGAAACGCCAATAAGCCCTGGGATAATAAAGCTGTGATTTATAACGAATTTACCAATATGCGTTGTGCCTGAGCGGTCAAATTGTATGGTCGCAAGGTCGCTTGGGTAAGTCGGCAAAATGTAGTATCCATAGCAAGCAGCCGAAAACGCCACAATAATGCCAGGTTCTACGCCAATGCCAAGTGCTAGTGGCACAAATGCCGCTAGTGCCGCCGCTTGCGAATTAACAAATTTTGAAATCAAAAGTAGCATAATCGCATAAGTCCAAGGGAGTTCTTTTACTACATCGCCTAGTGCGGTTTTAAGCATTGGAGTATGCACGGCAAACATCGAATCAGCCATCCACGATATACCAAACACCGCCACCATCGCTATCATACCTGATTTAAAAATAGCGTTATTGCCTATGTCGCTAACCTTTACCTTTGTAAAAATCACCAGCGCAGAGCCAGCCATAAGCATAAACATTTGGATCACAGCAACCATACTCATTGGCTTCATCACTCCCTTACCATTATCAAAAGCAGGGCGTAAATCGCTAAAAATTCCTAAAATCGCCACCAAGGCAATCGCACCCAAAAATATCCACATAGCAGTCCATTGAATTGTCGGCAACTCCACGCCCAAAAGCGTTTTATTTTCGCCATAAACATATTCTTTAAATTTTGGATCTTTGAGTTTTTCTTGGAATATGGGGTCTTTATCTAAATCTTTGCCTCTAAACCATGAAAAAATCCCAACGCAAAGCACGCCAAAAGCACCACTTGGAATGGTGATTTTTAGCAAATCCACATACCCATCAAAGCCTTGTATATGCGTAACATTTGGGGCTAAAAGCATAGCTGTGAGGCTAACTACTGCTACGCTTACAGGCGAGCAAATAATCCCCATTTGCGATGAAATAGACGAGGCTGCCATAGGGCGCTCTGGGCGAATGCCGTTTTTGATGGCTATATCATAAATAATAGGCATCATCGTATAAACCACATGCCCCGTGCCGCAAAGTATGGTAAGAAACCAAGTAACAAAAGGTGCAAGTATAGTCAAAAACTTTGGATTTCGCCTTAAAATGCGCTCAGCAATTTGTAGCATCACATCAAGCCCGCCACTTGAAAGCAAAGTAGCACTTGCTACAACCACGCATAAAATCGTAAAAATCACATCAATTGCTGGCTTACCAGGTTTTACATGAAAAAGAAAAGTCAGCACAAAAATGCCAATTCCGCCAAGCAAGCCAAGCGCGATACCGCCTTTTTTTGCCCCATAAAAAAGGCAAATCAAAACGATAATTAGCTGTATAGCAAACTGCTTGCCATCGCTTAAAGAGGTTAAAAACTCCATAAATTCTCCTTTAAGAATTATTGTGATTTTATTGCAAAAACGAGATAAAATTGTATTTTTATTTTTCTTAATTTTTATTAAAATTTTTAATGAATTGCGATGAGATATTAAAATTTAAGCAAGATTTTATTTTACCAGCTACCAAGCCACTTGCAAATCTTCTATTTTGATTTTGCAATTAGCCACATTATCTTTGCAGAGATTTTTTATTTTTTTTGAGTCTTTGAGTGCTACGCAAAGCGCGTTTTTATCGTCTATGCTTACATTAAATTCTCTTGCGTTTTTATCTGGCACGCTTATAGAAACGCATGAAATATTTTTATTTGCAAAGATATGGCCGTTTTCATCGACAGCTTCTGTCATTGCGTGTAAATTATCGTTAAACTCGCCATTTACGATGTAATAAGTGGCTATGTCAGTTACTGCGGTGCTAAGATCGCTTGCTGCTTTTATAACTTCGGCATCATCTTTAATCGCTGAGAATTTTGAAACTGCCACAGACGCAAGAATGCTTAAAATTAATATCATAAACGAAAATTCAACCACACTAAAAGCTTTTTTCATTTTTATTCTCTTAAAATTATCTTTATTTTAAAATTTAAAACGCAAGGATAATGTTTTTTTCATAAAAACAAGCTTAAAATTAACAAATTTTTATTTACGATTTAATAAAAAAAATTTTTTTTAATATAAAGTTTCTTTAAATATAAATTTTATATTTTTTAAATAATTAACTTTATATTTAAAAAAAATTATAAAATTTTTGAAATTTTAACGATTTTTGACATTTTAAAATTTATTTGGATTTTTAAAATTTTAAAAATTTGCTTTTTTTATTTTAAATTCTGCACGGGTTTTTTTAAAAATTTTAATTATTTTTTTTGCGATTTAAATTCTGTGCGGGTTTTGAAAAATATTTTTGAAATTTTAAGATTAAAAGATTTTTTGAAAATTAGAATTTAAAGAATAAAAATAAAAAAACCCCTTGAAATTTTTAGAATTTCAAGGGGTGATTAAGCTTAAAATTTATTTTAAAATTAACGCTAAAAATAAATTAGCGCGAATTAAGCTTTAAATTAGCTTAGGCGTTAGCTTAGAATTGTATGCCACCTGAGCCACCGATTTGGATCTCGCAAGTATCTGGAGCCTCTGCATTGGTATTAGTGGTAGTATCAACTTTACACATCGTTAAAATTCCTGGAAATTTTGCTAGTTGTTTACATACAGGGTCTTGGCTTTTATTGAAAGTTAAGGTAAGATTAACTGCACCACTTTTTTGTTGTGTTGCAGTGTCAGGTAATTTTACAGTTACGCAAGTCTTGTTACCTTTTACATTAAGCTTACCACTTTTATCTAGCGCATTTGTAATCTTGGTAAAATCATTTGGTGTACTAAATTTACCTTTCGCCGTATAATACGCCGTAATATCACTCACCGCAGTGGTAAGATTTGTCGCCGCCTTTGCCACCTCTGCATCATCTCTTGTAGCTGCTAGTCTTGGTATCGCTACTGACGCCAAAACACCTAAAATTACGATAACAAATATTAACTCAATCATCGTAAAACCTTTTCTCATCGAAAACTCCTTGTGTTGAAATCCTAAGCAAACGCTAGCCCTATGATTGAGATTTTTGGAGTAAGCCACCGTCTGCTTAGTGCCTGCTTCAAGCAAGCACAAGAATTATAGGGGGGGGTTAAACTAAGCTTAAATTACATAAAGTTTTTTTAAAAAAAAATTTCAATTTTTTTAAAAATTTTAATAAATTTCTTTAAAATTTGGTAAATGTTTTATAAATTTTAATGTTTTTTGCTTTATAAAATCTCTAAATTTTATAAAATCTTTAAAATTTTGTGATTTTGCATTTTGAAATTCTCTAAATTCTTTAAATTTTCTAAATTTCATTGTGTTTTGTGGCTGTGGGTCGCATTTTGGGAGCGTGTGAATTAAAGGCGTGGCGGAGTTGTGTGGGTAGGCGGGTTTTTGTGCGTGCGGTGAGATTAAAAGGTGGAGCGGTTTGGGGCGTTGCGAGTGCGGATTTTTCTTAAATAATGGCGTGGCGCGCGTAGCTAAGAGCATTGCGGGTGTGGGGCTGAGAGTTTGCGGGCGCGTGGTTTGCTTTTAAAAAAATGGCGGGCGCTGGGTTAAAATTTGGCAGATTTGTTGAATGAAATTTTAAAATTTTATTTTGGCTAAGAGTTTAAAGGGCGGGATTTTTGTGTGTTGAAGTAAATTGAAATTTTAAAATTTATTTTTTTTGGATTGTGGCTGAGAGTTTGGCGTGAAATTTTAATGGCTGGGCGGTTTGATTAGCGGGCGTGCGTGCGCGTGGCTGAGAGTTTGCGGGCGTGATTGGTTTGGTGCGTTGAATAAAATTGAAATTTTAAAGTTTGTTTTGTGGCTAAGAATGTGGCGGACGAGTTTCATAAAAGAGTGGTAAAATTTGGTTTTTGGCGTGGGTTAAAAATAAATTTTAAAATTTGGGCGTTTGGCGGATAAAAATTTGCGTGGCACGAGTTTAAAATTTGGCGGATTTATGAATTAAATTTTTAAAATTTAGCGGATTTATAAATTAAATTTTAAAAAATGAAATTTTAAAATTTGCTAAAAATCGTTTTTTAAGAGCTGGGATTGTTGCTTACAAAGCTCTTGCCACGGGGAGGCGGTTTTTAGATTTAGGCATTGTGCGATAGTGTTTTGGGCATACTCGCGCGCTCCATCTTTTAGCTGTAAATCGGCTAGGGTGTATAATGCGCGCGCTTTGTCGGCATCTTTTAAATTAAGCTCAATCAGCCTAGCACTTGCTACCATCGCTTCTTTGTATAAATTTTGGTTTTTTAAGCTATCGATGTAGATAAAATCAATTTGTGGACTAAAAGTGTCGATTTTTAATCTGGCTTGGGCTTGTAGTGCCATTTTGGCGTATTTTATCGCGCTTGTGTGAAAATTATTTGCGCTAGCATAAGTAGCTGCTGCATCGCACATTTGAATATACATAAAATCCGTGCCTTTAAGCTTTGTGATTTCATCTATGCTAGTTAGGGCAAGATCTAATTTATCAAGGCGCAAAAGGCTAAAAAAGCGGTAAAATATCGCCTTGCTAGGATCTGAGTATTCAAGGCGTCTGGCTTCATAAATAGCGTCATTTGCGGCTTTTAGCGCGTCATTGTAAAGGCCAAGATTAAATAAAGCCTGACTTGCATTGCTTAGCCACTCTACGCGCGTGCGCAAATCCCCACTTTCTATGCCAGCACTTGTAAGCTCTAAGGCCTCTTTATATCGCGCTCTTTGAATGTAGCAAGCAAATAATTTATATTTATCTTTTATATCGCTTGCTATACTAAACTCATCAATTAAAAGCATAAGGCGCGCGCAAGCTTTATGCGTGTTAGCGTCATTTGCTAGCGCGATCGCTGAGTTTTGTAAGATAATAAAGCTTTTGGTATCATTAGCCTCTCTTATTTCATCTCTAAGGTTTAAAACGCTCTTATAATCGCCATCATTAAAGCTTAAACTAGCACTTTCTAAAAGCGCGCGTTTGCCTATTTGAGAGCCTTTGTATTTTTGCATTAGCTGGGCGTAGGATTTTTGAAGCTTGTCTTTGTTTTGGTTTTTATTAATATCAAAAAATAACCTATCCATAGCAGTATCAATAAGGCTGAGGTATTGGCTATTTGGGAATTCTTTTTGATATTTTTTTAAATAAAAAAAGATTTTTTGCTTGGTTTTGTCATCTGCTGGACTTAGGGCTAAATTTCTTAAAGCAAGCTCGTAAATTTCATCTTTAATATCGCTATTTTTTAAGATAAGCTCGTAAATTTTAAGTGCGTTTTCAAATAATTTAGCTTCTTTAAAGCTTTGGGCTAAGTTGATTGAGGCGTCTTGCTGCGTGGCTAGAAAGCTAGGATTGGCAGTTAAAATTTTATCTAAATACATACTCGCGCGCTCTAATCTATT
The DNA here is from genome assembly GCF_013416015.1 of Candidatus Campylobacter infans. Taxonomy (NCBI): domain Bacteria; kingdom Pseudomonadati; phylum Campylobacterota; class Epsilonproteobacteria; order Campylobacterales; family Campylobacteraceae; genus Campylobacter; species Candidatus Campylobacter infans. The sequence goes on from NZ_CP049075.1 coordinate 391,130, forward strand.
TAATCTTAGCTCGGTTGCGGCTAGTTGCATTGCGGCCTGGCTGGCTATTTGGATATCATTAGTAGCATAAAGCACATCTTCATAAAGCAAAATCGCATCATCTAAGCGCGTTGTATTTGCCAAAAAATCAGCATAAGCTAGCAGGGCTTTTTGCGTCCAAGGCGAGCTTTCATGCTCTGTTTTTAATAAATCTATCATATATTCGGCATTGCCCAAGCTATCATTATCTAAATAGCCTTTCATTAGCATATAAAGCACCTCAGGATATGCCTTATCGCTGGCGAAATTTTTCACCCAAATGTTAGCTTGTTTTATGATCTCATCGCTTCTTGAAATTTTCATTTTTTCAAGCTCTTCACTAGCTTCTGCGTTATTTTTCATAGCATCTAATGAGCGCAAATAATGAAGCATAAACTCACCCAAAAACACGCTATTTGGATAATTTTTAATCGCAAGCATACTCGCTTTTAGCGTGTCTATGTAGTTTTGTGCTTCGTAGAGTTTTTTGATATTGATGTAGTCGTTGATATCATCTTCTTTGCCTATGCTTAGGGGTTCTTTATTAAAATCAAGCGCGCCTATATAAGGCAAGGTAAGATTAGGAAAAATTATAGGGAAATCAAGCTCAGGGCGCGTTTTAGAAAGCGATTGGCTGATGTTTTCATTTAAAATAACGGTGTAATGGCGGGATTTTAGCCCTTGGCCTTGCTTGGTATCATTGCTAGAATACAAATGCCCATCTATGCTAAAAATGCGAGATAAAATTTTTGGTTTTATTATCACCCAGTAGCCGTCTTTTTCGCTTTTAAATTCTAAATCCATAAATGGTAATTTTTGGCTTTGAGGTTTGTTGCTAAAATCACCGCTAATAAAGCAAAAATATTGCCTGTTTATGTGTGTGTCGGCTCCATCGTGGCGAGTATCTGGCGGGTAGAAATTATCGCCGATTTTAACCTTACAAGAAAAGGGCGCGCTGTTTTCAAGGTGGATTACATAATAATCATTGCCATTTGTTTTGCCATTATTTAGCGTAAGGCTAAAAGCGCAAAGTTCAAAGGAAAAAAATATGAAAAAATATAATAAAAAACACTTTTTATTCATCTTTGCCTTGCTTTTGAAATTTTAAAATTTTAAATCTTAGCCTAAATTATTCAACATTTTGATTTTGCGTTTTATCACTTAAAATTTCTAAAAATTCTTTAAATAAATACTCGCTCTCGTGCGGGCCAGCACTACTTTCAGGGTGATATTGCACCGAAAAAATCGGCGCATCTTTATAGCGCACGCCCTCAATCGTGCCATCAAAAAGATTGCGATGGGTGATCGTGGCGATTTCGGCGATGAATTCTGGGACATTGTAATTGTGGTTTTGGCTAGTGATTTCTACTGTGTTTGTTTGTAGGTTTTGGACTGGATGATTGCTACCGTGCTGGCCAAATTTTAATTTATAAGTTTCGTAGCCAAAGGCATTTGAGAGCAGTTGATGGCCTAAGCAAATCCCAAACATAGGCACCTTTGCTTCAATTAGCTTTTTAATCTGCTCGATTTCATCTTTTAGCGTGCGCGGATCGCCTGGGCCATTGCTTAAAAAAACGCCTTGGATATTGCCTGTGTTAAATGCGTCTATTAGCACGCTAGCTTGGACACTACTTGGATACACCTCCACATCAAGGCCTACTGAGCTTAATTCATTTAAGATATTGCGCTTTACGCCATAATCTATAACGGCTACTTTTTTGCCGATTTTTACAGGGTTTGAGTAAGAATTGCTCTCAAAATCCCAAATGCCACTATCGTGTGAGTATTGCATTTTGGTTGTAACTTGCTCTACTAGATCGATTTCTTCGATTCTTGCTGAGTTTTCAAGCACCTTTGCTAGTTCGCTTTTTGTGCTAATTTGTGTGGAGATGACAGCGCGCAAAACGCCTTTTTCTCGTATCATTTTGGTTAAGGCTCTTGTGTTTATGTCGTGGATAATTATTTTATTTTGTGCGCTTACAAACTCGCTTAAAGTGCTTTTAGAGCGGTAATTTGAGCTAAACTCATTAAGACGGCGCACAAAAAGCCCGCAAGCGTGGATTTTAAAGCTTTCCATATCATCGTTATTACAACCTACTATGCCTATTTCAGGTGCGGTAAAAACTATAAACTGCCCAGCATAGCTTGGATCTGTGATGATTTCTTGATAACCGCTCATTGAGGTGTTAAAGACCATTTCGCCGCTGATGGTTCCGCCTTTGCCACTGGCTTTGGCTTGTAAAAATACGCCATTTTCTAGGTAAATATACGCTTTCATAATAATCCTTAATTTTAACTAAGATTTAAAATTTCAATTTAATAGCCCAAGCTAAATAATGCCTCGTTTTTTTAATTGCTCTTCATATGCTTTATGATAGGCTATTTCATATTCATCGCTACCTACAACTAGCTTTTTTTCTCTTTTTTCTAATTCATCAAATGCGGCATCTTCTGCTTGGCTAAATCCTTTTAGATATCCTTCAATGGCTGAATATATCACATTTTTAACCTTATTCTCGCTTACTTTATAATCGATTAAATCTTTTTGCCAGATTTGATTTAAAATTTCGTGTGAGATACGCGAATATCTATCATCATGCTCTAAAATAAAATCACTATCGCGCGCTAGGCGTTTTTTAATAAGCCAAAACATATTGCGCCTATCTACTTGCATAAACTCTATATCGTTTTCGTTTTCGTTTAAAATTTGCTCTACTTTTGCTTCTAGTGCGCGCTCGCTAGCTATATCGGCTAATAAAATTTCTTGTGCGAGCTGTGCAACTTGCTCTAAACCACTTTTAAAACTAACAAAACCGCATTTGTGAAGTTCTATGGAGATTTTTCGCGCGATGTATTGCGCGTGTGGCTCTTTAATTCGCATTTTTAGTCCCTTAATTTTTGGGCGCGATTATAGCTAGTTATTGTTAAAACTAGCTTTTATGGTGAAATTTTAAGTTAAAAGAATAATAAATTTTAAAAAGCAGCTAGCAAAATAAATTAAAATTTTATTTGCTAGCGTTTTAGCGTGGGTTATTGTTTTAATTCAAGCAAGGTAGAAAGCATTTTTTCAACTGTGGTGATTACCTTTGCAGCAGCACCATAGCTGCTTTGATAGCGCATTAAATTGCTTAATTCTTCATTCATATTAACCCCGCTTATGCTTTGCCACTGGGCATTTACGGTGGTGTTTATTGCTGTGTTTGTGGCGTTTTGGGTCATTGTGCTTTGTGTATCGCTTGCCATTTGTGTGGTTATATAGCGGTAATAACCGCTGATAGTTTCATCTCTATCGCCACCTGTGCGACTATTAAATGGGAGTTTGACATTTTGTAAGTTTATCATGGCATTTGCCATAGAATTATCGCCTGGCTGAGGACTTTTGCCGCCATGAAGTAATGCTGGATCTGCTTGGATTGCTTCATTTACTCTAATGTTGCTAGCATTTTGTCCGTCTAAAAATTTGCTTAATCCCAAAGTGCCTGCGAAATTCGTGCCATTATCTTCGATGGCTATATAAAAACCGGTTGGGTTTTTCTCAGTTGGTTTAAAGCTGAGATTGCCAGTTTGTGTATGCTCGTCCCAGGTATAAACTGCTTTGAAATAATCATCTATGTCGTTATTAAAATTTTGATCGTTGTTATCGTCTAAATTTTTATTAAAATCTTGGACGATAGAATTACCGCGCGTGATGTCATTTAGCGTTGTTGAGGCGTTTATGCTTATTTTGCGCTCTGCTACTACATTGCCTTGGGTGTTGTAAATTTTAACCGTAATATCGCCATCTTTTATGCCATTATCGTAGTTTTGTAAGGTTGTGTTAGCTTTTGCATCTTTTAGATAATCAGACACCATTTCTTTAACCGCGCCACTTGCATAAACGCTGTTGGTTTGTGTTATAAAGGTTTTGGCAAAGGCATCAAGGTTATCTTGGTAAGTGGTTAAAATTCCATCGCGCATTTTTCCATCGCTTGTCATATATCGTCCGCGCAAATCAAGCATACCAGCGATTTTACCGCCTGTAAATTTTGATGAAATATCTATGCGCGTTTCATCGTTTAATTCATAAAATAATGTAGAATACCCGCGCTCGCTGTGCGTGGTATCCATTTTGATTTCGTGAAAATTTTCACCCTCAACTAAGGTTATGCCATTTATGCTTAGGGTGTAGTTTTTACCCATATCATAGATTGTGGCATCATCAAAACTGCTGTTGCTTGATACATCTTGTTTGAAAGAGTTTATGTTTGTGAGTTTGCTAAGGCGCAATTCAAGCGCATCGCGTTTATCGCGTAAATCGTTTGAGTTTATTCTTGTGTTTATTTCGGTGCGTTGGAGTTGCTTGTTGATATCAGCGATTTGCCTTGCTATATCATTTACTTCATTTACGGCTAAGATTAGCTGGTCATTTACGCTATCGCGGATTTTATTTAGGGTTTCATAAGAGTCGTTGATATTGCCCATTAGAACATTTGCTGAATCAATTAGCACGGTTTTTTGCGCTGCTTCGTTTGGGTGAGAGGCGTAGTTATTCCACATAGCAAAATATTTTTTGATATTTTCTAAGATACCACTATCTGCTAGATCTGGGAATTTTTGATTTACTTCTTGTAAGACTTGCTCTTTATAGCTTGTGTATTCAAGATTGCTATAAGATGAAGTAAGTCGCCCAAAAACGAACTCATCATGAACGCGCACGATTTGTTGAACCATAGTCCCGCGCCCTATATCGCCACCTTTTGTGTGAAATGCTTCATTAGCAACTTGAACAACTCTTTGGCGCGTGTAATACTCACTATCTGCGTTGGTTATGTTTTGGCCTGTGGTTTGGATTTGTATTTGGGCGGCATTTAAGCCAGAAACGCCTGTATATAATGCATCAAAAATTCCCATCTTATCTCCCTTAAACCCTAGCTTTAAAAATTTCTTCGCTTTCTTGATTTAGCGGTGTTTTGGATTTGGCAGCATAGAGGCTATTTATGCTTTTGCCTAGCATTTTGCCAAGTAGTGAATCAAAAAATTCCTTTACCACCACTAAATTTTTGGCATATTCAAAATTTACACTTTTTAGCTCAATTAGCGTGGCGCGAAGTTTTTGTAAGCTATCTTTGCTATCTTGTGATAATAAATCCGAAAGATTTTGATTTGGATTATTTGTGGCTAGCTCTAAAAGCTGGGCATCTAAATCTTTTTTGATATTTTCAAACTCACTTAAAAGTTTTGTTTTTTGCTCGCTGTGAGGGCCTACTTCATCGTGCTTTGCTTTTTTGATATTTTCTATATCTTGATTTGTTATATCAATAATCTTGCGAAGTGTTAGAATGCAATCATTTAGGTATTTATCGATCATTTTAGCTCCCTTTGTTTAGTTTAAAATTAGCGCACACGCTAGGCACTAAACAGCGAGCTAAATTAAATCAGCTCATCTGCTATCTTAGCTGCTAATGCGCCTAAATCTATTTTATAATCGCCATTTTCTATATCTTTGGTGATTTTATTTATTTTATCTTGGCTTGCATCTTGTGCTTTTATTTGTGCTTGCTTTATGTTTTTGGTGCTATCTTTGCTGCTTAGGGCAGTAAAGGTGGCATTTTGGCTTACGCTTGTTAGCATTTTTCGTCCTTGAAAATTTGCAGGCATATCGGCACATAATTTTTTTTATTTAGCTCTTTGTAATAAAAAATCATAAAGCAAGTTGCTAAAACCAAAACCACCACTTAATGCTTGCGACATTGTGTCGTTATACATTGAGTTATAGATTTGATCGCTTGCGTCCTTGCCAAAGAGCGGATTTTGCGTGCTTATGGCTATATCAAGGATGGTTTTTATAAAAAAGGCTTCAAAAGCGTCTGTTTGTTCTTTTAATGCCTTTTTATCAATGCTTGATGCGCTATTTGAGTTATTAGCAATTTGTGTTCCATTTTGTGCTTTGAGATTTTGAATTTGTTTTTCGTTTTGGCTTATTTTAGTGGCTAAAATATCGCCAAACTCGCTATTTGCTAGCAAACTCGCATTAGTTTGTGATGGCATAGTTTCATTTGCGTTTTTAATCATAGTGCTTAATTTTTCGCTTGTTTTTAACTTAGCCATTTGTGCGTTTTCAAAGGCATTTAGCGCAAGTGCGGTGTTTAGATTTGCGTTCATTGTTTTCTTTCTTAAATTACTTCTATTTGTGCGTTAATAGCCCCAGCACGGCGCAAATTTTCAATAATTGCTATCATATCGCTTGGGCTAATGCCTAATTTATTTAATGCGCGCGTTACATTTGCTAGCGTGGTGTAAGAATTATCCACATTTAGCGTATTTTTGGCCACATCTATGCTAGTGCCAAAGCCTAAATCCATAGTATTTGGCGCAGGATTTTTTTCATCAAAAGGCACATAAGAGTTTGGCTCAATTTTTAGCGTAATGCCTTTATGCGAGATTACAGCGCTATCTACTCTTATCTGGCCGCCACTTACTAAGGTGCCTGTGCGTTCATCGATTATTATTTTGGCATCTGCTTGATGGTCGATTTCAAGATTTAGCACCATTGCTAAAAACTCCACCATACTAAGCTGGGCTGGTTTTTTGATGTTTAATGTGCGCGGATCAATTGCTATGGCTGAATTATCAAAGCGGGCATTGATCGCATCTTGTAGCTTTTTAGCCACAGCGAAATTTGATGATTTTAGGCTAAGGCTAGCATCTGTTTTGCTTGCTATATCATAGGCTACTTCGCGCTCTACTAATGCTCCGCGCAAAATCGTAGCCACTGTTGGGTGATTGCCGCCTTTTTTAGCTGAGCCACCAAGGGTTAAATTGCCTTGTGCTAGCGCGTATATTTCACCATCTACGCCTTTTAATGCGGTTAATAAAAGCGTTCCGCCCATTAAATTTTTTGCATCGCCTATTGAGCTGATTGTTATATCTAGCTCATCGCCTTGTCTTGCAAATGCTGGCAGGCGCGCTGTTACCATGACAGCAGCGGTATTTTTGCTTTTTATATCTTCTGGGTTTATTTGAACATTTACCGTTTTTAGCATATTTGAAAGCGATTGTATTGTAAATTCGCTATTTGAGCCATCGCCAGTGCCATTTAAACCAACTACTAAACCATAGCCTATTAATTGGTTTTCTCTTACGCCTATAACGCTTGCTAAATCTTTGATTTGTGCGCTATTTGCGCTGATTAAAATAAGTAAAAATAATACAAAACTACGCATATTTATCCTTAAAATTTTAAGGTTTTAAGCAAAGTTTATTCCTTTTTTGTTTTTGCTTTAAAATTTGCGTAAAAAGCGGTGATTTTGTGTTATAAGGATTAAACGCAAGAGCTAGCATTTAGTGCTAATTCTTGCTTAATTTAATTAAGAAATTTTATTTGTTGCTTTTAGCAATACCGCGCTTAGCTCGCTTGCGCTATCAAGCATACGCGAGATTAGCTCGTAATTACACGCTATAAAGGCAAATTTTAATTTTGTGTTTTGGCTTAGTTGTTTGTATTCATCAAGTTCATCTAAGGCTTTTGCATCGGCACCACTATTTTTAATGCTTTCTTGCATCTCTTGGCTTGTTGGAAATTCATCGCTAATTAAAAAATGCTCGATATTTGATAGCATTGTGTTTGCGTTTTGAAGTAAAGAACTGATTTGGCTAATGCCATTTTTTACCTCATTTATTAAAGCTAGGCCATTATCATCTAGTTTTGCGATATTTGCGCTTTTAACCACGCTATTTAATCCGCCCAAATCATTTAAGCATTGATTGATTTGCTCGCTAATTTGCACTCTAGCTGAGGCGATAAACGCGCTATCATTAAACATTCTTACCATTTTTTATCCTTTTGTGAGTTGTTGTTTTGCTAAATTTAAACATTCTTTTATTGTTTGATTTTTAGCGATTTTTGGCTTACAAATAAAATTTAAAGCCGCTGCTGTCGTGGCGCCAATAGCTATTGCTTCATAGCTAGTATCCCAAGAAAAATGCGTTAAAAATGCCTTTACATTTAGCGGACTTGTAAAAATCAAAACTGAATTTTTTGGCGGTGCTTTAAGGGCGTTTATTTCAGTTTTTATGATATTTTCATAGGCTATTTGCGTGTGTAAATCTACGCCGTTTTGGCATAAAATTTCATCTAATTTGCTAGCTCTTTTACTAGCGCAAATATAAAGTGCCTTTTTATCCTTTAAAAAGGGCAAAATTTCTAACCCAAAGGCATTGCCTAGTGAGTTTTTAGCGGTATAAATATCGCTAAATCCATAGCGCTTAGCAGAGCTTGCGCTATTTTTGCCGATGGCAAAGACTTGCATTTTAACATTTGGGCTTATGTGATTAAAACGCAGGGCTTTTATAGCGTTTTTGCTAGTTAAAATCAGCGCGTCATAGGCATTTAAATCAAGCTTAAAGGGCATAAATTTTATCTTGCAAAGGGATAAATTTTCTACATTTTTATCGTTGATTTTGGTATTTGAACATAAATAAATTTTGCTCATTTTGGCTCCAAAGTTTTAATTATAGCTATTTAATGCTAAAAAATAGCAATTTTTGCTACAATTTGCCAAAAATTTTAAGGATAAGACATGCAAAATAAAAATAATTTTTACTTTCTTGGGATTTGTTTGGTTATAGCCTCTATCGTTATTTCGCTTGGATTTTCTAGTATTAATCCAAAAGAAGCAAGCGTTAGCGTGCGTGGGCTTGCACAGCGCGAGGTTAATGCTGATTTGGCCGTGTGGCAGCTTAGTTTTGGCTTAGGCGATAATAACTTAGAAAATTTACAAAAATCCATAAAAGAAAAAAGCGAGATTGTAAGCTTGTATTTAAAAGATAAAGGTTTAAATGAGCGTGATTTTAGCGTACTTTCGCCCTCAATTACTAATAATTTGTTAGATCCATATATAAACCAAGAAAAAATGCAATATATTTATATTGCTAAGCTTAATTTTTTGATAAGAACAGATAAAATAAGTGCTGTTAAAAAAGCAAATGAGGGCTTATTAGAGCTTGTGGATAAGGGCATTGCCATAAAGCAAGATTATGAAAATAAAATAAATTATGAATTTACTAAATTAAACGATATAAAGCCTGAAATGATAGCACTTGCTACAAAAAACGCAAGAAAAGCAGCCGAGCAATTTGCTAAGGATTCAAATAGCAATTTAGGCAAGATTAAACACGCCACGCAAGGGCTTTTTAGCATTGAAAATGCGGCCACAGGGCTTGAAGAGCGCAAAATCGTGCGCGTGGTTACGCAAATACAATATTTATTAAAATGATTTCATCGTTTTTTGCTAGTAGAAAATGGACGTTATGGGCATATGGCGGGCTTTTAGTGCTTGTGCTTTCGCTTGTGGTTCAAACTAGCTTGAATGTGGCTATAAATAATTGGTATAAAAGTTTTTATGATTTGGCTCAAAATGCTAGCGATTATAGCGAGTTTAAAGAGCTAAATGCTTGCCAAGACAGGTTTTTAGAGCAAAATAATAAGCAAAATTTTAATAAACACACTCAAAATTTTAATCAAACTTCATCACAAAATTTTAATAACAAAAGCCCTGCTAGCCAAAACCCTTGTCAAGAGCTAAAAAACAACGCCATAAACATTAAAATTTCAGCCTTTTGGCAAGAAATTAAAACCTTTTTATTCATTGCTATGCCTTATGTGATTATTTACGCTTTGAGCGTGTTTTTTGCTAGTCATTGGTGTTTTAGATGGCGCGAGGCTATGACTTTTGCGTATTTTAATAAGTGGAAGGCTTGTAAAAGCGATATTGAGGGTTCTAGCCAACGCTTGCAAGAAGATATTTATCGCTTTGCTAAAATTACTGAGGATTTAGGGCTAAAAACTTTGCGGGCGATAATGACGCTAATTGCTTTTATACCCGTGCTTTGGGGGCTTAGCAATGGAGTGGATTTGCCTTTTTTTAAAGATATTCCTGGCGCGCTTGTTTGGGTGGCGTTGATTGTTAGTGTTGGCGGGTTGATAATTTCGTGGTTTGTGGGCATAAAACTGCCAAAACTTGAATACAACATACAAAAAAGCGAAGCAGCTTTTAGAAAAGAGCTGGTGTTTGCAGAAGATAATAAGCAAAATTATGCAAGTTTGCCAAGTATGATTGAGCTATTTAGTGGGGTGAAATTTAGTTTTTATCGCTTATTTTTGCATTATGGTTATTTTAATATTTGGCTTATTTCGTTTTCGCAGCTTATGGTGATTGTGCCTTTTGTGATAATGGGTGTTGGGCTATTTACGGGAGTTATCACGCTTGGGATTTTAATCCAAGTTAGCAATGCGTTTTCGCAAGTTAGGGAGAGTTTTTCTGTGTTTATTGAGAATTGGACGCTAATAACTGAGCTAAGAAGCATTCACAAACGCCTTAAAGAATTTGAACAAAGCATTAAATGGTAATAAAGGCCAAATTTTAAAATTTTAAAATTTGGCTTAATGGTAAAAAGTGTTGATAAAAATTGCTAAAATACCCCTTAAATTCATCATTTAAGAGGCTTGAAAAATATGAACAAAAAATGTCTAAATTGCGGTAGTTTTTTAATTAAAAAAGATGGTAAAATTCTAGTAATCATTAAAGATATAAATGCAAAAATTGCTCAAAGAAAATAACATCTGTATGAAAACGCTTCAAAATTACATAAAAGCATAAATGATAATGGCCTAGAAGCAGAATTCACTCATTTAAAGACTAAGCTTAGAGTTCATAGCGGGTTAAAGTTAGAAAATAAAATGAAATTTATTTCTAATTATTTTAGATTAAAAAATGATGAAAGATGAGATAAAAGTGTTGAGCTTTATCAACACTTTTTATCATTAAGCCAAAATTGAGATTTGGTGATATTTTGGCGCGAATCTTATGGCTAAATATTGCAAACCACCAAAATATTTGCGAATCTAAAATCTAAAAAGCTAATGTTATTTTGCCTAATTTAAGCGGATAGGGCAGTTGCAAGGAAAAATTTAGCGATTCTATGCGCACGATGATTTCATAATAATCTCCATAAAAGATATTTTCCACTACTTCGGCTTGAATCGTGCGTAAATCTTGCGAATCCGCACTCTGCAAATCCACTATTTGCAACTCTTTTGGGCGAATCATTCCATTTTTGGATTCAAGCCATTTGCGAAACATTGCATTTTTTACATTCGCAATCGCACTTGATTCAATGATATTTACCGCACCCAAAAACTCCGCACTTTTAGCATTTTTTGGCATTTCATACAATGACTTTGGAGTGCCTATATCAATAATTCTGCCTTGCTCTATAAGCGCAATTTTATCAGCGAGATAAAAAGCATCTTCGCGTTCGTGGGTAACCAAAATCGCACTTAAACCATATTTGCGTAAAATCTGCTTTATATCGCTTCGCATACGCACACTCATTGCGTGGTTTAGGTTTGAAAATGGCTCATCAAAAAGTATCATTTTTGGTCGTGGGGCAAGCGAACGCGCTAATGCCACGCGCTGTTGCTGTCCGCCACTAATCTCGTGTGGATAGCGATTGTCTAGCGATTCAAGTCCAAGCATTGTGATTAGCTCATCATATCGCTGTTGTTGCTCTATTTTTGACAAATGCGCTATGCCAAATAAAATATTTTCTTTTACGCTAAAATGTGGAAAAAGCGCGTAGTCTTGAAATACAATGCCTACATTGCGCTCTTTTGGCGGAGCAAAGGTGTGTGAATCTGCTACTTTTTTATCATAAAGCCAAATTTCGCCACAATCTATGCCAAAAAATCCTGCAATCGCGCTTAAAAGCGTGCTTTTACCACAGCCACTTTCGCCCAAAATCGCTACAATTTCGCCTTCTTTGACTTCTAGGTTTATGTCTTTTAGGGCGGTAATTTTGCCAAAGGATTTGCAGATATTGTTGATACTCAAAGCATTCATTTATGGATTCCTAAATTTATATAAAAAGTGCATAAGAAGCGTTGGAATTAGCGCAAAAAGCACGATTAGTAAGCTAGGTAAAGCGGCGTCATAGATTTGCTCATTGTCGCTATATCCAAAGGCGGCTGCTGCCAAAGTTTGATAGCCCGAACTTGCCAAAATCGTAGAGATGGGCAACTCTTTTAAAATGTCTATTGCCACAATCACAAAGGCGAGTGCTAGGCTAGTGCGGATTAGCGGAAAGTGGATTTTTGTAAAAATGCAAAACGGCGTGGCTTTGAGATTTAATGCCACAAAGTCAAAATTTCGCGGGATTTTGGTAAATCCACCTTGAATCGCAAATATACCCGATGCCAAAAATCGCACCAAATAGCCAAAAAATAGCAATGCAAATCCCCCGCCAAGCGCGTAAGCGATATGCAATGGATTTAAGATATAAACATTTATAAATCCCAAAAATAGCAAGATTCCAATCGCTACAACCGCACCGGGTATTGCATATCCAAGACTTGCAAGTGCTAAAATCGCCTTTGCCGCTTTACCACCGCCAATACGCACCACAAAGCAAAGAAAATACGCGATTAAAACGATTGTAAATGAGCTACTAACTGACATTATTAGACTATAAATCATTGCGCTTGTAAATTTTGGAAAGGTTTGGGCTATATCATAAAGCCCCCAATACAAAAGCCACGCAAATGGCACAATAAAGGCAAAAAATAGCACCGCAAAGCACCACAAAAATGTAGCCATATTTTTAAAACCGCGCAATTTTTGTCTAGGCGTAGAACTAAATGCATTTTGTGCATAAGAACGTGATTTGCGTTGATAGGATTCGGCTACTACGATTATAAATACAAAAATTATCATAACCGCCGATAGCGCAACGCCACTGCTTTTATCTCCACCGCCAAGCCAAGTACGAAAAATCCCAGCACTAAATGAATCCACGCCAAAATACGACACAAGCCCATATTCACTTAGCGTCTCCATTAGCACAAGCAAACTTGCCCCAACAATGCTAACGCGACAAAATGGCAAAATAACTTTCCAAAAAATTCGCATTGATGAGCCGCTCAAACTTTGTGCGCTTAAGATGATATTGCCTAGATTGTTTGAAAAATGATTTTTTACAAAAAAGTAAATGTAAGGATAAAGCGAAAAAGACAAAATCAAAATCGCACCAAAAATATTCATAATATCAATGCGCGAATCTATCCCAAATAGCGTTGGTATAAAGCCCTCAAATTCGCATAGATTCACCCACGCAAATCCCATAATATACGCAGGAATCGCAAGTGGCAAAATAAGGGCGACTTCAAAGATTTTGCGTCCAAAAAAGTCATAAAATGCGATTAAATACGCACTTGTAATACCTAAAATCAAAGTGCAAATTAGCACCCCAAAAAGCAAAATCACGCTACCCAAAATATAACGCGGTAGCACGAATCTACTCAAATGATTAAGCGTATCCAAATCAATGAATGGCAAATGAAAAATAACTACAAAAATCGGCACAAGCACGAATCCTGCGAGAATTAGCGCAGGAAAAATCCACTTAAAATTTAGATTTTTCACTAGATTCGCACCCATTTAAAATTTCATCAAAATGCTCAAAACTACTTCCAGCCCACTTCATCAAAGATTTTTAATGCTTCTTTGGCGTTTTTGTAGTAACTCTCAAAGTCTGGCTCTTGCACTTTAAATTCGCCCCAGCTTTTTAAGAGCGCATTTGGCTCAACGCTAGGATTGATAGGATATTCAAAATTGCCATCAGTTAGCATTTTTTGCGCTTCAGGGGATAGCAAAAACTCTACTAATTTGATTGCATTTGCTTTATTTGGTGCGTTTTTAAGCGCACCCACGCCACTTACATTGATATGCGTTCCGCGCCCATTTTGATTTGGAAAGATGATATACACAGATTCGCCTGCTTTTTTATCATTTGCGTTTTTGGAATTTATCAAATGCCCCAAATAATAGCTATTTGAAATCGCCACATCTCCCTCTTTTGCATAAACTGCGCGAATCTGGTCTCTATCTGCGCCTTTTGGAGTTCGCGCCATATTATCTACGATACCTTGCGCCCACGCCTTTGCTTTGTCTCTACCAAGCGTTTCAATCATCTGCGATAAAAGCGAAATATTATACACTGCGCTTGAACTTCGCACAAGAATCTTGCCCTTCCATTTTTTATCCGTCAAATCCTCATAAGTGCTAATACTGCCTTTTGGGACGCGCTCTTTTGAAGCAATGATAATCCTAGCGCGTTTGGTTATGGCAAACCATTCGTTGTTTTTACCACGCCACGCCTTTGGCGAAAGTTTCTCAATCTCATTGCTACTTACGCCTTGAAAAAGCCCAGCTATGCGCACTTGCTCTAAATTGCCCGCGTCTGCTGTGATAAAAATATCCGCTTTGCTGTTTTTGCCCTCAGATTCGAGCCTTTGGGCGAGTTCGTTTGCCTTTGCTTGAATCACATTTACCTTAATGCCCGTTTTATCCGTGAACACCTTGAAAATGCCCTTATCCGTGTCATAATGCCTATGTGAATAGACATTGACTTCATTTGCCCCAAAAAGTGCTGTGGCAAATACCGCGCTAAATACGATGGTTTTTAATGATTTCACATTTTGTCCTTTCGATTTTTAAAATTTTGAAAGCGTAATTTTAATCAATCAAAACTTAAATGAGAATAAAAATTATTTTGATTTATTACAAAAGAAAAAGTGAGAGTTTGGAGCGAAAATTTTAGATTTAGCGATATTTTGGCACGAATCTTATTATCCCACTTGCCAAAAAGAGTATCGGCAAAATAGGGCTATTAAAAAGCGGATAGGTTTGAATGGCTGAAAGCAAAAAACCCGTATAAACGCCCACACCAGCGGCAAGCACAAAGATAAATCTTCCAAGCCACAAGGATTTGCTTTCTAAAAAGTCCAAAATTTCAGCGCATTTTTTAATGAGCGCACCAAAAAAGCCATTTTCAAGCGTGCTTCTAAAACGCAAAATCGCATAAAGAGCGCACAAAGGCGTGTATAAAAGCAGCAAAATCACCCCAAGCGACATTACAGAACTTGCGTTGTAGTGGATAAAAAGCTGATAAAAGCTCAAAGGCTTTGTCAAATCAAAAACAAGTATCAGCAAGCCCACGACAATAGCCACAGGCGCGATAAGATGGTTTTACTAAAAGTAATTTACAAAAATATAAATGCAAAAATTGCTCTAAGTATTCTTGCCAAAGAAAATAATATCTGTTGAAAACTCTCCAAAATTACATAAAAAGCATAAATGATAATGGCTTAGAAGCAGAATTCACTCATTTACAGACTAAGCTTAGAGTTCATAGCGGGTTAAAGTTAGAAAATAAAATGAAATTTATTTCTAATTATTTTAGATTAAAAAATGATGAAAGATGAGACAAAAGTGTTGAGCTTTATCAACACTTTTTACCATTAAGCCAAAATTTTAAAATTAAATATCTTTGCTAAGCAACACGCTCTCATCATCATCGCTATTTTCAAGCACTTTAAAATCAAAATGCGCATAAAGAGCTAGGGCTTTTGCGTTATTTTTTAGCACATGAGAGTGCAGATTTTTTAGCTTTAATTCATTTTTGGCATAATCTAATGAATTTTGCATTAAAAGATTGCCCACGCCGGTTAATTGCGGATTTTTAAAAAATCCAAACTCGGCTGAGTTATTTTTAACATTTATAAAATAAATAACGCCTATAAAATCCTTGCCTTTTTTTAGCATAAAATAGCGTTTATCATCTTGGTTTTTTAGGTAATTTATGAAATTTTTATGCGCTTCGTAATTTGGAGCGGCACGCGTTAGAAAGCTTGCTATTTGGGGGTTTGAGCGAGCTATGAATGTAGCTAGGATCTCATCGCTATTAAGATTTGTAAAATTTTTAAGTTCTATCATTTGTTATCCTAAATTAAAATTTTAATCACAATGTTTTATCATTTCTAAAATACCTTTTTCATCGAGCCAAAGCGTGTTTTTATCGGAGCTGTATTCAAACTCATCTTGGATTTTTTGTCCTTTTTCGTTGATGGCATTTACGCTAAAATCCATAACAGAAGCAAAACTAATGCTTGGGGTTATTACATAATGATCGCTAAATTCATAAGTGTGAATGGCATCATCTTTGCCTATCATCACCTCGTGTAATTTTTCGCCAGGTCTTATGCCGATGATGTTTATTTCTAGCTTTGGTGCCATCGCGCGCGCTAAATCTAGCATTTTCATTGATGGAATTTTAGGGATAAATAGCTCTCCGCCTTGCATTCTAGTAAAATTTTTAAGCACAAAACGCACGCCTTGTTCTAAGGTTATCCAAAAGCGCGTCATTCTCTCATCTGTGATTGGCAAAGATTTTACGCCTTTTTGTATTAGGTTTTTAAATAACGGCACCACTGAGCCACGAGAACCTACTACATTGCCATAGCGCACCACGCTAAAACGCGTTTTATGCGTGCCACGGATATTGTTTGCTGCTACAAAAAGCTTGTCGCTTGCAAGTTTTGTAGCGCCGTATAAATTTATGGGATTACACGCTTTATCTGTGCTTAGAGCGATTACTTTTTGCACATTGGCATTAAAAGCAGTATCTATTACATTTTGTGCGCCGTGGATATTTGTTTTAATACACTCCATTGGGTTGTATTCAGCTATTGGCACATGCTTCATAGCAGCTGCATGTATTACAAAATCCACGCCATCCATCGCAGTTTGTAAGCGAGCTTTATCGCGCACATCGCCTATGAAATACCGCATACAACTAGCATTAAAATGCTGTGCCATTTCGTATTGTTTTAGCTCATCGCGCGAATATATAATGATTTTATTTGGTTTGTAATCTTGTAAGAGAATTTGTGTGTATTTTTTGCCAAAGCTACCGGTGCCACCAGTGATTAATATATTTTTGCCATTAAACATTTTTGTCCTTTGGGTGTATTATAGCAGGCTTTTATTTAAAATTTTGCCGATTTTTAAGCCTGCTTGGCTAAAATATCGCCCAAAATCAAGCAAAATCAAGGAAAATGCGTGAAAATTTATTTAGATTGTGAGTGTTTGTTGCTTTTATTTTGTTTAAATAATTTTTTAAAGCCTTTTTTAGTTAGCAAAGATGAGGCCGATTTTATCGTTAGCGATCGTAAAATTTCAAGCGATGATAAGCCTGTTTTTACCTTGGGAATTGATTTAAAGCTACCTTTTACTCAAACGCAACTTTTAAAAGCTTTAAATGATTTTAAAAACGAAAATGCGCTTGAAATAGCCTTAGATGAGCTTTTAAATAACTTTAAAAAAGATTTAATAAAGCTATTAAAATATGCAAAATAAACATTTTATTTTGATTACTAGCGGGATTTTAAAGGGGCGCAAAATTAGCGTTTTAAGCTCGCAAATCACGCGTAGCACAAAGGCGCGAGTAGCAGATAGCTTTTTTAATAGCGTGCGCCAAATTTTAAAAAATAGCGTTTTTATCGAGCTTTTTGGCGGCAGCGGGCTTATGGCCATTAGGGCTATTAGCGAGGGCGCAAATACCGCGCACGCCATAGAATGCGATAAATCAAGCTTTGAGGTATTAAATGAAAATATTAATAAAACTAACCAAGCCTTAGAGCAAATTTTAAAATTTCAAAATTTTAAAATTTTAAACGCGCATTTTGGCGATACTTTTATCCTAACGCCTAAAATTGTCGCTAATAATGAAAATATCATACTTTATGCCGATCCGCCTTTTGACATTAGGCAAGGTTTTATTAAAATTTATGATGCTTGCCAAAGGCTTTTAGCAAGCTTGCCAAAAGATAAAATCAAGCTAATTTGCATAGAGCATTTAAGTGCGGCTAAATTACCTGAAAATATCGGCGAATTCGCTCTTATAAAGCAAAAAGCTTTTGGCAATAGCACTTTGAGTTATTATAAAATTTTATAAATAAATTAAAAAAATTTTAAAATTGCCGATATGCAACACACTAACTTTTAAAGGATTTACAATGGAAATTTTCAAAGTCGCTTCGCAGCAAATCCAAAACCAAACCATTGCGCAAGATAGCCAAAGCGCGCGCGCGCGCCCAGTAGAGCAAACGCAAATAGAAGCCAACGCAACCCAGCGTAACCACGAATTAAGCAAAACCCAAAACGCACAAGATGGCGAAGACAAAAAAACCTTAAATGAAAAGGTAAAAGAAGCAGTAGAGCAATTAAATAAAAATATGGTTGAGCTAAATACAAATATTCGTTTTGGTTATGATGATAAAGTAAATACCATGTATGTAAGCGTTTTAGAAGCAGATTCAGGTAATGTGATTCGCCAATTTCCTAGCGAAAAAGTGCTAAGAATGCGCGAGTTTTTTAAAGAAGCAATCGGTATGCTTTTTGACGAGAGTAAATAAATATAAAGGATAAAAAATGGCAGTTTCTAGTGTATCAGTATCAGAGCCAACCATCAAAAACTACACCGGCACCGGCTCAACCATTAAAAAAACAAATGTTGATATTACAGGCACTTATTTAAAACAAGAAACAATAGACACGCTAAAACAATACGATGAAGAATCGCAAATCAAACCACTTACTACGCGCATAGCCACAAATGCCTTGCAACAACAAGATCTAACAGCCATTACCACGCTAATTAGCCAGTTTAAAACTAGCTATGCTGATATAGCTAGCGAAACATCATTTTTAAAACGCAAAACAAGCATAGCTGGCTCAAACTCAGTAAGCGCAAATATAGAAGATGGCGTAGCAGAACAAACAATTAGAATGAGCGTAATGCAACTAGCCCAAAGCGATTCATACCAAACCAAGGGCTTTTCTAGCAGGTCTGATGTAGTTTTTTCAAATCTTAGTAGCGATACTAAATTTTCTTTACAAGTAGGCGATAAAAGCTACGATATCACGGTAAATAACAAAACCACCCTAGATGAATTATCGCAAAAAATCACCGATGCAACAGATGGCAAGATATCGGTTAAAATTTTAAATGTAGGCGGCACAAATCCTTATAGCATGGTATTTCAAACAAAAGACACAGGCAAGGATAACGCTATAAAATTTAAAATGGAAGGGAATGTAAGTGACAATAGTTTATTTAAAGATTTAGGCTTTGATACGACAACGCCAGACGATAAAGGCGTTTTCACGCTTAAAGCTGGCACTGGCACAAATGCTGGCAAAAAGCTAGCAAATGCGCAAGATGCGGAATTTACCTTTAATGGCGTTAATATGACGCGCTCTAAAAATACTATCGATGATATCATCACAGGCGCAACTTTCACGCTAAATAATGTAGATGATAAAACAACATCAGGCGAGTATAAAGATACGGTAATTAGCATATCAAAAGACACCGCAAGCCTGGTAAAAACTATGCAAAGTATGGTTCAAGCCTATAACACCCTTAAAACAAACCTTGATACCGCCACTAGCTACGATAGCGAGTCAAAAGCCGCCGGCTCACTAAATGGACTAAGCGAGATTACAAGCATTAAAAGGCAAATAAATAGTATCATCACAAATACCGATAAAAACGGCAAAAGCTTAATGGATTTTGGTTTTAGCTTTACTGATAAAGGCGTGTTAAGCTTAGATACAAAAGCGCTAGAATCAGCAATTAGCGATGATTATGAAAATTTTAAGAAATTTTTTAGTAGCAATACTACATATGAAAATGCCGTGTTTTATAGTAGCGGATCTATAACTAGTGGCACTAATGCTTGGACAGGCAAGATCAAAATCAATGATAAAGAATTTGATCTAGCTGAGATTGATAAAAGTATTACTGGCAATGCAACTAGCACTAATCCAAGCACGCAAAATACCGATAAAACAAAACAAGCAGCAGAGCTAGTAAAGCAAATAAATGATGCTAAAATCGGCGTTACTGCTTCATTAGATGATGATGGTAAATTAGTGCTAAAAGGCGTAAATGATAAAACGCTAAAAATAGAAGCAGGCGATGGTGGCGATGCTGCTCTAAAAGCCTTGGGGCTTAGCGCGGGCTCAAAAACAGGCGTAAAAAGCGTAAATGAAGGCTTTTTTGCAAAAATGAACTCACTAATGGATAGCCTAATAAACTCTAAAAACGGCTCTCTTACAAATTTTGCAACCGAGCTAAAAGATAAAAACAAGCTTTTAGCCAAACAAAAAGAGCGCACGCAAAATAGCATTGATAAAAAATACGAGCAAATGACAACGACATTTATTGCTTATGCAAGCGCGATAGCTAAAATGACAAACTCATTTTCAGCCCTGCAAAGCATGATAGATGCACAAAGTAAAAAAGATTAGCTAAGGATAAAAATGCAAAATAACGCATATCAAGCATATAATGCAAGCAATATCAGCGTAGAATCTCCGCAAAAGTTAGTTTTGATGCTTTATGAGGGAGTTTTGCGCTTTATTTCGCGCGCAAAAAAGGCCATAATCGAAAATAACATACAAGATAAGGTGCTTTACATCAACAAAACTAGCGCGATATTTATGGAGCTTTCAAACTCGCTAGATATGAGTCAGGGCGATGTTTCTTATTATTTAAAGGGTTTGTATGGGCGAGAAATAGCGCGCTTGATAGAAGCAAATATAAAAAACGATCCAAAATTGCTAGATGAGGTGGTAAATGTTACGCGTGAGCTGATTGCTGCGTGGAATGATGTAACAAAGCCAGATGAAGCGCAAAAAAACGCAATTAGCCAAGGCGCGTGAGCGTTAAATTAAAGGTAGGCAAAATGTGGTTAGATGATTTAAAGATCGCCGTTACAGCAAATGACATAACAAAAATAGAGCATTTATGCGATAAAATTCCAAATGATTTAAGCATAAATGATGCGATTTGCGCTCAAAATTTACTAAGCCAAGCTAAGCTTTATTGCTCGCAGCAAATGGACGATATCAGCGCCGAACTAGAAAAACTCCGTAAAATCCGCAAATTTAACGAAAATTAAAATTTTAAAATTTCATAAGATTAGCGCGCTGTTTTAGCGCGCATTTATCACGCATTTACACTGCGCTTTGTATCGCATTTTTACATTATGCCATTATACTGCGCCAAATTTTAATTAAACAATATGTTTAAATTTTAGTATTTTTAAATTTTAATACTCTGGCGACCCCTGCAAGATTTGAACTTGCGTTTTCGCACAGAGAATGCGATGTCCTGGGCCGACTAGACGAAAGGGTCAAAATTTTAAAACTGCTAGCAATAAATGTGAAATTTTAAATAAGAAATGGCGCGGCGAACGGGGCTCGAACCCGTGACCTCCGACGTGACAGGCCGATATTCTAACCAGCTGAACTACCGCCGCGCAAAATGGTGGTCGCTATAAGACTCGAACTTATGACATCCACCTTGTAAGGGTGGCGCTCTACCAACTGAGCTAAG
The DNA here is from genome assembly GCF_013416015.1 of Candidatus Campylobacter infans. NCBI lineage: Bacteria > Pseudomonadati > Campylobacterota > Epsilonproteobacteria > Campylobacterales > Campylobacteraceae > Campylobacter > Candidatus Campylobacter infans. Next base: position 412,427 of record NZ_CP049075.1, read on the forward strand.
CGACCAAAAGCATCTAACTAAATCAGTCAAGACGCCAAAGCGTAAAAACGCAAGTGGTGTCCTGCGTTGGATTCGAACCAACGGCCCCCTCCTTAAAAGGGAGATGCTCTACCTACTGAGCTAGCAAGACATTTTAAAAATGAGCCGAAATTGTAACCAAAAAAAATTTTAAAGTCAAGTTTTTTGTGTATAATTTTAAAATTTTTTGGAGCGAGTTATGGATGTAATTAAACTTTTTAATGAAATATGCGGTATTTCGCATTGTTCTTTTAATACGCAAAAACTTGCGGATTATTTGTTAAATTATGCTAAATCTTGTGGATTTAGCGTAAAAATCGATGATTTTGGCAATATTCACGCTATAAAAGGCAGGCCAAAAATCTGCTTGCAAGCCCATTATGATATGGTTTGCGTGGGTTTAGCCCCTGAGATTAAGGTTCAAAATGATGGGCTTTATTTAAGCGCGTTGCATTCAAGCCTTGGCGCTGATAATGGCATAGGCGTGGCAATTTGTATGAAAATGATGGCAGAGTTTGAAAACTTAGAAGTGCTTTTTACAAATGATGAAGAGGTTGGTATGCTTGGAGCTGCTGGCTTTGATGGGCAATTAAAGAGTGAATTTTTGCTTAATTTAGATAGCGAGTGCGATGATGAAATCATCACTAGTTGCGCTGGTGGCGTGCTAATTGGGCTTAGTGCTAAAAGCGCACTAAAACAAAGCTTTGGGCGCATTTATGAAATTAGCGTGGCTAATTTGCCGGGTGGGCATAGCGGTGTTGAAATTTACAAAAATATCCCAAATGCTATAAAAATTTTAGCTGAGTTTTTAGAGCAAAATAAATGCGAAATCATAAGCTTTGATGGTGGCGAGCGGACAAACTCAATTCCAGCAAATGCGCGCGCTGTGGTGCTTTGTGATGAATTGCTTGATCAAAAAATACAAAATAAAGCAGATTTTATTAGCGTTAAACAAATCAAGCCAAATTTTAAAAATCAAAGTTTAGAAAAAAGTGCTGAAATTTTAAGCTTTTTAACTGCTTTAAAGCACGGCATTTACGAGCTTGGCACTGAGCTTAGCACGCCAAAATCTAGTGCTAATTTAGCCGTAATCTCTACTAAAAATGATGGCGATTTACGCGCGCTAGATATTGAAATTTACGCGCGCGCCATGGATAATGAAAGCCTTGAAAAAATCAAAAATACAATTAGCAAACAAGCCTTAAATGCTGGTTTTAGAGTGGTTTATAGCGAGCAAAGCGCGCCTTGGGTAAGCGCAGGTGATGATTTTGCCAAAAAGGTGCTAGAAATTTTAAAAAAATACCGCCCAAATGCCAAAATTACGAGCATTCACGCAGGCCTTGAATGCGGGATTTTGTGCGCGAAGGCTTTAAAATTTGGCAAAACTTTACAGGTTTGTTCGATTGGCCCAAATATCATCTCACCTCACAGCACGCACGAAAAATGCGAAATAGCAAGCATTGATCGCATACAAAAGGTAGTGCGCCAAGTGCTAAATGCGTTTAGCTAGCATTTATTTGGCGCGATTGCTGGCTAAACTGCGCGATAAACTTGCTAATTTTAACGCCAAATTTTAAAATTTACGCGCAAATTTTAAATAAATTAGATTTTATATAGTCAATTTAAATGCAAATAGATTTTAAAATTTTAAGTTATAAAGCGTAAGAAAAATTAAAATTTAAAAGTATTTTAAGCCAGCGCACAAACGTAAAAATATTTTAAGCCAGCGCACAAGCGCATTAGCCAACGCCAAAATTTTAAAATTTAAAATTTAAAAATTAAAATTTAAAAATTAAAATTTAAAAATTAAAATTTAAAAATTAAAATTTAAAAATTAAAATTTAAAATTTAAAACCCGCCGTTAGTATTTTAAACCAAATTTTAAGCCAAAATTTCATTTAAAGCTAGATTAAGCGCGCTTATATCATCATCTAAAAGCGCTCTTAAATCCAGCAAAAAGCATTCATTTTCTATGCGCCCGATGATATTTTTTGCCCTAAATTGCGTCTGTAAGCTTTTGGCATTGCCGCTAAGTTGTAAGGCTATGCTTGGAATTTGCTTATTTGGCAAGCTCCCGCCACCTACAAAAGTGCTGGTTTTGATGATTTTAGCGCGCTTTTTGGCATTTTCATTTAGCCCAGAAATTAGCGCATTTGCTAAGCTTTCAAGTTCATTTAAGCTTTTATTTATTAATTTTTGCGTGGTGATTAGGTGATTTTCGTTTTTTAAATACGCCATTACGCTTTGACAAAGCAAGCTAAGCGTGATTTTATCGGCGCGAAGCATTCGCAAAAGCTGATTAGAGCGCAAACGGGCGATTAGGTTTTTGTTGGCTAAAATTATGCCAGCTTGAACCGAGCCAAAAAGCTTATCCCCGCTAAAACTCAATAAATCAACCCCGCTAAATAAAAGCTTTGTAGCGCTGGCTTGAATGCGCTCTAAGCCCCAACTTAACGGCGCATAAGAGCCAGAGCCCAAATCATAATAACTTAAAATTTCGTGCTTTTTGCCAAGATTTGCAAGCTCATTTATGCTGACTTCGCTACTAAAACCTTGTATTTGAAAATTTGAGCGATGCACTTTTAAGAGCATTTTGGTATTTTCATTTATGGCATTTTCATAATCGCTTAGGCGCGTTTTGTTTGTGGTGCCAATTTCATTTAAAATAGCCCCGCTTGCGTTCATCACCTCAGGGATTCTAAATCCACCGCCAATTTCTACTAATTCACCGCGACTGACAATTACTTGCGCGTTTTTTGCAAAGGTATTTAGCACCAAAAATACAGCCGCGGCGTTATTATTTACTATTAGCGCATCTTCACAGCCAAAAAGCGCGCTAAGTAACGCCCCACTATAATCATAGCGGTTTGATCTGCTGCCAGTTTGTAGGTCGTATTCTAAATTACTATACCCGCAAATAACGCTTTTAGCGCGCTCATAAATGTTTTCATCTACTACGCTACGGCCTAAGTTTGTGTGTAAAACAATCCCGCTTGCATTGATTACTCTTTGTAGGCTTTTGCGTTTAAAATTTTCGTATTCGCTAGTGATTTTGGCGATAATTTGCTCTTTATTTAGCGCACTTTTTTCTTGGATTAAAAGCTCTCTTTGCTCGTTTATAATATCTCTTGCAATGCGCGTTATAACAGGCTTTGGCGCATTGTTGAAGCATTGTAAGTTGATGATTTTATCAATTTGTGGTAATGATGAAAAATCTGCCATTTTTACCCTTTATTTAGCTAAAAAGCGTAATTTTAGCATAAAAATTAACTTAAAATTTTAAATATAAGTTTATAATTAGGGCTTTTTAAAAGGTTGAAAATGCAAGAATGCGGATTTATTGATGAAAATTATCAAATACCATTGGGCGATGAAATTATAATCTGCCAAAACCCCTGTGATGATGAGTTTATCGTAGCAAACTCAATTAAGCTAAAAGCGCAAGTTTATGCGCCTGAGATAAACTTTTATCTTAAAAATTCCCTAGATAGCGCACTTGAAAAAGCAAAAAGCATAAGCGCGTTATATGAAGCTAGAATTATAGGCTTTGATGAAAGCAAGCAAAGCGAGCGTGAAAAAATAATTGAAAATAAAATTTTAATCGTTGCCAATGATGATATAAGCGTGCTTAAAGAGCTTTTAATACAAAATGATTTTAAGGTGATAAGCTTAAAAAATGATGAAATTAAAGCCTTGTATGGCGAGGTTGGCTCTTTAATAGCTCTAATAGAGCAAAATGGCGATAAATACGAGCTAGAATGCGATTTTGCCTTAATTAAAAATGGCAGAGAGGATATGCTAATTCAAAGTGGCTCTTTGGAGATTGAAGCCCTAAATAATGATGAAATATTAAGCTTTTTGCGTAAAAATTACCCAACATATCATTATAAAATTAATTTGATTTATGATGAGAGTATTTGCCAGTATCATCAAAGGCGTGAGCAAATTTGCTCAGCTTGTGCAAATGTTTGCCCTAGCGTTGCCATACTTAAAAATGACGAGCAAAAAGAGCTGGTTTTTAATCAAATAGATTGTATAGATTGTGGGCTTTGTGTGGGTGTTTGCCCTAGCGGTGCTTTAAGCCTTGCTAATATGCCTACAAGCGCGCTAAGTGGCATCGCAAGGCTTTATAAGGATAAAATTATTTTGCTTTTAAATGAAATTTTAATAGATGAAAATTTTAGCGCGAAATTTCGCCCATTTTGGCAAGAACTTGGCAAAATCGAGCCATTTAACGCTAAAAGCTCTTATGGGCTAAAAAAAGAGCCACTCGGCGATCATTTAACAGATATTGCCTTAAAAAGCGGGGTTTTGCCACTTGCTTTAAATACTGGCGCCTTAGATTATGTGCATTATTTGATTTTAGCTCAAAATAGCGGAGCTCAAATTGTGCTTTATGAGCCAAATATCAGCCAAATTTCACTTAGCAATATCAAAATAATAAATGAAATTTATCAAAAAATTTTTGGCGAGGACGCGGTTTTAATCGCCACAAATAAACGCGAATTAGAACAAAACTTAAACAAAGCGCATAAAATTAAGGACTCAATGCTACTTGTTGATGATTATGATATGCCAAAGCGCGAGATTTTTGCTTCAAGGCTAGCAAAAATTATAAAAAACAATGATTTTGGGCAAATTAATAGCGATGAAATAGTGCGCTATGCTAGCATAAGCATAGATGAAAATATTTGCACGCTGTGTAGTGCTTGCGTTGGCGCGTGTAATGTAAATGCGTTAATTGCCGATAGTAGCGATAATAGCATTAAGTTTAACGCAAGTTTATGCACGGCTTGTGGGTATTGTATAGCTAGCTGCGCTGAAAGTGGCGCAATAGCGATGAAACGCGGTAAAATCGCGCTAAATCCTAGCTTTTTTAATTATAAAATTTTAGCAAAAGACGAATTGTTTAAATGCGTAGAATGTGGCAAGGAATTTGCCACTAAAAAGGCTGTGGAGAAGATTATAGGCTTAATGAGCGCGCAATTTAGCGGTGATGAGTTTAAGCTAAAAAGCCTAAGATGTTGTGCTGATTGTAAGGCAAAGCTAATGCTCCAAGCCCAAATAAACGCAAGCAAAGATGGCAATTTTTACGAATAATTAAGTCATTAATTTAATAAATGCTCTATTAAAATTTTAATGCCCAAACTTATTAAAATCACGCCGCCAACTAGCTCAGCCTTTTGGCCTAATTTTGTGCCAAAGGGGCTGTTTTGGCTTAGTAAATTTCCCAGTTTCAAGCCAAAAGCACAAAGCAAAAAGGTTATAAGGCCAATTATTAGGATTGCTTGGTATATATTTAGCCCGCGAAATTCCACAAAGCCAAAACTTACTCCAACAGCCAAGGCATCAATGCTAGTAGCAAGTGCGAGTGCTAGCATTTGTTTAAAATGAAGTTGCGCGCTAGTGTTTTTGCAACTATCATTTTCAAAGCTTTCTTTAATCATTTTTGCGCCCACAAACGCTAATAAAACAAAGGCTATCCAATGATCAATTTCTTTTATAAAATTTGTAAAACTCGCCACAAAAAAATAACCCAAAGCAGGCATTAAGGCTTGAAATCCGCCAAAATACGCAGCAACTACGAAAAAATGTTTAATTTTTAGATTTTTGATGGCAAAGCCTTTACAGATTGAAACCGCAAAAGCATCCATCGCCAAGGCAAAACCTAAAATCACTAAATCAAAAATTCCCATAAATTTCTTTCTTTGCTGATTAAATTTTAAATACTCTATCCGTGCCGTTTTTTGTGATATTTTCATCTTTATCTAAGGCTTCAAGGTAGGCTATTGTGTATTTTCTGCTTAAATTTAAGGTTTTTTTGGCTGTGTTGATATTTACAAAACCATCTTTTTTAATTAGCTCTTTTAATTTTTCTAGCGCGTTATTTAGGTGCTTGGCGCTGATAAATAAATTATGAGCTAGCCTAATTACTATTTTTTTAGCGCATAATTTTTTTAGAGCATTATCGCCACTTGTGCGGTCAATTTCTAAATAATCATAAATATTATAAGGGGCTTGTGGCATTAGGGCTTGCTTGTCTAAAATGCTTAATATTTCATCTTCTACGCGTTTTTTAAGCTTGCTAAAATCAACGCCTTTTTTGGTATAAACTCCATCATTTTTGCTTAAAAACTCACTCATTTCATCAATGCAAAGCTGAGCTAAAAACGCGCTAGCCCAAGGCAGTTTTAGGGCTATTGAAGTGGCTGAAAATATGGCAAATTCGTTTTTTTGTAATAAAAATTTAATATATGCTTTAATATGCTCTTTTGCGCTGATATCATAAACATTAAGCGCGTTTTCATCTATTAGCGCATTACCCAGCTTTTTGGCGATATTTAGGGCATTTTCGTGGCTAAGATTAAATCTTTGCTCGCTAGAAATTAGCCCAAATCCGTTTTTATGCGCGCTTTTTAAAATACCAAAGGCTTTTAGAAAATTTTTATTCTCCAAGGCTTGTAAAAGCTCGGTTTTAACGCTCTTTTTTAAGGGTTCGCTAATAGGATTTAGCACCCTGCCACCAGCTCTTACTCTCCCAAGACTAAGCAAAATAAAAGGCTCATTAAAGCTCGCAAATACAGCATTTTTAAGCTTTATCGTGGCATAAAATTTGTTTTCTTTATCTTTTGGCTTAGGTTTTGTTTCATCGCAACTAGCATTTAAAATTAAAATTTTAGCATTTACTTGCTTTGTGCCAATGCAAAAAAGTAAATTTTCATTATGCCTAATTTGGCCAAAAACCACGCAATCAAGTTCTTTAAATGCCCTAAAATAGCCCTTTTTGCTGATAAAATCGCCTTTTGTTATATCTTTAAACTCGCAGCCACTTAAATTTAGCGCTAAACGCTCGCAAGCACAAGCACTTTGGACTAAAACCCCGTGCGTTTGTAAGCTTTTTATGCTTAGTTCTTTTTGCTTGTCGTAATTAAAAAGCTTCTCGCCCTTTTTTAATGTGCCAGAAATTATGCTCCCAGTTGCGATTACGCCTATGCCTTTTAAGATAAAAGCTCTATCTACATAATAGCGTAAAACGCCGTTTATATCGCGCTCTTTGGCTTTTAGGGTAAAAAGATAATTTTTAAGATCTTTAATGCTTTTTTCATCTTTAATGCTTATAAAAAAACTTTTTAAAATATTTAAGTTTTCGTAATTTTTTAAAAACTCTTGTGCGCTTTTAAGCACAAATAAGGCGCGCTCGTGGCTGATTAAATCGCATTTTGTAATAGCAAGAATTAGTGAGTTTATGCCTAAATAATTTAGCACTTTAATATGCTCGATGCTTTGGGGCATCAAGCCATCATCGCCTGCTATTACCACTAAGCCAACATCTATGCTAAATGCCCCGCTAATCATAGTTTTAAGCAAATTCTCATGGCCTGGAACATCAATAAATGAAATATTTTGCTCGCCATTTTTTAGGTTAGAAAAACTTAAATCAATAGTAATAGCGCGTTCTTTTTCTTCTTTGGTGCTATCGCCATTAAAGCCGTTTAATGCTTGAATTAGCGCGGTTTTGCCATGATCTATATGCCCAGCTGTTGCTACTAATAAATTTGCCATTTTGATCCTTAAAGAGCTAAATTTTAATTGTTAGATGCTTGAATTTTCGCTCATATCTTGCTTTTTGTGATTGTAAGCCGCTAAGGCCGCCTTGATGGATGTATAAAATTTCATTTTTAAAGCTTTTTAAATTTTCTAGCATCGTAAGCCAGCCAAGCGGATCATAAATTAGCTCAAATTCTATGCCGGTTTGTTCTTTTAATTCGCGCCAAATATTATAAAATTCAAGCCTCAAATCCCCAAAATAACATTTAAGTGCTGGCTTTAAAATTTTAATTCTTGCTTGCGCGTTTAAGCTTTGAATTTGGCTGTTTAAATAATTTTCATCGCCCACGCAAGGCGTGGTAAATACATCACATTGTGCCAAATTCTTAGCTAAATACACACAAGCCGTGCCAGTCCCGCTTGGCAAAAATATATCAAATTTTATGCCACTTTCTTGCATAAAATTTTTTATTTGCTCAGCTTGGGTTTTAAAGCCTTGCTCTGCGTATTTACAGGCTATGCCCTCTGGGATAAAAAGTGTTTTTGGGTTTTGGGAGTTTTTTAAAGCAAAAAAATATTCTTTATAATCGCTTCTAGCTATGATTTGTGCGCCATTTGCTAAGGCTATGGCGTAATTTGCGCTAGGATTTTGTTGTAAAAATTGGCTAAGGTGCTTTGTTAGATAAATAAATTTTAAATCTTTTTTCTTTGCAAAAATGCTAAGCGCGCTCATAGCGTTGCTTTGCGAGCTGCCATAGCTATAAAGCGTGCTAAAATTTTTTAAATTAGCATTTAAAAAGTATTCTAATTTTCTAGCCTTATTGCCGTTAATTTCATCATCAAGCAAATCATCTCTAAGCACGAAAAAATCACGCTCTTTAAAACGGATTTTTTGAAATTTTGGTAGGTTATTTTGTGCTAGCATTTGATGGATTTAAATTTTCTATAAAAGAAATTTCAATTCGCCTTGAAAGATTTTCATCTATTTTGCCGTTTTTATAAAATGGCTCTGTATTTGCGCGCCCGCTGGCTAGGCTGAGTTTAGCCAAAAGCGCATCATTATAAAAAGAATTGGCAAAAAGCAGTAATTCTAAGGCTTGTGCTTGGCTTAATTTTAAGTTTGCGGTGTAGGATTTTTTTAGATCCGTGTGGCTTGTGATGATGATGTGCTTGATGTGTGGGGCAATTTCATCGCTTAAAAGCACATCAAAATACAAGCTTAAAATTTGCTCTAAATTAGCTTTTGCGCTTTGTTTTATTTGGGCGTTTTTTTCAAAGATTAAATCGCTGTTTAAATAAAGCGTGCCGTTTTGCGTGTTTATTTGGGCTTGATTGTTTAGTAAAATTTTTAATTTAGCTATGATTTTTAGCCTTAGGGCGTTTGGATTTTTGCTTGGTTTTGGAGCTGGTTCTTGCTGTTTTAAATTTGCTTTTTTTTGTTCGTTATTTGTGATTTTATTTATTTCTTCTACGCTTTGTTTGGCGTTTTGAAGGCTTTTATTTAAAATTTTTTGCAAATATGCTAGGCCAACGCTTTTGTCTTTGCTGTTTTGTAGCGTGCTTAGGGTTTTATCTATGGCTATTTCGCGCTCACTTAGTTTTAGTTTGAGTTCGTTTATATCTTTTATTTTATTTTCTAAAATGCCTTTGCTTTTGTTTAAGTCTTGCGCGATTATATTGTATTTTGCGAGCATACTAGTTAAAATCAGAGTGATTATAAAAAACAATCCGCCAATTACATTAGCATAACTTAGCCAAAAGCTAGGATATTCATTTTTATTGCCCATTGTTTTACCTAGGTTTATTTTGCTTGCTCGTTATTTAGGCCGGCTTGGTTATTAATGCTAGTTACCAAGGTATTTACCGCGCGCTCAAAACGCGTAAGTTTTTCATCGCTTAGGGTGTGGAGCTTGGCGTAATTATCAGCAAATCCTATTTGCATGCTTTCAAAATTTTTATTAAATGTATTAAGAGCGTTTAAAATATCAGTATAGACGCGCAAAATATCTTTTTGCTCTTTTTGGCTTTTTGATAGGCTAGATAGCGTTTGCTTGATATGCTCGCTGCTGAGGGTGATGGCGTTTTCTTCGTTTTCTAATAGATTTGTAAAATTTAAAAACTTTTGCTCTACTAATTTATCTAATTGGCTAAAAAATTCTTTATTACTTACATAGCCAAAAATCGTGCTAATTTTTGAAAAGCTAGAAATGCCTTCTTGCATAAAGCGTTCTTGTAATTCTTCTTTGCTCCAAAAAAAGTTTTTTGTAACTAGTTTTTGGCGATTTACTAGTTTTTTAAATCTCGTTATTCCAAAGCGTTCAAAAAATATCCACCAAAGGGCTAAGATCGTGCCATAAATTGCCACATAAAACGCAGAACTAATGCTAGTAATTAAAGCTAGCACATTTTCATCAAAACTAGCATCAAGTGGGGCTAGCGATATAGCAATGCAAATAAAAGTCCCCAAAACCCCAAGCAGTGAAAACACGCCAGCACCGACATTTGCGATATTTTCATTGCGGATAAATTTTGAATAATCCTTAATAAACTCATCAAAATTTGCGTTTGATTTAGTATCTTTGCCTATGGTTAGCAAACTTTTTAAAATGAAAGATTTTAGTTCTTTTTTAAAATCATCTTTTTGACATTCAAAAACAAAACAGCCATATTCTGCGCTGTGAATTGTAAAAAGCAAGGCAATAATAAGCATAAATGTGCTTAAAATAATAGCATTTATGCCAATATTTAATTCTATAAATCCAAAATAACTTAATAAATACGCCACATAAACAAGCACTGGCAAAATAATTATTTTTGTATAAACAGCGATTTTATTTCTTTTATCGCTTTCTGGTAAAGCAAAATCAAATTGATTTTTATCCATTGTGTTACCTTAAAATGCCCTTACAAAGGGCTAAAATATATGAAAGCAAAAGCGGCTTTATATTTTACGCTTGCTAATAAATTTTAATTAGTAAGTAAAATTTTGCGCAAAATTTTATAGCCTTATGCCAAAAGTTAAAATTTTAACTTTTAGCATTAAGATATAAATTAATTTCGCCCTATGCAATTAAGATTTTCAAAGGCTATTTCAAGGCGTTTGCTTAGGTTTTCTTCGCCTGCTCTTAGCCATTTTCTAGGGTCGTAGTATTTTTTGTTTGGCTTGTCATCGCCACTAGGATTGCCAATTTGTGCTTGTAGATAGTCGTGATTGCTAGCTTCATACTCTCTAACGCCGTCCCAAAAGGCCCATTGCGTGTCTGTGTCTATATTCATCTTAACCACGCCGTAATTTATAGCTGCTTTTATATCGCTAATATCTGAGCCGCTACCGCCGTGGAATACAAAATTTACAGGCTTATGGGATTTTGTAGCAAATTTATTTACTATGTATTCTTGGCTATTTTTTAAAATTTCAGGGCGCAAGATTACATTGCCTGGCTTATAAACCCCATGCACATTGCCAAAGCTAGCAGCTATGCTAAATAGCGGGCTAATTTCGCCTAATTCTTTATATGCTTTTGCTACATCTTCTGGTTGGGTGTAAAGCTTGGCGTTATCGATATTTGTATTATCTACGCCATCTTCTTCGCCGCCTGTTACGCCTAATTCAATTTCAAGGCAAATATCAAGAGAACTTAAAATTTTAAGATATTTTTTGCAAGTTTTTAGATTTTCGTCTAAGCTTTCTTCGCTTAAATCTAGCATATGAGAGCTAAAAAGTGGCTTGCCGATGTTGTTTCTTGTGTCTTTGTTTGCTTGAATTAGCGTATCAATCCAAGGCAAAAGCTTTTTTGCGGCATGATCTGTGTGTAAAATAACTGGCACGCCATAATGCTCAGATAGCAAATGCGCGTGCTGTGCTGCTGCTATGGCGCCTATGGCATCGCCGATGCCTATTTCATTTGTGCCATTGATGCCCTTGCCAGCATAAAAGCTAGCTCCGCCATTGCTTAGCTGAATGATCACTGGCGAATTAACCTTTTTAGCCGTTTCTAGCACGGCATTTAGGCTATTTGAGCCTACTATATTAACAGCTGGGATTGCAAAACCTTCTTCTTTTGCGTATTCGTAGATTGCGTTTGCTTGCGTGCCTGTTAGCACGCCAGCAGGGACTAAACTTAACGCACCCATTATTTATACTCTATTTTGGCGTTTTTGCGTAGATCTTCTACTTTTTTTTGCATTTGAACTTGTAATTTTTGAGTTTTTAAGGTGTTGATTATATCGTCTTTTACGCGGTTGAAAGTAAGCGTGCTTTGTGCGCGCTCATCTTCTTTTAAGATTATATGAAAGCCAAAGTTAGTTTGAACTGGTGCTTTGCTAATTTCGCCTTTTTTCATAGCAAAGGCAGCATCGGCAAATTCTGGCACCATTTGGCTTTTAGGGAAAAAGCCAAGCTCGCCGCCATTTGCGCCTGATGCTTTATCGATTGATTTAGTGCTGGCAAGTTCGCTAAATTTTTTATTTAAAGCTTCACCTTTTAGGCCTTTTAATTCTTTTAAAATTGCCTCAGCTTCTGCTTTGCTAGCTACTAAAATATGCTTAGCGCGAACTTGTGCTGGGATTATTGTCTTATCTTTATTTTTATTGTAAAAATCTTTTGCTTCGCTATCGCTTATTTTAATGGCGTCAAATTGTTGTTTTTCCCATACTTGAATGGCTAGATTTTCTTCGCCTTGTTTTGCTGCTAATTTATACTCAGGGCTATCTTGAACCTTTGCTTTTTTAGCTTCTTCTAGCAATAACTGGCGCACGATTACTCTATCTATCATAGCTTTTTTTGCCTCGGCTGGCAGGCTTTGAATTTGGCTTGCGCTACTGCCAAAAATACTATCATCTATTTTTTCGCCATTTACCACAGCTACAACAGCAGCATTTAAGCTAATACTAGCTGCTAAACTTAAAGCTAAGATTGATTTTTTCATATTTTTATCCTTTGTAAGTAAAATGTGGTCGCCGATTATAGCACAAATTATTAAAAGATTTTAAAATTTTTAAGCTATAATCGCCAAAAAAGAGAAATTATGTTTTTGCATATTGATTTGGATTGCTTTTTTGTTTCTGCTGCTATTAGTGTAAATCCTAGCCTTAAAAATAAACCAGTGGCCGTAATTAGCGGTAATTGCTATGATATTTTTGGCGATTTTTTAAAGCCTGGGATTATTTTAAGTGCTAATTATGAGGCGCGCGCTTTTGGGGTAAAATGTGCTATGCCTGTTTATATTGGCAAAAATCTTTGCCCTGGTTTAATTACGATAAATACGGATTTTGCGCTATATAAAAAGCTTTCAAATGCGCTTTATAATTTATTATATGCTTACACAAATGAGATAGAAAAATACAGCATTGATGAATATTTTATGGATTTAAATGGTAGCGGGCTTGAAAATAATGCTTTAAAATTTGCTAAAAATTTACAAGATGAGGTGGCTTTGAGGCTGAATTTGCCGTGTTCATTAGGGCTTAGCAAAAGCAAATATTATGCTAAATTAGCCACAGATTTAGCAAAGCCAAAAGGCGTGATGATGATTGAGAGTTTAGATGAGGTTGGAGATATTGATATATCGTGTTTTTGTGGCATTGGCAAAAGTAATCAAAATTTCTTAAAAGCACGCGGTATTCATACTTTAAGCGATGCCTTACAAGCTAGGGCGCATTTTATGAAATTAGGCAAAAATGGCATGAAGCTTTATGCTCAAATTAGTGGCGAAAATCTAGGCAAAATAAATAAGCAAAAAGAGCAAAAAAGCCTATGCGTGGCGCGAAGTTTTAAGGCTCAAAATGATAGGGTAGAGCTTAAAAGACGCTTAAAAATTTTATGCAAGCATTTAAGTTTTGAGCTATTTAAAAAAGATTTAAATCCCTTACAAATAGAGCTTAAAATACGATATAAAGGCCTTGGCTTAAAAAGCTTTACTCAAAATTTGGCCGAGCAAGCAACTAGCTGGCTAATCCAAGCAAGCATTTTAGAGCTTTTTAGTCAAAATGATTGTGGCGCTGGGCTAAGCGTGGATTATTTGAGCGTGGGCGCAAGTCATTTTGGCTTAAATCAAAATTTATTTGTAGAGCAAGCTAATATAAAAAGAAAAGCGCTTGATTCTAGCTTAAATAAACTCCGTTTAAAATACGGCCAAAACATCATCTAAGGACAAAAATGCAAAGCAAGAAAAATGTAAAAATCATTAAAGAGCGTTTATTGGGGCGTTATAGTGATGCTAGAAGTGAATTAAAATTTGCGAATAATTATGAGCTATTAGTGTGTGTAATGCTCTCAGCACAATGCACCGATAAGCGCGTAAATATCATCACCCCAGCACTTTTTCAAGCCTACCCAAATATCCAAAAACTAGCAAGCGCAAACCTTACAAGCCTAAAAATGTTAATTCAAAGCTGCTCGTTTTATAACAACAAAGCTCAAAATTTAATAAAAATGGCAAAAGCCGTGTGTGAGCGTTATAATGGGCAAATCCCGCTAAATGAGAACGAGCTAAAAACGCTAGCTGGTGTTGGGCTAAAAACGGCGCATGTGGTGATGATTGAAGCTTGTGGTGCTAATGTGATGGCAGTTGATACGCATGTTTTTCGCGTAGCAAAACGCCTTGATTTAAGTCAGGCAGCTAGCCCAGAGCTTGTAGATAAAGAGCTTTGCGCGCTTTTTAAGGATAATTTAAATAAGCTTCATCAAGCCTTGATAATGTTTGGCAGATACACTTGTAAGGCGGTAAAACCAAAATGCGATGAATGTTTTTTGGCTGAGTTTTGTAAGTTTAGGATTTGAAATTTTAAATTAAATTATTTTGAAAGGATTTTTATGATTTTAATTGCTGGACCTTGCGTGATTGAAAGCAGGGAAAACATTATGCAAACGGCATCGCGCCTAGAAAAATATTCTAAAATGCCTGGCGTGGAGTTTTATTTTAAGGCTAGTTTTGATAAGGCTAATCGCACGAGTATTTCGAGTTTTCGCGGTTTGGGCATAGATGAGGGACTTAAAATTTTAAGTGAGGTAAAAAAGGAATTTGCTTATAAAATTTTAACCGATATACACGAAAGCCATCAAGCAGCGGTGGTTGCTAGCGTAGCAGATATTTTACAAATCCCAGCATTTTTATGCCGTCAAACAGATTTGCTAGTATCAGCTGCTAAAACAAAGGCAAAAATCAATATAAAAAAAGGGCAATTTTTAGCCCCGCAAGCCATGAAGCATAGCGTAAAAAAGGTGCTTGAAACCAGGGGCGTAAAGGCTGAGCCAAATAAAGAGCTAAGCGCGCAAAATGGCGTGTTTTTATGCGAGCGTGGTGCTAGTTTTGGGTATTGTAATTTAGTCGTTGATATGCGCTCGCTTGCGATTATGCGTGAGTTTGCGCCAGTGATTTTTGATGCAACTCACAGCGTGCAAATGCCAGCGGGTGAAAATACCATAAGTAGCGGTCAAGCGCATTTTGTGCCACTTTTAGCAAGGGCTGCTGCAGCTGCTGGGGTAGATGGGTTTTTTTATGAAACGCATATAAATCCAAGCCAGGCACTAAGTGATGGGGCAAATATGCTAAACTTAGAGCAACTTGAAGCAAGTTTGAATGAAGTTTTTGCCATTAAAAAAGCATTAAATTTTAATGATTAGGCAAATTTATGGTTTTGAGTAAAGAAAATAAGGGCTTTTTGATAGTTTTTATAGCTAGTCTTTTGGATTTGACTTGGCTTTATGGGTTAAAATATGCTCAAAGCACGCTTACTTACGCGCTAACCATAGGCGCGATATGCGCAAATTTTATAGTTTTAACTAAGGCGTTTAAGTATTTGCCTACAAGTGTGGCTTATGTCGTTTTTGTGGGCTTTGCCACGCTTTTGGTGGTGCTTTTGGATTTAGCCTTGCTTTATAAAGATGGGCAAGATTTAGCATTTGCTAGGGTGTTTTTTATTTTCACGCTTTTAATTGGCGTAATAGGCATAAAAGGCGCGCAAAAATGACATTTTTGGCTTTAATAATTGCTGGATTTAGCGAAGTGGCTGGGGTTTATTTTATGGGGCGATTTAATAGCGCGCGAAATTTTAAACTCAAAATCGCTACTTTTAGCGGTATGGTCGCTACTTTTGGTTTTTCTTTATTGCTTTTGCGTTTTAGTATGAGTGAGTTTTCAATGAGTAGCGCTTATGCTATTTGGACTGGGATTGGTTGCGTTGGTGCCGTGCTTTTAGGGCTTTTTCAAGGCGAAAAAATGAGCTTTAAAAAGCTTGTGTATTTGGGGCTGATAATTTTTAGCGTTGTGGGTTTAAAATTTCAAATGTAGAGCAGGGCAAATGGGGTCTTGCGCCCATTTGCTTAGCCATTATAAAATTTTAATTTAGCTTATTGATTTAGGGTTTTATAAGCCTCGCAAGCATTTTGAGCGCCTAAATCGCAAGCCTTGCTAAAATATTTTTTGGCCATTGCTAAATCTTGGCCAAGGCCAAGGCCATCTCTATATAAAATCCCTACATCAATACAACCCAGGGCGTCCCCGCCATCGCAGCCTTTTTCAAAAAACTCTTTTGCTTTTTGATAATCTTTTTTTACGCCTTGTTCGTTATTGTATAAAAGCCCGATATTCGTGCAAGCCCCAGCAACTCCGCCATCGCAAGCTTTTTGGTAATACTCTCTTGCTTTTTGATAATCTTTTGTTATGCCTTGACCTTCATTATAAAACATACCAAGATTAAAGCAAGCTCTAGCGTCTTTGCTATCGCAGGCTTTTTGCCATAGCTCTTTTGCTTTTTCATAATTTTTTGCGTTATATGCTTTTATTCCCTCATTAAAATCACTAGTTTGGTTTAGCTGTTTGCTAAGCTCGCAGCCTTCTTTAAAGCCTAAATCGCAAGCCTTGCTAAAATATTTTTTGGCCATTGCTAAATCTTGGCTTAGGCCTAATGCGTTAGCATACATAGCTCCAAGATAATAACAACC
Source organism: Candidatus Campylobacter infans (assembly GCF_013416015.1). Classification (NCBI taxonomy): domain Bacteria; kingdom Pseudomonadati; phylum Campylobacterota; class Epsilonproteobacteria; order Campylobacterales; family Campylobacteraceae; genus Campylobacter; species Candidatus Campylobacter infans. Next base: position 428,937 of record NZ_CP049075.1, read on the forward strand.
CTTAGCTTCTTTGCCATCGCAGGCTTTTTGGTAATACTCTCTTGCTTTTTGATAATCTTTTTTTACGCCTTGGCCATTTATATATATAACACCAAGATCAACGCAAGAAAAGACATTTCCGCCATCGCAGGCTTTTTCGTGGAGCTGTATTGCTTTTTGATAATCTTGCTTTATGCCCTCTCCTTCATAATACATTCCCCCAAGAAGTCCGCAAGATCTAATGTCTTTATTATCGCAGGCTTTTTCAAAAAGCTCTTTTGCTTTTTGGTAATCTTTTGCTTTATATGCGTTTATTCCATCAACATAATCATTAGCCAAAAGCCCAGTAGCTAAAACTAACACCCCAAAAATGAATTTTTTCATTTTTTATCCTTTTATTAAAATTTTAAATTACACTAAAATTTAATCTAATATTTTATGCTTAATAATACTCACAAGCATTTTGAAAGCCAAAATAACAAGCTTTGTTAAATAATGTTTTAGTTTGTTGTGAGTTTTGTTTTACGCCTTGGCCTTTTTTATATAAAAGTCCAAGATTATAGCAAGCCAAAGCATCGTTGCCATCGCAGGCTTTTTGTAAAAACTCCCTAGCTTTTTGATAATTTTGCTCTACGCCTTGACCAGCAATATAGCAATTACCAAGATTAGCACAGCCAATAATTTCTTTATAATCGCAGGCTTTTTGCCATAATTTGCTAGCTTTTTGATAATTTTGCTCTACGCCTTGACCTTTTGCGTATAAAAGTCCAAGATTAAGGCAGGCCTTAGCGTCTTTATCATCGCAGGCTTTTTCAAAAAGCTCTTTTGCTTTTTGGTAATCTTTTGCTTTATATGCGTTTAATCCATCAACATAATCACTAGCCAAAAGCCCAGCAACTAAACTCAATGCCACAAAAATAAGTTTTTTCATTTTTGCTCTTTTGTTTTGTGAAATTTTAAAATTTTAAAATAAAGTAAAATTTTAACTAGCGTTGCATTAAAGTTTATTTAAAAAGCCTTTTATAATTAAGCAACATAAATTCAAGCATAACTCTAAGGCGTTAAATGTAAATATCACGGCGTTTTTTGAATAAAATTTTAAGCAAAATTTTGAATAAATTTTAATATATTTTGGCTATAATCAGCGATTTTATTTGGGATTTATGATGATTTCTAGGGTTAATCAATACTTTTTTTATAGCTTCTTAAACTCTTTTATTTCATTATTTGCCACGCTTTTTTTGGTAGTTTCGATTGTATTTTTTATACAAATTGCGCGCATTACTAGCTATATTGAGATTAGCCTTGGCGAACTTTTTAGACTTTATAGCTATTTATTACCGCAAATTTTATTATTTACAGCACCTATTGCTTTTTTTATCGGTGTGGCGGTTAGTTTTTATCGCCTTAGTAAAGAAAATGAAAGCACGGTGATTTTTACCCTAGGGCAAAGTCCTGATAATGTGGGGAGATTTTTTGTTTTACTTGGCGGGATTTTATCTGTTTTAATGCTATTAAATGCGCTAATTTTAATGCCATATGCACAACACTTAAATAAAACCTTCATCGAATACAAAAAAACAAAATTTAGCCTAAATATCCGTCCTGGCGAGTTTGGACAGCGTTTTGGCGAATGGCTAGTTTTTGCTAATGAGCAAGATAAAGAAGAGTTTTCATATAAAAATATCGTTCTTTATAATCCAAATCCGCTTAATGAAAGATTAATCACAGCCCAAAGCGGCGAGCTAATAAATGAAAATAGCGCGCTAGCTTTAAAGCTAGAAAATGGGCGTTTGTATGATATTAGCTTACAAAAATGGCAAATAGGCGAGTTTAAGGATATGACAATCCGTTCAAGCATAGCCAGCACGCGTTTTGGGGCGTTTAATTTACTTGAATACTGGAAAGAAGCATTAAGCAACCAAAAGCGTGCGCGAGATTTTAGTATTTATACGCTAGTTGCGCTTTTTCCGCTTGCTTGCGTGCTTTTTGCCCTTAGTTTTGGGTTAATTACGCAACGCTACGAAAATGGCATATTGTATTTTGGTAGCTTTGGCGTTTTGCTTGCGTATTTTGCGCTCATTATGATACTAGCTAAAAAACCAAGCATTGCGATAATATTGATTTTTACGCTCTTTTTTAGTATTTCATTTATCACTTTTAAGCATAAAATTTTAAGCAAATACTAATGAAAATAGCTCTAATTTACGCATATAATGGCGCTGGTTTTAGTGGCTCGCAAGCTCAGCCACACAAAAATACTATTGAAAATGCGCTAAATGCCACGCTTGCGCGACTTGGGATTTTTGAGCCTGTTATTTCAAGCTCGCGCACAGATAAGGGAGTGCATGCGCTAATGCAAGTTAGCACCACGCATTGTGGCGATTTTTGGAGCCAAGAAAAGCTAAAAGAGCAAATCTCTCGCCATTTACCGCCTAAAATCACCCTAAAAGCTGTGCGCATCGTAGATGAAAGCTTTCATCCGCGTTTTAGCGCGCAAGCAAGAACTTATCGCTACATCTTAGCCCATAGCGATAAAAACGCCTTTTTGGCCGATTTTGTGTATTATTTTAAACAAATCAATAACGCTAAATTAAAACAAGCTCTTAAAATCTTTTGCGGAGAGCATGATTTTAGCGGGTTTTATAAGCTTGGCTCAAATGAAAAATCCAGCATTAGATGCGTGTATTTTGCTAGCTCGCGCTTTTTTAAAACTAGTTTGGGAGATTTTACGCTAATTAGTATAAAAGCCAATGGTTTTTTACGCTCGCAAGTGCGTCTAATGCTAGCAAATGCGCTACAAGCAAGCAGCGATGAAAATGCGATGAATGCGTTAAAAGATAGATTTTTAAATCAAAATTTAAAGGCAAAAATCCCTACTAAAATTCCAGCTCCCGCTCAGGGTTTGTATTTAACAAAAATTTTTTATTCTAAATTGTAATTAGTTTTAAAATGAAATTTTAATTAATCAGCTAGCCTAAAAGCTTAATAAAGGCTTTTAATGCCGTCATAGAGTAGTTTGAGCGTGGTTGCTGCTACTACGCATAAAAATATTATTCTAACAAAGCCGGCTTCTTTTTTTATCACCATATGCGCGCCCAAATACCCGCCGATTAGCTGTCCTGCGCCCATTACAAAGCCTAGGATCCAAAGCACTTGCCCGCCAGCTATAAATACGCTAAGAGAAACGATATTTGAGGTAAAATTTAAAGCCTTCGTATGAGCTACGGCGCGTTTTGTTTCAAGTGCTATTAAAGCAAGCATCGCAAAAGTCCAAAAACTACCAGCACCAGGGCCAAAAAATCCATCATAAAAGCCCAAAATTAGCCCAAAAACAATATAAAATGCGTTTTCTTTCATCAAGGCTTTTTTTGCTTGTGTTTTAAAATTTGAGCCAAAAAGCGTGTAAATAAAAATGCCAACTAAAAGCACAGGGATTAAAAAACGCAAAAAGCTAGGATCAATGGCTAAAACGCTTAAAGTCCCAAGTATTGCACCTAGTAGCGTAAAAAATATGCCAATGGCGATTTTTCGCCACTCCACATAGCCTTTGCGCGCGAAGTTAAAAGTCGCTGAGAGCGTGCCAAAACAGCCTTGAAGTTTATTTGTGCCAAGGGCTAAATGCTCAGGCAAACCAACTGCTAAAAGAGCAGGCAAGGCAATTAGCCCGCCACCACCTGCAACAGCATCGATAAAGCCAGCAAATACCGCCACGCCAAAAAGCAAAGCATAAACCCACAAGGCTAATTCGCTCTCCATTTTTTGCCTTTAAATGTTAAAATTTTAATGCTTTAAAGCTAAGCGCGCTCTAATGCATAATCAACGCCAACCTTTGCTAATTCAAGCGTGGCATCGACAAAATTATATTTAGCGTCCAAATAATCCAAAAATAATGGTATTTCAGTACAAGCTGCTATATAAACATCAGCTTTAATTTCTTTTAAGGTTTGGTTAAAAAGTGGCACGAATTCTTTTGTTTTGCCAGCTTTTACCCCATCATAAATGCAAGACATTATTTTTGCTTGTATTTCATCGCTAAAAGCCACGCTATTTAATCCGTTAGCCTCTAAAATCGCATCATAAACCCTAGCTTTTTTGGTGCCGCTTGTAGCAATTACTGCTATATCCTTAGCGCCGCTAAAATCGCGTTTGATTGCATTTAGGGCGGCTTTTGCAATGTGTAAAATTTTAACGCCTGCGCTTTTTTGTATATCATCTGCAAAAAAATGCGCTGTATTACAAGCCATTAGCATAGCCTCGCAACCAGCGTTTTTTAATAACTTTGCGCTTTGAATTAGCTTTGGCAATGGATTTTGGCCTTGCCCTAAGATAAAGGCTGTGCGATCTTCAATTTGTGCGAAGCTGTCTATTACTATATGCAAATGATCTTGATCTTTGCTTGCTGGGGTTAGATTTATGATTTTTTGATATAAGTCTAAGGTGGCTTGTGGTCCCATTCCACCGATGATTCCTAATTGTTTCATGGTATGTCCTTAGAAATAATTGTGGGTGCTTGCCTAAATATTTAGGCAAGCATAAAATTTAGATTAAAATAGGTGCTAGTATAAATCCTAAGATTACAGAAACGGCTACCATTATAGTGCCAGGGATAAAAAATGAGTGGTTAAATACCCAAGTACCGCCTTTTGTAGTGCCAGTATCATCCATAGCGATAGCGCCTAAGGTAGTAGGGTAAGTAGGCAACACAAATAGCCCTGAAACAGCAGCAAAGCTAGCCACTAAAATCCAAACGCCATCAGCATTTTCAGGTGAAGTCATACCCATAGCTAGTGCCACAGCTGGCATCATTACCTTTGTAGTAGCAGCTTGTGAGTATAATAAGCAGCTTATGCAATATAGCGCAATTGCTAGCAAGTAAGGATAATCTCTAACAACGCTTGAAGCTACTTCTTTAATCGCATCAAGGTGTCCATTTACAAAAGTAGTACCAAGCCAAGCGATACCGATAATGCAAATGCAAGCTGTCATACCGCTTTGGAAAGTGCTAGTTGAGAGTAATTTGCCAGTATCAACCTTGCAAAACACTACTATCATAAAGCCTATGGTAAGCATAAAGCTAATAATAGCATTATCGCGAGCTAATGGCACGCTATCTTTTGGTATTAGGCCAACGCTTGGAGAAATCGCAAGAGCATAAAGCACAACCGCAACCACACCAATAGCAAAAATAACCACAGAACGCAAAGCATAAGGTGGCAATTCTTCATAATGAGCTTCTTTTATTTCTTTTACCAAGCCAGCAGCTAGTCTTGCTTTATAAGTTTCATCTGTGTCTAATCTTACATTATAAACAACATTTACAAATAAAGCTGTTAAAAGCACAGCTACAAAAGTAGTGCTAATGCAAATAAATAAAAGCATAGGATAGCTTACGCCAAGAGGCTCACAAACGCCTGTCATCGCAACAAAAGCAGCTGAAATAGGGCTGGCTGTGATGGCTACTTGACTTGCTACCACGCTAAGTGATAACGGAGCCGATGGCTTGATGTTTTGTCCTTTTGCAACCTCTACTATTACAGGGATTACAGCAAAGGCTGTGTGGCCTGTACCAGCTAAAATAGTAAGCAAATAAGTAACAACCGGAGCTAAGAAATTCACATGCTTTGGATTTGCGCGTAAGATTTTTGAAGCGACTTGCACCAAATAATCAAGCCCCCCAGCAACTTGCATTGCTGTGATAGCTGAAATAACAGACGCGATGATTAAGATTACATCTATTGGGATGTAAGTCATCTTTGTCTCCATACCTAGTGCTACTGTAAGCACGATAACGCCAAGGCCGCCGGCATAACCAACGCCCATGCCACCTAGCTTTACGCCTAGATAGATACCAGCGAACAATACAGCAATCTGTAAGACTAGCATTATATCCATGACTACTCCTTAAAATAAACTTAGCTTGTAAAAGCTTCGTTTAAATTATATTATATTAAGTTATTAAAACTTGCTTAAAATGATAAAAATTTATTGAAATTTTCGTGATTTTGATTAAAATTTAAAAAAATTATATATTTTTTAATAAATAATTTTTAAATTATAATACTTCTAAATAACACAATAAAATAAGCTAAGAATGAATAAAAAAAATATAAATTTTTAATCTAGCTTTAAAATTAAAAGCCATTTTAAAGTTAAGGCTAGATTAAATAATTTTAATAAAATTTATATTTGATATTTTGCCGTTTATTTTTTGTAGGTATTTTCTCGCATTGAAATTTCTATAATTTCTATTATTAAAATTTCATCTTGTTTTATACCAATAACGCGATAATTGCCTACACGCCAACGCCAATAATTTTTAAAGGCTTCAAGTTTAGTAACACTTTTTATCACAAAAGGATTTTCTATTTTTTCAAGCTCTTGTAAAAATGTGCGTATTTTCAAAGCACCAATCTTATCGCCTTTTTCAATTTTTTTTAGCTCTTTATCTGCTGTGTGTTTTAGGATAATTTCATATATTTAAGCCCATTTCTGCTCTTACTTCTGCTCTTATTTGGTCTTGTTCGGCTTGTGGCAATTTTTCAAAGTATGCATTTATTTTCTTTATTGATGGTGCTTGTGCTAGAGTGTAGCTTTTTGGCTCATTTAGGCTCTTTTTAAGTTTTGTTTTTAAAAACTTAATTAGCTCTGTTGTGTGTTTAATTTTTTCGTTTAAGTCTTGTTTGATTTTTTGCTTTTTATTTTCTGCGTTTATTAGCGCGTTTAAAAGCTGTTTTTTATTCATATTTGAATATTTATCATAATCTATCGCTGCTGGCATTTTCTCCCCTTTATTAAAATTTCACATTTATTAAAATTTCACAAAAAAGCCTCGCTTTTAAGCTGGTGTAGTTTATTTTTGGTAGTCTTTTGTTTCTACCCAGATTATCGCGCCAAGCTCTACATCGTAAGTTTTGCCGTCTTTTTTGATTTTTTCATCATCGCTTAATAAAGCGCAAAAGCCCCACCAGCCAGCAAGCGGCATAGTAAAGCTAAACTCACCGCGTTTGTTTGTTTTGATTTCTTGTGTTATGTGATCTTCGCTTGGAGCTTTTAAGCCTTTATCGTTTAGGTATTCAACCTCAACTATCACATCTGCGGCCGGCTTGCCCTTATACATTACCACGCCACTAAAATTATTGCCCGCATATAGCCCAAAAGGCCTAGTTAGCGGGATAATCTCAGCCTTTAACCCTACGCTTTGATCCCAGCCATCGCCTGCGCCATAAGCATCTACTACGCTTTTTGCTGTGTGGTGGATGAAAATTTGTTCATTTGGTTCAAAATACGGCTCTAAATCCACATAAAAAATATGCACCGCAGGCTCTTTTATATTGTAATTAGCGTTATAAAATCGCATATTGTTTTGTTTTTGTTCTTTTAGGGTTTTTAGCATATCGCTTTTTTTGCCATTTATTAGCACGCCAGCACTTTTTGGCAGTGGTATATCCATTAAAGTGCCCTCAAATGGATGAGCGAATTTATAAGTTAGTGAAATTTTATCGCTATCAGTGCTAGAAGTTGATGGAATAACCATACCAAAATGCGCATAAGCCATACTTGCAAAAAGCATAGCGCCAAAAGCTAGTTTTTTCATATTTTCTCCTTAAAAAAGGCTAGATTATAAAAAATATTCTCTTAAAAGCGCATAAAAGCACGATTTTTAGCTATAATCCGCGAATGCTTAAAAAATCAAAATTTAATGAAAATCTTATTTTTCCAGATTCTAGTGGCTTAAATGAAGGCTTAAAAAAAGCCCTTGAAAAGCTTAACGGGCGCGGTTTTGGCGCATTTTTTAGCCACGAAATAGACAAAATAGTAAAAAATGTCTTTGCTAAACTTAAAGAAGATTATTTTGCTGAGTTTGCCTTAAATGATGATGATGTGCCACTTTGTGCGCTTGGGCTTAGTAATTATGGCTTAAATGAAATCGGCTATAATTGCGAGCTGCAAATATTGCTATTATATAAGGATTTGCGCGGATTTAACGCTAGGGATTTAGCAGTAGCTTATGAAGAAAGATTAAAAGCTAAAAGTCCAAATTTTAAAATTCAAATCCAAGAAATCAGCACCGCATTTAATAATTTCAAAGATGATATGCAAGCCAAAAGCAATATAGCAAGCTTGCGCTATATTTGTGCGTCTAAAATTTTATATAAGCAAGCAAAAGAAATTTTTAATGCGCTAAAAGCATATAAAAAAGACGAGTTTATTAGCTATCATTTAAATGCGCTTAAACCTTATGATGATGTGCTTTTGCTTAGTCAAAAACCAGATTTAAAAAGCGGTTATGGCGGATTTTTTGATTATGAGCGGGCTTTAATGCTACTTAGCCTAGATGGCAAAGCAAGCACAAATGCCCTAAAATATATCAGCGAAAAAGAATATAGCGAGCTGGTTTTAGCAAGTGAGTTTTTAAGCTCTTTGATGAGCGCATTAAGGCTTAGCGGCGGTAATGACAGCATCGATGCTAGATTTTTAGCCCCAGCTGCAAAACTGCTAAAAATAAAAGAAAAACGAGATTTAGACACGCAAATTTTATTAGTAGCCAAAACCCTAACCGCTATGCAAAAAATCGCCGTGTATTCACGCTATTTATTGCGTGTGGCTTTTTATAGGTATTTTAGTAGCAATCTTAGTTTTAAGCAGTTAAGAGCTAGTAAAAGAGCAGGGCATTTTTATTTAATAAACGAAACAATTTATACGCCACTTCATGCTAAAAGCCCTGATTTATTAAATATTTTAGAGCATATTAGCACCTTGCCTGATTTGGCTTTTAAGTTTCATATAGAAAGCATTTTATACATTAAAAACGCCCAAGCTAGCAAAACAAGTCTAGAAAATGCCATACCGATATTTAAAAAGCTATTTTTTAGAAAAAACGCTTTTTGGATTTTAAAGGCTTTATTAGATGGCGAACAGCTTTTTAGCATGGTTAAACCTATGGAGCATACGCGCCATTTAGCACAATTTAATAATTATAAATATAGCGTAGATGAATATAGTTTGGTTTGCGTTTATGAGCTTGAAAATATAACTGATGGCTATTTTGCTAAGCTTTTTGAGAGCCTAAGTGAGCAAAATAAGGCACTTTTAAAATTAACAGCCCTAATGCATGAAGTCGCAAAAGGCCAAAGCAGCGATGATAGCAAGCACGCAATAATGGGAGCAAATATATTTAGGGCTTATATGAATAAGCTAGATTTTAATGGTTCGTGTGTGAATTTGGGCGTGAATTTGGTTAAAAATCATTCACTAATGAATAAGGCCATAAATGAAGGCATCAACGCTCAAAGCGTGCTTAGTTTAATTTCTCACATAGAGGGCAAAACAGCACTTAAAATGCTATGTGTGCTAACTTATGCCATCATCAAAACCCAAAACGACAGCACGCATATTGGTATTAAAATTTCAAGCCTTAAAGATTTATACGAAAAAGCCCTTGCTAGCTTTAAAAATACCGACCATAGCGTGCTTGGCTCAGCTAGACTGCGCGCTAAAAAAGAAATTTTAATTAAAAAACAAGACGAGTTTGTAAGCTATGATAAAAGCACGCAAGATAAAATTTTATCCATAAAATCAACCTTGCTTTTTATTTTTTATCCTGCAAGCGAAATTTTAAAAATAGCATCTTGGGCGATTTGCTGCGCTAATATCGATTTGAAGGTTAAAAGCGATGATGGATTTTGTGCTGAATTGATAGTAAGAAGAGGGTGGAATTTAACTCTTGTATTAAGCGAGCTAGCTAGGTATGATTTAGCTTATATGGAGGCTTTTGAGCTTTTTGATAATAAATTTTTTATTAAATTAAAATACACAAAACAAGTAAGCCAAAACGAGCTTAAAAGCTTGCATTCAAAGCTAATAGGCGCACTTTGTGATAAAAACGAAGCAAAAATCAAGGCTGTTAAAATTTTAGAAAACGAGCTAAAAATAAATGCGAGTTATTTAGAAAACATCGCTAAAATCGGCATAAACGCAAAAGACGCACAAGGCTTTATGGCTTTTGTTTTAAGCATTTTGGATAAATGCGATTTTAAATTAAGCGATGCGCGCATTCAAACAATCAAAAATCGCACTCGCAATGTGTTTTTAATCCATAAAGATAAGGATTTTGATAAAAAAATAGCTCAGTTTAAAGAGTATTTGATCAACGAATAAAGGGCAAGAATGTGTGGGATAATAGGCTATATCGGCAAAAATGAAAAAAAAAGCATTATATTAAACGGCTTAAAAGAGTTAGAGTATCGTGGCTATGATAGTGCTGGCTTTGGAGTGATTGAGCATAATGCTAATGAGGCGCAAATTTCATATTTTAAAGCCACTGGCAAACTAGAAAATTTAAGGCTAAAATGCGCTGATTTTACAAGCACTGGCTTAGGCGCAGCCATAGGACACACAAGATGGGCAACGCACGGCAAACCAAATGAAATAAACGCCCATCCGCATTTTGGCAAATATAGCTTTGTTATTCACAATGGCATAATAGAAAATTACAAAGAGCTAAAAGACGAGCTAAGCGCGCAAGGCGTTAGCTTTCTTAGCCAAACAGATAGCGAGGTGATAGTGCATTTATTTGAGCATTATAATAAAAGCGCAACTTCGCCCTTACAAGCTTATAAAATGACTATTTCAAGGCTTCGCGGTGCTTTTGCTACCTTGCTAATTACAAAAGATGCGCCAAATTCTATATTTTTTGCCAAAAATGCTGCGCCACTTTTGATTTGTAAAGATAGCCAAAATATTTATTTTGCAAGCTCAGATGCGCCGCTAATTGGCTCATGTGATGAGGGTGCTTATTTAGATGATGGGGTTTATGGCGTGGCTTTTTACGAGCAAGATGCGCAAATTAAAGCCTTTAACGCAAAAGGCGAGCAAATAAACTTAAACTACACAAACTTGCCAAAAGACAAAGGCTACGCGCAAAAAGGCGGTTATCGCTTTTTTATGGAAAAAGAAATTTTTGAACAAAGCGAGGTTGTAAATGAATGCTTAATGGGGCGTTTAAATGGAGAAAAAATTAACTTAGATATCGATGAAAGCGTGCTTTTAGGCATTGATGAGGTTGTGCTTTGTGCTTGCGGGACTAGCTATCATGCAGCGCTGGTGGCTAGTTATTTGTTTGAGAGAATTGCAAAAATTAGAGCAAAAGTAGAAATAGCAAGCGAGTTTCGTTATAAAAACCCCTTTTTAAATCCAAACTCGCTTTTTATAGCAATCTCACAAAGTGGCGAAACAGCCGATACTCTCCAAGCCCTAAAAATCGCCAAAGATGCAAGGCTTAAAACCTTGGCTATTTGTAATGTGGATAATTCAAGCATAGTGCGCCTTTCACAAGAAGTGCTTTTAACGCGCGCAGGCATTGAAAAGGGCGTAGCAAGCACAAAGGCATTTGCTACGCAAATAATTTGCTTGTGGTTGCTTGCCTTGCGCCTTGGCGAATTAAAAGAGCAAAACTTAGCCTTAGAAAATCAAAATTTAAATAATGCTGATTTTAGCGCGCAAGATAGCATAAAAGCGCACAAAAACGCCCTAAGCCAAGTGCCGATGATTTTAGCCAATAAACAAGCCTTACAAGAAAAAATTCGCCGTCTTTGTAAGCATTATTTACACGGGCATGGATTTTTCTTTATCGGGCGCGATATTTTTTATCCGCTAGCGCTTGAAGGCGCGCTAAAATTAAAAGAAATTAGCTACCTTCACGCCGAAGGCTATGCAGCGGGCGAGATGAAGCACGGCCCAATCGCGCTTGCTGATGAAAGGCTTTATACTATTGCACTTTTGCCAGCAAATTTATTATATGAAAAAACAAAATCCAATGTAGAAGAATTAGCTGCAAGGGACGCTTTTATCACGGCTATTTCGCCATTTGAGATTGATATAGCTGATGATTATATAGCTAGTTTTGCCCATAATCATTATATGTGTGAGTTTTTTGAAATGATGATTGCGTTACAGCTTTTTGCGCTTGAAATTTCAATAAAACTAGGCAATGATGTAGATATGCCAAGAAACTTAGCAAAAAGCGTAACCGTAGAATAAAGCGTGTTATCGGCGGGTTAAATTTTGCTAATTCTATTTGCTTAAATTTTAAAATTTTGCTGATTTTATTTGCTTAAATTTTGAAATTTTAAAATTTTAAAATTTCAAAAGAGTTTTTATAATTTTTTTTTGCTAAATGGTTAAAATTTGCGCGTTCAATTTGCGCGTTTAATTTGCGCGTTTAAAATTTGCCAAAAGGGCTAAATTAAATTTTTATTTAGCCCAGCTTAAATCTAAATATTAAATTTAAACATTAAATCTAAAATGCATTATATCGCCATCTGCGACCACATAATCCTTGCCCTCTAAGCGCATTTTGCCAGCCTCTTTGGCCTTAGCCTCGCCTCCACAAGCTATAAAATCATCATAGCTAATCACCTCAGCCCTAATAAAGCCTTTTTCAAAATCATTATGTATCACGCTAGCTGCTTTTGGTGCTTTAAAGCCTTTGCTAATCGTCCATGAGCGCACTTCTTGGACACCTGCTGTGAAGTAGCTAATTAAGCCAAGTTTTTCAAAAGCGGTTTTGATTATAAGCTCTAAGCCACTTTGCTCGCAGCCAAGCTCATTAAGCATTTGATGAGCCTCTTCTTCATCAAGTGCTACTAATTCTTCTTCAAGCTTAGCGCATAATTTAATAAAAGGCGCATTTTGGCTGTTTGCGTATTCTTTTAAGGCCTTAGAATACGCATTATCCGCGCTTAGCCCAGCTTCATCTACATTTGCGCCATAGATTATTTGCTTTGCGCTTAAAAGCCTTAATTCTTTATTTAAACTAGCAAAAATTTCATTATCGATTTTATTAAACAAGCTTGCTTTTTCTCCGTTATTTAGGTGAGCTAAAAGCTCATTTGCTAGCTCTAATTGCGCTTTTGCGTTTTTATTCGTGCCACTTTTAGCCTCTTTGCTTAGCTTTTCGATTTTTTTGCTTAGTTGTTCAATATCTGCTAAGATTAGCTCGGTTTCTATTGTTTGGACATCGCGCAAGGGATCGATGGAATTTTCTACATGCGTTATATTTTCTTCATCAAAGCAACGCACGATATGTAAAAGCAGTGCGCTTTCTCTCACATTTGCTAAAAATTTATTACCAAGCCCTTCGCCCTTACTAGCTCCGCGCACAAGCCCTGCGATATCGACAAATTCAATCTGCGAATGCATTATGCGCTGTGGATTTACGATTTTAGCAAGCTCATTTAATCTAAAATCTGGCACTTCAACTATTGCGTGATTTGGCTCGATAGTACAAAATGGATAATTAGCTGCTTGGGCGTTTTGGGCTTTTGTTAGGGCGTTAAAGGTCGTGGATTTGCCTACATTTGGCAAGCCTAAAATTCCTACTGCTAAACTCATTTTATAGCCTTTTTATTAGGTGATTTTTTAGCGATTTTTTGTTTTAGTGGCGAAATAACAATATCCTTGCCATCTTGTATTAAATTATCAAGTCCCAAAAAATAATGCACCAAGGCTCGCACGCCAGCCCCGCTAGCACCAGAGGGATTTACGCCCCAAGCTTTATTTACATAAGCAGGCCCTGCTATATCAAGGTGAAGCCACCTGTCTTTGTATTCATCTTTTATAAATTTATCTAAAAATAATCCAGCCGTAAGCGAGCCACCATAGCGCGTGTTTGCAGCATTGCTAATATCGGCAATATCAGATTTTAAAAGCTCTCTTAAATGCTCGTTAAATTCCAAAATACTAAAAAACTCGCCACTTGCCTTGCTTAATTTATAAAACTCGCTTTGTAAATCATAATTATTGCCTAAAATCCCGCTGGTGTATTCTCCAAGCCCTACCACGCAAGCACCTGTAAGCGTTGCTATATCTATAATTAAATCAGGTTTTATATTTTCTTGCGCCCAGCTAAGCGCATCAGCTAGCACCAAGCGACCCTCAGCGTCTGTATTTTTAATCTCTATGCTAAGTTTTGAATGCGAAATAAGCACATCATCAGGTTTATAAGCTTTGGAGCCTATGGCATTTTCTACTGCGCCTAGGACTGCGTGAATTTCAAATGGTAATTTTAAAAGTGCTGCTGCGCGAATGGCATTTAGCGCAGCTATGGCTCCGCTTTTATCAGCTTTCATCGTTAGCATATAATCGCTTGGTTTTAGGCTAAGTCCGCCAGTATCATAAGTAACGCCCTTGCCGACAATTACGATTTTTAAGGCATTGCTTGCGCCTTTATAGCTTAGATGAATTAAGCGTGGCGGATTTGGGCTAGCTTGCCCTACGGCTAGTAGCGCGCCCATTTTTTGTTTTTGTAATTCTTTTTCATCTAAAATTTCACATTTAATGCTTGGTATTTGCTCGCTTAAATCCATAGCATCTTTTGCCATGCGTTTTGGCGTGTAATTTTGCGGGGTTTCATTTACCATATCGCGCGCTGTATTTGTGGCTTGGGCTATGATTGTGCCGTATTCTAAGCCTAAAAGTGCTTTTTTATTTTTTGGTTTTTGTTTGGTGTAGCTTTGGGTTGAGATGATTAGTTCTTTAATATTTTGCTCTTTTTTTTCGCTTTTGTATTTTTGGTAGCTATAAAGCCCTAAAATCGCGCCCTCGCTAAGAGCTAAAAAGCTCATTTTATCAGCATCATCTCTAAAATAACTAGCCATTTTCACGCTAGAAATTTTAAACGCGCTAATAGCTCTTAACCCGCTAGCTACTCCATCGCGCAAAGAACTAAGGCTTAAATCCTTAATGCCCACATACACGCGCTTTTGCTCGTTTAAGCTCAGCACGCCACTGCCTTTATAATCATAAAAGCTAAACTCATTTTGATCTTTTATAAACTCATTGTTTAAATTTTTATCCACTATAAAAATTAATTCATAATCAGCCTTAATCTGGCTTAGTTTTTTTTCACTTAGTGTGATTTTCATTTTTTCTTAGCTCCCTTCTTTCAAGTATAGTTTTTTCTAATTTTTTAAAGCCATATACAAATGTGCCTAAAATCAATACAAGCAACGGCACGCCGATATACCAATGTTGCTCTATTAAATGTATAAATTCCCAAATCTCCTCGCCAAAATACCACGCTAATATTATAGTAATCCCAGCCCAAATCCAAGCACTAATAAGATTTATAAAAGCAAATTTGGCTGAGCTATACCTTGTAATGCCTATGCTCATTGGTATAACCGTGCGAAAGCCATATAAGTAGCGTTGCACAAAAATCACTGGCCAGCCGTATTTTTCAAGCAATAAATGCGCTATGGCAAATTTTCGCCTTTGTGAGCGCAATTTTTTTTGTATGTATTTTTTATTATAACGCCCGATATAAAAATAAATTTGATCCCCCACAAAACCGCCAAGGCCAGCTACAAAAATAATCAAATAAAGATTCACATCGCCCTTATGCGCTAAAATCCCAGCCAAAATCAAAGCCAGCTCACCTTCTAAAATACACCAGCCAAAAATAATTAAATAAAAATAATCTTTATATTGATATAAAAGATTTTCAAAAAAACTCTCCAAAATTTCACCTTTATCATAAACTTAAAACGCTATAAATTTTACACTCTTTGCTTAATGCTTTTGTCCCGCCAAGGCCTACTAAATCAATAATAAAACAAGCCTCAACTAATTGCGCATTTAGCTGTTTGATTAGCTTTGTGCTAGCTATTGCCGTGCCACCAGTAGCTATTAAATCATCAATCAAAAGCACACGCGGATTTTTAATATCTCTAAAAGCATCTATGTGCATTTCAATTTTTGCCGTGCCGTATTCGAGCGCGTAGTGCTGTGAGATTGTGGTATAGGGGAGTTTGCCAGCTTTTCTTATAGGCACAAAACCTTTTTTAAGCTCACTTGCAAGTGCTGCGCCAAAAATAAATCCGCGACTTTCAATGCCTGCTATAAAATCAATATTTTGCTTTTCATAACGCTCTTTTAAATGCAAAATCAGTTCATTAAACATATCCTTATCATTTAAAAGCGTGGTTATATCGTAAAATAGCACGCCATCTTGTGGAAAATTTGGTATTTGGCGGATTGAGTTTAGTAATTTTGTTTGAAAATCCATTTTTATCCTTTTTTTATAATAGAGCTTCTATTTTGCCCTCAAGCTCTTTAATTCTTTGATTTAATTTATCATTTTCTAAGCGGTATTGAGAATTTCTTGTGCGCAGTCCTGTTACATCGCTTTTGATTTTATTTAGTTCATCTGTTAATATATCGATATTGCCAAGGCTTCTTTGGAGCTGGACTTGTAATTTACGAATAACTATTTCGGTATCATCAAGATTAGTTTTCATATAATCTCGCATCGTGCGTTCTTTATTAAGCAAAGTTTTATAATAAAACGCCATCACCCCAAGATAAATAACTAAACATATTAAAAAAGTATATAATATAAAATCTATTGTCATTTATATCCTTATTAAATGATATTTTATTACCTAGCATTTTGCTAAATTTTAAAATTTAACTAAATTTTAAAATGCGCCTTTCGTGCCTGCCGCCTTCAAACTCTGTGCTAAAAAATGTTTTTATAATATCTTGTATTACGGCATTGCCAAGCATTCGCCCACCAAAAGCTAGCACATTTGCGTTATTGTGCGCTCTTGCTAATCTTGCGCTAGTTTGATCGTGGCAAAGCGCGCATCTAATGTGTTTATGGCGATTTGCGGCCATTGAAATGCCTATGCCAGTGCCACAAGCTACAATCCCAAAAGCATTCAAATCAGTTTTTAAATGCTCGCTCAAAATCAGCGCAAAATCAGGGTAATCCACACTTTGGCTAGCATTATTCGTGCCTAAATCCACATAACTTATGCCCAAATCATCAAGTACTTGTTTTGCATATTCTTTAACGCAAAACCCCCCATGATCGCTAGCTAGAAATACTTTCATCGATTTTTATCCTTTAAAAATTTTAAATTAAAAGTTTAAAACTACCTAAATTAAAATTTTAAAATTTAAGTAAATTTTTATGTTAATCCCTGGCGCTTTTGGCGTATTTTGGATCATTTTCTAAGCTATCAACGAATCTACCCACGCGCTCCCAGCGCACCTTATAATCTTTATCCCAGCTAAAATACACAAACCACGGCTTACCAACTATATATTTATACTCCACCGCACCCCAAAAACGGCTATCATTGCTGTTTTCGCGGTTATCTCCCACCATAAAAAACTCATCATCTTTAACCTTAAAATAAAAGGCATTAAAGCTAGCATCATCTATTATTTGAAGTGCTGGCAATTCATCTACATAAATAGGATCCATAGCAAATTGCCCTTTTGATTTTGCAAGCATTGCGATGGTAAAAATATCTAATTTTTGTCCGCCAAAATTATCTTTTCTTTCATTTAAATCATAATGAATGCCAGCATTTTTGTAAGGTTCTTTGATAAAAAGCTTGCCATTTAGCCTTACTAAATCATTTTGATCATAATTTTTTTTCATATATTCATCGCCCTCGCTTGCCCTTAAATACATAGTATTTGGGGAAAAAATCACTTCATCGCCAGATTTTGCAAACATTCTTTTTACATAATAAATTTTAGGTTCTAATGGATAGCGAAACACCACTATATCGCCACGCTTTGGACGCTCGCCTTGCCATAAATGCCCATCTTTGTCAAAATCAAAAGCTACGGGAATTTCAAGCCAAGGAATACGCGGAATACTCATACCATAGCTAAATTTTTTCACAAACAAAAAATCGCCTATCAAAAGTGAGTTTTTCATAGAGCCACTTGGTATAACAAAGGCTTGGGCTACAAAAAATATAAAAAATAAAACAATTATTATAGTGCCAGTCCAGCTAGCACTAAATTTATTAAAGGCACTAAAAGCTTTTATGATTTTATCTTTCATTTAATTTACGCTCTTTTGCTGATTTTAGGGTATTTGATAGTAGCATTGCAATAGTCATAGGGCCTACTCCACCTGGCACTGGCGTGATAAAATCGCATTTATCTTTTAAATTTTCAAAATCACAATCCCCAACTAATTTGCCATTTTCAAGGCGATTTATACCTACATCGATGATTATTGCGCCTTCTTTTACCATTTCTGGCTTTATAAAATTTGCCTTGCCAATAGCTGCTATTATTAAGTCAGCATTTTTGCTTAAATCTGCTAAATTTTTGGTTTTTGAGTGTGCTATGGTTACGGTAGCACCAGCATTTAATAAAAGTGCTGCCATAGGCTTGCCTACTATATTGCTGCGCCCGATCACAAGGGCATTTAAGCCTTGCGGGTTGATATTGTATTGTTTTAAAAGCTCCATTATGCCAAGTGGAGTACAAGGCACAAAGCCATTTAATCCGCTAACTAGCGCGCCCATATTTTGAGCGCAAAATCCATCTACATCTTTTTTTGGGTCTATTTTGCGTAAAATTTCATTTGTGTTTATGTGCTTTGGTAATGGCAACTGAACTAAAATCCCATCTATGCTATCATCAGCATTTAGCACATCGATTAGGCTAATTAATTCTTGCTCTGTTGTATTCGCGCTTAATTTATGCATTACAGAACCCATTTGGCACGCCAAACAAGCCTTTTGCTTACTTGCTACATAGGTTTGGCTTGCTGGATCATCGCCTACTAAAATTACCGCCAAAGTCGGCGTAATGCCCTTTTGTTTTAGTTTTATAACTTCATTTTTGATTTCGTCTTTTATTTTTTGGCTTGTGGCTTTACCATCAATTAAAGTCATTTGGCGTCCTTTTTATGCGTTTTTAATTAAAAAATGCGTATGATAGCAAAATTTTTTTAAGCACAAGTTGAATAAATGGCTAATTTTTCTTATATTTTTTTATGCGCATTAATTTTTTGCTGTTTTGGCTTTTTAAATGCTGAGGATTTTATATCTAAAAGTGAATACGCTAGAATGCTTTTTGCTAATCCGCGTGGCATAGGGTGCGATAAATGCCACGGCGAAAAAGGCGATGGCAAGGTGATTTCAATATATAAAATTTACGATAAAGCCACATCAAAGCTACAAAGCAAAAAGCTAGTTGCCCCAAGAATCAATAATTTAGAATACGAAATTTTTTACAAAGCAGTAAAAAACTCATCAGTAGAAAAAACAAAAAATATGATGCCACGATATTTTTTAACAGATAATGAAATTTTAACTCTCTATGATTATCTTCAATCACTCAATAAGGACAAAAAATGACTAACGAAAAAGCTTTTAGCAAAGCCAAAGATTACATAAGCGGTGGCGTTAATTCGCCTGTGCGCGCTTTTAAAAGCGTAAAGGGTTCGCCTGTATTTATTGAGCGGGCAAAAGATGAGTTTTTATACGATATCCAAGGGCAAAAATACATTGATTTTGTGCTAAGCTGGGGGCCGATGATTTTAGGGCATGCTGATAAAGATGTGGTAAATGCAGTTATCAAAACAGCTCGCAAAGGGCTAAGCTTTGGCGCGCCTTGCACGCTTGAGACGCAACTAGCTAAGTTAATTTTAAGCAAATTTAGCTGGCTTGATAAAATTCGCTTTTGCGCTAGTGGCACAGAAGCTACAATGAGTGCTATTCGCCTAGCCAGAGCTTATAGCAAAAAAGATGATATTATAAAATTTGAAGGTTGCTACCACGGCCATAGCGATAGTTTGCTGGTTAAAGCTGGTAGCGGGGCTACTACTTTTGGCACTTCAAGCTCAGATGGCGTGCCAAATGATTTTATCAAACACACGCATTTAGCCACTTATAACGACATTCACAGCGTAGAGCGTTGCTTTGCTAAAAGCAATCAAATAGGTGCTGTGATAATAGAGCCAATCGCTGGTAATATGGGGCTTGTCCCAGCGCATTTGACCTTTTTAGTGCGCCTTAGGGATTTATGCCGTGCAAATGGCGCGGTGCTGATTTTTGATGAGGTTATGAGCGGATTTAGAGCTAGCCTTACGGGCAGTTATAAGTTTAATAAAGTAAAAGCTGATATAGTAACATTTGGCAAGGTTATAGGTGGGGGTATGAATGTGGCCGCATTTGCTGGAAGCGATGAAATAATGAGCTTAATCAGCCCGCAAGGTGGCGTCTATCAAGCAGGCACGCTAAATGGCAATCCAGTAGCCATGGCAGCAGGCATTGCCACGCTAAGCAAGCTTTATGCCACGCCACATATTTACGAAAAACTAAACGACAAGGCAAAAGCTATTTTAAAAGCCATACAAAATAGCGCAAAGAAAAAAGGCATCGCCATTCAAACCGCCCATCGCGGCTCGATGTTTGGCTTTTTCTTTAATGAAAATAAGATCCAAAACTACGCCGATGCCCTAAAAAGCGACACCAAAATGTATGCGAAATTTCATAATCAAATGCTAAAACGAGGCGTTTATCTTGCGCCTAGTCAGTTTGAAACTAGCTTTATTTGCACAAAAATGGGCAAAAACAGCCTAGAAAAAGTCATAGAGGCCATAGAAAACAGCTTTAAGGCACTTTAAAATTTGCTATTTTTTGAAATTTTAAAATTTTGGCAAATTTTAAAATTTTGCCAAATTTTAAAATCTAAGCAAATTTTAAAATTTCGGCAAGTTTAAAATTTAAAAACTTTAAAACTTAAAATTTTAATAATTTTTAAAATTTATGCTTGAAATATTACTCATTTTAAATTTTTATAAGTGCTTTCATCTCGCTTTGAAATTTTAATTATTTCAATAATTTTAAATTCGCCATCTACAATTTTAGCAACTATTCTATAATCACCTAAACGCCAGCGCCAACGATTATCTGCAAATCCCGTAAGTCGTTTTGCGTTTGGTAGCTTACAAGGATTATCACTTGTTGATAATTTTTCATTTAAAAAAATTACAATTTTAGAATGTTCGCTAGGCGTAGATTTTTCTAATTTATTCAAAAATTTTAAAACTTGTTTTGTAAGCTGTATTTCATAGTGCATCGCCATAATCCCTATTTATTTCATCATCTACTTCTTGCCTTAATTTTGCCTGTTCTGCGCTTGTAAGAGAATTTAAATATTTATTTGCTTTTTCAATATGCCCTGAATTTTTTAGAGATATAAATTCTATTTTTGGCTTATCAATTCGTTCTTTTAATTTCGCTTTCAAAAATGAAATTAAATCGCTATTAGCTTTAATTTTTTTTTGTAAATCAGCTTTCATTTTAATTTCTTTTTTTTCTGCGTTTAGTAGAGAAGTTAAAAGCTGTCTTTCTGTCATATTTGAATATTTTTCATAATTAATAGCAATCATTTTGCCCTCCTTTTTTGATTGATTAGCTTAATGTGAGCTTGCGAAATTATAGCATAAATTTTAAGCATTTTTTTACTTTTTTTTCATAAAAATTTTAGCATTTTTTCTTGCTTTTTTATTATTTTTTGCTATAATTTTTGTTATTTTTAAAGGGCAAAAATGCAATTAAACGAGGCTAAAAATAGTATTTTTACGCCATTTTATTTATTTAGTGCCATAAGCGTAGTGCTTTATGAAATGCTAAGCACCGCTTTTATTTATTTGCCACCACTAATAGGCGTATTTTTTAGCTATTTGATACTTTCTAAAAGTGATGCCCAGCGCAGTTTAAGCGGCCTTGCTGGGTATTGGTATTTGGCTTTTGCATTTTTGCTTTTTGCTGAGCAATTAAATGGCTTTACTTTTTTAAGTTCTGTGGTTGTGTTTTTTGTGTTTTATTATATTATGCACGATTGGTTGATTATAAATGTAAGAAATCAATTTTTTATGTTTGTGATGTTTAATTTTAGTGCATATTTTGGTATGTTTTTTATTAGTAATTTATTTTTGTATATTGTGGATTCCCAGCTTTTGAGCTATTCTCATTTTCTTTTGTATTATGCTTTGATTGAGAGCATTTTTAGCTTTTGGTTTTTCAAAAAGGTTAGATTATGAGAATGTATTTAGCTTATGGCATTTTTGCTTGTGTGTGGTTGCTTTTATTAATAAGAGTTTATTATTTAAGCGTTAAATCAAATGAATATTACGAGCAAATCGCTCAAAATAACGCCATCAAAACAGAGCAAATCGCCCCAAATCGTGGCCAAATTTTAGACCGCAATGGCGATCCTATGGCCGTAAATAATCTTGGCTTTGCCATTTTATTAAAACCACATATTAAAAAAGAAAACGACATTAAAAAAGAGTTAGCCTTTCTTGGCGAAATTTTTACCGATTTAAACCAAACCAAGCTTTTTAGAGAATACAAACGCTTAGATTCTCCCTATAATCAAGATTATGTGCCTATTGTTGATTTTATGGAGTATGAAAGAGTTTTGCCTTATTACACGCTTTTAAGTATGCAATCATCATTACAAGTAAATCCTACCATTAAAAGGCTTTACCCTGAGGGCAATTTAGCAAGCCATGTAATAGGCTATGTCGGGCGCGCTAATGTAGAAGATATCCAAAACGAGCCACTTACAAAGCTTACAAACTACATCGGCCGCACAGGCATTGAAAAATATTACAACGATGAACTCCAAGGCCAAAAAGGCCAAAGGCGCATTAAAGTAACCGCGCTAAACCAAGAAATAGAAGTCTTAGAGCAGGTTTATCCTACAAGCAAGGATATAACCTTATCAATCGATTTACGCTTACAAAGATCCCTAAAATACGCCTTTGGCAACGAGCGCGCCGGTGCTATTATAGTAATGGACGCTAAAAATGGCGAAATTTTAGCAGCTGCTAGTTTCCCAGAATACGATTTAAACGCTTTTGTTACAGGCATTAGCCAAAAAGAATGGAACGAGCTTATAAACCACAACGACCACCCCTTTACAAATAAACTAGTAAATGCGCTCTATCCGCCAGCTAGCACGGTTAAAATGACTATGGCAATGGCCTTTTTTGATAGCGGAATTTACGAGCCAGAAAGCAAAATTTTATGCGATTCTTATTTTGCTTTGGGCGATAGGCGTTTTCGCAACTGGACAGATAGATTTAGAGAAAATATGAGCGTAATTGAAGCTTTGAAAACTAGTTGCGATACTTACTTTTACCGCGGAGCTTACAATGTCGGCATAGAAAAAATTTCGCCTATTTTAGAGCTTTTTGGCTTTGGGCGTAAAACGGGCGTGGATTTGCCAAATGAATACATCGGCGTAGCACCAAGCATTGCTTGGAAACGCAGGCATTCTAGCACCCCTTGGGTTCAAGGCGATACTATGAATACCTCGATTGGTCAGGGAAATTTCTTAGCCACGCCTTTACAAATTGCTAAAAACACAGCCATTTTTGCCACAGGCTATGAGCTAACCCCGCATTTTGCCATTAAAATTGACGGCAAGCCATTAACTTGGGATAAAAAAGAAATTTTAAACAAAAAGCAAAAAGCTTATTTACAATCCATAAGAGATGGAATGATAGCCACAGCCAATGAAATAGGCGGCACAGCCTTTTACCCGCTTAGAACAGCTGGCATAAGACTAGCTGCAAAAACTGGCACAGCCCAAATCGTAGGCATTAGCCAAAGCCAAGCCAAGCGCATAAAAGAAGAAGAAATGGAGTATTTAAACCGCTCTCACGCTTGGATTACAACCTATGGGCCAATCGAAAACCCACAATACATCGTAAGCGTGCTAGTAGAGCATGGCGCGCACGGCGGCTCAACCAGCGGGCCAATAGCCGCAAGGGTTTATAACAAACTAATCGAGCTTGGCTACATAGATAAAAGCTACCTAAAACCTAGCTATAAAAGAAAATGGAATATTCATTAAAATTTTAATTTTGCCTAGTTTTGTGGCTTTAAAATTTCATTTAAAATTTTAATTTTGCTTAGCTTTTATGGCTTAATATTTAAAATTTTAATTTAAATTATATTTTTGCGTTTTTTTTTTTTTCTTTTATTTGATTTTTGTGCTATAATGCTAGCATTTACACTACAAAAAGGAGGAAAGCATGAAAAGCTTTTTAAAAGCCGGTTTTGCACTTTTAGCTTTGCAGAGTTTGGCTTTTGGCGCTGGCGGACTGTTAGTCAATAAGGCAAAAACTGATTGGACGCCCCAAGAAAATGGCAAAGTAACAATGACAAGAATTCCAGTAGATGGTGGCGATAGACCTGCCATCTCATTTACCACTAATGGCAACAAAGATGGCGAAAACTACATTATGGATGTGGTAAGTGATGGTGGCCTAGGACACGGCGGAACTAGACCAGCAGGTCAAAACAATGCCCAACAATACACCTTTGCCTTTCATAACCCTAAGCAAGTTAATGACGAAAGCAAGGTGGGTTATTTAGAGGTGATCGTGGATTTAAGCAGTGCTAAATCTATCCCAGCCTCTATAACCAAAAAAGATGAAACAATAAAAAATAATATCAATGCTGATAAAGTAACATCACCAGAGGTTTATGGACAATACAAAGATAATGGCATTGGCTTTTATATGTATAGCAAAAAGCACGCTAGCAATGAATATCAAGATGGCACAAATTTTGGTAAATGCAAAAACGAGATTAGAGATAATAAGCTAAACTCCACTGCCAAGCAGTTTAAAATAGTAATCCCTGATAATTTTTGCGAAAAAAATGGTAAGTGTAAAAATAACAACTACGCAACCTTAATCTTTGCAACAGACACTTTTTATAGAGGTTGCAAAAAAGAGGCAAAAGACGCAAATAGTTTTAATGATAGCAAAAGCAACTTTTTTGGCATTAGATTGTCTGTAAAGCATAGCACGGAAAAATACGCAGGCTCTTCGCTTGTTTTAAATAATATGAGTTATAGCTCTGGGCTTAAATCAGGCTCAGGGACTTATAATCTGCCTACTTTAATAATAGGGCGCGAAGATGAATTGCCAGGATTTTGTACGCAAGGTATGAAAGATGCTAACAAAGAAGCAAAAAAAGCAGGTAGAGCCGAACCTTATGAGTGTGATACAATGGTGGATTGCTACGCACACTGCAAAGAAAAATGTGATGGTTTTACCAAAGAAAATGAATGCGAAACATGCTTGAGGGGCACTTGTAATTTCAACGACGCAATAACTCAGGGATGGAAACCAAGACGCGATAAAAAGCAACTTCTTTGGGCAGCTTGCGGCTCTGCTGATGATGTAAAACAAGAAATAGATTGTAGAAAACCTGGTGCTAATTGCAATAATAGGATTAAAAGAAGTGAAACATTAATGATATCTACGGCAGATAATAGTCACTGGTTTAAGAATCGTAGAAATAATAGAGATGATGTAAGATTAACAACCTATGTATATCCTAAAAATTCACCATATCCTCAATCCTTTAATGATGATGTAACGAATACATTGGGTTTATATAAATGCGATAGCGATAGTGTTAAACGGGGTGATTGGAATGATCCTTGGAATTGGAGCCATTTTCAATGTGTCAATGAAATAACTTGGGCGGGTAATGGTGTGTATTACAGCACGGATGATAATACATACAATAGATATGCATGGGGCGGTCAAGGTGTTGGTAATTATCCACAATGGGCATATGCTGAGCCAAAAAAGCTTTTTGTATTTGATGGAACTACTACAAGTAGCTTTGACTTTGAGGGAAAATGTTGGAAAGACTTTGTGTGGAATAGCACTATATATTCTGGCGGATATTTATTTAGAAGAGAGCAAGTAATTCAAGGAAGAGTTGGAGACCAAGATGTAGGTCGCAGAGATGATTGTTCGATGAATACTACTTGGAGCCCTGCTTATGTAGATGAGAGAACATACAAATACCATGTAAAAGCACCTAAAATTTTTACTATATCTTTAAGGGATTTTGAAAAAAAATCTAATCTAAGAATACTAGATAAAAATAAAGTAAGCAACTTAGTAAAGAGTAAGAGCGCAAGAGAGCTTGCCGAAGAGGTTTTTAAAGAAGCAGACTATAAAGATGCCGATCATCAAAATTTACCTGCCTTTGAAGCTAAGTTTAGAATAGTAAGTGCTGGCACAGCAAATGAGGCACCAAAAAAATTTTATTTTAAAAAAAATATGAATTGCTGGATTTTAAAACCGAATGGCGAGAGAACCGATAAGCCACTTGGTAATTCTATCCAACAACGCGGTCGTGGCAGAGTAATAGTAAAAATTGAAGGCACTGATGATGAGCCAACCTTTACTATAAAATCCGCAGATTTTAGCTCTGATTTAAAGGGATTAAGAATTCAATGCCAATTAGATTTTAGCGATTATACAAATGTAAAAGAACACGGCTCTAAATATAGAAATCAACCATTTAAATATGCTGGTTTATATAAGCATTTTGCTTATAACATACAGCTAGCAAGCCTAAAAATTTTAAACACAGAGGGTGCTCATTATAATGATTTAGCACTTAGCACAAGATGCGATTTTGCAACATACTGGGATGCATTCCCTGGCAATGTGCTTGAAGGATCACCAATACTCTATAATAAAAATGATCGGTTTGAGGGTGGCAAATATATAGCTAGAAAGCCTTTTTTAGGTCATGAAAGCAAAAGACCAGAGGGTGATGGAACTGCTGGCGATGCAGCACAAGGCCCAAATGTAAGCTCTAAAACTCGCCACTTCCGCTTTGATGCTAGGCCGTTATTTTACGCAGCTAATCCGGTAGATGATAAAAACAAACTCTACGCAGGCTACAAATACCCTGAGGATAAAACCAAAGAAAGAGCCCTAAACCCAGAAGAAGATTTGAAATATCTAAGCGATAAAACGGCAAATGATAAGCTAATAGAAAAACACGCTATTTTCTTTCCTAAAAGTTATAGTGGCAATGTATCAGCACTTGATATAGATGCAAAAGACGCCGAGGGCAAACCAATTAAAGGCTTTACTAGTAGTTTAACAGGGGTTATAGCAAGCATTTACGCAAGAGATGATGAGCTAGAATTTAAACAGCTCCCAAGCATATACTCAACAAACAACAAAAACAACGCCGGCACTACACAAAAGCTCTATAACCAAATAGAAAACTGCTTTAATGATAATATCTGCCAAGCTGTATGGGCGGATTTAAAACCTAAGCAAAATAATACTTTGACTTTTACAGCTAATGCCTTTGTGTATTCAGATATCGTAAATGGCGATAAATACCTAGCCTATAATAACTATGGCAAAACTCTTTTACGCCTTGGAGATAGCGAGCAAACCACCTTTTCACAAAATAACAAAACCACACATAGCGATGACCCTGAGCCATTATGTGATGTGGGCGAAGCAAAATCTACATGCGATAAAAACGATCAAAATTGCCAAAAATTTAGAGCAAATGGCGGACTTTATGGATGTGATACCATAGTGGTAAATAACTCAAAAGCGTATAATCTACAAAATATGCCAGCAGATTTTGAAAGAAAAGGCTTTAAATTTTATACCTTTAACCCTGCTATGATGAAAATCAACACCACACTAAGCAACAAATCAGCTAGCAATAGCCCGTATAATTCGGAAAAATTCACCTATCACAGAGCCCCTTGCTCTAGCTACCCTGATTCAACTAATTGTAATGATGAGCTAGAAAACGCAACCTTTACAATCCAAGTAGGCGCAGCCGGAGCAAATAAAGCTAATATCTTAGCTAATAACTTTTTAAGCAGATATGACGGCCAAGCAAAAGCTCCAAATGATCCTGCCGAAGATAATATAGAATTTAGAAGTGGCTTAGTAACGCCTGTGGTTGTGCATAATAATAGAAATATAAATAGCCCTATTGCAACTAATGATTTTAGATTTAAGATCACAAGCGAGCAGTTTAAAACTATGTCTTTACTCTTAGCACCAAGATGTGATATGGTGTATTCAAAGTATAGCAGTAAATGGCAAGAAATATGCCAAAGTGGTAATACTATGAATGAAAATAACTACATTGCCTCAGCAACGGGCGCGAACTTAGTTGCTGCTACTAAAAAAATGCATAACACACAAACGCATTACCAAAACTTACTAGCAGGCGCAAGCCAAAATGGCGTTTTGGATGTAACCATATATAAAACCGGCTTTACAAAAGGTGTGGCTGATCTTAAAAATATAGATAGAACGGCAAATCCTAAAAAAGATCTAGGCTTGTTATTTGGCCAAAAAGCAAGTGAGTATTCTTTAAAAGAAAAAGAACCTGTGCTAATAAAAACCGAAGCTAAAAAAGTAGAAGTGCCAGATAAAACCCAAGAAACTAAAAATCAATGGCTAGAAGATAATAAAATTTCAGCGATGGTAGATACAACAGGCGGAGCGGCTATGTTAGATGTGATTTTAGTAGCACCAAATAAACAAGTAGGCGGAAAAACAGGTGATTTAAAAGATAATGCCGTGTTTTTAGCTGCTTATACAAGCAATCCGCTTGTAGCAAAAGAGCTTCAAGATGCCAAAATCATAGGCGATATAATCCCCGGCTATGCAAATTACTACCGCATTAGACGCGATGCTTTCCCTGCTTTAAATGCTAAATTATTTGATTATAGCGTTGATGGCGCAGATATTGGCGCTAATAATATAACTGCCATAGGCCAAAACGAACAAAGCGCAAAACAAAGCGGGGATTTCTTAAAAGTGCCTGCTGGAAAAAGCGTTTTTGTTAAATTACTAGGCGATGATGCGCAAATGTATTGTAATTTTATAAGAAATTGCTATCCATTGCCAAATGGTGCCGGCTATGGCGCGATCTTTACAAGCTTTGAAAGTAAAAGCACTGATTGGAAAGGTGGCAGCACAATCATAGATGAAGCCGTAAATAAAGCAAAAACTCGCCCTACACAAAGACGCATTGCGTGGTAGGATTGTAATTTTTGCCTTTCATTTTAAGGGCGTGAAGCTTTGGCTTCGCGCCTTTTTTATTTGCTTATTTTAAAATTTATTTTTTGATTTTGCTTATTTTGTTATTGCGCGGTTAAAATTTTTTTGCTTTTAGATTTGATTAAAATTTGCTAGCTTATAAAATAATTTTGGCTTAAAATAATTTATCTAAGTGGCTTAGCCGTAGGTTTTTTCATCTCTTTTAGCTATGTGAATGATTTGTATTTGATTTTTGGCGATAATAGCGATTATTCTGTGATTGCCTAAACGCCATCGATAGCGATTATCGCTAAATGCTACTAGCTTGGTGCAGTTAGGCAATTTTAAAGGCTCTTGGATACTTTCTAATCGCTTTAAAAAGCCGTCTATCTTGTTAAAGTCCTTTGGTGTAGTCTTTGCAAGTTTTTTGAGAAATGAATTTGGCTTTGTGTCAATGATTATCTCATAATTCATTGCCGTAATTCTTGTTTATAAGTTCGTCTATTTCTCTATCAAGTTGAGCCTGTTGCTCTGGTGTTCTTGCTTTTTCTCTCTCACGCCCTATTTTATAAGCTTCGCTTTCTTTGTAAGGCACAAAATTATATTTTGGTCGGTCTATTTTTTCTTTTAATTTCGCTTTCAAAAATGAAATTAAATCGCTATTTTCTTGTAAAATAGTTTTTATTTTAGTTTCTTTTTTTTCTGCATTCAGCAGAGAATTTAAAAGCTGTCTTTCATTCATATTTAAATATTTATCATAGTTTATTGCTTGCATTTTTATCCTTTTTTTATAAAATTTGCTAAATTATAATAAAATAAATTTTTAAAGCTAGCTTAAATCAGCTAGCTTTAATCTTACATATATTTTTCTAGCACTTTTGGTATTTGTATGCTTGCGTCTTTTTGCTGGTAGTTTTCCATTATGGCAATTAGCGTGCGCCCAACAGCCAAGGACGAGCCATTTAGGGTGTGGGCTAGGGTGTTTTTCTTGCCATCTTTGTAGCGGATTTTAGCCCTGCGCGCTTGAAAATCACGGCAATTACTAATAGAGCTAATTTCGCGGTATTTGTTTTGACCTGGTAGCCAGACCTCTAAATCTATGGTTTTTGCTGCGCTAAATCCTAAATCGCCACTACAAAGCATCATATGGCGGTGTGGCAAGCCAAGAGAACTTAGCAAATCAGACGCGCAAGCTACCATTTCATCAAAAATTTTATCACTTTCATCTGCTTTGCTAATACAAACAAGCTCTACTTTTTCAAACTGATGCTGTCTTATCATACCGCGCGTATCTTTGCTTGCACTGCCTGCTTCTTTGCGAAAGCAAGCACTATAACAAGTCATTTTAAGTGGCAAGCTATCAGCCATTAATATTTCATCATTATAAAGATTAGTTACTGGCACTTCGCTAGTTGGGATTAAATATAATTCTTCATCCTTTATTTTGTATAAATCATCGGCAAATTTTGGTAGCTGTCCTGTGCCAAAAAGTATTTCTGGGCGCACTAAAAACGGCACATTTACTAGCTCAAATCCGCGTGAGGCGTTAAAATCGATCATATAATTTATTAGGGCGCGATTTAGCCGTGCGCCCATACCTTTTAGCGCGCTAAAACGCGAGCCTGAAAGCTTTGCGCCACGCTCAAAATCCAGCCAGCCAAGTTTTGAGCCTAGCTCAAAGTGTTCAAGCGGGCTAAAATCAAACTCCCTTGGGCTTAAAACGCGCTTAATTTCTACATTTTCATTTTCATCTTTGCCAAGTGGCACGCAATTATCGATTAAATTTGGCACAGAGCAGGCTAGGGTTTCAAGCGCATTTTCTAGCTTGCTTACTTGCTCGCTTTTGGTGGCGATTTTGCTTTTATTTTCGTTTAATTCATCTTTTAGCGCGTTTATATCCTCGCCATTTTTAGCCTTTATGCCTAGCTCTTTGCTTTTGGAATTTTGTATGCTTTGAAGCTCTTCAAGCTCTAATTTTGCGGATTTTGCGCTATTATAAGCATTTAAAAGCTCGCTTAATACATTATCACCTACATTTTTGGCTTTTAATTTTGCATTAAATTCATTAAAATTTGTTTCAATTAATTTTAAGTTTATCATTAAAATATCCCCATTAAATCTTTAATCTCTTTTAATTTATCGCTTGTGATTTTATTTGCCTTTGCTGCGCCATCATTTAAAATTTCGCGCACCATTTTTTCGTTGTTTATTAGCTCGTTGTATTTTTCTCTGGCTTGTTTAAAATAATCCAAAACTAGCTCATACAAATAAGCCTTAAAATGCCCAAAACCTTCATGCCCGCGCTCGTAACGCTCTTTTAATGCTTCTTGGCCAAACTCATCTAAAAACAATTTTGCCAGCGCGTAGATATTGCAATTTTGCCATTGCTTTGGCTCGTCAATTGCCGTGCTATTTGTAACGATCGCATTTATTTGCTTTTTTAGGGTTTTTTCATCGGCAAAAATATCAATGGTGTTTTTATAGCTTTTGCTCATTTTTGCGCCATCTGTGCCGGGGATTATGGCTATATCATCTGCTATTTTTGCTTTGGGCAGGGTTAAAATTTCGCCAAATTTATTATTAAATTTTAATGCCAAATCGCGCGCGATTTCAACATGCTGGATTTGATCCTTGCCTACTGGGACGGCATTTGCGCTATAAAGCAAAATATCAGCTGCCATAAGCACTGGATAGCTAAAAAGCCCGTGATTTGCCTCTAAGCCTTTTGAAATTTTATCCTTATAAGCGTGCGCGCGCTCTAATAACCCCATAGGCGTAAATTGCGATAAAATCCAATAAAACTCCAAAACATCTCTTGCATCGCTTTGTAGCCAAAATGTAGAAATTTGCGGATCTATGCCAAGTGCTAAAAAGCCACAAGCAAGCTCAAAGGTTTGATTTTTAAGCATTTGCCCGGCATTTGCGCTAGTCATAGCGTGGTAATTAGCTATGAAAATAAACATTTCATTATCGCTTTCATTTTGGGCTTTAATCATCGGCAAAATGCTAGAAAAATAATTACCTAAATGAAGTTTTCCGCTTGGTTGAAGTCCTGTTAAAACTCTCACTTTTTATCCTTTAATATTTTTAAAATTTCTTTGGCTATTTTTGTAGGGCTTTTGTTTTGGCTTACTACGATAAAATCAGCCTTTTTCATATATTCTTTATCTCTTGCTTCGTGTAAGGCGCGCGCTTTTTTTAGATCTTTTAAAAGCGGTCTTTTTGCTAGCTTTTTTTTGCTATTTGGTGCTGAGTTTATGCGGTTTATGATTTCATCAAAACTGCTTCTTAAATAAATAATTTTGCCGATTTTTTTTAGCTTTTTTACCTTATAAAAGCCGCCGCCTGTTGAGATTATGGCGCCTTTTACATTTTTGGCTAAAAAATTGGCTAGTTTTTGCTCGATTTGACGAAATTTGCTCTCACCATTTTTAGCAAAAATTTCTTTAATTTTTTGATTATACATACTTTGTATTAAATCATCACAATCAAGCCCAATGCGCCCTGTAAGCGCGCATAGCTCCCTTGCTACTGCTCCCTTGCCAACAGCCATAAAGCCAATTAAAACTATGTTTTTTTTCATTTTCTTACCTATTTTTAAATTTTAAAATTTCTTAGATTTGGTATAAATCAACCGCTTTCATCTTTGTTTTTGTTTTTTGGAATTAGCACAAGTGGCGTGCCTGTGAGATTAAAATTTTGTCTTATTTGGTTTTGTAAATAGCGCATATAGCTAAAATGCAAAGCGCGCGGTTTATTCGTAATAAGCGCGATGCGTGGCGGAGCAAAGCTAAATTGAACGCCATAATAAATTTTTACAACCCTGCCGTGTTCTCTTGCTGGTGGGTGTTTGATTTGGGCTTTGGTTAAAATTTCATTTAGTTTTGCGGTTTGGAGCTTTTGGGTGTAGTTTTCATAAACGCTTAAAATTAAATCATAAATTTTATGCACTCTCTTGCCGCCAAATGCTGAAATACTAATAATAGGCGCATAAGATAAAAACTTAAATCTATCTTTTATTTCAAGGCAAATTTTATCAAAAGCCTTTTCATCTGCGCTGATTTTATCCCATTTATTTAGCACGATTATCACGCCTAGCTCGTGCTTGCTAGCAAGTCCAGCTATGCGTTCATCAAGCTCATTTATGCCCTCGCTCGCATCTAGGATTAAAAGCGCAATATCTGCGTTTTCTAGGATTTTTTGCGTGCGAAGTAGGGCGTATTTTTCTATGCCATCGATTTTGCCACGGCGTCTTATGCCGGCTGTATCGATAAACTCAAAGGTTTTGATTTTATTTTGCTTACAAGGCAGGCTGATTTTTTCATTTACTGGATCTATTGTGGTGCCATCAATTTGGCTTACTACGCTTCTTTGCTTTTTAACAAGAGCATTTAAAAGGCTTGATTTACCGACATTTACGCGCCCTACAATGCCTACTTTTATATCTTTATTTTCGTAATCTTCATTTGGGCTTATTTCATCGCGTAAAATGTCGCTAAGCTCGGCTATATCATCGTTTAATTGATTTTGGTTTAAATACTGCCCATTTTCATCTAAGCTTTGTAAATATTCATCAAAATCTTGCTCTATTTTTTCATTTTGATTTGGCTCTAAATGCTGATAAATCCACGCTCTAAGCTCATCTGTGCCACAATTGTGCGAAACTGAGAGCCAAAAAAGCTTTTTAGCTCCAAAGCTTAAAAACTCATTTGCCCTAAGCTCGTCTTTTTTGCTATCTACTTTATTTATGGCTAGGCAAATAGGCTTTTTTAGCTTGGAGAGTTCATAAAAAATTTTTTTATCCACTTCATCTGGGTAAAGCTTGCCATCTACCATAAAGATGATTATATCGGCATTTTGGGCGGCTTCTAGGGAGTTTTTACGCACCGCGCGCCATAGTTCGTTGCTTTCATCTAGCCCGCCACTATCACTTATAATACAATCTCTATCATCAATGCTAATTTTAGCGCGGTTTGTATCGCGCGTGGTGCCGGCTATATCGCTAGTAATTGCTACCCTGCGCCCTGCTAAGCGGTTAAAAAGCGAGCTTTTGCCGACATTTGGGCGACCTATTAAAATAATTGTTTTCATGAAATTTGACGCTTAAATTAAAATAAAATCCGTGATTATAGCAAATTAAATTTAAAATTTTAAAATTATTTTGAGCTAAAATCCAAGGCCAAGGGATTTTGAAATTTTAAATAGTGCTTAAAGATTTTTTGTTATAATCCCGGCTTTAATTTCATTTAGGTTTTAGCGTGTTAGATATTATTATTACAGCTTTTGGCGTGATTTTTATTTTTATTTTAGTGCTTGGATTTAATAAGCAAATGATGGATAAGCGCGCAAAAACCGATAAGGGCGCAAAATGAATGTGTTAATTGAGTTTGGCTTAGAAGAGCTACCGGCTTGGCCTTTTTTAAAAGAGCTTGATAATATCTTGCCAAAATTGCAAAAAGCATTAAATGAGCGTGGTTTAAGCGGTGAGTTTAGTTTAAATTACACCCCACGGCGCATAGTTTTAAGCGGAGCTTTACCACAAAATGCAGATGATAAAATAAGCGAGCATATAGGCGCGCCAAAGTCCGTGGCTATCGATACTAACGGCAATTTTACAAAGGCTGCTTTGGCTTTTGGGCAAAAATGTGGCTTAAAGCCAGAGCAATTAAAATTTGAGCTAATCAAAGGCAAAGAAGTGCTTTATCATAAAAGCATACAAAAAGGCTGTGCTACAAAAGAAATTTTAGCTCAAATAATATTTGATTTTATAACTAGCTTAAATTTTGGGCGCGCGATGCGCTGGGGCGATGGAAAGAGCGAGTTTATCCGCCCTTTACGCTCATTTTTTTGCTTGCTTGATGATGAGCTTTTAGAGTGTGAAATTTTTGGCGTAAAATCCAAAAAAGCAAGTTTTGTCCATAGGGATTTTAGCTATGAATTACAAAGCTTTGATGATAGTGCGGGCTATTATGAATTATTAGCTAAAAATGGCGTGATTTTAAGCGCAACTGAGCGCAAAAGGCGCATTTTAGATGGCATTGCTAGCATAGAAAAAAATAGCGGGCTAAAAGTAGAACTTGATGAGGAATTATTGCGCGAAGTGGTTGCTATTACTGAATACCCTAGCGCGCTTTTGGGTAGTTTTGATGAAGAGTTTTTACAAGTGCCAGCACCAGTTATCATAACCTCAATGAAAGAAAATCAACGCTATTTCGCGCTTAAAAAGCCAAACGGCGAGCTTGCAAATAATTTTATAGTAGTTTGTAATTCTACCTCAAATGAGCGCGAGCTAATAATAGCTGGTAATGAGCGGGTGCTGCGCGCAAGGCTAAGTGATGCGCAGTTTTTTTGGCATAGTGATTTAAAGGCTGAGTTTAGCGCAGATAATCTAAAAAACATCACTTTTTTAGCAGGGCTTGGCTCTATGTATGATAAGAGCGTGCGCGAATGCAAAATAGCCCAAATTTTAGGCGATATTTATGCGGATTTGTTGCTTAGCGAGTGCGGAGCGGATTTTAAAAGCGAGCTAGAAAAGGCCGCAATGCTAGCCAAGGCTGATTTAAGCACGGCTATGGTTTATGAATTTACAAATCTACAAGGCATTATGGGCGGATTTTACGCCAAGGCTAAGGGTCAAAGCGAGCGCGTAAGTAGCGCAATTAGCCAGCAGTATTTACCAAATAGCGAAGATAGCGCGCTCCCAAGCTCACTTTTTAGCTCCATAATCGCACTTAGCACTAAGCTTGATAGCTTGATGGCGCTTTTTAGCATTAATAAAATTCCAAGTGGCACAAAAGATCCTTACGCCTTGCGCCGTGCTAGCCTTGGGGTTTTAAAAATCGTGCTAAATCTTAATATAAACTTTGATTTAGACAAGGTGCTAGCAGCGATAAAACCGCTTTATAAAGATTTTGATATTAAAATTTTAAAAGATTTTATTTTAGAAAGGCTTTATGCGCTAAAAGATACGAACCCGTCTATAATCAAAGCCGCTCTAAACTCAAAAACTTGCGATCTCAAAAGCCTAAATGCTAGCATTGACGCCCTAGAAAATCTAAGCAAAAGCCAGGATTTTGAAAAGAATTTTGACACCTTTAAGCGCCTAGCAAATATCCTAAAAGGCGAAATAATTTCTCAAAAAGTAGATGAGAGTTTATTAAAAGAGCCTTGCGAAAAGGCTTTATTTAGCGCATTTGTGGCTTTAAAACTCGATAAAAGCGAGCCAAAAGAGTATTTTAGTAAGCTTTTTGGCCTAAAAAACAGCATTGATGACTTTTTTGAAAATGTAATGATAAATGATGAAAATGAAAAAATCCGCCAAAATCGCAAGGCCTTAATCAGCGCGGTTTATGGCGCGTTTTTAGAGCTTGGCGATATTAAAGAAATAAGCATAGCTTGATTAAAATTTATAAATTAGGCTTGATTTAGGCCTTTTTGTTTAATGCTTTTGGCGGGCTTTTTGGCGCGGTTTTTTGGCGGGCTTTTTTAGTTTTGGCGCGATGATAAATTTTAAAATTTGTGTTTTTGTAAGCATTTGTGCGGGAAAATAAATGTTTTATCAATTAAAAAATAAAGACGAGATTATTTTAAGATTTGAAGTTGGCGATATTCAAACGCAGGCTTTAGGTAAAGACATAGCCGAACAAGCCGTATTAAATGTCGATATTAGGAACGATAATTTACCTAGAGCTATCAATAAAGACGACTTAAAAAAATCTTTAAAATCTTGGATTGAAAACAGAAAAATTCCCAAAAATAGGCAATTCGTTAAAAATATCGTGTCCTCTTACGCGCAGCAAGGTAAAAGCGACTTTATGGCTTATGTTAATGTATCTTTAGCGCTTAGTCTAAACGATACCTTTTGGATTACTCCAGCTGGCGCGGATTATAAATGGAGCGATTATAATCTTTACGATAATAGATTTGACGAAGCCTTATCGCTGGTCGCTTTTAGCGGTATGAACCATAAAGTAAGCGGCTTTACATCCTCGCCCGAATATACGACTAACGGTATGCTTAAAAAATGCTGGTACCGGGAGTGGAACGGAATTTATCTTTATAAAGGCTCTAGCGAGGCTTACGCAAACGGCGGCAGGGAAGCTTACGCAGAGTTTTATATGGCGCAGGTCGCAAAAGTTTTAGGCTTTGAGCATATAAAATACGATTTGCGAAAATTTCACGATGAGTTAGTAAGCTCGTGTAAAATTTTTACTAGCCAAAAAGAGGGTTATGTGCCGATATATTATTTTTTATCCGAACGCGATAAGAGAGCGCGAGGTAACGAACTGGTAAATGCCGTCGCAAAAATATACGGAAAAGAAAAGTTAGAAGATTTATTGCTATTTGATGCTATTATTTACAATACCGATAGGCATTTGGGAAATTTCGGTATGATGATTGATAACGATACGGGCGCGCCGCTACGATCAGCGCCGATATTCGATAACGGCTTATCAATAATAAATCTTTTAATAAAATCCGAATTAAGCGATATAAATGCGGCATTAGCCGAAACTACTTCATTTTTCGGCTATATTTTTGACGCGCAACTAAAACTAGCAGTAAGCGATAGGCACTTAGAGGGCTTAGAAAAGCTTAGTAAATTCGAGTTTGAAAAGCACGCCGAATTTAACTTAGATGACGAGTGGCTAGAGCCAATACAAAATCATATACGAGATAGAGCGGTGCTAGCAATGAAGTTTTGCGACGAAAATAAAAACAAGCAAAAAAGCGAGCAATCGGAGCAAATTTTAAATAGGCGCGTAGCGCGACACAAGTAGCAAAGGATCACCAAAATCACAGCAGAAATCTCAATCATCTTTAGTGGTTAAGATGAATGCTCTTAAGTGCCATTAGCCACTTATATGAAAGAAACATTATAGCTAGGCTAAAAATACGGTGCGCTTTTTTGAGGCGCTTTTTTGGCGCTATGATAAAATAAATTGTAAAATTTGTGTTTTTACACTCTTAGCGGGCTTGGTGCGCTTTGATATTAGGCAGGTTTGATTATTTTTGGATTTGCTGATTTTGGATTGATAATTTAAAATTTTAGTGTTAATAAACTTAAATTAGTTGATTTCGTGCGCTGTTTTTAGCCAGTTTAAGCATTTTTTTATTAAAGCCATTTCACTTTCATTTGCTTTTCGTTTAGATATAAAAAACTCAGTGCGTTCTAAAATCTCGCTAATATCGCAATTTTCGCGTTTTATTAATTCTAAATTTAGCGTTTTGGCTAGATTTTTAACCGTGCCAAAATTGCCATCAATAAAGCTGATATTTGGATTTAAGTTTTTTATCGCTTTTTTAAAATAATTAAAATGCGTGCAGCCAAGCACGAATATATCACACTTTGAAAGGTCTAGGCTTTTTAGATAATCTGGCTCAAACTCTCCGCACTCAGCAAATTCTACTAATTTTGGCAAGGCTAGTAAATCCACGCCCTTGCTATCAAGGCTTGCTAGCAAGGTTTTTAGCTTTTGTCCCTTTATGGTTAGTGGGGTAGCGGCGATGATTATATGGGCGTTTTTGTGAGTATCAAGAGCTAGTTTTATGGCTGGCTCCATTGCTATTATTTTAGCCTTAAACCTTGCTCTAAATTCATTATTTGCTACGCTGCTAGCTGTGTTACAAGCTATGATAATAGCCTGGCAACCTTGGGCTATTAAAAAATTTAAAGCCTGGCTTAAAAGCTCGCGTATTTCATCATCTGTGCGCACTCCATAAGGCACATTATCTCTATCAGCATAATAAATAAAGCTAGCGTCCCTAAGGCATAAAAAACTCTCATAAAGCACGCCAAGCCCGCCAACTCCGCTATCAAAAACACCAATTTTCATTGATTTTTCTTGCCTTTTGCTGATTTTGTGTGAGCGTTGTTTGGGTTTTGGATTTGTATTTGTGCGTTTGGGTTTTGTGGGCTATCTTGGTCATCTAGGGCAGTATCTAGCCCATAAACGCAAGCTTTTAGCCCAAATAAAAATATAATCCAGCTTACATAAAGCCACACAAAGAAAAAAAGCAGCGTTGATAGTGAGCCATAAATGCTTTCATAGCTTTTGTTATAAAAAACATAGCTTATGAAAAATAATTTTGAAATATTCCACACCCCACTAGCTATAAACCCAACGCCAAAAATACGCCACAGCGGGATTTTGCGGTTAATGCAAATAGCATAAGTTACCGAAAAAATCGCCAAAATTATCAAAAAGGGCAAGAGTTCTAAAAAATTAATATTTTTAGTAAATGCGCTAGCATTAAGCATTTTTTGCACAAAATGCGAAAGATAAAAGCTTGAAGCCAGAGCTAGTGGCATTAGCGTCATTAGCGTCCAATAAACGCTAACCCTAGTCCAAAAACTACGCGCTTTGGTGCGCGCTAGCGTAGTTACAACAAACTCAAAATTTGAAAAAAACATTAAGCTAGTTATCACCATAGCCACAAGGCCTGTTATACCAAGCTTTGAGCTGTTTTGTAAGAAATTTTCTAAATGCTCGCCGACTATTTCTTGATGTGCTGGCAAAAGCGAGCCAGCGACAAAATTCATTATTAAATTATAATATTCTTTAAAGCTTGGCATTTGCGTAAAAAGCGAGAGAGAAAGAAAAATAAAAGGAATAATGGCCATAACGCTATAAAAACTAAGCGAGGCCGCGTAATGGTAAATGTGCCTATCTTGTAAGCTACGGAGAACGGAAAATGCGATTTGGCGAAATTTATTCATTTTTTTTCTTTTTATTTAAAATTTGGCATTTTTAGGCATTTTAAAATTTTACTTCTTTAAAAAATTTAAACCCAAAAATTCGGCTAGTATTTAAAACTTGCGGTAGCAAAAGTTAAAATTTTAAAAATTTTAAAATTTCAAGCATTTTAAAATTTCAAACTCCCGCAAGTTCTTGGCATTAATTTTGCAAATTAAAATTTAAGAATTGCCCATTATGTAGTTTTTGAGCTTTCTGCCAAATTTTGGATAGCGCAATTTTTTAATGGCTGAGCTTTCTATTTGGCGCACGCGCTCTCTGGTGATGTTTTCGGCTCTGCCGATTTCTTCAAGGGTTAAATCGCTTTGATCTTCCATCAAGCCAAAGCGCATTTTTATCACCTCGCGCTCTCTTGGGTTTAGTTGAGCTAGCACTTCTTCGATTTGCTCTCTTAAATCGTCTTTTAAAATTTGCTCTAATGGACTAACAGAGCTTTTATCTTCTACAAAATCACCGTATTTGCCGTCATCTTCGCTACCAATTGGGGCTTCAAGTGAAATTGGCTCTTTGGTGATTTTAATTACTTGCTTAACCTTATCTACGCTTAATCCTACTTCTTTTGCTAATTCATCAATACTTGGCTCTTTGCCTTGTTCTTGGATGTATTTTCGCGTGATTTTATTTATGCGGTTTATAGTTTCTATCATATGGATTGGAATGCGAATAGTGCGCGCTTGGTCGGCTATGGCGCGACTGATTGCTTGGCGAATCCACCAGGTGGCATAGGTTGAAAATTTATAGCCTTTTTTGTATTCAAATTTATCAATGGCTTTCATTAGCCCGATATTGCCCTCTTGAATTAAATCCAAAAACGGCAAACCGCGGTTAGTGTAGCGTTTGGCTATGCTTACAACAAGGCGCAAATTCGCCCTTGCCATCTTAGCCTTGGCATTGTCTGAGATATTTTTACCGCGTTTTATTTGATCTAAGACTATTTTAAGTTCGTTTTGGTCTAGGTTAAAGCCGGATTTTGACGCTTCTTTTGTTTTAAAAAGCTTTTGAATGCTTACATAGGTATTTACCATTGTTGCTTCGCTTACGCGCGCGGATATTTCATCTTTGCTAAGATTTGTGATGTCTTTTAAGATGGCGTTGTGTTCTTCGCGGAGTTTTGCTGAGCATAGATTTAGGCGGTATTCTAGGCTTTGGAGATCTTTTTTAAAATCATCATCGCTTTTTAGGGCAGTTTCTATCGAGCGGACAATTTCATTTATTAGCTTGCTTGTAGGCCCTAAATCTACAAGTTTTTCTTTAAGAATTTTTTTCTTAAAGTATAGGTTTAGTTTGGCTTGTAGGTTTTCTTCTTTTGCTTGGCTTAGGCTATTTTGTGGCATTGATTTTAGCCATTCTTTTTTGGCTTTTTCTAGGGCTTTAAAGCTTTCTTCTACTTTTATTGCTCTTTTGTCGTGCTTTTTTTGTTTGATTTTTTTGGCATCTTCTGTTTCATCAAAATCATTTTCATCGTTTTCATCTATATCTTCATCTTCTTCGCCTTCTTCATCAAAGCTTTTAAATAGTTCTTTTACGCGCCTTTCTCTATTTATTAGCGGTTCTTTATAGCTTAGGATAAAATCAATCAAATACGCCACAGAGCAAAAAGCATCTAAAATCGTATCCTCGCCAAGCTCGATTTTTTTGCTAATTTCTACTTCTTCGTCTTTATTTAATAATGAAATTTGACCCATTTCGCGCAAGTAAATTCTAACCGGGCTATCTGAGCGCGACCATTCTAAAAGATCGGTTTCGGTGCTTAAATCTAGCTCTTTTTCTACTTCTTCATCGCTTAATTTTTTTTTAGTTGCGCTGGCTTTTTTGCTTTCTTTTTCTTTTAATTTGGTAGCTTCGGCCGCGCTTATTAAAGCCGTTTTGTATTTTTTGCTAAGTTCGGAGATTTTTTTGATTTGGGTTGCGTTTGGGGCTTTATCAAAAAGGCGTATTAGCTTTTCAAAGGTTACATAGCCTTTGGTGTTTTCTTTAAAAAGCTCATCAATTGCGATGGTTAGTTCTTTTGCGGTCATTTACTCTCCTTAGTAAGATCTATGGGTTAAAATGTAAGTTGTAAAAAATCGGCGAGATTTTAGCAAGGTTTAGTAAATTTATAGAATTTTATTTAAAATTTTTTTGGAATGGCTTTTGCTTAGAGCTAAAAAAATTACAAAAAACTAAGGCAAAATTATGAATAATGGATATTATCAAGCAGCTGGCGCGATGGTTACGCAGTTTAACCGCCTTGATGTAATCACTCAAAATTTAGCTAATGTAAATACCATGGGCTATAAACGCCAAGATGTCGTAATAGCCGATTTTGAGCGCATTTTTAAAGACAGGCGCGATGAATTGCCCTTACAAAATCACACCAAAGATGCGGCGAAATTTTTATCTCGTAGTATAAATAGAGTGCCAAATATAAATGAGCGTTATACTGATTATAGTGCTGGGGCGATGAAAGCTAGCACAAATGCGCTAGATGTAGCCATTACGCGCGATGATAGCTTTTTGATGGTTCAAACCCCAAATGGCGATTTAAGATTAAGCAAAAATGGTTCATTAAACCTTGATGATGAAGGTTTTATCGTTACAAAAGATGGATATCGCGTGATGGATAGTGCTTATGCTAACACGCCAGATGGCCGCCGTGGCATACAAGTGCCACCAGATGTAGCACTAACAATAACGCAAAATGGAGAAGTTTATGGCGATGATGTGCTTTTGGGGCGTTTTTTCGTGGCAGTGCCAAGAGAAATTAGAGATTTAATGCCTGATGGCGATAATTTATATAAATTCCCACGCATTGAAGATATAGAAGATAACGAAATAAGCGCAGCCTTTAAACAAGGCATAGCGCAAATGTCAAATGTAAATCCAGTAACTGAAATGGTAAATCTAATCCAAACCCAAAGAATGGTAGAAACTTACCAAAAGGTTATGACAACGCATATGAATGATTTAAATAGCGAAGCCATAAGCAAGCTAGCAAGCGTGCGGGCATAAATTTTAAAAGGATAAAAAATGTTAAGATCTTTATACACAGCTGCTACTGGTATGATAGCACAACAAACCCAAGTAGATACAACCTCGCATAACATAGCAAATGTAAATACAATAGGCTATAAGAAAAATCGCGCAGAATTTGCGGATTTGATGTATCAAGTGATGCAATATTCTGGCACGCCAACAAGCACCACAACCACTAGCCCAACAGGCATAGAAGTAGGCCTTGGCGTGCGCCCAACAGCCGTAACTAAGCTATTTGGGCAAGGTTATTTTAAAGAAACTGGCAATAATTTAGATATGGCAATTGCTGGCAATGGCTTTTTTCAGGTTCAATTACCAGATGGGACTATCGCATACACAAGAAATGGCGCGTGGAAATTAGATGGAGATGGCAATATAGTAAATAGCGATGGTTATGCGCTAATGCCACAAATGAATATCCCAGCTGATGCTACGCAAATTTCAGTGGGTGTTGATGGGACGGTTTCTGTTTTACAACCTGGCAACCAAGAAATGCAACAAATCGGTCAAATAGAATTAGTAAATTTTGTAAATCCAGCGGGTTTGCACGCAACAGGCGATAATAATTTTTTACAAACAGCAGCTAGTGGCGCGCCAATAGCAGGCATAGCAGGCCAAGATGGCTTAGGGCAAATCAAGCAAAGTTTTGTGGAGATGAGTAATGTGCAATTAGTAGAAGAAATGACAGAGCTAATTACTGGCCAACGCGCTTATGAAGCAAACTCAAAGGCCATTACCACAAGCGATTCTATGCTTCAAACTGTAAATGATTTAAAAAGATAAGTAAAAATTAATTTTGGCGTTTAAGCACGCCAAATTTTAATGCGTTTTAAAATTTGGGCAAATTTTAAAGAAATTTAACGCAGGTTTTTAGGCACATTTTAATAAACAAATTTTAATAGGCAAATTTTAAGCAAATTTTAAAGCGCCTCCCAAGCAAACTCTATCCATTCATCAGTAAAATTTATAAAATAATCAGGTTTTATTTGCGCGCTTTTTTTGTAAAATAAGCTAGCCGTTTTTAGCTCGCAAGTATTAAAATTTTGCCTTAAAACATCTAAAACGCCAAGCAATGTTTGGCCACTATCTACTATATCATCGCAAATTAGCGCATTTTCAAAGCCAGATAAATTTGGTATATTATAAATTTTCAGCGTGCTTTTTTGCTGGTCGTTATAAAGCGAGGCATTTATGCAAAATACAGCCCTAATGCCAAGCAAATGCCCAAGGCGCTGGGCTAAGCTAAGTCCGCCACGCGATATGGCTACGATACAAGCTGGGTTAAAATCAGCCTTTATTTGCTGTGATAGCTTTTTACAATCAATGCTAAACTCATCATAGCTATATTTTTTCATTTTTAGCCTTGAAATTTTAAAATTTATTCTGTTACGCCTAGCTTTTTGGCCATAAAACTAATGCTCATACCTTGGATTAGCACAGATACTAAAACGGCAAAAAAGACTATATTAAATATCATATCGCTTTCAGGCAGGGCATAAACATAAGGATAAGTAGCAAGTATAATAGGCACGGCACCGCGCAAGCCAACCCATGAGATATAAAGTTTTTCATTGCGCCCAAAACGCGAAAAACCAAGCCCCAAAAACACAGCCAAAGGACGCGCAATAAACATCAGCACAAGAGATAAAATACAAGCTTCAAAAGCCACAGATGGTAGATTTGAGGGCAAAACCAAAAGCCCAAGCGTTAAAAACACGATAATTTGCATCATCCAAGCAAGTGCTTCGTGAAAAGCCAAAATGCTTTCTTTATGCGCAAAAATATAGCGGTTGCTTAAAATTCCAGCTATG
Organism: Candidatus Campylobacter infans; assembly: GCF_013416015.1. Taxonomy (NCBI): domain Bacteria; kingdom Pseudomonadati; phylum Campylobacterota; class Epsilonproteobacteria; order Campylobacterales; family Campylobacteraceae; genus Campylobacter; species Candidatus Campylobacter infans. The sequence continues at coordinate 473,189 of NZ_CP049075.1, forward strand.
TAAATTGTAAGAAAACCATTGCCCCAAAGTAGATTTGAAAGCCCAAACATTATAAAAAGCCAAGCCACGCTAATTAGCGAATAAAGCCCATTTTGCATTAAGCCTAAGCGATCGCAAAGCTTTGGGAAAAGCCAGCCAAATGCGATGCCAAGCGCGATACCAACGCCAAATTGTAAGGTAAAATTTAAGGCCAAATTAGAAAGCTCTATGCCATCGCCACTATTTTGTAAAGAAATAAGCTGTAAGATTGTAATGGTTAAAAATATCGCCATAGGGTCGTTTGAGCCGCTTTCAAGCTCTAAAAGTTCGCCTAAACCGCGCTTTAAGACGATTTTTTGTGTGCGCAGTATCATAAAAACAGCAGCCGCATCTGTCGAGCTTACAATAGAGCCAAGCAAAAGCGCTTCTAAAAAGCTAAAATTAAGCACAAAATATATAAAACAAGCCATTATCACAGCAGTTATTGCCACGCCAAAAGTAGCTAAAATCACCCCGCTTACTATCACACTTTTAATATCAGCAAAACGCGTCTCTAACCCGCCATTATAAAGTATAAAAATCAAAGCCACAGTGCCAACAGCTTGTGCTAAGAGCGAGTTTGAAAAGCGTATGCCAACTAGGCCTTCTTCGCCCAAAAGCATACCAAGTCCTAAAAATATTAAAAGCAATGGCACGCCGATTTTTTGGGTGATTTTGCTTGAATAAACGCTTACAAAAAGTATGGCGCCGGTAATAATTATGTAAATGTGTAAATTTTCTACTATGCTTGACAAAATGCGCCTTTGTGATTTTTGTAATGTTAGTTGAGCTTATTTTAATTCATTTTTGCGCGATTTTAGCAAAAAATTTTAAATTAAATTAAAATTTATGCCTTTTTGCGTTTTTAAATTAAAATTTTTATCGCCATTATATAAATATGCTATAATCGCGCCCCAAAATCAAAATAAGGATAATTATGGAAAAAACAGGTGATTTAGCTAGCGCACAAAGCCAAATACATACCCCCCCCAAGAAATTAAGCAAATAGAACAAAACATACAAATCCTTGCCAAAGCGCACAATGATTTAATAACAAACCATAAGCAATTAGGCGCTGCCCACAATGAACTAGCCCAAAATTTTAATTTGCTTGCCGAAAATTTTAATTCTTTAATAAAACATTTTAAAATTTTAAGGCACGGATTTTTGCGCACCTTGCCACAAGCTTATATAGGTTTGGTTGAGATTCAATTAGCCGAGCATTGTAATTTAAATTGTAAGGGCTGTTCGCATTTTAGCCAGTTAGCTAGTAAAGAATTAATTGATTTAGAAATTTTAGAGCGTGATTTTGCAAGGCTTAGCGATCTTAGCGATAAATTAGTAGGCAAAATCCACTTAATGGGCGGTGAGCCACTTTTACACCCAAAAGTAAATGAAATAATGATTTTAACGCGCAAATACTTCCCAAATGCCATAATAAAATTAGTAACAAATGGAGTGCTTTTGCCAAAGCAAAATGATGAGTTTTATAAAACCGCAGCCGCACAAGGCGTAATAATCGCGCCCACGCCGTATCCTTTAAAGATTGATTGGGATAGTGTGAATGCTAAAATCGCCAAATACGCTTGTGAGTTTGAGTGGTTTGATGGTGGCGAACCTAATCAAAAAACCTTTCGCCGTTTTGCCCTTGATGAAAATGGCAGGCAAAATGCTAGGACAAATTTTATGTGTTGTGGGATTGCTAATTCATGCACTCTACTTCGCGATGGCAAGCTTTATACCTGCTCGATTATTGGCAATATACAGCATTTTAATAAGTATTTTGAGAAAAAAGGTGAGCTTAAAAAAGCCTTAGAAGTTAGCAAGAATGATTATATTGATATTCATAAAGCGCGCGATTATAATGAAATTTTACAATTCATCGCAAAACCTGCGGCATTTTGTCGTTTTTGTAAGGTTGATGAATGGGTAGAAACTGGCACTTGGGAGCTAAGCAAGCGTGAAATAAACGAATATTTTTAAGGATAAAGATGAATGAAATTTTAAGCAGAGATTATGGTTTGTTGTTGCTTGGCAGGACTTATGCGAATGCTAATTTTATTTATGAGCGTCCGTTTTGCTTGCATGAGAGCGTGTTTTTTACGCATGGTTTTGGCGGGGCATTTAGTTATGTAAATGCTGGCTCTGTGATGAGAAATTGTTATATTGGGCGGTATTGTTCGCTTAGCACAAATCTTGGCTTTGGTATGGGACAACATCCTATGAATCATATAACTAGCAGTCTTAGCATAAATAATTATTTTGCTAGCATGCATTCAAGCGGTAATTTAGCCACGCCTTGTAAGGGTTTGGATGATTATGATTGGTGGCCTGCGCCTACTTTTATAGGCAATGATGTGTGGATAGGCGCAAATGCCTTTGCTCCGGGCGCAAAAAAGATTCGCATAGGAAATGGCGCCGTAATCGCAGCTAATTCAGTAATCACAAAAGATGTGCCAGCATATGCCGTAGTAGCTGGTAATCCAGCCAAAATAGTCAAAATGCGCTTTAAAGATGAAATATGCGCGGATTTAGAAAAAATTGCCTGGTGGGATTATGATTTAAAAAAGCTAAGTTTAGAAAAAGGCGAACTTTTAAAACGCGTAATAAAAGAGCCAAGCGAGTTTATAAAAGCCTGGGAGAATGAATTAGGCGGGGTTGCAAAGGATTTTATGATAGCAAAACAATGCTATTTGGTTAAGATCCAAAATAATTCTATGAATATAAATCCAGTAGAGGGCGATGCAAGGGAGTTTGTTTTTGCTTCGCCTATAAAGATTGATTAAAATTTGCTTGAAATTTTAAATTTGGCTGAAAAGCGTGATTAAAGTTTGGCGTAAATTTTGAAATTTGGTTGATTTAAGGGCGTTTTGCTAGCTAAAAGCGTGGTATGGATTAAAATTTGTGCGTAAATTTTAGCGCAAAATTTTAGTTTAAAATTTAAACCAATCCGCGCTTAAATTTTAAAATTTTAAATCCTGCTAGCAAGGGCGTAGTAAAATTATTGATAAAAATCAATATCGCCAAAATCTTTTATGCCATCGATGATTTTTGCGTTATTTTTCATTTGTTCTTGTATTAGCTTTTGGGCGGATTTTTGGGCGTTTTGTTTGGAGTTTGTTTCGTTTAAGCTAGTTTGGCATTTTTGCTCTATTAGCGTTTTTAAGGCATTTATATCGATATCAGGCGCAAATTTTAAGGCTAAAATATAAATGCGCTCGATTTTGATATTGTATTTTTGCTTTGAGTATTGAATAAGGGCGCCTTTTAGCGCTTCTTTGCCCTTGCTAGTCATTAAATCCTCAGCATAAAAGCTACCAATTATCACATTTAGCGCATCTTTTAGCTGTGCTTGATTGGCATTTTGCGTGCTTGTAAGTTGCATATCTAGCACAATTTTTTTAAAATTTGTGCTGTTTTTAGAATACAAATCGCTTTGAAAATTTTCTATATTGATTTGCTGGGCGTTTAAAAATGCGCCCAAAACTAAAATTATAAATTTTAATCTCATCATCTTAGCTCTCTTTTAAAAACTTTGCATTTTGATAAAATGCGCTCACATCGCTATCACAAGCAATGCTTTTTTGTAAATGCCAGGCTAGATTGCGCCCACTAAAATGCAAAAATAGCCCTTTTGGATTTGTGGCTCTTGAAAGCGCGACATATAATTGCCCGCGCGCAAAAATATCATCAATATCGCACACAAACTCATCTAAACTCATACCCTGACTTTTATGTATGGTGATGGCGTATGCAAGGCGCAAGGGGTATTGGATAAATTTTGCTCTTTGAATGCTTATGATTTCATCGCCATTATTTGCGTATTCGTTTAGCTCAATAACGCTCTTGCTAACTTCTACAATCACGCCATTTTTTTTGGCTACTTTTATGATTTCATCATTAATTTCAACTATCGCGCCGCGCTCGCCATTGTAAAAACTACCGCGCTTATTAGCACAAAATATCACCTCCGCGCCTACTTTTAGCTCTAAAATTTGTGGCAAGGTAATGCTTTGGATCCATTTTAAAATGGCTTGCTCGCTTAATTTTTTATCAAGTATTTCAACGCTAGCTTCAAAGCTGTAAAGTCGCGCTTTTATTTCATTTAGGCGTGCTTTATTAACAGCATCTGCTTTTTTATTAACCCCAAAAAGTCTTAGGGCGTCTTTTGGTGCTTGATTTGTTGGGCTTATTAAGCAAGAACGCAAAAACTCCAAGCATTTTTGGCTTAATATCCCAATTCTTAATTCATTTAAAAGAGCGTAAAATTCCAAATCATTAGTGCGTTTTGAATGAAGCAAAAGCACATTTTGTGGATTTATCATCTCCCACGAATGCGAGCTAAATGCATAAATGCTTGTGTTAAAAAGATTTTGTGTAAATTTTGCATTATCATCTAAGCCATTTACGCCTTTTTGCACCGGCGCTAATTGATAAAAATCCCCAACCAAAAGCAACGCGCCATTAAAGCCACGATTTAGCCTGTAATTTATCATATTAAATAAATCAGCACTCACCATTGAAATTTCATCAATTATCAATAAATCTATTTTTTTAATAATCTCATTTAATTCTTGTAATTTTTGTATTTGCTTTTTATCAAGCTGGCTAAGTTCATTTAAATCCTTGCTTATACCAAAGCTAAAAAAGCTGTGGATTGTGATTCCGCCGATATTTACAGCACTTATGCCTGTGCTGCCAAGGGCTACTACTGCTTTATTGTTTTTTTCATAATGCTCTATGATTTGGCGCGTTAAATAGCTTTTTCCAACGCCACCACCACCTGTTAAAAATACAGCTTTTTTCTTTTCTAAAATCTCTAAAATTTGCCCTAACACGCAATAAAACCTTAGATTTTTTGCTACAATTATAGCCTTTTTTTAAATTTTAAAACAAGGCTATAAATGAAAAAAATTAAAATTTTACTGATTTTTTTATTTTCTAGTATTTTTTTGATTTCTTGTGCTAGCAAAAATCCCAAAAGCATTTTAGATGAAAAGCAAGAATTAGAGCTAAACACAACGCTTTTGCCAACTCGCTACAACGCGCAAAATAGCGGACTTGCCCCAAGTTTGCTTGATCCTTTTATCAGCCAAAACGCAAATGATTTAGAGCAGGTTTATCCTTATAATATCAAGCTAGATGAAAATCGCTATTTAGAGCAGTTATTTCGCGCTTGGGATAAAAATAGCATTGCTGAGATTAAAGAAAGTATGTGGGCGTTAAATTATTATAAAAAAGGTTTTAATGAAAAGGGCAAAAAACGCAGCAAAAAATGGTTTAAAGCCTTATATGCTAACGCAAATGCCAAATCTTATGCTAGCATTAATCAAGGCGCGATTATAATTAGACCAACCTTAGCGCGCAATCTCCCAACAAATGAGCGACTTTATGGCTCAAAAATAGACGCTACAAATCAAAATTTTGATTTATTACAAGAATCCGTGCTTGGGGCGTTTGTGCCTGTTATGGTGCTTCATTATAGCAAGGATGGTAAATGGGCATTTGTGCGCACAGACGCTTTTTATAGCTTTGTAAAGGCCGAGGATCTAATGCTTTTAGATGAAAATGCTCAAAAAACTTATAGAAATTTTAATTTTGCTGTTTTTATTAAAGAGGACATAAATATAATCACAACTAGCAAAACCTTACATAAAGCTAAAAAAACCAAAACCGCTAGAAAATTTGCTAGCCAGATTAGATCTAGAATAGGCACGATTTTCCCATACACTAGCGAAGATGCGCGGAGATTTTATTTTAATGGCAAAATTGGTGAAAATGCATTAAAATTTAACATTCCAAAAGGCATAGGTTCGCACTTTTTAATGGTAAATGACGAAAATCTAAAAAATATGGCAAATGAATTAATAGGCCAAAAATACGGCTGGGGCGGACAATGGTGGCTTAGGGACTGCTCGCTATTTACAAAAGATTTTTTTGCTAGTTTTGGTTTATGGCTACCTAGAAACTCGCAACAACAAGGCAAAATCGGTACAAATATAAAATTAAAAAATTTAAACAATAAACAAAAGCAAATTTTATTAAACAACAAAATGCTAGGGCTTACTAGCCTTTTAGTAATGCCAGGGCATGTGATGATTTATGCTGGTGGCAATGAAGCTGTGCATAATGTTTGGGGGATTCGCACCGCACAAAATGGCCGTGCCTTGGTAGCAAAAACCGCCATCACGGATTTAGAGCTAGGCAAAGGCTATGAAGATATAAAAGATGAAGCGCTTTTATTATCGCGCCTAAGTTCGGCGACTCTTATAATAGATCCCCAAAAAATCGCCTTAGAACATGCTTATGGAGTGAGAATTGTTAATGATGAAATTCGCTTTGATAATGCTAGGGTGCTTAGTTATAGCGATATAAATGCTAGCGCGATATTTAGCCTGCCTTATGGGCTTTATAAGGGATTAAATACGCCACGAAACGATGCTGGCAGGGTTAGAATTTATGAACTTTTTGATGAAATTTATGGTAAAAATGAAAGCGAAATTAAAGCTAATCTTAAAAAAATAATTTGGCTAAAAGGCGTTTTTGATAAGCCTTTGGAGTTTAATGCTAAAAACGGCGCAGCCGATGCCTTAGAGCGAGTAAGCGCTGAATTAAGCTTACTTGCAAAACAAAATCCAAAATTAAAAAATTTATTAAAAGATAGCGGGACTTTTAAATACCGCGTAATTGCTGGCACTAATGCTCTAAGCGCGCACGCATATGGCATAGCGATTGATATAGGCGTAGATCATAGCACTTATTGGCGTTGGCATAAAAAATACAAAAACGCCTTGCCAGCGCAAATAATTGAAATTTTTGAACGCAATGGCTTTATTTGGGGCGGACGCTGGGAGCATTTTGATACTATGCATTTTGAGTATAGACCAGAGTTTATGATGCTAGAAAAGCTAAAAAATACAAACTTAAATAATTAAAATTTACAAAAGGATAAATAATGAAAATCCAAAAAACAATGCCTATAAGCACGGAGTATTTAGAAAGCATTGGCTTTTCGTGGCATACAGATAATGATGGCACGCCTTATGCCTCGGCTGAATTAGTAGAAATTTCAAGCAAACAAGCAGATGAGTATTACGAGGCTGTAAATCAGCTATATGATATGTTTGTAAATGCTGCTCAATATGTAATAGATAATGATTTATTTTTTGAGCTTGGCATACCTTATAATTTGATAGATTTAATTAAGCAAAGCTGGGAAAATGATGTCCATTGGCATCTTTATGGGCGTTTTGATTTGGCTGGCGGGCTTGATGGTAAGCCTATAAAGCTGATTGAGTTTAATGCTGATACGCCAACGGCTGTGTTTGAAACTGCTATTTTACAATGGGCAATTCTTAAACAAAATGGCTTAGATGAAGCCGCGCAATTTAATGATTTATTTGATGGCTTGGTAGAAAATTTTAAACGCTTAATGACGCTTGATGATGATACTAGCGAGTTTGATGAGCTTTATGCGCAAAATCCATATAAAATTTTATTTACTTGTATTGAGGGAAATAGCGAAGATGAAGCAACGACAAGGCTAATACAAGCTTGTGCTAATCGCGCAGGCTTTAATACGCGTTTTGCTTATATTCACGAGATTAGCTTTGATGATGAAAATGGAATTTTTGTAGATGGGCAAAATTATGAGTTTTTATTTAAGCTAATCCCTTGGGAGCAAATAGCTATTGATGAGGGCGAGCTTGGGCTGATTTTACAAAATATAATAAAAAACCAAAAAGCCATAATCTTAAATCCAGCTTATACTTTATTGTTTCAAAGCAAGGGCATAATGAAAATTTTATGGGATTTATATCCTAATCACCCGCTTTTGCTCCATTCAAGCTATGAGCCACTAGCTAATAAAAAGCAAGTTAAAAAGCCATTTTTAGCAAGAGAGGGCGCAAATGTAAGCATAATCAGCCAAGATGGAGCCGTGCTAGAAAAAAACGGCGGAGAATACGAAAATGGCAAATTTTTATACCAAGAATATTATGATTTTAACCAAGATGAAAAAGGGCAAAAATATCAAGCTGGCGTGTTTTTTGCCTTTGAGGGTTGTGCGCTTGGATTTAGGCGCGGGGCTGAGATTATAGATAATTTTTCAAAATTTGTAGGGCATATTATAGTAGATTGATGAAAGTAATAGTAGGAATTAGCGGGGCTAGCCTTGGTTTATTTGGCATAAAAACAGCAAATGCTTTATTTGATGCAAAATGCGATGTTTGCGTGATTTTTAGCCAAAATGCTAAAATTTCGCTTGCTTGTGAGAGTTTAACAAATAGCACAAATTTTAATCCATCTAGTCTAAAAACAGCCACAAAAGCCGAACTTTTAGCCCTTGGCGATGAAGTGATAGCTCAAAATTTGTATTCTAAAATTAATATAGAAAGCGAAATTTGGGCTAGCCCAGCAAGCGGTAGTAGCGGATTTGAGGCGATGATTATTGCTCCGTGTAGTATAAATTGCCTTGGCAAAATCGCTTGTGGATTAAGTGATAGTTTGCTTACCCGCGCTGCTAGCGTGATGATAAAAGAGCAGCGCAAGCTGGTTTTAGGCGTGCGTGAAATGCCATTAAACATTATAAGCTTAGAGCAAATGAGCGCGCTTGCAAAACTTGGCGTGATAATGGCTCCGCCTGTTTTGGCAAGTTATAGCGGGGATGAAATGCAAAATTTTATAATCGGCAAATGGCTAGATATTTTGGGCGTAAAAAATGATTTATATAAAAGGTGGGAGTGATGAAAATAGTGCTGCTTGATGCGGATACCTTAGGGCGCGATACTGATTTGGGCGCGTTTGCTAGCTTGGGCGAGTTTATTAGCTATAAAACTACTAGCCAAAACGAAGTAAAAGGGCGCATAAAAGATGCTGATATAATCATCACAAACAAGGTTTGCCTTGGCAAAAATGAGCTTGAAAATAGCAAAGTAGGGCTAATTGCTTTAACGGCAACTGGTACGAATAATATCGACTTGGAATTTTGCGCAAAAAGCGGTATAGTCGTAAAAAATGTGGCTAACTACTCTACAAACTCAGTCGCCCAGCAGTGCTTTGCGAGTTTGCTGGCTTTATTAAATCACACGAGCTATTATGATAGCTATTGTAAGGATATAAATGGCTGGGCAAATAGCGAAGTTTTCGTGCATTTACAGGCTAAAATTTACGAGCTAGCAAATAAAAGCTTTTGCGTTGTGGGCTTTGGCGATATAGGGCGCGCGGTTGCAAAAATCGCTAGCGCTTTTAATTGCAATGTTTGCTATTACTCAACTAGCGGTAAAAACAATAACAACGAATACAAAAGAGTAAATTTTGAAGATGTCCTAAAATATAACATTATAAGTATTCACGCTCCATTAAATGAAAAAACACAAAATCTTTTTAATAAAAATGCGATACAAAAGTTACAAAATGGGACAATTTTGGCAAATTTTGGCCGTGGCGCGATAGTAGATGAAAACGCATTAGCCCGCGAAATTGACGAACGAGAGATTTATTATTGTTGTGATGTTTTAAGCACAGAGCCTATGCCGAAAAATCATCCATTTTTAAGCCTAAAACATAAAGAACACTTGCTTTTAAGCCCGCATATTGCGTGGGCTAGCGTTGAAGCTAGAAAAACCTTAATGGGTTTAGTTTATGAAAATATAAAAAATTTCTTAAAGGAGAAAAACAATGAAAGTTAATTTAGTGAGAATGCTAAAAAATACGGCCTTAGTTTTGATTATAAGCGCATTTTATACTAGCACCTTGCTAGCCAAAGCCTACGAAGAACTGCCAAAAAACATACAATTTAAAGATGCAAATGCCACGGTGGTTGAGGTGCTTAGCTATCAATGCATTCACTGCTATAATCATTTTCGCGCTAAAACAATGAAAAATTTAGCCCAAAAGTTTCAAAATGTTACATTTTATGAATGGCAAGTGGCGCAAATGGGAGAATTTGGCGAGCAAATGAACGAAATTTTAGCCTATGCAAAAGGGCTTGATATAAGAGATGGATTTAATAGCGTAAAAGATGATGAAAGCTACACAAATAAAATTTTAAAAGCATATTTTGAGGCTACTTTTAAATATAAATTTAACTTTAAAGACGAAAGCGAGTTTTATTTAATCGCCCTTGATATTTTTAACCAAAGCCACAAAATAACGAGCGCGGACATACAAAACTACGCCAAAAGCCAAAACGGCAAGCAGTATTTAGATGCTAGCGCGCAAGCTTACGAAATAGCAAAGCTCCACGGCACGCCAAGTTTTATAATAAATGGCAAATATATGTTAAACACAAGCAAAATAAAATCTTATGAAGAGTTTGAAAAACTAGTAGGCGAGCTTTTAAATAAACTTTAAGCTTGCTAAAATAGGGCGATTTTGTGAAGTTGGCTTGTAAATTTTATTTGGCGTGTTGATTTTGCTTGATAAATTTTAAAATTTGCCGTATAAAAAGCCCATAAAAACTTTTGGAATTTATCAAAAAGCACGCTAGTTAAAGTTTAAAATGCCAAATTTTAATTTAAAATTTATGTTTGTTTAATGAAATTAAAAAGCTAAATTTTAATTTTAAAAGCTATGTTTGCTTGATGAAATTTTAAAAGCTAAGATAAGTTTTGGCTTGATGATTAAAGCGAGAAATTCCATAATAGCCCGCTAAATTAATCATTTAAGTGGCAAAAATAAATCCTAGCAATTTTTTGTAAAATCTTTTTACAAATTAAAATTTCAAGCCAAAAGTTATTTAATTTATATTAGCAAAATCCAAAGTAGCTTGGCAAAGAAAATTATCCCACGCGCGTTAAATTGCGCCCAGCACATTCATTAAAGCACATTCATTAAAACATATTCATTTAAAGCAACATTCATTAAAGCGCAGTCTAGTTTTTTAGAGTGCAAAGAGCTTGCCAAAAATAGCTTAGAGAGCGAGTTATTTCAAGGCTAAAATTAGAGCGAAGCAAAATTTAAAAAAATACGCCAAACGCGCTTAATTTGGCCTCACTTTTTCATAATGAGGCCGAAATTTTAAATTTAGGAGTGAGTTTAAAATTTATTTATTTTGATTAAGCCTCTAAGCTCATCACATTGCCACCTAGTTCGTTGATGCGTTCATCTATCATTTTCAAAAGAAGTTCTTGCGTTTTTTGCGATATTTCAGGGAGTTTGCCACCCCAAAGTTTTTGTGCTTGGTTAAAGCCATTTATCACGCCTTCTTTGCCGGCTTTTAGCTTTTCTAAATCATCGCCAGCGCCGTTTATCACAAAATCAGCCACGCGTTTTGCGGTATTTTCCATACCAAAAAAGCCCTTGTCGCTTACTAAATCGGCAGCTTCATTTTTGCTTAAAGTATTTAATGGCTTGCCGCTATAACCTATGGCGCTTAAATCTATCATTTTAAATAAATCATTAAGGTTTGCGTTTGTGCCGTCTTTGCCAACTGAGCCGGTGATATTTAATAAAGTCATACTAGCATTAAAGCTACTACCAGCTGGCCCAGAGCTAGCCCCAAAACTAGCAAGCCCAACTTGCAAGCTAAAATTTGAGCCACTTTGAGTAAAGCTTGCTTGCATAAATTGCATTTGATAATTTTGCATTAAACCTTTGCCGCTAAGCTCGCTAGCTGCGTTTTTGATGGCGTTTTTGTCTAAATTTTTGCCAAAATTTTGATTGGTTAATTCGCTTAGATTTTGGCCGTTTTTGTTCGCGCCACTAAACATACTAGCCAAAGAGCTAAGATTTGAAGATACTGAGTTGTCCATTGTGTAACCTTTGTGTTAAGATGAGTTTAGCTTATATCGGCAATAATATAAAATATTAAAATTTTTTTTAAAAATTTTAATATTTAAATAGCTTTAATTTATAGAATAATTTTAATTTCAGTTTTTTTGGATAAAATTGCGCCCTTATTTTGGCCCCTTCGTCTAGTGGTTAGGACACTGGCCTCTCACGCCGGCAACACGAGTTCGAATCTCGTAGGGGTCACCAATAAATTTTAAATAATTTTAGGGCGCGCGTTTAGGTAAATTTTAAAATAAATCTAATTAAAATTTATAACTTAGGCTAGCCTTTATGCTTCTACCCTCGCTCCAATCAATGCTACTGTCGCGATCTGCGCTTGCGCTGCGTTGGCTGTGGGACCAATAAGCTTTATCAAATAAATTATAAATTCCAAAATTTACTTCTAAATTTTTTAATTTACCATCGCTAGGGGTCCAGTTGGCGTAAATATCGCTAGTGGCGTATCCTGGCTTTTTAAAGCTTGTGTTGCTACCATTTTTGGTGTCGATTTTATTTACAGCGATTAAATTATAACCGATTAAAGTATCCAAGCTAGCGATGAAATACTCGGCATTAAATGTATATTTATCACCTGAATCCGAATACGCTAGCACACCACCATAGCCTGCGTTGTTGTTAGAATTTTTGTATTTTGTGCGGCTGTGAGAGTAGCTAGCTGCGAGGCTTAGGGCGTTTATGTTGTAGCGTGCGCTAATTTCAACTCCATTTGTATCGGCTGGGCCACCATTTATGCGTCTTATACCAACTTCGCCAGCTCGTCCCATTTCTACTATTAAATTTTTGTATTGATCGTAAAAATATTTGGTGCTTAGGCTGATATTTTGATTGTCGGTGATATTTGTTTGATATCTTATGCCAAGTTCATAAGCATTCCCGGTTTCAGGCTCTAATTCATCATTTGTGGTTATGCTTAGCACATTGCTACCATCTAGGCGAATTGATTCTATCGGGTCTGGGCCACGAAATAGCCTAGCGTAGCTAGCATATAAGCCAAGTCCCATATCTAATTGATAATCTATGCTAAAAGCTGGTGAAATTTCACTCCAAGAGTATTTTGCACGCTCGCCAGATGATAGCGGGCTGGTGGTGAGTTTGCCACCTCTACCAGGTGATGTTATAGTGCCTATAACATCGCCGCCCATAGTGTGTAATACATAATGATCCAATCTAACGCCTGGTGTGAGCGTTAAATTGCCATAACGAAATTGATCTTCTATAAATAAAGAAAAGCTATCTGCTTTATCATCTTGGACTTTTGGATTTTTTATGCTTTCTTGTGTGTAGCCAGGGCGTGTGATATTTAGTGTGCCTTTGCTTGGAAAGGTATAGTTTGAGGCGTTTTTATTGTATGATTTGCTTTGATAATACTCACCACCATATACTAAGGTATTACTAAATGCATCGCTTTGAAATAATGTTTTATTGATTATTTTTGCGCCGATGGTTTTAACGCCAGCATTTAGGCTAGATTTCATATGATGATCTGTATAATAAGCGTTTGCGCTTAAATCCACATAATCATTTGGATTGTAAGTAAATTTGCTTGTGTATGTATCGCGAAAATATTTAGTATCTACTGGATTGCCCTGGCTTGCCCATTCAGCTTTTAGCGGATACATACCATCGTATTGCATTCTTTGGCTACTTAGCTCTAATCTTGCATAATCATTAAAATCGTAGCCTATTTTAAATAATAAATCCAAATCATCGCCATCGCCGCCCATTCTATAACCATTTGCGCTCTTGCCAAAATCATGTCCATGGTGGCTGATGCTAGTTAGGGCATCAAATCCTTCATATGCTCCAAATAAAATTAAATTTTGTCCCCAATTTTTATTATTGCTTGTGTAAGAGCCTTTTAATTTACCGCCAAAACTTTGCCCATCTTCAAGCAAGTCGCGCGCATTTGCTGTTTCAAATGCGATCGAGCCGCCAAGCGCGCCACTTGTGCCAACAACTGAATGCACGCCAAGACCAATATCTACTGCTTTAATCAGCTCAGGGTCTAATAACAAATCAGCGCTATGATGAAAAGCATTGCCTTTTTGTCTGGCACCATCTATGGTGATATTTATACCACGATCATTTATGCCGCGCATATAAATTTTTTGGTTTAGGCCATTTTCGCCACCTACATAAACGCCAGGCACATCACGCAAAATGTCTTTTATAAGATTTGCATTTCTTACGCTAATCTTGCTAGCATCGATATTTTCATTGCCGGTGCTACTTATTACATTGATTTGACCTAGGTTTGTAACATCATCTGCTTTAAGCGCGCAACAACTAAGCGCCACGCAAGCAAAAAATGAGAGTTTTCTCATTTTATCTCCTTGATTTTAAAAAATAGTGGCAGAATTATATTTTAAAAATGATAATAAATCGCAAATATAAGATAAATTTTTAATAATAGTTATCATTTTATTTATAAAATATCTTAAAATTATTTATTATTAAAATTTTTCTAAGATATTAAAATTTATTATTTGCTTTTATAAAATCATAATAAATATTTAAGAAAAAAAATCAAAAAAAAATTGTATAATTCCAGCTCAAATTTTAATTTTACGCCTCCTTAGCTCAGTTGGTAGAGCAGATCACTCTTAATGATAAGGTCGTAGGTTCGAGGCCTACAGGGGGCAGATTTATTTTAAATTTTATTTTTTATTATTAAATTTTAATTTTTAAGCTTGTAAATTTTAATTTACTTGTGTTTTTGGAGTGTAAATTTCAATTTAGCTAATTTTAAGCTAAATTGAAATTTTAAAATTTTAAACGCTTAAATATCCAAGCACTAAGCAAGTAAGAACGCCAAGAGCTAAGACGATGAGTTGTGGGTTTCTATCTTTTTTAGAGGCAAAAAGCGTTATCATCAAACCAGAAAGATACAAAAACGCCAAAGCAATGCCAAAGCCAACCCCTAGCACGCTAAAATACCAGCCGCCTTTATCTTTGTGTAATAAAATCATATCACCTAATAAACTGCGCGTTGTTGTTTTGATGATTAGTGTTTGTGGGTCTTGTTGCTTGGCGTTGATACTATAATGAATGCCACCTAAGCTTATGCCACCTTGTTTTCTGTCATTTCTTAGCTTTGTGTTGCTAGGAATTTTGATGTTTTGTTCGCTAAGAATTTGAAGTAGCATTTGCTCTTCTTGGCCTTTGATTAGGGTTGCATTTACTTCGTATTGCATTTTTGTTGCAAATACATCATCTTTTATGCCAAAAATATACGCTACACCACTAATTGAATAAAGTAGTGCCACTGGCAAGAAAAATAAGCTCACATAAATATGTGATAGACGAAAAAATTTGGTTTTGTTCATTTGAACCTCCATTAAAATAAAGCCTAAATCATACAAAAAAAGGGTGAAGTTTTTGCCATTTTGCGAAAGAAAATTCAAAACAGAATTAAAATTAATATTCACCCTTAAACCTAAATTTTTCACAAAACCTTGCCCGCTTTGAAGCTGGATAAAAGAATTTTGCCCATTTTGCGTAGTGCTGGCAAAATCGAGATTGAAATTTTGCCAATTAATGCCACTTGAGTGATTTTCATTTAAATTTACAGCAATAATGCTAATATCAATAATCACTTGTTGTTTTAAGTCTATTTTCAAGCTTAGTGATATATTCTCCTATCTTTTAAGCTGTATGGGTGTGCCTGTAACGATGATAATGCCAGCATTTGCATTGATAATAGGCATTTTTACCTCACCATAAGCTTCCAATAAAGCAGTGATTTCTTTTTCTATATTTTGCCAAAAGTCAAATTTTTCCATACTTTTAATCATATTATCATTACTCTCATCACTTAAATCATTTTCATTTTGTCTGGGCTTAGAATCCACAGAAGCCTTAATAATGCTTTGTCCCTCGCGAACGGAAGTGATATAACTTAACTTAAAAATTTGCGTTGAAATTCCCCAAATGCTTAAAATCTTGCCATTGAATTCATAATTTAAATTATTTTCTTTCAGCAAAAGCTTAAAAATTTTCTCCAAAGTCATTTGGCTAATGTAAAGACTTTTTTGCATTTTTCCTAGTTCGCTTTTAGCCAATTCATCCTTAACAACTATGCTAAAAGTGCAATAGCTCGCAAGCTCATCAAGTGCTTCTTCTATACTTAAACTTTCTTTAATTTGAATATCAAAAAGTCTTTTTTGCAGTCCATACCATAAAAAATCGAACAAAAAAACAAATTAATCAATAAAAATCTTAGCATTTTGCCTAAACTCTAAAGTAATATTTTGTTCATCATATTCAAAAATAACGCTTCTTGCGTCAATACGCCTTAAAATCGCATTATGAATAAGGTCATTTTCTTTATACCATTTATTATTAATTCTCACTTTTTGGGGAAAAATGGCTTGAATTTCTAGCTTTGCCATTTGTTCTAAAGTAGGATTTAAGAATGGATTTTGCAAATTTAACAATTTATTTTGTAAATCTTGTGCGTGCAAGCTAAACCCTAACAAACACGCACAAAAAATAATCCTCACTCGCCTTGCTTTTCATCACTATAATCAGCCATAGCGATGCGTTTGAGTTGTCTATAACGGCGTTGAGCGTCCTTTTTATTACGCTCGAAAAGCTCACTTGCGTGTTGTGGATTAGCTTTTTTCAAAGAATTATAACGCACCTCATTCATCAAAAACTGCTCGTAAAGCTCCCAATTAGGCTCTTTGCTTACCATAGTGAGAGGATTTTTCCCTTCTTCTTCAAGACGCGGATCAAAGGTATAAAGAGGCCAGTAGCCACATTTTGTAGCTAATTCGCCTTGCTCACCAGAGTAGCCAAGCCCACCCTTAATCCCGTGTGCGATACAAGGAGAGTAAGCTATCACCAAAGAAGGTCCCTCATAAGCCTCAGCAGCCTTTAAAACCTTAATAAGATGATTATAATTTGCACTTGAATTAACCTGTGCAACAAAAATATAACCATAAGTCATAGCAATTTGCCCTAGATCTTTTTTCTGCACAGGCTTACCAGCGGTGGCAAATTGTGCTACGGCTCCAGTGCGTGAAGATTTAGAGCTTTGACCGCCAGTATTAGAATACACTTCCGTATCCATAACTAAAATATTGACATTTTCCCCACTTGCTAAAACATGGTCAAGCCCTCCATAGCCTATATCATAAGCCCAGCCATCCCCACCAAAAATCCAGTGTGATTTTTTCATTAAAAAGCTTTTTAAATTTAAAATATCTTTAACGCCCTTGATATCTTTATGCTGCTCTAATAAAGGAACTAATTTATCGCGGATTTGCAAAGATTGCTCTCCATTGTCTTTATTAGCTATCCATTCTTTAAATAAGGCACTTATGGCATTTGGAACGGCATTGATATTTTCGTTCATGATATTTTCTATGCGTTCTCTTGTGTTTTCAGTAGCGATTTTCATACCTAAGCCAAATTCAGCATTATCTTCAAATAAAGAATTTGCCCAAGCAGGTCCGTAGCCGTTTTTCACACTCTTTCTATAAGGAGTAGATGGAGCAGAACCTCCATAAATAGAACTACAACCTGTCGCATTAGCGATAATCATTCTCTCACCAAAAAGCCTTGTAATAAGCGTAATATAAGGCGTCTCTCCACAACCCGGACAAGCGCCGTGAAATTCAAATAAAGGTTGAGCAAATTGTGCGCCTTTAACACTATCTTTACTGAAAATTTGATCTTTATATTCAATTTGCTTAAATAAATAATCGGCATTTTCTTGCTCTCCAAAGTCCATTTCTTCTTGCAAAGGCACCATTACTAAGGACTTTTCTTTAGTAGGACACTCATGCACACAAAGCTCACAGCCTGTGCAATCAAGAGGAGAAACTTGAATTTTAAAACTTAATTTCTCCCCCTTAGTCCCCTTAGCGTCTAAAGCGTGTTCTTTTACACCTCTTGGGGCTTTTGCCATTTCTTCATCATTGATTAAAAATGGACGGATAACAGCGTGAGGGCAGACAGATGCACATTGATTACACTGGATACAATTTGCTTCAATCCAGCGTGGCACCATAACGCCTACGCCTCTTTTTTCAAATTCAGTCGTGCCGTGCTCAAAGCTTCCATCTTCATAGCCCAAAAACGCCGACACGGGCAAATCATCTCCCTTAGCCGCATTCATAGGCTTGACGATTTTCTCCACAAATTCCGTGCCTTTATAGGCATTGGTTTGTTCTTTTTCTTTAAGCTCTAAATTTTTCCAATTTGGATCCACTTCAACTTTTACAAGTCCATTAGCACCTACATCAATAGCCTTGTAATTCATTTCTACAATGGCATCGCCTTTTTTACTATAAGATTTATAGGCAAGTTCTTTCATGTATTTTTGTGCATCTTCGTAAGGTATGATTTTAGCAAGTTTGAAAAAGGCTGATTGCATAATGGTATTTGTGCGGTTTCCAAGCCCTATGTCGCGGGCTAGTTTAGTAGCATTGATGATATAAAAATTCACTTCTTTTTCCGCTAAAGTTTTTTTGACAAAATCAGGAAGCTGTCTTATAGTTTCTTCAGCGTTCCAAATACTATTTAGCAAGAAAGTTCCGCCCTTACGAATTCCAGCTAAAACATCATAAATTTCCAAATAAGCCGCCACAGAACAGGCTACAAAATGAGGTGTTGAAACGAGGTAAGTGGAGCGGATAGGCTTTTTAGAAAAGCGTAAATGCGACCTTGTATAACCGCCCGATTTTTTGGAATCATAAGCAAAATAAGCTTGTGCGTAAAAATCCGTTTTATCGCCGATAATTTTAATGGAATTTTTATTTGCTCCCACAGTGCCATCAGCTCCAAGTCCGTAAAATAGGCACTCAATAGCACTTTCATCACCAAGTGCGATTTTCTCACCTGTTTTTAAAGAAGTGTGCGTTACATCGTCATTAATCCCAACCGTAAAGCCATCTTTTGGCTGCTCTTGTTTAAGATTTTCAAAAACGGCTAACATTTGCGCAGGATCAACATCCTTTGAAGAAAGTCCGTATCTTCCGCCCACTATAACAGGAGCATTTTCTCTTCCATAGAAAGCTGATTTTACATCAAGATAAAGCGGCTCACCTAAGCTTCCCGGTTCTTTTGTTCTATCTAAAACAGCGATTTTCTTCACAGATTTTGGCATAACATCAAAGAAATATTTAAGACTAAAAGGACGATAAAGATAAACTTTAAAAACGCCCACTTTCTCACCTTTTGAATTTAAATAATCTACAACCTCTTCTAAAGTTTGCGTTACTGACCCCATAGCAATCACAATGCGTTCAGGCTCTTTATGTCCGTAATATGTGAAAGGCTTATACTCTCTACCTGTGATTTTAGAAATTTCTTGCATATAGTCATTGACCACATCAGGTAAGGCATCATAAAAGCGATTTGTTAATTCTCTTGTTTGAAAATAAATATCATCATTTTGTGCTGTGCCACGCGTTTTGGGATTTTCAGGATTTAAAGAAGAATTTCTAAAAGCTAAAACTGCTTCTCTATCAAGCAAGCGGTCAAAATGTGCATAATCCATAACCTCAATTTTTTGAATTTCGTGACTCGTTCTAAATCCATCAAAAAAATGCAAAAATGGCACACGCCCTCTAATCGCCGCTAAGTGTGCCACACCAGCTAAGTCCATAGTTTCTTGCACAGAATGTGAGCAAAGCATAGCAAAGCCTATTTGTCTAGCGGCATAAATATCTTGATGATCGCCAAAGATGGATAAAGCTTGAGATGCGATCGACCTAGCTGCGACATGGATAACACAAGGAAGAAGTTGCCCTGCAATCTTATACATATTAGGAATTTTAAGTAATAAGCCTTGAGAAGCCGTATATGTAGTCGTCAAAGCACCTACTTGTAAAGAACCATGCACAGAGCCAGCTGCACCTGCTTCACTTTGCATCTCGACTAGTTTAACAGGCATACCAAATAAATTTTTCTTTCCCGCAGCCGCCCACATATCGGTATAATCAGCCATAGGAGAACTTGGAGTAATAGGATAAATTCCAGCAACCTCAGTAAAAGCATAAGCTGCATAAGCCGCCGCTTCGTTGCCTTCCATAGTTTTCATTACTTTACTCATCTTAACTTCCTTAATTTTATTTTAACTCTTAGCTTTAACTATACTACAATTTCATTAATAAAAAAATAATTGTGAAAAATTTGCTTAAAATTAAGAGAAAAATTTACTCATTACAATGGAGAATAAAAAAACCCAAGCTTTAACTTGGGTTTATTGCGATATTTTGAAAAGATTCATCTACTGTATCGTTTATTTTTCAAAATACTCTAGTCTTTTTATAATTTTTTATCTTTTTCTAATTGATTAATATTTAGCATAATGAATTTATAGCTAAGATAAATCACTAGGGGTCAAATTAATAAAAATAAAGCTTCCATTTTTTTTCCTTAATAAGCATGTTCATCGTTTGCAATTTCTTTTTTTGTGATTTTGACCCTATCCATAGCTCTTTACACATAAGCGATATAAGCCAAAACAAAAGGCACAAATAAAGAAACATAAGCCATTACACTAAGGGTATAATAACTAATTTAAAATGTAATTTTACATAAAAATACATAATTTAAAAAATAATTGTTATGTTTTTACTACAATTTAGCTTAAAAATTTTTAGCCCATTGCTAAATAAAAATTTTAACCCTATATATATACCTTAAAATTTTTTAAAAGATTACGAAATAATCGCGTTTAGAGTTAAAAATTTTTAATTAAAAATTTTATAAAATATTTAAAAAATTACGATTTCATCGTGCTTTGCGGGTATTTGAAAGTAGAAATTTGCTAGTAAAATTTTTAAAATTTGAATTGCTAGGGTTGTAGCATAATTTTTTTTGTTTTTACTACAATTTAGCTTAAAATTTTTAGTTCATTGAAAACAAATATAAATTAAATAAGTAATTATGTGGGTAAAATTTTTAAATCTTAAATCAGACTATCACCTTAAAATCAGTATTTTTAAAATATGGTTCGATTGTTGCAGGGGGGGGCAGATTTATTTTTAAATTTTATTTTTTATTATCAAAATTTTTAATTTTTTAAGTTTGTAAATTTTAATTTAGTTAAATTTATATGTTTTTTGGAAGTGTAAATTTCAATTTAGCTAATTTTAAGCTAAATTGAGAAATTTTAAAATTTTAAACGCTTAAATATCCAAGCACTAAGCAAGTAAGAACGCCAAGAGCTAAGACGATGAGTTGTGGGTTTCTATCTTTTTTAGAGGCAAAAAGCGTTATCATCAAACCAGAAAGATACAAAAACGCCAAAGCAATGCCAAAGCCAACCCCTAGCACGCTAAAATACCAGCCGCCTTTATCTTTGTGTAATAAAATCATATCACCTAATAAACTGCGCGTTGTTGTTTTGATGATTAGTGTTTGTGGGTCTTGTTGCTTGGCGTTGATACTATAATGAATGCCACCTAAGCTTATGCCACCTTGTTTTCTGTCATTTCTTAGCTTTGTGTTGCTAGGAATTTTGATGTTTTGTTCGCTAAGAATTTGAAGTAGCATTTGCTCTTCTTGGCCTTTGATTAGGGTTGCATTTACTTCGTATTGCATTTTTGTTGCAAATACATCATCTTTTATGCCAAAAATATACGCTACACCACTAATTGAATAAAGTAGTGCCACTGGCAAGAAAAAATAAGCTCACATAAATATGTGATAGACGAAAAAATTTGGTTTTGTTCATTTGAACCTCCATTAAAATAAAGCCTAAATCATACAAAAAAAGGGTGAAGTTTTTGTTAAAATTTATTAAATTTTATAAAGCTATTTTAAATTAACAAGTTACATTAAAATTGTTAGCGATTTAAAATTTATAAGGTAAAAATTTAGCAAATTTTAATCTAATCTAAAAGGTTATTTGTGCTTTGTTGTGTGTTTTGAGTTGCGTTATGGCTAGGGTTTAAATAGCCGTTTTGGATTAAAATTTCAATGCTTGATTTAAAAATCGGCAAGGCGCTTTTTGATGAAAAATAATAAGGATATGGTTTTAGCGGTTCGCGCACAAGCACGCCGATTGTGTAATTATGCCCTTCATCATCACTAGCAAAGCCAAAAAAACTTGCGTTGTAAAGTTTTTTGCTATATCCGCCTTGGGCTGCGATGTGCGCTGTGCCTGTTTTGCCACCTATGTGAAGGCCTGGGATATTTGCTGCTTGTGCTGTGCCTTGCGGGCTTTGGACGACTTTTTGGAGTATTTTTTTGAGTGTTTTGGCTGTGTTTGTGCTTAGTATGTTCGTTTGTTCGGCGGTTTGGATTTGGTATTTTTTGCCATCTTTTTGTAAATGCGATGCGATGCGCGGGGTTAGCATTATGCCGTTATTATTGATGGTATTATAAGCGTTTAAGACTTGCATAAATGTGGCTTGAATGCCATAGCCATAGCTTAGCGTGGCTTTATTGCTTTTGATGCGTAAATTACGCAAGTTAGGTATTTTGCCGACTTGTTCATAGCTTAAATCCACGCCTGTTTTTTTAGCAAAACCAAAATCGCTAAGACCTGAGAGAATTGAAATATCATCTAGCCTAGAAATTAGCTCAACCATACCGATATTTGAGCTTTGAACTATAACATTTTCAGCACTTAAAAAGTCGTTTTTATGCGTATCTGTAACGGTGTGTGTGCCTATTTTGTATTTGCCTCCGTGCGTGTTTATTATGTCGTGGGGATGGACTTTATTATTTTGTAATAAAAGCGCAAAAATTATAGGCTTAAATACTGAGCCGATTTCATAGGCGTATTCGCTAGCGGTGGAGTTTAGGGCGCTATAATTTTGCTTGGTTATGGCATTTGGTGTGTAGCGCGCGCTTGAAACTAGGGCGATTATCTTACCGCTGTTTGCTTCCATCACAGCAATTACTACTTCTTTTGCCATTAAAAATTCGCGCCTTTCATCGGCTAATTTTTCTAATAATTTTTGTAATTTTAGTGGTATGTTTAATACGACATCATAGCCATCAATGCGTGTTTTATCCCTTGAATCGCCCGATAAAATAACCGTGTTAGCAAGATCTCTTGGGCCTATTATTAGTTCATCTTGTGTGGCTGAGAGGTATTCTTCATAAACTTGTTCTATGCCTTTTACGCCTTGAACTTTTGTGAAGGTGTCTTTATCGATTTTACGCACATAGCCAAGTGCTGGGGTTAGAGTATCTTTTGCTATATAAATGCGCCTTTCGCCACTTTCTTGAATGTTTAATCCTTGCGTGCTTACAGAGCCTGTTTTTGGGTCTTGATAAGGGATGAAAACATTTTTTTTGTTTAATTTTCTGGCTAATTCTTTTAAGTGCGCTGCGCTTTTTGAGGTGATTTGATATGAAAGAGTAACCACGCCATTTTTTTGTAAAATTTTACGGACATTTTTAGGATCATCGCCACTATAAAGTGAATATAAGCTAATAAAAAGCTCTTTTTTGTTTGGATCGATATTGCGTGTATTTACCGTGGCTTTGTAGAGTTTTTGATTGTTTGCTATGCTAAATCCATCGGCTGTTATTATGCTACCACGAAGCGCAGAATCAAAATCCGAGCTTAAAAGCCGCGGTAAGTTTCTATCTAGCGTAACCCGGTAAAATAAAAAAACTAAAAATATAATAGTAAAAAATAAAATGCCCAAAAACAAAAGATAAACGCTATTTTGGCTTTTTGTAGTATCCATTTTTATAGATTTACCCTTTGTTAGGTTTTTTGTATTGCTCACTTTAAATTATAATTGCGTTCTAGCGATTTCTTTGTAAGAGCTTATGGCTTTGTTGCGAATTTCTAGCATTAGTTTCATACTGGTTTCTGCTTTGCCAATGGCGATTGCTGCTTGGTGTAAATCAGTGATTTGCCCTGTGGCAAGATCGGCTACTGCTTTATCTGCTGCTATTTGCGTGTCGTTTAATTCGCCGATAGCTTTTTTAAATACTTCGCCAAAATCTTTATCGCTATTTTCGATTTTTTGAGTTTGTTTGGTTTTAGCATTTTCACTAATGCTTGAAATTTGACTTGTTAGTTTTGAAATTTCCATATTTTGCCTTGTATTTTTCATAGAATTATAACCAAATTTTATTAATATTAACTTCTCATCATTTCAAGTGCTGATGTTGCAATATTTTTAGCACTTTGAAAGGCTGCGACATTTGCTTGATATGCTCTTGTTGCTTCTATCATATCTGCCATTTCTATTACTGGGTTTATGTTTGGCATCATAATGTAGCCTTTTTCATCGGCATCTGGGTGATGTGGATCATATTTCATTATAAAATCGCTATCATCGCGCACTACTTTATCTACTACAACGCCCATAATAGCTGGCTTTGGGAATTGTGGTGCGTCAGGATCATCTAAGGGATTTTCGTTTTCTAAATAATCATAATTAGCACCTTTTAACACCTTTTGATTTAATGCTTTATTCATTTCATTATCTATTAGCGCATTCATATTTATGGCGTTTGCGTTATTGTTTAATTCATCGATGCCATTATTTTCTTTAAGTTTGGCGTTTAATTGCGCGCTAAAATCCACTGCCTTAAATATTACTTCGCGCCTACGATATGGCCCGCCCTCAGCCGTGCGTGTGGTGTTTGCGTTGGCTATATTTGAGCTAATTAAATTCATTCTAAATCGTTGCGCACTTAGTCCATAACCGCTAATGTCAAAATCGCTTAAAAATGCCATAATTTATCCTTATTTAATTTAAAATTTTAAAATTTACGAACTTCTACTGCTTGATTCAATCACGCTATTAAATATCCCGCCTAGCTTTTTGCTAGCAAGATCAAGTGCTTGTATCATTAGGGAATTTTTAGATAATTCGCTAGTTTCTATATCTAAATCCACGGTGTTTGCATCGTTTCTTGCCATATGCCCATCGCGCAAAAATATAGTGGCGTTTTGTATGCTTGGAAACTCTATGGCGCCAAAATGCTTTGGATTTGTTTTGGCTAGTTCTAATTTTGGCTCTTTTGGGGCGTTTTGGCCGTAAATTTCATTTTTTTTGCTTACAAGAGCGGTTTGAAAATCCACATCTTTTGCGCGGTAAAATGGCGTGTCGATATTTGCTATATTACTAGCGATTAAATTTTGCCTTAAAACGCGCGCTTGCGTAGCTTCTACAACTAAGGCTTTTGATTTATTTGGGCTAAAACCTGCAAACATTTTAATCCTTTATTTTTGGCTTTTTAAAGCAAATTTTATTCCATATTATTTTTAAAATTTTCTATATCTTTTGCGATGATATCTGTGCTAACTTCGCCTAAATAATACAAAGCCTTTTTGCCGCCGCGCTCGCCTAAATTATCGCTTAGCATTTGATAAACGCCATCTTTTAATACCACTTTAAATGGAATTTCAAGAGCGTTTTTGTATTCTATATCGCGCAAGATTTGTGCGATTATATCGGCGTTTTGGCTTGAATTAGATATAAAATAATAAGCGTTATATTTTTTTGCAAAATTTTCTATTATTGCTTCATCGCTGATTTTTTCAAAATGAATCAAACCAATAATCATAAACTTATCTTGGTTTTTTAGCTGATAATCCATTAAATGCGGTGCTTCTTTTTTACACGGCGCACAATATGTGCCAAAAATGTCAAACATTATGATTTTATCGCTATTTGCTAGTTTAAAGCCCCTTGGCGTTCTAATTAATTTAATGTTTGCTTGGCTAATGCTTTTTAGCTCTATAATTTCATTTTCCTTAAAAACTCTTGGCGGCGATGAATGTAGCGTGCTTTGCTCGCTATTTTCACAAGCTAAAAAAAATGTAAAAATTCCTAAAAATATCAATGATTTTAAAATTTTCATTTTTATCCTTTATTTGTGTTTGGCTTCGCTTAGGGCGCGTTTTGCGTCTAGGTCGGCTTGTTTTTTCTTTAAAGTTTCGCGCTTGTCGTGCAGGTTTTTGCCTTTGGCAAGGGCGATTTTAGCTTTTAGGCGATTTTTTGAGTTTAAATATAAGCTAAGAACGACAAGCGTGTAGCCATCTGTGCTTACTGCGCCTAAGAGTTTATCAATTTCTTTGCGGTGCATTAAAAGCTTGCGCGGGGCTTTTTCATCAGGCCTAAAATGCGCGTTTGTCGTGCCTAGATAGCTGATGTGCGCGCCTAGTAAAAATAATTCACCTTTGATTATGCGCACAAAACTATCTTTTAAATTACCTCTGCCTGCACGCAGACTTTTTATCTCGCTACCTTTTAAAACCACGCCTGCTTCGTAATCTTTAATGATTGTAAAATCGTGGTATGCTTTTTTATTTTGTATTAAAATTTTCATTTTTTATCTTTTAGTTTAAACTTTGCTGAGCCTGAGCCACTTAAAAACTCATCATCGCTGATTTGTAAGCTAGGATATAATGTAAGCGCTGGTGCTAAGAGGTCGTTTAGCTCGTAGTTTTGGTAATTATTTAAAATTTGCGTGCTTGTTTTGGTGCTTAAAAATTTAGCCAAATTTATATCTTTGTGAAAATTATTTGCATCATAGGCCATATAAACCTTTGGAGTAGAGCAAAAAACAGAGCTTAAAAGTAGCTCTAAGCTTGGAATTTCATCATCAAAGGCATTTAAAATTTCGCCAAAACCACTTACATTCGCGCTTTGTAAAGAGCTGGTAAAAAAGCTCACATCAGCACCGATCGTGGCTGAAATTTTTAATAATTCATCACTTTTTAAGTTTAGGTTTAGCTCTTTATTTATTAGCGTTAAAAACGCGCTAGCATCGCTGCTTGCGCCGCCAAGACCAGCACCGCTTGGGATATTTTTTATTAAATAAATTTGCTTGCTTTTAAAAAATTCATCTAATTTTTGCCTAAAACCAGCCTTACACAGCTTTTCATAAGCTTTAAAAATTAAATTATCTGCAATTTGATTATCATAAATCAAGCCATTTTCATCTAATTTATCAATGATAAAAAGTTCATCATAAAGCCTAGCAAAACGCACAAAACGCGAGCTTAGAGCGTGATAGCCTTTATAAGAGCCAGATTTTATAATATCAGTTATTTTTAAAAAAATATTTATTTTAGCCGGAGCTTGTATTTTAGCGATTATGTGCGGGTTAATTTTATTCATTTTGCTAGCTTAGTAGGTATTTTTTTAGCCGAAAAAGACTTATAAATTTTTCTAAAATACTTAAATTTTCATTTTTGTTTGTCAGGGCGGCTTGTTCGTTTTGTTTGGTTATTTCGTTTGTAAGGTTTATGCGAAGGTTTTGGCTGTGTTTTTTGGGCATTTTTAGCGTCATAATGGCAGAGTTGCTAAGATTAAAATTTGTGTTTTGGCAATTTAATTTTAGTGTGGATATGGCATTTGTTTGTTCGTGGTTTTTGGATTTGGCAAGATTATTGTCTAAATCAAAGCGTTGGATTTTAAAATTTGGCGCATCGATGCCGAATTTTACGCTATTGTTATTGATTTTTACCACGCTAATTTTTATGTTGTCGCCAATTTTTATGCCTTGATTAATCTTGCGCACAATCCACAACATTGCTTATCCTATTTAATTTATATTTAACTTCGCCATTAAAAATTTCAATTATACTAAAAAAATCATCAAATGCTATGAGATAAAGCCCATTTTTTTGCTCTTTGAAATTTTGAATTTTTAGCTTTTTGCCAAGGGCTATGTCGCTTTCATCGCCCAAGTATTCGTTTTTATTAAGCTTTAAAAAATCTAGCGGATTGAGTGCTTTTTCATTTTCATAAAAAAAATCTCCCTCGCTAATGCGTTTTAATGCGCTAAGCGTGGCATCGCAATTTAATTTTTTAGCCAGCAGCTCGGCCCAAGATCTTGCGTATCCGCCATGGCTTAATTTTAAGCTAATTGTTAAAAATGGATGAGAATAATTTAAAATTTGGGCGCTAAATACTTGCATTTTTTGAGTTTTTAGCTCAAAATCTATGCCCTTTCTAGCTAAATCATATGCGCGCGCGCCATTTATGTGCTTTGCGCTGTATTTTGGGGGAGTAAATTCTATTTCGCCTATTAATTGATTAGTAAAATTTTGTAAATCTTTAAGCAAAAATGGCTCTAAAATACTGATTTTTTCGATATTTGCATTATCTAAGCTAGCACTTTTTGCCCCTAGCCAAATCGTAGCTTCATAGCATTTTGGGGCTTGGTTTATGTAGTTAAATAATTTTGTATAAGCCCCAAAAGCGATGATTAAACAACCGCTCGCAAAAGGATCCAGCGTGCCTGAAAAGCCCGCACTTTTTACTTTGTATTTTTTCTTTAATTGCCCTAAAAATCGGTTTGAGCTGATGTTTATGGGTTTATTTGCGACAAAAAGTCTATTCATTATTTACTCATTATTAAATTTTAATTAAAATTTATTGCTTGGCTTAAAGGCGCGCTAAAATAAATATTTAAAAGCTGTAAATTTTAATAAAAAGAAATTGATAAATTTTGCTGATTTTAAGGCTGTGGCGTGCTGAAATTTTAAACTTTTTGCACATACCCGCTCATAATTTCTTTGATATTACCGCCAAAATTGATTTTAAGCTTAAAATCGCTTTTTATTTGCGTTGCTTCAAGCACTCTGCCGATGCCAAAAATTTTGTGGGTTACTAAATCTCCGCGCTTAAATTCTTTCGTGCTTTCAAGCATTAATTTTCCATCGCTTAGCCCAGATTCAGCCAAAAAGCGCGATTTTTCGGTGCGCAAGGCTTTGCCTCTAAGAAGTCTGCTATTTGTAAAGCTTAGATTTAAATCGCTTTTTGCCCTTGTGATGGCTACATAAGCAAGGCGGCGCTCTTCTTCTATATCGGTTTCATCGCCTGTAAGCGGGAAAATGCCCTCTTCAAGCCCAATTATAAACAAATGCTCAAACTCCAAGCCCTTGCTAGCATGCACGCTCATTAACGATATAGCTTCATTTGTGATATTATCTTGATCGCTTGTAAGGGCGATATCGTTTAAAAAATCCTCTAAACTAAAATTTTGATTTTCTTGTATTTTTTCTAACAACGAGCCATAAAATTCGTCTATATTTGAGCTTCTATCATTGCCATCTGGCATATTTTGGTAGTATTCTTTAAGGTTGATTTTATCTTGTAGCTCTTGTATTAGCTCGCAAGGTTCTAATTTACAAAGCGTTTGTATATCGCTTACAAACTCACTTAATGCGCTAAAAACTTTCTTGCCTAAGAGATTTTCATCCATTAAGCTTAGAGCATCATATAAGCTTAATTTGCGCTCATAAGCGAATTTTTGTAGCTTAGCAAGCCCAACGGCTCCAAGACCTCGTTTTGGTTTATTTATAATCCGCTCTAAGCTAAAATCATCGCGCGGGTTTAGGATTAGCCTTAAATAGCTAATTATATCCTTAACCTCAGCCCTTTCATAAAATTTCATTCCGCCAACGATTTTATATGGTATCCCAAAGCTAAGCAAACCCTCTTCAAGCGCACGCGAGAGAGCATTTATGCGGTAAAGCACGGCGATCTCTCCGGCATTTTTGCCCATTTTTAATAACTCGCTGATTTTTTTAGCTACATTTACGGCTTCGGTTTTTTCATCTTTACATTCTATTATTTGTATATCTTGGTTTTGGCTTTTTGTGCTAATTAGCCTTTTGCCTAGGCGGTTTCTGTTGTGATCTATTAACTCATTTGCAGCGCATAAAATATTTGCGTTGGATCTGTAATTTTCTTCAAGTTTTACTATTTTTACATTTTTAAATTGCTCTTTAAAATCTAAAATATTTTCGATTTTTGCTCCACGCCAGCCGTAAATGCTTTGGTCATCATCGCCAACTACTACTAAATTTTCGTGCATCAAGCAAAGCTTGCGAAGTAGCTTGTATTGAAGTTCGTTTGTGTCTTGGTATTCATCTACCATTATGTATTGGTAGCGTTTTGAAATTTGCTCACAAAGATCTTTGTTTTGCTCTAAAATTTTGTAAGTTAATGCTAGCAAATCATCAAAATCTACTAAATTATTCGCATTTAGCATATCATCGTAAGCCTTATAGGCCTTAGCGATTTTTTCATAATCTGCTTTTGAGCCTATTAAGCCTGGATTTACTGAGCTTTGTAAAACCTGCTCAGGACTTAAAAGCATATTTTTATAGCGTGAAATTTCATTTGCTATGATGGCTGATTGCACGCTAGATTCTAAATCTTTAATGATTTTTCTTTTATCATCGGTGTCGATTATTACAAAATTATTTGCTCTGCCTAATTCGCTCATGTAAAGCTTTAAAAATAATAAGCCAAACTTATGAAAGGTGCAAAGCAAGGGATAATTTTGTGATGGGCCTATTAAATTTAGGGCTTTTGCGCGCATTTGCATTGCGGCTTTGTTTGTAAAGGTTAGAGTTAGTGTGCTTAGCGGATCTATGCCAATCTCGCTTATTAAATACGCTAGGCGCGTGGTTATTGTGGTTGTTTTGCCACTACCTGCACCAGCTAGTATTAGCATAGGACCATCAATGTGAGTAGCGGCTTGTTTTTGGGCGTTATTTAGGCTATCAAGGATATTCATTTTGTAATCTTTATGTGAAAAATAGGCTAAATTATAGCTTAAAAAGCTTACATAAAGCTTGGTGTTTTTGGAATTTAAGTGATATTTGCTAAAAGTTGCTTGGTTTTTTCATTCATTTTGCTTGGTTTATTGTGGCTTAAATGCGCTATATTAATATCTGCGCTAAATAACAATTCATTTTCGCGCCAAATTTCTTGGTGTAAAAGTGCGCTTGCATTTTTGAGTTCTACACATTTGGTTTTAATATCTAAAATATCGCCTAGTTTTGCGCTTTTAATAAATTTTGCCTTAATATCCCTAACGACAAAGCAAAATCCATCATTAAAGGGCTGAGAGTTTAGCGTGCTAAATACATACTCACTTCTAGCGCGCTCGCAAAATTTTAAATAATTTGAATGATAAACTATCCCGCCAGCATCGGTATCATCATAATAAACGCGCATTTTCATCATTTGCCCTTAAAGCTAAGGCTGGCATTAAAACGCAAGAAAAATAATAAAGCCTGAGCTATAAGCATTATTTTCATTGTTATTTCACTCGCACTATGAACAGCGGCAAATTTTTCATCTATGCCATCAACGCCTAGCTTGCTAGCTTCAATAATATAAGGCGTAAAATAAAAAGCAAACAAACCAGCCAAGCTTGCAAAAATCACACTTAGCATTAGGGTGCTAAATTTTAATTTAAAATTTGCTGTTTTAGGATACAGCGCGATTTCACTTATTAAAGCTAGCCCAGCAGCTACTAGCATTAAATAATTTCCCTTTATAAAAACTTGCGTCATTAAAAGCCCGCTTTCAAATGTGCTAAGGGTAGTTTCATCTATATAAAGAGCAGCCCTAAAAATCACCGGCGCGACAAAAGCCCCAGCACAAATCTGCGCGCCGATATTTAGCGCAAGCACAAATAAATATATATTTAATAAAATTTTCATTTTTATTCCTTGTGATTGATTTAAAATTTGGGCGTAATTTTATAAAAAATTATTTATTTTGAGGTAAATTTATGAAAAATATCTAAAATATAGTTACAATTTAATTTTTAATAAAATCACAAGGATTAAAATGCAAGATGAAATTTTAAAATTTTACGAGCTTAGCAAGGCAAAAGTTTGCGATGAAACCACCCAGCTTTTTATCAATTTAGCCCCACAAATACGAGCTTGGCTTAGCAGCGATGAGTTTAGGCAAAATTACTCACACCTTACTTATGCGCCTTTATTAAACCCAAAAAATATAAATTATGAAACAAGCGAGCCAGAGCTTTGTTTTATTTTAAATATTCCCTTGCCGCCTTTTTTTGATTTTTTTATTTTTGGCTCGCATGGGGTTAGTTTAGAAAGTGCGGTGCCTGGATTTTTAAAGCTTTGTGGGTGTAAATGCGTAGCGCGCGATGGCGAAGATGAAGCAGAGTTTATGTATATTTCTTATTTTAAGCGTTTGGTGCTAGCAAATAAAGCTAAGCAAAATAATGAATGCGTAAGCGTAGCGCTTTTAATAGCTGATTTTATCCAAGATGAATTAAGCGATAAATTTTATGCTCTTGTGCCTCGCGCTAAGACCTTATACATCGTGCGCGATCCTATAACCAATCTCAAAACGCTTTGTAATTTAGAACAACAAGTAGGCGACACAGACGCTAACGATGATGATTTTAGCGAAATTTCAAGCGAATTTGACGAAACCATAAAAACAGCAAAACGCAAAGCGCGCAAGCATTTAGCTTATAGATTTAGTGCTGATCCTTATATTTTAAGCAAGGATTTAATTCAATATTCATTAGAAGTTGATGGTAGCTTAAATATCGGTGCTAGCGCGCCAAGTGCTGATGTGGCAGGGCTTTGGATGCGTGAGTTGTATCAATGCTTTCATGATGGAATGCTTTTTAATGCCTTAATAAATATAAATCAAGTTGATATTTTAATTAAAAAAACAGAGGATTTAATAGGCAAAAACGCTATGCCTACAATGTGCGAGCTTGCTAGGCATTTTGGCTTTTTAGAGCCAAAACCAAGCGATGAATGGTTGTTTAATTTGCGCGTTAGTGATTATAAGGCGCTTTTGCCAGCAACCTTGCTAGCAAATGCTAATGAAAGCTTATATAATGAAAATTCGCTTGGGGGGGGGGGCAAGCATATTAAGCAAAATTTAAGTAAAACCCAGCAAAAAGAAAATAAAGTTTTTTTAATAGATGAAAATGAGTTTTTGCCCGTTTTTATTCATAGTGTTTTTATGGATAATTCAGCCTTTGTTGATATTAGCGAGCTTTTTGAAATTTCAAAGCTTTTTTGCGTTTTGCTAAGCGATAGCTCAGATGCTATGCGCGCAAAAGATGAAAAAATGCTAGCAAAACTGCGCCCTTATATAAAAGAGCTTTGTGCTTGCTTAGAAAAGCAAAGCCAAATCCAAAAAGCCAAAAAAATAAGCGAAAATGATATTTTAGAATATTTTAAAACGCACGAGCAAGAGCGAATGATGTTTTATGGGCTTTTAAAGCAACATTTGCGCGTATTAGGCGCTCTAAGGCCTGATATATTGGCTGGTTATAAATACTATCAGCAATTTTTAAGCTTATGCGAACAAGATAAAGATAAAAACGAATATCGCTTGATTAAAGGGGCGAATAATCGCTATATTTATGCTTTATTTAGCAAAGAACGACTAAGACAGCTTGGTCAAAATTAAAGGAAATAAAAATGTATGAGTTTGCCTGCGCTAATCTTTCATATCCGCAAAGATACAGCTACACGCCTTTTGGCGGACTAAAATTTTTAAATGAATACGCAAATTGTCGCTTGGAATTTTTAGAAAAAATAAAAAAGTTAAAATGTTCAAACAAAAACGAAATTTTAAGCAAAAGCAAAAATTATAATTTTGAATTAGAATTAAAATTTTTTGAAGTTCATAAAAGGCTTTTTGAAAAATACGAGCTTGCTTATAATTTACGCAAAGAGCGTATTTTAAGGGCTAAAAGCAAGGATTTTAATAATTCTAAAAAATCCATCAGTTTTCCTGATGGACAAAATTATAATATAGATAAGTTAGAGGATATTTACAAATACGGAACTGACATTATCAAAGCCTTTGAAAGTAAAAAGTGCTAAGCTAAAAGCTAATTTAAAACGAAGTGAGCAAAAGCCCTAAATCTAGGGCTTAAATGAGAATATCTAGCTTGAGGCCGATTTTAGAATAAGTTGCCTCTACTACATTAATCATCTTAGCGTTTTCAACACCTTCTTCATTTTGAAAGAGCGTAGCCTTTGTGGATTTGATACTTAGATACTCTTCGCTATATTCTATACTTATAGCCTTTTTCTCTTCTTCTTTTTGCCTTAACCTTTCTTTTTCTAGGGCAACTTGAGCAAAATCAAGGGCTGGCTTTCCGAAAAATTTAAGCCTTGTATCGATAAGCTTACCGCAAACTTCTATAAGTGCCATTTTTAGCTCACCAACGACACAAGCCAAAAGCTTTGCAAGCTACTTGCTGATAAATGTGCTGATTACCTATTTGATAAGCTTTATAATGCCCAGGAGGATAAGCCTTACAACCTAAATAATAGACATTTCTATCCTCAAACTCATCGCTAGAAAATTTATTTGTAAAAGCAAATGCACCTAAACATACTGATGAAAAAAGAAACTTTTTAATCTCTGCCTCCTTATGAAATAAATTCTTTAAGATATTATGCAGATATTCTGTAAAACACATCGGCAAATTTTTAAAAAACTTTAGTCTTTTTGCAAATTTTGCATAAAACGCATTTTAAATTCGCATCCTTGTCCAAGTTCGCTTTTAAGCTCTATGCTTGCTTTATGAAGTTTTAAGTATCCAAATGCCAGTGCTTGCGAGTTTTGGGCAAGAGAAATTACGCAAGGATTTCACGATGGCACCTTGCCTGCTTTTAGGGGTTTGATTACTTGTTATTATGAAATTTTAGAGCTTGGGCGCATAGGGGTTTGTGCGATGTTTTTAAAAGCTAAGCTTGATTTGGGCGAAATTTTAATCCAAAGGCATTTTAGCATTCAAAATTTACAAGCCTTGCGCGCTAAAAAACTTAAAAAAACCCAAAATTAAAAGAGCCCTTTTACAAAATTCACCCCGTGCTAAAAAATATCGCTATTTTAAAGCTTTGTGCTAGCTAAAAGCTGATAAAATGCAAATATTTTTTAATAATAAGGATTAAAATGCAAGATGAAATTTTAAAATTTTACGAGCTTAGCAAGGCAAAAGTTTGCGATGAAACCACCCAGCTTTTTATCAATTTAGCCCCACAAATACGAGCTTGGCTTAGCAGCGATGAGTTTAGGCAAAATTACTCACACCTTACTTATGCGCCTTTATTAAACCCAAAAAATATAAATTATGAAACAAGCGAGCCAGAGCTTTGTTTTATTTTAAATATTCCCTTGCCGCCTTTTTATGATTTTATGATGTTTGGCTCGCACGGGACTGGCTTTGCGGCTATCCCAAAACTGCTAAAATTATGCGCTTGCGGTGATGCTAGCAGAGATGGAGAGCAAGAAAGTTTTAGGATTTATGAGAGTTTATTTGAGCAATTGCTTAAACAAAACGAGCTTAAAAAACAAGGCAAAATTAAGGCTATATCGCTAAATATTTGTGATTTTGCCTTAGATGAGGATAATGAAAAATTGTATTCTTTAATGCCTGCAAAATGCGCTTTGCATATAGTGCGCGATCCTATTAGTATTTTAAAGGCTTTGTGTAATTTACAAACGCCAAAAGAGCATTGCGATGAAGAAGCTGATTTTACCAGCTTAGATCAAAACGATAAAATGGTACAAAAAATTAAAAGAATAGGCAAAAAAACGCTTGCTTATACGCTAGATGTAGATCCTTATGAAATTTTAAAAGATAAAGTGCTTTATAGAATCAACACGCAAAATAGCAGGGGGGGGACACTTTAAGTATCCAAATGCCAGTGCTTGCGAGTTTTGGGCAAGAGAAATTACACAAGGATTTCACGATGGCTTGCTAGCAAAAGCCTTGGTTAGAGTAGAAAATATTCGCATAATGCAAACAGATGATTTTATGGGCAAAAAGGCATTTTCTACTTTGGAAGCACTAAGTGCTGAGTTTGGTTTTAATAAACCAGATGATAGCTTATTAGAGCTTTTTAAAGCCAGAGTGAGTGATTTAAAATGCTTTATCCCAGCTTATATTTTATTAAATCAAAATAATTTACAAAAAGACAATAAGGTACAAATGCTAGGATTTGATGAAATTTTAAGCGTGAAATTAAGCACGAAATTTGAGTGTGAGTTAGATGAGATTGTTGTAGATGGCTTTGCTTTGCCAAGTCCTTTTGTGCTTGTTGCAAATAGCATAAATGATATAGAAAAATTACATCACGCAAGCATAAAAGCACCTTTACAAGAGTATTTGACAAAGCTAACAAAGGCGATTTTAGATCAAGTAAAAACAGAAGATGCTAAAAAAATCACCCAAGAAGATATTTTAGAATATTTTAAACAAAATAAGCAAAGCGCAATGCTATTTGATGGGCTTTTAACCCAGCATTTAAGGCCGCTAAGCAACAATAATGATTTAATTAATTCGTGGGGATATTATAAAGAATTTGAAAAAATCATTAGCGCACATTATGAAAATGACGATACGCGGTTTAGATTGTGCCGTAAAAATGATGATAAAAGCTATGTGTTTATGAAATTTAAAAAAGACGATTTAAAAGGCCTGTGATTAAAATTTTAAAATTATTTTGCTTTGAAAATAAAAATAAGCAAAAGCTTGAAAACAAAAATCAGCAAAAAGCGGGCAATTTGGCCTCGCTTTTTATAACGAGACCAAAATTTTAACTTAGATAGCGATTTGGTGCGCTAGATAAATTTTAATGCTTGCGCCATTTTTAGCAAGAATACATGGTTTTAAACTCAAATGGAGTAGGGCGCGCTTCATACGGCCACACTTGCGTTTCAAACTTAAAATGCTGATAAGTTTGTATAAACTCATCGCTCATAGCAACACTTAGATAATCATTATCGCGTATTAAAGCCTCTAAGCTACCGCGCAAGGTATGTGGAAACTGCTCTATGCCACGCTCTCTAATCTCATCAAGGGTTAGTTTAAACAAATCCTCATCCATTGGCCCAACCGGCTCTGTTTTATTTTTAATACCATCAAGTCCTGCTAAAAGCAAGGCACTAAATGCCAAATAAGGACAAGCCGTCCCATCTGGGAATCTAAACTCAGCCCTTGCGCTTTTTGCATTGCTACCATAAGGGATTCTCACGCTTGCGCTGCGGTTTTGGCACGAATAAGTTAAAATGCTTGGTGCTTCAAAGCCAGGGATTAGGCGTTTGTAGCTATTTGTGCTAGGATTTGTAAAGGCCGCTACTGCCCTTGCATGCGCCATCACTCCGCCAATATACCAGCGCGCAATATCGCTAAGTCCAGCATAACCGCTTTCATCAAAAAATAAATTTTTGCCATCTTTCCATAGCGAATTGTGCACATGCATGCCACTGCCATTATCGCCATAAAGTGGTTTTGGCATAAATGTAGCACTTTTGCCATTTAAATGGGCTACCATTTTTACTATGTATTTATAAATTTGGACATTATCAGCAGCTTGGACTAAATTATCAAATTTTACGCCGATTTCGCCTTGTCCTTGTGCGTTTTCATGGTGATTTACAAAGGTTTCAATGCCTACTAGGTTTAATGTATTTACCATTTCAGCGCGCAAATCAACCATAGAATCTATTGGCTGAACGGGAAAATACCCGCCTTTTGTGCGCGGGCGATGGCCTGTGTTAAAGCCATCTTTGTATTTTGTAGCATCATTCCACTGGCCTTCTTCTGTATCTACTTCAAACATCGCGCAATTTGGCTCATCAATGATTCTCACATTTTCAAAAACAAAAAACTCATTTTCTGGACCACAATAAATATTATCAGCTAGGCCAGTGCTTTTCATATATGCTACTGCTTTTTTTGCTATTGAGCGTGGGCATTTTTCATACATTTGTCCCTTGTAAATATCAAAAACATCACAAATTACTATTATTGTAATATCTGCGGTGAATGGATCTAAAAAAGCAGTTTGGACATCTGGCTTTAAAATCATATCGCTTTTATTTATCGGCTGCCACGCTACTATGCTACTTGCATCAAAAGGAATGCCAGTTTCAAAGGTATCCTCACTAACTGCGCTGATATTGTAGCTTAGGTGATGCCAAGTGCCACGCATATCAGTAAAACGAAAATCCACAAAGCGCACTTCATTTTTATCACAAAACTCAAAGAAGCCCTTTATATCATTAACAAACTTACCCATTTGTATCCTTTCAAAAGTAAAATCGCAAAATTATATCATAAAATTTTATATTTAAGTTTAAATTTATTTTCGTTTTAGGGGTCTTTTTTAATTTTTACTTTTTTTATTAAAAACTAAGCATTAAAATTTGGTTTATTAAAAGTGATATTTTCGTGCTTGCGCGCTTTTTAGTTTATTATTATTTAAGCGCGCAATATTAAGTTAAAGAAGTATTTGAATTAAAATTTCTTTTTATTTACATCGCTTAAAATATCATCAGCGATTTGATTAACATTTTTTGAAATTTCATTTGTGTGGTTTGCTACATTGACGCTTACTTGCGTGATGGATTCTAAATCTGTGATTATTTCGTTAATTTTAGTGGCATTTTTGGTTTGCTCTTTTATGGATTCGCTCATATCATTTATGCCTTGGACTAAAACATTTACATTAACTTCGATCTCATTTAGTGATTTGCCCGTGCGCTCAGCTAGTTTTCTAACCTCATCGGCTACCACGGCAAATCCGCGCCCATGCTCGCCAGCTCTTGCGGCTTCAATAGCCGCATTTAAGGCTAAGAGGTTTGTTTGATCGGCTATGTCTTTAATCACACCTACGATATTTTTAATATCATCTGCTTGTCTTGCCACCTCTGATGCTTTATCATTGACATCTTGCATGGAAGTGCTTATTTCTTCGATGGCGTTTGTGGATTGTTCTAGTGAGCTAGTTTGTGATGAGCTACTATCTAGTAATTTTTGCATTGAAATTTTAAGTTCGCTAGTTTGGGATACTAAATCTTTGGCGTAATTTTGCGATGAGTGGAGCATTTTTGTGATTTCTTCGCCTAAGATATTTGTTGTTAATTCTACGCTACCTTTGGCATTTGGGATTTGTGTTGTAAAATCCAAGGCCTTATAAGATTCAAAAACTCTATTGATTTCATTCATATTAGAGCCTACTTTTTTTTCTAAAACATCTAGCATATTATTTAGCACATTTTTTAGCTCTATTAGGCGCGGGTTGTCTGGATCTTTTATGATTCTGGCTGTAAAATCGCCGTTTTGGACGGCTTTTGCTGTTTGTGCTGATTGGGCGATTGCTAGGTTATCTTGGTTTAGACCTGCTTGGATTTTTTGAATATTTGTGTTTATTTCTTTTGCCATTGCGCCAAATTCATCTTTTGAGTTTAGCGCTTTTATGGTGCTTTGCGTTGAGCTGCCATTTAAAAAATTAAAAAAACTACATAGATTTGATTGTAAAACGCGCACGCTTGAAACTAGATTTGCATAAAATGCTAAAAGCAAAGGCACGCCAATAATGCCAAAACAAACGCTACCTATTAAAGCAGAGTTTAAAAGTGCTGTGTAGATATT
The DNA here is from genome assembly GCF_013416015.1 of Candidatus Campylobacter infans. NCBI lineage: Bacteria > Pseudomonadati > Campylobacterota > Epsilonproteobacteria > Campylobacterales > Campylobacteraceae > Campylobacter > Candidatus Campylobacter infans. The sequence continues at coordinate 512,144 of NZ_CP049075.1, forward strand.
ATTAACGATGCTTTGTGAAATTTCTTGGGCGTGTTGTGAGAATGTGTCTGTATATACGCCAGTAGATAGCCAGATGTTGTTTGTATTTGGGATTAGCGTTGCGTAGCCGATTTTTTCGGCTGTGCCTAGCGTGCCATCTGGCAAGGGTTTTGAAAAGCTAAAATAAACAAAATTTGTTTGCTTGCTTTGATTTTTGGCTGTTTCAAAAAGCTCGCGCACATAATACACGCCTTTTTCATCTTTGACATTATAAAGCGATTTGCCAATTAAATCTTTGCGCGTAGGATGGGCTACTGGCGTGTATTCTTTATAGGCAAAATAATATCCACTTTTATCATTTTCAAAACGAAACTTTTCAATGCCTTCTGCTATGATTTGGATTTGAGCTTTTTCATCAAGTCCGCGCACAAACTCGCCCAAGCTAAAAGCCAGCGTATCTGTGGCTAATTTTATTTTTTGCTGTGTTTCGATTTTTGTGCTATTAGAGATGGCTTCGTTGGCATCGTTAAAAATATTTTTAGCATAGTGTAATATCACGGCCAGCGCTATCAATAACCCCACTAGCATACCAGCAACTAAAATTATGATTTTTACTTTCAAGGAAAAATTCTTATACATAAACCCGCCTTTTTAAAATTTAAAATAAGGCTTGATTTTATAATTTTTTTACTTAAAATTTTTAAAATTTTAAGTAAAAAATGCGCTTTGCTTTGATGAAAATTACGCAAATTAAATTTTAAGCTCTAAATTTTAAAGCCAGCTATTCTTTCAGGGATTTTAAATATTCTTTTAATTTATCATCGATTTTATAGCTTGGTTTATTTTTGGCATTGTTAGAGTTTAGGGCGTTTTCTAGCTCATCTATGCGCGCAAGCAAATACGCAAATAATTTTTTATCAATATCTGGGAGATTATTTAATGGCTGCGAGCATTCGCCAATGATGCGCGCTGGGCTACCAACAGCAGTGCAAAAATCAGGCACGCTTTTTGTTACTACGCTATTTGCGCCGATTTTACAACCTTGACCTATTGTAATATCGCCTAAAATTTTAGCCCCTGCGCCTACTACTACGCCATTTAGCAAGGTAGGGTGGCGTTTTGTTTTTTTAAGGCTAACTCCACCAAGGGTTACGCCTTGATAAATCAAACAATCATCGCCCACGATAGCAGTTTGACCAATAACCACGCCCGTGGCATGATCTATAAACACACCGCGCCCTATGATGGCACCAGGATGAATATCTACGCGCGTTAGAGCATTTGAAATGCCAGAAAGCACGCGCGCGCAGGCCTTAAAACCTCTAATCCATAAAGCATGACAAAAGCGGTGATTTATCACAGCCCAAACGCCTGGATAGTTAAAAATAAGATCCAACGCCCCATTATAAGCAGGATCTTTTAGGCGTGGCTGGGCTAAATCATTTTTAATTAAAGCAAAAATTCCCATCACTGCACCGTGCGCAAATAACTATTTGCATTTAAAAATAAATAAAGCTCACCAAGAATTTGCTTTTTAGCATTTTCATTTACTAGATTTGAGTTTTCTATTTGTTTGTTTATTAGGCTTTCGATTTCATCTATATCGTAATCTAAATCATTTAAAATTTCCATAATGCTTTGTGATTCTATAATTTCTTTAATCTCAAAACCATCTTTTGTAGGTATTATCACAGCCTCGCTAGGATGAGCAAAAAGATTATGCTTCATTCCAAGCACCTCTTGATAAGCCCCAACCAAAAAAAAGCCTAGAAAATACGGCTCTTCTTTAACATCTACATCGTGTAAAAATAAAGGATTATTTTTGCTACAAAAGCTAATCTCACCATCGCTATCACAAGTAATATCCCAAATAGAAGCACTAAGCGTTGGGCGTTTGTCTAGGTATTTTAGCGGTGCGATAGGAAAGTGTTGTTTAAGCCCCCAAAAATCAGGCAGACTTTGAAAAATTGAAAAATTTACCAAATATCGCTCTTGCGTGTTGCTTTGTATTCGCATTAAATCCGCATTATCATCAGCACCTAAAAGGCTAATTGTTTTTTTGATGATTAGATGAGTTAAAATTTCAGCATTTGAGCGATCGCACAAATCCACATAACCTAGCTCAAAAAGTGTAAGCACGCTTTCAAGATGCCCTGCTGCATCGTGAAAATATTCTATTGCATTGCTTGGTTTTATGTTGTTGTATAAATCATAAAGTTCGGCAATTAGCGTGGGATTTTGCTTTTTTAGGGCAAGTTTTTTTTCGCTGTATTCTCTGCTAAAAAGCTCTAAAACAGGTGCTGTTAGCACAGCATGACTAGCTGCTACAAAACGCCCGCTCTCTACAAAAATATCAGGCTCAGCTTCGCCTTTTTGCACAGCTATGCTTTGGAGTAAAAATACCACATCATTTGCGTATTCTTTAAGTTTGTAATTTTTAGTGTGGTAGTCTTTAAATTGTGAATATTCTATGGCTAAACCACCGCCTAGATTTATGGCTTTTAGGTTTTTTGCTCCCATTTTTCTTAGCTCAGCATAGATATTGCCAGCTTCTAGCAGGGCTTTTTTTAAGGGTTGAATGTCATTTATTTGGCTGCCGATATGAAAGTGTATCATACGAAATTGTTCGATTAGGCCGTGTTTTTTGAGTAAATTCACAGCTTCGATTAGCTCAGTTGAGGTTAGGCCAAATTTTGAGTTTATACCACCACTTTTAGCCCAAATACCGCTACCACCGCTATGAAGCCTAATTCTTAATCCTATGCTAGGCTTTGGTTTAAAGCGAGATTTTGTCGTTTCTATGATGGTTTCAAGCTCGCCAAGGCCTTCTATTGTGATTGTGATATCATGTCCCATTTCAGCTGCGATAAAGCCAAGGTTTATAAGCTCTTTATCCTTAAAGCCATTTACCGTTATAGGTGCTTTTTTAGCATTATAAGCCATAGCTATTAATAGCTCAGCCTTTGAGCCTGCTTCTAAGCCATAGCCGTGTTTTTGGCCAAAATGAACTATATTTTTAACAAAAGCAGGGTATTGATTTACTTTTAATGGATAAACGGCGTTAAAATTTCCTGAATAATTAAACTCTTTTTTAGCCATTTTAAAGCTAGAATAAAGTTCTTCAAGCTGTTTTGCGATTAAGTGCGGAAAGCGCAAAAGTATGGGTCCGCGAAGTCCTGTGGCGCGGATTTGCTCTACCATATCTTGTAGGGCGGGCTTGCTTGGCGTATTTAGGCAAATTTTACCTTTTTCGATGATAAAATCATCATTTGCCCATATATTTAAGCCATAATTATCCTTCATCTTTGCTCCTTTTGCTAGTTTTGCTCATTTAACTCGCTTATTAAATCATCAAGTGGCACTTTTTTATCAATTTTATTTTCTAAATTTCTAAGCCAAATTTCATTATTTTTTGCTTCATCAAGGCCTAAGCATAAAAAAAACTTAGCGTTGATTTTATCGGCATTTGCTAGCTGTTTGGCTGGTGCTTTAATATCATAAGAGATTAGCACCTTAAACCCAAATGCCCTTAATTGATTTGCCAAAAAGCAAATGTTTTTAAGCAATTTCTCATCTAGAGCGCATAAATAAATACTATCTTTTTGTGCTTTTTCTTCGCTTTTTAAAGCCAAAATCTCCATAATGCGCTCTATGCCCATAGCCCAGCCAACAGCAGGCGTATCGTGGCCTTCTAAATCGCTTATTAATCTATCATAACGCCCGCCACCTATAATGGCTGATTGCGCGCCTATTTCATCGCTTACAAACTCAAAAGCAGTTTTACAATAATAATCCAGCCCTCGCACTAAGTTTGAATCTATCACAAATTTTATACCAGCTTGTCTTAATAAAATTTGTAAGGTTTCAAACTCATTTTTGCATTTATCATTTAAAGCATCAAGCAAAATCGGCGCGCCACTTAGTGCTTGCTGGCAGTTTTCGTTTTTGCAATCTAAAATTCTCATCACATTAGTTGAAATGCGCCTTTTACAATCCATACAAAGTCGCGCGCTTACGCGTTTGGCGTATTTTAAGAGCGCTTCTTTATAATTTTGCATAGAATCTTCATCGCCTAGTGAGTTGATTTTAAGCGTGGCTTTAATATTAAGTGCTTTTAAAATATCACTGGCCATACATATTAGCATTGCGTCTTCATAAACGCTAGCGATACCAAAGCATTCTACGCCAAATTGATGAAATTCGCGTTGTCTGCCACGCTGAGGTCTTTCATAGCGAAACATCGAGCCATGATAATACCAGCGGTAAATTCCGCCAGCTTTATCTAATTTATTTTCTAAAAATGCGCGCACCACGCCTGCTGTGCCTTCTGGGCGCAAGCAAATGCTATCACCGCCTTTGTCGCTAAACTCATACATTTCTTTACCGACTATATCGCTACTTTCGCCCACGCTTCTTTTATAAAGTGCTGTGCGCTCTAAGGTTGGGGTTTGAATGTAATTGTAGCCGTATTTGCTAGCTACTTGCTCGCAAGTGTTTATGATATTTTTATATAAACGCGCTCTATCATCTAATAAATCGTGCATCCCGCGTAATGATGTTATCATTTATAAATCCTTAAAAAATAAAAAGTCGCAATTATCGCAAAATAATCCTATAATTTAAATTAAATTTGCCTATAATTACGATTTTTTAAGGATTAAAATGTTTATAGATTTACACAATCACACCCCGCTTTGTAACCACGCAAGTGGCACGCCACGCGAGTTTGCGCTTAAAGCCTGCGAGCTAGGATGTAAATATTTTGGATTTAGCGATCACGGCTTTATGAATTATGATTTAGCTTATAGAATGAGCAAGGCTCAAATTCCATTTTATCAAGCCCTAATAAATGAAGTGCGTGCAGAATTTTCAAATAAAATGGAGATTTTGCTAGGTTTTGAGGCTGATTTTATGAGCGATAAAAAACTAATGAGCGATGAAATAAATCACGCAAAATGCGATTATTTAATAGGCTCTGTGCATTTTTTAAATACTTGGGGTTTTGATAACCCAGAGTTTATAGCAAATTATGCTAATAAAAATATAGACACGCTTTATGAGGATTATTTTCAAGCACTTTGTGAAATGATAAAGAGCGAACTTTTCGATATTGTAGGGCATATTGATTTAATTAAAATTTTCAACTATCGCCCAAAACGCGATATAAGACAATACGCAAAACCAGCAATCAAGCTAGCCAAAAGCAAAAATATGGCAATAGAGCTAAACACGGCCGGATACCGCAAACCTTGCGCCCAGCTTTACCCAAGCGATGAAATTTTAGAGCTAATGGCTGAAATTGGCGTAAAAATCACCTTTGGCAGCGATGCTCACAGCATAGATCAAATAGGACTATATATGGATAAAGCCATAGCAAAAGCAAAAGAATTTGGCTTTAATAAAGCAAGTATTTTTAAAAATAGGCAAATGATTGAGATAAAATTTTAAAATTTACTCAGCCAAAAGGCTAAATTTAATTTAAAATTTTCTGCGTTAATTAGTTATAATTGCGCTTTTTTAAAAAGGATAAAAATGAAATTTTATGATTCGCATTTAAAAAAACAAGTAGATTTTAAACCAACAAATGAAGGCGAGGCAAATATTTATTTATGTGGGCCAACCGTTTATGATGATGCGCATTTAGGGCATGCAAGAAGTGCTATTAGTTTTGATTTGCTTAGGCGAGTTTTGCTAGCTCTTGGTTTTAAGGTGCGTTTTGTGCGTAATTATACAGATATTGATGATAAAATTTTACATAAAATGAGCGCAACTGGGGCTAGCTTGGAGCAAATCACAACGCAATATATCGCAAGTTTTGAAGCTGATATGAGTGCGCTTAATGTTTTAGAACCTGATTTTAAGCCAAGGGCAACTGAGTATATAAGCGCGATTATTTCATATATACAAATGCTTTTTAAAAATGGTTTTGCTTATGAGATTAAAGATGATGGGATTTATTTTGATAGTGGGCGAGATAGCAAGTATTTAAGTCTTAGCGCGCGAAAAGATGAAAATAAACAAGCAAGGGTGCAAAATAATAATTTAAAGCGCGATGAAAAGGATTTTGTGCTTTGGAAATTTGATGAAAAATACTATGATAGCCCATTTGGCAAGGGACGACCTGGCTGGCATAGCGAATGCGTGGCGATGATACGAGAGATTTTTGGCAAAAATAGCAAGGGGGATTATGAGATTGACATTCACGCAGGCGGGGCGGATTTGCTTTTTCCTCACCACGAAAATGAAGCTGCGCAATGTCGCTGCGCATATAATAAAAATCTCTCAAAATACTGGCTACATAATGGTTTTGTCCAAATCAATAATGAAAAAATGAGTAAGAGTTTGGGTAATTCTTTTTTTATAAAAGATGCTTTAAAACACGCACCAGGTGAGGCTTTACGCTTTTATTTGATGGCAGCGCATTATAGATGTAATTTTAATTATAGCTTAGATGATTTAAGTGCTGCAAAAAAACGCTTAGATAAAATTTACCGCCTTAAACTGCGCTTAAATGGCGCAAAACCAGATAAGGTAAATGAAAATTTTAAAAATGAAATTTTAAGTGCTTTAAGCGATGATTTAAACATTTCCTCAGCTCTTGCTAGCGTTGATGAAATGGTAAATAACGCAAATGCCGCCTTGGATAATGATGGTAAAAATAAAATTTTAAAGGCGCAAATATCAGCTGATTTAGCCTTTGTGGCTGAGATTTTTGGAATTTTACAAACTGATGAAAATGAGTGGTTTAGATGGGGCGTAAGCGCTGCTTTAAAAGCGCAAATAACCCAGCTAATAAATGAAAGAAATCTAGCCAAAACGGCAAAAAATTACGCAAAAGCCGATGAGATTAGAACGCGCCTTAGCGAGCTTGGCATAAGCATTATGGATACGCCATCAGGCGTTAGCTGGCAAAAAGATTAAACCTTTTGCTAGCAACTAAAAGGCAAGATATGAAAAAAATTTTAAGCATTGCAGGCTTAGATAGTAGCGGGGGCGCTGGTATTGGGGCTGATATTAAAACCATAACCGCGCATAAAATGTATGCAATGAGCGCAGTTAGTGCAATCACAGCGCAAAACACCCTGGGCGTGCGCGCAATCATGCAAGCAAGCGCGCAAATTTTAAGCGAGCAAATTAGTGCTTGTTTTGATGATATGGGTGTAGATGCGCTAAAAACTGGTATGCTTTTTAATGCGGAGTTAGTAAATGCTGTAATTAAAACACTTAAAAAATATCAAGCAAAAAATATAGTATGCGATCCAGTAATGCTAGCAACAAGCGGGGCAAAACTCTTACAAGATGACGCAATAGACGCACTTTGGGAGCTTTTTAGCATTAGTGATATAATCACGCCAAATTTAAGCGAAGCTAGCTTTTTGGCTAAGTGCGAGATAAAAAATCTAAGCGATATGAAAAAAACGGCCAAAGCATTACATACGCGCATTTTAAATAAATCAAACGGCAAGAATTGCGCTGTTTTGATTAAGGGCGGGCATTTAGATGCTTGTGATGTTTTATTTGATGGGAAAAATTTTAACGAGTTTAAGAGCGAGAAAATACATACCAAAAACACGCACGGCACGGGTTGTACGCTTTCAAGCGCGATTGCTTGCGCATTAGCTAGTGGGCTTGATTTGCCAAAATCCATAAGCCATGCTAAAAATTTTGTGCTAAATGCCATCAAAAACGACATAAATATTGGCAAAGGCTGTGGGGCGATAAATCATTGCTATAATATTCAGGCACCATTTTAAAATTTATTTTAATAAACGCGCTAGCTTAAAAAGATTAAAATTTACTAATTAAAATTTCAAAATAAAAACTAAATTTTAAAATTTACTAATTTGCGATTTAAAATTTCAAAAGATAAAAAACGCTTAGCAAAATTTGCTAAGCGTGGGGTGAGATTAAAATTTAAAGTTATTTAAATTGAGCTAGGTGTAGAGCCTTGAACGGCGCAGGTATAATCATCGCACACTACATTTTTGCTATCGCTTGTGCTAGGCGTTCTTGGTCTAGCATTTAAATCAATGCCGTTTCTTTCTAATTCTGCTTCTACATTTAAGCGCTCAGCTTTTAGCAATTCTCTAAATATTTCAAATAAAACAATTGTATTTTCTTCTGCTGTTTTAAATAATTCTAGCACTCTTGATTTATCATTAACCCCTTCGCTTAAAAGCGCAAGGGCTTTATTGAAGTTATCATGTACTGCTTTATGTGGCTCAGCGATTTTTTCATACATAGATGATTTAGCATAAATTCTGCTGCCTTCATTTGCATACCATTTACCTAAGCGACATTGCGTAGCATCTGGCATTGGATCAAATTTCTTATCAAAAGCCTTAGCATAGCCATTTAGTTTAAACGCAACATGGTCTAATTTTATAAGGTTTGTAAAAACATTATTTGAGATATAAGTAATGCAAGAGCGGATATTTTTAGCTTGTGATATTAGCTTGCCAAATTCTGTGCGGAAATTTTGTATGTGAGCGTTGCTTTCATTGCTTATTCTTTCTACTTCTTCGCTTGAACTAAACATATCGCCACTATTTTGTTTTAATAAGTTTATATTCATTTCTACCTCAGAAGTAGCCTTTTGCGTGCGTTCGGCCAAATTGCGAACCTCATCGGCAACCACGGCAAATCCGCGCCCATGCTCTCCAGCTCTTGCGGCTTCAATAGCAGCATTTAAAGCAAGCAAATTCGTTTGATCTGAAATATCTTTGATTAAGTTTATCACATTTGAAATTTCATCTACGCTTTTATTTAAGTTTTCAGCATCAGAACGTGATTTATTTGAGCTTTGAGCTATGCGATTTAAAGATTCTGTGATTTCTTCGCTAATTTGTGAAAGATTGCCTATATCTTTGATATTATCATTGCTAATGCCTACTGCGCGGTGATTCATAATGATATTTTTTTCTATATCGCTTTGGACATCTTTAATGCATTTGAGCGCGCCAGCATTTAAGCTATCTACGGCTTTGGTTAGAAATTTGCTATCTTCGATATCTTGGGCGTTTTCTTGGGCAGCTTCTATTTGAGCTTTTAATTTTGCGATTTCTTCATCTTTTTTAGCGATGATGGCTCTTTGAGCTTCTAGGTCGTGTTTTAGGCTTTCGATTTGTGATTTATTGCCAAACATATTTTCTCCTTTGTGGTTTTGGATTTAAAATTTTAATTTGCTAATTGTATAAAAAATTTTAAAATTTTAGCTAAAAAAGCTAAGAAATTTTTAATTTTTCATACTCTTTGCAATCTTTATGAGCGATAATCGGCATTTATGCTTACATACTCATGCCCTAAATCGCAACCATATGCTTTATAGCAAGCAATCCCCGTTCCTATGTCGCAAATGATTTTATAGCTATCTTTTAGCATTATTTCATGTGCGGCTTTTTCTCTAATTTCATCTAATTGTGGGTTTTGTGCGTTATAAACAAGCACATCATCATAATATATGCTAAGTTTATTTTCATCGCAGTTAATGCCGCTAGCGCCGATGGTTGAGGCTATTCGCCCCCAGTTTGGATCGCAACCAAAAAGCGCGGTTTTAACTAAAAGAGAATTTGCTAAGGCAAGAGCTGCTTGTTTGGCTTCTTCTTTTGTGGCGGCATTTTGTATCTCAAAGGCGACAACTTTTGTGCTACCTTCGCCATCTTTTACTAAATTTAAAGCCATTTGTAAGCAGATTTGATTTAAGGCAAAACCAAAAGCCTCTTTATCATAGCCCTTGGCTTGTTTGGAGCTTAAAAGCATTATTGTATCGTTTGTGCTAGTATCGCCATCTACGCTTATTGCATTAAAGCTTTGTTCTATGGCGCATTCTAGCAATTCGTGCGCATCTTCATTTGGGATAGGCGCATCAGTTAGTATAAAACAAAGCATTGTAGCAAGGGCAGGATTTATCATACCAGCACCTTTGCAAATGCAGGCTATATTAAAGCTTGTGCCATCTTCAAGCTCAACTTTTAGCGCAATTTCTTTTTTAAAGCGATCAGTAGTCATTATGGCGCGCGCTAAGGCATCGCTATTTTGCGCGTTTAGATTAAAATTTCTAGCAGCGCAGATGATTTTTTCTTTATCTAAGCGATAGCCAATAACGCCTGTTGAACTCATCAGCGGATTTACTAAGGTAAAATTATTAAAATTTGGTAAAGATTTTAGAGCCTTAAAAATTTCATCTATATCGTCTATACCGGCTTTTCCTGTCATTGCGTTAGCGTTTTTGGAATTTAATAAGATAAAATTTGTGTGTAGTTCATTTTTGTAAAAGTCCGCGTTTTTCTGGCTAGTATTTTGGATGCTATCAAGGTTTAGATTAAAGGTTTTTTCAAAATGCCTTATTGGCGCAGCTTTAAATTTATTTCTAGTAAAACGCGCCCAAAGGCTTGCGTTTTGGCTGGCTCTTATAAAGCCTAAGTCATTTTGCCCGTCTTTTTTAAAACCCGCACTAAGCCCATCAAAGCTAAACCCAGCCACATTTTCTAAGCCATTTTTTAAAGAAATTATTTTAAACATTTTTATCCTTATATGTAGCGAAATTCTTCTGGTTTGCGCTTGCTGTAAATTAAATGCTTCGTAGCGCGTATGCTCTCAGCCGTGCCAATTACTAAAAGTTTTGAGCCTGTGCCTATTAGAGTATCACCTTTTGGCATTGGTGTGAATTTGTTATTTTGATCTCTTATGCCGACTATATCAGCGTTTGTAATGCTTCTTAAATGCGTTTCTTTAATGCGTTTAAAGCGCATCCAGCTAAGATCTGGCACTTTTATTTCTTCTATATCAAGTGGGGAATTTTTATCATAGAGAAATTTTTCAAGCATATTTTCCATATCTGGGCGCGCACTTATGGCACTTAGACGCTGTGCTACTAGTTTTGTTGCTGATACTACGGAGTTTGCTCCAAGTTTGGTTAGCTTTATGGCATCATCATCGCTGTTTGAGTTTGTCATTATAAAATAGGGCTTTCTGCCAAGCTCTTTTTCATATAATCTCGCCGTGGCTATCATAGCAATATTATCGGCTATATTATCGCTTAGGGTGATTAGACCTTTTGCGCTTGAAAAATGAGTTTTTAAAAGCGCTGTTTGCGTGTGTGGCTCGGCGATTATGTAGTAAGGATATTTATACTGCTCAGCTAAATCGCTAAGGTGGGCTGAGTTATCAACTACTACAAAAGGTATGTGATTTTCTCTAAATTGCTTGCTTAATTCTATTGTGTAGATATTGTGATAGCAAATTACAAAGTGGTTTTTAAGGCTTGCGATTTTATAAAGCATCGAACGCTCCTGTAAAATCTGTGCGAGAGTGCCTTTTTTTAGCACTTCGATAACTATACCCATTGAAAAGGTAAAAGCAGCGAAGCCAACTAAAATAAAGCAAATCGTAAAAATACGCCCAGCAGGGCTAATGGGCGCTACTTCTGTAAAGCCCACCGTGGTAAAGGTCATCCCAGCTTGATAAATCGCATCAATTAGGGAAAAATTATCAATCAGCACATACCCAGCCGTCCCAAAAAGCATCATCACTACGATGAAGATCAGCGGCAAGCGAAAAGGGCGTAATTGCTCGTAAAGCTCACTGCTAGTGCTGTATTCAGGGGAGTTTATGCGCCAGTTTAGAAACTTAGCTAGTCTTTGTCCTAGCGTCATTTTGAGATGCTTAGCTGTTTTGTAGTTTTTTCATAGTGCGAAGTGTGCTAGCGGCTACGCGAATGCGGCGAGTTGTGCCGTCTTCTAATTTCACGCGTATGCTACGAAGATTTGGCATAAAACGGCGTTTTGTTTTATTGTTAGCGTGGCTTACATTATTGCCTACCATAGGGCCTTTGCCAGTAATAGCGCATACTTTTGACATTTTTTATCCTTGTTTATAAATTAAAGGCGTGATTGTAGCTAAAAGAACTTAAAAACGCTTTAAAATTTTATATCTTTTATGCCATAAAAACAGCGTTTTTAAGTTGATATTAAAATAACAGAGCGTAAATTTTATGCTTTATAAATTCTAAATTAAACATAAAATTAAAATTTTAATTTTTAAATTTTAATTTAACAAATTAACCAAAAATTCCCGTAGAAATGTATCTTTCGCCTGTATCATTTAAAAAGGTTAAGATGGTTTTATTGGCGTTTTGGCTTAGTTTGGCAAACTCACTAGCAGCAAAAATATTTGCTCCGCTTGAAATACCAGCTAGCAAGCCTTCTTGTCTGGCTAGCTTTTGCGTGGTGGCGATAGCGTTTTCATTTGAAACCACAAAAAACTCGTCTATAACACTTTGATCAAGGTTTTGAGGCACGAAATTTGCGCCTATGCCTTGAATGGCGTGAGCAGCGGCATAGCCTTGGCTTAAAAGCGGGCTAGCTTGTGGCTCTACTGCGATAACTTGGAGATTTTTGATGTGTTTTTTTAGCTCTCTTGCGGTGCCGCTAATAGTCCCGCCAGTACCAAAGCCAGCGATTATTATATCGATTTTGCCATCGCTTTGTTCTAAAATTTCTTTTGCTGTGGTGTTTTCGTGGGCTTTTGGGTTATCTGGGTTATTAAATTGACTTGGGATAAAGCTATTTTTTATTTCTTTTGCTAATTCATTTGCCTTATCAACCGCGCCTTTCATACCTAGTTTTGGCTCAGTTAGCACAAGCTCTGCTCCATATGCAAGTAAAAGTTTTTGTCTTTCTAAACTCATAGAGCTTGGCATAGTAAAAATCGCGCGCAAGCCATAAGATGCTGCTATCATCGCAAGCCCTACGCCTGTATTGCCACTAGTTGGCTCTATAATCACGCTATTTTCGTTTATCGCACCTTTTTTAAATGCTTCATTTATCATATTTAGGGCGATTCTATCTTTGATTGAGTGTCCTGGGTTTAAAAATTCCACCTTTGCTATTATTTTAGCCTCTTTACTAAAAGAATTTATGCGAATTAAAGGGGTTTTGCCTACTAATTCGCGCACATTATTTGCAATTTGCATTTTTAATCCTTAAATTACATAGTTTAAATACGCATTAGCTTCTTGCTTAAAGGCTTCAAAGCTACTTAATGGTTTATTAAAAAGCTCTTTTAATTTTTCATCATATTCTTTTATAAAAAGTGAATATGGCGTGTTTAGAGTAACTCTGCTTAGCCCAAAATCTTTTTCTAGTAAATTAAAAATTTCATAATAGCTAATTTCGCTTAGCGGTCTAGATAAATAATACCCGCCTTTTAGCCCTTTTATGCTAGCTATTAGGCCAGCACTTCTTAAATTATTTATAATTTGCTCTAAATAATTTTTGCTAACATTTATATTGTCTGAAATATCTTTTAGGCTTATTGGCGAGCTACTATTGCCTTTTGAAATTTCAAAAATGCATATTAGTCCATAAACGCCTTTTGTGCTAAGCAGGCTCATAGTTTTGCCTTTTTGAATGCCTTTTGTAGATCTAGTATTAAATCATCTACATTTTCAAGTCCTATGCTTAGGCGGATTAGTCCTGCGCTTATGCCTGCGTTTTTAAGACCATCGGCATCAAGTTGAGAGTGAGTAGAGCTTGCTGGGTGAGTGATGATGCTTTTTGAATCGCCTATATTGACGATTACGCGGAAAAGCTCGGTGGAATTTACTACCTCATTTGCTAATTCTTTGCTTTCAAGCTCAAAGCTTATAAGCCCGCTAGCTAGGCCGTCTGTGAAATTTTTACTTACATATTCATAATAAGGCGAGCTTTTTAAGCCAGGATAATTTACGGCCTTTACGCCCTTTGTGTTACTTAAAAACTCAGCGATTTTTAGCGCGCTTTGGCTTATGGCTTTTATGCGAACGCTTAGGGTTTCAAGGCCTTGAATTAACTGCCAAGCATTAAATGGGCTTAAACTAGCGCCTATATCGCGCAATAATATGGTTTTAATGCGAATTGTAAAAATATCAAAATGCTCTACTAAGTTTGCAAAAACTAAGCCGTGGTAATTTGCTTCTGGCTCGTTAAACAAAGGATAGCGCGGGTTATTGGCTAATTTTTGGTTTGTGCTTTTTGCGCTTGCGATTACGCCTCCAAGCACTGCGCCATTACCGCAAATGTATTTTGTCGCGCTATGAACGCTGACATTTACGCCGTGATTTAATGGTTGGTATAAAATCGGCGTGGCTACTGTGTTGTCTGTGATTGTGATTATGCCGTGTTTATCGGCGATTTTGACGATTTCTTGTGTGTTTGCAACAGCAATTTGCGGATTTGATAAGGATTCAAAAAAAATCGCCTTGGTTTTAGCATCTATTAGGCTTTCTAGCGAGCTTGGATTTTCTACATCAAAGATTTTTGCGCTAATGCCAAAATTTTTAAGCGTATTGCCCAAAAGTGCGGTGCTACCGCCGTAAATTTTATTTGAGATAATTATATTATCGCCTGCGCTTGCAATATTTGCTATGGCATAAAAAATAGCCGCTGAGCCAGAGCTAGCACTAATTGCTCCGGCTGCGTTTTCAAGCGCTCCAACTCTTGCTTCAAATACATCGACAGTAGGATTTGTAAGGCGAGAATAAATCGGGCCAAGTTCTTGTAGGGCAAAGCGAGCCGCCGCTGTTTGGCTAGTGCCAAAATCAAAGGCATTGCTAAGATACAATGGCACGGCAACTGCGCCATTTTGCTCTTTTTGCGAGTTGTAGCCTGCGTGTGTGGCTAGGGTTTCTTGGTGTAAGTTTTGCATGGTTTGTCCTTTTTTTGAAATTTAAAGCGAATATTAGCAAGAAAATTTTTAAATGTCAAGTATTTTAACTAAAATTATATATTTTATTTAAAAATATTATTATACAATGATTTAAACTAAAAGCATTATTAGAATATACTTTTTAAATATATTATTTTTAATGTAAATTAATTCCTTTTTATCAATAAAATTTAATAAAAGATATTTTGCTTTAAAGTAGCGAAATTTTAAAAGATGATATTAAATAAAATTTGATAAAATACGCGCATGCAAAATGAAAAATTTATGAGAGTTCGGTATTTACGCGCTTTGGAGCGTTTTAGTATGGATATTAGCAAGGCTATTAAAAAAGAAAATTTTGATGAATTAAAATTTCAAGCCTTAGTAGAAAAAAATACACAAATTTTAAATAAAATCCCAAGTGTGAGCTTGCATTCATCGTATTCAAAGGCACTTTTGGCCTTTGTTAATATGGCTAGTAATTGCTCGCGCGCTGAGCTTTTAAAGGCCGCGAACGCGCTTGACAAGTTTAAAAAAGCCAAAAATTATAAGCGCGATAAAAATGGCGAGCAAGATTATTAATAAAATTTTAATAATATTTAAAGGAATGATATGAAAAAAATTTTAATGATTGAAGATGATTTTGAGCTTGCAGAAATTTTAAGTGAATATTTGGAATTAAATGAGTTTAGGGTTAAAATTTGTGGTGAGCCATATTTAGGGCTTAGTGAATTAAATATAAATACTTATGATTTGGTGATTTTGGATTTAACTTTGCCAGGGCTTGATGGGCTTGAAGTTTGTAAGCAAATACGCAAAAAACACAATGTGCCTATTATTATTTCAAGCGCGCGCCACGATTTAGATGATAAAATCACGGCTTTTGATTTTGGTGCGGATGATTATTTGCCAAAACCTTATGATCCAAAAGAATTACTAGCGCGCATCAAAAGGCATTTAGCGCGCGTAAATACCGATGAGGGCGCATTTATCGCTCCAAAAAATACCAAAAAATCGCTAGTTTGTGATGAGTTTGCACATATTATTAAATTAAACGGCACTGCGCTTGCATTAACAGCAGCAGAGTATGATATACTAGCATATATGTTAAAAAGAGAAGGTGGCGTGATTCGCAGGGAGGAATTTATTTATAATTGCGATGCTATTAGCCTAGATAGCTCGCCAAAAAGCATAGATGTGATAATCGGGCGCATTCGCACGAAACTAGGCGAGGATCCCAAAAATCCGCGCTTTATTCACGCAATTCGCGCTGTTGGCTATAAATTAGAGCAGTAAATTTAAAATTTTATAAATTTTTAATCAGCGCGCATTTTAGCGCGCATTTATTTTATTAGTATTTAAAATTTATTAAAATTTTACCAATTTGTATCGAAGCCACTTACTATAATCTCGCATTCATCGATTATTTCATCATCGCCTTTTGCGCACATATTTTTGATGGAGGGAAATTTTCTTAGCATTAAACAAGCCGCATCGTCTTTGTTGGCCGTTTGGCTAAAATCTATAATGATTTTTGAAGCGCGCGCTGGGCTTGTGGTATCTGTGGCGTCGCCTGCGTTAATTACTCGAATTTGTGCGCAATCTCCGCCTTTAATTTTTAGCACTCCGTTATTTGCGTTTAGGGCTACGATGGCTCGCGTCATATCGTGGATATTTGTTGCAAATTTGCCCTTTGCTGTGTAATAGGTGCTAATATCGCTTATAGCAGTTGTTAAATCAGAAGCTGCCTTTACGACCTCTGCATCATCTCTTGTTGCGGCTAATTTTGGCAAAGCCACAGCAGCCAAAACTCCCAAAATCAAAATCACAAAAATTAGCTCAATCATTGTAAAAGCTTTTTTCATGTAAATTCCTTGTAAATTTTAAATAAATAATTGTTAAAAATGTAAAATTATAGGTATTGTGCGGTTAAACAGAGCTTAAAATTTTAACATTTTTACTTAATATTTAAAAAATAATTTTTAAATATTATAAAAATATTTTAAGTTTTACTTGAAATTTAGCAAAATTTAAGACTAAGCAAAAAATGACTTTATAAATTAAAATTTGTGATTAATTATTTATTTATAAAGCGTTTCATAAAGGATATTTGTTAGTTCGGCAATGCCGGTTTTTTTAAGGGTTGAGATTAAAATAGCGTTTTTATCGTGCGCTTTTAATTTGGCGCGCTCGCTTTGGTTTAGTTTATCGGCCTTTGTGTAAATGCGTAAAATGCGCTGATCTGCGCGCACAAAAGAGACTAAAAACTCGCCCAGTTCATCATCGCTAGCAAGATTAAAATGCCTGCTATCAATTAAATGCAAAAAAGCGCGGATATTTATGCGCGATTTTAAAAACTCACTTAAATTGCGTTGCCATTGTGCTTGCATAGCCTTGCTAACCTTAGCATAACCAAAACCTGGCAAATCCACAAAAACCGCCTCGCCATTTACCTTAGAGCCTTGAAATTCCCTGCCAAAACGCACTTTAAAAAAATTTATCAGCCTGGTTTTGCCAGGCGTGCTGCTTGATTTTGCTAGGGAGTTTTTTTGGCATAAAGCATTGATTAGCGAGCTTTTGCCGACATTTGAACGCCCTAGGAATGCTAGCTCACTAAGAGCGTAATCATCGCAAGTTTTAAGATCAGGGCTTGATGCTAAAAAGCACGCATCTATAATGCGTGCTTGATTTAAAATTTTAAAATTTTCATTATTTTGAGTGTGATTGCTGGCTAAATTTTGCGTAGGGTTCATTTTTTATCTTGCATATCAAAAATAAATTTTATAGGCGCACCATCGCCATCAACGCTGTAAGTGCCTTTTTTTTGATTGATGGTGATTTTATTGCCGTAAAGCTTTTTATCTGTGTCTATTTCGTGTAAATACGCTTTGCCACTTAGAATGTAGATTTGCGATGCTGGCTCGTAGCTAATCTCATTGCTACTGCCATCATAACGCTTGCCTTTAAGCTCTGCTTTAAAGCGCGCATTGCCACTGGCTGTGTATTTGATAGGTTTTTTGTTTTTATCAAAAAGTATTTTTGCTTTGTTTGCTTGAAGGGTGTCGTGTTTGCCATTTTTTATGGTTACATTGCCATTAAGGTTTGCTATAAGCGCGTTTTCATCGCCATCAAAGCTATCTGCTGTGATTTGGACTTGCTCGGCAAAAAGCCCTATAAAAAGCAAGCCAATAAATAAAAGAAATTTCATTTTTGTGTCCATCCTTGCACGCCATTTGCGTGCATTTTCTTAGTTGTTAGATTATATTTGCCGCTACTTGCGTGCATTTTGCTAGTGTTTTGCTCTATATCAAAGGGTTCTGGTGCGGTTAAAATTTTACTTTCTTTATCGAAAATTAGGCTATTTGAGCTGTATTTTAAACCGCTAGTTTTGTTTTGGTATTTGGCATTGCCTTGGAGGTGTGTGATATTGCCTTCTAGGCTTGCTTGATCTGCGCTAAGCTCGTGTAGCTCGCTATCTGGCGCATATAAGGCCCAAAACTTACTTGCTATATCTTGCTCTTTGTAGCGCGTGATATTTTGTGCGCCGTATTTAGCGTAGGTTTTGCTGGTGTTTAATTCTATGATTTGAACATTATTTGCTTGCATATTTGCTATGCTGATATTATTTTTATCTATATCAATCTCAAAAGGATTATCAAGCATACTAAAAACCACGCTAACGCTAAAAAGCGTTATAAAAAAATAAAAAATTCTAATACTCATCTTATAAAAATTTGGCTAAAAAGCTTTGATAATCTCCGTTTTTTTGCATAATTAGCTTTAACATTTGGCGAATTGCGCCATGCCCGCCTTTTTTGCTTAGAATGATATTTGCGCATTTTTTGGTTTCTTTTATGGCATCTTTTGGCGCAAAGCTCATTTTCACGGCTTTTAAAAGCTTTATATCGTTTAAATCATCGCCTATGGCAGCAGCATTTTGAAAGCTTAAATTTTCTTTTTTTAAAATTTCTTTTGCTATTTTTAGCTTATCGCTAACGCCTTGAAAGCAATATTTTATATTTAATTCCATGCATCGATTGGCTACTATTTGTGAGGTTTTGCCTGTGATTACGGCGCTGATGTAGCCTAGATTATTGCATTGTTGTAGCAAAAAGCCATCTTTTACATCAAAGCGTTTAAGCTCTTCATTTGCATTGCCTTTATAAATAGCGCCATCGCTCATGCACCCATCAATATCTAAAAAAATAATCTTAATCACAATACGCCTTTTGTGCTTGGGATTAAGGCTCGTTCATTTTGGCGTAATGCACGGCGAAGTGCGATGGCAAGGGCTTTAAAGCAAGCTTCTGCTATGTGGTGAGCGTTTGTGCCTGAAATTTTACGGATATGTAAGCTGATTTTTGCATTAAAGCAAAACGCGCGCATAAACTCTTCAACCAACTCACTATCAAAATTTCCAATCTTATCTTTCATTGGCACATCAAAAACCAAAAAGGCGCGATTTGATAGATCAAGCGCGCATTGAACAGCTGCTTCATCCATCACAGCTATGCCATCGCCAAAGCGTTCTGCGTTTTTAAGTGGGTAGATTGCTTGATTTAGCGCCATTCCAAGCACAATCGCGCAATCTTCTACACTATGATGCCCATCAACTTCTAAATCGCCCTTACAAGTTAAAGTGATATCAAAATAAGCGTGCTTACAAAGCGCGTGTAGCATATGATCAAAAAATCCTATGCCGGTATTTATATCGCATTCGCCCTTGCCGTTTATGTTTAGGCTTAATTTTATATCGGTTTCGTTTGTGCTTCTAGTTAGTGTTATCATTTTTTCTCTTTTGAATTAAAATTTTAAGTGCTACTAGCTAAATTATTCTCTTACTATAAATGCTCCGCTTAAATCCGCATTAGCTTTTATAAAATCCTTTGCTTCTGCTTGGCTTCTAAATCCTGTTAAAAATACGCGATGTAGGTTATTTTCATCATCTGTGTAGCTTTTGATTATTGTTTTATAACCACCGTGGCCATTGTATTTTTGCTGGTAGGTTTTAGCTCCGGCTGGATTTTTAAATGCGCCTATTTGGATCATAAAAGTACCGCCACTTACCCCTGCTGTGCTTATTACGCCCACTCCGCCAAAATCATCAAATTTTGAGTTTGTGTTAGGATTTGTGTGAGCGCCCCCATTGCTTTTTCCATAAGCGCTAGTATTATGCCCGCTATAATCGCCATAAAAGCCCACTACTTCGAGCCTTACAGGGGCTGTGCCACTACTTAGCATATCGATTTTATTTGCTGCGCTTTTGCTTAAATCAATTATTCGCCCCGCAACAAAAGGCCCACGATCATTTATGCGAACTTGCGTGGTGCGATTATTTCGTAGGTTTGTAACTTTTATTATGGTATTCATCGGCAAGGTTTTGTGCGCTGCTGTCATCGCATGCATATTGTAAATTTCGCCATTGCTAGTTTTTTTACCGTGAAAATTTGGCCCATACCAGCTAGCTATGCCCGTTGCTTGGTCGCCTATATTTACTGTGGTTGGATAGTAGGTTTTGCCGTTTATTGTGTATGGGCGCATAGTGGCTTTTTGGCTAGCGGGGCTTGTGCTTGGCTTGCTTTTAAAATCCCCTGAGCTTGGCGCGTTTTTAAACTCCCAAGCATCATATCTTGGTAATTGCGCCGAGCCACATCCTGCTAGCAAAAATCCGCTAAGTAAGGCAAATATTAAAATTTGATGGATTTTATTTTTTTGGAATAACAAGATTTACTCCTGTGGTTAATGATGTATTTTGCATATCATTTGCGATCATTAATGCTTTTATAGAGGTGCGAAATTTGCGTGAAATATCCATTAAAGTATCGCCTTTTCTTACTTTGTAGCTTCTTAGGCCTTTTAGTGCCAAATGCGTGGCGTTTTTAATGGCTTCGTTTTTTAATGCGTCATTTGAGATGTTTGGGTTATTAAATAATCCATAGCCTGAGCTTACTACTTGGTTTAAATCCTCGGCAATTTGTGCTGTGATGATGATTTTGCGCACAAAATTTCTAGTTTCTTTGCTTAAATATCTTTTTTGGGCATTTAATAACACGCGCAAATCATCGCTACCAGCTCTTGTAATAGCCCTTCTAAGCGCGCCCTCGCCGCAGTTATAGGCTAATATCGCCAAATACCATTTACCAAATTTTTCATTTAGCATTTTTAGGTATTTAGCGGCTGCTTTGGTGCTAGCTACTGGATCTCGGCGTTCATCGATGTTGCCTTGGACTTTTAAGCCCATGGTTTTGGCTGTGCGGGGGATTAGCTGCCAAACGCCTGCTGCGCCTTGGCGTGAGGTGGCTTTATTTCTTAGCCCACTTTCAACTACTGCTAAATACAGCATTTCATCAGGGATTTCTTCATCTTTTAGTGCTTCTTGGACTAAAACTATATTGGCGTATTGCTCTTTAATAGCGCGCATTAGATGCTTTTTGTATTCTATGCCTTGTTTTTCTTTTAATTTTAAAAAATCTGGATCTTTGATGTAATGCGGGTCGATATCTAAATTTTTTAAGATATTTATATCTTTTGCGTAATCAATATGCTCGTTAAAATAAGCAAAGGCTATATTATGGGCAAAAAATATTGATAAAATTAGTTTAAAAAATTTCATTTTTTATCCTTTCATAAAGCAAAAAGTCTTAGTGCGTTTTGTGTGCTTAAATTTTCAACTTCTTCTAGGCTAAGATTTAAAATTTCACTCATTTTAGCAGCTACAAAGCTAGTAAATGCTGGCTCATTGCGCTCGCCGCGTTTTGGAACTGGGGCAAGATATGGAGCGTCTGTTTCTAAAAGCAAACGCTCTTTTGGGATTTTTGGTAAAATTTCTACTAAATTTTTAGCATTTTTAAAGGTTAAAACCCCGCCTATGCCAAAATAAAATTTAGAACTCAAATCCAAAAAAATAGGACTTGCATTATAGCAATGAAAAACTCCGCCCACTAATTCATTAAAATTTGCCTTAATCATATTAAAGCAATCCTCATTTGCATCTCTTACATGAACTATTAGTGGTTTTTTTGTTTTGATTGCTAATTGAATTTGCGTCAAAAATACCGCCTTTTGCGTGGCCTTGTAATCTTGCGTGTTTTCTTTTGGCAAGCGAAAATAATCCAATCCGCATTCACCAACGGCTACGCATTTTTTATCTTTTAAATATTTTTCTAAGGTGTTTTCATCAATGTCATCGGCATGATAAGGATGCACGCCTGCGCCAAAATAGATGTTTTCATACTTATTAGCAATTTTTTGTGCTTTTGCTAAATCATTTATATTTGCGCCTGGGATGATGATTTTGTCGATATTATTTGCCTTAGCACGCTCTAAAACCGCGCTCAAATCAGCATCAAAGCTAATATCATCAAGATGACAATGCGTATCTATAATCACAAACTATCCTTAAAATAATCGCTGATTGTAGCAAAGTTAGGCTTAAATGAATATTTATAAAATTTGAAAAAATAAATTTTAAATATAATTTGAAATAAAACTTAATAAAATTTGGCTTATAAATATAGAATTAAGCTAAAAAGGTTATAATTGCGCTTTTTTTCAAAGGACAAAAATGCGAAGCGGATATTGTACTGATATAGATCAAAGCAACATCGGTGCTGATGTGGAGTTGGTAGGCTGGGCTAATAGCTACCGAGATCATGGCGGGGTTATCTTTATAGATTTGCGCGATCGTAGCGGGATTATTCAATTAGTATGCGACCCAAGCGATAGTCAAAATGCGCATGAAATTGCTTCAAAAGTAAGAGATGAGTTTGTGCTAAGAGCGCGTGGCAAGGTGCGCGCAAGAAGCGAGGATATGATAAATCCTAAGCTAAAAACTGGCAAAATCGAAGTGGTTGTAAGCCAGTTAATTATAGAAAATGCTGCTGCGCCTTTGCCTTTTGTAATAGGCGATGAGAGCGTAGGTGAAGAAACTAGGCTAAAATATCGTTTTTTGGATTTAAGACGCGCTGGGGCATTTGATAAGTTTGCCTTACGCTCAAAGGCCGCAATAGCTGCTAGAAATGCGCTTGATAGTTTAGGATTTTTAGAGGTTGAAACCCCGGTTTTAACGCGCGCAACACCTGAGGGCGCAAGAGATTATTTGGTGCCAAGTCGCGTTCATAATGGTAGTTTTTATGCCTTGCCACAAAGCCCACAGCTTTTTAAACAGCTTTTAATGTGTGCTGGCTTTGATAAATATTTTCAAATTGCTAGGTGTTTTCGCGATGAAGATTTACGCGCTGATCGCCAGCCTGAATTTACCCAAATTGACATTGAAATGAGCTTTTGCGAACAAAAAGATGTGATGAAAGTCGGCGAAGCCGTGCTCAAAGATATCTTTAAGGCTTGCGGACACGAGATAAAAACCCCATTTGCCATAATGCCTTATAATGAAGCCATGGAAAAATACGGTAGCGATAAGCCTGATTTACGCTTTGATATGCCTTTAATCGATGTGGCTGAAATTTTTGTAAAATCAAATAATGCGATATTTAGCGATCCGCTAAAAGATGAAAAAGCTAGAAAGAAAAATCGCGCCAAGGCGATAGTAGTAAAAGGTGGCGATAATATATTTAGCAAGCGTCAAATGCAAAGATTTGAAGAGTTTGTGCGAAAATTTGGTGCTAAGGGGCTTGCGTTTTTGCAAGTTAAGGGCGATGGCGTAGATGAAAATGCGCTAAAAGGTCCGCTTAATAAATTTTTTGATTCAGATTCGCTTGTTAGATTGCGTGAAATTTGCGGGTTAGAAACTGGCGATGTGGTATTTTTTGGCGTGGGCGATAAAAAAACCGTGTTTGATTATATGGGCAGATTTAGATTATTTTTAGCTAATGAATTAAATCTTATTGATAAAGATAAATTAGAGTTTTTATGGGTGGTGGATTTTCCTATGTTTGAGCAAAATGATGATGGCAGTTATTCAGCAATGCATCATCCTTTTACTATGCCAAATAACCCAGACGAGCCGGATTTAGAAGATATTACAAGCATAGCTTATGATGTGGTGTTAAATGGCGTTGAGCTTGGCGGTGGTAGCATTCGCATACATAAAGATGATATTCAGCAAAAAGTGTTTAAATTATTAAAAATCAGCCAAGAAGAGCAAAGAGAAAAATTTGGCTTTTTGCTTGATGCGCTTAGCTTTGGCGCGCCACCACATGGTGGTATAGCCATAGGATTTGATAGGCTTATGATGCTAGTAACTAAAAGCGAAAGCATACGCGATGTAATCGCCTTTCCTAAAACCCAAAGAGCAACTTGCTTGATGACAAAGGCGCCAAGTGCGGTTAGTAACGAACAAATGCGCGAACTTGGCATAAAGCTAAGAGAAAAATAATTTTAATGCTTTTTGGCTAAATTTTAAAATTTTAATTTAAAATTTCTAAACAAAGGATCTTAATGAAACAATTGTTTTTAATCATCGGTGCGCCAGGCAGTGGCAAGACGACAGATGCTAGCTTAATCGCTAAAAATGATGAGAGTTTTGCCCATTATAGCACTGGTGATTTATTGCGTGCTGAGGTAGCAAGTGCTAGCGAACTTGGCAAAACCATAGATGGATTTATTAGCAAGGGCAATTTAGTCCCACTTGATATCGTGGTAAATACGATAGTTTCAGCTATTAAAGCAAGCTCTAAGGATTTGATTTTAATAGACGGCTATCCAAGAAGCGTAGAGCAAATGACCGCCCTTGATGATGTGCTAAGATCTCAGCGCGATATAAAGCTTAAAGGCGTGGTAGAAGTAGAAGTAAGCGAACAAACAGCAAGAACGCGTGTGCTAGGGCGCGCGCGCGGAGCTGATGATAATGATGAAGTTTTTGATAACAGAATGCAAGTTTATCTTCGCCCAATCAATGAAATACGCGCATTTTACGAGCGTCAAGGCCTGCTTCATACAATTAGTGGCGAAGCTGGCATAGATGAAATAGTAAGTAATCTAGCAAATTTATTAAATACGCTAAAAGCGTAATCAAAGGAGAAAATATGAAAAAGCTAATTTTAGCTGTGGTTGTGCTTTTTGGTTTAACTGCTTGTTCGGATAAAAATTGGGTTCAAAGAGTAGATATTAATAAGCTTGAACGAGGCACCAAGGCTTATGCGATTTGTGGCCAAAGCGATGATGAGAAATATTTAGAGACACAAATTAACGAAGAATTAAATAAAAGAGGTTATTTTGGCAAAGATGATTTACTAATAAAATGCTCTGTCATACAAAATGATAATATGGCAGAAAGCACGACAAAATCATTTGTATATAATTCAAAAGGCATTCTTTTAGCTAATTTTGAAGCTTATAATTTACATTATGATTTTAGAAGCCAAAGAGGTTTAGGCGCAAATGCAAAAAATATAAGCGATTATGTGATTTATAAATTCTTAAAAATGAATGAAGTTGATAAAGCCAAAAAGCAAGAGCAAAAAAATAAAAAATACCTAAAACCAAAAACAAAGGCGTAAAAATGGATATTTCAAAAATCAAAACCGGCCTAAACCCTGATAAATTAAATGCTGTAATTGAAATACCTTATGGCTCAAATATCAAATATGAAATAGATAAAGATAGTGGCGCTGTGGTGGTTGATCGCGTGTTGTATTCGGCGGTATTTTATCCAGCTAATTACGGCTTTGTGCCAAATACCTTAGCTGATGATGGCGATCCAGCCGATATTTTGGTGCTAAATGATTATGCCTTGCAAGCTGGAAGTGTGATAGCTTGTCGTTTGATTGGTGTGCTAGTTATGGAAGATGAGGCTGGTATGGACGAAAAATTGCTAGCCGTGCCAGTTAGCAAAATCGACCCAAAATACGATAATATCAAGTCTTTTACAGATTTGCCTAAAATCACACAAGAACGCATTAAAAACTTTTTTGAAACCTATAAATTACTAGAACCTGGCAAATGGGTTAAGGTAAAAGGTTTTGAAGACGCTAAAAAAGCAGAAGAAATTTTACAAAAAGCTATTCAAAATTATAAATAATTTTATGCGATTTATGCAAGCAAGTTTTGCTTTTGACTTGCTTGCTTGATTATCGCAGGCAAATTTTAAAATTATTTAAATAAAATTTTAAAATTTAAGTTTATTTTAAAAATTAAAATTTACTCACAAAAAAATTAAAAGTTATTCATAAAATATAAAAATTAAAATTTTAATCTTAATTTATAAAAATAAAATTTTAAAATTTAAAACCCGTAAATGCGCTTGGTTTCGGCTTCGATTGGTTTTTTTTGCCCATTTTCATCGACACTTACATAAGCTACATGCGCGCTAGTAACTGGCAAACAAACAAACCCGCCATGCTCTCCAACGCGCTCAGCAATAACTTTAACCTCTACTTCAATTGAAGTTTTGCCTACTTTTTGCACCTTTGCATAGCAACTTATTATATCGCCCACAAAAACAGGATTTTTAAAAATTACTTCTTTCATAGAGATTGTTACTACGCGTTTTGGGGCTAGTTCGCGCGCAGCTATGGCGCCTGCTAAATCGATTTGCGATAAAATCCAGCCACCAAAAATATTGCCAGATGCGTTTGTATCGCTAGGCATCGCAACTACTTTAATCCTTGGCTCGCTCATATTTTTCATTTTTATCCTTATATTAAAATTACAAAAGAATACATAATTTTAGCATAAATAGCGTAATTTTTTTGCTAAAATCACGCCTAAAATTATGGAGAATAAAATGGATAATTTTAGAGCTTTGAATATTCTTTTAAAGCACCATAGGGTCGAGCTAAATGAGCTTTATTTAGATGATTGCTCTAAGCTAGTAAAAAAAGCACTTAAAATTTGTGAGTTTAAAGATAGCAAAAGTGCGCGTATGGCGGTGCTTAAACGCATTGTGGATTTAAAAGAAGAAGGCATTAGCAACCAAATGCGCGCTCTTAATTTTAGCCCTAAAAAACAGCGTCAAATAAAAGCTAGAATGTATGAGTTTGTGAGCGAGTTTTATATAAATGAGTTTAAAAATATCCTAGCGCGCGCAAAAAATTTAGGTTTATTAAGAAATTACACCTATGAATTACTGCGCGGGGTTCATAAAATCGGTATCGAATTGAGCAAAATACAAATAAAATGGCAAGAATTAGTAATAGATCAAAATCAAAAATATTTTAAAAAAAATTTTAGCAGCAAAAAAAAGGCCTTAGAGTTTATAAGTAAAAATAAACTTTATCAAAAAAATGCCGACAAAACTCGCGCCGATCGTATTTATGGGGTTTTTAGCATTGATGATATGGAAATTTTGCCTTATGCTTTGGCTTTTAAAAAAGAGTTTAAAATTTTAAATGAATGCTTTGAAGATTGCATTAAAGAGCTAAAAAATTGCGAGCAAAACGAGCAAGATCGCGCCTACACAAAATACATAAAAGCCTTAAAAGACGCTTTTTGCGAGTGCGAAAATAAAAAAGTAATTTATGCGTGGCAAGAAGCTGAGCGCGCGTGGATGGATTGTAAAGGCGATATTCAAATTGGCCATTTGCTAGAATACTACGAAGATGCCTACACGCACTCAGTTGCGCTTGAATGGGATGTGCGCTTAAAAGATAGCGATTATCAAATAGACCAAGGCCTGTTAAAATCAAATATTAAAGATACTTTTGAGCAAATTTTAAACTCCGCAACTCAAAATTTGGATGAAAGCTTACAACAAATGCGCCTTCTTGTGCATTCAAATATCGATAAAACTCAGCTTTATATTTGTAATCCTTTATTTTATTATGGGGCTGATTTTAATGGTTTATTTTCAGCGCAAGTGGTTCCAAATGATGAAATAGTAAGCAAAAAATACGGCAAGAAAATTTTTGCTTTTGTAGATTTTATACACGCAAGCACAAAAGCTAGGCCTTTTAGTAAGCTTTCAAGCGAAATTTTCGATGAAAAATTTTTAGATTATGAAAGAGAAATTTTATTTAAAAAGCCACATATTTGGAAAAAAGTTTATGAAATTTCTACAATAGGGCATGAGTTTGGGCATATTTTATTTATTGGCTCTGATACGGAAAATGCGATGAATGCTGGCGGGGAATTTAAGTTTATTGAAGAATACAAAGCCACAACAGGCGGGCTTGTTAATTTCTTTTTACACGAAATAGACGCGTTTTGCTTGCCGGTTTTTGCTGAGGTTTTAAGGCGAGCAGTTAGCCTAATCGCATGGCAAAAAATCGATGAATTGTGCGCTTATTATTGTGAGGGCTTGATTCATTTAAGCTTGCTTTTTGATTCTAAGGTACTTAGCTTTAATGATGAAAAATTGAGCATTGATTTTAGCTTGAATGCTTATAAGCGTTTTAAGCAAGCCAGCTTGGAAAATTATCAAGATCTATGCCAGCATTATATACAAAAGCGCGATGCTAGCGAATTTTTAGCCCGTTTTGTTAGTTTTGATGGAGAGGTTTATTTGCCAAAAGATGAAGAGCTAAAAAATTTTGTGTTGTATTATTATGGTTTATATGAAAAATTAGCAAATCAAGTAGATTTAGAGGCTTGGCAAAAATGGGTAAATGCTTAAAATTTTAAAATTTAAGGATAGTTTTGTTAATTGGTTTTCTCTCACATAGCGATATGAGCATTTTTCATTTTCGCTTGCCTATTATGCGCGCATTAAAAAAACGCGGGCATAAGGTTTATGCCATCGCGCCAAATGGATCTTATACAAAGCGCATTATAAAAGAGTTTGAGTGCGTTCATTATGACATTAACCGTGCTAGCACGAATCCTTTGCGTGTGGGGCGCGATGGGCTTAATTTAGCAAAGGTTTTAGCACCATTACACCTTGATGTGCTTCAATGCTCAGCACACAAAAGCAATATTTTTGGGCTAAACGCAGCCAAAATGCTAGGTATAAAGCACGCATTTGCCTTGGTTGAAGGACTTGGCAGTGCTTACACAAGCACTAGCTTGGGTGCTAAAATTTTGCGTTTTGGCATTGAAACGCTTTATAAAAACACACTAAAAAATGCGAGCGCATGCATTTTTGTAAATGACGCAGATGCTAAATATTTTGCTACCAAAAATCTAATCCAAACAGAAAAAATTCGTAAAATTAAAAGCGTGGGCGTTGATGCTAGTTTTTTTGATCCTAAAATTTCTAAACCAAGCAAACTTCTAGCAAAATTTAGTGGTAAGAAAATCGTGCTAATGATGGCTAGGGCGTTAAAAGATAAGGGCGTGCGTGAGTTTTATGAAGCAGCTAATTTATTAAAAGCGCGCGATGATGTGCAATTTGTCTTTGTAGGTAGCGAAGATAAAGGTAATAAAAATAGCTTAAATAATGCCTTTTTAGATACTAATGAAAATGTAGAGCATATCGCGTGGAGCGATGAAGTAGCGGGGCTTTTAAGGGCTTGTTATATTTATGTTTTGCCAAGTTATCGTGAGGGTTTTGCGCGCACGATTTTAGAGGCTATGAGCATGGGACTAGCTTGTATTAGCACTGATGCGCCAGGTTGTAATGAATCCGTAATAGACGCTCACACGGGGCTTTTATGCGCTTTAAAAGATAGCGCGGATTTAGCTAGAAAGATTGAAATTTTACTTGATGATGAGCAAAAAACAGCAATTTTTGGCGCAAATGCTAGAAAACTAGTCCTTCAAAACTACGATCAGCCAATTATCACGCAAAAATATTTACAAGTTTATGGCGAGTTTTTTGATGTATAAATTGGCTTTTAAAAGAATTTTTGATTTTTGTGGGGCATTTTTGCTTCTAATTATTTTTGCGCCTGTGATGATATGGGCGTATTTTGCGGTTAAAAAACATCTTGGGGCGCCGGTGATTTTTACGCAAATGCGCCCTGGTTTGGATGAAAAAATTTTTAAAATTTATAAATTTCGCACGATGAGCGATGAAAAAGATAAAAATGGCGAGCTTTTAAGCGATGAGGCGCGCTTAAATAATTTTGGCAAAATGCTAAGAAGCACCAGCATAGACGAGCTTCCACAGCTTTTTAATGTATTAAGGGGCGATATGAGTTTTATAGGTCCTAGGCCACTTTTAATAGAATATCTAAGCCTTTATAACAAACGCCAAAAGCTCCGCCATAGCGTGCGTCCAGGCATAACAGGCCTAGCACAAGTTAGTGGCAGAAACAATATCAGCTGGGATAAAAAATTAGAGTTTGATAGCTATTACGCCCAGCACCTAAGCTTTTTGCTTGATGTAAAAATCGCATTTTTAACGATTCAAAAAGTGCTAAAAAAAGAAGGCATAAATCAAGATGGTATGCAAACAACACAAAAATTTAATGGCAATAATTAAAATTTCTTTGGATAAAAAATGAAAATAATTTATTTATACGGAGCTAGCGGGCATGGTTTGGTGTGTGCTGATATTGCAAGAGCTTGTGGGTATGATAAAATCATATTTTTAGATGATTTTAAATATCTTAAAGATAAGCAAATTTTAAAATTTGATGAAAAGCTTGAAAAGCACGATATATTCATTAGTATAGGCGATGCAAAAATAAGACAAGAATTATTTAATAAGGTTCAAAAAGCAGGCTTTAATGTGGTTAGTTTGATCCATAAAAGTGCGGTTATTTCAAGCTCAGCCAAGATAGGCTTAGGCGTTAGTGTAATGCCAAATTGTGTAATAAATGCAAATGCTTTTATCGCTGATGGAGTGATTATAAACTCAGCCTCCATAATAGAGCACGAATGCCAAATAGGCGCATTTGCGCATATTTGCCCTGGGGTAAAAATTGCAGGCGCAAGCAAAATCGGCGCGCGCGTATGGCTAGGCATAGGATCATGCGTAATTCAAAATTTAAACATCGGCGATGACGCATATATCGGCGCTGGTAGCGTTGTGGTAAAAGATTTGCCAAGCAAGGTTAGAGCCTTTGGCAATCCTGCTAGGGTGCGTTAAAATTTAAAATTTTAATAAGGATAAAAATGCAAAGTTATGATGAGAGTTTAAATGCCTTGCTTGAAAATGCCAGTGCGTTTAGATTAAAGCAAAGAGTAGGGCTTGATAATGCGCTGGGGCGAGTTTTGGGCGATGAAATTTATGCCAAAAGCGATTATCCAAGCGAGCCTATGGCGGCAATGGACGGCTATGCTTGCCTTAGCCAGGATTTAGAAAATGGCGCTAAATTAAAAATAATCGATAAAATTCCAGCCGGCAAGCTACCAAGTGCTAAAATTAGCCCTAAAACCTGCGCTAAAATTTTTACTGGCTCATTAATGCCTCAAAGCGCAAACACGCTAATTCCCATAGAAAATGTAAGCGCAAATGATGAATATATCGTGGTTAATGAGCCTGTGGGCGCTGGTTTTGCTGTGCGTGGGATTGGCGAGAGTTATTTTAGGGGCGAGCTTTTATTTAAAGCTGGTGTTAGGTTAAAATTTAGCGAACTTGCCGTGCTAGCTGAGCTTGGCGAGCATTTTGTAAATGTGCTAGCTATGCCAAAGGTAGCGATTTTAGCAACTGGTAGCGAGCTTGTAGATCTTGGCGCGCATAAAAATAATATGGCACAAATTTATAGCTCAAATACCATAGCACTTGATAGCATAGTAAAAAGCTGTGGCTGCCAAAGCTTGATAATGCCTCTTGTAAATGATGATAAAAAAGAGCTTGAAAATGCGGTCCATTGGGCATTGCAAACTTGTGATATTTTGCTTAGTAGTGGCGGGGTTAGTGTGGGGGATTTTGATTTTATGCGAGATTTTGTGCGCCAAAATGCCAAAATAATCGTAGATAAAGCAGCCATCAAGCCTGGTCGCCATATCAAAATAGCTAAGATGAATGAAAAGTTTATTTTTGCTTTGCCTGGTTTTTCGCAGTCGGCTATGGTTACGGCGATGCTGTATTTTAGGCCTTTTGTAGCAAAAATTATGGGTGAGGATATAAAGTTTTGGCATAAGGCAATTTTACAAAATGATTATAAAAAGCGCAGCGAACTTGAAGAATTTGTAGCAGCAAATTTAGAATTTGATCAAGCCAAAATTACGCTAAATACGCAAAATAAGAAAAAAGCAAGTAGCGCAGTAAGCACAAATTTAAATCACAACGCGGTGTTATTTAGAGCCAAAAAAGATTTAAAAGCGGGCGAAATCGTGGAGTTTTGCTATCTTTAAATTTTAAAATTTAAAGCTAATGCGCATAATTGCGGACTTTGAATTAGAATTTGTTTAAAATTTTGCTTTATTAAAATTTCAGCTATTTTTAAGATATAAAATTTTATTTATTTTGCTACAATGCGCGCCAAAAATCCAAAAGGGCGTAAATGAATAAATTAATCATAGTAGAATCACCCGCAAAGGCTAAAACCATCAAAAATTTTCTAGGCAAAGGATATGAAATAATAGCATCAAAAGGCCATATCCGCGATTTGCCAAAGTCAAGTTTTGGTATTAAGATTGAAGATGGCGAGTTTATCCCTGAATACCGCATATCGCGCGATCACAGCGATATAGTAAAGCAAATCCAAACCCTAGCAAAAAAAGCTGATGAAATTTATCTAGCAACCGATGAAGATAGAGAAGGCGAGGCCATCGCGTATCATATAGCAATGGCTATTGGCAAGGATCCTACAAGCTTGCCGCGCATAGTTTTTCACGAAATTACAAAAAGCGCGATTGAAAACGCTCTAAAAAATCCGCGCCATTTAGATATGGATAGCGTAAATGCCCAACAAGCCCGCCGTTTGCTAGATCGCATCGTAGGCTATAAGCTAAGCCCACTTTTAAGCCAAAAAATACAAAACGGCCTAAGTGCTGGGCGTGTCCAAAGCGCGGCATTAAAAATAATTGTGGATAAAGAGCGAGAAATTCAAGCCTTTGTGCCGATTAAATATTACAGCATTGATTGTGTTTTTAAAAGAGATTTAGATGCTGAAATAATCTCATTTAACGAGCAAAAGCTTGAAAAATTAAGCATTAGCACCGATCAAAGTGCCAAAAATATCGTAAATGCCACGCTAAATGAAAGCTTTAAAATCAAAAGCATAGAATCAAAAGAGAGAAAAGCTAACCCAAATCCGCCTTTTATGACCTCAACCTTACAACAAGCCGCATCAAATCGCCTAGGATACAGCCCTAAGCGCACTATGGCGCTAGCTCAGCAATTATATGAAGGCGTTCAAACCGATCAAGGCGTAATGGGCGCAATTACTTATATGAGAACAGATAGCCTAAATCTAGCCCAAGAAGCCATTAAAAGCGCTAGGGATTTTATACAAAAAGAATTTGGCCCCAAATATTTGCCGCCAAAGCCAAATATTTATGCTAGCAAAGCAAAAGGCGCACAAGAAGCCCATGAAGCCATACGCCCTACAAATGTAGCCTTTACTCCACAAATTGCTGCGAAGTATTTAAATGCCGAGCTTTTAAAGCTTTATACTTTGATTTATAATCGCTTTTTGGCTTGTCAAATGAGCCAAAGCATAGTAGAAAATCAAAGCATTATCATAAGCTCAAAAAGCTGTCAATACCGCCTAAGCGGGCGAAAAATGCTTTTTGATGGTTTTAGTAGGTTGTGGGAGAGTAGCGAAAAAGATAGAATTTTGCCAGCATTAAAAATAGGTGATGAAATGAGTGTGCAAAAATGCGAGTTTAGCGAAAATTTCACCGAACCACCATCAAGATATAGCGAAGCAGGGCTAGTAAAAAAGCTTGAAAGTTTGGGCATTGGGCGACCTAGCACCTATGCGCCTACTATTACCTTGCTTACTAGCCGCGAGTATGTAAAAAGCCAAAATAAACAATTAATCCCAGAGCCAATAGCCTTTAAAATCACAACTATGCTTGAAGAAAATTTTAATGATATAGTAGATAGCGATTTTACTAGCAGACTTGAAGAAAAATTAGACGACATAGCAGAAAAAAAATGCGAGTGGCAAACAGTGTTAAATGAGTTTTACACACCTTTTGATGCTAAAATAACCTCAGGCAAAACAAGCATAGCAAGCCAAAAAACTAGCGAGTTGATAGGCGAAAAATGCCCTGAATGTGGTAAAGATTTGGTTAAAAGAAGCGGTAAATATGGAGAGTTTATAGCTTGTAGTGGTTATCCAAAATGCAAATATTCACGCAATATCCAAAACCCACAAAATAGCGATGATAGCCAAAATGCGCAAAAACCAGCCAAAAAAGCATTAGTTAGCATAGGCGTGGCTTGCCCTAAATGTGGCGAGGGCGATGTTGTAGAGCGTTTTAGTAAGCGCGGTAAATTTTATGGATGTTCGCGTTATCCAAAATGCGATTATGTTAGCAATTATGCCCCAAGCGGAACAAATTGCCCACAATGCTCTACTATGATGGTGCTTAAAAAGCTAAAAAAAGGCGATTTTAACGAATGTCCAAGTTGTAAATATAAAATACAAATAAGCCAAGATTAAGGTTAAAAAATGTCAAAAAAAATAATGTTATGTGCGATTTGTAATGTAAGTAGTGGTAATTGCGCTGAGGATTGTGCTTATTGCACGCAAAGCGCAAAATATGGCGCAGATATTAAAAAATATCGCCAAAAAAGCATAGATGATATAGTAAATGAAGCCAAAATTGCCTATAAAAATCACGCTCTTGGCTTTTGTCTTGTTACAGCAGGCAAAAAGCTTGATGAGCGCAAGCTTGAATACATCTGCCTTGCTGCGCGCCAAATACAAAAACAAATCCCAGAGCTTATGCTAATAGCCTGTAATGGCATAGCTGATTATGAAAGCTTAAAAGAGCTTAAAAATGCTGGAATTTTCAGCTATAACCATAATTTAGAAACTAGCGAGGGCTTTTTTGATAAAATTTGTACCACGCACACTTGGCAAGATAGATACAAAACAAATGAAAATGCCAAAAGAGCAGGTTTAATGCTGTGTTGTGGCGGTATTTACGGGCTTGGCGAAGATGAAAATGAGAGAATTAGTTTTAGAAAAAGTCTTGCTAGCCTTGAACCTTTTACTAGCCCTATAAATTTTTACATTTCAAATCCTGCTTTGCCTATTAGCGTGCCACGCTTAAATGCCGATGAAGCCCTAAAAATCATAAGAGATAGCGCAAATGCTATGCCAAATACACGCTTTATGGTAGCTGGTGGCAGAGAGTTAATTTTAGGCGATAGACAATATGAAGTGCTAGAAAATGGCGCTAGCGCAATAGTTATCGGGGATTATTTAACCACCCAAGGCGAAGTGCCAAGCAAGGCGATTGAGAGCTTAAAAAATCTTGGTTTTGAGTTTATGGATAAATGCGAGCATTAGTTTATAAGCTAGTTTGGCTTTAAATTTTAAATAATTTAAAATTTTAAAATTGCTTAAATTTTAATATTAATTTTTAGCAAAAACAGCTTGTTTTGGGCTAAATTTTAAAATTTGGCTAGTAATGGTTTAAAGCTTAGTTTAAACATCGCTTAAAGAAAAAACTTTACAATTTCAACTCAATTACGGAGCAAAAAATGAAAAAACTTTTTATGGCGTTAATTGGCGTTTTTGCGCTGTTTTGTGGAGCTAGCGCAAATGATGAGTTTATGCTTGAATGTGCTAATTCATATAAAAATGTGCTTAAAACTAATAAAATCCCAAGCCAAGAGATTGTAAAAGCAAGCCACGCTATAATCATAATCCCAAGCTTTTATAAGGGCGGATTTTTCATAGGCGGAGCCGGTGGCAAGGGCATAATGATAGAAAAAAATGGCACAAACTGGCATCCAAGTGGCGTAAATATCGGCGGTTTAAGCGTTGGATTACAAATTGGTTTTGAAAATAATATTTTAGTAATTTACATTTTAAATAGTCAAATAGTAAAACAAATAAAAAATTCAAAATTTACTCTCAATGCCGAATTAGTCGCTAGCTTTTGGGATAAAAGCAGGGCGTTAAATAAAATGAGTGAAATTACTTTTAGCGATTCTATTTATGCTTACACAAATAATAAAGGATTATTTGCTGGTGCTAGCTTAGGCGGTGCCGTAATAAGCGCAAATCAAGAGAAATTTTCAAATATTTCATATGGTTTTAGCGAGTTAATCCACGCATTAGGCAATTAAATGCAACAAACCTTAGAATTTATAGAAAATTACGCTATTTGGGGCTATGGAATTTTATTTTTGTATAGTTTTGGTGGCGGAATGATAGCGCTTTTGGCTGCTAGTGTGCTAGCTGGTGTTGGCAAGCTTGATTTAAGCTTATGTATAATAATCGCAGCTGTGGCAAATTTTTTAGGCGATGAGTTGCTTTTTTATTTGGCAAAATTTAATAAAAATGCCGTTTTGCCGTATTTTAAAAAACATCGCCGAAAACTCGCTTTGGCTCAAATTTTATTTAAAAGTTATGGCGGCAAAATCATCTTAGCTAAAAAATTTATTTACGGCTTAAAAACCTTAATCCCGCTAGCAATTGGCCTAAGCAAATATAGCGCAAAAAAATTTTTATTTTTAAATGCGATTTGTGCGATAATCTGGGCTGTCAGCCTTGGATTGCTTGGCTTTTTTGCTGGCGATTTTATCCAGCAAATTTCAGAAAAATACGGGCAAAACACTAGCTTTTTAATAATCTTTTTAGTGGCAATTTTATTTGCTTTATGGCTGTATTTTGAAAAACAAACAAAAAGGACAAAAATATGAAAAAATCGGCATTTGTTTTAGTAATTTTGCTTATTTTGGCTGCTGGGGCTCAGCTTTTTACTTCAAATTCTATAAAATCTCAAATTGATTCTTACATCGCTATACTAGAAAATAATCAAAATTTAAGCATAAAAAGCAAGCAAATAAAGCACAATATTTTTGGCTCACAAATTGATTTAAAATTATTGGCAAATATTTTTGATGAAAAGATAGAGTTTGATTTAAAGATGGTAAATTCTTATGTGCTTTTACCTCAATTTAGTAAAATAACAGGCGATTTAAGCACACCTTATGCAGGCTTTAAAAGGCTTTTTAACACGCAAACTCCAATAAAATTTAAAGCAAATATGGGTTTTAGCAAGAGTGAAATAATTATGAATATAGAGCCTATTTTAGTAGATGAAAAAATAAAATTTAGCCTTGATACCTCAAAAGCAAGTTTTTTTCTAAGGGGCGATAAGTTTAAGGCTTTTGAGCTAGAAATGCCAAAAATTTTAATCGAAGATGAAGATCTTAGAGCGCAATTATCTGGCGTTAAGTATTATTTAAGCTATGATGAGCCAGTGAGTTTAAATGATATAGGCAAAAAAATAATTGATAGCACAGTTGGGATAAGAGCGGATAATATCGCATTAAATAGTATGATTTTTGCTGTGAAATTTAATGAGCTAGATTTTGATAATAAAATTATAAAAAATGCCAGGAAATATAGTATGCAATCTTTGAGCAATATCAAAACTATGGATTTATTTAAAATCAAGCTTAATGATATGGTTTTGGATTTTAGCTTTAATAATTTTGATATTAATGCCACTGAACATTTATACAAACTTGATGAAAAACAATTAGAAAATGATGCGATCATAGCTGGTGAGTTTGCTAAAATCATCGATAACACAAGCAATTTTGAGCTTAAAAATTTTGGCTTTAAGGCAAATGATGGGCAGATGAAATTAAGCCTAAAAGTATCCTTGGATCAAAATTACACACAAGATAAATTTCAAAATATAACAAATTATTTGTTGGTTGATGGGGAATTTAGTGCTACTAAGCCGCTTTCTGTGATGTTTGATCCTTTGGGTGCTGGGTTTAAGGATATGGAGCAAAACGCCTTAAATAGCGGTATGTTAAAAGCATCTGGCGATGGCTACATGGCAACTTTTAGTATGACAAAAGATAAAATAACAATAAACTCAATCGAGCAAGATACTTCATTTTTAAATGA
Source organism: Candidatus Campylobacter infans (assembly GCF_013416015.1). Lineage (NCBI taxonomy): Bacteria > Pseudomonadati > Campylobacterota > Epsilonproteobacteria > Campylobacterales > Campylobacteraceae > Campylobacter > Candidatus Campylobacter infans. The sequence continues at coordinate 549,589 of NZ_CP049075.1, forward strand.
TGAAGCAAGCACAAATGATGCTCAAACTATGGAAAAAATGTATGAGGATTTACAAAAATAAGCATTTTTCAGCCTAAAAAAGATGAAATTTTAATTGCGCTTTATCAAAATGTTAAAAGAGTAGCTTATGAATTTTTGGAACAATATATATTCGCATTTTGATCCTGTGGCTTTTTCATTGTTTGGTTTAAAGGTGCATTGGTATGGACTTTGTTATGTGCTTGCGCTTTTAGTAGCTCTTGGCGTGGCAAAGTATTTTGTTCGCCGTGGCAACCTAGCCATAAACTCTAATATGCTTGATAATTTTTTTATTTGGGTAGAAATTGGAGTAATTTTAGGCGCTAGGCTTGGGTATATTATTATTTACGATGATAATACTAGCTATTATTTAACGCATCCTTGGCAAATTTTTAATCCTTTTAATATAAATGGCGAGTTTGTGGGAATTCGTGGTATGAGTTATCACGGCGCAGTTGTTGGCTTTATAATCGCTACTTTATGCTTTGCTAAAAAATACAAACAAAACCTTATGCTATATTTGGATTTATGCGCCATTAGCGTGCCACTTGGCTATTTTTTTGGGCGCGTTGGCAATTTTTTAAATCAAGAACTAATCGGGCGCATCACAAACATTCAAAGCACGCCGTGGGCGATATTTGTAGATGGCATAGCGCGCCATCCTAGCCAGCTTTATGAAGCGATTTTAGAAGGGCTTGTGCTTTTTATTTTATTGCTTTTATATAAAAAATATAAAAAATTCGATGGTGAATTGATAGCAATTTATGCCGTGCTTTACACTATCGCTCGTTTTGCGTGCGAGTATTTTAGAGAGCCTGATGCAAATATTGGTTTTGTAGCATTTGGATTAAGTATGGGGCAAATTCTTTCAATTATTATGTTTGCTTTTGGTATTTGGCTTTTTGTGTGGTTAAGAATTAAGGGTGTAAAACTTAAATAATTCAGCAAATTTTAAAATTTTAAAATTTATTAAATAATGATAAGGTAATTATATAATTATTTAATTTTTGTTGCTTAAAATTTTAATGTTGGCATAAAGTTAGATGTAGTATAATGCCGGTCATTTTCAAATCTTACAAAGGAGAGCTTATGAATAAGCAAATTGAAGGGTTCCTTGGCATAGGCGATGATGGTAGAAAAAGCAGAATCCCTGCCAAACTCGACCTTATTCAAAGTGGCACAGGGCTGTTTCTTGGGCTATTTATGTGGCTTCATATGTGTTTTGTCGCTACGATTTTAATTAGTAAGGATGCATTTGATTATATTGTGCATTTATTGGAGCTAAGATTTATCGCAGATTCACCGATGATGAGCTACATTACTAGCTTTTTAGCAGCCTGTGTTTTGATTGTGTTTTTTATACACGCAGCTTTGGGTATGAGAAAAATGCCTATAAATTTCAGACAATGGCAAATTTATCGCGCTCACGCAAGCAGAATGAAGCACGAAGACACCACGCTTTGGTGGATACAAGCTTGTACTGGATTTATAATGTTTTTCTTAGGTTCAGCTCACTTAATAATCATCATTACAAATGGCGATAAAATAAGCGCAGATTTAAGCTCTCAAAGGGTTTTTAACCATTTCATGTGGTTGTTTTATTTGGTTTTACTTTTTAGTGTTGAGCTTCATGGTAGTATTGGTTTATATAGGCTTTGTGTGAAATGGGGCTGGTTTGAGGGCAAAGATGCCAAAGCAAGCCGCAAAAAACTAAAAACAGCAAAATGGGTAGTAAGTGCCGTGTTTATAGTTTTAGGCTTAGCTAGCTTGGCAGCATTTTTAAAAATCGGCTATCACAATTACTCAACCGGTAACTGGGAAAAAGCCCAAATTTTACATATAAATAATGACGGAGTAAGAGTATGAATGTAAAATATTATGACGCATTAGTAATAGGTGGCGGTTTGGCTGGACTTAGAGCAGCTGTTGCAGCTGGTGAGGCTGGGCTTAGCACCGTGGTTTTAAGCCTTTGTCCTGTTAAAAGAAGCCACTCAGCCGCCGCACAAGGTGGCATGCAAGCAAGCCTGGGTAATTCAAAAATGAGCGAAGGTGATAATGAAGATGTGCATTTTATGGATACTGTCAAGGGTAGCGACTGGGGCTGTGATCAAGAAGTAGCTAGAATGTTTGCTCAAACAGCACCAAAGGCTATACGCGAGCTAGCTAGCTGGGGCGTGCCTTGGACGCGCATTACAAAAGGTAAAAGAAGTGCTATCATAAACGCACAAAAAACCACCATAGAAGAAAAAGATGAAGTTCATGGGCTTATCCATAGCCGTGATTTTGGTGGTACAAAAAAATGGCGCACTTGTTATACAGCTGATGCTACTGGCCATACTATGCTTTTTGGTGTAGCAAATGAGGCTTTAAAACGCAATGTAGAAATTAACGACCGCAAAGAAGCCATAGCTTTAATACACGAAAATAATCGTTGTTATGGTGCTGTGGTGCGCGATTTAGTAACTGGCGAATTAACAGCTTATGTAGCAAAAGGCACTTTAATTGCAACAGGTGGCTATGGTAGAGTTTATAAGCACACTACAAATGCTGTAATTTGCGAGGGTATCGGTGCTGCTATTGCGCTAGAAACTGGCATAGCAAAACTAGGAAATATGGAAGCGGTGCAGTTTCACCCAACCCCTATCGTGCCAAGTGGCATTTTGCTAACTGAGGGTTGTCGTGGGGATGGCGGAATTTTGCGCGATGTTGATGGCTACCGCTTTATGCCTGATTATGAGCCAGAGAAAAAAGAGCTTGCAAGCCGCGATGTCGTAAGCCGTAGAATGATGGAGCATATTAGAAAAGGTAAGGGTGTAAAAAGTCCTTATGGCGAGCATGTATGGCTAGATATTAGTATTTTAGGACGCGAACATATAGAAAAAAACTTGCGCGATGTGCAAGAAATTTGCAAAATTTTCAACGGCATCGATCCTGCTGATGAAGGCTCAAAAGGCTGGGCGCCTGTGCTACCTATGCAGCATTATTCTATGGGCGGAATTCGCACTAAGCCAACAGGTGAAAGCCCTACGCTAAAAGGCTTATTTGTAGCTGGTGAGGCTGCGTGCTGGGATATGCATGGCTTTAACCGCTTGGGCGGTAATTCTGTGGCTGAAACGGTAGTAGCTGGTATGATCGTGGGGGATTATTTTGCTCAATTTTGCGCTAGCGAACAAGTCGATATCCAAACCGTAACCATAGAAAAATTCATCAACCAAGAGCAAGATTATTTACAAAGCTTATTAAATAAAGATGGCAAATATAATGTTTTTGAAATTAAAAATAAAATGAAAGATATTATGTGGGAGCATGTGGCGATTTTCCGCACAGGCGAAGGACTTAAAAAAGCAGTAGATGAGCTTGAAGAGTTATATAAAGAAAGCACAAATGTAAAATTGCAAAATAAAGAGCTTTATGGCAACCCAGAGCTTGAAGAAGCTTACCGCGTGCCAAAAATGCTAAAAATTGCTTTATGTATAGCCTGGGGCGCGTATTTACGCACAGAAAGTCGCGGGGCGCATTATAGAGAGGATTATCCAAAACGCGATGATTTAAATTGGTGTAAGCGCACGCTAACAAGCTGGAAAGAAGGTGATACCAAGCCTATAATAGAATATGAAGAGCTTGATATAATGAAAATGGAAATCCCGCCAGCGTTCCGCGGATACGGTGCTAAGGGCAATATAATAGAAAATCCACTTTCAGCAAAAAGGCAAGAAGAAGTAGATAACCTAAGAGCAAAATTAGAAGTCGAAGGTAAATCAAGACATGAAATTCAAGATGCCCTAATGCATTATGAACTTCAACCAAAATACAAAGCATTAAATGAAAGAGCAGGAATTGGCTATGAGTAGAAAAATAAAAATCAGAGCATTTAAATACAATCCACTAAGCAAAATCAGCAAACCACATTTTGCCGAGTATGAATTAGAAGAAACCGATGGTATGACGCTTTTTATCGCGCTTAATCAAATTAGAGAAAAATTTGATCCAGGGCTTAGTTTTGATTTTGTGTGCCGTGCTGGGATTTGCGGGAGTTGCGGTATGGTAGTAAATGGTCGTCCTCAGCTTGCGTGTAGAACCCTTACAAAAGACTATGAAAGTGGCGTGATTGAGCTTATGCCATTGCCTGCGTTTAAGCTTTTAAAGGATTTGAGCGTAGATACTGGTAATTGGATGAACGCAATGAGCAAAAGGGTAGAGAGCTGGATTCATTCAAATACCACCACAGATATTAGCAAGCTAGAAGAAAAAGTAGATCCTGATGCAGCACAAGAAACATTTGAACTTGATAGATGTATTGAGTGTGGAATTTGTGTAGCAAGCTGTGGTACAGCACTTATGAGGCCTGATTTTATCGGTGCTGTGGGCTTAAACCGCGTGGCTAGGTTTAAAGTAGATCCGCTTGATGATAGAAGCGATGAGGATTTTTACGAGCTTGTAGGCGATGATAATGGCGTGTTTGGCTGTATGAGTTTGCTAGGATGCGAGGATAACTGCCCTAAACACTTGCCTCTACAAAGCAAAATCGCATATATGAGAAGAAAATTAGCGCTAGTTAAATAAAATTTGCGCTAAATATTTTATTTTGTGCGTGTTTTTAGTTAAATTTAAGTCTTGCTTTTAATAAAATTTTTTATTTAATGCTAGATTAATTTAACTAAAAACCACCGCACAATGCTTTTTATCATTCAAAATTTTAAAATTTAATTCATCAAAATTTATAAAATTTATTAGAAAATTTTAAAATTTTAAGCGTGTGAGCAGTAAATTTTAAGTTTTTTAAGCTAAGATTTCGCCCATATCAATAAAATTTTAAATCGCAAAAATGGAATTTATAGAATACTTAACCCAAGGCAATGTTGTAACCTTTTTTTTATTGCTTGTGCGAACGGGCGCGTTGATGGTGTTTTTTCCGTTTTTTAGCAATATGCAAATCCCTGTGGTCGTTAAAAGCTCATTAGCGTTGATTTTGGCTATGTTTTTGCTGCCGATGACGCCAAAGGTTGAATTAAGCGGGCTAAGCGTTGAATATTTAGTGCTTGAAAGCATAGCAGAATTGTTATTTGGGCTGTGCGCTGGCGTGCTTTTGAATATAGTTTTTGCTTCGCTTAGTTTGGCTGGCGAGCAAATTTCTATGATTATGGGCTTTTCTATGGCAACCGTGGTAGATCCACAATCTGGCGTTTCTACTCCGCTGATTTCAAATACTCTTACTCTAATGGCTTTGACGGCATTTTTATTGTTTGATGGACATCATTTGATTTTGCAATTTTTGGCAAAAAGCGCGCAAATTATGCCACTTGGGTCGTTTTATCCTAGTCAAAATTTACTTCGCTACATCGCCAAAAGCGTGGTGAATATGTTTTTGTTTGGCTTTATTTTGGCTTTTCCTATACTTGCTGTGTCGCTGATGGCTGATTTTATTTTTGGAATGTTAATGAAAACTATGCCACAATTTAATTTATTAGTTGTTGGTTTTCCTATTAAAATTGCCGTAGCCTTTGCTGTGTTAATAGCGATTTTATCATCTATTATCAAGCTTTTTACTATCTTAATTACAGCAGTAATGAATGATTTGCCTTTTTTGTTTTTTTAAGCTAAACTCGCTAAAATGCCAAAATTTTTGTAGGACTTAGAGGATTTTATATGAAAGTATTTTTGCTAAATCACAACCCGGTTGTATCGCGCCTAGCGAAATTAAGCTTAGAAAAAATGGGCTATGAACTAGAAGAAATAGCTAGTATTACGCAAATATCTGGCAAATGCGCTGATATTTTTATTTGCGATAGCGAGTTAATAGACCCAAACACAGATTATACGCCTTATGGTAAAGAACTTTTGTTTTTGGTGCCTAGAAATTTTGAAAAAAAGGTTGGTAAGAATATGCTTGAAAAGCCGTTTTTACCGACTGATTTTGTAGAATGTATCCAAAAGATCACAAATAAAACAAGCATTAAAACCACACAAGAAAAACCAAAAGATTTATCAAAAGATAATTTTACTGATATTAGCAATAAAGCAAGCGATTCTAATTTTGATGAGTTTAGCCTGATGGATAAAAATACACAAAATCAAGAGGCTATCATACCAGACTTAGACGATATGGACGAGATTAAACTAGATGATAAGCCTAAGCAAAATACGCTCAATTTTTCTAATGAAGATTTGAATAAAAATGAAAAATCCGTAACTTTAAGCGATAGTTTAACCCTTGATGATACGCCAACGCAAGCGCCTTCTAATCAAGGCTTAAGCGATGAAATTTTAAACCTAAGTGATGAGGATTCAAGCAAAAATGAAGAATCAAACAGCGATGCATTAAAAGAAAAAGAATTAAATGAATTGAGTTTGATGGTCGATGAAATTGATAATTTAAGCGAGAATAAACAAGCAGATAATATCAACAACCAAGCATCAAGCCAAAGCGATCAAAGCACATCTAGCAAGCTAGATTTTGATAGCGCAAATGATGATTTTAGCGATCAAAACAACCAAGATGCTAAGGCTGATTTAAATAGTTTTGATGATGAAAACTTAAAATTTAATGGCGCAATTAGCGATGAAGAGCTAAATTTTAACCAAACACCGCAAAATGAAAGCGTAAAAGATGATATAAAATTTAGCGATGATACAGCCCAAAAAAGCGATATAAATACGGCAGATGAATTAAATATTGGCTTAAATGATGATACTAGCGAGCAACTAAGCAAAATAGATGAAGCTGGGCAAGACGAAGCAAAAGCCGATGCGCCGAGCACGCAAGAGCAAGATTTAACTGAATCAATAAGCGATCAAGGACAATATCAAATGTTTGGTAATTCGATGTTTAATAATCAAAATGAACCTGAAAAAGATGAAATTTTAAAAGGTGAAGTTTTAGAAAATGGCGCAGATTTTAAAATCATCGATGAAAATGTAGATGAGAAAAAAGATGAAATTTTAAAAGCTAACGATGACGAAAGTTTAAAAGGTGAAGTTTTAGAAAATGGCGCAGATTTTAAAATCATCGATGAAAATGCAGATGAGAAAAAAGATGAAATTTTAAATAAAAAAGCAAATGAAAATTTAAAATTTGGCGTTGATGAAAATCTAAAAAAAGATGAAACCACGCAGGATAATATGGATTTTAAAATCATCGATGAAAATGCAGATGAGAAAAAAGATGAAATTTTAAAAGCTAACACAAAAAGCAAAGAGCAAGCAAACAATCAATTGGATTTGGCTTTATTGGATGATGAATTTTTAGAACTTAAAGAAAGAGATTTAGCTAGCGCATTAGGTGAGAGCATACCTGAGCCTGAAATAATCGAGCCTGAGCCTGCTATCACAGAGCCAGAAATAATAGAGCCTAAAACTGAAATAATCGAACCAGAACCAAAAGTAATAGAGCCTGAGCCAAAAATAGCAGAGCCTGACATAACAAAGCCTGAGCCACAGCGCAAGGTGATAAGATTAAGATTTGATGATGATATACAGCCTGCGCTCAAAAGGCCAGCATTAGAAGTTGAGCCTAAAATGTTAGAGGTTCATCCAGATGATTCAGAAGAATTAGAACTACTTAAAATTAAAAGAGAGTTAAGATTTAAGCCAAAAGATGAAATAAAAGAAAGCCCGCAAATTTTAAACCAAGAACCAAGTATAAAAGATGAAATAAGCGAGCGTGAAGCAAAATCTAGTACTGATGAGGCAATAAATTTTAATTCACAAAGCAATATTTTAGATGATGAATTGCCAAAAGAAAGCCCGCAAATTTTAACCCCAGAGATAAAATCTAGTTTAGATAATGAATTAAGCAAAACTGATGAAAAATCTAACTTAGATAATGAAACAATAAATGAAAGCTCGCAAATTTTAAGCCAAGAACCAAGCATAAAAGATGAAAGAAGCAAGCGTGAAGCAAAATCTAGTGCTGATGAGGCAATAAATTTTAATTCACAAAGCAATATTTTAGATGATGAATTGCCAAAAGAAAGCCCGCAAATTTTAAGCCAAGAACCAAGCATAAAAGATGAAATAAGCGAGCTTGATGTTAATGCAAATAAGGATATGAATTTTGCTTTACAAGATACTAGCTTAATTGATGAAAAATCTAATTTAGATGATGAAGTAAATAAAACTGATGAAAAATCTAGTTTAGATAATAAAACAATAAATGAAAGCCCGCAAATTTTAAGCCAAGAACCAAGTATAAAAGATGAAATAAGCGAGCTTGATGAAGTGGCTAATGTCTATGAAAATGCTATAAAAGAAGATGAAAATGTGCCAGTAAATGCGCTAAAAGAAGATGAAAATCAATCAACGCAAGATGAAAATGTAACGCAAAAAAGCCAGTCTAAGCTTACTAGTTTTGCAAGTAAAATCAAAGCATCTAAAAAAGCCACGAACCTTGATGAAAAAGAATTAGATCTAGCCGCAGATATTTACGAAAGAGCAGCAAATCAAGCACAACAAGCCGCAAATGAAAGGGTTTTAGACGAGGCAAAAGATGAGTTAAGCACCAAACTTAGCCAAACTCTTGGCGCGACATTAGCTAACTCAACGATCAAAGAAGCCTTAAAAGATTTAAATATTAAGATAAATATAAGCTTTGAGGATAAGTAGTGCGAGGGCAAATTTTATTGCTATCAGGGCCTAGTGGTAGTGGTAAAAGCACGGTACTATCGCGCTTGTTCGCTGAGTTTAGTAATGTGTATTTTTCTATTTCATCTACTACGCGCTCGCCAAGAGCTGGTGAAAAAGATGGGGTAAATTATCATTTTATAAGCTTAGAAGAGTTTGAAAAAGATATAAAAGATGGCTTATTTTTAGAGTGGGCTAGGGTGCATGGTAATTATTATGGCACTAGTTTAAAGCCTGTCTTAGAAGCCTTAAATAATGATAAAATAGTCGTTTTTGATATAGATGTGCAAGGATATTTTTTGGCACAAAAAAAATACGCCAAGCAAATAACCTCTGTATTTTTAACCACAAAAAACGCAACACAATTAGAAAACAGGCTAAAAAATAGAGCCAGCGAAACGCAAGAAAGCATTAAGGAGCGTTTAAAAAATGCAAGCAAAGAAATGGAGTATATAGATAAATACGATTATATCATCATAAACGATGATGTAAATAAAGCTTATGATGAGCTTAGGGCTATTTTTATATCAATTTGTCTTAAAAGCTCGAATATCAAAGCTGATGAGTTTTTAAAAATTTGGAATAATAAAGGATAGATATGGGAAGTTTTAGTATGGGACATTGGTTAGTGGTTTTGGCTATTGTGGTTTTGCTTTTTGGGGCTAAGAAAATACCTGAGCTTGCAAAAGGCGTAGGTAAAGGCATTAAAAGCTTTAAAAAAGAAATGGAAGATGATAGCGAGCAAATCACAGCAAATAACGCTCCAAAACAAGAAAACAAAGGCAATAACACAGAGGCAAATGCGTGATGAAAAATGCTTTAATAGCACAAATTGCGCCTATTTTAGGTTTTACTCCAAGCCTTGAAAAGCCAAAAAATAAAGCCCTTGCTCATTATGCTATGCCTGTTTTTGCCCTAGCAAAAGAACAAAAATTAGCTCCAAATATCATAGCCACAAATCTTGCTAAAAAGCTAGAAAATAGCGAGCTTTACAGCGTTAGCGCGCTTGGCGGGTATGTAAATTTTAAACTTAGTGCCAAATTTTTAGATGAGATTGCAAAATCTGCTTTAAAAGAGGATAAGAATTTTGCCAGCAAAAATAACTCTAAAAAAGAAAAATATTATATAGAATACATAAGCGCAAACCCCACAGGACCATTACATATAGGGCATGTGCGCGGGGCTGTTTATGGCGATAGTTTAGCGCGCATAGCTAGGTATTTAGGGCATGATGTCCATACTGAGTATTATATAAATGATGCTGGCAATCAAATAGATTTGCTTGGCATTAGCGTTGCTTTGCGCGCAAAAGAATTGCTTTTTAATGAAAATATTGAGTATCCTAGTAAGTATTATAGAGGCGAATATATCGATGAAATTATTATTCCAAAGGCTTTGGAGCATTTTGGAAAAGAAATTTTTTATGATGAAAATAGGGTGCTTGAATTAGCCCAGTTTGGCAAGGATTTAGTGCTTGAAATTATTAAAAATGATTTACAAGATGTAAATATTAGCATTGATGAATGGGCTAGTGAAAAGGCGTTATATCCACGCTTAGAGCCTGTTATGGCCTTGCTTAGTAAAAGCTCAAAAATGTATGAAAAAGATGGGGCGCAAATGATAGCTAGTAGCGAACTAGGCGATGATGAGGATCGCGTGGTCGTGCGTAAAGATGGGCGTCCTACTTATTTAGCTGGCGATATAATCTACCATGAATATAAATTTCATAAAAACTATGATCATTATATAAACATTTGGGGTGCAGATCACCACGGCTATATCGCGCGAATCAAAGCTGGCATACATTTTTTAGGCTATGATGAAAATAAGCTTGAAGTTATTTTAATGCAAATGGTTAATTTATTAAAAGATGGGGCTGCTTTTAAGATCAGTAAGCGCAGTGGCACGGCTATTTTGATGAGTGAAATATCAGCAAGTATCGGTGCTGAGGCGCTTAGATATATTTTTATTTCTAAGGCAAATACTAGTCCCTTGGAGTTTGATATTGACGCGCTTAAAAAGCAAGATAGCTCAAACCCTATTTTTTATGTAAATTACGCTCACGCGCGCATAAATCAAGTTTTTGCTAAGGCAAATATCAGCCAAAATGATGTGGTATTTGCTGATCTTAGCAAACTAGATCAAAACGCACAAGATCTAGCATATGAAGCACTTTGTTTAAATGAAATTTTAAATGATGCGCTAAACTCGCGCGCCTTACATAAAATTACTGATTATTTAAAAGCGCTCTCAGCTAGTTTTCATAAATTTTATAATGAAAACAGAGTCCTTGGCAGCGATGATGAAAAGGCACTTTTAAAGCTTTTTGCTCTTGTTGGGCTTAGTATTCGCGTGGGCTTATCTTTACTTGGGATAAAGGCAAAAGAGCGTATGCAAAATTACTAGCTGGCTTTGTGCTAAAAGCAAGGATAATAAAATGTATAATGCTTTGATTGTGGGTGCTGGGCAAATTGCTGGTGGATTTGATGATATAAATGATGATTGTATCCTTACTCACGCGCACGCTTATGTAAAAAATTCAAGCATTGATTTGTTAGGCTTTTATGATATTGATGAGAAAAAAGCCCAGTTTATGGCAAAAAAATGGAACACAAAATGCCTTTATTCATTAAACGAAGCCCAAAATGTCGATATAGTAAGCATTTGTGTCCCAGATGAATGCCACGCGCAAATGGCATCAAAGGTGGCAACCTTACTAAAACCCAAAATCATCTTTTTAGAAAAGCCTGTTTGTAAAGATAAAAAAGAGATTGAAATTTTAAAACAGATTCAAATTCCTATTTTAGTAAATTATTCTCGCAACTTTTCAAAAAGCTTTCAAAATTTAGCCCATCAAATCAAAAATAATGAATTTGGCAAGTATCAATGCGGCAGTGCTTTTTATACAAAAGGCTTTATACATAATGGCTCACATATTATAAATTTGCTCAATTTATTGCTTGGTGAAATAAAAGAAAGTAGTACTTTTAATGCCTTTTGTGATTTTTACGATGATGATGCGACAAAGAGCGTGATTTTAACCTTTGAAGATAACAAAAAAGTAGTGATAAATGGGTGCGATTGTAACAACTACACGATTTTTGAGCTTGATTTATTGTTTGAAAAAGCACGCATAAGAATGCTTGATAGTGGCTTTTTGATTGAGATATATAGCGTTAAAGATAATGATAAATTCAAAGGCTATAAAACACTTGCGCCCAAAAAAAGTTATAAAACTGATTTGGATTTTGCTATGGCAAATGCGGTTGATAACATAATAGCTTTTTTAAATGGCAATGAAAAGCTATTATGCACGCTTGATGATGGATATAAGGCGATAAAGTATGCGTAAGATTTTGTTTTTCGCACATGATCCTGGCGGTGCAAATGCCATTAAACCTTTAATTTTGCCTTTGATGGCAAAAGGCTTTGAGTGTTTTATATATGGCAAGGGTCCTGCGCTTTTTATTTTGCCAAATGTTGCCGAGTATGCGGGCAATACAGATGAGCTAATAAAAAATGTCAAGCCAAATTTTATCATCACAGGCACAAGCGCAAAAGATATGACAGAAAAAGAGTTGAGAAAATCTGCTCACAAGCACGGCATTTTGTGCCTAGCTATACTTGATTTTTGGGTGAATTATAATAGATTTACCAAGTATTCTACCAAAGAATTAGCCAAAAACAAAAGATATAATGAGCTTGATTATTTGCCCGATTTTTTCATCGTAATGGATACTTACGCCAAAGATGAAGCAAGCAAACAAGGCGTGCCAAAAGAGCTTATGCATCCATTAGGCAATCCGCATTTTAGGTATATTAAAGATTGCTTTGATGCCCTTGATGTAAGTGGGCTTAGAAGTTCTTTGCTAAAAGGCAAGCAAAAGCTTATTTTATGGGCATCAGAGCCACATACAAATAACTACGGCTTAGAATGCTTAAAGGATTTAATAGAGCATATCCCCGATAATGCAAGATTGCTAATCAAACCCCATCCGCGCGAAAAATTAGACAAGTTTGAAAAAATCGCTAGGGGGGGGGCACTATAATTAAGAATATAAGCTCATTACAAGCCATTAAAATTTCAGATTTAATCGTTTCTATAACTTCAATGGTATTGCTTGAAAGTATTATTGTAAATAAAAGCGCGCTAAGTTACCAAAAATACGAAACAAATCCTAATAAATTTATTCTAACAAAAAGAAAAATCTTGCCATTTATAAATGATGAAATTACTCTAAAAAATGAATTACAAAGGGCATTAAAATTTAATAGCTGTGTGTATAAAAATGTAGATTTAAATTTTAATGCGACTGAAAATATTATTAAATTTATCGAGGATAGATTATGTCAAAATTAGCATTACTTGGCGGGCAAAAGGTTAGAAAAGACAAATTCCCCGCTTACAAACCCATAGGCGAAGAAGAGTTAAAAAGGGTGATGAAAGTTTTTGAAACTTCTATATTTTCAAAATTTTTAGGTTGCTGGCACGATGATTTTTTTGGCGGACCACAAGTAAGAGAGCTAGAAGAAAAATGGGCTAAATTCTTTGGTGCTAAATATGCTATTTCGGTAAATTCAGCTACTTCTGCGCTTTATTGTGCGGTTGGGGCTATCGGCACTGAGCCATTTGATGAAATCATCGTATCACCTTATACGATGAGCGCAAGTGCTACTGCTCCGCTTATTTACAATGCTATCCCTGTTTTTGCGGATGTTGAAAAGGATTGTTTTTGTTTAGATGTAAATTCCATAGCACAAAAAATTACCGATAAAACAAAAGCCATCATTGTCGTAAATATCTTTGGACAGCCTTACAATGCTGATGCTATCAACGCATTAGCCAAACAGCACAATCTAAAAATCATAGAAGACAGCGCGCAAGCCCCTTATGCCAAGCTAAATGGCAAATTTGCAGGCACATTAGGCGATATTGGCATTTATTCGCTTAATTATCACAAGCACATTCATTCAGGCGAAGGTGGCATTTTGGTTACTGATGATGAAGAGCTAGCAAATAGATTAAGACTTATAAGAAATCACGCAGAAGCTGTTATCGAGGCAAAGGGCGATAAAAATTTAAGCAATATGTTTGGATTTAACTTTCGTATGACAGAAATCGAAGCCGCCATAGCTAATGAACAACTTGGCAAGCTTGAAAATTTAGTGCTTGAAAGAAGGCAAAACATTGCTTATTTGGAGCAAAATTTAAAAGAACTTCCTTTTTTGGCCATGCAAAAGCTTAGAGAGGGTGCAGAGCATTCGTATTATGCGCATACTTTTTTATTTGACAAAGATAAAGCAGGCGTGCATAGAGATATTTTCGTCAAAGCCCTTTGTGCTGAGCTTATGCCAATAGAATTAAGAGAAACAGAGGGCATAAAAATCGGGTGTGGCTATCTCAAACCGCTTTATTTGTCCCCGTTGTTTCAAAACAAAATCGCTTATGGCTTAAAAGGCTTTCCTTGGACTTATGCGCAAAAAGAAAACAAAAGAGTGTATGATTACTCACAAGGCATTTGCCCTGTTGTGGAGGATTTGTATCACAATACCTTGATAACCCACGAATATATGCGCCCGGGAATGAGTAAAAAAGATTTAGATGATGTAATTAACGCTTTTATCAAGGTAGCACAAAATTTGGATGATTTAAAAAACTACAAAGGAAAGATATAATGCTTTTAAAAAGTGAAAATTTACAGCTCAAACCGCTGTCATTAGATGATTTAAGCGATGCGTATGTAGGCTGGCTTAATGACAAAGAAGTGTGTGAGTTTAACAGCCACGGCGAGAACATTTACACAAAACAAATGGCTGTGGAGTATATAAATTCCGTCCAAGATAACCCTAAATGCGAAGTGTATGCTGTTTATTTGGATAAAACACATATTGGCAACATTTCATTACAAAACATAAACTACCAAAACAACAGCGCCGAAATAGCCTTTTTGTTTGGCGAAAAAAAATTCTGGGGCAAGGGCTATGCCACACAAGCAAGCCAAATACTCTTAAAAAGAGCTTTTGATGAATTAGGCTTACATAGAATTTACTTTGGCACGCACATACAAAACATTAGAATGCAAAGACTTGGAGAGAAATTAGGCTTTCAAAAAGAAGGTGTTTTTAAAGACGCTCAATACAAAAACGGCAAATATAATGATGTTATACAATACGCTTTAATAAAGGAGAATTGATGAAATATTGTAAGCGTTGTATGTCTATGGATACAAGATATGGCATGGAATTAGACGAGCAGGGTATATGTGGCGGGTGTAGGTATTATGATAGCTTAAAAACAATCAACTGGGATCAAAGAAAAAAAGAGCTTGATTTGATTATAAAAACCGCCAAGCAAAAAGCAAAGGATAATGGCAGTATGTATGATTGCTGTATTGGCGTAAGTGGCGGGAAAGATTCGACTTTTTTGGCTGGTTATATTAAAGAAAATTATAATGCTAATGTTTTATTAATAAATGTTCTTTGCCAGCCAATCAGCAAAAACGGCGAGCATAATATACATAATTTAAGAAATATGGGCTATGATTTATTACAATTTTGGGCTGATCCTTTAATTGGCAAAAAATTAGCCCTTTATTCATTTGAAAAATACGGCCATATTTGTAAGCCTTTGGAGCAAATGTGCTTTTCTATGCTCACTAAAACAGCCCTAAATTTTAATATCCCGCTTATTGTAATGGGAGAAAATGGGGATTTGGTTTGGGGAACTAATAATGCTAAACCAGATGATAATTGGTTTAATATCATCTACACACAAACCAATAAAGATATGATGGATGCCAAGCTTTGGGAGATTGATGGCATTGATAAGACAAAATTAAATATTTATAAATTCCCGTCCCTTGATGAAATTAAAGCCAAAGGTCTTAGGGCTATATTTTTACAATATTACATAAAAGAATATTCACCCGTTTATAATGCGGATTACTCCATAGCAAGGGGAATGCGTGGCAGATATGATGATAAGCCAGAAGATATTGGGCGTTATAGGATATTTTCGTCTGTTGATGATGATTTGATGATTGCTAATGAAATGCTTAAATATCTTAAAAATGGCTTTGGGCGAGCGCATGATGATGTTGTTTTCGATATAAGAGAAGGTCGAATGAGCCGCGAAGAAGGCATTAAAATGGTAGAAAAATACGATGGTTTATGCGCGGACAAATACATTGATTATGCGTGCGAGTATTTAGGCATAAGTAAAAAATATTTTTACGAGGTTGTAGATGGCTGGGCTAATAAAAAATTATTTAAAAAAGTGGGTGGGAGATATGTTAGATTATTTAAAGTCGGCCAAGATTTTTAATGATTTTTACGCGCAAATTTCAAAATTTTAAAAGCGCATAAATTTTAAGTTAAAATTTTGAAAGCGCAAAAGTAGCAAATTTTAAAATTTACGCGCGCAAATTTTATTTTAATTCAAACCTTACTGGCACTTCAAAGACAACATCGGCGTTGATTTTTGGGAATTTATGTTTTGTTTTTTCTATGGCTTTGATTACGGCGTTATTTAGGCTATCATATTTGCCAGAGATTACTTTTATATTATCTACAATGCCATTTTTTTTGTAGCTAAATTGTATGATACTTAGGCCTTGTTGGCGGCGCTTTTTGGCATCGTTTGGGTATCTTTTGATGGCGTATTGGGCTATTAGCTGGCCGATTTTAGCAAAAATTTCATCTTGGTTTTTATCTTTTGTGGGTGCTTGGCTTGTTGGCTGGGTTGGAGTTTGTTCGCTTGGGGTGGCGTTTTGGTCTTGCTTGGTTATTTGCTCTGTTTTATTGATTTTTTGCGGGATTTTTGGTTTTTGCTTTGGTTTTTTAGGCACTATTTTTTCTACTATTTGCTCTTTTACTATTTCGTTTTCTTCTGGTAGGTTTTCATTTTTAGGCTCTAATTTTGGCATAAAATCATTTAATGAAATATGACTAAGTTTTTCATTTTGAGCAGCTGTTAATTGGGCTGGTGTGTTAAATTGTATAAAAAAAATCAGCAAGATAGAGTGTAAAATTAAAGAAATAAAAAAGCCTATTAAATTATTTTTCATTATTTTTGCTCCGTTAATATGGCAAAATTTTTATGCTCTTTTTGTTTTAGAGCATCAATTACGCTTACAAAGCTTTCAAAATGCGCCTCTTTATCGCTGCGTAAAATTATTAGAGTTTGCGGGTTTATATCTTGTAATTTTTGGCTAAGCTCATTTTCAAAAACGCGTTCATTTGCTATGAATATTTGCGAGTTCGCATTTATGCTAATTTCAACCTTATCTTGTTTATCTTCTTTGGCGGCATTTTTAGCACTTGGCAAATCTACTTTTATAGAATTATGCGCAATGAAAGTAGAAATTGATAGCACAATAGCTAGCAAAACTAGCATAATATCTATAAACGGAACTATATTTAAGCCATCTTTTTTTGGCAATTTCATGCTCTTGCCTTTATTTCATCTTCAAAGCGAGAACAAAGCACATCTACCTTGCGAATAAAGCCATTATAAATCATTAGCGTAGGAATTGCTACTAATAATCCAAGCGCTGTGGCTTTTAATGCCAAAGAAAGACCTACCATAATGGCTGCTGTATCGATACCACCACCATTTGCTTGCATACTTAAACCCATATCATGAAAGGTTATCATTATGCCAGCTACCGTGCCTAAAAGCCCGATATAAGGCGCATTTGAATAAATTATGTATAAAATTGTAAGATTTTTGCTTAAAGCCTCTTCGTAGGCATTTTTGCTAGGGTAATTTTTAGGCTTTGCACTCATATAAAATAAAACCCTCTCCACACTAAACCACATAACCAAAAAACTCATAAAAGCAAGTATAGCAATGATTATATGGTCAATATACTTACTTAAAAACTCAAAAATTTCCATCACAACTCCTTAAAGAAAATGCGAAATATTATCATAAAAATGATAAATATTACCAAAATATTATAAGATTTATTATCATAATTTACTATCAAAATAAGCTTTAAAATTTAACACAAATATTTTTTGGGGCAGTGGTTAAAATTTAATCTTGCTAGGATTAATGCCAAAATATTTTTTAAAAGCCGTGGTGAAATTGTGTTGTTGTTTGTAGCCAAGCTCTTTTGAAATTTGAGCTAGGTTTAATTCTTTTTGGCTAATTAATTGCTTTGCTTCTTGCATTCTAGCTTGTGTTATGCTTGCATGAATGGTCATACCAAAAAGCTGTTTAAAGCCTAGTTTTAGCTTGGTTTCGTTTATGCAAATACTGCGCGCTAGGCTTTGTATGGTGGGTGGATTTTTGTAGTTTTGTTTTAAAATTTGCATGGCAGAATTTAAGGCTTTGATATCATCTTGATTTAAATTAGGCTCTTTATAACTATCATTTAGCATTTTTAGTTCATAAGCTATTAAATCATAAGCGCGCGCTTTTATAAAAAGCTCGTTTGTTGCATTAGCACTAAGAAGTTCTTTTGTGGTAATGGCTATAAAGTTTGAACTAAGTTTATTGGCGATGGTTTGTGAAAATTTTAATTTTTCGTAAATTTTATAAGATAAATATTTTAATAAAATTTTATTTTCTATGTTAATTGTGATGTTTTGGATTTGCTTGCCTTGTTTTAAAAATATCTTGCCACAATCATTATTGATGTAATTTAACGCGCTATAACCAGCCTGGGATAAAATTACAAGAGCATAATTATGGCTTTGATAATGCCAAAATCCGCTAAAAGTAATACTTATGCTAAGCCCACAAAAATTATTTTTTATAAAAATTAAATTATCTTTTTTAGCATCAATTTTATTTATGTAGAGTTGAATGCCTTTTTCTATTTGGATATGGCTTTGATTTATTAAAATTTCGTTTGTGGTGTTATTGTTTGTGTTGATTTTAGCAAACATTATAAGCCTTAAAATTTAGAAATTCTTTTTTGGTAAAAAATACTTCGATTTTAGTTATTTTTAATATTGAAAAAGCTTATCATTTCTGTTATTATAGCAATTTTTTTTGAAAAAACTCAAAAAAATACTAAAAAATATCTTAAAGGATAAATGATGAAAAAAGCCCTGTTTATGTCGTCTTTAATGGCAACTTGTTCTTTATTTGCTGCTGATGAAATGCTTAAAGAAATACTAGTAAGCACAGAAGCACCTCCAAGCTCACAAAGCATAAAATCCTTAATAGATGAAAGCAAAAGCTTATCTATAATAAACGAGCAAAGCATTCAAAAAAGCGTTGGTAAGAATGTTTTAGAATTGATTGCCCAAGAGCCAGGCGTTGGTATGGTAAATGATGGTATGGATTCAGGCCAGCCTGTGATTCGTGGAATGAGTGCTGGCGATTATCGCGTGCCTACTTTTATAGATGGGCTTAGATGGAAAGGTAGGCCCGTTTTAGAATACACAATGTTTGATCCTGATCAATTTGAAAGATTAGAGATTGTGCGAGGCCCTGCTAGCTCGGTATTTGGCACGGATAGCTTTGGTGGGGTTATAAACTTAATTAGCAAAAGAGCAAGTGGAGATGTTTTTGGTGATTTTGCATTAAGTAATAATTATTTTAGCTCAAATTTTTCAAGCGTAAATCATGGTATGCAAAATAGATTACAATTAGGCTTTGTAGGGCATGGTTTTGATTTTTTGCTAGGGTTAAATTATCGCTATGGCAGGGATTATAAAACGCCAGAGGGTAAGGTGCCAAATTCTGATTATTTATATAAATCTTTTGATTTAAATACAGGTTATAGCTGGGGAGATAGCCATAGAATCGGCTTACAAGCAAGATATGGCACTACTAAGCGTGGTATGCCAGGTGGTTCTGTGCCAAGTCCTGGTGCTGGCAATACCGCAAAAGGCGTGCCTAATAAAATAGTGCGCCAAATGCCACTTTGGGAAAAATACGCAGCGCTTAATTATAATGGTGAAATTTTTGAAAATTTTGAACTTGATGCAAGTGTTTTTGCTAGAGAAATTTATACAAATTTATTTATCGTGCCAGATTTAAGCAAAAATGCTTTTGTAAATAATTATGTAGTTGGCCCAGAAGTGCTAGGCTCTAAGATCGTGGCAAAATATAAAGGAGAGAATTTAACACAAACTTATGGCATAAATATTTACCATGAAATTTGGGATTCTACCCAGCAAAGTATTCGTGGCGGGGCAAGAAAAAACACAAGCATAGATCACACGCAACTCAATCTAGCTGGTTTTGGCTTATTTGAGTATAGATTTGATAATGACGCCTTGCTTAGTGCTAGCTTGCGTTATGATCATTTTAAGAGCGATTCGGATATAAGCAGTGTTGATGAGAGTTTAAAATCTTTATATCAAGATGGCGGAGTAAAAACCAAAAAACTTACCTGGGCTATTGGCACTAGCTATCCTATAATGGATTCTCTTAAACTAATAGCAAATATAAGCAGTGCTTTTAGAAATCCAACCGCTAATGAAATCGAGCCAATAGCTAGCCTAGATGGGACAACAATGAGTATCCCAAATAATAATTTAAAACCAGAGCAAAGCATAAATTACGAACTTGGCTTGAAATTTCAAAATGATTATTTAAGAGCAAGCATAACAAGCTTTTATAGCGATTATAAAGATTTAATCCAAGATAATGTGCGCGTGGCTGATTATTTAGGTATGAAAACATATCAAAATCAAAATTTAGATAAAGCTAGCATAAAAGGCGTAGAACTTGAACTAGCTTATAATATTTTAAACAATTTAGAACTAAGCACAAATGTAAGCTATCAAAGAGGCAAGGACAAGGAAAATAATAAAAATCTAAGAACAATAATGCCACTTCATGGCATGGTTGGCTTAAATTACGAGCCTGAAATTTTAAATAATTCATATTTACAATACACAAGCGCGTGGGCGATGCGTAAAAATAAAATCGATGAAAGCCAAGAAAGACAAAAGGCTGGCTATGTAGTGCATAATATTTATTTTGGCAAAAGCTTTGGCAAAATTGCCACTTTTGAAAATTTTGAGCTTAATTTTGCTGTTGAGAATATTTTTGATAAAAAATATAGGCTTGCTTTATCTTGGGAAAATGCAGATTATCCTGTGTCTATTACAAATCCGCTTTTAAGTGCTGGTAGAAATTTTAAAGTTGGCTTTAAGGCTGATTTTTAGGGGTTAAGATGAAAGATGTTTTGTTTGTTTATTTTAATGATATATCCGCAAGTGGCGGTATGAACGGCTTTGATATAACAAAATCAAAAGATTTAGATTTTATATGGCAGTATGATTTAGAAAATGTAAATTTTAATGAATATAAGGGGATTATACTAAGTGGTGGTGTGGATCAAATTTTACTTAGCAAGCTTAGTGGGCGTTTGTGCGAGTTTTTAGAAAATGGCGGGCGCGTGCTATTTAATGGGCATGTAGAAAAGAAATTTTTGCCTATGCTTGAAATTTATGAGCCAGTAGAGCATATTAAATACCCTGATTTTATGATAAGCCTTATAAACCCACATAAAATTTACAAAGATTTAGATATTAGAAATTTTAATGAAAAAAACGGCGTTGCTGGGTTTTATTCAAGAGGACAAAACCCGCCGCCATTTAAAGCTAAAATCATTACAGCCATCAAGCAAGCTAGCGTGCCAAGTGATTGGGAGCTTGATTTTGGCAAAGGTAAAATTTACACTCACGCAGGCGTGGATTTACACATAGCAGCTAGCGCAAATGATACGCCAAAACTTATAGAGAATTTAATAGCATATTTAAGGGGAGATGATGAATAAAATAATAGCCTTACACAGCGGGACTTATTATAATTTAGCAAGTTTATTTAAAGGTGCTTTTGTTAAATATCTTTATAAAACCGCGTATTTAGCACAGCTTAAAGCAGATGAATTAAATGATGGCGATATTTTGCTAGTTAGTGATTCATTAGTGCCTAGGCATTTAATCTTGCATAAAGAAATATTTAGAAATTTTTTAAAAAGCGGGCGCACGCTAGTAGTTTGTGGGCGCAATGATCCTGAGCTTTGGCTTGATGGGGTGGAGTTTGTGGATTTGCCTTTTGATTTTTGGTGGTGGCTAGATAAAAATAAAAATGATATCCAAATATGCCAAGATGATGAAAACCACGAGCTTTTTAACTACATAAAATTTCAAAATTTGCTTTGGCATTTTCATGGCGGATACAAAAAACTAAAAGGGGCAAAATCTGCTATAAAATCAAAACTAAATGATGAGGTTAGTATTTATCAAGAGTGTGAATTTGGTGGCGGACGGCTAATTCTTACTAGTCTTGATCCGTTTTTTCATCACGGGTGTTATTTTATGCCAAATGCTAGTAAATTTGGCGAGGGTTTATTAAATAGGCTATTAGGGTTAAAAGTATGAAAAAATCAATTTTTGTCTTATGTGTTAGTTTTGTTTTATTAAGTGCTAAACAAATTAGCTTTAAAGATCAAAACGATAATATGGTGATTTTAAATGAACCCCCAAAACGCGTGGCTATGTTTCCAATCCCACATGCTAGCCTTTCAATAGCCATAGATGCTGGCCCAAAACGCTTAATCACCATAAACCCAACAGCCAAAAAAGCATTAAGTGAGCATATTTTAGGGCGGATTTTCCCAAGTGCGCTAAATCTTAGCACCAGTGGCATAGGTGCGGATTTTACCCCAAATGTAGAAGAGTTGATTAAATTAAAACCAGATTTTGCGTTGCAATGGGGACACACAAGTAGCGATATAGTAGAGCCACTTAAAAAAACAGGCATAAATTTAGCCATAATAAATTATAGAGGCAACGAAGAAAACGCGCTTGAATGGTTTGAATTGCTTGGCAATGCTTATGATAAAAAAGAAAGAGTAGATGAAATTTTAAGTCATAGAAAGAGCGTTTTTGAGCGCATAAAATCTTATGTTGTTACAAAATCTCACGCAAAAAGTCCAAAAATTTTAACCTTTTATGGGCGCGCTAATAGCTTTCAAGCTAATGGAGAAGGCACATATCAGCATTATGCCATAAAGCTCATAGGCGCACAAAATGCCGTAAATTTTAAAGGTTCTAAAATCATAAGCACAGAGCAACTAATAGCTTCAAACCCTGATATTATCATACTTAGTAGCTTTGATTTGCTTATGCCAAAAGATATTTATAAAAATGCTTTATTTAAAAATATTTCTGCTGTTAAAAATAAACGAGTTTATAAAATACCATTTGGTGGCGATAGATGGGATCCGCCCACTGCTGAATCGCATTTTGCTTGGATTTGGCTTGGCATTTTGGCTTATGGAGAGGATTTTGCTAGAAATTTTAATTTAATAGATGAGATGAAAAAGGGCTATAAAATTTTATATGGCTATGATTTAAAAGCTAGTGATATAAATGAAATTTTACGCGTTGATGAAAATAAAATTTCAAGTAATTATAATTTTTAGGCCATCTTATGAGAAAATATTTTTTTGCTATATTATTTTTGATTTTGGCCTTAGTTTTTTGCTTATTTTGTGGGCGCATTAGTTTAGATGAGCTTTATAATTATTATATGAATGATAAACAAACATTTGATGTGATTTTTTATGAATTACGCTTGCCAAGGCTTATAGCAGCTGGATTAATTGGCGCTAGTTTAAGTATTAGTGGCGTGGTGTTTCAAGCTATATTTCAAAATCCGCTAGTTAGCCCAAATATCTTAGGCGTAGCAAGTGGGGCTGGCTTTGGGGCGATAATTTGTATTTTATTTTCATTTACTTCGCTAGGGATTAGTTTTGGCGCATTTAGTGGTGGAGTGATGGCTGTTTGTTTGGCGTATTTGCTAGGATATTTTACTAATAAAAACTCAAAACTAATGTTAGTGCTTTCTGGCATTATCATTTCGGCCTTATTTGATGCGCTTATTTCTTTGGTTAAATACACAGCAGATACAGAAGAAAAATTGCCTAGTATAGTGTATTGGCTTATGGGATCTTTGAGCTCGCTAAGTTGGAGTGATTTGGGGATTTTAGCGCCTGTTAGTTTATTTGGCATTATTATTCTTATTTGTGTGGCATGGAAAATCAATATCTTAGCACTTTCAAGCGAGCATGCTGTATTTTTAGGGCAAGGTAGAATGTTTGGTGTGGTGATTGTTTTGCTTGCGACTCTTATTACAAGCGTTAGTATATGTGTAAGCGGAATAATAGGCTGGGTAGGGCTTTTAATCCCGCATATTACAAGGCTAATTTATGGTGCTAATTGCGCTGTTTTAGTGCCTATGAGTGCGATTTTAGGTGCGATATTTTTAATGCTTGCTGATACGCTAGCAAGAAGCATCACCACAGCCGAAATCCCACTAAGCATTATCACAGCGATTGTGGGCGCACCAAGCATAGCCATAATTATGATAAAAAAGGCTAAAAAGTGGTTTTAAGTATTTCGGGTTTAAATTTTAATTACGGCAAAAAAGTTATTTTAAAAGATTTAAATTTTAATTTAAATCAAGGTCAAACCTTAGCGATTTTAGGGCCAAATGGCATAGGTAAAAGCACTTTGCTTCGTATTTTGCTATCGCTTTTGCCCTTACAAAGCGGAGAGATTATTTTAAACGGACAAAATTTCAAAGAGCTAGGTTTAAAAGAGCGAGCAAAATTAATAGGCTATGTCCCACAAAGCGAAAAACCAGCCTTTGCTTTTAAGGTAGTAGATATGATAATGCTTGGTAAAAATGCCAGCATTGGTTTATTTAATACTCCAAGCAAAAAAGATTTTGAAGATGCGCGCCAAGCAGCGATTTTAGCAGGGTGCGAGCATTTATTAGAGCAAAAAATCGATGAATTAAGCGGAGGGCAAATGCAATTAGTTTTAATAGCGCGCGCTATTATTTCAAAACCAAAACTTTTGATAATGGATGAACCAACATCATTTTTAGACACCACGCATCAAGATGAAATTTTATCTTTAATATCTAGGCTAAATCATCAAGGCATTTGTGTGATTTTTAGCTCACATTATGCTGATCATGTTTTTATGGTTTCGCATCAAAGCCTGCTTTTAAATGGCGAGCAAGGCTATATTTATGGAGATACGCAAAAAATTCTAAATCAGCAAAATCTTTATAATCTTTTTAAAAAAGAGTTTATACTAGCGCAAATTGAGGGCAAAACGCGAATCTTACCTCGTTGGAGCATTTAAAAAGCATTTAAAATTTCAAACATTCATTTAAATATCATAAATTTTAATTATAAAAAAGTTTTTTAAATTATTTTTAGTTAGAATGGCGATTTTTTAAAATTTTGAGGTTTTGATGAGTTTATTGCTTGTTTATTTTTGCTTAACTATTGGTATTTCTATGGTTTGTTCTGTGTGCGAGGCAATGATGTTTTCTGCCACGCCTGCTTTTGTGCGGAGCGCATCAAAACTAAGCAAAGCAGGCAAAATTTTAAAACACTTAAAAATAAATATTGATAATTCAATTGGCGCAATCGTGGTGATAAATACCATCGCAAATACAGTAGGCGCAGCTAGCGTTGGCGCGCAGTTTGTGGCTGTTTTTGGCGATAAATTTCAAGGCGTGGTAGCAGCGATTATGACTTTAAGCGTGCTTTATATCGGTGAAATCGTGCCTAAAACCCTTGGGGCAATGTATTGGAAAAGGCTGATTTTGCCGACTAGTTATTTTTTGATCGTGCTTTATTATATCGCTTATCCTTTTGTTTATATTTCGCGCATTACTACTTTCTTTTTTAGGCAAAATGAAGTGCAAAAAATGAGCAAAGATGAAATTTTAGCCCTTATGGAACTAGCCCAAAAAGGCGGCACGATTGACGAGCTAGAAATGGAAATTTTAGAGCATTTAATGGCACAATCTAATCTAAAAGCGCGCGATATAATGACAAAAAAAAGCGCAATTTTTGCCCTTGATGAAAATGAAAACATCAAGCAAGCATTACAAAAAATACAAGATCACAAATACTCACGCATTCCGCTAATAAATCCTAACACAAATAAAATAAACTCTCTTGTTTTTAGGCAAAGCATTTTAGCAGCAAACTTAACAGATGAGAGTTTAGATGAGCTAAATCCTCACACTCAAAATTTTAATTTAAACCAAACGCCTAGCCTTACAAATAATGAAATTTTAAGCATAGTAAATCCCCTTGAAAATAGCCAAAATATAAATGACAAATCCACGCTAAAATCAATAGCTAAAAATATGCGTTTTGTTAGAGATAATATGCAAGTGATGGCGCTTTTAAAATTTTTTGTGATTTGTAGGGAGCATTTAGTGGGCGTAATAGATGAAAATAAGCAACTACTTGGCATTGTAAGTCTTGAAGATACGATAAATGCGGTATTTGGCGTAGGCAATTTACAAAATGGAGAGCGTAAATGACCTTGCTTGTAATTTATTGCGTGGTGGCTATTTCTTGTAGTTTTTTATGCTCGATTTTAGAATCTACTTTTTTAAGCACTACTCCAAGTTTTGTAAAAAGCTATGCCAAAAAACACCCAAAAATTGGAGCATATTTACAATATCAAAAATCCCACATCGATGATACAGAAGGCGCGATTTTAGTGCTAAATACATTTAGCGTTACAGGCAGTGCTACTGGCTTTGGCATAGAAATAAGCGCGCTTTATGGTGAGCAGTATCAATTTTTGGCATCTAGCATTTTTGCTGTGGCGCTTATTTATTTAACTGAAATTTTACCCAAAACCATAGGCGCAACCTACTGGCAAAACTTAGCGCCTTTTGTGGCTGTTTTTAATCACTACTTGCTAAAAATTACAAAGCCCTTTGTTTTTATCGCTAAAATCATTATAAAATTTATTTCTTTTGGGCATAAGGGCAAGATCACGCGTGATGAGGTGCTAGCTGCTAGCGAGCTAGGCAAGGATGGCGGCTGTATAAATGAAAAAGAGATGAAATTACTTACAAATTTATTAAGTCTTAAAAACTACCAAACAGCCGATATTTTAACGCCTAGAAGCGTGGTGTTTTCATTAAAACACGATGATAAAATCGAAGAAATAGTAAAATCCAAGCATATTTTTACATTTTCGCGCGCGCCTGTATTTGCTGGTGAAACCATCATTGGCATTGTAGAAACGGCTGAAATTTTAAATCAAGCATTGTGTGATAAATCGCGCCAGATGGCTGAGTTTATTCGCCCTGTTTTTATAGTGCCTTATAATCTAAATGTGCTTAATCTTTTGCGTCTTTTTATTCAAAAAAATGAGAGATTTTTTGTGGTTGTGGATCGTTATGGGCAGTTTTTTGGTGTTGTAACTTTTGAGGATGTGATTGAGACGCTTTTGGGCGAAGAGATTATGGATGAGTTCGATAAGGTAAGCGATATGCAAAAACTAGCCAAAGAACGCGCTAAAAAATTTCAAAAAAATTATATTGATAGATTATAACATTGCGCTTTAAAATCTTGCTTTTTTTATTATTTATATGTGCCTTTAAGGCATACATTAATCACATTATAACATTTTATATTTTAATTTTTGCTTATATTTTATGTCTTTTTGCTATTTTTAAAACATTTCATTTTCTAAAAATTTTGCTCTTTGTCTTACTTCTCTTGGCAGATATTTCGCATAACTTCTGTAAGTTTCATTCAAATCTTTATGTCCTAGCATTTTGCAACCCACCCACATAGGCTCTTCGCCTTTGCTAAGCATAATGCTAGCAAAAGTATGCCTTGTATCATAAAGTCTGCGTGGTGCCAGATTTAATTTTGCTAAAAGAGCTTGAAATTCTTGGTTTAATTTAGTGCGTCTGCT
Organism: Candidatus Campylobacter infans; assembly: GCF_013416015.1. Taxonomy (NCBI): domain Bacteria; kingdom Pseudomonadati; phylum Campylobacterota; class Epsilonproteobacteria; order Campylobacterales; family Campylobacteraceae; genus Campylobacter; species Candidatus Campylobacter infans. Next base: position 576,958 of record NZ_CP049075.1, read on the forward strand.
TTTAATTATAGTTTTATTATCTTGGGGGTATTCTTTTAATTTATTTGCTAATGTTGGCAATAAATCAATAGTTCTAAATGATGATTTTGTCTTTGGGGTATCTAAAACACCATTTAATGCTAATGTTTGATGAATATTTATTTCATTATTTACAAAATCAATATTATTCCAAGTAAGTGCTAGAATTTCGCCTATTCTTGCGCCTGTAAAAAACGCAATAAAAAGATATAGTTTTAAATCGCCATCGGCATTTTTCAATAAAAGTTTTACTTCATCAAGTGTAAATGGCTTAAATTCGCTTTTTTTTGCGATTTGTCGCATTTTAGGCTTATAAAATGGATTATCACTTATTATTTTGTTTTCGTGCGCATAAGTAAGCACATTATTTAGCAATATAAAATATATATTAATTGTAGCGCTGCTTTTGTTATTATCTAATAAATATTTTAATAAAAGCTGGCAATGCTCGCGCGTAAAATCTGCTACATAATAAATATTATTAGAGTGTAAAAAATTGAGTAAATGTTTGCTTATGCTTTTATATGTCGCAACTGATGAATTTTTTAAAAAAGCTTTTTCATTATTTACTTTTTCAAATATTGCCTTAAAAGAATAAGGCTCAGGTGTTTTTTCGATTTTCTTGTTGCTTTCTTGCGTGCTTAATCTTTGAATAACTATTTCATCTTCCAGGGCTTGAAATTCTTTTTTTAGCTGTTTTTCTGCCCCTTTGATTAAATAGCGTTCGTAATTCTTTTTTACAAATTGAAAAGCTAACCCAGAGTATTTTAAGCCTGTGCTTTTTCTTATGCGGATTTGGTCTTTTTGGTAGTCAATTTGTATGATATTGGCTCTAATATAGAGATTTTGAGATTTCTTTAACTTTTTCATTCGTAAATTGTAACATAATTTTTTCGTTAAGTGTTAAAAATTTGTGTCTTTTTTTGTAAAACTAATAATATTATATAGCATAATATTAAGAAAAATATATGTAGTGCAAATTTCTATAATTTTAAATGTATCTCTTTGCTTAACAATTTCATATATGCTATTTTTAAACCCAAAAAAATATTCTAATGCAAATACCAAGCTTATGCCTGTGATGTTTATTAAAAAAAACCAAGCCAAAAATTTTTTAATAGTTTTGTTAAAATTTACTTGCATAATATATCCTTTTTTGCTATAATCCAAAGCTGAAAATGCGTGGTTATAATTTTTCTTTTTCTTATTTATTTCTACGCGTTTTTTTCCTTTCTGTTTTCCAAGCAACACCCGGGGCTTTTGCCCCTTTTTTTATTTATACGGCTACCTCTTTTTTTTCGTGTGTATCTAAATTATCTACAATATCATCATCAATCACATTTAAAATTAAATCATCGCATTCAACTTTAATGATTAGCTTTTGTTCGCAATATTTATCACCTATGCCAAAATCATTTTTAAAATATTGTAAAATTTTGGTAAGTTCTGCATTATTCAATTTTCTAGTATCGGCTTGAATAATAATACTATCTATCTTGTTTTGTGCGTTTCTTGTAGTTTTTAATTCCCAGCAATTATCATATAACGCATTTTTTTTATCACAAAATCTTAAAGTAGCTATCGTAATAGTTTTTGCTTTATTGTTTGTAACTTTTATAAATTCACCTTGCAAGTTTAGCATTAGTTGAATTTTCATCGTTTTAAACCTTTATTTAGCTTTAATGTGTTTATCGATGAATTTAGAGCATATTTCTAAACTTTTCTCGTAATTTTTTGGTAAATCTACTTTTTTATCGTTTGCTAGCTTCTTGGCTAATTCTATTTGTTTTGGGCTTGGTGGCACTTGTGCTTTTGCCTTTTCTATAAATTCATTACAAATTTTATAGTCTTCTTCTATGTTGCTTGGTAATTCTAAGCCTGTTTTTTGCGCTAATTGTTTAGCAAATTCTAGCTGTTTTGGGCTTGGCGGGCTTATTTTCTTTTCTTGTTCTTTTACTTCTATATTTCCAAGCTTTTCGTGTAAAGGCTTGATAAAATTTAGATATTGTTGCTTGCCCGCGCTAATTTCATCTAAAACTTCTTCCATTTGAGCTGTGAATTCGCTTTTAGTTATCCATTCATCACCATTAGTTTTTAGGCTTTCTATAAAATTTATGCCTTTTTGCGTGGCTACTATTTCGTTGTTTTTACCTTTTTTTACAATTTGTATGAATTCCCTTTGTAAAAGCTTTGGTAAAAATGTAGCATAGGTGCTTGGCCTGCCTATTTTTTCTTTTTCAAGTAAGCTAATAAAATTACTCTCTTTATATTTGCTAGGTGCTTTTTTCTTTACTTCTTGTAATTCAAAGCTTAAAATATCTAGCTCTTCATCTTTTTGTAATTCTAAATTGCTTACTTCTTTTATTTCATCTTGCGTTTCTTCGTTTTCATCATCAGTAAAGCTTTCAAAAACGCCTTTAAAGCCTTTATAAATTACTTTGCTACTTTTTGCTTTAAAACTAAGTGCGTTAATGTCTATATCATAAGTAAAATTTTCATTTATAGCATTTTTTGCTTGACTTAAAAGGGAGTTAGTATAAATTAAAGTATAAGCCTTTATTTCATCATCACTTAGGCTTTCTTTTTGCGCTATGTTTTCTATTTCGCTAAAATCGTGTATATGCGAAATTCTTATAGCTTCGTGCGCCTGGGCTTGGCTTTGATTGCCTGCTTTATATTCTCTTTTTTCATACCATTGGCAAGATTTAAACTTATTTTCTACTTCATTTAAAAATTCAGTAGATAAACTATTGCTATCTGTTCTGTGATAAGTAATTAAGCCTTTTTCAAATAATTTTTGTGCTAAGGTCATAGCAACTTCGCTAGAAAAGCCAAATTTTTTATTTGCTGCTTCTTGGTATTGACTTGTTCTAAATGGCGCGCTTGGCTTTATTTGCGCTTCTTTTTTATCAACGCCATAAACTTTGGCTTTTTTGATTTCATTTAGGCTTTTTATCTTTTCGTTTGCTTCATCTATGCTTTGGTAAATATTATCATTGATGGCATAAAATTCTACGCCATTTTTAGATAATTTTACTTTTATTTTATAATCTATTTTTTTGTTTTCTGCGTTTTCGTTGAATTCTTTTATATCTAGCTCTCTTTTAACGATTAAAGATAAAGCAGGCGTTTGCACGCGTCCAACGGATACATTATAATCCTTGCTTATTTGTAAATATTTTGGACTTAAAATAAAGCCCACTAATTTATCGCCTACGGCGCGTGCTTTAAAGGCACTAAATTCATTGAAATTAGATGATGAAAAGGGGATAGCATTATCAAGTCCTTTTTTAATGCCACTTTCTGTAATTTCGTGGAATTCAGCCCTTTTTACGCTTTGAGCTTGATTTTTTACCATTTCATAAAATAAATAACCAATTCCGTAACCCTCTCTATCTGGGTCGGTTGCTATGATTACTTCTTTGCCTTTACATTCGCTGATAATTTTATTGATAGCAAATTTTGCTTTATCATCTTTAAATTCAAATTCTGGTTCGTAACTTTGATAATCTTTTACGATTAGCTTAGTTAATGTTTTAAAGTGTCCTTTTGTGGCAAATACTTTTGCACCTGTAATTTGAGCTATTTTTGCCTCTTTATTTGGGCTTTCAATTATGATTACTGAATTTTGCATTTTATATCCTTTGTTAGTGTGTTTTATATTTATATTTTTTAAGCTTTTATAAGCCACCTGCTACTGATTTCCCACTAGAATTTATAACTTCTTTCCCTGCTCCCCCTACATTTTTTATAATACTTGCAATTGTGCTACCGCCAGGCAAACTTTGTCCCATACTGCTAAGAGCGCCTTTTAAAGCACCTGTGCCTGCTATGCGTCCTGCGACTGCGCCCACAGCACCTACACCAGCTAATTTACCTGCCATGCCTACTGCTGCAGAGCCTACATTTGAGCCACCACTGTCTAAATTATTTACGCCTAAAATTTGGCTTATCCAAACAGGGATTTTTCTTAATAAAAATATGCAAAGAAAAGCGCATAATGTAGGCACTAAAAATGTATCCCATTGTCTGCCCTCAAGGTAAATATTTCCTAATTCAGCTGGGGACATACTTTGAATATCTGCGATTGGCTTGCTTGCTAATGCTGCTACAAATAAAGCAATAGGCGCAAATAATGAATATGTAATGAATAATTTTAGCCAAGAGAAAAAATAAGGCTTTAAAAAAGATATATTTAAAAAGCAAACTATCAAAGGCGCAAATGATAAAATTAACATAGCTATAAATACGCTTGCTATTACTATTGCTGCAATAGCAAAACATAATATATAATACATAAACGCAAAAAAATAAGTAGGGAACATAGTTATTGCTACAATTGCTTTTATATATATATTTGCTACATCTCCAACAAACCAAACATCACTTTTGCTTGCTTCATAAGCTTTTTCTAGCATAGTGCTACAAATAAGAGATACACTATTCATCAAATTTGTAATTGTTTGGGCTAAGCTGTTGCCGATTTGATTGCCTAATGCATCATTCATAGCTGAGATTACCCAACTTGCAGGCAAATAAAACCACCCTAAAATTGTTGTAAAATTATCATAGCTAGCATATGCTGCGAATACAAAGCAAGTTACAATAATCCATTTGCCAGCTGAAAATAATTCATCTTGTGTAGGATAGCCTGTGCGGAGCTGTTTTAATAGCCAAATACACACAATTAAACCCACAATTGTATAAGAAGCTTGCCCGTGGATAATTTTGCTAACACTATTAAAAATATTTTCTAGTAATGAGCTAAGCTGATTTTGCATTACGCCTTGGATTTCATCAATCCAAGACGAATTAGAGATAACTTTGCCTGCTGTTTCTACTGCCATTTTAAAACCTTGTAATTTCTATGATTTGTTTTGTTATTTGTGCTGTTTTTTTATCAAGTGGCTTAATTTTTGTGATTTCTTTAATGATTTTTCCATTTTCTTCTTTGGTTGTTACTATTTCTTCAAAATTTGCGTTTTCTACTTCTAAAATTTTATGCTGTGTATTATTATCTTTTATATTATCTTTTGTATTATTTATTGTATTATCTTGTATATTATCTTTTGTGTTATTATCTAGGCCTAAAAATTTTAAAAAATCTTCTAACATTCATATCCTTAAAATATGCTCTAAACATTTACTATTTAGCGCACATAATATTTATTTAGCTAAACGACAAACACATTAAAAAGATTTAAAAACTTCTGCCTTGGCTTTGGCTTAGTTCGTTTTGCACTTCTCTTATATTTGTATGTTGGATAGCTTGATAATCTTTACCTTTGGTTTGACTATCTAAAAAATTCTCCAAATCTTTTTGGGTTTTAGGTGCTAATCCTAAATGCGATAGATTAGACCTATAATCATTTTGTTGGCCTTGTAGTTCTTTGCGGTATTCATTTACTACATTCATATTTCTTTTTTGTAGCTTGGCATTATCTATGCCGTCAAATGCGCTAATATGATAATATGTTACCGTTTCCAACTTCGGCTCTTTTAGGGCGATTTTTTCCATAACTGGCACTATGTTGCCTTTATTATCAAATTTTGGCTTGCCATCTTTATCTTTCGCTTGAATTATTTCTCCGTTTTCGTTGGTTTTTGGCTTATACTCAAACTCAGCCATATAAGCGCTTTTCACTCCGTTGGGATACTTCTTAGTGCCATTTTCGTTAAATAGCAATTTGCCTTTTTCGTCTTGTTCTTGTCGCAATTTACCGCCTAAAAAGTTGGCTTGTTTCATAGTTATATATTCTGCGCTCTCATAGCCACGCGTTTGGGCGTCTGCTCTCATCACCATAGATAATTCACCTCCAAATGGTTTGCCATTGCTTGGATTAAAAGGCATAGTTGCGTCTATGTCTTTTATCTCCATACTTTTTCTATAAAAGGGTTCGTTTCCATTTTGTCTGGCTTGTTTTATGTTGGTAGCCACAATCATTCTGTTGTAGCTATTGATACTTTCTAGCCTTTCAAAATTATTCTTATTCTCCCAACTTTTAAACTTAGTAGCGTTTTCTTTTGTATTAGCTACATTAGCTACTTCAACTTGTTGCTCGGTTTGTGTGTTTGATTTTTTTGTTGCCATAATGTTGTCCTTTGTATAAAAATTTGTCCTTAATTCATAGTTTTTTATCTATGAATGTGTGTATGAAGTTTTATTGCAAATCCATTGCTTCTGCTTCATCATTAACATCGTTAGCGTCAAAAAATATTTGATTTTTTGGCTTTAAATATTCTTTGTTAGCTAATTCTTTATATTCATCATTGCTTAGAATTTGGCTGCTTGAATGTTGCTGGCCTAATTCACCTAAATCTTTTTCTCTTTTAGCTTCTAATGCTTGTAAATATTCTGTGTTTGTCATTTAAACCCCTATAAATATTTTTTCTATTTTGTTGTTTTATGCTTGCTTTATAATAAAATTTTAATAACTAAGTTTTCATTGTATGCCCCCTTATTTTGATTTTTTTATGCTGTTTTTATTCCTAAATCTTCAAGCTTTTTTTGTTTTGTTTTTTCATTTTCTGCATTATCGTTCGCATTATCTTTTGTGCTATTATTAGCGTTATCGTTCGCGTTATTGTTTGTATTATTATCCTTGTTATTTGTTGCATTATCTTCTTCCTTATTATTAACTTGTTTTAATTCTTTTTTGTCTGCATCTACCCAGTCTGGATTTTTAAACCAATAAGGCACTTTACATTTTATAGGTCTATTTAAAAATCCGCCTACCAAAATTAATAAATCTTCGCTTTTTTGATTTTTAATGTCTTGCTCGGTAACTAATTTATAGCCCTCTTTGCTTATGCTTTGATTGTTTTTGAATAAATCTAAGTTACCTTGACTAACGCTAGATTTAGTCCTAGTAAAATCACCTATAAGCTCACTAATTTTTTTTGCGTCTGCTGTGGTATTCATAGCAAATATTGTTTGATAACCTGCGTTAGCTGTAATAATTGCTAAATCATCTTCGCCGTAATATTTTTTGATTTGTTCGTAAGATTGAGTAACAAAAACAGGTATAAGTCCATAGCTTCGGCAAAGTGCGGGAGCTTCAAGCAAAAATGGCATTTTTCCAAAGCGCACAAATTCATCTAAAAAGCAATAAATAAACTTATTTGGATCAGAGCATTCTTCGCCACTCATTAAAGTTTTAAATAGCGTTTCAGTAAAAATTCTTACTAATGGTGCTAGCACTTCCATATCTTCTGTTTGAATTACTATATAAAGTGATAATTTTTTTTCTCTTAAATCTTTAAAAGCAAAGCTCATTTTGCTTGTTGCGTTTGCTACTTGCGGATTAGTAAATACTTTCATAAAACTATCATAAGTTGATTTTATGCTTGCAAATTCTTGTTCTGCTGCTGTTGAATAAGCGCGCGCTTGATTTCTTGTATTATCATCTAAGCTTTCGTCTGCGCTTACTTCTTTTAGCCAAGTTTTAAAAGTATCTTTGCTATAATCTCTACCTAACCATTTGTCGTTTTCGTGTTCATCATATTTATTAACTTCTTTAAAAAATTCTTTTTCAGGGTCTAATTTATCATAATAATCGGCTTTTGGTGCTTGTGCTAATTCGCCTAGTGTTGTGTGCTTGTTTTTTTGTAAAAAGTATTCGGCAAAAAATACAAACATAGTTTTTGCTGATACTACCCAGTGGTCGTTTTCTTTTCCTTTTTCGCCTACAAAAATTGTGCTAGCTATTTGCTCTGCTAATTTTTTGATATGAATGTATTGCATATCTTTAACTATTGAATTATCAAAGGGGTTAAAAAATAGCGTATTATCGCAAGAAAAAGGGCTAAATACTTGCACTTCATTTTCTAAAATTTCTTGTCTGTAACCTGCGGTTTTTTGTAATAATTCACCTTTAATATCAAATACCACGCAAGAATTTTTAATAGTAAAAAGATTTGGTATGATAATACCTGCGGTTTTACCACGCCCAGGGGGCGCAACTACTAATGTTGCTAATGGTTTGTTAGCTCTTATAAAATCAAAACCGATAACTTCATTTTTTCTATTTTTATTTATAAAAGTTCCTAAAATCAAGCCATTATCATTTGAAATTCCAAGCTCTTTAAAATCTTTTTTAGTTGCAAATCTTGCGTTACCATAAGTTTCGTTGGTTTGAGTTCTAGGCATAAAAAACCAAATAAGTGTTATTATCATAGGTAGCAGGCCATAAAAAATTGGATAATAAGCTTTGATTTTTAAATGGGCGTTTCCAAGATTATTTAAAATATTATGCGCTACTTCTGGTGTGTTTAAAAAATCAGGCTTAAAAATGAAATAAGCTGACAAATAAAAAATCATTACGCCTAAAACGGCACTAGTTAAAAAAATAAAACACCATTTTAATGGGCTGATAGTTTTTTGCATTATTGCTCCTTTACGCTTTTATATTTTTTTGGTTTTATGCTTAGCATTAAATTTTGCGAATTGCTTGTATAATCATCTATTTTTTTATTAACTTGATTTAGTTGCTCTATCAAAGAATTTGTGTTTTCATCTTGCGTGCCTATACTCTTTTTTAAAAAATTTAATACTTGATTTATATTTACGCCTATGCGCTTTAATTGGTTTAAAAACTCTTCGTTAGTTTTGTTAAAATTTTGTATTTCTCTAACTGCTTGAATATATTTTTCGCTGCGAATTAAATGTCTAATTACTGCCGATTTGCTTAGTTTTGTAGTTGCAATGATTGAGTTTAAAATTTCTAAATCATCTTGGTTTAAATAAAAATGATGCCTACAAACTTTTTTCATTATTTTTTGCTTCTTTTGGTTGTTCTAGTGGCTTTTTTAGTTTCAGCTTGTGGTGCTAAAAATTGTTTTAAATCTAAAATGTCTGTAATTATTCTTTGATTTTTTACTCTTTGAATTTGTATAATATAATCTATTGCTGTAATAATTAAATCTGTTATAGTTTTATTATCTACATTGCCACCTAAGCCACCACCTAAAATTGTGTTAGTGATTATGGCTTTAATAGCATCTTTTGGCGAATTGGCGTGCAGGGTGCTAAGATTGCCTGTGTGGCCTGTATTATTCACACGCAAAAAGCTAAAAGTGTTGCGAATGTCAATTTCGCCTAAAAATAACCTGTCTGGGCGCAAACGCATTGCATTATCTATTGCGATTTGGTAGCTGTAATTTTCATTGGCTATTTTTGGCACTGCTAATTGAGTTTTGTTGATATTGTCAATTTTTAGCTCTTGGCTATCTTCAATAGTTACTATTCTTTCGTCTTTGTCAATTTCACTCATTAAAGAATTCAAAAAGCTAGTTTTGCCCGTGCCTGTTCCGCCACTAACTAACACATTTTTATGTTGATGTATTAGCTCTTTTAACTTTTCATAAGTCCAGCCCTGCTTAATGCATAAATCGCTTAAAATAAAGCTCTCTAATGGATATTGATTTTTGCTAGGTATTCTTATACAAATAGCTATATCACTATTAAATAATGAGCTTTTATGCTGTGCTTGCACTCTATAACGCAAATATGGCTCTGGCAATTCACACGATAGATGACAATGCGTTGTATTAAATTGTTGATTTCTTCTATTTGCAAGCTCTATTAAAAAATCATTTAAAAAATCGGCTGTTAAGCTTTCATCTTTGATAATTTCCCATTTATTGCCATAATCTACAAAAATTTCACCGGCTTTGTTAAAAATAAGCTCGTTTGCTTCCAGGCTTAAATACTTATCTAATTTGCTTAGAATATTTTTTAATACTAATGTGATTTCAGCCATTTTTAGTGTCCTTGTCGCTGTCGTTATTAAAATTGCCTTTGCTTTTTTCTACTAAATCTAAAAGCTTTTGTTTTTCTTTGTTATACTGCTTTTCGATTACTTCGAATTTTTTTAATTGTTTTTCTATTGCGCTATTTTGTTTGCCTTGAAGTATGCGCGCTTTCTCTTGTTGTTTGATTTGTGCTTTGATTTGTTCTACATTTTGTTCTTGCATTTGTTTTTCCTTTGTAATGATTAGTTTTTAAAGTATCTTAGTAATACTTCATTGTTTTTTGGTTTTGCAAACCACATATGATTTGTAGGCACTAAGAAAATTCTACTGCCACTTCTAATTTCAATAGTTGGTTTTATTTGATTATGTTGCGCGATGATGTCTTGGACTATTGCGTTAATATCATTTTGCGCGCCTGAATAAATTTGTTCTTGGTATTGTGTTGTGGCACTACTATTTTTATTGATTTTTTGCGCTATGCCTAAAAGCAAAGCATTTGATACAGTGCTAATTGCTGTTGGCAAAGCATATCTATCAAAATATTTATTATTTACTACGCCTACTGCGCCACTCATACCCATATTATCAGCTGAGATAGCATTAGTTAGCATTATATTTACACCTTGTGGCGTAATAATTTCTCTCCAAAAAATTTCTAAGCGATTTTGTCCTATTTTTGCGTTATTTTGATAAAAGCCTATGGCTTTTGAGCCTCGCGGGATTAAAACTGCTTCACCCATTGTTGCGTAAATATCTTGTTCTATGATAGCTGTAATAATGCCGCTTAAATCGCTTGAAATTGCGGTAGTAAGTAATGCGGGTATTAATCTACCAGCGCGGATAGTTCTAAATAATTTATGCTCGTTAGTGGATATATCTATGCTTTGTTGATTTGTAAAGCCATTTACACCAAATTTGTTATCATCACTAAGATTTTTAATCTCTGCTGCGCGACTAGCTAAAATATTTTCTCTAATTAAGCTTTGATAATTTAATGGTAGCTTATTTATTTTATTTGCTTTGTTTTGCTTGGTTGGCTGTTGATTTGCTTGTGCTTTGTTTTCGTTATCTTCTAATTTTTCTTGGATTTTTTCTATTTTTGTTTGTTCTGGCTCTGCTTGTTCTTGTGGTTCTTGCGCTTTTTCATTATTTGCTTGTGTTTGTTGGTTTGTGTTGTTTTCATCGCTTATATCAATTGTTGTGCTTTTTGGTTGTGCTAGTCCTGCTTTTAATAAATAATCATCTACTGGGAATTTAGCGTCATTAAATAGATAATCTAAATTTTTTGGTATTTGATTTGTATTAGCTAATAAAAAAAGGGGTAAAAAAAGCGCGCTTGTTAATCTTTTCATTTTTGCTCGCTTTTTGTAGTGTTAAAATTTGCTTTATTTTGTGTTCTTGTTTGTTTTTGTGTGTTTTCTACGCATATATAGCTATCGCCACTTTTAATAGTAAATTTTGGATTAGTAGTTTCAGCAATGATATAATCGCCAATCGTTCTAGTTTCAATCGGGCTGTCTTGCTTATCAATTACGGCAAATATGGTAGGAATTTGTGGTAATTTATCTTTGCTATATTTGAAGTAAGTAAATTTTTTATCACTAAATATCTCTTCTGCAACTAGCCACGAATTTGCCTTTTTATATTTTTGTGTGTAATTATCGTTTATATCACTTTTTTTTACTTTTACTTCGGCTATGCCGTCTTTAATCACAAAATAATCATTGTTTGTTTGCTCTGCGTTGTCTTGCGTTGCTTGATTATTGCTTTTTATGTGAATTAAAAATTTAGGATTATCTTTGCTCTTATAATCTGTTGAGTAAAGATAAAATGTGTGTATGTTTTTATCTTTTGTAAAAATTGTAAGGCTTGTATCAATGCCTATTAACAGTGGCTTGATTACTAGTGCGCTTGGCGTGTTTGGCACTGCTTCTGCTTTAAAATTTTTATCGCCTACAATAAAACTATCAATGTCGCTATCGAATATTAGCGTTGTTGCCATAGCAAAACGGGTGCGAATTTTGTGCGTTTTGTTTGGCTGAAATTCTATTTCGCTTGTATTTTCAAACCCGCTATAATTTTTATTAAAAAAATTCTTTTGTAGAGCTTTTAAATCTTGGTTTCTCATAGCTTGCTTGATTAATTCTAATTCATTTGCGCTTATTTCATCTTCGTTATTATTTTTGCTATTATTTTTGCTTTTTCTGCCTTGTTGTAATTGCTTTATTTCTTCTTGCGCTTGTCTTATTTGTTCGAATTCTTGTGCTAAATTTTGTTCTGCTTGCTCGTATAATTGTGCTGAATTTTGAGTGTAACTAGAATTAGAATTTACGGCAATTGAGCTTTTTATTATATTTTGTGGATTATGTTCTTGGTTTGTTGCAAATATACTCTCACCATTATTTGCATATAAAGAAAAAGCTAGTAAATTTAAACAAAATATTTTTTTCATTTATTATCCTTTTTCACAAAATCATCTACTTTTTCTACCGCATATTTTAAAACTTGAAAACCTGTTGGATTTTTGATTGTGCTATTGTAAGTGTCCATAACTTCTTTAAAATCAAATTCTAATGTAGCACGCCATTTGGTGATTTCATCTTTGTCGCTTTTTGTGATGTTATTTACTGTTGCTACATAATCTACTTGTGCTATATTCTTTTGTAAAATTGACACATTAACTATTCTTATTTCGCGTGTTATATTAGAAGTAGCATAAATACTGTTTGGATTTTTTACAATATTTTGAAAAGTTACCCATACTTCTTTTTTGCTTTGAATTCTTGTAGTTTCATAGCGTTGTATATCATCTATGCGATTTATTTTCTCTCTATTTTTTACATAGCCTGCTAGAATGCTTTTTAATAAAGCTAAATCACTTCTTACATCTAATGTTGCTGGTTTTACTTTTACAAAATTTGTATCGCCATCTGAAAAAAACATTAAGTATGGCTTAACTTCTTTTAGTGGGGCTATTGCTATAATGGCACCTGCTAACAATATTACAGATACACCTAAAATCATAATTATATAAAGCATATAAGCTTTAATATTTCTTTCTAATTTAAAAAGAAAATTTGGGTCTTTTTTTGGCTCGTTAAGTATCATCATATAACCTTAATTTGTGTTTGTACATCATAGCAAGCACAAGGGCTTGTGCGCTCTATTGTTTTTGAGCCACACCCGCTTAAAATTAATGCACCTAGAATTGCTAAAAAAATTACTTTTTTCATTTGTTTATCCTTTATAATTTAAAAATTGCTCGCGCCAATTTTGTTGTGGGTTGAGTGGGTCTTTTAATTGTTTAATTAATTTTACATTGTCTGCAGAGCTAGAAAAGATTTTTAAATGATTGCCTAAACGCATTAAATTTACATCTAATACTGCGCTTTCTTGCCTAATAGGTGATTTTAAAAGCACTTTTCTTGCTCTCATATCAGTTTCTTGTAAAAATTTAGCTTCACTTTCAGTAAGTCCAATTGTGTTTTTTAACATTTCAAGCGTGCCAGCACTAGTGGTTGGATAAATAATATAATTAGCCATATTGCCTAAGAAATTTTGAGCGTCTTTAAGTTTGTCAAAAATTGATATATCTTGAAAAGCTAAGCACATAACCCCGCCAATTTTTCGTGCTTCTAATACTGCTTCAACGATTTTATTTCGTAAATTTTCTTCTTCTACATAATCTCTAAATTCATCAATAAAACAAAAAAAGCCTCTTCTAACGCCATTTTTAGCCCTATTTTTTAGTTTATGAAAAATATAAAGTGCTAAAAGCGCGCTATTTGTTTTGTTTGAATTTGTTAAGCCGTCCATATTAATCACGCTTAATTGCTGAGTAAAATTTAAAGCGTCTTGGCTATTATTAAAAATACTATATTTGTAGAGATTAAATTTTGTTTTTAACAAATTTGCTAATTCTTTACTACTTTCCCCACTACTTATGCTTTCTATAAAATTTGTTAATTGTATGGTGTCTTTGGTTTCTTTATTATTATATACGCGTGTTAGCGTTTCTTGGATAATTCTTTTTTCTTCTGCGTTTTCATCGCTTAGGCCTGCCATAGTATTAAGCCATTGTTCTAAAAAAGCCAAATTTTCTGGTGTTGGGTCTAAGCTAAATGGATTTATTTTAAAATCATCGCTAGTGCTATAAGTGCCATTAACATAATTAGTAAAAGCATACATACCATTTAACTTATCTAATGCTAGTATGTCAATATCATACTTGAATAAATTACACATTAAAAATTGTGTTAGCGTTGTTTTACCACTGCTTGAGCCACCAATAATCATCGTATGTCCTAGCGGTTTATCTGCGTTTTCTTCACAATGAAAATTAAAGAAAAATGGCGTTCCATTTAAGTGTCTAAAAGTTGTTACTGCTTCATCGCCCCAATCGTTTTTATTAAAGCCTGTGATTTCTTTTTCAAAAGTGCAAATAGTAGATAAATTGCTAGTTTTTAGCGTTTTTTTACGGGCGTTTAAATTTCCACGGCTAGCAAAAAATGAAAAATAAAGTGCTTTTTGGTTCAAGTCTTCTCTAACTACTGAGAGGCCTTGAAGCTTTAAAATGTTAATAATTGTATTAGCATTTTCATTTAATTCTTTTTGGCTATCAGCTTTCAAATAAATACTATAACTTACTTCTATTAAGTTTTCTCTATCAGCTGTTATTAATTCTAATAAATCGCTTAATTCATTTTTTACTATCTCAGCTGAAAAAGCCGAAGTTTCTCTAATTTTTTTAATTGCTTTTTCTTTATTGTATGCCCTTAAATGTAAAAATACGCTGTATTCAATAGGACATCTTAAAAGCTTTGAAGTAAGCAAAGAGCTAATATTTTCGCTTTCATAAGCTTTTATACTAATAAAGCAAGAATAAATTTCTTTATTTTCGTTTGTGTTGTGTAAAATATAATTTTTATAAAATGTTGCATTGCTTGTAATAAAACAATCGCTTAAAATTTCGTATGTATATTTTAAATTAGTTTCATCGGCGTTAGCATAGCTTGCATAAAAATTTATTAAATCATCACTACTAAGAATTCGTGGTCTAAACATACTGAGTTCGCCGAATATTTTTTGTTGAAAATCTATAAGTAATTTATATTTTTGTTGATAAATTTTTTCTTGCGTGTTTTCTTCGTTTTGCTCTTTTGTAATTTTATCTCTAAAACTTTCAAGCGAGCCTGTTAAGATTTTTTTTGTGGTAGATACTATTAAAAAATACCTTATGTTGTATATGTCTTGGTTAAAGCTGCCATATTTTTTTATAATTTCGTTTGCGTATTCGTTTGTGCTATTTCTTAATATGCTTGTAGATTTGCTTAGTTTTTTTTCAGTTACGATATTTATTTCTAATTGACTATTTATTTTGTTAAAAAATTCGACTTTGTTTTGAATTAGTTGCGCTTCTTCTTCTAGCGTAAGTGCTGCATAGCTAGTTCCTAATAATTCAAATCCAATTGCTAGGTTGCCATCTTGTGTTGCAATTACTTCTTCACTAATTTTCGCGCAAATATTCATTTCTTCTGCCATTGAATAAACTTTTGGCTGAAAAGATGTCAAAATTTTATCAACAGTTCTATTGATATTGAGCTTGCTTTGTTGCGTTTTATTTTGTTGTTCGTTGCTTTCTTTTTTGTTATTATTGCTATTTTTTTTAAAAAGTAAATGAAATAATCCACCCATTATTTACCTTTTTAAAATTTTAGAGCCAAAATTCATACAAATTTTTATTGAAATTAAAACTAAAAAAGCCCAGCCAATAATTCCTAATATCATAAGAGCAAGCCAATTTGTTGTAGGTTCCATAGCAAAAAATGCTATTAAAAACATTATTGCTACCCAAATAATTCCAAATATTGCTGAAATTATATTCACTACATTTTTATTGATGTTAAGCTTGCTTTGTTGGTTACTATTTTCAAATAATCCACCCATTTTTTTACCTTTTATGCATAAAATTTATTTGATTTTATTTTAAACTTAGAGCCAAAAATTTTGTAAATGTCTTCATCAAAAAATTCTAATGTGAAAAAAAAGCAATACAAAAAGATTATTACAAAGATTGAATATAAAACTAAAAAAAACCAGCTAATAAATCCTAAAATTATAAGAGCAAGCCAACTCGTTGTAGTTAGCCCTTTAATTTTAGTTTTTTTTGTTAAATCTATAAAACATTTTGAAATAAATGCCATTTTGTTTTTACTTTTTTATAAATATTTTCTAAAATTTTTACATCATTGCAGATGATAAGCCATAGACGGCACCAATCACAATTAAAGCACCAACTAATAATTTTGCGTGCTGTTTAATTTGTTCCATAGCAAAAAATGCCATTAAGAGCATTATTACTATCCAAATAATTCCCAATGTGGCTGAAATTGTATTTACTACGCTAGCAATACTGCTACCAACATTTTCAATCTCAGCATTAATATCTGTTGCTAATTTATCGGCGATATTAGTGTTACCTTTTGCAAAAAGAAAAGTTTGTAGAGCTACAAAAACTGCTAAAAATTTGCCTAGAAGTTTTGTTTTCATTTTTGTTCCTTTGAAAAATTTTTGGGATAATACTTGAAAAAAATTTTTAATGCAATGTGGCAAATTGCGGATAATAAATGCCATAAAATATTGTAGTAATAATGATTTTATAAAATTATGTTTTCGCAAATTTTCGATTTTTGCGATATTCATTTACTTTTCTAATTAATCTTAAATATTGAAATAATTTTGTTTAATGCTAAAAAATTTTTAATTTTTTTTCCGCAATTTGCCACCATTAAAAATTTTTTGAATTTTTATAAATTTTTTTTGAATTTTTATGACTTCTTTTAAAAATATGAATAAAACTTCTTTCATTTTTTTCAACTATGCTTTTAAAATTTTGCTTGAAAAAAAATTTTTAAAAGCATAGTTGAAAATCTAAATTAAAAACTTTTTGCGCTCGCCACAAAAAGTTTTTTAATTATTTTTGAAAAAAAATTAAATGCTTTAAAATATGAAAAAACGCGACTTAAAACGCGATTATTTCATATTTTGAGAGCATTTACAGCACACATAAGGGGTTATCCTGCTACTTTACACAAAACTTATTTTTTGCTACAATTCTTCTTGATTTATGTTACAAATATTTTTTAGCATTGTTGTAAAAATATTTTTGAAAAGGGATAAAATTTTATGGGTTATAATAGTTCTAGTGGCTATTCTTTATTCGATGAAAAAGAAAAAATTATCCATTCTGGCTACACTAATATAAAAACTAAAACACACGAAGTTTATTTTAAAAATAGTTTGCAAATAATTCATAATTCTTTTAAAACTAATTCAAAAGAGCCAAAGCAATGTGTAGTAAAAATGATAAGTAATTTAAACTCAGCTGGCGCAAAAAATGCTTTAAACTATATTAGCAAAAATAGTGAAGATAATTTATTCATTGATGATTGGGGCAGAGAAAAAAGCGCAAAAGAAATTTTTAAAGATTGGCAAAAAGATTTTGGCAAAAATGAAAATTCAAAAGATGTATGGCATTTAGTTTTTTCTTTAAAAGAAAATAGTATGAGCGCAAATGATATTTTTGGTTTTAAGTTAGCTGTTAGCAATGCACTGCATGAAAATTTTGGAGAGCATAAGTTTGCGATGGCTTTACATTCTCACCAAAATAATCCACATATTCACGTGCTAATTAATAAAAGAAATATTTTTACAGGCAAAAAAATTCATTTTGATAAAAGAGAAGAAATAAAAGAATTTTTTAATAAAATTAGAGATGATTACACTAATGAATTAAACGAGCTTGGATTTAATTATGTAAATAGAAATTGTATGCAAAAAGATTTAAGCACGGAAATAAAAAAAGCTAGCAAAGCTTTACAAAATGACTATGATACAGACTACAAAATTAGAAATATTTATGACAATATTATACAAAATTTAGAAAAAGATTATCTAAATAAACATAAACGAAGTCAGGCACTTTTAGAGCAAATAGATGAAAAAAAGGCAAAAAGTGATGAGCTGTGGCAACTTTTTATGCAATATAAAAATAAAAATAATAAAAAATTTTACAAATATAATAAAGAATTAAAAGAATTAAACGCTGAAATTTTATCATTAATAGACTTATTCCAAAAAGAGCAAAACGATATTAAAGATTTTAATAAAAAATTAGGCGTAATTAATAATTCAGCTAACGACCATTACTATAAGCACACAGAGGGCAACTATAAAATTTTAAAGAATTTTTGTAATGAGTTTGAAAAAAAATATTTAAAAACTGCGAATAAAAGCACGCGTGATTTTTATTTAAAAGCTAAGAATGAATTAGATTTATTAAAAAATAACTTAGATAATACTTTGCTACAAAATGTAGATAGCGCACTTGTTTATTCTAAATTATTTTGTAAAAAAGAAAATTCCTTTGATATGATTAAAAAGTTAAATTTATTAGAAAAAAACGCTTATGCGCTAAAAGGTTGTGATTTTTTAAACATAGATGAAAAAGAAAAATACGAGAAAATGTTTGAAAATAACAATAAAATTTTAAAAGATATGCTTAATACTCGCTTTGAAAAAATTAGTAAAATAGTAAATGAAAAGGGGCTAGAAAAAAGCTCTTTTATTTACAAAGAATATGAAAAAGCGGGCAAATTCTTAGGTAAAATCACCACGCCTAAAATTCAAAATAACATTAAGCAAGAAAAAATTAATCAAAATTACAATTACTATACGCCAAATACAAACACTGAGAGCCAAAATAGGGGATTTAGTAGGTAAAATTTTAAATTATAATTAAGCTCAGCCATAGTTACTTCTTAAATAAATTGCTATGAGAGCCTACATTAAAGCAATATAAAGTTAAAATATCGTTTCGCTTTTGGTAGATTAAAAGCAAATCAGACTTTATGTGGCATTCTCTAAAATTTTTAAATTTGCCTAAAAGTTGATGGTCTTTGTATTTTAACTCTAAATTTTCATCATTTGCTAATCGTTTTATTAGAGCATTAACTTCCGCTTGTTCGTTTTTATCGAGCTTTTTAAGACTTTTTAAATACCTTTTTGAGAATTCAATTTTTCTCATCATTTACAGCCTTTAAATACTCGTTAAAATTTTCGCAATGTATCAATTCGCCTCTTTCGATTTCTGCAATAGCTTCTAAAAGCTCATTGCTTGGCTCTCGCCATTTTTCCATTATTGCATCTTGGATTAAATGCCTTTTTTCCACAATAGTCTTAACTTTGGCTTTGAGTGCTAAAAATTCAGCTTTTAACTTTGCCTCTCTACTTTCGGTTGCATCGAGCATTTTTTTTAGCTGTCTTTCGCTATAATTGCTGTAATTTTGTGTTTTAGCTGACATTGCTTTCCCCCTTTTGTTGATTTTTACTAACCGAGCTACTTTTAAAATTTTTCTTATTCCTGCCCTAATAAAATTTGCTCTATTTTTTCTTTGCTGTTGCCTAGTTGAAGTAGTTTATTTCTTACTGCTTCTACTGGGTAAAGCATAGCATTTGGGCCGCGCCCTTGTGGTATGCCCTCAATGTATAAATAATTCGTTTTATCACCATTTTTGCTGGCTAATTGATTTATAGTGTTAATTGACATACGCAAAATTTTTGCTAATTCTTTTCGCGTAAAAAACTCTTTTACTATATCTCTTTTTGTATCCAAAATTTTACCTGTGATATACTCTTTTAGGCTTTTATTTTCTAAGAGCGCGTTTTGTTCAAGCGTTTTTATTTCTGTATTGCTAAAAAGATTTGTTGTCTTATAAGCAAAAAATAATTTCATAGTGTTATATTCAACTTGTTTCATTTCTAATTTTAAGGCTTTTTCTTTTAATGCTAGCGCAATGCTTTCATCGTAATTTTCTAAGCGGAGCATTTTGCTAGGCTTTGTTAGGTTTTCTTTTTGAAAATTTTTAGCAAGTTCTAATTTATATTTTATAAAATTTGTTATTGGCACATTACATCTAAAACTACTAAACCAAATTTTTTTAATCGCTTCATCACTAAAAAATTCATTCTCGCTAAGCATAAGATTGAGCATAAATTCAGTGCTTTTTATGTTAAGACGGCGCGTTTTTAGCTTTATATCTATTAAATCTTTTGGATAAAATTTATAAAATATTATATTTACGCATTTTACGCGCATTTTTCATCTTTTTTTAAAATTTTATTTGATATTAAATTTATCAATGTTTGATTTGCTTGGTTGCTTTGTTTTATAAGAGAGCTTAGCTCTTTTTCATTAAAAATATTTTGAGTTTCTAAAATCACTTTTAGTTTTATGTAAATAAAATTATTTAATGTTAAATTCTGCGCTTTTGCTCTTTGTTTAAGTGCTTCTCTTATATCGCTTGTGTAGGTTACTAATCTACTTGCATTTACTTCTCTATTTTTATCTAACACTTCGGGTTTAGCATAATCAATAAAGCCTAAGCTAAATTTTATAAAATCACTAATTGCAAGATTGCTCCAAGTAGCTTTTTTGTAAATTTCAACTATTGCTTCATCGCTAAAATATTGGCTGTCTTCAAGTATGGTATTTTTGATGTATTCACCAAAAGTGCAAATTCTTTTTGTTTTTTCATTGATTTTTGCTAGCATTTCTTTTGGCAAGCTTATCATCATTTTTATTTGTTTATTTTCGTTATTGTCTGCGCTTACGCCATTAACAAAATCATCAAAATTTTTATTTCTACTAGCTTTTTTGAAATTCATTATGTTCCTTTCGCTTTGCTGATTTCTTTACACAAATTTTGTATTTCTCCACTAGCTTTTGAATTTTTGTTTAACTCAAAAACGCCTCTACCCATTTGAATTGCTACTTTAAACGCTTCTCTTTCATAGATGATTGTATTTGCTAATTTAATATAATCTAAATCATCTTTTATCAAGTCTTTGATGTATTCAATTAGCGTGTCTTTTTTGCTTGTCAAAAAGGGGTTAGTAGCAACCCTATTCATCACAATTAAAGCTTTCAAGCTAGAATTTACTTTTTTGGCTTCTCTTAAACGCTCTATCATTAAATCTAGCACGCTTATGTCTAGTTGGCTTGCCGTTGTTGGTATTAGCACTAAATCACTTAAAGCTATTGCTATGCGCGCATCTTTGCTATCGCGCCCGCCTGTGTCAATAAGCAGAATTTCTTTTTCTTGCTTGTGCTTAGTTAAAAATTCTTTTAAATCATCGCCATTTTTATAAGTGTAATTAAAAACTTTTTCTAGCTTTTCATCATCTCTAATACTTAAAAAAACGCTAATTGATTTTTGGGGGTCGCTATCTATTAGCCATAGCGGTTTTTTAGCTTGCGTGGCTAAATATGTAGCTATATTTATGCTTAGCGTGCTTTTGCCACTGCCACCTTTTTCATTACATATTGAGATTATCATTTTTTGTTCTCACAAATCAATGTAATTTTCATCTTGAGCGGTGGTGTTAAAATAGCTCTGCTCCACAAAGCTCTCGCGCCCAAGCTCTCTATAATCAAGTGCTTTTATTAGCGCGTTTAGCTTGCTCTCTATCTCTTTGCTTTGCTCGCCTTGCTCGATAACTTCGAGTGAGTCTAAATTGACTACCCATCCGCGATAGAGCAAAATTTCTACATCATAATATTCGTTGCTCTCCCAAGTTTCATCAAGTTCAAAGCCATCATCGTCAATTGTATGCTCTAATAAATCAATAAAAAAATTATCAACCACCAGCGCGCGCAAGTCGATGATATTATTTAGAATATCGCTTATTAGCGTTTTATCGTTAATATCTAAAACTTGGCTTAGCACCACGGCGCGATTTGGCGTTTGCCAGCTCTTGTTATATTCAGCAAATCTTAAAATATCACGGCGTGATGTAATGCCCCAACCATCCGCGAATTTGTAGATTAAATCGCCCTCGTAAGTTTCGCCAACGGGGCACCCTAATTGTTCTTGCATTTTCTTTTCTACTTTCAAATATCACCAATGCTTGATTGTGGATTTATGCATTTCTTCTGACCTTTTAGCACCATTTTCGTTTAAACAGCCAAAACGCTTCATATAGTTTTTTTTGTCTTTATCATCATTTTCTTCTGGGTATAATTTGTAGCAATCTAAATATTCACTATCACTACCACTTGTTTTTGCGCTTTGGCTCATTTGTGGTTTTGGCAAGTTAAGCTCTGTGCAACCTGTAAAAAGTGCAATAATTGCACTTAATGCTAAAATTTTTTTCATTGTTTTATCCTTTTTAATAATATAAATTGTAATGTAAATTATAATAAATTTACACTTAAAAAAATATTAAATAACACTAAAAATGTTATAACTTACTTCCTTACTTTGAAAATTTGCGCGGGCAAGCTAAGCCCGCAATATAACCTACTACCTAAATTCGCTTAATTTAACAATTTGCGCGGGCGATTGCCCGCAAATTTTAAAATATCTCTTGCTATTTTTAATCTCGCTTGCTAAACTCATTTTTAACGCTCTCCCATAATTTTTTATACCACTTTTTTGATTTTTCTTTTTCAAGCCGAGTTTTATACCATTCCACGTCAGCCATCAAGAATTCGATTTCTTCCTCTGCTAGTTCATACAAAAGTTTGTATGTAATACCATTTTCGCTAACATTTTTGTCTTGAGCTTTATTTTTTAAATTCTCTCTCATAACTCGCCCTATATAATATTTTTTAGGTTCTATCGTATTTTTTATTTCAGTTTTTAACTTAGAAAAAATTTTTTCTTTGTTAGTGGCATCTATAAAACTCATTTTTTAGCCCTCGCTTTTTCAAAGCTCTCTATCTTGCATGTCGTGGCGAACCATATTGTTGAAAAAAAGGTAATTAAAGGTAACGCGATTGTTTATTATTGCGCCATATAATCCTTCTTTAGCTTTTTTTAGCAAGCTGTCGGCGTTTTCGATAATTTCTTGTGCGCTTTTGTAATGATAATAAGCGTCTAGCGAGTTCAGCTGCTCGCTAGATTGTTCTACTAGCTCTTTTATCGTAGTAATAGCTTCTACAACATCAACGCGCGTTTCATTTATTGTGTAATGATAGCCATCGCATTTGAAATATTCTAAATCGCCATAATTAGTAAAAGCACTAATTTTATCGCTAATATTCATAATCTCATCTATTAGCTCGCTGTTGTCGTCATCTCCTGCGACTTCTAGTTTATACTCAATGCATATTTCTACATCTTTGATAAAATTTGTGTATTCTTTCCACACTGAATTAACTGCTTCTCTTTTGTCGCGGCTGGCTGGGATGCTATTTTCATATAATGCTGTGTTATATCTATAAGCATAATCATCAATTATATTCATTGCGTATTCTGTAAATAGGTTCTCGCGTTCTGGATATGTAAGCACACTATAAGCAAAAAACCACTCATCATCGCAAGTATCTACTACTTCATTGACTAACTCGAAATTCTCGTTATTAAGAATTTCTAAAAATCTTTTTTGTTCTTGCTCATCTAGCATTTCATTTAAAAATTTTGGTAGCTCGCTCTCTGCCAAATTTTGTTTAAAAACATTTTCTTTTTTCATTTTTTCTCCTTTTATTGAAATTTGCGCGGTTGCCCGCAATATTTTAAATTTTTATTCCATAGCCTGGTGTTAATTCAATATTATAATTTATATCATTGTTTATAAAAACCTTGTTTTTCTTGTTGCATTCTAAGTAGAAATTTGCTTGTTTTAAAAATTTGTGTGTAAATTCTAAAAATTCGTGTGTATATTTATCATTAAAATTTCTAGCTATTTTGTCAAACTCGCTAACCAAATTTTTCCCGCGCGTGATTAACTCTATTATATTTATGCGTTCATTGTTAATTTTGTATGTTGTTTTTTCGTCTTTGTCTTTTATATCATAATTTAAAGTATCTTTAAAGCAAAATACAGCAAAAGAAAAAACATATTCAGCGCAAACTTTGCTGAGTAGTTGTTTCAAAAGTTCCTTTTGTTCTTGCGTTCTATACTCACTGTCAGCTGCCATACACCAATTAGCCAAATTTCTTAATACTATGGCATATTCGTCCCAAACTCCCATTTTTGTTTCAAATTCCCATATTTCATCATATTTTGTTTTCATCTTTTTTCCTTTTGTTTTGATAGCATAATTATACACAAAAAAAGCTTAAATTACACTTAATTTAAAATATTTTTCTTATACTGAGCTTTTAAAATTTTAGCTTTATTTTTTAAGCACAAAATGCCTGTAAAATCACATAATCCCCGCAAAAGTTTATTTTTTCCCCTTTTTTTGTGGTGTTAGCCACTAATAAATTATTTATAATAAAAGTAGTAATAAAAAGAATAATAAAAAGAATAATAAAAAGAATAATAAACGGGACTTATTCCCGTTTTGATTTAAATACTTCTGCTTTGAAAATTACCGCTAATTTCTTTGACTTGTTTAAAAGTT
The DNA here is from genome assembly GCF_013416015.1 of Candidatus Campylobacter infans. Classification (NCBI taxonomy): domain Bacteria; kingdom Pseudomonadati; phylum Campylobacterota; class Epsilonproteobacteria; order Campylobacterales; family Campylobacteraceae; genus Campylobacter; species Candidatus Campylobacter infans. Next base: position 601,139 of record NZ_CP049075.1, read on the forward strand.
TTTTCTATTCTTTCAAAATTAAAGTTTATTGCCTGGCTTGCTTTTTCTTTTAATAATTGAAATTTTGGATAATCTTTTTGATTTGTTTTAATAAAGGCTTCATCTCTTGCTTGCGGTAAAAGAATATCGTATTTTTCTTTTACATAATTAGCATTTTTTTCTAATTTCATAACTTCTTGTAAAATGGCACTATGGCTTAATTCTTTTGGCTTAATATGTAAAGCCTGCGAGATTATTAAATCATCGTTAAAATCTTTTAAAATGGGATTTATGATGGTTACTTTTTCTTTTGATAATACTTGTAAGGCTTTTTCTTTGTATTCTTTGCCTGCTTTATCATTATCAAAACCTAGAATAAAATTAGCGTCTTTGCATTCATCTTGTAAATATTTTAAAACTTCATTGTGTGCTTTTGTAAATTGTCCGTTTGTAGCACACAATAACACATCTTTTGAGTTGTAATTGTGTATTTGTGCTAATGATATACTATCAATAATGCTTTCACAAATAATGATATGCTGAATTTGTGCTTTTTTGCTTTCTTTTGATTTTAAAATTTCTAAGCCTTTTTCACCATAGCATAGCTGTTTAATTGGCTTATCATATAATTTGCCGTCTTTGTCTTTTTTTATTGGATTATTTAAATAATTCACAAAACCACTTTGGGTTAGCAAATTTTTATCATAAACTTGATTTACTATAAATGTAGGCACGGCAATATTATTGTAACTATCAGTTTTTAAGCCTGAAAAAAGGGATAAAAATTCTTTATCAATTTTTCTTTTTTCCGTAAAATAATTGCTTTCTTTTATATTTTCTAATTCTTTGTATTTTTTAATCGCAAAAACATTGCTATACTCGGCATTTATAGGGATTTCATCTTTAAAATCGCTAATTGCTTTCCCGTTTAGCAAATCATCAGGCTTTATGCCACGATTGCGACAAAAATTATAAATATTGCCCCTATCTCTATCATCTTGGGGGTTAAAATAGAGATAATCACCATTTTTACTTCTGCTTACAATAACTTTATCGCTGTTTTGATTTTTTAATACGCGCCAACTTTGACTATCTTTATTTCTATCGTAAATGTAGCCATTATTGGCAAGAATTTCATTTAAAGGTATTTTAGTTAGATTATTCATTCATCAACTTCCCAACCACAACTAATTCCACGCCCTTTGGCGTGGCATTTATAACTTAAAGGTTCGCTTTCACATTCTTTTGGTAAAGTAGGCGGATTTTTTGGTGTTAAAATAAGACTAATTGCGAGCCTATTACCCAATGTTAATCCTTTCTCTTGAAAATCATTATTAGTTATTTGTTTCTTTTGACGGCATTCAATATCATCAATAATGCAAGATTTATAAACGCCTGGTTGCGAATTTAAATGGCTAGGTTCGCAATATTTATTAGTTATTTTAGAAAACGCGCCTGCTACAATTGCGTCTTTAATAGCTTGCATTTGGGGTGTATTATCTGCGGGGCATTTGTTTAAGAATTGCTTGCGTTTATTTGCTGTGTCGCTTGGTTTTTTGCCTATAATTGAAAAATATTTTTTTACGCTTGGTTTGCATTCGCTAGGGCGTGAGCTTGCCGGTAAGCATAAAATAGCTTCGCAAGCGGATTTTTGGTCGCCTTGTAATGTTTGATTAGCCAAATTTTGTGATAATGGCAACTCTAAATTTTGATTTGCGCTTAATGCTAGTGCGCTAGCTAAGCTTAACATAAATAATGATTTTTTCATATTTTGTCCTTTATAAGATTTAAAATTTTAAAAAGTAAATACAGGCAAGCCATACTTATCTTTTGGCATTGCTGGCACATTTTTTTCTGGGAAATAATAAGTTGGCGTTTCTTTATCTAAATCTTCTTCGGTTAATTGCTTTGAAAATGATTTTCTATCATTTTGATTTGCCACCATAACGGAGGCTGTTTGAATTTGCATTTCAAACATTTGATTATTTGTTTGTAACATTTGCAATAAAATTGAGTTTGTTAATGCTGTCGTTTCTTTTTGGCTTAAATCGTCTTTCATAGTTTGATTGATAAGATTTTGAATAGATTTTGTTTTTGCTTTTAATGAATATGGGTTTTTGTCGCTTGTGTTAAAATAAAAATCATCATAGCTAGCTAAAATTTTGTCTATTCTTTCTTGGTTTGCTGTTTGTATTGCAAATGCTTGCGCGTTTTCTATGTTTCGCATTTGCTGTTGTATGCGTTGAATTTCTTTAAAATCCGTTGCTTTTTGTAAATCGCGTTCTAATTTAGCAAGTGAGCGTTTAATTACTGGCTGGCTTTGGACGATTGATAAACACCTATTTATCGAGCGTTTAAGGCTCTTGGCATTATCAACTGCGCCTTGAAAACCATCTACATTTTTAGTTAAATAAGTGCAAGCGTTTTGCATTCTTTCAAATTGTTTGAAAAAATCATCAGGCAAATTTGTTAAGTCAGCGTAAAAATTTTGCATATCATCAATAGTTCCCATTACTTCGCCATAAATTTCGGCAAATTCGTTTAAATCTATGCCTAATTCTTTCAAATGCTTTTCAAAATTTAAAGTATCTAAAACCATTTGTTTAAACATTAAAATATCGTTAGCATAGCTCTTTATCTGTTGCGTATAACTTTTGACATTCTCTACAGTTCTTTGAGCTATGCTTGCGCTATCTACCACAGGTATGCCACTTGCGTTTGCGTTTGTAAATAATAAAGCAGCAGCAGCGATTGATAAAACTAATTTTTTCATCGTGTTAATCCTTGTGATGATGATTTTTCTTGTGTTTTGTCTTTTTCTAAATTAAGTGTTTCTTGGGCTTGTTTATAAGTTTTTGGATAATTATTTTTAAAATATTTTAAAAGCTCTTCATTGCCTTTTTTGTGTAAATCGCTATAAAGAGTTTGTATTTTGTTAAAATTATCTTTGTTGGCTGGGCTTTTTTCTTGTATTTCATTGGCTTTTGATAAATCTACATAAAATTCTTTTGATTTTTGCATTATTTGATAACCTTTTTTAGTTTCTTTTTCTTTGTTGTGTAATTCTTTCACAAAACTAGTAATTACTTCTTTTACTTCGCCATTTTTAAAGGCTACATTTAGCTTTTCTTCTCTTTGTAAGGCTCGCTCGTTTCTTTCATCAAATGCGCTATTTACGATTAAGGATAAAGCTTTATCCAAATTTTTTAAATTTGTTAGAATATCTGCTGCGCTATCAGCGTTAGAGAGATTATCTATTGCTTTTTGAAATTTCATTTCGTGTTCTAAGCGTTCGTTTTCGATTTTTTCTAGGCGCGCTTTATGTATGTTATTTAAAGCTTCTAATTCTTGTAAATATTTTTCATCTAGGGTATTTTGTGTAGCTTCATCTTTTAAAGTGTTTTGTTCGCTTTGCTCTGGCTTTTCTTTTGTATCTGCGTTTTTATTGTATTTTTTGTCTAAATTTTCTAAATTTTGCTTGTGCTGTTCGTTTAGTTTTTCTTTTTCATCGCTTAAAAGCTCTTGTTTATCTAAAATTTCTAATGCTTCTTTAATATTTGGATTTTTTCTTGTTTGCTCCAAAGTATGCGCGGTAAAATCAATTTTTTTAGCGGGGCTATCTACTTTTTGTATAAAATCCACTTCTTCTTGTATCAATTCATCGCTTTTAGTTTTGCTATCTAGCACATTATTTAAATTTTGAATATTTGAGCTTAGATTATATTTTTTCTCTAATTCTTCTAATTCTTTTAGATATTGTTTGTTTAGCTTTTCTTTTTCGCTGTTTAAAAGCTCTTGTTTATCTAAATTTTCTAATGCTTGTTTAATGTCGTTATTTTCTCTTATTTGCTCCAAAGTGTTGGTGGTAAAATCAATTTTTTTGGCTGGCGTGTTGTTTTGTTGTAATTCATCGCTTTTAGCTTTATTGTCTGGGGCATTGTTTGAATTTTGCTTATTGCTAGCATTAAAAGAAGTATTTTCGTTTTGAGTTTGCCTAGCTCTTATTTGAGCTTGTTTTTGCTCTTCTTGTGCTTGCTCTTTTGCAAGTTGTGCTTCTTGTGCTTTTCGCATTTGTGCGTTTAAATCATCTAGCATAAAGTTTAGTGCCATTTTTTTATCCTTTTTTTAAAATTTTGCGCTAATTTTAAAAATAACTTCTTTAAGCTTAATTTAATTTACTACACACATAACTAAAATAATTAACACACAAAAAAAATGAAAATGCGCTGTAATATTGATTTTACAATATTTTAATGGCATTTTAAAAAATATAAAAATTTTAAAAATTTTTTGCGCGGTGTAAAATTAAATAATTCAATAAAACATAAAATGCTATTTTAAGCTACCTAGCAAGCTCATAAATCAATAAAAACTACTTATCGCATATAAAGTATTGTCTAACATTCTTTTTAACTCTTAAAATGCTTAAAATGCAAAAATTCAAAAAAACATTAAAATTTCAAAAAAAAATGCGCGCCTGTATTCTAAATATCAAAATTTTAAAAAACTTCGGGGGCTGCATAAGTTCATCTCAACACAAATGATATGCTTAATTTTTAAAAATTTTAAGTTTCCTGCACCCTTAACAAAATAAATTTTAAAAACAAAAAAAATACTTAAACTAAAATTTTAAAAAAATTTAAACGCGAATTTAACAATTAAATAAATTTATTTTTTTAAAAAAACACAATAAACAAATTTTAATAAATCAAATTCTTTTTTTCCCTTTTTATTTTATATTTTTTTATATATATGTAGGGCGTGGCAAATTGCGGAGCTTAAACAAAAATTTTTATTTTTGTTAAATTGCCTTTTTTGCCACTATTTAATCATTTTAACCTATTTTTAAAATTATTAAAAATACTTAAACTTAATATAAAAGGTGGCAAATTGCGGAGCTTAAACAAAATCACCTTAACCAACAAAGTAGCTTTAAAACATTAATTAATCATTGTTTTACGGCATTTTATTATAAAAATTATAATTTAATAAATATTTACTTTAATTTTTACGCTTATTTTTTATTTGTTATTATTTAATGCTTTGAATTGCTTTAAGGTTTCTCGCTGTTATTTTTTATTTACTTTAAGATTTGAGAAACCTTAAAAATTTTACTTTAATTTAAAATGGCATATCATCATCGTTTGGGAAATTATCATCAACAATCGCTTTGTCCCAGTTATCGCCAGGGCGCAAATTATCAAAATTTTGCGCTTGCGGTTGCGGTTGTTCTTGCTCTTGTTGTGGCATATCTACATAATTTTCTGTGTTATTAGATAATTCTTGCGCTGGCGTTTGGCCTTTTTTAGCTGGCAAATCTAATTCATTTACTTTTATGTAATGTTTGCTGCGCATTTGGCCTGTGCTTTCATCTTGCCATACGCTTTGGCAAAGCTCGCCTACTAAGCTGACTTTATCACCTTTTTGTAAGTATTGATTAGCTATTTCTGCTAATCTACCCCACAATTCACATTCAATAAAGCAAGTTTTTTGCGTTTTTTCGTTGTTGCTATTATTGAAATATTTATTATTACAAATAGTAATTTTAGCTAATGCTATATTACTTTTTTGTAAAAATCGAAATTCTGGCGCGCGCGTTAAATTTCCTTGTATCATTATAGTGTTTAACATTTTTTACTCCTTTTAGATTGTTGTATTATTTTTGAGATGTGCATATCTAAGTAACACTTCTCCAATTTTTACTTTCATTTTTTGTCCTTGCATATTTTTCAAATGTGAATTGTGTCGCAAAATTTAAGTAATCTGTCTATTTTTTGCGCATCTCTGCTAGGAGTGCTAAGTATCAAATTACCCCAAGCAGTGCTAACTATAAAATTACCCCAATTGCAATCTCTTTCTAAATCGCGCGGATTGCGCATTGAAGCTTGCTTTACATAGTAAAGCACAATGCTTAATGTTCCATCATATAATCTACATCTAACATCTACCAATATGTCATCGTGATTTATTAAATCTGCTAACTCATCTTGTGCTTTTTCGTTTAGCTCGATTTTGAGTTCGCTTATTTTTTTCCTCGTGTTATTAAGCGCATTTAGCACTTCTTGTATATCCATTTTTTGTCCTTTTTATTTTCTTTCGCTTTTTCTAGCTGGCAAATCTAATTCATTTAATTTTATGTAATATTTGCTGCGCATTTGGCCTGTACTTTCATCTTGCCACACGCTGTGGCAAAGCTCGCCTATTAAGCTGATTTTATCGCCTTTTTGTAAGTATTGATTAACTATTTCTGCTAATCTGTCCCGCAATCCACATTCAATAAAGATTGTAAGATGTTTTTTTCGCTTTACTTGTTTGTGCCATTTTGATTGCTCGTTTGTTAGTTCTTTGATATTCATTTTTTTCTTCTTTTTTTAAAATTTGCGCGGGGCAAGCCCGCAAATTTTAGAGTATCTCTTTCGCCCGCATTCCTGGTGCGCGATAAAATAAGTTATTATCATAGAGATATTCAAAGTTTATATTGTTATCTATAAAGATTTTATTTTCGCTATTGCGCTTTAATAACTTTTCGGCTTTTTCTAATAGCTCACCGATGTAATAACCTTTGGTCGTCTTTTGAAGCTCGTTAAGTATGGGTTTAGCGCGTGCGATTAGCGCTATCACATCTACTCTCTCATTATTCATCATCTTAACTTTGCCCATACTTGTAAAGACGGTTACATCATACTCTAGCCTGCTTTCATCATCAAACTCCGCGCAAATTTCGCTGAGTTCGTCTAAAAGCGCGTTTTGTTCTTTAAACTCAGTAACACTATACCACCACGCTAAATTTTTCAAAAACTTGGTGTAATTATCCCAAATATCAATTTTTGCGTTATAAATACTGCGCTGTGTGCGTTCGCTATCGTCATTTTTGTATAAGTTCATATTATATTCTCTTGAAAAATTGTCTATCATTTCATAGCAAGTGTTTTCATCAAAAAGATTTTCTTTTTGTTCATATGTTCTTATGAGATTACAAAAAAAGGCTTCATCACTGTCTATATCCCACGCGTTTTGACTTAGCTCGCCATCAGCCAAAGAAAAATTTTCTTTGTTTAAAATATTCAAAAATCTTTTTTCTGTTTCATTATCTAGCTCTTCAAAAAAATCGCCTAACTCTGATACAATAATATTTGCCTTGAAAATGTTTTTACTTTCCATTTTTTATCCTTTTTTGAAATTTGCGCGGGCAAGCCCGCAAATTTTAAGTTATATCTCTAACTCATTTGACATTAAACATAGTTTCAAATTCACTAACCATACGAGCATAGTCATTTTCTGCAAGTTTTTGAGTTAATCCTAAGAATTTTGCAAATGCTTCATTGAAAGTCAAATCTTTTACTTCATTAACTTTCTTTACAATGTCGCTTGACTGCAAAACATAACTTGCTTTATAATACTCTGGCTCCAAAAGCCTTTTAATAAAATCCTTAATGATTTCATAATCACTCATTTACAACTCCTTTTTATTTTTAAAAATTATTTAAAATTTGCGCGGTTGCCCGCGCTTAAAATTTAAAGCTAGCGCAATTATTTATTTTTAGCAGATTATTTATCGGCCTAAAGCGCTATCAACTTTTTCTAAAATATTATCCCAATCGAACAATATTCTTGCTTGTTCTCTATATTGTTTATCACCGCGCTTTTTGAATTTGCGGTTTTTACAATCGAGAACATAGCCACAATAATATATTTCTTGTCCAAGCGCAAACCTAAATTTTTGATTATCTAATGTTTGTTCTTCTAAGTTAAGCCAATAATCTTTAATTTTATACTCAATACTTTGAGTTTTGTTAGCAGCAATCTTGTATCTGCCACCATCATAGCATAGCCAACCATTTTTAACTTCACCCTCTTTTGTGTCCTCACCTAAATAAGTGGCGCGTTGTTTTCTAGGGTTGTAATCGCCATAAACAGCAACAGTTATTTTGCCTAAAAGCTTTTCTTGTTTTACTTTTCTTGTTCGTGGAGGTCTGTCTTGAATTATTTCTGCCACAAGCTGTTCCATATTTTGTGCAGTTTCTTCATCAAAACATTTATCAACTTCATAAAAATTTGTAACATTATAAAACATACTAGTATGATGCCAACTAGATTGTTCTAAAATAAATTCTCTCAGCTCTGCTAAGTTTAATCTAGTTAATGCTGCTATCGCTTTGTCGGCTGTCTCTTTTGCTACTTCGTCAGCAAATTCTACATTACTTAGTATTTCAGTTTTTGTCCATTTAGATAATGGCTTTTCGCCTTGTTTGTAAGCTTTTACAGCATTATTGCTCATACTATATTTATAATACCCAGCCATTTTAAACTCCTATTTTTTAAATGATGATTTATCGTTTTTTTGTTTTGATAGCATAATTATACATAAAAAAAGCTTAAATAACACTTAATTTAAGATATTTTCATTATGCTGAGCTTTTAAAATTTTAGCTTTATTTTTTAAGCGCAAAATGCCCTTAAAATCATATAATCCCCGCAAAAGTTTATTTTTTCCCCTTTTTTTGTGGCGTTAGCCACTAATAATTTTTTTATAATAAAAGTAGTAATAAAAAGAATAATAAAAAGAATAATAAAAAGAATAATAAAAAGAATAATAAAAAGAATAATAAAAAGAATAATAAAAAGAATAATAAAAAGAATAATAAAAAGAATAAATCATTTGGGGGGCGTTGCGGGGGGTTCCCCCCGCTCATAAGGCTTATTTTTGAAACGCTTGCGGTTCAAAAATGGTGGTTAGATAGCGAAGCTTGCGAAGCTAGCTAACCACCCCCTAAAACAAATAGCCAATAAAGCACATAGCTAAAAACACGGCAAAATCATACTTTAAAACAACAAATAAAATTCAGCTACTAGCGCAAAATTCCGCAAATTCAACTAAGAAAATCCAGCTACAAACTATAACAAAAAAGGGGATAAAAAACACAAAAAAAGGTGGCAAATTGCGGATAAATTTTCAAACTAAAAACACATAAAAACACGATAAAATCGCATTCATAAGGCATTAAACAAAAAATAAAAATTAGCTTAAAACACCAAATTTTGCGACAAAGCGCGATAAAAAAAAAGAATAAAAAAAGCGTTACAAAATGCGCTAAATTTTAAAAACAAAACATAGCTAAAACCACCATAAAATCATACTTTAAAACAACAAATAAAATTCAGCTACTAGCGCAAAATTCCGCAAATTCAACTAAGAAAATCCAGCTACAAACTATAACAAAAAAGGGGATAAAAAACACAAAAAAAGGTGGCAAATTGCGGATAAATTTTCAAACTAAAAACACATAAAAACACGATAAAATCGCATTCATAAGGCATTAAACAAAAAATAAAAATTAGCTTAAAACACCAAATTTTGCGACAAAGCGCGATAAAAAAAAGAATAAAAAAAGCGTTACAAAATGCGCTAAATTTTAAAAACAAAACATAGCTAAAACCACCATAAAATCATACTTTAAAACAACAAATAAAATTCAGCTACTAGCGCAAAATTCCGCAAATTCAACTAAGAAAATCCAGCTACAAACTATAACAAAAAAGGGGATAAAAAACACAAAAAAAGGTGGCAAATTGCGGATAAATTTTCAAACTAAAAACACATAAAAACACGATAAAATCGCATTCATAAGGCATTAAACAAAAAATAAAAATTAGCTTAAAACACCAAATTTTGCGACAAAGCGCGATAAAAAAAAGAATAAAAAAAGCGTTACAAAATGCGCTAAATTTTAAAAACAAAACATAGCTAAAACCACCATAAAATCATACTTTAAAACAACAAATAAAATTCAGCTACTAGCGCAAAATTCCGCAAATTTAACTAAATTTACAAAATTTGATATTTTAAGCTAAACTTTTATGTTTTGCTCCTATAAATTTAACTGAATAAAAAACTAAACAGAACCAGCTAATAAATCCTAATATTATAAGAGCAACTCCATTTATTGCAGTAAATGCCATTAAAAACATTATTGCTATCCAAATAACCGCAAGTGTTGCTGAAATTATATTTACTACGCTGGCTATACTTTTGTCTAAAAATTTTGTTTTCATTTTTAATCCTTTATTATTATTTTCTATTGCTATCATTAAAAATAATTTTATAATCAATAGTTTCAAGGTTGCTTTGTAGTCTTTCACAAAGCACGCTTTTAAAATAGTCACCTTCTTCCAACTCTTTAATTGCAGGAGTTAAAATTCTTCTGTCTATATCTGCTGGTCTATATGTTATTGGTGGTTTAATATATTTATAAAATTCATCTTTATTTAATACTAATTCTTTAAGCCCGCTTGTTTTATTAATCGGTAAATTTTTGAATTGAATTAAAAGTCTAAATAAAATTTTAGAACCTTTTCTTTTTAAAGAACAAAATTCATATAAATTAAGTTGCATAAATTTTTCAAAAAAGAATAAAAACTCATAAGCACCATCGCTTAATCTAAAACTAGCAGTTTTAGTTGCTTCATCTACACTTAATTTATCAAAAAATAAAGCACCTTCAAGAACAGCATTTCGCCCTTTTGTATTTTTTATATCTGTTTTAAAAAAAGTGCGAATATCTTGTGCTTTATCTAAAAATGCACGCACTTCTTTATAAAATCTATTTTTGTTTTTATATGCGCTAGCACTTAAAAATTTTGTTAATTGGTCAAAACTCATATAAACTGTTTTGCCTTTCTTTTGAGTTACATTCTTTTTCGCTAAATGCAATAATGTAAAAAACAAATCAAAATCTCGTGCAGTAAAATTATCATTAAATATTAATTCTGTATTTAAGCGATTATCATAAATTAAAATTTCTTTGGCGTTGTTTTTACTTGGTATTACAGCTAAATTATCAGCATTATTTTCACTTACAATCACTTTAAAATCCTTGTAAGCAAAGATTAAATTAATAGCGCACATTTTCTGCATTCTCCGTATTCTTAGAATGCGTCTATGCTAGCGTAAGATACATTAATGATAGATTAAATTTTGAAAATTAAGATTAAAATTTGCTAGTTTTTTAATTATTATATTTGTAATTTAGGGCGCATTAAATCGCTTTTAAGGCTAGTTTTGCTATCATCGCGCAATTTTTTTAGGGATATTTCAAGTGCGATTTTTTAAATATTTTATTAAAAACCTTTATCTTTGCGTTTTCGTTGGTGAAAAAGAATGCTCTATTTATGGTCAATTTGTAAAAAATGGTAAAAATTTAAATGCCATTCAAGCTGATTTTGAGATTGTAGGCGAGCATATAGATTTTAAGTTTAATGATTATGTCAAAAAACATTCAAAAGATGCAAATACCACTTACACTGCTTTGCTTTTAAACACGCCAAAACAATGGGCTTTGCCAGTTAGCGACCGCATCGGGTATAATAAATTTGGCGTAAATTTTAATGAGGTTAATGTTTTATCAATGCCTGGGGGTTGGAGCATTTTTATACCAAAAGATGAAATTCAAGCACAACTTCATTTTTTAAATGGCTTAAAAATAGATTTATTGTATTCGCCATTTTCTATTTTGTATGATAAGATAAATGAGTTTAGAGCTGATGAGCGCGTTACGCTGTATGCGTATATTCAAGGCGATAGTTGCGCGATGATGGTATTTAAAGAACTTGAAATGAAATTTGGCGCGTTTTACAATAATAATAGCGATAAAGGCGATGTAAAACAAGATGATGAAAATCTTGCGCCTATAAATATAGCAGAAATCGATAACATCATCGCAAAAGAAGATGATAAGTTTAACGCCCTAAACACTTTAAGCGAATTATCCACAGATAACGATATAGACACATTTGAAGATATTTCAAAAACCCAAGAATACGAAAGAAACGAAAGCGATGCGCAAGCTAATTTAGAACGCCTTGGTCAATCAGGGCAGATGCTTTTAAATATCAAAGATGCCATAAGTGATTATTACAAAAATCCACTTTATGATTCAAATTTTGTAGAAAAAATAGTGATTTTTGACAGCACTGGTGCTATGGACGAGCAAAATTTAATAGACATAATCTCAAATGAATTATGCATAGAAACCATTGTTTTCAAAGCAGATAAATACAAAGATGCCCTAAATATAATCTCAAAAGAGTTGAAGGAATGCTAGGACAAAAACGCGCGAAGTCTTCTTATAGCTTCATACGCCCGCAGCCAAAGCCATTTTTTTCGCTTTTATCGCAGATTTGGATTTCGCTTATTTTATTTGTGTGTGTTTTATGTGTGAGCATTGATTTTATATTAAAATTTTACACAAATGATTTAGAAAATAAAAATTTACAAGCCCAAGAAAAATACAATAGCAGTGCGCGTAGCATCGCCAAAATAAAAGAAACCATCACACGCTTAGAAAATGATTACCAAACCGCATTAAATATTTACACCCTAAATGATTCACTAAAACGCTCAGTTCGCAATATTTTTGATATAGTGCCTGATACTATCACGCTTGAATACATCTTGGTAAATACAAATAGCCTTGAATTACGAGGCAAAACCCCAAGCCGCGAAACATTTAATTTGCTGATGGAGGCACCATTAAAAAGTATTTTTTCTAGCGTGCATACTAGTTTTTATCAGTTAAAGGGTGGTTGGTTAAATTTTAGCTCCATTAGCACTCTAAACGAGCAGGATAAAAGCAATGAGTAAAGATCGCAATTTAGAAGAAATTGATGTTTTAAAACTAGTGCTTTATGTGCTGGCTTTTTTGCTTATATCTTTGAGTTTTGTTATGTTTTTGATAGTCCCAAGCATTAAAGACTATAAAAAAGCAAAAGCGCAGTATCACTCTAAAATGCTTAATCAATCGCGCATAGAGCAGATATTTTTTGCTAATGCAAATGATTTAGACACACTAAAAACAAAAAACGCTAAAAGCCTAAATGCGATAATAAACACCTTTGATGAAAAGAAATTTCAAAATAAAGCAGGGGAGTTTTTTAGCGATGTGCGCTTAAATCGTATGCCAAAAGAAGATGAAAACTCCACTTTTATCAATTACGAGCTTAATGTAACCGCGATGATGAGCACGCCTGATAAATTTTATGCTTTTATAGATTTTGTGAATAATTACGAAAATGTTATTTTGATTGATGTTCCAGTGGCTATGCGAGCAAATAGCGGTAAAATCGACACTAGCTTTAAGATAAAAGTTTTAGAAGCCAAAGAAAAAATTTAGTTTTAAGCAAAATGCTAAATTTTAAAATATTTATTTAAAATTTTAAGGCAAAAGCGATTATGCAAGGCATTATCTTAGAAAATCTTTGTGAATTAAAAAAAGCAAAAGCACTTTTGGCCTTTTCTCACGGCATCGATAGCACCGCGCTTTTTCATTTATTAAGACAAAATAATATCAATTTTGCTTGCGCGCTAATTAATTATAAAACGCGCCCTCAAAGCCTAAATGAATACATAAGCGCTAGGGCTTTGTGTAAGATGTATGGTGTGGAGTTTTTTAGCAAAGAGGCTGTGATTAGTGGTGGTAATTTTGAAAGCAAGGCGCGTAAAATTCGCTATGATTTTTTTTATGATTTATGCATTGAGCAAGGCTTTGATACGCTGATTTTAGCCCATCAATTAAATGATCTTTTTGAATGGTTTTTGCTTCGTCTTAGCAAGGGCGCAGGGCTTGCTAATGCCTTAGGATTTAGCTCATATAGCAAATATGAAATTAAGCCAAAGTGCGATATTTTCATCGCTAGACCGCTAATTTATACATCGCGCGTTGAAATTTTAGAGTATTTACACAGCCATTATTATCAGTATTTCATTGATAGCTCAAATTTTAATCAAAAATATAGCAGGAATTTTTTTCGCCATAATTATAGTGATTCTTTTGTTAAGCTTTTTGCTGGCGGGTTAAAGGCTAGTTTTAAGGCCTTAGAGCGTGATAAAAAGGTGCTTTTGGGTGAGTTTGTTTATGAAAAAAGCCCATTTTTCATTTTAAAGCGTAGCCCTAGCGAGATTGATTTAATCGATAAGGCTTGTAAGCGTCTTGGTGTGGTTCTTAGCGCGTTATCTAGGGCTGAGGTTTTAAAGCAAAATGCCCTAGTAATTAGCCATAAAATCGCCATCGCAAAAAATGAAAAATTCATTTTCGTAGCACCTTTTAGCAAAACGCAAATGCCAAAAAATTTTAAAGAAAAATGCAGGATATTAAAAATCCCGCCCCTAATACGCCCATATTTATACGATAATACCGAGCTTTTAGCTGAAATTTCTACTTTTATTCATTAAAAATTTCAAGCCCATTTTGGCTTAGAGTGTAAATTTTATCTGCTATGCTTTTGGCAAATTTTAAATTATGAGAGCTAAAAATTATAGCACTTTTATGGTTTTTTAAAATATTTATTATTTTTTGTTTAAATGCTGTATCTAGCGCGTTTTCAGGCTCATCAAGTAGCATAAGAGCTGGATTAAATGCTAAAACGCCAGCAAGTGCTACAATGCGCTTTTGTCCGTTTGAAAGCTTAAAGGGCGAGCAAGCTTGTAAGTGCGAAATTTCAAGCAGTTCAAGGGTTTGGCTAGCTGTTTTTAAGGCTAAATTTTCAAGGATTTTAAAATTTGCTTTATTTTTGTTGATGGAGTTTGTAAGCACGCTAAATGCGACATCATCAAGCACATTTTGGCAAATAAATTGAGCATTTGAATCCTCAAATAAAAAGCCAATTTTATCTCTTATGCTCTCATAATCATCAAGCGAGGTTATGTTTTTATCAAAAAGCGTTATTTTACCGGTATTTTGGGCTTTTAAGCCAGCAATTATTTCAAGCAGGCTCGTTTTACCGCTACCATTTGGAGCAATGATGGCGATTTTTTCGCCTTGTTTTAAAGTTAAGTTTAAGTTTGCAAAAATGCTTTTATCATCAAGTATAAGGCTTAAATTTTCTAAACTTAAAATCAAATTATAGCTCCAACTCTAAACACCAAACAAAACACGCAAAGTGCGAGCAGGGCGTAATCTTGCCTGTGTAGGTTTAGTTTTTGCGGGTTTAAAATATAGCCTTTGTAGTTTCTAGCTTTTAGCGTTTTTTGCGTGCTTTGTAGTTTTTGAATGGCTAAAATTAGTAAAAGAGCTAATAAATTAGCATAAATTTTATAGCCAAAAATACTAGTTTTTGGGCGAAATCCGCGCGCTTTTAGTGTGTTTTGTAGTTTGATTAAGTCTTTATTTAAAGAGCTGGTAAAACTAAGGCTAAAATACATTAAAGAGTTGATTTTTTTGCCTAAATTTAATGCGCTAAATGCCCGTAAAAACTCACTTTCATTTATGCCACTAAATAACAAAAGGCTAAAAAATATCAATAAATTTGAGCGTAAAAAAATAAGCCAGGCAAGATTATAATTTTGGCTTAAAAGCACGCTAGCAACGCTTAAAAGCACAAAAATATTTAAAATAAAAAGCCTTTTTAAAACTCTTGTGAGCTTATCTTTGCTAAATATTAAAGCAAAAATTAAAGGCGCAAAATAGCTGATAAAAACGCCATTACTAAGTGCTACGCCAAGACTATAAAGCATAAGTGCTATCAAGCTTGCGCTATAATTTAGCGAGCCAAAATAACGCACTATTTGCGCCTTTTTACAAAATACAAGCCCGCAAAAATCAGCAAAATTATTATGATGGCAAAAAAGCCCTTAATTAGCTCGCTAAATACGCTGTTTTGGCCATCTTGGGTAAAATTTTCTACTTTTGGCTGAGTGCTTTGCTTATTTTGTGGTTGTTGGCTACTTTTATTAAAATCGCTAGTGTTATTTTGGGGTTTATTTAAGCTAATTTTTGTGCTTTTATAATGCCCTGCGCCTGCATTTATTGAAATTTCAAGTTCGTTGCTGTTTTGGCTTAATTTAGCTTTATTTAAAATAAAACTACCATTTTCATCGGTATTTTCTTTAAACACTTGGCTAGCATTTTGGATTAAAATTTCACAATTTTTACAAGGCGAACCGCCGTAAAAATATGCTTTTATATTTATTTGCGAGCCCTCATCTTTGGCAAAAATTTTAAGCGAATGAGCTAAAATTTCACTATAAAAACTAAAAAAACAAAATATTATAAAGATTTTTGGCATGGTAAAAACTCCGGATAAGTTTTAGCTATAAAACTAAGCAATAAAGCACAAATTAGCCCCTCAATCACGCATAAAGCACTATTTGTAAGTAAAACAAGGCTAGCAATTGCCCTAAACTCATCGCCATTTAATAATAAAACCGCGCTAAGCAAAATAGAGCTAATCGCCACAGGCACGAAGCCGGCTAAAAAATAAAATAATTTAGCTTTTAATGCGTTATTTTGATTGCCAAGGCGCACAAAATAAGCCCCAAAAATCGCTGGCAAGCCTATAATAAGCGCATTAACCCCAAGAGTGCTAAGCCCGCCAAAACCAAAAAATATGCCTTGAAATAAAAGCGCAACCAAAATGGATAAAAAGGCAAAACGCCCGCTAAATGCGCCAACTATTCCACCTAAAACTAAATGTAACGAGCTAGGGCCAAGCGGAAAATGCACAAATGAACCCACAAAAAATACCGCACTCATACAAGCTGTGCGCACTATATCATTTGGCTTAATTTTATAGAGTAAATACGCTGTAAGCCCAGCCGTGATAATGCCTGCTGGTACTAGTATTTCTGGTTTTAATACACCTTCGCTAATATGCATTTTTCGCCCTAATATTAAAATTTTAAATCTTGTTTCATTTTATTTACCATAATATCAGCGCATTTTTGCCAGCTAAAAAGCCCGGAGCGTTCTAAGCCCTTTTTAGCATTTTCTTTTCTAAAATTTTCATCAAAATAATATTTTTCATAAGCTTTTATATGCGCCTCATCGCTATCATAAGCTATCATTATTCCAGCATCGCCTACAACCTCTGGCAAGCTTGAATTATCACTTGTAATTACAGCACTACCACAGCTCATAGCTTCAAGCGGCGGCAGGCCAAAGCCTTCGTATTGCGAGGTATAAACAAAAAACAAAGCCCCAGAATAAAGCGGAGCCAAATCTTTATCATCAACATAGCCGATTTTTAAAATTTTATCTTTATATGCGCCTAAATCATCAATGGACTTTTCTAATTCTTTTATAAAAATCTCCCAATGCCCACCACCTAAAACAAAAACCAAATCATCAATATTATTTTTTTTAATAAACTCTATAAAAGTTTTAAGCGTTCTAATTAAATTTTTTCGTGGCTCTAAGGTACAAAGTGAGAAAATGTATTTTGTATTTTCTGGGATTTTGTATTTTTGTTTGGCAAGATTTATTTGCTCATTGTTTGCTGGTTTGAAGCTCTCATCGCAAGCTAGCAAGGCTGTGGTGATGTTTTGCTCTTTTAAATGCTCTAAGTGCTTTAAATAATCTTTTTTTGTGTGTTGAGAGATTGAAAAGTAGTTATTAAAAATTTTAAATGTTTGCAGCCAGCCATCTACGCTATCTTTATAATACTGCGGGAAAATAAGAGGCATTACATCATAGGCGATGGCGTATTTTATAATGCTTTCATCGTGTTTAAATCTAGCTGGCAAGTCATAAGCTGCGCTTAGATAGCAAGCATTGTATTCATTTGGGTTTTGAGTGTTAGGCTTTTTTTGCGTGTTTTTATTTTTTAGTTTTTTTCTTAAATCATTTGCTTTGTAAAATGGCTTGGAGATAAGTGGTGGGAGCTTTTCGATGGCGCGTTTTAGGGCTATGATTAGTTTTGATGGCACAAACTCAAAAATACAAGCAAAATCTTTTTTTAGCAAATCTTTTAAAAATTTTTTAGCCTTATTTTTATCATCTGTTTTACAATACAGCACTAATTCAATATCATCTCGCTTAGCAAATTCTTTTAATAAATTAAGCGCGCTAAAATACACGCCAGAGCGCGCCCAATTAGCATTTGTTGTATTTACTACTATGCTCGCATCATAAATTAATTTTAGCTTTTTCAATATCATCCTTTATTTTATTTACCATAATATCAGCGCATTTTTGCCAGCTAAAAAGCCCGGAGCGTTCTAAGCCCTTTTTAGCATTTTCTTTTCTAAAATTTTCATCAAAATAATATTTTTCATAAGCTTTTATATGCGCCTCATCGCTATCATAAGCTATCATTATGCCAGCATCGCCTACAACTTCTGGCAAGCTTGAATTATCACTTGTAATCACAGCACTACCACAGCTCATCGCTTCAAGTGGCGGCAGGCCAAAGCCTTCGTATTGTGAGGTATAAACAAAAAACAAAGCCCCAGAATAAAGCGGAGCCAAATCTGCGCTATCAACATAACCAAGAATTAAAATTTTATCTTTATATTCGTTTAAGTTTTTTATATTTGCTTGTAAGGTCGGCAAAAATTTCATATCCGCGCCACCACCAAGTGCTAAAACCAAATCATTAATATTATTTTTTTTGATAAACTCACAAAAGCATTTAATAACGCGTAAAATATTTTTTCGTGGCTCTAAGCTACAAAGCGAGAAAATGTATTTTTTATTTTCTGGGATTTTGTATTTTTGTTTGGCAAGATTTATTTGCTCATTGCTTGCTGGTTTGAAGCTCTCATCGCAAGCTAGTGGCGTAACTACGATATTTTCATCTTTTAGCTTAGGCAAATGTGCTAAAAAATCTTTTTTTGTATGGCAAGAAATTGAAAAACAAGTGCTTTTATCATCTAAATTATTTAGCATATTTAAGATCCAAGCATTGCTAGGATCGTCTTTATAGCCATCTAGCAAAAGCGGGATTAAATCATAAATAATTAAGTAATTTTTGATATTTTTAAACTCATCTGGGACGGCAAAGCAAGGCGAAAAAAAAGCATCATATTTTGCTAGCTCTTGTGCTTTTAGCGCAGGTTTTGGCTGTGGTTTTTTAATGGTAGAGGCAAATTTTAAAATAAAATTTTTATTTTTATATGCCAAATTTTGTAAAAATCTAGGCATGTTATTTAATATTTTTTTTAGTTTTGGCTTAAAGCGGTTTAAGCTAGGCTGGGTTAGCCTAAAAACACAAGGCAAATCCGCGCTTTTGGCTAAGTTTGCGATATTGTGTTTTGCGCTAGCTATATCATCGCTTTGACAATACAAACTAAGGCTGATTTCGTTTTTTTTCTTTAACTCATTTAAGATATTTAGAGCCACAAAATACACGCCAGTTCGCGAATAATTATTTGCGATAATGCTAACATCATAAAGTATGGAGATTTTTTTCACTAAATTTCCTTGTAAATTTTAATCCTTTGGCATTTTTGAAGCTATTAATTTTTTTGCTTCATTTATATCAAGTCCTGCAAGGCTAAAAGGCTCGCTAAGCGTGTAGGTAACGCGCGAAAATGGCTTTGGCAAAATCATTTTATCCCAGCTTTTAAAACGCCAAAATTTACTAGCACTATATGATAAAACAGCTACTTTTACGCCAGCTTTTTGCGCTATGGTAACGCTACCATCGCTAATAAAATGCCTAGGTCCGCGTGGGCCATCTGGCGTTATTATAATATCAGCGCCATTTTTTAGCTCGCGCAAAGCACCTACAAATACCCGCACGGCGTTTTTTGAGCTAGATCCGCGCAAGGCATTTATGCCAAAACGCCTATTTACACGCGCGATAATCTCGCCATCTTTATGATCTGAAATAATCACAAAAATACGCTTTTGCCAATATTTTTTATAAGTAAAGGGCATAAAGGCTAGATATTCGTGCCAAAATAGCACCACGCCAGGCTCTTTTTGGCGCATTTTGCCCTTATATTGCTTTTTACAAGTTAAAAAAATCAGCCATAAAAGCGCGGTTATTAGATAATCAGCAATAATTATTAAAATTTTATTTTTCATATTTTTAGTTTAATTTTTTGGCTAATTAAAATTTATTAGCGCAAATTTTAATTTAGCGCGCGAGGCTAGTTAAACTCAAACAAGTTCTCCATTTAAAAGCATTCTTTTTGCTTGCGTGATTTTGACATTTAAAATTTGCCCTAATAATTCTTCGCTGCCCTTTACTTGAACGGCAAAATTATTATCGCTTCTACCGCCGACAAAACCATCATTTCTAAGCTCTTCAAAATACACTTTTAGCACATTATTTTCCAAAGAATTTGTAATTTCATCTAAAATTTCATTATGCCTTGCTTGTAAGCGCGTAAGTCGCTCGCTTGCGATATTTGCTGGGATTTGATTATCCATAGTAGCTGCGAGTGTGTGCGGGCGCGGGGAGTATTTAAAGCTAAAAACTTGCTCAAAACGCACTTCATTTAGCACATCCATAGTATCATTAAAATCGCTTTGGCTCTCACCTGGAAAGCCTACGATAATATCTGTGGATATGCTTAAATTATCTCCGCATAGCTTTTTTAATTTTTGGGCGCGATCTAAAAACCACTCTTTTGTATAACCGCGTTTCATCGCCTTTAAAATGGCGTTTGAGCCACTTTGTAAGGGCATATGAATGCTTTTACAAATTTTAGAATTTTGGCTAAAAATTTCTAAAAATTCATCATCCATATGTAAAGGATGTGGGCTAGTAAAGCGTATGCGCTCTATGCCCTCAATTTGGCTAAGGCGCATTAAGAGTGCTGAAAAATTCATTTTTTCGTGCGGGTTAGAAAAATGCTTGCCGTAATTATTTACATTTTGGCCTAATAAAAATAATTCTTTTACCCCAGCTTGGCTTGCTTTTTGGGCTTCATTAAAGATTAAACTAAACGGCACACTAAGCTCTTGGCCTCTTGTGTGTGGGACTATGCAATAAGTGCATTTTTTATCACAACCTACCATTATGTTTATGTAGCTTTTGTATGGATTTGGGCGGTAGTCGTTAAAAGCAAATTCTGTTTCATCGTGGTTAATATCCACGCTTACAAATTTTGAAGTGTTTATGGCTTGTTTAATCTTTGAAACATTGCGCGCACCAAGCACAAAATCCACATAAGGCGCGCGCTTAATAATATCTTTTCCCAAATGCGATGCCGTACAACCACAAACGCCAAGCTTTGAGCTAGGTTTCATAATTTTATTTAAAGCGCCTATTTCGCTAAATAGCTTTTGAACCGGCTTTTCGCGCACCGAGCAGGTGTTTATTAAAACCAAATCAGCCTGACTTGCATCATCGCATAAATCATATTCATCTTTAAGTTGGGCTACAAAATGCTCGCTATCGCGCACATTCATCGCACAACCTAAGGTTTTGATAAATAATTTCAAAGTATATGCACCTCATAGCAGTATTGGCTCTCATTAAGGCCATATTTTACTATGCGGTGATACACGCTAAATCCCTTTTTTTCAAAATGCTCTACCATTGAGATTAATTGCTTATGTGTGTTTTCTTTGTCAAAATAATAAATTTTTTCACCTTGTTTTTGAAGCTCGTTTTCTATTTTTTCAAGGCTTATAGTGTGGCTTGGTTTTTTATTGATTTCATCTCTTGCAAGTCTAAGCTCCATCTTTTATCCTTTATAAAATTTTTTAAGGCGCGATTATAGCTTTTTAGGCTTAAAGTTTTATTTAACTTTAAATTATTTAGGCTATAATCCGCCCCTTGCTTATTCGCAAAATCCCCCTAATTTAAAGGCAAAATTTATGGAGAAAATTTCAGATATTGTAGAATCTATCGCAAATGAAAAAGGTTTAGAATATAAAGATGTTTTAGAAAGAATAAAAACCGCATTCATTCAAACAGCCAAAAAGGTAATTTCACCAAAGCTTGAATACGATGTAATCATAAATGAAAACACAAAAGAATTGCATTTATATGAGCATATTTTAGTAGTTAGCGATGATGATGAACGCTTAGATGATGAGCATTTTATAAGCTTAAAAAAAGCGCGAGATATTGATAGCGGGCTAGAAATTGGTGATTCGCTAAATTATGAATTAAACCTAGAAAATTACGGACGCACCGCTGCTGCTACTTTAAGCCGCGAGATTGATTATCACATCGGGCGTTTAATTGATGATAAAATTTATGAAAAATACAGCGCCTTAATAGATACTATTGTAGTAGGCGTTGTTACTAGCGTAAGTAGCGATGAAACCACTTTTATCGAAGTTGGCGACACTAAAACTCTAATGCCACGCAAAAATCGCATAAAAAATGAAAAATTTAAAGTCGGCCAAACCATAAAAGCCATTATAAAATCTGTGCATTTTGATAAAAAAATGGGTATAAAAATCGAGCTTTCGCGCACTTCACCAAAATTTTTAGAAGCTCTTTTAAGGGCTGAGGTGCCTGAGATTAAAGATGGTAGCGTGATAATTCAAAATTGCGCGCGCATACCAGGCAAAAAGGCAAAAGTAGCCGTGCTATCAACTAGCCCAAATGTCGATGCTGTCGGCACCACAGTTGGCGTAAAGGGCGTTAGAATAAATGCTGTAAGCAAAGAATTAAATGGCGAAAATATCGATGCTATTGAGTTTGCACAAGAGCCTGCGATATTTATCTCACGCGCTCTTACGCCAGCTAGGGTGCTAGGCGTGAGCATTGATAAAACCAAGGCAAAAGTTACCATTGATGCCGAGCAAAAAAGCAAGGCAATAGGCGCAGGTGGCGTAAATATCAGGCTTGCTGGAATGCTAACAGGCTATGAAATAGAATTAAATGAGCGTGCAAGCACTAAATTAAGCGATGATTTAAACGAAGCCTTACAAGATGCAAGCACAAAAGTAAATGAGCAAGAAAATAGCAACGATGAAGGACTAAAAAACCTAAAAGCCTTATTTGGCGAAGAATAATTTATTTAAAATTTCACAAATTTTAAATAAAACTAACAAGATTAAAAGCAAAAATGTGCGAAAAATTTATAAATTTTAATTTATTTATAAATTTTTAATGTATTTACAAATTTTAATTTATTGATAAATTTTAATTTTTAATCTTGCACCACAGCGCGCAATCATCGCCTAAATCGCTTTGATGAAGTATATCAAGGCTTAGTTTTAAATTAAAATTATTTCCTTGCATAAAGGATTTATTTTGATAAATTAAAAGCCAATGAATATCGTTTTTAAGGGCTTTTAATAAATTATCAACGCCCTCAATCATTACAAAATTTTTCTCTTTAATCTGCGCTAAATTAGCACTGATTTGGACTTTTCGTGCTGGGATTTTAAAAAGGGCAAGATTTGGGTTGAAATTTTGTTTTTGGCTGTAAATTAGGACATCTGGTGCTTTTTTGGAGTTTGAAAACCTTGCATCAAGGCGCGGGTTGTCGATGCGGGCTGTGTTGCCGCCAATTACGATTAAATCAATCAAAGAGCGGATTTGATGGCAATGAGCGCGCGCTAAATCTTGGCTAATTTTACCGCTAATTACCCCATTTAAACTCATGGCAGTTTTAAAAAGGGTGAAATTTTTAGAGTTTGTATGGCTAAGTCCGCTCCAAAGCATAAAAGGCTCAATTAACCTAGCGCATTCATTTTTCAAAATCCCGCTTTTTACCAAAATACCAGCATCTGCTAGCATTTTAGCTCCGCCGTGAGAGTTTTTATCCATTACGCCAATAATTATTTGGCTAATTTTTAGCTCTTTTAATAGCGTAGCACAAGGCGGAGTGCGCCCAAAGTGCGAGCAAGGCTCTAAGCTTACATAAACTTTTGCTCCGCATAAAAGATTATTGTGGTGTTTTAAAATTTGCTCATAAGCCGCGTGGGCATCTAGTTTGAAAAGCTCATTAAAATTTTTATTTATTTTGCCAAGCGCGCTAATTATAGCTCTAAGCTCAGCGTGAAAAGTGCCAGCTTTTTGGTGGGCTTGCACACTTAAAATTTCACCATTTTTAGCTACCACAACGCAACCAACAGCAGGGTTTGGATAGGTTAAAAGCTGATATTTCCACGCTTCATTAAGTCCAAGTCGCATAAAAAATTCATCATTCATTTTTGTCCTTTAAAAGGCGCAAATTATAACCTTTTTGGCTATAATCACGCTTTAAAATTTTCTAAAAGAGCCAAGATGATTTTAATGATCGATAATTATGATAGTTTTGTTTTTAATATCTATCAATACATTTTATTAAGCACTAATGAAGAAGTAAAATGCGTGCGTAATGATGAAATAAGCGTAGATGAGATCAAAAAACTAAACCCAAGCAAGATTATTTTAAGTCCTGGGCCAAAACATCCAAAAGACAGCGGCGTGTGCCTTGAAATTTTAGAATGCGCTAAAAACGGTGAGCTAAAAATGCCTATTTTAGGCGTTTGCTTGGGACATCAAGCCATAGCACTTAGTTTTGGAGCGAGTATAAAACGCTTAAAATCTCCAAAGCACGGTAAAACTAGCCAAATAAAATTAATCGCTCCAAGTGCCGTGCTAGCTGATATGCCGGGCGTTTTTGAGGTTATGCGTTATCATTCGCTTTATGTAGATGATTTGCCAGACGAATTAGTAGCTAGTGCGTATTCAATGGATGATAATATCATAATGGCATTAGAGCATAAGGATTTAAAAATTTATGGCATTCAGTTTCATCCTGAGAGCTTTTTTACGCCTTATGGACGCAAGATTATTGAAAATTTTGTAAATTTAAAAGGATAAAAATGCAAGATAGCAACCACATACAAAATTTAGCCCCATTTATGACAAAATTACAAAAAGGCTTTGCCCTTGATGGTGCTGATTATGAGCAAATTTTTAGCGCGCTTATGTCAAAAGAATACGATATAATCCAGCTTGCTGGGCTTTTAGTTTTAATTAGCGAAAAATCACTATATGCTGATAGTTTGTGTGCTTTGGTACAAAATATTTTGCGCTATTCAAACACCTTTAATGACGCCCAGGCGATGTTTGATATAGTAGGCACAGGCGCAGATGGCCTTAAAACCATAAATATTTCAACCACTGTTTCATTTATACTAGCTAGCCTTGGTGTAAAAGTGGCAAAGCACGGCAACGGCGCAATTAGCTCACAAAGTGGTTCAAGCAACACCCTTCAAGCCATTGGCATTAAGCTTGATAGCGATATAAACGCGCTTAGAGATTTGCTTGCTAAAAAAGGCTTAGCCTTTTTTCATGCGCCGTTTTTTCATAAGGCAGTAGGCGAGGTAGCACCGGTGCGAAAACGCCTAAAAATCGGCACCGTTTTTAATGTGCTAGGGCCATTATTAAACCCAAATACAGCACTTACTCATCAAATAATGGGCAATTACCTTGAAGAGGTAAATTTTTTATTAGCTCAAACCTTAATGAAACTAGGGCGCACTCACGCATTAGTCGTGCATGGAATGGACGGAATGGATGAAATTAGTCTTTGTGATGAAACGCTAATCCACGAGCTAAAAGATGGGCATATTTACGAATACCGCATCACGCCTGAGCAATTTGGCTTTAAGCGTGCTTTTCACACAGATATTCAAGGCGGAGATAGCGCGCAAAATGCTAAAATTTTACAAGATACATTAAATGGCGAACTAAAAGGGGCAAAACGCGATATAGTCGTGCTTAATGCTATGTTTGCTCTTTATACAGCAGATAAGGTAAAAAGCCCAAGTGATGCAAAATTTATCATAGAATATGCGCTAGATAGTGGCAGGGCATGGGAATTTTATCAAAATTATATTAGTGAGTTTAAGTAAATTTTAAAATTTTTCTTAAAAATATTTTAAGTTAAATAAATTTTAAAATTTAAGGCATTAAAATTTGTTGATTTTAGGCTTGCTAAGAAAGCCAAACTTAAAATTTAATTAAATAAATTTTAAAATTTAGCTTAGAAGCCTTTAAATTAAATAAGTTTTAAAATTTCAAGGCAAAATTTCTATTAAATTTTCATTTGTTGTGCGTTTTTTTACTCTGCCAATTATGCTTGTTTGCTCGTAGCGGGCGTTTTTAAGATTGTTTAGGGCTATGTTTGCGTCTTTTTCATCTATTGCTAATAAAAGGCCGCCAGATGTTTGCGCATCAAAGAGCAAAATATCGGCATTTTGACCCTTAGAATTGATTAAAAATTTATTAACAAATTCTTTATTTTTATAAGTGCCACCAGGAATTAGCCCCATATCGGCCATAGTGCGCGCTGATGGCAAAATCGGCACACAAGAAGCATAAATTTCAAAGCAAATTTTATCATTTAACATCTCGCACAAATGCCCTAATAATCCAAAACCGCTCACATCAGTACAAGCGCGCACCCTTAGCTCCTTTAAAGCATCGATGGCATAAAAATTAAGCTCACTCATAATGCGCGCCGCTTCTAAAATTTCATTCATTTTTAGCATATCAGCTTTAATCGCTGTGCTTAAAACGCCCATACCAAGTGGCTTTGTAAGCACCAAAATATCGCCATCTTGGGCTGTGTTATTAGCCCAAAACTCAGCCTTTTTTACAAGCCCTGTTACGCTTAGGCCAAAATATAGCTCAACCGAACTTATACTATGGCCTCCAATGATTGCCCCACCGCATTCGCGCACCTTTTCATTAGCGCCAGCTAGTATCTCACTAAGCACTTCATTATCAAAATGACAACTATCAAAGCACACGATATTTAAAGCATTTAGCACTTTTGCACCCATAGCAAATACATCACTTAGGGAATTTGCCGCGGCGATATTGCCAAAAATGCGAGGATCATCGACTACTGGCGTGATAAAATCTAGCGTTTGCACCAACGCCATTTTATCATCTAGGGCAAAAACAGCCGCATCTTCATTATTTTTAGCTCCACTTAGTAAATGTGGAGTGCTAAAATCGAGCTTGCTAAGAGCTTTGTTTAGACCCGCCGGGTCAATCTTAGCAGCTCAACCAGCAGCACGCACAAATTTTGTAAGTTTTTGATTGTGATATATCATTTTTGCTCTTAAAGTGTGATTTGCTCGTATTCTAGCAAGATATTTGCGATTTCATAAGCGTTGCTAACACGGCCGATGCTAAGCTTATCACTTAGCCCATAAGCTTGCAAACACGAACCGCAACTTAAAATTTCACAGCCTTGATTTTGTAAATCATTTAACGCTCTAAATGCCAAATGCCCTCTATTTGCGCTGATTTTTACTGCGTCATTTACGCATATTACATACTTTGGCTTAATCTCGCACTGGCTAAATGCGCCCAAAAAACTAGCCAGCAAACTCTGCCCCACCGCCCCGCTGCCAGCGCTACTTTCATTTAAATAAATTATTTTATTTGTTAATTTGGCTTTGCTTTGCGTATTTTGACAGCTATATTCGCTAACATTTAAATTATCGTTATTTTCTGCGCTTTTAATTAGTGAAATTTCATAAAAATCGCCATTTTGGCTTAGATTAAAATTTTGCTTTAAAGAGTTTAAAAAACGGCTAACATTATCCTTGCTGGTGCTTGAATTAAGCAGTATTTCAAGGCTCTCGCCAAGCTTTAATGAATTAAGAGCCTCTTTTGTTTTAAGCACGGGCTGAGGGCATGGTAAATCACAGCAATTTAATTTCATAATTTATCCTTAAAATGTCTTACTCAAAACCTTGAGCCTAGGGCGCAATTTTAGCATAAAATTTACGATAATAAAGCGCGAAAATATGCCAAATTTTAAAATTTTGGCTATTTTTTTTAGAAGCATTTTAAAATTTCAAGGCAGTAATTTTTAAATTTTAAATAATTTTTTATCTTGTAATTTATAGCAAAAATCGCATTTGTTTGCTAGATTTTCATCGTGCGTTACTAGCACTAAGGCTGCATTTTTGGCGCGAATATACTCAAAAATCACGCCCATAACTTCATTTGCCGTGGTAGTGTCTAAATTGCCCGTTGGCTCATCGGCAAAAATTATTTTAGGCTCTTTGGCTAGCACTCTTGCGATGCTTACGCGTTGTTGCTGTCCGCCGCTTAATGAGCCTGCATTTTGAACCAAAACATTGTCAATGCCAAGATTTTTTAGCATATTTTGATCAATTTTTTTACCGCTTAAAATGCTAGCAAGCTCGATATTTTCACCAGCTTTAAATCCACGAAACAAATAATGTGCTTGAAAAATTATGCCAAAATCATAACGGCGAATTTTTAAAAGTTCATTTGCGCTTAAAGTATAAAGAGATTTTTCATTATAAAAAACCTCTCCACTATCTGGTTTTAAAAGTGTAGATAAAATGTGTAAAAGCGTGGATTTACCGCTACCTGAGATGCCTACAATCGCGCTGGTTGTGCCAGCTTTAATCTCCAAGCTTACATCGCTAAATAAAGGATAATCAAAATGATGCCCTAAAAATTTGGCATTTAATAAAAAATTTGTTTGCATTTTTGTAGGTTGTGTTGCGAATCCGCAAGCCTAGCTAACAAATCCGCAAGAGTAAGTTAAGCCATTTGCGCTGCTACCTCAGCAGCAAAATCATCTACTTTTTTCTCTAAGCCCTCGCCTACTTCAAAACGCACATATTTTACTAACTCAATCTTACCGCCTAGTTTTGCGGCTTCATCAGCTATGGCTTGAGCTACTGTTTTTTTATCGTCCATTACAAAAAACTGCCCCAAAAGAGTAAGTCTTTGATCGATTTGTGTGTTATCAGCATAAAATCTATCAATTTGTCCTGGTAAAATTTTATCCCAAATTTTCTCAGGTTTATTTTGTGCTTTTAGCTCGTCTTTTAGCTTTTGAGTAACTTGTGCGATGATGGCATCGTTAATTTGCGCGCGTGAGCCAAACTCAGGGATTTTATGAAGTGGCTTTCCTAAGCGTTTTAGCTCTTCATTTTCTTTTTCAAGTTCAGCTTTTAGGGCTGTGGTTTCTTTTTCTAAAAATTCTAAATCAAAATCTTTATAGCTTATAACTTGTGGCTTCATTGCCGCTGCGTGCATACAAACATTGCGCAAAAAATCCTTTGCTTTATTTGCGGTTTGTTCGCTATCACAAGCAGCTGCTATTATCACGCCCACACGGCTATTTGAATGCAAATACCCAGCCACTACGCCATTTGTGCCAGCTTTTATGGTTTCAAAACGGCGAACTACCAAATTCTCGCCCGTTTTTGCAATCTCGCTTTTAAAATATTCTTCAAAAACTACGCCATTTATTGTGCTAGTTTGTAGTTCTTCTTGTGTGCTAATTGCTTTTGATTGTATATGCTGTGTGGTGGTTTTTACTAAATTTATAAAATTTTCATTTTTAGCTACGAAATCAGTTTCTGAGTTTATTTCGCTAATGGTTGCTGTTTTTTCATCTGCGCTTACTGCTACATTTACTAAGCCTTCGCTTGCTAATCTATCGGCTTTTTTAGCAGCTTTGCCTAGTCCTTTTTCACGCAAAATATCCACAGCCTTGCTCATATCTCCATCTGCTTCGCTTAGGGCATTTTTACAATCCATCATACCTGCGCCAGTGCTTTCGCGCAGCTCTTTTACCATTTGTGCTGTAATCTCAGCCATTATTCATCTCCTTCAAAAAACTCTTCACTCATAACTTCATCAATCAATTCTTGTTTTTCTTCGTGGCTTGCTGGATTTATGGCGCTTTCTTCATCAACAGCATCAATCATAGCCTTGCCTTCATTAATTGCCTCAGCCATTTCATTGCAAAATAACTGCACAGCGCGGATAGCATCATCATTTGCAGGCACTGGATAAGTAATTAAATCAGGGTCGCAATTAGTATCCACAGGTGCTACAATATCTATTTTTAGTTTATTAGCCTCAGCTACGGCGATTTTTTCTTTTATTGTATCTACGATAAATAGCATATCAGGCAAGTTTTTCATATTGCGAATACCGCCAAGGGTTTCAAGTAATTTTTCTTTTTTACGGCGAAGCATTAGCGCTTCTTTTTTGGTCAATAAATTTATAGAGCCATCTTCTTCCATAGCTTCGATTACTTCTAGCTTGCGAATGCTTTGTTTAATCGTGCCAAAATTTGTCATCATACCGCCTAACCAGCGACTATTTACATATGGCATACCACATTTTTGAGCGCTTTCTTTTATGGCAGTGATTGCTTGCTTTTTAGTGCCTACAAATAATATAGTTTTGCCCTCAGCGGCTGCATCGCGGACTATATTATATGTATAGCGAAAATAGCGGATTGTTTTTTGAAGGTCGATTATATAAATACCTTTGCGTTCGCCAAAAATGTATTTTTTCATTTTTGGATTCCAGCGTCTTGTTTGATGCCCAAAATGCACACCACATTCTAATAAATCTCTCATCGTTACCATGAGTTCTCCCTTGCGTTAGTTTTTCCTCTTTTTGCGCTTATAGCGACAACGCTACACTAAGCTTGCGCAAAAATGCGAAATGAGCGCGGATTGTATCGCTAATTTGCTTAAAAACAAATGAATTTAAGCTAAAATTATGTTTATTTGGATTAGAAATTTTAAAATTTGTAGCCAAAAGTGGAGCATTAAAATTTGCGTGGCAAAATCTTGCGTGGCAAATTTTAATAATTTTTAAAGCAAATTTTAAGAATCCGAGCTTTTTAAAGTAAGTTTTATACGCCTTATTGCAGCGCCGTCCATAGCTAGCACCTCATACACGCATCTATCATCGCTTACGCTCTCACCCACCTCAGGCAAGCGACCAAAAAGATTAAACACATATCCGCCTATGGTTATTTGCTCATCATCAAAGCTCATATCAAGCATTTCTCCAAGCTCTTCAAGCTCGTAACGCCCGCTAAATTCATAATTTAAATCATCTATGCGTTTGTATTCTTCATCATCTGGTTCAAACTCATCAAAAACTTCGCCCACAATATCTTCAAGCGTTACAAATCCTGCCGTGCCACCGTATTCATCAAGCACCAAAGC
Organism: Candidatus Campylobacter infans; assembly: GCF_013416015.1. NCBI lineage: Bacteria > Pseudomonadati > Campylobacterota > Epsilonproteobacteria > Campylobacterales > Campylobacteraceae > Campylobacter > Candidatus Campylobacter infans. Next base: position 631,777 of record NZ_CP049075.1, read on the forward strand.
AGCATAAGTTTTTTCTTTATTCATCATATTTAAAATGTTTGAAATAGAGCTATTTTCAGGCACTATGATAAACTCACGGATAATTGAATTAAAATCTACTTCTTTATTTTTAAGCATTGCGTGTAAGATATCGCGAATGTGGATTAAACCAAGCACAGTATCCTTGCTACCATCGATAAAAGGAAAACGCGTGTATTTGGTTTCTTTAATAATTTGTAGGTTTTCTTCTAGGCTTTTTTGCTTGCTTAAACACACCATATCCTTGCGTGGTGTCATTACTTCTTTTGCTACTGTATCGCTAAAATCTATGGCGTTTTGGATTATTTCGCTCTCCATACTATCTAGCACGCCACCTTTTAAGCTTTCTGAAACAATAAATTTTATTTCTTCTTCGCTGTGGGCAAGATCGCTTTCTTTTGCGGGTTTTACGCCAATTAGCTTCATACCACAAAGTGCTACATAATCAAAAGTTTTAATCACAGGAAAAAAGATAATCCAAAAAATATGAAGTGGTCTAGCCACCCAAAGCACCACGCTTTCGGTTTTTGCGATGGCTACTGATTTTGGGATCAATTCGCCAAGCACCACATGTAAAAGAGTAATCAAAATAAACGCCACGCCAAGCGCGATAGTGTCAATGCCCTCTTGGCTAAGATTTGTGAAGTATTTTAATGGTTCGCCTATTAATCTAGCAATAGCAGGCTGTCCTAGCCAGCCAAGCGCAAGACTAGAAAGCGTGATGCCAAGCTGGTTTGCGCTTAAATAAGTATCTAGTGAGTTTGTGATTTTTAAAGCTAGTTTTGCGCCAGCTTTGCCTTCTTTTATAAGCTCTTCAAGCTTAGATTTTCGCACCTTAACAATAGAAAACTCAGATAAAACAAAAAAGCCATTAAGTGCGATAAAAAGGATTGCCAAAACAACCCCGATAAACGATTCGCCGTCCAAAAATAATCCTTTTTTAAAAAATAAAAGCTCTAATTGTAGCAAAAATTTTAAAATTTTTCTCTTTTTTATATGCTTTAAAAATCTAGTATGCTTTAAAATTATGCAATATTTTTAAAATTTTAATTATTTTATCTTGTATTTTTTGGCCGTTTTCATCTTCTAAGCGGCTGTTAAAATCAAGCAAGGTTGGTTTAAATTTTAATGCTTTTTGAAAATTATTTTCATCTAAACCGCCAGCAATCCCAAAAGGCAGCTTTACATCACGCAAAATTTCCCAATCAAAGCTAACGCCGTTGCCACCAAGCTTTGCGCCCTTACAATCAAAAAGTGCCATATCATAATCGCCATTTATTTTTGCCAACGCTTTACAACCCACATCAACGCTAAACACTTGCCAAATGCTCGCATTTTTAGCGTTTAATAAAATTTTATTATCTAATTTTTCATAGATTTGAATGGCATCTAAAAAGCCTAATTTTGCGATGTTTTTGGCATTTTCTACGCTATCAAAAACGCCAGCGATTTTAATGGCGTTTTTATGCGCGATTTTAGAAATTTTAGCCGCCATCAATAAATCCACCTGCCTTTTACTAGGCGCAAAAATTAGGCCTATAAAATCTACTTTTTTGCCGTTATATTCGCATTCACACACGCTTTTAGCCTCAATCTCATTTTTAATGCCACAAATTTTAATCTTTACCATTTTTACTCCCTTAAAAAGCGCAGATTTTATCTAAAATAACTAAAAATAATATGATAAAATGCGCACCAAAAAGGACAAAAATGCAAAAACACGAAGTCAAATTAAGACAATACAATGGCTACATAAAAGACAAAGACAACCCAAATCAATACAACTCACTTCTTGGCGAAATATACGAAATGCACGCATTTTCATGGCTTATACAAAATAGAAGTGATATTCGTTTTTTGCTAGCAAAATGCATAAAACCAAAAAAGGGTTTTGTTCGCGATGGATTTTGTTATAACAAGCAAGGCCAAATCGTTTATAAAAGCGCAGGCATTGGGCTTGGCGAGTTTGATATTTTGGGGCTTGGCGATGATGGACAGATTTATTGGTTTGAAGTAAGCATTAAAGAATACCGCCAAACAAAACGCTCAATTGCTAAAAAAAAGTCCTTGCTTTTGCGCCTTTTTCCCAGCCATAAAATAAACTTTACAATGATTAACCCCCAAGCCCTGCCAAGCTACACAAAAATGTATCAAACGCTGATTTTACCGCTACCAAACATTAAAAAATTTTATCCTACTTACCGCTTTAAATGTAGTTTTCAAAACTGCGCCGGGCTTGATGAGTTTTCTAAATTAAGTGCGCGTTATGATTATACAAATGAGCTAATCAAACACAGCAAAGAGCATTTTAACTACCAAAATATCGATTTTTTTGACCCATTATTTTTACATTTATTTGATATTAAAAATATTTTTAATCAAAAATTAAAATATTATGATTTTGAGAAAAAAATATATAGAGAGGTTGAATTTTTAGGCGCTGGCAAGGTTTTAAGAGATGGAGAAATTTTAGAGCATATCCACGCAACCTACAAGGAAATTTTAGAGATTAGAAAAAGACTTCGCAATCGCAAAAAAAGGCGTTTTGAAATTTTAAAAGCCAACGCAAATGATTAAAATTTAGGCTAAATTTTAAAATTTATTTATAATTTATTCAATTTAAAGGCCTCGAAGGCAAATTTTGAAATTTATTCAAAATTTTACTTTGTTTTGAAATTTAAAATTTTGTATGAAATTTAATAAATTTTCTGCTTTAAATTTTAAAATTTTAGCTAAAATGCCTTTTGGAGAATAAAGCTATCTGGTGATACTCACGGACTTCAAATCCGCTGGCGGGGCAGCTGGCTGTCTCGCGGAGAGTTCGATTCTCTCATTCTCTCGCCAAAATTGCTTTTTGTAATCAGCTTTGTTTAAATTATTTGAATTAGGCTAAATTTTAAAATTTATAATCAAATAAAATTTTTATATTTTTAACTTCTTTTTTGTGTTTGTAGTTTTGTAAGTGTTGTATTAGAAATTTTAATTTATAATAGGCAAAGATGAGTTTGGTTGTGTGTTTTTAAAGGTTTAAAACCCTTATTAAACTTGCTTTTTTTGGGCTAAAAATCTTGTTTTAAAATTTTAAATATTTAATAAAATTTTTATTTTATAAAATTAAAATTTTAAATAAAATGCGCTTTAAAACTAAGCCAAATTTTAAATAAAGAGAAAAAATGTTAAGAGTGATAAAACACAATTTGGGCGCATATTTTATGGTGCTAGCTTGCCTTGACTTTGCGCTTATCGGAGTTTGCGCGAAGCTACTTAGCAAGGACTTGCCAGCCATTGAAGTGGTGTTTTTTAGAAATTTCATCGCCGCCCTTTACCTACTCTACCTTTACCAAAAATCCACGCTCAAACCACGCGAGGGCGGGCATTTTAGCTTGCTTGTTTTTCGTGGAGTTGCGGGCGTGCTTTCGCTTTATCTACTCTTTTACAATATCGAGCATATCACGCTTGGCGGAGCTTTTGCCTTTCAAAAAACCGCACCTATCTTTACTACGCTTTTGTCGTTTTTTATCTTTAAAGAAAGCGTGGGGCTTCGCGGTTGGGGTGGCATTTTTGTGGGCTTTTGTGGCGTGCTTTTCATCGCTCAGCCTTGGGCGGAGGCTCAATTTCACACGGGTTTTGACATAAAAAACTCACTTTTGGGCGTGCTGTGCGGGTTTTTATCAGCTGTTTCAGTAACAAGTGCAAGACAGCTGCGCCACTACTACACCACTGAAAAAATCGCCCTTGCCTTTATGATAGTAGGCTCGCTCGTGCCACTTTGCTCGATGATAGTGGGCGAATTTTACGCTCCAAAGGGGCTTGATTTCCTGCTTTGTGAGTTTAAGATGCCAGATTTAAAGGCTTGGGCTATCATCGCTGTGATGGGCATTTTGGGCGCGGTGTATCAAATTCATCTTACAAAAAGCTACGGCATAGCTAAAAAAGCAGGCGTTGTGGCAGGGGTAAGCTACCTTGATGTCATCTTTTCGCTGATTTTGGGGCTATTTTTAGGGGACGATTTTCCTAGTGCTATGGTGTTTGCGGGCATTTTGGGTATCATTTTTGGCGGACTTATTTTAGTCTTTGATAAGGCTAAGCCCTAAGTTAGTTTTTAAATAAAATAAATTTTATTTAGCTAAAAAGCGCGCAAATTTTAAAATTTAATGCCTAAAAATAAAATTTGCTACAATAATACTAGCCCAAAAAATACTAATTTATTTTACAAAAGATAAAATGCAAAATAAAGTTAAAAAAACAAAAATAAAAAAGGACAAAAATGACAAAAAATTCTCGCATTCGTTCGTGGATAATGCTGTGTTTGGCTATCGCGCTTGAAATTGCAGGGCTTAGTTTGCTGCAAGTTTTTGAGGAAAGCCCCGTTTTAAGCAAGGTGATTTTGGTGTGTTTTATGAACGCTTCTTATTTTCTTATGTCCTTAGCGTTGCGACAAATTTCAGTGGGTGTGGCGTATGCGGCGTGGGAAATCATCGGCGGCATAGGCGTTTTGTTTGTGAGTTTTATCTTTTTTAACCCTATTTTAAGCACTCAGCAATACTTCGGCGTGGCACTTGGTTTCATCGGCATAGTTTGCATTATCTTGGGCGAAAAGCACGACACAAGCGCAAATTCCGCTCTAAATTTAAGGGTAAAGGACTAAAATGGCGGCGTTTTTACTCATTTGCTTTTCGGGCGTTTTGGATATTTTTTCAAATTTAGCTTTGGCAAAGTCCGATGGCTTTAAAAAGCTATGGTGGGGGCTTTTGGCTTTGTTGCTTGTGGATAGTTGCTTTGTGGCTTTGGCTTTTGCGCTTGATTTGGGTATGCAGCTGCCCGTTGCTTACACGCTTTGGGGCGCGATAGGCATTTTGGGAACTACGGCTGGGGGATATTATTTTTTCGCTCAAAAGCTCAAACCCATAGGCTTTGTAGGCATTGTGTTGGTGCTTTGCGCTGTTTATTTGCTGCATTTTGCGTAAGGGCTGGGCTAGAAAATGCGTAAATTTTATTATTTAAAATGTCTGCGCGCCAAAGGCTAGCTTAAAGCATTATAAATTCAGCATTTTATAAAAGCGATATTTTATTTTTATTGAAATTTTAATAGTAAAATTTTGATTGTGTTTTTAAAATTTTAAAAAAAGGATAAAAATGGAGATTATCCCAGCCATTGATTTAAAAGATTCTAAGGCGGTGCGATTATTTAAAGGGCAAATGAACTCAGCTAAAATTTATTCAAACGACCCTAGCGAGCTGGCGAAGGTTTTTGAAAATTTTGGCGCAAGATATTTGCATATTGTGGATTTAGATGGTGCCATAGCCGGCGAGGCTATAAATTTTAAAACAATAGAAAAAATTGCCACAAAAACTAGCCTAAAAATAGAAGTTGGTGGCGGGATAAGAGATGAGGCGCGCATAAAAGATTATATCAATTTGGGCGTTGATCGCGTGATTTTAGGCTCTGTGGCTTTAAAAGATCAAAATTTCACCAAAGAGATGGCAAAGCGTTATAAAATCGTGGTTGGGATTGATTTACAAGATGAAAAGGTTGCTACGCACGGCTGGGTGAATGTGAGCAACATTAGCGGCGAAGAACTAGCTAAAAGCTACATAGGTGCGGGCTTGGAGGCTATTATAACCACAGATATCAGCAAAGACGGCACGCTAAGTGGAGTAAATGCAAAATTAACGGCTAAAATCGCAGATGCTAGCAAAACCCCAGTGATTGCAAGTGGCGGAGTGCGCGATATAAACGATATTTACGCGCTTTTAGAATACCCGCAAATTTCTGGCGTGATTGTTGGCAAGGCTTATTATGAAGGTAAGATTGATCTAAAAACAGCATTTGAAGTAGCTAAAAATCGTTGATTTAAAAGCAAAACTTAAACTTTTTTTGCTACAATTCCGCCTTAAAATTTTTGCTTTAACAAAGGATGAGCGTGAAATTACTAGTTGTTGATGATAGCTCTACTATGAGAAGAATTATAAAAAATACACTTCAAAGACTAGGACATAAGGATATTTTAGAAGCTGAGCATGGCTTAGAAGCATGGACGATTTTAGAAGCAAATAATGATATAAATGTGCTTATAACTGATTGGAATATGCCTGAAATGAATGGCTTGGATTTGGTAAAAAAAGTCCGCGCTGAGCAAAAATATGCAGATATGCCTATAATAATGGTTACCACAGAAGGCGGCAAGGCAGAGGTTATCACCGCGCTAAAAGCTGGCGTAAATAACTATATAGTAAAGCCCTTTACTCCGCAGGTATTAAAAGAAAAACTTGAAGATGTGCTAGGCATGCCAGCTTAATATAATCTTTATGATACAGCAAACTTACTATGAGCTAAGCGTTCTTAGCTCGCATTCTCAAATTTTATCGGATTTAGCTTTTGAGCTTGGCATAAGTGCCATAGAGCAAATAAACGGCGGGTTTATTATAAGAGATGAAAATCCATTAGATATTATAGATCTTGGGCTAAAAACTTTCGCACAAAAAGCAAATATAGATATTTCTACAAAGCTAAGCAAAAAGCCTAATAGCGATTGGATAAAAGCGTATCAAGATGGAGTTAAGCCTGTAAAATGCGGGCAGTTTTATATTCGCCCTAGTTGGTGTGAAAGCAGTAAAGATGATATAGAAATAATCATCGATCCAGCTCTTGCTTTTGGTTCAGGGCATCATGAAAGCACCGCATCTTGCTTGGAGTTGATTAGTAAATATGCAAGCAAGTTTAAAGGTAAAAATGCCTTGGATTTAGGTTGTGGGAGTGGAATTTTAAGTATTGCCTTAGCTAAGCTTGGATTAAATGTAGATGCGCTTGATACTGATGAGCAAGCAATTAGCGCAAGCCAAGCTAATGCCAGCAAAAATAAAATAAGCCTAAATCGCACAGTAGTAGGCAGCATAGATAAAATAAACGCAAAATACGATATAGTGTGCGCAAATATCATTGCTGATGTGATTTTAGCTCTTTCAAATGAGCTTAAAAACAGCTTAAAAGACGGGGCTTATTTAATACTTTCTGGTATATTAAATCGCTATAAAGAGCGAATTTTACAAAGCTTTAAAGAGCTAAAATGCTTAGAAAACCTTAGTAAAAATGAATGGGAAAGTTTTATATTTCAAAGGATATAAATGAAACAAAATATGCAACAAAACAACGACAATAACGGCGGCAATAACAATCCTTTTAACAAAAATCCTATTTTAACCTTTGCGATTTTTGCTATTGTGATGGTGTTGATTTTTAGAAGTTTTGCGCCTGAAAATTTTAATGATTTTAGTGGAGGGGCAAGCAATGCAAATAGAAATGTCTCATACTCAGATCTAAAACAAATGGTCAAAAATAAAGAAATTTTAAGTGTGGCAATCGCACAAAGCACCATAAAAGCGACATCTAGCCAGGGCATAACCTACACAGCAAAAAAAGTCGCAAATGATACCACGCTTATACCTTTGCTCGAAGAAAACGGCGTAAGTTATAGCGCGTATAATGAAAATAATTGGCTTAGCGATTTATTATTTACTTGGGTTATACCTGTGTTTATTTTCTTTGCTATATGGATGTTTTTGGCATCTCGCATGCAAAAAAATGTAGGTAATGGAATTTTAGGCATAGGTAGCACAAAAGGGCTAATAAACTCCGAACGCCCAAAAGTAAAATTTGATGATGTAGCAGGCGTTGAAGAGAGCAAAGAAGAGGTTAAAGAAATAGTAGATTTTCTAAAAAATCCTGAAAGATACATAACCTTAGGCGCTAAAATTCCAAAAGGCGTGCTTTTAGTTGGCCCTCCAGGCACTGGTAAAACATTGCTAGCAAAGGCTGTGGCTGGCGAAGCAAATGTGCCGTTTTTTTCAGTTTCTGGGTCTAGCTTTATAGAAATGTTTGTGGGCGTTGGGGCTAGTCGTGTGCGCGATTTATTTGAAAAAGCTAAAAAAGAAGCGCCAGCAATTGTGTTTATAGATGAAATAGACGCCATCGGCAAGAGCCGTAATGCAGGCGGTATGATAGGTGGCAATGACGAGAGAGAGCAAACCCTTAATCAACTGCTTGCTGAAATGGACGGCTTTGATAGCGATAAAAGTCCTGTTATAGTTTTAGCGGCCACAAATCGCCCAGAAGTGCTAGATGCGGCTTTGTTGCGTCCGGGGCGTTTTGATAGGCAAGTGCTTGTAGATAAGCCAGATTTTAAAGGGCGCGTTGAAATTTTAAAGGTGCATAGCAAAGAAGTAAAACTAAGCAAAAGCGTGGATATGGATGAGATTGGCCGCCTTACAGCAGGGCTTGCTGGTGCTGATTTAGCAAATATTATAAATGAAGCAGCTCTTTTAGCAGGGCGCGCTAATAAAGCAAGCATAGAGCAACAAGATTTAGTAGAAGCAGTAGAGCGCGCAATCGCGGGCTTAGAGAAAAAATCACGCCGTATCAATCCAAAAGAGAAAAAAATAGTAACCTACCATGAATGTGGCCACGCGCTAATTGCTGAAACAACCGCTGGTGCCGATAAGGTAACCAAAGTATCAGTGATTCCACGCGGTCTTGCAGCTCTTGGTTACACGCTAAATACCCCAGAAGAAAACAAATTTTTAATGCAAAAGCACGAGCTAATCGCAAAAATAGATGTGCTTCTTGGCGGGCGCGCAGCTGAGCAGGTGTTTATAGGCGAGGTTAGCACAGGCGCTAGTAATGACTTAGAGCGCGCTACTGATATAGTTAAGGCGATGGTTTCTATGTATGGTATGAGCGATGTAGCAGGGCTTATGGTGCTTGAAAAACAACGCAATTTATTTTTAAATGGTGGCCAAACTCTTAAAGATTACAGCGATGATATGGCTAAAAAATTAGATGAGTTTGTGAAAAATTTCTTAAATGATCGTTTTGAAGAGGTGTTAAAAACTCTAACGCTTTATAGGGGCGCTATTGAAAATATGGTAAGCGCACTTTATGAAACAGAAACTATTGAGGGCGCAAAGGTGCGCGAGATTATTAAAGCCTATGAGCAAGAAAATAATTTGCCAAGTCGCCTTGTAGATGAAAATGACGAAGCAAATGCCGATATAGCAGAGGCTAAACGCGAAGCTTAAAATTTGATAGATTAAAATTTTAAGCTTAATTGTAAAAAGCGCGGATAAAACTCCCGCTTTTTGCTTATTTTTTAACTTCAATGTCTTTAAATTTTAAAATTTATTTTTACTACCGCACTTTTTAGAAATTCTGTAAGCAATACTATATAGCAGTTGACAATCATACAAATTTAATATATACTCCGCAAAAATATCAAGGATTATAAATGTCTAAAAAAAATTTTATATTAATATTTATTTTTGTTATTTTAATATCTTGTAAAAATACAGAAAAAATATCAAATGAAACTACATTAATAGATAATATATTTACTAATAGCAATGCTGAAGGAACATTAGTTATATATAATTTAAATGATGATAAATATATAATTCATAATAAAGAAAGAGCTGAACAAAGATTTTATCCAGCATCAACATTTAAAATATATAATAGTTTAATAGGCTTAAATGAAAAAGCAGTTAAAGATGTAGATGAAGTATTTTATAAATATAATGGCGAAAAAGTTTTTCTCGAATCTTGGGCTAAAGACTCTAATTTAAGATATGCAATTAAAAATTCGCAAGTACCGGCATATAAAGAATTAGCAAGAAGAATAGGTCTTAAAAAGATGAAAGAGAATATAGAAAAACTAGATTTTGGTAATAAAAGTATAGGTGATAGTGTAGATACTTTTTGGCTTGAAGGACCTTTGGAAATAAGTGCGATGGAGCAAGTTAAATTATTAACTAAATTAGCTCAAAATGAATTACCGTATCCTATAGAAATACAAAAAGCTATTTCTGATATTACTATACTAGAGCAAACTTACAATTATACGCTTCATGGAAAAACTGGATTAGCTGATTCTAAAAACATGACAACTGAGCCTATTGGTTGGTTCGTAGGCTGGCTTGAAGAAAATGATAATATATACGTCTTTGCTTTAAATATTGATAATATCAATTCAGATGACCTTGCAAAAAGGATAAATATAGTAAAAGAAAGTTTAAAAGCATTAAATTTATTAAAATAAATTATATAAAAATTATAAATGATTTTTAAATTTATACTCTATTAACCGCACGGTGAATAAAATTTTATCAGTAAATTAATTAGCAATTCAAATTTAATTAAAAAACAAAATTCGCTTATCGTGCGTTATAATGCTTATTTAATTCTTTATATATATTGACATAAATAAATAAAATTTTTCAGCACGCATAAGCCGGCATTTTGGGATTTTTCAGGGTGTGGCTGAAAGCCAAAAACATTATCTTTTGCCACAGCACTTACAAACTTATAGCCATAATCACTAAAAGCTAGCACAAGCTCATCATCGCATTTAGCGTGGTAGCTATGCACAAAATAAAAATATTCGCTTTGTTTAAGCCCTTTTGTAAGCGGGCATTCTTTTATAAACTCGCAAGAATTCCAGCCCATATGCGGTACTTTTAATGGCGCATTAAAGCGAGTTTCATCAAATTTTAAAATTTCCCCTTTAAACACGCCTAGTCCGTTACATTCGCCAAATTCATAGCTCTTTTCAAAAAGTAATTGCATACCAAGGCAAATGCCTAAAAATGGCTTATTTTGAGCTATGTGTTCTTTAATGGCTTGTGTTAAATTATTTTTATTTAATTTATCCATCGCATCTTTAAAAGCTCCCACGCCCGGTAAAATCAGCTTTTGGCATTTGGCTAATTCTTGTGGAGCGGTGATTAGTTTGATATCGTTTTTGCTATCAACGAAATTTAGGGCATTTAAAACGCTTTTGATATTACCAGCACCATAATCAATCACACCTATCATTTTCATCCTTAAAAAAGTGCTGATTGTAGCATATTTTGTTTAAAGGCTTAGCAATTTTTGCTCTTTAAAATTTATTAAATTTTATAAATTTTAAGCACAAAACTAAGTAAAATCAATTAAAATTTTCTTAGAAACTTAAAATCAACTAAAATAAATAAGTTAATTTTATAATTTCTAAATTATATTAACTATTTTAGGCTAAATTTCGCCAAAAATTTTTAAGGAGTGCTAGATGGTTGAACAACCAGAAGGTCGCGCGGTTTGGGTAGATGAAAGCCGTTGTAAGGCCTGTGATATATGCGTTAGCTACTGCCCAGCTGGCGTTTTGGGAATGAAAGAGGATATTCACGCTATTCAAGGTATGATGATTGAAGTAGTACATCCTCAAAGTTGCATAGGATGCCGTGATTGTGAGCTTCATTGCCCTGATTTTGCAATTTATGTGGCTGATAAAGGTTTTAAGTTTGCTAAGCTAACGCCTGAGGCAAAAGCGCGTGGTGAAGCCGTGCGTGCTAATCATTTTAGAAAGATTGATTAAGGATAGGCGATGAGAGATGTTATAACTTCAGGCAATGCCCTAGTAGCAAAGGCCGCGATAGAATGTGGCTGTAATTTTTTTGGCGGTTATCCTATCACGCCAAGCAGCGAGATAGCGCACGAAATGAGCGTGCTTTTACCTAAAAATGGCGGGACTTTTATCCAAATGGAAGATGAAATTTCAGGCGTTAGCGTGGCTCTTGGAGCTGCGATGAGCGGTGCTAAGGCAATGACTGCAAGCTCAGGCCCTGGCATATCTTTAAAGGCTGAGCAAATCGGGCTTGGTTTTATAGCTGAGATTCCGCTTGTGGTAGTAAATGTGATGCGTGGCGGGCCAAGCACTGGCTTGCCTACGCGCGTGGCACAAGGCGATATTTTACAAGCTAAAAACCCAAGCCACGGCGATATGTGCTCGCTTGTGGTAGCTCCTGGTAATTTAAGTGAAATCTACACTCAAACCGTTCGCGCATTTAATTTAGCAAATCGTTTTAGCACGCCTGTATTTTTGCTACTTGATGAAACTATCGGGCATATGCAAGGGCGCGCATTTTTACCAGAAGCAAATGAAATCACAATCACACCGCGGCGCGAGTTTAAGGGCGATCCAAAAGATTATAATCCTTATGAGGCTGGCCCAGATGAGCCAGCTACGCTAAATCCATTTTTTAAAGGATACCATTATCACATAACAGGCTTGCACCACGGCCCAAGCGGCTTTCCAACAGAAGATGGCGATATAGTAGCGTATAATACAAATCGTTTATTTAATAAATTTTTACATCATATGGATGAAATTGATGATTATGAAGAATACAAGCTTGAAGATGCTGAAATTTGCGTGATTTGCTATGGTAGCGTGAGCCTAGCCGCCAAAGAAGCCGTAAATAAAGCAAGAGAAGCTGGCATAAAAGCGGGGATTTTCCGCCCTATAACTCTATGGCCAAGCCCTGAGAAAAAGCTAAAAGAAATAGGCAAGAAATTTAATAAAATTTTAGTAGCAGAGCTAAATATGGGGCAGTATTATGGCGAAATCGTGCGTTGTATGCTAAGAGATGATATAAAAACTTTATTTAAAGCAAATGGTCGCCCGCTAAGCCCAAGTGAAATTTTAAATAAAATCAAGGAGTTTTAAATGGCGTTTAATTATGATAAATATTTACGCACAAGCAAAATGCCTACACTTTGGTGCTGGGGCTGTGGCGATGGCGTAATTTTAAAAAGCATTATCCGCGCCATAGATACGCTAGGTTGGGATATGGACGATGTGTGTTTGGTTAGCGGTATAGGCTGCTCTGGGCGTATGTCTAGTTATGTGGATTGTAATACAGTTCATACAACGCACGGGCGCGCCATAGCCTATGCTACTGGCATAAAGCTAGCAAACCCAGATAAACATGTAATAGTAGTAACAGGCGATGGCGATAGTATGGCAATAGGTGGCAATCATACAATCCATGGCTGTAGAAGAAATATCGATTTAAATCACATAATAGTAAATAATTTTATTTATGGACTTACAAACTCTCAAACTAGCCCAACTACGCCACAGGGATTTTGGACAGTTACGGCTCAGCTTGGCAATATCGATCCAAATTTTGATGCTGCTAAACTAGCAATAGCAGCTGGTGCTAGCTTTGTCGGGCGCGAAACCATAATCAACCCGCTAAAACTAGAAAAACTTTTAGTAGAGGGCTTTAAGCATAAAGGTTATAGTTTATTTGATGTGTTTTCAAACTGCCATATCAATCTAGGACGCAAAAACAAAATGGGCGAAGCCACGCAAATGGTTAAATGGATAGATTCTCGCACCGTTAGCAAATCAAAATTTGAAAGCCTAAGCGATGAAGAGCGCATAGGACTTTTCCCAACTGGCGTGTTGCATAAAGATGAAAGCCACATAGAATACACCGATGCATATGAAAAAGTGCGCCAAGCATGGCAAAATAATACAAAGCTAAACTTTGAGGAGATTAAATGACACAGCTAAGATTTGTAGGCGTAGGCGGCCAGGGCGTAATACTAGCTGGTGAAATTCTCTCAGCTGCTAAAATTTCTGAGGGCGGATATGGCATAAAGGCATCTACATACACCTCACAAGTGCGTGGCGGGCCAACTAAGGTGGATATTTTGCTTGATGATGAGCCGATTTCTTACCCTTATGCAAATGAAGGTGAGATAGATTTTATGCTAGCTACTGCGCAAAAAAGCTATGATGCTTTTAAAAGCGGCGTCAAAGAAGGCGGAGCCATTGTAATAGAGCCAAATCTAGTAAAGCCAAGCGATGAAGATAAGAAAAAATGGCGCATCTATGATATACCGATAATTTCAATAGCAAAAGACGAAGTAGGCAATGTAATAACCCAGAGCGTAGTAGCTCTTGGCGTGGCTATGGAGTTTAGCAAGGTAATGGATATAGAAAAGGTGCGCGAGCGTATGCTTTCATCTGTGCCAGATAAGGTTAAAGAAGCAAATAATAAAGCTTATGATTTAGGCATAAAATATGCAAAAGAAGCAATGAAAAGCTAGGTTATTTGTGTGGTTTATTTAGCTAAATTTTAATTTAAAATTTGGCTAAATTATTAGCTGAAATTTAAAATTTTAAAGCAAGTATATTTTTTAGCGCGCATTTGTCGCGCTACCTTAGCCAAAAAATGCTAAATGAAAATGCCAAGATTATTTACATTTTAAAAACCCAGCTCATTATATATAACGCAATTTTTTAAGAACGCAAAAGCAAAAAGCGGGCAATTTTTCCGCGCTTTTTATAATTAAATTGAAATTTTAATTATGTAAATTGCATTTAAAATTTAATAAAATATTTTAAAATTTTAAAGCCACATTTGTTAGCTTTTTCAAAAGCCATTTAAAGGCATTTTAAGCTTTTAGCCTTTTTTCTAGCTCAATTTTTGCTTGATTTGCTGGGATTTTTTCTTTTATTAGATTTTTGCGCGTGATGATTTCTACTTGCTCATTTTCTAGGCTTTTGGCGATTATTATGGCATTTGGAATGCCAATTAGCTCAAAATCGGCCATTTTCACGCCAAAGCGTTCATTTCTATCATCTAATAAAACCTCAAATCCAGCACTTTCAAGCTCGCTTTCAAGCTCGCTTGCAAAACTCATTTGCTTTTCATTTTTAACATCGCCTACTATTATATGCAAATCAAAAGGCGCGCATTGTTTTTGCCAGATTATGCCGCGCTCATCGTGGTTTTGCTCTACCATCGCAGCGATTAATCTACTAACGCCTATGCCATAACAACCCATTATAAAAGGCGTGGCTTTGCCATTTTCATCTAAAAAAGTAGCGTTCATAGCGCGCGAATATTTTTGACCAAGTTGAAAAATATGTCCTACCTCAATGCCTTTTTTAAGGCTTAAAATACCGCCATCTACGCTGATATCGCCGGCTTTTACCGCCACTAAATCCGCAAAACGCTCATCTTTAAAATTTGAAACCTTAAAGCCTACTATATGATAACCAAATTCATTTGCTCCGCAAATCATCTGGCTTTCATTTTTTAGTTCGTTGTCTATGTAAAAATCTATATTTTCTGGTAAATGCGCTGGCCCGCAGTATCCAGCCACAAGCCCAGCTTTTGCGATTTCATCAGCACTTGCATCTTCAATCTCTAAGGCTTTTGCAGCATTTTGAGCCTTTATGTTTTGTAATTCATCATCGCCACGCACAAAAAATACAATTATTTTTGAGCCGTTTTCAAAAATCGCTTTTTTAATCACAGCCTTAATTGTGTAAAATGCATCCACATGGAAAAACTCAGCTACCTTTGCGATGGTATCACAATCTGGCGTTTTAAATTTACTCATAGCATTACTCTCAGGGCGCGGAGCATCGCTGGTGCGGGCTTGTCTAATTGCTGCTTCGACATTTGCGGCGTAATTTTGGCTTAGTAAAATATCATCTTCACCGCTATTTGCTAAAACCATAAATTCTTTGCTCCCGCTTCCACCTATTGCGCCACTATCGGCATTTACGGCTACAAAGCTTAGCCCAAGGCGCGTAAATATCGCATTATAAGCGCGCTCCATATTAGCAAACTCGCGCTTTAAGTCCTTTTCATCTGCGTGAAAGCTATATGCATCTTTCATCACAAACTCACGCGCGCGCATAATGCCAAATCTAGGTCTTGCTTCGTCTCTAAATTTTGTGTTGATTTGGTATAAATTTAGAGGCAGTTGCTTATAGCTAGTTATGCGTCCGCGCACGATATCAACGATACTTTCTTCGTTTGTTGGGCTAAAAACGAAAGCATTATTTTTTCTGTCTTTAAATCTCAAAAGCTCTTTACCAAAAACTTCATATCGCCCGCTTTGGCTCCATAAACTAGCTGGCGTTACTACGCTCATTGCTAATTCATTTGCGCCTGCTTTATTCATTTCATCACGCACAATGGCTGAAATTTTATGTAGCATTTTTAGCCCTAAGGGTAATAAATTATATAATCCAGCACCGCTACTAGCGATAAATCCTGCTCTTATTAAAAGCTGGTGGCTTATTAGAGTGGCGTCTTTTGGCGCTTCTTTTATGGTAGGTATAAAAAGCTTTGAAAATTTCATATTTATCCTTGCGTTGATTAAAATTTGCGCGCTATTTTACCTTGCGATTGCTTTATAAAAGTTTATTTCATCGTTTATTAGTTCGTATTTTTGGCTAGCTAGGGTGTTTTGGGCTGATATAAGCGCGTTTTGTGCTTCTAATAAATCTTTTAAGCTCACAGCGCCTTGATTGTATTTGAGATTATAAATTTCAACTATTTGCTCTCGCTGGCTTACGATTTTTTCTTGATTTTTTAGGTTTTGGGTATCGATTTGATAAAAGGCGGCATATTTTATGGCTTCGTTTAAGGCGTTATTTAGGCTTTGCTTATAAGCTAGGCGTAAAATTTCAAATTGATCTTGGCTGATTTTTAAATTTTTCTTTAAGCGCGCATAGTCCAAAAACGGCAAGCTAATATTTAGCGCGCCACTTAATAAATTAAAGCCAAAAGCATCATTAAAATTTTTATCGCTATCATTTAAACCGCCATTTAGCGTGATTTTTGGCAAGAAATTTTTTTGAGCGATTTTATAATCATAAAATCCAGCATTTAAGCTAGCAAGTTTTTCATTTACATCAGGACGAGTTAAAATGCGCTCTATCCACGCAATTTTTAGCTCTTGTGGCTTTGAAAAGCTGAAATTTTCATCGCCAACTACTTCAATGCCAAAATCCAAACTAGGGCGCGTGATATCGCTAATGTAGCCTTGTGGAATTAGCTCTGTGCGTGTTAGATTAGCCAAGGCTTCATAGGCGTTTTCAAGCTCTTTATTTGTGGATTTAAGGGAGTTTTGAGCAGATAATAAATTAGCATTGCTTTGGGCTAATTCAAGCAATTCGGCTCTACCTAAATTAAATTTTTGACGAACGATTTTATCAAGGGCTTGCATGTTTGTTAGATTTTTTATTAAATTTTGTTTTCTTTCGTTTAAATATAAGATATTAAAATACTCGCTAATTACGCTATTTATTATGCTTATTTGAATATCTTGTAGATTTAATAAACTTTTTTTCGCATTAAAATTTGCGCTTTCATAAGCATTATAAACTCTGCCCCAAAGATCAAGCTCCCACGATAAACCAAAGCCTGAGCTAAATGAGCGTTTGCTTTTATCGTGGTAGCTAATATCGCGCGAAGAACTAGCACTAAGGCTAGCACTTGGGGTTGGGAATAAATCTACTTTATTCAGTCCTGCTTGGCGCAAGGCTATGTTTAGGTTTAGCACTGCGGTGTTTAGGTTTTCGTTATTTTTTAGAGTTTTTTGTATTAGCTCATCAAGCTCTGCTATATTAAAGCTGTATTGCCAAGTGGCGTTATAATCGCTTTTTACTTCTTTTGGCTCGTAGTTTAGGGTTTTGCTAGCACAACCGCTAAAAATAAACAAAATAAAAAAACTAAGCCAAATTTTTAAATAATTAAAATTTCTTTTCATTTTTACTCCCTTAAAAGTGCGTCTATTGGGTTTAATTTAGCTGCGCGCTTAGCTGGCATATAACCAAAAACTATGCCCACCAAACTTGAAATTCCAAAAGCTATAATAATAGAAACTAGCGAAAAACTCATTTTTATATCGTTTGAGATTAAATTAAACAAACCACCAATACCAAAGGCTAAAAGCACGCCTATAATGCCGCCAAGAGCGCATAATAAAATCGCTTCTATTAAAAATTGAAGCATTATATCAGCGCCTTTTGCGCCTATTGCCATACGAACGCCTATTTCTTTTGTGCGCTCTATTACGCTAACTAGCATTATATTCATCACGCCTATACCGCCAACAACCAATGAAATCAGCGCAATGCCTGAGATTAATAAACTCATTGTATCTGTGGTGGCTTTTATGGTTTTTAATATGGTGTCTGAGTTTATCATATAAAAATCCGTCCCGCCACGCCTAATTTTTAAAATTTCGCTTATTGCATGTTCTGCTAGCTGGCTATTTACGCCTGGTGCTATGCCTACTACAATAGAGCGGATTTTATGGCTACCGGTTACTTTATTAGCCAAGGTAGTATAAGGCATATAAATGCTCAAACTTCCATCAGAAAACGCGCCCTCATCGCGCTTGCCAACGCCTATAACCATAAAAGGTCTTTTATTAAAAATCATTATTTTACCAAGTGGATCGCTATCTTTAAAAAATGTTTTTTGCGTATTTTCGTCTATTATGATTACAGAAGCTGAGTTTTGTATATCATCTTTGGTAAAATTTCGCCCGCTTTTTAGCTCTACACTTGAAATTTTAAGTATCATCTCAGTGCCTGCGTGCACGCTAGCACCTGAACTTGTATTTGCATAAATTAGCGTGCCACTTGATCTAGTTCTTGGCATAGCATTATCTACAAATTCTAAGCTTTCAAGTATATTTATATCTTCTATACTAAAATTTTTACGCTTAGCCGAGCCTCTATCGCCAAAACCGCGACCAGGAAAAATCGTAATGGTGCTAACACCCATTTTATTGATGCCTTCTAGGATATTTTCTTGACTGCCACGAGCTAAGGCCACTACGCAAATTACCGAACTAATGCCTATAATAATGCCAAGCATTGTTAAAAATGAGCGAAGTTTATGCGCTTTTATCGCGCTTATGCTCATATTAAAACTTTCAAAAAATCTATCTTTTAGGCGTGAGAGATCGCTAGCGTGCTCGCTTTTTGGCTTATTTAATTTATTTAAGTTTTGCTCTGTTTTGTTATCGCTTATTATGCGTCCATCGCTAATTTCAATCACGCGCGAAGCCCAGCTAGCGATTTGTTTGTCGTGCGTTACCATTATTATGGTGTGGCCGGCTTGATTTAGCTCTTTGATTATTTGCATTACCGTTTGCCCACTAGCACTATCAAGCGCGCCAGTTGGTTCATCACAAAGTAAAATTTCACCGCCATTCATCAATGCTCGCGCGATACTTACGCGTTGTTGTTGTCCGCCGCTAAGATGATTTGGCATAAAATCTGTTTTATCTCCAAGTCCAAGTTTGCTTAAAAGCTCTTTTGCTCTTTGTGTGCGCTCAAATTTTTTTGTGCCTGCATAAATGCCAGGTAAGGCTACATTTTCTGTGGCATTACTAGCTGGGATTAGATTATAACGCTGAAAAATAAAGCCAAATTTTTTAAGCCTTAGCTCGCTTAATTCGTCCTTGCTAAAATGGCTAATATCCTTGCCATCAAGTGTGTATGTGCCACTACTTGGCGTATCTAGGCAACCTAAAATATTCATTAAAGTGCTTTTGCCAGAGCCACTTTGGCCAATAATTGCCACAAACTCGCCTTGTTTTATTTCTAAGTTTATATTTTTAAGCACCAAGGCGCGCTCATCGCCGTTTTGAAAAACCTTACAAATATTTTTTAACTCTATCATTGCTTTTCTTTAATTTAAAATTTAGCTTATCTTATTCTAATTTGCTTATCATCGATCATTTTTTGAAGCTGGGCATTACTCATACTTGATGTAACGATGATTTGGCCTTCATTTAATCCTTCGATGATTTGCGTGTTTGTGCCTGTGTTGATGCCAGTTTTTATGTATTTTTTTTCTACATTTTGCTCATTTTTTATTAGCACAAAATTTCCATTTTCATCGCTTTTTATCGCTGTTGTTGGTAAATATAAGGCGTTTTTTATATCGTTGATTGTGATTTTATTTTGCGTAGTCATACCAATTCTTAAAAATCTTTGCTTATTATCTACTAGCATTTTTGCGTAGTAATACACGGCCACATTGCTATTTGAGCTACTTTTGGAGTAGGTGCCATCACTTAGGGTAGTAAGTCCTGGATCAAGCGAGCTAATCTTGCCATTAAATTTTTTATTTGCGTTTGAAAGCACGCTATATTCTACATCTGCACCTAGCTTGATATTATTTATATCAGCTTCGCTAATTTCCATTTTAATCTCCATTGAATCCAAATCCGCAACCTGAACGATTGTAGGCGCACTTTGAGCAGCATTTAAGGTTTGGCCGATTTCAACCGGCACCGAAACCACCGTGCCATCAAGCGGTGCTACAATATCTGTATAGCTTAAATCTTGCTTGGCGGTGCGAATTGCTAGCTCAGATTGTGCTATTTTGGCCTCTAATTCTTTAACCTTAGCATCGTTTTGAAATTTAGTGTTTTTTGCGTTTTCTAGGCTTTCTTTTGAGCTTGCGCCTTTTTGGTGTAGGGCGTTTTCGCGCTCGTATTGTGTGATGGAGATGTTATAGGCGATTTTGGCTGAGTTTAATTGAGCTTTTAGGCTGCTTAGCTCGGATTCTTTTTGTAAGAGATTGTTTTGCTGGATTTCATTGTCTATTTTAGCGATTTTATCGCCTTTTTTTACATTATCGCCAACCTTTACATATAATTCTTTAATCTCTCCGCTAGCTCTTGTGCCAACTTCAACTAAATTAGCCGCAAACACAGTTCCTACCGCATCAACGCTCCATTTTAGCTCGCCTTTTTGCACCTTTGTTGTAAGATAGCTATTTGTTTGCTCATTTGGGGTAAAAATCCACCAGCCAAGCACCACTACAATAACCACACCAAGTGTGATGATGATTTTTTTGCTTTTTTTCATTATTCACCTACTTTTAAAAATTTAGATCGCAATTTTATAGGTAAATAGTGAATAAAATGTTAAGAATTTAGTTACTTTAAAAGATTTATAATTCGCACTCAAATTTTTTAAAGGTGTAAAGATGAATTTTGTTCCACTTTTTAGTATTTTTGTGCTTTTAGCTAGCGGTTATTTGGCAAAAAGAACTAAGGTTATCCCACAAGCTCAGTTAATCATTCTTATAGATTTTGTCTTAAATTTTGCTATGCCAGCACTAATTTTTGACAAGGTTTATCATGTAGAACTTGATGCTAAAATTTTAAGCATAACAGCGTGTGGATTATTAGCGCAATTTAGCGCAGCTTTTTTTGCTTTTATGCTAGGCAAGGCTTTAAAATTTAGCAAGGCGACAATAGCTAGTATGACGCTACTTGCGATGTTTGGCAATACTTTATTTGTTGGTTTGCCAGTAATTAGTGGTTTGCTAGGCGAAGAATTACAAAATCAAGTAATTTTATTTGATCAAATTGTTACTTGCGTGCCTGTGGCGATTTTTGGCCCGCTTGTGCTTAGTTATGCTGCGCCTTCGCATGTTTCTTTGGTAAAAAATGCGATGAAGATTATGAAATTCCCGCCATTTATCGCGCTTATTTTGGCTTTGATTGCTAAGTGCTTTACTTTGCCTGAGTTTATTTTTGAGCCGATGCGCTTATTTGCTGCTAGTGTCGTGCCAGTAGCGCTTTTTGCTGTGGGGCTTGGGCTTGGGTTTGGTGGTGTGCGCTCGGCGTATAAAAGCACGATTATTGTGATAGCTTTGCGTATGTTTGTAGCACCTGCGCTTTTTGCTTTGTTTGCTTTTATGCTTGGTTTGGGCGGTGATAAGATTTATATGGTAGGACTTTTAGAATCGGCTATGCCACCTATGGTTTTAGCAAGTGCGATGATATTAAAAGCAGGGCTTGATAGCAATCTAGCCATCTCGGCTGTGGCTCTTGGGGTTTGTGCTACTTTTATAAATGTGCCGTTAATTTTTTGGATTTTTGGGTAAATTTTAAAATTTGGCTTAAATTTTAATATTTGCTTAGCGCAAATTTTAAAATTTAGCCTAAATTATTCTCTTATTTGCCCTTGGCCATAAATTATATATTTGTAGCTACAAAGCCCCTCTAAACCCACAGGACCACGCGCGTGGAGGCGATTTGTGCTGATGCCAATCTCCCCGCCAAAGCCAAACTCGCCTCCATCGCTAAATCTAGTGCTAGCATTTGCATAAACGCAAGCAGCATCAACTGCGCATAAAAATCGCTGGCAAGCACTATAATCCTCGCTAATAATGGCCTCTGAATGCCCTGAGCCAAAACGCTCAATATGCTCTAAGGCTTCATTTAGGCTTGTTACAATTTTTATATTTAATTTTAGTTCGTTGTATTCTGTGCTAAATGCCTTATCATCAGCTTTTTTAGCGTTTGTGAAGGCGGGAATTTTAGCTGTTTTATCACAAACAAAAAACTCAAAATCTTTTTTGCTTTTTAAAATTTCACAATGTAAGCGTGATAAAAACAAATCAGCCACGCTAGAATGAATCAATAAAGTTTCAACCGCATTACAAGCTGCTGGATGAGAAAGCTTGGCATTTAGCACGATTTTTAGGGCTTTATCAAGGTCGGCTTTTTCATCTACAAAAATATGGCAAAGCCCTTTATCGTGCTTTAAAACCGGGATTTTTGAATGCTCGCTTACGGATTTGATTAGCTCATATCCGCCACGCGGAACTACCAAATCAAATAAATCATCGCGCGCTAAAAGCTTTGTGATTTCATCTCTATTTATATCTAAATAAAGCACGCTTGAAGCGATATTTTGTTCTTTAAATGCTGTGTTGATTGCGTTTATTATGGCTAGGTTTGTATTGCGCGCTTCTTTGCCGCCTTTTAGGGCGCAAGCATTAGCACTTTTAATGCAAAGGCTAGCAATTTGGACGCTTACATCAGGGCGGGATTCATAAATGGCTAAAATTACGCCAATAGGCACGCTAATGCGCGCTATATCAATGCCACTTGGGGCTTTGTAGCCTTTTTGGATTACATTTATAATTTCTGGTAAATTTGCGATTTTTCTTGTGTTTGATGCTAGATTTTCAAGCAAAGCGGGTGTGAGTTTTAGTCTTTGGCGCATAGCAAAATTAAGATTTTTATTTGTTTGTAAATCTAGTTCGTTGGCATTTAAAATTTCGTCTTTTTGTGAGATTAGAGCATTGGCGATAGCATAAAGTAGGGCGGTTTTTTCATTTTCATTTAATAAGGCTAGGGTTTTGCTGGCTTTTCTTAAACTTCGCAAAATTTTTTCTTGTGAGTTCATTTTTTTATCTTTTGTTTAAAAATTTTTAGGCAAAATTGTAGCGCAAAAATCAAAATTTAGGAGAAAAATATGCAAAATTACGATATTGTCGTAATCGGCGGGGGTCCTTGTGGTATAGCTACTGTGGTAGAGGCTAAAAAAGGCGGGCTTTTGCGCATTTTACTGCTTGAAAAAGGCGATAATCACAGCCAAACAATACGCAAATTTTATAAAGATGGCAAGCGCGTTGATAAAGAATATAAAGGCCTTGATAGTAATACCAAGGGCAATATAGAATTTTTTGATGGCACAAAAGAAAGCACATTGAATTATTTTGATAAATTGCTTGATGAGGGCGAGTTTGAAGCACTTTTTAATGTAGAGGTTGAAAGCGTAAAAAAAGAGGGCGAAATTTTTAATATCATAACATCAAAAGGCGATTTTAAGGCAAAAAATGTAGTAGTGGCCATAGGCAAAATGGGCAAGCCAAATAAGCCTGATTATAAAATCCCGCCAAGCCTTATGCAAGTAGTAAATTTTAATTTAAATAATTGCAATAACGGCGAAAAAATCTTAGTTGTAGGTGGTGGTAATTCAGCTGGCGAATATGCCCTAGAATTAGCAAAATACAATGATGTAACGCTTTGTTACCGCAAGCCAAGCTTTACAAGATTAAATGAAATAAATCTAAACGCTCTAAATAAAAGTTTAAAAGATGAAAAATTAAAAGTGCGCCTAAATACCGATATAACCGAGCTTAGCAATGATGGCGGCAAGGTATGTGTGCATTTTAATGATGCTAGCACTGAGGTTTTTGATAGATTAATTTATGCCATAGGTGGCTCTACTCCGGTGGATTTTTTACAAAAATGCTCGATTGATTTAAAAGATGAAGAGCCAGTGCTTGATGAGCATTTACAAACCAGCGTTAAGGGCTTATTTGTAGGCGGTGATATAGCAAGCAAAAAAGGCGGAAGCATTGTAGTAGCGTTAAATAACGCGCATTCTATTGTAGATTATATTATTAAAAATAGCTAAGAGATTAAAATTTCAAATTAAATTTGGATTTTAAAATGGCGCAAATGATTTTATATCAAAGCAAAACAGGTTATCGTTATAATAGCGATAGCTTGTTTTTATATGATTTTGCCTTGCGATTTGCAAATTTTAAAGGCGGTGCTTTGCTTGATGTGGGCTGTGGATGCGGGATTTTGGGGCTTTTGCTAGCTAGGGATTTTAGAGATTTTGCTTTTAGTCTTACTAGCATTGATATTTCGCCCTTAAATACCACAATCACCGCTAAAAACGCCAAGTTAAACGCCATAAAAGCGCAAATAATTTGTGCTGATTTTATTTCTTGGGCCAGTGAGTTTTGCGGGCAAAAATTTTCTTTAATTATCTCTAATCCGCCATTTTATAATTTTGGTTTTGAGAGCGCAAATTCTCATCGAAATTTGGCTCGCGAAAATAAAAATATGGATCTTAATGATTTTATAAAATCGTGTTCGCGATTGTTGCTGCCAAAGGGCAAGCTCGTGTTTTGCTATGATGTGCGCTTTTTGGATATGATTATATCAGCTCTTAATGCTAATAAATTAAAACTAAATAAAATGCGCCTAATTTACCCAAAAGAGCAAAAATCCGCAAAAACTGCGCTTTTTTTATGCGCTAAAAGCTCACGCTCACCTTGCGAGATCATCGCGCCTTTATATGCGAATTTAAACGAAATTTTAAGCGATGAAGCAAAAGAAATTTATAAAAAAGCAAGCTTAAAAAGCATTGATGTTGATTAAAATTTTGTGCTAGCAAATTTTAATACATTAAAATTTCGCTGATTTAAATATATTTTGCTACAATTTGCGGATTTTTTAAAGGATTGAAAATGAATGAACTTAGCGTATTTGTGCTGATTTTATTTGTGCTTATTATAATTTTGGTAAAAATGGGCATAAAAATCGTATCCCAAGCTGATATTTATATAATAGAAAGGCTAGGGCGATTTTACCGTGTGCTTGATGGCGGCTTTCATATCATAGTGCCGTTTTTTGATGTGGTTAGAGCAAAAATGAGCGTAAAAGAAGAATTAGTAAATATCACCAAGCAGTTAGTAATCACAAAAGATAATGTAAATATCGCCGTTGATGGGATAGTGTTTTTAAAAGTGATTGATGGGCGTATGGCTTTATATAATGTAGAAAATTATCGTTTGGCAATTTCAAATTTAGCTATGACTACAATTAGAAGTGCCATAGGCGAAATGAGCCTAGATTCTACTCTTTCAAGCCGCGATCAGCTAAACTCAAAACTCCAAATAGCCCTTGGCGATGCAGCAAATAACTGGGGCGTAAAAATAATGCGCGTAGAAATTTCAGAAATTTCAGTGCCTGCTGGCATAGAAGAAGCGATGAATTTACAAATGAAAGCCGAAAGAGAAAAACGCGCCATAGAATTAAAAGCTGAGGCTGAAAAAGCAGCCCTTATTCGCAATGCTGAGGCCTTAAAGCAAGAAAAAGTGCTAGAAGCTGAGGCCATCGAGCGTATGGCAGATGCTAAAAAATACGAGCAAATCGCACTAGCACAAGGCCAGCAAGAAGCTATGGAGCGCATAAATCTAGCTATGACTAGCTCTAAATTAGCAGCGGAGTTTTTACTAGCAAATGAACGCGTAAAGGCCTTTAACGAGCTAGCAAAAAATGGCTCAAATGATAAAATTTTAATCCCTTATGAAACTAGCGAGCTTATAGGCGCTCTTAGCGTGTTTAAAGAATTTCTAAGCTCAAAAAAGCCGCAAATATGAGCGCTTGGATAATTTTAGGCGGGATTTCGCTTTTATTTTTTATAGCTGAGCTTGCTTTTTTGGATTTTTCTTGCCTTGTTTTTGGCATTGCCTTTGCTTGCGTGGCGGTTTTAAGTGCTTTTATTGATGCGCAGTGGTGGGTTTGGGCGATTTTAGCTTGCCTACTTTCTTTGGTGTTTTTTGTGAGCATTAGAGCGCCGATTAGACGATTTTTTCTGGTTAAAAAAACAGATGATAATTTTTTAGATGAAAAGGGCTTTGGCATAATAAAAAATGGCTTAGTTTATTTTAAAGGCACATATTGGAGAAGTGCTGAAATTTCAAAGTTTAAAGAAGGTCAAGAAGTAGAAGTTTTAGGCGTTAAAAATGGAGAAATTGTTATTAAAAATAAATAAATTTTAAAATTTAAAGGATAAAAAATGCAAATACTACACTCAAATGATGAAAATTTTAAAGAAAAATTAGATCAGCTAATCAATCGCTCTAATGTAGATATGGCAGGCGTAATGCCTGTGGTTAATGAAATAATAAAATCTATTCGTGCGCGCGGGGACGCGGCATTAAAAGAGCAAATCGCACAATTTGATGGCTGGGAGGTAAATGATAATTTAGCAATTAGCCAAGATGAAATGAAAACAGCTTATGAAAATATAAATAATGAGCTAAAAGATGCGCTAAATTTGGCATATACACGCATTAAAAATTACCACGAAAAACAGCTTGAAAAAACTTGGCTAAGTTTTGAAAATAATGGCGTGGTTTTAGGGCAAAAAATCACCCCGGTTGATCGCGCGGGATTGTATATCCCAGGTGGCAAGGCGGCTTATCCTAGTTCGCTTTTGATGAATGCTGTGCCGGCTTTGGTTGCTGGTGTGGAGCAAATAGTAGTATGCACGCCAGCAATTGGTGGAAAGGTAAATGAGCTTTTATTAGCCACAATGCATCTTTTAGGCATTAAACAAGCCTATAAAATAGGTGGCGCGAGCGCGGTAGCAACTATGGCTTATGGCACGCAAAGCATTAAAAAAGTAGATGTTATTACAGGCCCTGGTAATATTTATGTGGCAACGGCCAAAAAGCTTGTTTTTGGCGATGTTAATATAGATATGATAGCAGGCCCATCTGAAATAGGCATAATAGCCGATGAAAGCGCAAACGCTAAACATATAGCCGTGGATTTATTAAGCCAAGCAGAGCATGATGAGCTAGCAAGCAGCTTTTTACTAACTACAAGCAAGGAATTTGCTGTGGCTGTAAGCGATGAAATAGATGCGATTTTGCCATCATTACAGCGCGAAAAAATCGCCCGCGCTAGCATAGAAAATAAATCAGCCATAATAATAGCTAATGATATTGATGAATGTGTAGAGATTATGAATGCGCTAAGCGTGGAGCATTTAGAGTTAGCGTGCGATAATCCTTATGAATATTTAGGCAAGATTAAGCACGCTGGCGCAATATTTTTAGGGCATTATACGCCTGAGGCTATGGGGGATTATTTAGCAGGGCCAAATCACACCTTGCCTACTGGCGCGTCTGCTAGGTTTTTCTCGCCACTTGGAGTTATGAATTTTATTAAAAGAACTAGCATAATTTCTATGAATAAGCAGGCCATAAACGAGCTAGGCGATGCGTGTATGGCACTAGCT
The DNA here is from genome assembly GCF_013416015.1 of Candidatus Campylobacter infans. Lineage (NCBI taxonomy): Bacteria > Pseudomonadati > Campylobacterota > Epsilonproteobacteria > Campylobacterales > Campylobacteraceae > Campylobacter > Candidatus Campylobacter infans. Next base: position 659,076 of record NZ_CP049075.1, read on the forward strand.
AGAGCTGAGGGCTTAGGCGCGCATGAGCTTTCAGTTAAACTGCGTAAAAGTATGGATTAAAGGCGATTTGGAGCGATTTTAAGCTAAAATTTAAAATTTTTTATTTAAAATTTCAGCGTTTAATTTAAAAGGAGGACAAAATGGCAATCTCAATAGGACGAAGTGATTATCTAAATGGTATGCAAAACACATACATGGATAACGCCCAAAAAACAGCCCAAAAAGCTCTTGGCAATATCTCCGCCCAGCGCGCATTAAATGGCACTGATACGGCTAATTTGATGATAGCTGATAGCCTGCTAGCAAGTGCGAATGCCAAAACGCAAGGCATAGCAAATGCAAATGACGCAGTAGGCATTATGCAAATTGCTGATGGCACGCTGGCTAATCTAAATAACGATGCTAGCAAAATGGCTGAGCTTTCTGTGCGTGCAATCAACGGCGTAGAGCTAGATGCTAATGGCAACATAGCCGCAAGCGAGGCTGGCAAGGACTATCAAGCGGCCATTAGAAGCCAAATGAGCGCGCTAAAAGATTCTATGAATGAAAGCATTAAAAATGCCACTTATAACGGGCAAAATGTTTTTGGCGGGATGATGAATTTTGAAACTATGGGCGGGGAATTTAGCCTAAATCTAGGCGCGCCAAATGTTAATAATATCGATATTTCTAATCCTAGTAGTATTGAAAATTTTATGCAAGATGTCAATAAAATGCGCGCTGATATCGGTAGCACGCAAAATGGTATGCTAAGTAGCATAAACTCACTAAATCAAAGCGTGGTGGATACAAGAGCTAGCGAATCTAATTTGCAAAATAACGACATCGCACAAAATGTAGCAGATTTAAATAAACAAAACTTGCTTTTAGATGCTGCTACCATCACAAAATCCCATAATTTAAATTATCTAGAAGCACAAATCAACACTCTTTTAGCTAACTAAAATTTCGCGTGTGGCTTTTGCCACGCGCATTTTAAATTTTGATTTTATTTAAAATTTCAAACGATAATTTGATAAATATTTTGTGCTAATAAATAGCCTAAACCACGCGCTATAATAAAAACCCAGCCAAAAGCTAAAATCTAATTTTTAGCAATCTATTATAGCCTGGGTCGTATCTAAAAGTAAGCAAATTTTGCATAATCCCAAACATACACATAAAAGTAATAAAGCTACTCCCGCCATAGCTATAAAAGGGTAGTGGCACGCCCACAACGGGCGCAAAGCCTATTGTCATTAGCACATTTACGCTTACATAAATAAAAATCAGCATAGCAAGCCCCGCGCACACGCTTTTAGCAAAATAATCGTTTTTAAGCTGATTTATAAGCGATAAAAAATGCAAGATTAAAAAGCCATAAAGTCCTAAAAGAAAGCTAGCGCCAACAAAGCCGTGTCGCTCGATAGTATAAGCAAAAATAAAATCACTAGTAGAAATTGGCAAAAACTTAAACTTGCTTTGCGTGGCTTCTTCTTCGCTTTTGCCAGTTAGTCCGCCGTTACCGATGGCGATGATGCTTTGGCGCACTTGGTAGCTTGGCTCTTTGCTGATAAAATCCATAATGCGCTTTTTTTGGTAATCATGCAAGCCCTCATAAAGCAAAGGTGCTGCAAAAACGCTTATGATAATTAACGAAAACCAAATGCGTTTATTTACGCCTATTAAAAAAAGTATGCCATAGCCTGTAAATAGCAAAATCGCGCTTGTGCCTAAATCTGGCTCTTTTAAAATTAACACAAAAGGCAAGCAAATAAAAAAGCTAAATTTTAAAAAATCCCTAATCCCATAGCCATTTTGCCCTGGCGGATGCTTTTTGATTAAATACGCCATCATCAAAATAAACGCTGGTTTCATTATTTCGCTAGGCTGAATGGTAAAATGCACAAAAGGAATTTCAAGCCATCTTTTTGCTCCAAGTTTGCTAACGCCAAAAAACTCCACGCCCAAAAGCAATAAAATCGAAAACCAATAAAACATAGGAATAAGCCACTCAATGCGCCTAAGCGGCAAGATAAAAAAGGCTATAAAAACAGCAGCGCCAACGCCAAAATATACCAGCTGTTTAGTAGCTAGCATATGCGATGAATCAGCTATCAATGAATGCGAGAGCATAATTATAGGGATTATAAACAAAGGTGAAATAAAATCAAAATGAGTCCAAAGACGCTTATCAATAGAAATCAAAACACTGCCTTTTATGATTTTTCGGGCTTTTTAGGATAAAATTTGCTAGAATTGTAGCAAAAAAGCGAAAAAATGAGTAAAATTTAAGCCAAATTTATAAAATTTTAAAATTTGATATGCTAAAAAATTAAAAAATACCAAATTTTAAAGTTAATCATTCAATAAATACGAGTTTTTAAAAGAGCAAGAATTTTTTTAGATAAAAATTTTATTAATAAAAAATTTTAAAATTTTAAAACAAAGCTAAACTTGGAGAACTATTTCGATGGAGTTAAAAAATAAAAATTTTATTATTAAACAAAACGCAAGGCTTGATGTGGCGCTGTGTTCGCATTTAGTGGAGTTAAGTCGCGCTAGTATTGCACAAGCCATAAAAAATGGCCTTGTTTTAGTAAATCAAAAATTAATCACAAAAACTTCATTTAAGGTTCAAGATGGCGATATAATCACATTTAATTATTATGATAGCCAAAATTTTAAAGAGCAAGATTGTTTAGAAAATTTTAATGGCGATGAGGTGTTACCAGCTGAGTTGGTGCCTAAAATTTTATATGAAGATGGCGATATTTTGGTGCTTGATAAGCCAAATGGCTTGGTGGTTCATAGCGCGCCAAGTTTAAAGGGCGAGATAACTTTGGTGGAGTGGTTAAAGCATAGCGGGCGCGAACTTGCCGATATTTTAGGGCAAAATCGCGCTGGCATCGTGCATAGATTAGATCGTGGCACAAGTGGCGCGCTAGTTGTGGCTAAAAATAATTTTGCTAGCAAGGCATTGAGTCAGCAGTTAGCAAATAAAAGCGCAAAGCGCGTGTATTTGGCACTTTGCGATTTAGCACTTAGGCAAAATTGTTTAGTTGATAGGCCACTTGCGCGCTCACAATCAAATCGCCTAAAAAAAGCCATAGCAAAGCCAGGACAAAGTGGGGCAAAATCGGCAAAATCGGCATTTGCAAATATTTTTGGCGAGCAAGAAAATATCATTTACCAAAATAATTTATCCAAAAATTTACCCTTAAATCAAGCGTCTTTTTACACTTGCTTGGCTAATTTGATTTGTGCTAAGCTATTTAGCGGGCGAACGCACCAGATTAGAGCGCATTTAGCTAGCATTAATCGCCATATTTTAGGCGATACTTTATACGGATTTAAGGGGAGCGTTGATAAAATGAATGAGTTTTTTTTACACGCTTATTTATTGGAGCTAATTCATCCGCGCACTAATGAGCGTATGCGTTTTGTAGCACCTTTACCAAATAAATTTTATAAAAAATTAAATATCCCAAAGGAGATAATAGATGAAAAAATTGAGCCAGATGTTATTTGCGGGCTGTTTGATGATTGTGATGAATGGTTGTGTTATAAATAACCAGCCACAAAACCAAGCAAACATAAATATAGCACAAATTACAAATCTAAAAACCATTAGCGATATGACCCAAATCGCATTTGAATGGGAGCGCGCAAGCGATGAGAGCGTGGAGGGTTATATTTTATATAGAAACGATAATATAAACACAAATAATTTCAAAAAAATAGCCACTATAAATGATCGCTACGCCACTCACTATGTAGATAGCGGTTTGAAGCCAGCTAGCATTTATCAATACACAATGAGCGCGTATTCAAAACAAGGCGAAGGCCAAAAAAGCCAAATTTATACCATTTCTACACAAAATTTAATACCTAGCGTGGAGTTTTCACAAGTGCTAGGGGATTTAGCAGGACGCTCAAAAGTGCTGTGGAAGCCACATAGTGATATGCGCGTGGCTAGCTATATAATAGAAAAATCCCAAGATAATTCAAATAAATGGAAACAAATAGCTGAGGTTAAAGGCAGGCTAAGCGTAGAGTATATAGATAAAGATGTAAAGCCTGGCAAATCTTATGCTTACCGCATTAGAGTTAAAACTTACGAAGGCGTGATTTCTGAGCCAAATGTAGCAAAATACGGCACTACAAAACCATTGCCAGATGGCGTTAGTGGCTTAGTAGCTAGTAATAATCAACCTAAAAAAATCGTGCTAAATTGGCAAGCAAATACTAGCGATGAGTTTTCCCATTATGTAATTTATAGCTCAGCAAGCGCGTATTTGCCATTTACTAAGCTAGCCACCGCGCATACAAATAGCTATGAAGATTATATAAACTCAAATGGCACAACAAGACTTTATAAAATAACTAGCGTAGATAAATACGACCAAGAAAGCCCAAAACCAAGCCAAAGCGTCCAAGGCTCAACCCTAGCAGCACCAAATCCCCCAACTATAATAGATGCGGTGTTTAATGGTATGCGCATAGATTTATCGTGGAGCACTGAGCCTAAGGCTATAAAATACATAATAAATAAAAGCTCAAAACTTGGCAATCATCGCATAGAAACCTTAGCTACTAGCTTTGGCGATAGCGATTTACAAAATGGCGTAGAGTATGAATATAGCATTATTTCAGTAGATCAATATGGCTTAGAATCAGCACCTAGCAAAACAGCTACCGTAAAAACAGAAATTACCATAAATTAAATGCCAAATTTTATTTGTAAAAGCTTAAATCTACGATCTTTGCCAGTTAGCTATAATGAAAGTGAGTTTATAGCCATAGCAAATGAGCTAAGAGATGGCAAAAAAACAAACACAAGCTTAGTGCTTACTAAGATTAAAGATGAGAAATTTTTAATAATTATTAAAAAACGCCCCAATCAAAGCTATTTAATCAAGGGCGATAAAATTTTAAAACCTACAAATATTAGCATTTTACAGCGCGGGTTGAGCGATTTTAAAGCCGCATTTTGCGAGCAAATCATCACAAACGCCATAAACCAAAAAGCTAAGCCAGAAAATTTAGCCTTTAATATAAATGAAGATGAATTAAGCATAATCGCTAAGCATTTTAGCGCGCAAAATCTTGCGCAAGCAAATTTTAATGCTTATGAAAATTTTAATAAATTTTGTTTAGAGATTGGTTTTGGCTCTGGCGCGCATTTGCTTTTTAGAGCCCAAAGCGAGCCACACACGCTATTTGCTGGCATAGAAATACATCGTCCAAGTCTTATAAAGGTTAGCAAATTAGCAAGCCAAATGGGGCTAAAAAATTTGCTTTTATTAAATGTCGATGCTAGAAATGCGCTTAGTTTATTGCCATCAAATACAATAGATAAAATTTTTGTCCATTTCCCTGTGCCGTGGAATAAAAGCCCAAGTCGCCGTGTGCTAAATAAGCAAGTGGCTAAAATTTGCGATAGAGTGCTTAAAAATGGTGGAGTTTTAGAGCTTAGAAGCGATGATAGGGAATTTTTTGATGCCTCTTTGGCCTGCTTTTTGGATTTAGAAAATGCCAAGATTAAAATTTACAAAAACCGCAGCCTAGAAATCATCAGCAAATACGAAAAGCGCTGGCTTAGCGAGCATAAAGATATTTATGATATGCTTTATTTTTGCACTAAAACCAGCCAGGATTTAAAAAGCCAGGATAAAGATTTTGAGTTTAAAGAGTTTTGCGCTAGAAAATTTTTAGAAAATTTTAAAAATAAAACCTTTAAATTTGATGATTATTTTGTGCATTTAGAGGGCGTTTTCTTGCTTTTGGGTGAAAATAATTTTATTTTAAAGGCAAGTTTTGGGGGATTTAGCGCCCCAGTTACTAGCTACATCATAGCACAAAACAATCAAGCCCATTATCTCAAAACCCCGCTAAAAACAGAGCATAATTTAAAAGCGCACGAGATAATGCAGCAAATTTTAACTTGTGAAATTTTATAAAATTATTTTAGGGAGTTTATCTTGCCAAATATTGTAGAAGCCAAAAATCTCAGCATTTGCTATGAAAAAGGTCAAAATATCATCAGCGATGCCACCTTTACCATAGGCACGCGCGATTTTGTATTTATTACCGGTAAAAGCGGCTCTGGCAAAAGCACGCTAATTAAAGCCCTTTATGGTGCGATGGCGCCAAGTAGCGGCGAGCTTGAAGTTTGTTCAAGAAAGCTAAATGGCATTAGTGGCTCTAAGCTAGCTGATCTTAGGCAGCGTTTGGGGCTGATTTTTCAAGATTTTAGATTGATTGACGAATGGAATATTGAGCGTAATGTTATGCTACCGCTGATAATTCGCGGTTTTAGCAAAGATGTTTCATCAAAACAAGCCCAAAAAATGCTAAAAATCGTAAATCTTTTACACAAGGCTGATTCTTATCCACCCCAACTTAGCGGCGGCGAGCAGCAACGCGTAGCAGTAGCTAGGGCATTAGCGCACAATCCTTTGCTTTTTTTATGCGATGAACCAACTGGTAGTTTGGATGAGTATTCAAGCGATATTATTTGGCGGCTTTTACGCTCAGCACGCGAAGAATTAAATGCTTGCGTGATTGTGGTTACTCACCGCATTCCTAGCAACATTCGCATCGAATACCGCCATTTTGAAATTTCACAAGGCAGAGTGATAGAATTATCCTAAATGCGAGATTAAAATTTTAAATGCCTAGCGTAGTGCTAGGCAAGTTTAAAATTTGCTTTAAGTTTAAAATTTGCTTAGTGCTAGTTTATTTTATAATCAGCTCTTTTTGCCCTTCAAATATCCAAAACATCGCTTTTTGCGCTTTTTGTTTGCCAGATTTTTTGCCACTTAGGGAGTAAATTTTATAGTTTTTGCCATCAAGTGTTGCGTAGCCATTTTGGATATTTAATTTCACAAAAAGCACATCACCGCTTCTTGCGTTTTTTAGTGAGTAAAATTTTGGCTTGCTTGTAGCTTTTTGGCTATTTAAAATTTCATAATCTCTTAACTCTAAGTTACCCTTATAAACGCTCGTTTTTTTAGCTATTAGAGTAAGTTTATCGCCTTCATTTGCTTTTAGTTTATAAGCATAAATCCCGCGCCCATTTTCATCGCTAAGTGCGCAGCCGTGATTATCACAAAAGCTAGCTGTGAGCGTGATTTGATGTGGGGTGATTTTGCTTTTGTAGATTTCATCTACGCTTGTGGCATTTTTGAGGTTTAAAATTTTGCTTTGGGGAGGCGCTTGGTGATTGCTAAATGACGCGCTATCGCTTGTTAGGCTAGCATAAAGCGGGCTATGATCTGATGCTTTAATGCGGGCTTTAAAGACATTAAAACTTGCGTTTTTGTAGCCAAATGTGGCGTTATTTTTTTTAGTATCAAATAAATCATCGCTAAGCAAGATGTGATCTATTGCGTTTTTGTTTGTGGGTGCGCTTTTGGTATCCCAAAGGTTTTTGTAGCCTGTTAGGTTTTCTAGTAAAAATCCATAGCCTCTTTGGCTGTTTAAATCGCCTAAAATTATGCTTTTTTTGCGGTTTTTGGCTGCGTTTATTAGGGTGTTTGCTGCTTTTTTGCGCTGGCTTATATCGTTTTTATAGGCTGGCAAATGCGCATTAAATAAACAAAGCTCTTTAAAATCCACGCAAACCATCAAAATAGGGCGAGTTTTTACCCCATCAACTATAAATTTCTTAGTAGTTGTAAATGGCAAGCGACTCAAAAAACCAAGCCCAACTGGCGAGCGCGAATTAAGCGTGGCAAACTTATAAAATTTATAGCCGGTTTTTTGTGCTAAATCTTTTAAAACGCCTTCATTTTCAATCTCTTGTAAGGCGATTATATCGGCGTTTAAATCAAGCAAGATTGTAGTGATTTGGTTTAGTTTGTGAGTGTATTGCCCCATGCCCCAAGAGCCGTTTTTAAACTCGCTATATTCGCTGCCATCAATCTTGCCATCAAAAAGATTTTGCGTGTTAAAAGTAGCGATTTTAAGGTTATTTGCGCCTAAATTCAGGGCGAAAATACATAAAAAAATACATAAAATTTTTAGCATTGTAATTTACCTTTTTGTCTTCTGTGATTAAAATTTGTGAAATTTTGACGGATAGCTTCATAGGTGATGATGCCAACGCTTGTAGCAAGATTTAGGCTTCGCCCTGCATCGCACATAGGGATATTTACGCATTTATCGATATTTGCGTTTAAAATTTGCTCATCAAGTCCATGCGTTTCAGAGCCAAAAATTAAAAAATCATTTAGCTGATAATTAACTTGAAAATAGGGCGTATCGACCTTTGTTGTGGCGTAAAAAAAGCGTTCTTGTTGTTTTTGATTTGCCATTAAAAACTGCTCCCAACTATCCCAAATTTTAAGCCTTAAATGCTCCCAATAATCAAGCCCTGCACGGCGCAAATGCTTATCATCAATCATAAAACCAAGCGGGCGGATTAAATGCAAAGCACAATTTGCATTCACACACATTCGCCCAATCGATCCTGTGTTTGTGTGTATGGCTGGATTTACTAAAACTATATTAAACATAAAATTCCTTTTATAACGCGCTTTAATTTTTTTAAAATTTATCGCCAAATATGAATATTTAGTATTTTGCGGATATTTTCTCGCTCATTATCTAAAAATGTGCTAGCTCCATGCCCGCAGTATAATTTAATATTTCTTGGTTCTTGTAAAACACGCTCTAAGCTTGCTTTCATAGATAAAGCGTTTGAAAACTCAAAATCCCAGCGCCCAACAGAGCCTTTAAACAAAAAATCCCCACAAAACCAAGTGTCTTTTAAATTTTCAATCTCAATAGCCGAACATCCTGGCGTGTGTCCTGGAAAATGATGAAACACACAAGTAAATTCGCCGATTTTTATTCTTTCATTTGGCTTTACTAAAACATCGGCATTTAGTGCTTGTTCAAGCATTAAAAACGGATCGCTTGAAGCTAAAATATCATCATCTTGTGGTAAATAAATAGGCGCTTTTAGCTCTTTTGATATACGCAAAGCATCATAAATATGATCAAAATGTGCGTGTGTGCAAAGTATGCCAAGTGCGTCTTTTGCGTTATTTTTACACCAAGAAAATGCGCCAATGCCTGGATCAATTATCAACGAGCCAAAATCTGCTTTTATAATAAAGCAATTCGTGCCAAGCTCGCCAAAACTTTTAGATAAAATTTCCATGAAACTTCCTTAAAATAAAGCTAATCTTAACATTTTTTTAAATAAAATTACAAATGCTTAATTTTAAACAAATGCAAGAAAATATTTTAAATTTTATGAGTGATTACTTAGAAAATAGCGGTGCTAAGGGCTTTTGCGTGGGGCTTAGTGGCGGGCTTGATAGCGCGGTGGTGCTTAGTTTGTGCGCTAAAATTGCGCCCACCTCAGCCTTGCTTATGCCTACTAATGCCTCGCAAGAACGCCATTTTAACGATGCCTTAGCCCTTGCTAAGAGTTTAAAGGTAGAATATAAAATTTTAAATATACAAAGCATTTTAGATAGTTTTTTACAAAAATGTAGCATAGATGATTTAAGCACAAATTGCGCTAAATTACGCGCTGGTAATATCACCGCGCGCATTAGAATGGTGCTTTTGTATGATTATAGCGCGCTTAATTCTTTGCTAGTTGCTGGCACTAGCAATAAAAGCGAGCAAATGCTAGGCTATGGCACGATTTATGGCGACATGGCTTGTGCGCTAAATCCGCTAGCGCATATTTTTAAAAGTGATTTATTTGATTTTGCGCGTTTTTTAGGGCTTAGCCAGAATATAATAAATAAAGCCCCAAGTGCTGATTTATGGATAAATCAAAGTGATGAGGGCGAGATGGGCTTTAATTATACTGAGCTAGATGCTGTATTAAAGGGTATTTGCGCTGGTTTAGATGAAAAAGATTTGATTAAAAATTATGGGGCAGAGCTTAGCGAGTTTGTGCTAAAAAGAGTAAAAAATAACGCTTTCAAGCTAAAAATGCCTGCCATTTTAGAGTAAATTTTAAAATTTTAAAAGCAAATAAAGGCAAGGTATGCAAATTCCATTATTTAGACCGATGATAGATGAAACAGAGCGCAAGTTTGTAAATGCCACGCTTGATGGCGATCATAGCTACAACGCTAGTGCTTTTGAGAAAATCGCACAAGAATATTTTGGCGCTAAGCACGCAATAGCTACTATTTCAGGCACGGCGGCTAAGCATTTGGCACTTTGTGCGCTAGATATTAAGCGCGGTGATAAGATAATTTGTCCTGTGATTAGCTTTGTTAGTGTGGCTGAGGTGATAAGGTATTTTGATGCTGAGCCGGTTTTTGTAGATGTAAATCAAGATGATTTTACAATCAACCTAGATGCCTTACAGCACGCAATCTCAAAGCATAAAAGCAAAAAATTAAAGGCAATTTTTGTAACTCATTTAGCCGGGCAAAGCGCGCAAATGGACGAAATACGCGCCATTGCTAAACTTCATAATATAAAAATAATTGATGATTCGCCAGTAGGGACGCGCTACAAAAAAAAGCTAATTGGCAGCAAGGATAGCTTTATAAGCTGTTTTGGCGCGCAACATCAAACGCGCTCTTATTTATCCTCGGCCGGTCTAATGCTCACAAATGATGATAAAATCGCACAAAACGCACGCTTAATTCGCTCGCATTCTATTAGGCAAAGTAGTTTTGATAAAGAGGGTAATTTAGGGTATTTTTACGATGTAGATAGTATCGGCCAAAGATATGATTTAAGCGCGCTTTGCGCTGCTTTTAGCATAGCGCAATTTCAAAAACTTGATTACCGCATTAAAAAGCACAAGCAAATTGCTAGCATTTATGATGACCAGCTTTCAAATACCGAGCATATCAGCATTCCAGTAGCTAAGCGCGATCATATCTATACGCAATACATCATTAAAATAGATAAAAACCGCGATGGTTTTGCCAAAGAATTAGTAGCAAATGGCATAAATGTTGGTTTGCATTATATTCCGCTTTATTTGCTGGGTTATTATAAGCAAAAATACGGCTACAAAATCGGTGATTTTCCAAATGCGCTAAAAGTATATCAGCAAGTGCTTAGTTTGCCAATATATGGTGATTTAAGCGATGATGAAATAGCTTATGTTTGTAAAAGTGTAAAGCTAGTAGCAAGCACAAGAGTTTAATTTAGATGAAAAAATCATTTCACGCTTGGGTGAATGTTTATTTTTATAATCCGGGCGTTTTTGAGCGCGTTTTATCTGTGATTTTTACGCCTATTTCATTGCTTTATAGCTGTTTTATAAGATTAAAAAAGCTTTTTATAAAACCTGTGAAATTTTGTGTGCCTGTAATTAGCGTTGGTAATTTAATCCTTGGCGGCAGTGGTAAAACGCCCCTAACTAAGGCGATTTTTGAATTATTTAGCCAAAAATACCGCACTTTTATAATCTTGCGTGGCTATAAACGCAAAAGCAAGGGTTTGATTTTAGTTTGCGAAGATGGCGAAATTTTATGCGATGTTAATGCTAGCGGCGATGAAGCCATGGAGTATGCTTTGTTTTGTCCTAAGGCTAATGTGATAGTAAGCGAAAATAGAGCTGATGGGATAAATGAGGCCATAAAGCGCGGAGGGGAGCTTGTTTTGCTCGATGATGGTTTTGGTAAGTTTGGCATTGAAAAGTTTAATATTTTGCTTTATCCTAGCGTGGAGCCAAAAAGCGATTTGACAATACCAAGCGGGGCGTATCGCTACCCAAAAAGTTATTACGCCCTAGCAGATTTTATACCGCAAAAAGACGATATATTAAGCAAAATTGAAATTTTAAACGAAAGTGAAAAAATGCTTTTAATCGCGGGCATAGCAAATCCAGGGCGTTTAAAATTTGTCTTTGATAAATGCGTGGGGCGTGAGTTTTTTGCTGATCATTATGATTATAAAAAGGCTGAGCTTGAAGATTTGCTAAAAAAGCATGGCGCAAGTAGCATTTTGCTTACGGCTAAGGATTTTGTTAAGGTTAGAAATTTTAATTTACCGCTTTCGTTGCTGGTATTAAAAAGCGAATTAAGCGATAATTTTAAACAAAAATTAGAAAATTATATAACAAGTTTTAAGGATTTAAAATGAAAAATCACTACAAAACGGCTGAAATAATACTATCGGCTCTGCCATATATCCAAAAATTTCGCGGACAGATTTTTGTCGTTAAATATGGCGGTTCAGCACAAATTGATGAGAGCTTAAAGGATAATTTTGCCCGTGATATCGTGCTTTTACAGCTTATAGGCATTAAGGTTGTAGTAGTTCATGGTGGCGGTAAAAAAATAAACTCATTTTTGGAGCAATTAGATATTAAAAGTGATTTTGTAGATGGGCTTAGAGTAACTGATGAAAAGGCTATGGAGATTGTAGAAATGACGCTAAGCGGGCTGATAAATAAGCAAATAACTAGCCTTTTAGTCCGCCACGGCGCAAGGGCTGTGGGAATTAGTGGCAAAGATGATGGTATGCTAAAAGCAAAACCGCTAAATAATGGCAAATACGGGCTTGTAGGCGAAATAACTAGTGTAAATGATGAAGTAATCAAAGCGCTTTTAACCAGCGATATCGTGCCTGTAATTGCGCCTATTGCAAGTGATGAAAATGCTAGAAGTTATAATATAAATGCGGATTCTTGCGCTAGTGCCATAGCGATGAAGCTTCGCGCACAAAAGGTGATTTTTTTAAGCGATATTAGTGGTGTTTTGGATAAAAATGGCGAGCTTATAAGTCGCTTAAATGCCCAAAAAATCGCCACTTTAAAAGCAGACGGCACAATAAATGGTGGTATGATCCCAAAATTAGATGCTTGCTTGGAGTGTGTAAATAACGGAGTAGGGCGCGTGCATATTATAGATGGCAGGGTAGCGCATTCATTGCTTTTGGAGCTTTTTACAGATGAGGGCATAGGAACGATAATTACTTAAAAATAAAATTTTAAAGCAAATTTTAAAAGGATAAAAATGAAACTAACAAGCACAAGATTAAATGCGAATCAACATTGCGATGAGGTGAGTTTTAGCCAGGCTATACTTTCGCCTATTGGCGCTCATGGCGGGCTTTATGCGCCACAAAATTTACCGCATTTAGATGAGGATTTTTTTAATGAAGCCAGGCAAATAATTAATGAAAAAGGCGCGTATAAAAAGCTAGCTTTAAGGGTGATTAAAGCTTTTGATTTTGATTTGGATTTGGAGATTTTTGAGCGCGCATTGAGGCGTTATGATAGCTTTGATGATGGCGAGCCTACGCACTTAAATGAAATTAATGGGTATTATTTTAATGAACTTTGGCATGGGCCTACGCGCGCATTTAAAGATATGGCCTTAGCGCCCTTTGGCGCGCTTTTAGAAGAGCTTGCTAGCAGTCAAAAATACCTAATCATCGTTGCGACCTCAGGCGATACTGGCCCAGCTACGCTTGAAGCCTTTGGTGGCTCTAAAAATGTAAGCGTGGTTTGTATGTATCCAAGTGGCGGCACTAGCCAAACCCAAAAGCTTCAAATGCTCTCATATTCGCGTTTTAGTAATTCTTTGGTGCTTGGGATTAGGGGAAATTTTGATGATGCTCAGCGCACGCTTAAAGCCTTGCTTGGAAATGATGATTTTAAGAATGTTTTAAAGGCTAAGGGCTTTAAGCTAAGCGCTGCTAATTCGGTAAATTTTGGGCGGATATTATTTCAAATAATCTATCATTTATACGCTAGCATAAAGATTGCTAGTCAAAATCCCGTAAATATCGTGGTGCCAAGTGGTAATTTTGGCGATGCCTTAGGTGCGTATTATGCTAAAAAAATGGGCGCAAATATAGCAAAAATCGGCATTGCTTCAAATGAAAATAATGTGCTAACAGATTTTATAAATACTGGCATTTATGATATTAGCAAAAGGACATTAAAGCAAACTATTTCGCCGGCTATGGATATTTTGATTAGCTCAAATATCGAGCGCGTGCTTTTTGATCTTTTTGGCGCGCTTAGGACAAAAGAATTAATGGACGCGTTAAACGAGCATAAAAAATATGCCCTAAGCAAAGATGAATTAAAAAGCTTACAAGAAATTTTTTATGCTAATTATTGCAATGATGATGAATGTGCCGGCTTTATAAGAGAATTTGCAAAAATGGGAGCATTGATTGACCCACACACTGCCACAGCGCTTAAAATCGCTAAAAAAGGCGATATAATCGCTTCGACAGCGCAATGGGTAAAATTTACCCCAAGTATGATAAATGCCATAAAAAACGCGCCTTGCGTGAATGAAAAAGAGCAAATGAACGCACTTTCAAGCGAGTTTAATGTAAAATTGCCAGCACAAATTAGCGCGCTTTTTGAAAATAATTCTTGGCAAGAAAAAACCTGCCATACAGATGAAATTCAAACTCTAATAAGCGAGTGGCTAAAATGATAATAATCCCCGCAAGACTAGCTAGCACGCGTTTTAGGCATAAAATTTTATGCGATATAAATGGCGAGCCGATGTGCGTTTATACGGCTAAAAATGCTAGCAGGGCAGATGAGGTGGTATTAGCTTGTGATGATGAAAGCGTGGCAAATATCGCCAAAGAGCGTGGCATAAACGCTGTTTTAACAAGCAAAACCCATCAAAGCGGTAGCGATAGAATAAACGAAGCTTGCCAGCTTTTAGGGCTTAAAGATGATGAAATAATTATCAACATTCAAGCCGATGAGCCGTTTTTTGAGCTTGAAAATTTGCTTTTTTTTAAGGATTTTGCCCAGCACGCCATAAAAAACGGCGCGTTTATGGCTAGTGCTTATAAGAGTGTAAATTTTAATCTTGCAAATGATGAAAATCTAGTAAAAGTAGTGCTTGATAGTGCTGGTTTTGCCTTGTATTTTTCGCGCTCAATTATACCTTTTGTGCGCGATAGCAAAGATAGGCAAACGCACGAATATTTCGGGCATATTGGCATTTATGCTTATAGCGTAGCTGGGCTTAGAGAGTTTTGTGGATTTTGTGAGCATGGGCTTGAAAATGCTGAGAAATTAGAGCAGCTAAGAGCTCTTAGCGCAGGTAAAAAAATCGCAATGTTAAAAATCGCCACAAATAGCGTAGGTATCGATACTAAACAAGATTATATAAACGCTAGCAAAAAATACAATTTTAAAGCAATTTTATAAAGAGGTAAGAATGGATTCTATTTTAAAAGTATCTTGTAATGATGAAAAGGGGCTGATTTTACGCATTAGTGAAGTGATTTTTAAAAATGGCTTAAATTACGAAAATACAAGTGAGTTTGTCGATCACGAAAATAATCGCTTTTATATGAGAGCTGAGCTAAATGGCAAGGTGGATACAAAAGAGCTTACAAACACGCTAGAAGCGTATTTGCCACGCGGTGCGCAAGTTTATTGCACGCTTGCGCGAAAAAAAGACATTGTGATAATGGCTACAAAAGAAAACCATTGCCTTGGGGATTTGCTTTTGCGCTATGAAAGCGGGGATTTGGGCGCAAATATTTTAGGGGTGATTGCAAATCATAATGATTTAAGCGGGCTTGTTAAAAAGTTTGATATTCCTTTTATTTGTATTTCAAGCGATAATTTAGAGCGAGCCAAACACGAAAATGCCATTTTAAGCGAGCTTAAAAATTTTAGTTTTGATTATTTGGTGCTAGCAAAATATATGCGTATTTTAAGCCCTGATTTTGTAGGGCAATATCCTAGGCAAATCATAAACATTCATCATTCGTTTTTGCCCGCATTTATCGGTGCTAACCCATACAAGCAAGCTTATGATCGCGGAGTAAAAATCATCGGCGCAACAGCGCATTTTGTAACAAATGATTTAGATGAAGGGCCAATTATCACGCAAGATGTCGTGCGCGTAAGCCATGAAATGAACTGGCAGCAAATGCGGCGAGCTGGCGCAAATGTAGAAAAAATCGTGCTTTCACGCGCTTTGGATTTGGTTTTTGATGAAAGGGTTTTTGTGTATAAAAACAAAACAGTGGTGTTTTAAAATTTGGGGGATTTTTAGAAATTTGGATCTTTAAAATTTGCGGGATTTTTGAAAATATAAATTTTAAAATTTTACATTTAGCGGGCTGTTTTGTGATTTTAGCCCTAAATTTAGCGCGCATTTGCTAGCGCGCAACTAGCGCATTAATTTTTTAATCATCAAGCCAAATTTTAATTTTAAAATTTTAATTTAAAGCCATAAATTTTAAGCACTCAGCCAAAATATAATTTTAAAATTTCAAAGCCACTTCCATACCGCTTTTAAAGGCTTGATGGCTCCATAAATACTCCCATTTACCAAATCTGCCGATGCTTTCGATGCCGTTTTTGGCTAAAAAATCTAGCACGATTTTTCTATTTTTGTAGATCTTGTGATCAAAGGTAATATTTGCGTATTTTTCAAATCTTATATCGCTTAGGATTATGTCGCTTTTATCAAAAAGCCCCATTTTGCTTAGTTTTTCTATGGTGTTTTTAGCGATTAGATTTTTATCTGGGATTTTGGCCTTGCAATCAAAATATATTTCAGCTTGTAAAGAGCTGCAGCCTTTTGGCGCGTTATTTGGGGATTTTAGGCTTGGCGAATGCACCCGGGAGCATAAAATATCATCATCGTAAATATAAAACCACAGCCATTTTGGGATATTTGGCTTGTTAAACCCAAGGCTAAGCATAAAGCCGCTAGTATAACGCAAAGCCTGAGCCGCTAATAAAACATTTTTTGGCACATTGTCGATGATTTGGGCTATGTATGGCAGGGGCAATGATGAAATTAATTTATCGTAATTTTGCGTGGTGTTATCGCTAAAATATAAAATTTTATCTTTTGGGTTTATTTTAATAACTTCTTTATTAAAATTTATATTTAAATCTTGCTTGCATTTAGCAAAAAACGAGGCAAATCCGCCATTTTTAGGATATCTCATAAAATTTGTGTAATAAAAATTATCTTTTTGAACTTCAAATGAGCCTTTTAAAATTTGCTCTAAGCTAGGCTGATACATTCTTGCGCCTATCCATTTTGTTTCTAGCTTGCTTGGTTCTTGGCACCAATATTTTCTAGTGTATTTAAATGGAAAATTTTTAGCAAAATACTCGCCATATTGGCAAATAAGCCATTCATCGTAGCTTTTGATGGCTTTTTTCTTGGGGCGGGAGATAAAATCAGTGATGATTTTTACTTTTTCATCGTTTGGGAGCGGTGCTAGGTTGTTTTGAGCTGGGTGTTTTAGCCAAAAGCCCTTATAATAATTATAACATAGGCTTGGATGCTCGTATAATGGCGTTTGGCTCGCAAAAAGCTCTTTTATGTAAGGATCATCAGCGAAGCTAAGATGGACGAATTTATCAAAACGAAAGCCATTGATATTAAAATTTCCACATAGCCCGCCCCAATCATCGCTTTTTTCAAAAATCACGCAATGCTTGCCATTTAAGCCTAGATGATAAGCTGCGCTAATGCCAGAGATACCAGCGCCTAAGATTGTTATATTCATATTTTGTCTTTCCAATAAGATATTGTTTTTTCTAAGCCAATATTTAGTGAGATTTTTGCCCGCCAACCTAGATTTAAAAGCTTTTGATTATTGCCTACTATTACATTATTATTAACTTTTGTAAGCACGGAGCCGTAGAGAATTTTGCCTTTAAAATTTGTAAGCTCTGCTATTTTATTTACTATATAGCGTAATTGCACGGGTTGATTTGAGCAAATATTCATAGCACCATTAAATGGGCTTTCAAATAGCATTACAATGCCGCCAGCCATATCACTAACATATAAATAATCTTGAAAGTTCAAACAATCAGACACTCTCACATCATCGCCTTTAAGACAAGAAATAATTACAGATGGCATAAGTCTTTGCCTTTTTTCACCTGGCCCATATACATTAAAAATTCTTGCCCATTTAAAATCAATATCATATTTTTTACAATAAGCACTAAGGGCTTTATATAAGGCAGTTTTGCTACTAGCATAAAGCGAGCTAGCATTTAGCGGGCTTAAATCTTCGTTTAAATAGCCGTATTTAAGATCGTATTCTAGCATGCTACCAGCAGCTAGAAATTTTTTACCGCCATTTTCTTTAAATAGTTTTATAAAATTTAAAGTAGCAATGATCCATTCTAAATTTATATCATTTGTTTGATAATCAGCATTTACATACCAGGCTAAATAAATAGCACTCTCAAAAGAGTGTTTAGCAAAAAACTCACCAAGTGCTTTATCATCAAGTAAATTGATTTGATGATTTATAACGCCTTGTTTTTGCTTTTGTGTTTTAGTAGAAATCAAATGAACCTCATAGCCTTTATTTAGTAAAATTTCAACTACTGCTTGGCCTATAAAGCCAGTCCCACCAGTAAGTAGCACTTTTTTCATTTTAATCCTTAAATGGTGATATAAAATCATTAAAATTTATATGATTTTTATCGCGCTTTGAGATTATTTTTTTGCCATCTCCCCAATCAAAGCCAAAACTATCATAGCTTATCCCCATATCGCACGAAATATCATGGCAAGTGCTTTGGAGATAATGAACGCAGGTGTTATTTTCAAGTGTTAAAAAACCATGCGCAAAACCCGCTGGAATATAAAGACATTTTGGCACATCAGCACTTAGCTCTACGCTAAAATATTTGCCAAAAGTAGTAGAGTTTGCCCTAATATCTAAGCACACATCTAAAATTTTGCCATTTGTAACATATACTAGTTTTGTATGCTCTGCTGGTGGGATTTGAAAATGCATGCCACGAAGCACATTTTTTTTATTTATTGAATAATACGCTTCTTTAAAATCGCTTTCTAGCCCTAAAATTTCAAACTCAGTTTTTGAAAAAAATTTATGAAATACCCCGCGTTCATCGCAAAAATGTTTTGTTTGAATTATTTTTAAACCATTTAATGGTGTGCTACTTAGCTCTATCATCACGCCACCTTTTTACTGCTTTTTGGATTTAGGGCTAAAAGCGCATTTAAAATTACACCCCCCCCCCCCGCAATAATAATCAATTATTAAGCTAATATTATGCTTATAATTATTTTGTGCCATCCAGCCTAAATTTTTTAAAGGCTCAACATTTTCTATAATCTCCATGGCTTCATTTTCTCTCATTTGCTTTGCTCCAAATTTTAAGATTGTATTAAAATTAAACCTAGCCTTACATTGCTTATAAATTTCTAGCAAAAACTCTTTTAGCACGATTTGTTCGCCCGTGCCTACATCAAACTCAGTGAATTTGCCAAAAGAATTTTTATTTTCATACACAGCCAAATACGCCCTTACCACATCATCGATATAAACAAAATCGCGCTTTTGCAAGCAGGCTGTTAGATTGATTTGAGTGGCGTTATTTATTAATTCATTTATAAGCCACGCTATAAGCTTGTTGTTATCATCTTTTATGCCATACATATGTTCTATTTTCATATTAAAAATTTGCGTTTGGCTTAAATCGCGTTTAAGCCACTGGCTAAATTGATGCTTTGTTAGGGCGTAATTATTTATATTTTTTGAAAGTAGGGTATCGGCGTTAAAAAAGGTTAAAATTTTATATTTTTTAGCCATTTCAAGCACTTTTAAGCCAAAAATCACATTTGCATTTAAAAGCTCGCTTAAATTTTCATTATTTCGCCCATATAAGCAAGCGGTGTGCATTATGCAAGTTATATTATTTTCTTTAAAAGCACTTTCTAAATTTTCTACATTATAAAATTTTAAATTATGATTGCTTAAATTTTCATATCGCCATAATTTAGAATTTGGGCGTTTTATGGCTATTACTTTTATGCCTTTTTCTAAAAGCGTTTTAGCAAGATGATAGCCTAAAAACCCGCTTGCGCCAGTGATTAAAAAGCTTTTGTTCATTATAAATTTTCTATTATAACTTTTGCGATTTTATCAAGCATAGCATTATTCATACCAGGATAAACTCCCAGCCAAAAGCCATCGTTCATTATTTTATCGGTGTTTGTTAGCGTGGATGCTACTTTGTAAGCAGAAGTATCTCTAATGCTATCAAAGCAAGGATGTTTTATGATATTACCAGCAAAAACTGCTCTTGTTTGGATTTTTTGGCTTTCAAGTGCTGTTACAAGCTTTGCTTTATTTACTCCATCTTTACAAATTATTAAAAAGCCAAACCAGCTAGGATTTGAATTAGGGCTAGGATTTGGTAGAAGTAGCTTATCTTGCGTGTTTTGTAATTTAGCCTTTAAGTATTCAAAATTTTCGCGTCTGCGTTTTGTAAAATATTCTAGCTTTTCAAGCTGAGCGCAACCAATAGCAGCTTGCATATCAGTAGCTTTTAGGTTATAGCCAAAATGGCTGTAAGTGTATTTGTGATCGTAGCCAAGGGGTAATTTGCCGTATTGCTTGCTAAATCTATGCCCGCAAGTATTATCACAGCCACCAAGACAATAACAATCCCGCCCCCAATCTCTAAATGAGCGTATAATGCGATCAAGCAAGGCTGAGTTTGTATAAAGTGCGCCACCTTCGCCCATAGTAATATGATGAGCAGGATAAAAGCTAGAAGTGCCAATATCACCAAAGGTGCCGGTTTTGGCGGTTTTGCCATTTAGGGTGTATTCTGAGCCGAGCGCATCGCAGTTATCTTCAATTAGCCAAAGATTATGCTTTTTACAAAACTCACTTATGGCCTTTATATCAAAAGGATTGCCAAGAGAATGCGCTAACATCACGGCTTTTGTTTTGTTGCTTAGGGCTTGTTCTAAAAATTTCACCTCTATATTGGCACTTTCTAGGCAAACATCGACAAAAACAGGCACCGCTCCGTATTGTAAAATCGGTGTAATTGTAGTAGGAAAGCCACACGCTACGCTTATTACTTCATCGCCGCGTTTTATTTGGCGCTCTTTTAAAAGTGGGCTAGTAAGAGCCATAAAGGCCAATAAATTCGCGCTTGAACCAGAATTTACAAGGCTAACATAAGGCAGATTTAAATACTCGCCTAGCTCTTTTTCAAAACGCTGTGTGTATTTGCCAGCAGTTAGCCAAAACTCCAATGCCGAATCGCTTAAATTTAAAATTTCTTGCGCATCAAACACACGCCCTGCGTAATTTATCCTATCGCCATCTTTATATTCAGGTTGGATTAAGAAAGTTTCATAATATTGCTTAATGGCATTTAAAATTTCTAATCTCGCCTCGTCTTTGCTTTTGTTTTTAAACATTTTAAACTCCAAAATATTCTTTTATTTGTTGGTCTGTTATTTTGCTAGCACAAACTCCATTATCTAGTGCTTTATGCCATAAGACTACTTTTTTTACCGCTTCTTTTATGCTTAATTTTGGTTGCCAATTAAGAGCATTTTTAGCCTTTTCGCATTGAAGTTTTAAAAAGGTTGCTTCGTGTGGGGCGTTTTTTTGCGCTACGCTAACCCAATTTGCGCCATCTCCCCAGGCATCGCAAAACAAACTAGCTAATTTGCCAGTGCTAATGCAAGATTCATCATTTGGGCCAAAATTATATGAGCTTGCTAAATTTTTATTATTGTATTGTTTCATTGCTAGTAATAAATAGCCATTTAAACAATCTAAAATATGCCAATAAGGTCTTGTGGAGTTTGGATTGCGAAGTTGTATGCTTTGATTTTTTTGTGTGGCGCGAATACAATCAGGGATTATTCTATCAAGCGAATAATCCCCACCGCCTATTACATTGCCACTTCTAGCTGTGCTAATAGCTGGCGCGTTTGTGGTGTTAAAAAACGAATTTTTATAGCTATATGTTATAAGTTCAGAGCAAGATTTTGAGTTTGAATAAGGATCAAAGCCACAAAGTTCTTCATCTTCTCTATAACCCCAAAGCCATTCTTTATTTTTATAAACTTTATCGGTGGTTATATTGATAAAAGATTTTGCGCTAGCACATTGTCTTAACGCCTCTAAGACATTAATCGTTCCCATTATATTTGTTTGGTAGGTATAAACAGGATCAGCGTAGCTTGCTCTAACAAGTGGCTGTGCTGCAAGGTGAAAAATAATATCAGGTTGAAATTTTACAATTTTATCTATTACTTCATCTTTATTTCTTATATCAGCGATAAATGATTTTATATCCTTGCTAGTTTTGCTTAGCTCAAAAAGGCTAGGGTTTGTGGGCGCATTAAGTGCTAAGCCTGCCACATCAGCACCAGCAAAAAGTAAAACCCTAGTTAGCCAAGTGCCTTTAAATCCAGTGTGTCCGGTGATGAAAACTTTTTTATTTTTATAAAATTTTAACATTTTGCGTTTTACCATATTTTCCAAGGTGCGTTTTTAGTATTCCACAGCTCATTTAGCTTGTTTTTATCACGCAAGGTATCCATAGGTTGCCAAAAGCCATTGTGTTTGTAGGTGAAAATTTCGCCATCTTTTGCTAGATTCATTAAAGGCTCTTGCTCAAAAATCACATCATCGCCATCGCCTATATAATCAAAAACTTTATTCTCACACACAAAAAACCCAGCATTTATCCAGCTACCATCGCCTTTTGGCTTTTCTTTAAATTCTAAAACTTGATTATTACTACTAAGATTTAGCGCGCCAAATCTGCCCTCTGGCTGAGCTGATGTCATACTCATAAGCTTGCCGTGGCTTTTGTGAAATTTTAAAAGTTCATTTATATTTATATTTGCTACGCCATCGCCATAAGTTAGCATAAAGGCTTCATCGCCTATGATTTTTTTGGCTTGTTTTACGCGCGCGCCAGTCATTGCATCAAGGCCTGTATCTATCAAGCTTACGCGCCATGGCTCGCTAGATGTGTTTAAAATATCCATTTTGTTATTTGCAAGATCTATGCTCACATCGCTTCTGTGTAAAAAATAATTTGCAAAATACTCTTTTATACAATAACCCTTATACCCAAGCAAAATTACAAAATCATTAAATCCATAAGTAGAATAAATTTTCATTATATGCCAAAGAATAGGCTTGCCGCCGATTTCTACCATAGGCTTTGGGCGCAAATCTGTTTCTTCGCTTAGCCTAGTGCCTAGCCCACCTGCTAAAAGTAAAACCTTCATTTTTATCCTTTTTTGGCTTTGTGTGTAAGTAAGTTTGAAAAAGCAAGCGTTAATTATATCGTTTTTTTTTTTTTTTGATATACTTGCCCTTAAAATTTTAAAAAAAGGCGCAAAAATGAACGAACTTTTAGAGCAAGCTGGGGATTTAATCACAAAAGATCCACAAAAAAGCTTAAATCTTTTTAATCAAATTCTCTCGCACAAAAAAGACGATATAAGAGCGCTTTGTGGCATAGCCGAGCTTTTATTAAACGATCGCCAAAATCAACAAGCTATGAAATTTGCTCTAAAAGCCATCAACGCAAACGCTCCACTTAGCGTTAAAATTTTAGATGCTAAAAGCAAAAGTTATGGAATTTTAGCCATTGCAAATGAAAGAGAGCGCAGGCTAGATGATGCTGGGCTGTATTTAAGCGCGCACCAGCTCTTAGCTGATTTATGCGCTAACCCACAAAAACATATTTTAGATCAAAACCCGCATTTTCAAGCCGATAGTTTTAGCGCATACAGCCAAAATCCAAATCACGCACCGCAATTTTTAGAGCATGGAGTTTTAAGCTATGAAAATGATAAAGATCCGTTTTATGCCCTTGCTTGCGTGCTTGTGGCGTTTTATCACGCAAATATCAAGGCTTGCAAGATTGATGAAAATAAAGACACAAAAAACAGCGCAAATTTTAAAATTTCAAAAAGCTATGAATTACCACAAAACCCAAGCCCGCAACTAAAAGAGTTTTACGCAAATGCTTTGATTTTTTTGGCTCTTTTGGCTTTTGATATGGACAATAAAGCAAAAGCTCAGGCTTTTTTAGATGAGGCTGGGCATTTTGAATGCGCAAAGCTTTATGAAGCTATGAAATACCGCATTCTTTGTGCTATTATGCTTGGCAAAAACGACATTCAACAAGCAAGAGAGCTAGCCCAAAAAGCTCTAATTTATCCAAATTTTAAAAATCATTTAGTTTTAGCAAATATCGCTATTTACGAAAAAGATTTTGTTCAGGCAAAAGATGAATTACAAAAAGCCTACAATCTAGCCAAAACCCCAGGCCAAAATGCTGAAATTTTAAGCTTTGAGGCTTATTTGAGCCTAAAAGAAAATGACGCAATTAAAGCAAAAGAGCTAGCAAAAAAGGCACTTGAAATTAACAAAAAATTAAAAATTGCCATAATTGTGCTATTAAACTTAGAAAATCAAAATATTAAAAAGCTAGATATTATGGCTTTATTATTAAATATCCATCCTTACCAAAAAAATGTTTATAATGAAATAATCACCAAAATCACAGCCCTAAGCGTAAATATAATTAACGCTAGCGATGAGCAAAAAATGCAACAAAAAACCAGCGCAAATGAAATGTTTAAAAGTAGCAAGTTTAGCCTAGGGCTTGATGCGGCTTTATCTTTGCTTGATTTTTACCCAGATGATGCTAAAAACACTATGGTTCTTGCTAATGCCTTTGCTAGCAATGCTGATTTAAATACTGCGATTAAATTTTATAGCCGTGCGGCGATGATTGACGATGTTAAAACCCACGCCCTAAAAAAGCTTAGCTCTTTGTATTATGCGCAAAAAGATTATATAAGAGCCTTTAATGCCTTAGAGCTTTTAGTAAAAGATGGCAAGGCAGATGAAGATGTGGCTATATATAAAACCCAAGCTGAAATAGCCATAGAAACAGGCGTGCAAAAGCTTTTAGAATTATCCACTAAGCTAATAGATAAAATTAAAGAAGTAGAGCCAAACAGCCAGCACATAGATATCTTAAACGCTAAGATATTTGAAAAAAAAGGTAAATATTTTGATGCTATCAAAGAGCTAGAAAAAGTTTTAGAAAAACACCCAGATAACGAGGAAGTCTTAGGATTATTATCCCAGTGCTACAATAATATAAATGAATACGAAAAATGGGAGAGTTGTTATACAAAAGTGCTAAATCTCCACAGGCAAAAAATCATAAATGATTTAAAAATAGTTACACAAAAAGATGAAATAGATGTAAATGATAGGCAGTTTTTGCTCTTAGAAAATGCTGATTTGATTAGTGGGATGTTATGGACTTGCCATTACATTCACGGCAAAGACGAAAAAGAAATTTTTAAACTAGCCAAACGATACGGCGATATCGTAGCTGCTAAGACTCGCTTTGTTTATGAAGATTATGAGTGTAAAAAATTTGGAGTAGATGAGTTTTTAAGCAGCGATCTAAAAAGCCTAAACCTAAACTCCGCAAAAGCTTGGGATTTTAGCCAGCTTGATAAATTGCCACCGGTGATGGCAGAGCCTAGCTCTTGTGAAGCTCTTAGGGCATATTTAAAAAAGCATAATAAAAAACTTCGCATAGGTATGACCTCTGGCGATTTAAAAAATCACCCAGTAGGCTATGTTTTAGAGGGTGCATTTAAGCTTTTGGATAAAAAAATTTTCGAGCTTTACGCCTTTGTTACGCATGGCATAGAAGATGATTTAAGCGCTAGAATCAAGCCACATTTTACAAGCTGGCAAAGCATAGCAGGCATTAGCCCAGCAGCAGCTGCAGCTAAAATCCACGAATGTGGCATAAATATTTTATTAGACCTTAGCGGGCATACTGGCTATAATGCCTTGCTTACTCATGATTTTAAGCCATCGCCAGTTAGTGCTACTTATATTGGTTGTCCTTTTAGCACGGGACTTCATAGTATTGATTATATAGTAGGTGATCCTATTTTAATGCCAGCTAGCGAGCATGAAGCAGTAAGCGAGAGAATATTTAATCTGCCAAAAAATTGGTGGCATTTTACTATGCCACCAGATATCGATACTAACGAGCTTTTATCCATAAACCAAGACGCACCTTATAAAAGAAACGGCTATTTTACCTTTGGTAGTTTTAATAATATTTATAAAATGAATGATACAGTAGTGGCTCTTTGGGCAAAAATCTTGCTTGCTGTGCCAAATTCTAAATTATTTTTAAACTACAAACAACTAACCGATGAAAGCCAAAAAGAGCGCATAAGGGAGTGGTTTGGGCGTTATGGAGTTAGTGGGGATCGCTTTATTTTGGATTTTACTACGCCACGCTATAAAACGCTAAATACTTATAATTTAATAGATCTTTGCCTTGATCCCTTTCCGTTTTGTGGATTTACAACCACGGCTGAGGCCTTGATGATGGGCGTGCCAGTAATTGCCCTAAAAGGCAATAGTTTGCTAACAAGGGCTGCAAATAGCATACTAACAAATACAAATTTAAGCGAGTTTGTAGCTAGTGATTTAGATGAATATTTTGCTAAGGCGGTTCATTTTGCTACGAGCGGACGCGATCATCTTGCGCATTTGCGCGCTAATGCCAAAGATTGCATTAAAAATCAAGCCTTATTTGATACGCCTAGATTTAGCAAGGATTTAGAAAATATGTTTTTACAAATGTGGATAAATTATGAATTAGGCATTAAATTGCGCTAGATAGGCTATGCTTGCTAGTGCTTTTAAAATTTATTTTTTCAAAATTTATTTTAGAAGTGGCTTGAAATTTTAAAGATTATTTTTAGAAATGTTTTGAATTTTAAACTTTATTTAGCGCGCATTTAGGCGCAACCCTAACGCGCGCAAGATTATTAAAATTTTAGAATTTATTTTTTAAATAACTTAAAATTTTAATCTTTTGGTGTGCCTGTGTATTTGAAATTATATTTTACATTAAAGGCACTCCACCATTTGCCAACGCCAGTTGCTTTGTCTGCGTGGCGGCCAAAACCTTGGGATTGTGGATTGTCGATGTGAAAGGTCAGCTCGTAATTGCCGATACCAGCATCCATTTTGACATTTGCGCCATAATGTGGGCCATCAGCTGCTACCATAGGCATAAAGGTTCCTTTTTTAATCTTGCCATTATCTGTGTTTTTTAGCGTGTAGGCGATTTTAAGATAAGGGATCCATTCGCCCTCGCCAAAACCATTTGGATTGCCTTTAAGCGCGTGTATATCGGCCTCTAAGTGGATATCGGCTTGGCTTGGGGCTAGATCTATGCCCTTTGGCTCCATATCAATAGGCTGTAAATAAACAGCTGCTATCTCCATACCATTCATTTCAGCTGGTTCGCCTATGGCGACCTCGCCAGCCACACAATAGCCAGCTAAAACGCCAGCCAACAATGCTGATGAAAGTAATTTTTTCATCTTTTCTCCTTTTTTTAAGATTGGGTTTGTTTTTGTTTTGTATAAATTAAGCCAAAAATCAAGGCTAGTATCATTAAGGCTTGTGGCACAAGGCTTTCATAATACGGATATAAGCCAAGCCACGGCAGGGTAGGTATTGCGCTTATGCTATGGCCTACAAAAAGCTTGCCCTCAATTAGCTCCATTACGCCCTTGCCAGTAAAAGCAATAGACATATAAAAAATCATAGCCGAAGTGGCGAGGAAAAAAGGCTTGATAGGAATTTTTAAAGCAAAAATTTTAAGTATCACATAAGAAATTGCCAAAAGCACGATCCCTAGGCAAAATCCTGCCGCAACCATACCAAGCCCTGAGCTTTTATCGCTAGCATCAAGGACAAGTGCTGTATAAAATAGCACCGTTTCAGCACCTTCTCTATAAACTGCTAAAAACACAACCCACCAAAGCATTTTGCCATCTTTTTTGCTTAGGCTGTTTTGGACTTGCGAGCTTATATAAGCGTTCCATTTTTTAGCGTTTGCATTGCTTAGCAGCCAAAATCCTACATAAAATAATAAAACCGTAGCAACTAACATCACCGCGCCCTCTAAAATTTCGCGGCTTTGGGCTGCCATTTGTGTCCCAAAAATCAAACTCAACGCATAAGCTGTAATTACGCTTAAAATCAAAGCCACGCTAAGCGCGCTATATACGATATTTAAACGCTTTTCATTTTTGGTTTTTAATAAGTATAAAATCACCGCCGTTACTATAATAAGTGCTTCAAAGCCCTCGCGCAAAATTATGATTAAAGCATATAAAAATATATCCCACGCGCTATTTTTGCCAGTAAGTTCTAGGCTTTTTTCAAGCTGGGCAAATAATTCATCTTTGGCCTTTTGGATGGCGTTTTCATCGCCTGCGTTAAAGGCAGCATTTAAGGCATTAAAGCTAGCTTCTGTGCTTAGTTTAAGTGCGCCATCGCGTCCGCCTATGGTGTTTTCCATACCGCTTGCTTCATATTCGTCAAAATACGCGTTTTGCGTGTGTTCGATAGCTTCGTCTATTTTGCCCTCATCATAAAGGGCGATGGCTTTATTTATGCGTGAGCGAATGTTTTCTACTACGCTTGTGTAGTCTTTAAAGTTTTCTTTATTTTCTTGCTTTGGAGCAAGGGCGTAGCTATCTTGTGGCAAGCGCGAAATTGTCGTGCTTATAAGCTCATCTATATCAACTAAGGCTTGATTAAAATCGCTAATTTCTTGCCCACTTGCTACTGATCTAATTAGCTCGTTTATGGCTTGCTGGATATTTGCATCTACTGCCTTGCCTGTTTTTTGGATAGCTCCAAAGCTAAAACCACCATAACGGCGCACGGCTATTTCTAGCCCGCTATTTCTATATAAATCCATTTTTAATTCATTTAATGCCGTCAAAATGGCTTGCTTATCATTTTTTGGATCTTTTGTTTTTGTGTTTTGGATTTGGGTTTGAATGCTTTCAAGCACGGCATTCCAAGGGTTATCATCTGTTAGGCTTATTTGTAAATCGCTTTGTGCGTTTAGGCGATGTCCGCTATTTATAATAGGCAAAACTTCATCAATTTGGGCATTTAGCGCATCAATGCGGGCTTTGATTTGCTCGTAACTTTCTTTTGCTACTATGGCCTTTCTAATTTGGCCAAATTGCTTTTCCATATCGTAAGATTTTTTGCTGCCAAGATTTAACCTAACGCCTGCTTCAAGGTTTTCAAAATGCCCAAAATATGCTTGCTGGGTTTGCTTTTTAGCCTCGTTATCTTTGCCCTCTTTATAAAGCTCTAAGACTTTATTAAAAGCATCTTTAATGGCTTGTGCTTGTTCGTTATAATCGCTAGCCATAAGCATAATAGGCAAAAGCATAAAGCTTAAAATTTTGCACATAAATCTCATTTTAACAGCCTTTTAAATTTTATAAGTTATGAAAAGCATTTTCAAAAAAAAGTGTAAAATTATAAAAGTAGCTAGCTTAAAATAACTTAAAATTTATAATATTTTTGATAAACTTTTTTAAAATCACTTAAACATTTATATTTAAAAGACTTGAAATTTTAAAGGCAGAAAATTTGGCTAGTTTAAAATTTTGAAATTAAAATTTTAATTTAAAAATTATTATTTATTAAAAACGCTTTTATTAAAATTTCTAATAAATTTTATAGGATCAATGCGGGCTTGATTTGCAAATACACTAAAATGTAAATGTGGCCCGCTCACACGCCCGCTAGCTCCGCTAAGGGCGATGATTTGCGCTTTTTTGACGCGCTCGCCATTTTTGACAAAAATTTTACTCAAATGGCAGTATTGCGTGTAAATGCCTGCGCCGTGGTCGATGATTACGCTTTTGCCACAATAATAAAGATCTTTTGCGATTTTTACGATGCCTGCGTTGCTAGCACTAATTTGTTGTGGAGTAGGGGTTTTAAAATCTGCCCCGCTATGAAAGCTTTTTAGTTCATTATTATACACTCTGACCGTGCCATACGCGCTTGTGATTTTGCTATGAAGTGGTAAGATAAAAGGGCCATTTATCAAAAGATTTGGCGTAAAGCTGGCGTGGATTTTTTGAATTTCGCTAATTTCTTTTTTAATGCGAGCATACGCGCTTTTTGGCGGGTTTATTTTCTGGGGTGCGACTTTTAGGATTTCTTTTTTGTAGGGGAGTTTTTGCAATTTTAAGTTTATGATTTCATCGCCGTTTTTAATGAATATATCGCGCTTTGCTTTATATGGAGCAGAAATGATGGCAAGTTTATGATCTTTTAGGCTAGGGTGATTTGCCCATTTTGCTGGCTTTTGATTTATGCTAAGATCTTGTGCGTTTTCATTTTTACGCACTAAAATATAAGCTTCGCCGTTGCCTATTTTTAAAATTTCATCATTTTTGGCTGTGTTTTTAAGCTTTAAACTCTCGTTTTTGCTGATGTTTTGGCTAAAAACTCCGCTACAAAACACAGCAAAAATGAGTAAAATTTTAAGCATTATTTGCTCATTAAAATATCTGGGTAAATGTCTGCTAGGCGTTTGCGAGAGATTGGTGAGTATTGGTTTAGTTGCTCGTAGGCTTCTTCTATATCGCCATCTGTAAATTCGCGCACTTTTTCTACTAATTCATAAAGCTCTTCATCATCAAGATTATCAAAATCCTTGCAAGTTTCAAGATTTTCTTGGATTATGGCTTCTAGTTCTAGCTCATCGTAGCTCATTAACACTCCTTTAATAAAGCGCGCAATATTAGCCAAAAAAGCTTAATTTCTTATAAAACTATTAGCTTAAATTTTGATATTATTTATTAAATCCAAATTTTAAATATTAGAAAATTCTTTTTGAAATTTCATTCTTAGTTCATCTGCTAAATCTTGCCCGTTTTCAAAACTAGCTATGATAAAATCATCTAATTTGTGTAAAAACTCGCCTAATTTTTGGCTCCAAATACTCTCATCGCTGTTTTGGTTCATTCTTTTTATAAATTTTATTTCACGGCTTAGCTCATCGATTTTTTCTAAAATATCAGCTTGGTTTAATTCTTGTTTTATTTTAAGCATTTTTACTGCGTTAAGTTCATCGTTTATAAAATCGCAAAAACGCTCAAAGCCGTGTTTTGGCGCGCTTTGAGGCTCATTGTTGGCATCTTGAATGTCAATTGCTTTTGTGATTTTTTGAATGTTGTGTTGTAAGATCGCAGCCACCACAACAACAGCTACAATCATCATAATTAGCGATGTAAAGTCCATTTATATCCTTTTAATGAAAAAATCGTGCTTAGCCCAAGGCTTAGCCAAATTAGCCCAAAACTTAGCATTTTATAGGCTTCAAAGCTTTCGTTATACAAAAAAATCGCTATTAAAAAGCTAATTGAAGGCGAGATGTATTGAAAAAATCCTATGGTTGAAAGTGCTAAATATTTACTAGCCGCGCCAAAGGTTAAAAGTGGTAAAATCGTAATCACTCCGCTAAAAAATAGCAAAAATCCAGTTAGGTTGATTTGAAAATTTGCCCCGCCGCTAATTTGAATAAAAGCTAAGATAAGAAGCGCAAAAGGCGTCATAAGCATTGTTTCAATAAATAAGCCCTCATAAGTTGGCACGGGGCATTTTTTACGAATTAAGCCATAAAACGCAAAAGATAAAGGCAAAAGCAAGCAAATAAAAGGCAAGCGCCCAAGGGCGTAGATTTGCACGCAAATAGCCATAAATACAATAAAAAGGCTAATTTGATTTATCTTGCTTAATTTTTCTTTTAAAAACAAAAAGCCAAAAAATATAGAAAAAAGCGGGCTTATAAAATATCCAAGGCTTGTTTCTAGGATATGTCCAGCCTCTACGGCGTAGATGAAAATTCCCCAATTCGCACTTATTAATGCTCCGCTTAAAGCTAAGTTTAAAATAACTTTTTTTATTTTTAATAAACGGCGCAAAGCATTTAAACGCCCCAAAAAAATTATAAGCAAAAATAATAAAACCACAGACCAAATAATTCTATGGGCTAAAATTTCAAGCGGACTTACATTATCTAACCATTTAAAATATATTGGGAAAACTCCCCACATTCCAAAAGTAGCAGTAATTAAAATAACCCCAAAGGTTTGCCTATCGCGTGGCATAAAAGATGTTAGTTTCATTTAGTTATTATTTTTATTTTGTTTAATATAAGCTAAAATATAAGCAAAACCTGAATACAAAGTAAGCGCCACAGCCAGCCATAAGAGTAATTGCGAATAAGCCCACTCCATCATCAAAAAGCTAATAGCTATCATTTGAAAAGTTGTTTTTAATTTGCCAGCAAAGCTAGCTTGGACGCTTATATTTTGGCTAGCTAGCACAACGCGAAAGCCAGTGATGAAAAATTCCCGCGTAAGTATTATATAAACAGCCCAAACGCTAGCTCTTTGTATCATCATCAAGCCTAAAAATGCGCTTAAAATCAGCATTTTATCAGCTAGCGGGTCTAAAATTTCACCAAGTTTAGTTTTTTGATCCCATGAGCGCGCGATATAGCCATCAAAAAAATCCGTCATACAAGCTAGCGCAAAAATGAGCGCACAAAAATAATTTAGCCAGCTAATATTTATTTCATTAGTTTCGTTTTTTAAAGCCAAAAGTAAAAATAATAGCAAGGGCGCAAGCAAAATGCGCACACTAGCTAGTATATTTGGGAGATTTAGCATTTATAGCCTCTAATAACTATTTAGTAAATTTAAAATTTTAATATTAAATTTTATTTAAAAGTAGTGCCACCATCTACAATAAAGCTATGCCCTGTTACCCAGCTAGCCTTTGATGAGCATAAAAACAAGCAAGCCCCGCTTAAATCTTGCGGTTGTCCCATTCTACCAAGTGGGCTAAGTGCTGCTGTGGCATTGCGAACTTCTTCGTAGTTTGTAAAAGCGCGCAAAGCATCGGTTTCGATAGGCCCACCACATACTACATTTACGCGGATATTATGCTCGCCTAGCTCAGTTGCAGCATAGCGCGCCATAGCCTCTACGCCGGCTTTTGCCGTGCCATGCCCGCTGTAATGCTCTATATAAACCAAATGCCCAGTGCTTGAAAGAGTAATCACCGAGCCACCGCCTACTTTTTGCATTCGTTTTGCGGCTTCTTGCGTGCCACATACAAAAGCGTTGATTGTGGCTGTGAAAATATTATTTAGCCCGCGCGGTTTTAGTTTCATAAATTTTGTATATCCGCCAGCTACTGCGCGCCCTGAAATAATCGCATTTGATATGAAAAAATCAACCCTGTCAAAATCTTTATCAATCTCTTCAAAAACCTCTTTATAATTTTCTGGCTCTAAAATATTTAGCTCATAAGCCCTAGCTTTTATGCCAAAATCTTTTTGGAGTTGATCTGCTTGCTCTTTGGCTAGTTCTTGATTGCTATTATAAGTAAAGGCGATATTTACGCCCATTTTAGCAAATTCCAAAACAATAGCCCGACCTATACCACGCGTGCCACCGCTAATTACAAGCGTTTTATTTTTAAACTCATTAACATCAAGCATTAAAATCCTTTTATATCGTAGTTTTTCATTTGTTCTTCTATTAGTTTTAGATTTTCCTTACAAGGCGGGCATAATGGCAGGCGGTATTCTAAGCTATCAATTAGCCCAGCAATAAACATCGCCGCTTTTATAGGGATTGGATTGCTTTCGCAAAACATAGTTTTATTAATATTATAAAGCTTGTCGTTTATAGCTTTTGCGCCGGCAAAATCGCCACTAAGTGCTTTATGGGTAAGCTGGGCTGTCATATCTGGCAAGAGATTTGAAGTTACTGAAATTACGCCCTTGCCACCATTTGCTAAAATAGGATAATTTATGGCATCTTCGCCACTAATTACTGCTATATTTGGCTCGTGCGCTAGTAAATCCACGCATTTATCGATACTGCCACTTGCTTCTTTTACGCCATAAATATTTTTGCATTCTCTAAATAATCTAATTGCCGTGTTTGCCGATATATCACAGCCCGTGCGACCTGGGACATTATATAAAAGCACTGGAATTTCTATATTTTTAGCGATTTGCTCATAATGTAAAAAAATACCTTCTTGGCTTGGTTTATTATAATAAGGCGCAACTGATAAAATGCCATGCGCGCCACATTTTTGGGCAAATTTTGCTAGATCTACGGCTTCGTGTGTGGCATTTGAGCCAGCGCCTGCTAGCACTTTTACCTTTGTATTTTTACAAACACTAACGGCCAATTCTATACAAAATCTATGCTCATCGTGCGTTAGCGTGGCGCTTTCGCCAGTGGTGCCAACTGGCACAACCGCATCTATGCCTAATTTTATTTGTCTTTTGATTAGTTTTTCATAGCCGTTTTCATCTATTTTGCCATTTTTAAATGGCGTTATTAGCGCACTCATTGCGCCTAAAATTTCATTTTTCATTTGTAGCCTTTAAGATTATTGTGCTTTTTTGAGTTTTATTGAAGTATTTTTTAGCTATTTTTTTAAGCTCTTGTGCGCTTAAATTTTTGCTTTTATTTTCTAATTCATAAAAATCCTTTATATCACCACTTGCGATATAGTTACCAAAAATACTAGCTACCGTGCTAGCTTGGCTCATAGAATACACCAAATCTGCTTTTAGCGCGCTTTTTATTTTTGTAAGTTCTTCTTCATTCATTAAATCTTTTTTGCAAGATTTAATGATTTTGTTTAGCTCTTTTAGCACGATTTTTGCGTTTATTTGTGGATTACAAACGGCGATAAAAATAAAAAGCCCAGCATCTTTTAAGCTCATAGCAAAGGCATTTATGGAATTTACTAATTGCTTTTTATCTACTAATTCGCGCTCTAAAATGCTACTTTTACCACCACTTAAATACTGGCTAAGAGCGTTTAGGGCTACATTATCTGGGTGTTTAAAATTTGGAATTTTAAAAGCAACTGCTAAAATATCAACCGCGCTTTCTTTATGAATTATTAGCTTTTTTGCGCCTGTTTGCTTTGGCTCTATTTGGTGAAATTTTGGTAAATTCGCTCTATTTGGGATATTTGCAAAATGCTTTTTGGCTAAATTAAAGGCGGTTTTTTTGTCTGTATCGCCAGTGATTATTAAAAAAGCGTTTTTTGGTTGATAATAAGTTTTCCAAAATTTTCTTATATCAGCGATTTTCCAATTTATTATATCCTCATAATACCCAATAGGCAGCCAATGATAGCTATGGTAGCTAAATGCGCTCTCAAAAAGTTTAAAATATAAAGTGCCGTATGGATCATTATCTGTGCGCCATCTGCGCTCTTGAATCACTACCTTGCGCTCAGGCTCAAACTCACTATTTTTAAGGCTTAAATTCTCCATCATATCAGCAAAAAGCTCCAAGCTTTTATCTAAATTATCCTTGCTAGCTTTTATATAATAATGCGTATAATCAAAGCCCGTGCTTGCGTTATTTGTGCCACCAAAGCCTTTAATGATTTTATCAAAATCACCAGCTTTATGATTTTTCGTGCTTTTAAAATTTAAATGCTCTAACATATGAGCCATACCAGTTTTGCCAAGCGTTTCATCGCGTGAGCCAACTTTATAAAATACATCTACATTTATTACATTTGAGCCTTTATTTAATGGCACAAAGTAAATTTCAAGCTTATTTTTTAATTGAGTTTTATAGTATTTTGGTAGCATTTTGCCTCTTTTATGATAAAAAAATGCGCATTTTAGCAAAAGCTAATTTAATTTTACTTAACTTCATTTTCATAAACCCAAAAGCGTTCGGTAAGTTTTGAGAGCATGATTATCCCGCCAAACATCAAAGCCAGCGTAGCAACCCAAGCAACTGCTAAGCTTTGAGCCATCGCACCAGCCAAAAATCCAGCCGCGCACGCAATAGCCACAAAAAGCGCATAAGGCATTTGCGTGCTTACATGCTCTAAATGCGGACATCCTGCACCAGTAGATGATAGTATTGTGGTATCTGAGATTATAGAAATATGATCTCCCAAAACAGCACCGCTTAGCACAGCTGCTATGCTCATTAGGGTCATTGTAAGGGTTTGATCATAATCTGCGCCGTCCATCAAGGCTAAAATTATCGGCATAGCAAGGGGGATCATAATAGCAAAGGTTCCCCAGCTAGTGCCAGTAGCAAATGCCATAATGGCTGAAATAATAAACATAGCAAGCGGTAAAAACGCCACTAAATAGCTAGCATCTTTAAAAATTTCGCTTAAAAAAAAGCCAAGCCCAAGCCCGCCATCACTTGGCGCTGCTTTAATAATAGTCCCAAGACACCACGCAAGCGCTAAAATAATTAAAGCTGGCACCATGGATTTAATGCCAAGCTCTAAGCTAGCACTAGCCTTGCTCAAGCTCAAAAGCCCGCGCGCTATAAAATAAATATAGCTTAGCAAAATCGTCCAAGTAATAGCATAAAATAACGCCACGCTCGCGTCTGTATTTTTAAAAGCATCGCTTAAACTAATGCTAGCCCAAGCTTGTGCTAAGCTAGTGATTTTTTCTCCATCAATGCTAGCTAAATAAGTGCTAAGCGGAAAAAATATCACCGCACTAAGCACTAGCAAAATAAGCGGTAAAAGCATATCAATAGGTTTTGCGCGCTCGTTTTTTTCTTCGCTTAAATGCGCAGCGCATGCGCCATATTTATGCTCGTTGAATAATTTACCGCTATTAGTTGCAAGAGCTTGTGCTTTTGCCATAGGGCCAAAATCTCGCCCGCTAATTATTATATAAAGCACAAAAATTAGCGTAGAAATGGCATAAAGATTATAAATAATTGAATGTATAAAAAACTCAAATGGTGTCATATTCAGCTTTTCAAAGCCATAGGTTTTATCAAGCGCGCTCATTACCGTTACAACCCAGCTAGAAATAGGCGCGATAATACAAACAGGCGCAGCAGTAGAATCTAAAATATAAGCTAATTTTGCGCGACAAACCCGCATTTTATCGCTAATAGGGCGCATTATCGTTCCAACAGCTAGCGAATTAAAATAATCATCAATAAAAATAAAAATTCCAAAAACAAAGCTCATAAGCCCAGCCCCGCGCCTGCTTCGCACTTTCGTGCTTGCCCATTGCCCAAAAGCACTGGCCGCACCAGTAGCACTTAGCATAGCCACAAGCGCGCCAAGCATAGCACAAAACATCAAAATACGCACATTCCAGCTATCGCCTACTAATTTTGCCAATAAATCCGCAAAAGCTAGCACGGCACTAAAAATATCGTAATTATTAATAATCAACAACCCACTAAGCACGCCAAGGCACAATGATACAATCACATCTTTACTAATAAAAGCGCATATTATAGCAATTAGCGGTGGCAGCAAGCTTAAATATCCGTAGCTAGTCATTTTAGGGCACCTTTTTTTAATTTAAAAGGCGCAATTATAACAAATAAAGCTTTTTTAATAATGAAAAATTTGTTAATTTTGAAGTTTTATTAAAATTTATAAAAAATATATTTTAAATTTTAATTTTACGGCATTTAAAATTTAAAAGGCTCATTTTAAAATTTAAAAAGATAAATAAATTTTATTTAGCGTGATTAAACTCAGGCACTATATCTTTAAGCGTTTTAAAAAAACTCTCATTTGCTTCATCAAAGCTTAAAAGCAAGCTTATTTTTTCATTCAAGCTTTTTAAATCGCAAGGCTTAGAATGCGTTACAAAAATGCTTTCAAAGCGCGTTTTGGCATCTTTTGGATCTATTAAAAGCTCTTCGTAGAGCTTTTCGCCGGGGCGAAGTCCTATGTAGTTTATGCCTAGATTTTCTTTGCCACTTAGCTCTAAAATGCGTTTTGCAAGGTCAGCAATTTTTACAGGCTCGCCCATATCAAGCACAAAAAGTTCGCCACCACGGGCTATTGAGCCAGCTTGTAATACTAACTCGCAAGCCTCGCTTTTTAGCATAAAATAGCGCGTGATTTGCGGGTGTGTTACGCTTAGGGCTTGGTTTTTTGCGATTTGTGCTTGAAATTTTGGGATAACTGAGCCACTTGATCCAAGCACATTGCCAAAACGCACGCCAGTAATTTGCGTGGTATGTGAGCTTGAATTAAGCGCGTAAAGCTCGCATATTCTTTTAGTTGCGCCCATTACATTAGTAGGGCGGACGGCTTTATCGGTTGAGATTAGCACCACGCGGTTTATGGCATATTTAATTGCTAAATCTATAAGATTTTTTGTGCCTAAGACATTGTTTTTTACAGCACTTATGGCGTTATATTCGCACAAAGGCACATGCTTATAAGCAGCAGCGTGAAAAACAATATCAGGGTGATGAGTAAAGATTATGCGCTCAAGATCTTTTTGATTACATATATCAATTAAGGCTAAAACATTGCGTTCATCGGCATTTGTTGCTTCATTTATGGCATAGAGATTGTATTCGCTGTGATCTAGCATAATTAGTTTTTTAGCGCCAAATTCTAAACACAGCTTACACAGCTCGCTGCCTATCGTGCCACCAGCGCCAGTAATTAAAATAATTTTAGAATTTATATAATTTTTAATAATCTCTTTATCTAAATCTTTTGGTTTGCGCGCTAGTAAATCTTCTATGCTTATATCTTTTATTTTGCTTTCGTTTTCGCTTAGAAGCGTGAAAATTTTAATATCATCATAACCAAAAGATCTAAGATCATTATAAAGCGCGCTAAGCTCGTTTTGGCTTAGTTTTTTGGCGATTATTGCGCTTTTTATGCCTTGGCTGGCATAAAATTTTAATTCTTTCATAGATTTTACGCGGTAACCGCCACAATCTGTGCCTATAACTTGCTCTCTTGGGTCTGTTATGCCAGCACAATAATAACTCGCATAACCGCTTTTAAAGCCATTTAGCACTTGTAAGGCTTTATTTGTTCCGCCAATTATCACACAAGGTTTGCCGTGTTTAAAGCTTGTAAAATCCAAAAGCACGCGTTTTAAAATGCGAAGCGTGCCAACCATCACGCAAGATAGCAAAAAATCAATAATTATGGTAGAGCGCGCAAAGGGGTTAAAAAAATCACTCCAAAGGCTAAAAATTAAATAAAATATTAAAGCTCCAAGCCCCATAACAAGGGCGATTTTTCTAGCTTCATTTAAGCCAAAAAATCTCCACGGCACGCGATAAAGCCCAAAAATATACATCAAAGCCAATTTAATAGGCACTAAAATTAAGCTCATTTTTAGTATTGCTGGCTCAAAATCTTGTGGGATCTCTCCACTAAATCGTAATAAATTAGCAAAATACACGCTAAAAATAAAAATAAAAAAATCACAAAATAAAAAAAATAAAAGGCGCCTAAATTTTGTAATCGTAAACATTTTGGCTCTTTAATGAAAAGGTGCGAGAGTTTAAAATAAAGAAAAATTGCATAAATTTTAAAAATAAGCCAAAAGGCTGTAAGCTAAGATTAACTTACAGCAAAAAATTATTTATCTCTTAGGCCTAATTGGCTTACTAAATTAACATAAATGTCGTATTTATTGGCTTTTAGGTATTTTAATAAGCGTTTGCGTTTGCCTACTAATTTAAGCAGACCAAGACGAGAACTAAAATCTTTTTTGTTGATTTTAAGATGCTCTGTTAATTGAACGATGCGTTTGCTTAAAAGCGCGATTTGAACCTCGGCAGAGCCGGTGTCACCTGATTTTCTAGCGAATTTCGCGATAATTTGCGATTTTTGCGCCGAATCCAAAGCCATGATAGCCTCCTGATTGGTAAAATAAAAACGGCAATTGTAGCGCGCAAAACAAAAATTAAGCTTAAAATAAGCAAATTTTACACTTCTTTAATCTTTATTTGCTACAATTACGCCTTTTTATATTGATTTTAGGGATTTAAATGCTATTTACAAAAGCCAGTGAATATGCGCTTTTTGCGATGATTTATCTAGCTAAAAGCGAAGGTGCAAAAGATGTGGATTTAATTGCAAATGATTTGGGTATCGCAAAGCCATTCTTAGCCAAAATTTTACAAAATTTAGCCAAAAACGGCATATTAAAATCTTTTAAAGGCGCAAATGGTGGCTTTATGCTAGCAAATAAGCCTGAAAATATTTCTGTTTCAAGCATTATCGAATCAGCACAAAGGCATAAATTAAGCGTGTTTAAGTGCAGTGGGGACGAGGCTTATTGCCCTGATGATAAAAAGGCACTTTGTGCTATTTGGCCTATATTTAATTGCTTACAAAAAAAAGTAGATAATTTTTTAGATTCTATTAGCCTAGCGGATATAGCTAAATGACGCCTAAAAAACGCGGTTTTTTACAATTAGTCGCTCCGTATTTTGAGCCAATTTTAACGCCACTTATGAAAGGGCGCTCGCTTAGCATTGTAGCTGTGGTGATGACTATATTAGCTATTATTATAGTGCCATTGCCTAGCGGGATTTTGGATTTTTTTTTAGCACTTTCTATTTCTATTTCTGTGCTTATTATTTTAATAGCTATTTATGTGCCAAAACCAACGGATTTAAGCACTTTTCCAACTCTTATTTTAATTGTTACGCTTTTTAGGCTTTCATTAAATATCGCAACCACCAGAATGATTTTAAGCAAAGGCCACGAAGGCCCAAGTGCTGTTAGTGATATTATTGCTAGCTTTGGTGAGTTTGTTGTAGGCGGTAATTTTGTAATAGGCATAATTGTATTTTGTATTTTGGTTT
This sequence comes from Candidatus Campylobacter infans, assembly GCF_013416015.1. NCBI lineage: Bacteria > Pseudomonadati > Campylobacterota > Epsilonproteobacteria > Campylobacterales > Campylobacteraceae > Campylobacter > Candidatus Campylobacter infans. The sequence goes on from NZ_CP049075.1 coordinate 699,368, forward strand.
TAATAAATTTTATGGTTATTACAAAAGGTAGCACGCGCGTAAGCGAGGTGCAAGCACGCTTTACACTAGATGCGATGCCGGGCAAGCAAATGGCAATAGATGCGGATTTGAATGCAGGTTTGATAGATGAAGCAACCGCTAGAAAAAGGCGCGAAGATATGCAAAGTGAGGCAAATTTTTATGGCGCGATGGATGGTAGTTCAAAATTTATCAAAGGCGATGCGGTAGCTGGTATTATCATCACCATTATAAATATAATTGGCGGTTTTGCCATAGGTGTTTTTCAGCACGATTTAGCAGCTAGTGATGCAGCTAGCACATATACTATCTTAACCATAGGCGATGGCTTAGTTAGCCAAATCCCAGGGCTTATAACCTCAACAGCCACAGCCATAATAATCACCCGTTCAAGCGGAGCAAAGCAGGGCGAGAAAAATTTTGCCGAAGGCGTAATAGACCAGCTTTTTGGCCAAACTCGCACGCTTTTTATTGTTGGTGGGATATTATTTTTGTTTGCCTTAGTGCCTGGATTACCGACTTTTTCATTAGGTTTTATGGGGCTTATTTTTACTGCGATAGGTTTTGTGATTTATAAAGTTCAAAAAGGCGATTTTAAAATCAATGAAAGCACGCAAGACATAAGCCAATCATCAAGCACACAAAATGCCAGCACTCAAAGCCAAGCTAGCACCAAGCCACAAAAAACAGACGCACAAATAGCCCAAGAAGAACAAGCCAAAATCGATGATATATTAAAGGTTGAAATTTTAGAGCTTGATTTGGGTTATGGTTTATTAAAGCTAGCTGAAACCGAAATAATTGAGCGAATTCGTGGTATGCGCCGAAGTATTGCTAGCACGCTAGGATTTAGAATGCCAAAAATCCGCATACGCGATGATTTAAGCCTTAGCCCAAATGATTATGTTTTTAAATTAAAAGGCGTTAGCATAGGCACTGGGCAGATTTATCCGGATAAATTTTTAGCCATGGATAGTGGCTATGTAAGCACGCCAATTGATGGCTTGCCTACAAAAGAGCCAGCTTTTGGGCTAGATGCGTTATGGATAGATGAGAGCTTAAAACAAGATGCCATTTTGTATGGCTACACCGTGGTTGATCCTGCAAGTGTGATTAGCACGCATATGAGCGAGCTAGTTAAGCAAAACTCAAGCGAATTACTAACCAAGCAAGAAGTTCAAAATTTATTAGACAGATTAAAAACTGATTATCCTATCGTGGTTGAAGAAGCGCTTAAAAGTTGCGATATAGGCTTGATTTATAATGTTTTAGGCTTGCTTTTAAAAGATAATATCCCAATCAAAGATATGCTAAGCATTTTAGATGCGATTGATTCTATAAGTAAGCGTGGCGTGCGAGATGCTGAGATTATAACAGAACATGTGCGAAGTAGCCTAAATCGGGTGATTACAGGGCTTTATAAAGACAGCAACGGCAAACTCAACTTCTATATCCTAGAAGCAAGCGTTCAGCAAAAATTAGTTGAAGCAGTAACCTATAAAGATGGCAAATACCGCGTTAGCATAAACACAGCCCAAACCTCAGCCTTAATTTCTGCCTTGCGTAATGCTCGCGCTAATCAATCAGCAAATATCGATGGCGAGATGATTTTATGCGTTGATCCTAGCATTAGGCGTTTTATAAATGATGCTTGTGCTAATTTTTCTCTTAATATCGTTGTGCTTAGCTTTGCTGAAATTGCGCGCGGGACGGATTTTGAAACGCTTGGAGCAATAGAAGTGCCAGGGTTTTAGGCTTTAAATTTTAAAATTTGCGCTTTAAATTTTAATTATTTTAAATTAAAATTTCTGCTTGAAATTTTGAAATTTGTGCTTGAAATTGTGAAATTTTGAAATTTGAAAATTTAGCCTATTTTATCTAAGGCTTTTATTCTTGATTCTAGGCTTGGGTGAGTGGCAAAAAGCTTGCTTAAAAAGCCCTTTGTGGAGGTTATAAAAAACATATGTGCAAGGGGTTTGGCTTGGATATTTTGGATAAAACCTGCGCCGTTTTTGTGCGCGAATGCTTGGTTTGTTTGTAGGATTTTTATGCGTTTTAGTGCTGATTTTATGCCAGAGATATTGCGGGTGTATTGCACGCTAGAAGCATCGGCTAGGAATTCTTTTTGGCGCGAGATGGCAGATTGTAAGATTTTAGCAAAAATCTGCCCTAGCAAACCTAGCCCATAAAATACAAGCGCAATTAGAGCAATTATTATAACCCCGCCTTTATTTTTGCTGCGCGAGCGCGAGGATTTTAAGCTAGCGCGAAAAAATGATTCCCCTAATATCATCGCAAAAGTTAGTCCAAAAATTAGTGAAAATATTTTTAAATTTAATGCTACATCGCCATGAAATGCGTGTGAGAATTCATGCGCGATTACGCCTTGTAATTCATCGCGGCTAAAATGCTCTAATGCGCCTTGTGTGATAAAAATCGCCACGCATTCATCATCATAGCCAAATCTCTCCCCGCTTGCCATAGCATTTATGCTTGGCTCATAGCGCATTATAAAAACGCGTGGCATAGGCATATTTGAAGCAATGGCCATTTCTTCTACTATATTAAGCAGATTTTTTTCTTTTTCATTTTTGGTGGATAAAATTTCATCTGCTTTTAGGGTTTTTGCTAGTTGATTTATGGCGCTATTTTTCATTGTGGTGTTTTTGAAAAAATACGAGCCAAAAATGCTTAGAGCAAAAATTACGCTTAAAATCATTGAATATTTAAAGGCATCTTTGCGATTTGTGATTAAATCATCACCAAACTCCACGCCAAAACTTAAAAAAATTATCTCAAACAAACTAAAAGCGCATAAAAAAATCAATCCTAAGATAATAATAATCAAGGCATTTAGCCAATATATTTTGTTTTTGGCTAGTTTTTGATGCTCCCAAAAATCGCCGCGAATTTCAACCTGTCGCCCTAAAATATAACGCGTAGCAAAAAATAAAAGCAAGCAAAGCAAGCAAATAATTTTTAAAATTTGTAAGTAAAATGAGATATCTTGCATGGCAAGAGCCAAAAATACGCCTTTAAATATTAAAATTTCTTTTTGTAGGTGTAGGCCAAGATTGCTAAAATTGCTAAATAAAATAATTAGCGCATAAATGCTAAGCGCGCCAACAATCCACAAAATTAAAATTTTAATAAATCTCAAAGCATTCATCTTAAAATTTTTTAAAACTCTACTTTTGGCGCGTTTTCAAGCGTTTTGCGGTCTTCGTTAAATTCTAACATTCCCATATCATCGCGGTATTTTGTAAAAAACCCAGCCACGATATTACAAGGAAAACTTTGCTTAAATACATTATAATTCATCACGCTATCATTGTAGCTTTGGCGCGCAAAGGCAATTTTATTTTCGGTGCTGCTTAATTCATCGTTTAGTTGCATCATGGTTTCATTTGCTTTTAGCTCTGGGTAAGCCTCCATTTGGATATTTAGCCCTTTTAGTGAGCCTAATAGGCTAGATTCTGCGTTATTTAGCTTGGCTATATTTTTGGCATCTGCGTTTTGCGCGGCGGCTTCTAGTGCGCTTTTAGCGTAGTTTCTAGCATTTGTAACGCCTAAAAAAGTTTCTTTTTCGTGTTGCATATATTTTTTGGCTACTTCAATTAAATTTGGGATTAAATCATAGCGTCTTTTTAATTGCACATCAATTTGTGCAAAAGCTCCTTTTGCGCGGTTTGATAGCTCAACTAGGCGGTTATAAATGCTGATTATATAAAAAATAATTGCTATTAGCACGGCTAGTATGCTTAGTGATATTATCATTTTACTTCCTTTTATTTTTAAAATGCTAAGCGCAAATTTTAACTAAAATATTGCCGTTTTTGCTAAATTTTTTGAGTTAAATTAAAATTTGTATTTTGAATAAAATTTATGAATTAAAATTTAAAAAAGCGCGCATAAAGCGCGCAAAATAATTAAAATTAATTATTTATTTTTCATATGCGGATCAAGCATATATTTTGGATCTAGCAATTTATCGATTTCTTCTTTGCTTAAATAACCGCGCTCTAAGCAGATATCGCCTACTTTTTTGCCAGTTTGTAAGGCTTCTTTTGCTATGCTTGCGCTCTTTTCATAGCCTATTACAGGGTTAAATGAGGTTACGATGCCTACTGAGTTTAGCACATGATCTAAGCAAGTTTGTGGGTTTGCTTTAAGATGCTCTATTGCTTTTTCGCGTAAGGTGCGAACGGCATTTTCAAGGATTATAATGCTATTAAATAACGCATACGCAATGCCCGGCTCAAAAGCATTTAGCTCAAACTCGCCACGCTCAGAGCATAGCATAATGGTTACATCATTGCCCATTACTTCATAGCAAGCCTCGCCCACTACCTCGCAAATTACAGGATTTACTTTACCTGGCATAATGGAGCTACCTGGTTGCATTTTAGGTAATTCTATTTCGCCTAAACCACATCTTGGGCCTGAGTTCATTAATCTTAAATCATTTGCGATCTTGCTTAATCTTACAGCAGCGGTTTTTAGCGCACCACTAACATGAACAAAATCAGCTGTATCTTGTGTAGCAGCTATTAAATCCTGAGCTGGTTTAAACTCCACGCCGGTGATTTTGCTTAGGTGTTTTTCTACTGCTACTTTATAATCAGGATGGCAGTTTATGCCAGTGCCTATTGCAGTAGCGCCCATATTTAGCACTTTCATTGCTTCTTGGGCTGCTGTTATTTTAGCAATATCGCTTTTTATGTAGCTAGCAAAAGCATTGAAGGTATTGCCAAGTGTAGTAGGAACGGCATCTTCAAGCTCTGTGCGACCCATTTTTATCACATCTTTCCACTCAGCGCCTTTTTTGCTTAACTCGGCTTCAAGTTTTTTCATTTCATTAAGCAAGTCGCTTAATTTAGCATAGGCTGCCACTTTAATAGAGCTTGGGTAGGTATCATTTGTGCTTTGTCCGCGGTTTGTGTGGTCGTTTGGATGTAAGGTTTCATCGCTATATGCGCCCTTTTTTTGCCCCATCATTTCAAGAGCGACATTTGTTAAAACTTCATTCATATTCATATTAGTTGAAGTGCCAGCGCCACCTTGTATCATATCTACCACGAATTGATCGGCAAATTCACCAGCGATTACGCGATCGCATGCTTTACAAAGATAATCGCATTTATCTTGTGCTAACACGCCAAGTTCGGCATTTGCTAAGGCAGCAGCTTTTTTGATTTGTGCAAAAGCTTTTACAAAAAATGGATAATCACCAAATCTGCGTCCAGTCATTTTGAAATTTTCTAATGCACGAAAGGTTTGCACGCCATAATAGACGCTATCGTCTATCTCTAACTCTCCGATAAAATCGTGTTCTACTCTAGTTGCCATGTTTCCTCCTTGTGGGCAAATGTGGGTGGAATTCTAACGCTCAAAACTTAAAAGTTAGCTTAAAAGATTTAATTTATTTTTTTTATTTTTAAAAAAAGTATTTTTTTGAAAATAGCTTATAATTAAAATTTTATAAATAAATATTTGAAATTTATGTAAATTTTAAAGTAAAATACATATAATTTTACGCAATTTTTAAAGGATTAGCCTTGACCTTTCATAAAGATGAAATTTATACAGCCACACAAGTAGTGCGTAATTTTAGCTCTGTTTTAAACAAAGTATCATCAAATGAAATTAAACGCGCCGTAATCGTAAAAAACAATAATTTTGAAGCAGTTTTATTAAATATGAATGAATATGAACGGCTTTGTGATGCTGTTGGGTTATTAGAAAACATCTACAAACAGCACAAAAAGGACGACAAAAATGGCAAATAGGCAAATAAAAGCCTTAAATCAAGATTATATTGTAAGTTATGAAATTATCGGCGATGGCGCAGATATTGTATTTTTACACGGCTGGGGCGCAAAAAAAGAAATTATGAAAAAAGCTTTTAGCGCGCATTTTGCTGGGTTTAGGCAAATTTATATTGATCTAGCAGGTTTTGGTGCTTCAAGCATTATAAATGCCTTAGATACGCGCTCTTATGCCACTCTTACAAAGGCTTTTTTAGATGATATAGGCGCAAAACCTTTGTGTATTGTAGGCCATAGCTTTGGCGCTAAGGTAGCCACGCTTTTAGCTCCGCCTTTTTTAGTGCTTTTAAGCTCAGCAGGCATAATAAACAAAAAACCTTTTAAAGTTCGTGCTAAAATAGCGATTTTTAAATGCTTTAAAATGCTTGGTTTTGATAAATGTTATAAAATTTTTGCTAGCAAAGATGTGGCTGGTATGAGCAAGGTTATGTATGATACGCTTAAAATCGTAGTAAATGAGGATTTTAGTGAAATTTTTAAATCTTGCGAATCTAAAAGCATAATTTTTTGGGGCAAAGATGATAAAACAACACCACTAGAAAATGGCGAAAAAATCGCTAAATTTATGCCAAATACACTTGATTTTGTGCCTTTAAATGGCGATCATTTTTTCTTTTTGGCTTACGGCGATAAGATCGCAAATATTATAAAAAATTTTATTCAAAACACTAGCGATAACACAATCAAAGGATTAAAATGAGTGGATTAGCTACTTGGATTTTTACATTATGTCTTGGGTATTATAGCATTTGTGCATTACAATGGTATAGTTATAAAATAGAGCGCGTGCTTTTTAATTACGCAAAGCCAAAATGGCATTTATATTACGCGCTTTTGCCGTTTTTGGTGTTTAATTTAGCTCTTATGCTTTCAAATGCCCTGGGGCTTTTGCTGGGTTTTATTTATATAGGGCTTTTGGTGCGCTGGCAAATGCAAATAAAATCGCGCCTTGTAATCACCGAGCGCGTTACTAGGTATTTTTTGATTTTGGCTGTTGTGGCAGCGCTTTGCTTGATGGGCTTTAAAAAATGGTATTTTTTAGCGCCTGCTAGTATCGTGGCTGTGGTGCTTAGCTTTTATTTGAGCTTGCTAATTGAGCGCGAACTTTGTAAAAAATACGAAAAACAAGCCATCGAAAAATTAAAAACTATGAAAGATTTAAAAATCGTGCTAATAACAGCAAGCTATGGTAAAACAAGCATAAAAAATTATTTACAATCGATGCTTGAAAGCGTTTATAAGGTTCAAGCTAGTCCGCGTAGCGTAAATACCGCAGCTGGCTTGCTCCAAGATATAAATGAAAACTTAAATGAAAAAACGCAAATATATATAGCAGAAGCCGGAGCTAGGGCAAAAGGCGATATATTAGAGATTGTTAAAATTTTAAATCCGCAGTTTGTGATTATTGGGCAAATCGGCAACGCTCACCTTGAATATTTTAAAAATCTTGAAAACACGCGCGCCACAAAGCTTGAAGCATTAAAATCAACTCGATTAAAAAAGATCATCGCCCATAGCTCTACTGGATTATCAAACAATGAAAACACCATCATTTACGATGAATTATTTACTCTTATAAGCTCTGGGCTTGATGGATTAAAATTTACTTTAAAAATCGCAAATGAAAGCTTAGAGCTAAATGCTCCAAATATCCTTGGCAGCTTTAATGCGAGCAATTTAACAGCAGCTGCTCTTATGGCAAATGAGCTTGGATTAAGCTCGCAAATAATCAGCCAGAGCATAAGCACGCTCAAAAATCCACAACATCGCCTAAGTCGCATAAATGTTGGCGGTAAAATCATTATAGATGATGGTTTTAATGGAAATTTTGAAGGTATGAGCGCAAGTTATGAGCTAGTGCGCGGATTTGATGGGCGTAAGGTGCTAGTAACCCCTGGCATAATCGAAGGCGCAAAAGATGATAATATCAAGCTTGCAGCCCTTATAAATGAAATTTTTGATTTGGTGATTATCACTGGCGATTTAAATCAAAACGAGCTAAAATCACAGCTAAACAAACCAGAAATAATCACACTAAAAAACAAAAGTGACTTAGAGCAAACCCTAGCACAAAATACAAAAAGTGGGGATTTAATCTTATTTAGCAATGACGCGCCAGAGTATATTTAAGGCGATTTTTAAAATTTAGGATTTTAATGAATTTGGCTCTTTTTGATTTTGATGGCACGATTAGCTTTAATGATAGTTTTGTTAGCTTTTTGAAATACTCTGTGAGCGCGAAAAAATTGTATTTTGGCGCATTTGTGCTAGCACCTTTTATAATAGCTTATAAACTTAAAATTTTAAGTAATCAAAAAGCAAAAGAAAAGGTGCTAAATTATTTTTATAATGGTATGAGCAAGAGTGATTTTAATGAAATTTGCCAGCGTTTTAGCGCTGAAATTTTAAATAATCTTTGTAAGCAAAGCGCGCTAGAATGCTTACAAAATCATAAGCAAAATGGCGATAAGATTGTTATAGTTTCTGCTAGCTTGCAAAATTATTTAGAGCCGTGGTGCGCAAAATACGGCTATGACTTGCTTGCGACTAAATTAGAAGTAAAAAACGGGCTTATTACAGGTTTTATTGATGGGTGGAATTGCTATGGCAAACAAAAGGTGCGCAAAATTAAGCAAAATTATGATTTAGACGCCTTTTGGCGCATTTATGCTTATGGAGATAGTAAGGGCGATTTGCCTATGCTTGCTTTGGCGCATGAGCGTTTTTATAGAAATTTTAAATAATATTTTTGGCTAATATAAGCTGGTTTTTATAATTTTATAAAGAGCTTAATTTTATGTAAAATTTGCGTTTAGATTTTGGCAAGTTTTTGCTTGTTGGCTAAGCTTAATTTATTTAAAATTTTAAAATTTGCTGAATTTTACGCCCTTTAAAAGCTAAAAATATTTTAAAATTTTATCTTTGTTTATTGCTTTTGGGCTGGTTTAATTTAAATAACTAGAAATTTTAAATATGTTTTTAATAAGCACGCAAAAATAATGAATTTTAGGCAATTTTTAGTTTATTTGGCTAAAATTGCGCAATTTTTTTAAGGAACGATATGAAAGATTTGTTTTTATTCTCTGGGGTTATTAGCCATAGCCACACTTTCACCTATCTTTTTCATTTGATTTTGGTCGTTGCCATAGTGCTTATTTTGGCGAAATTAGCCACTTCAAATATGCAATTAATCCCGCGTGGCTTGCAAAATGTATTTGAGGCTTATGTTACTGGCGTTGTTAATATGGGCACTGGGGTTTTAGGTGATGAAGCCTTGGCTAGAAAATATTTGCCCTTAGTGGCGACTATCGGTTTGATCGTAGTTTTTAGCAATGTTATTGGTATAATTCCAGGTTTTGAAGCACCTAGTTCTAGCCTTAATCTTACGCTTTGCTTGGCTTTATGCGTGTTTTTGTATTATAATTTTGAGGGTATTCGCAAACAAGGCGTTGTGCAGTATTTTAAGCACTTTATGGGGCCAAATAAATACCTTGCGCCACTTATGTTTCCTATTGAAATAGTTTCTCACATTTCTCGTATTGTTTCGTTATCTTTTCGTCTTTTTGGTAATATTAAAGGCGATGATTTATTTTTGGCTGTTGTGCTTGCGCTTGCTCCATGGGGCGCGCCGTTGCCGGCTTATGCCTTGCTTACTTTTATGGCCTTTTTACAAGCTTTTATCTTTATGATATTAACTTATGTTTATATTGCGGGTGCTGTTGTAGTTGAAGAGCATTAAAACTTACATTTTTGAATACTTTTTGTATTTTTGTGCTGGCGCTAGCTGGGGGCTTTTTGTGGTGTGGATTATTTTCCCGCCACTTAGGCTTTTTACTTTATTTATTGATCGCATACTCTGGGGCGGGCTTAGTTTGAGCCTTGCTTTTTGTCTTACATTTTTATTAGACAAAATAACAAAAAATGATTAAATACGCAATCACCGATCCGCTTTATTATCAAAATTTATCTTATGCTTTTTGCCATTATCCAAGGCTAAAAGATGCTGATTTTTTATTATTGCGTGATAAAAACGCTAAGGATTATTTTGCCTTGGCTTGCGAGTTTATGAAGTTTAAGCAAGTTTTTAAAAAAACTAAGTTCATTTTACAAAATGATATAAAATTAGCGATTTTATTAAATGCTGATGGTTTGCATTTTAGCTCAAATAACATCTGCGCCATCAAAAATGCTCCACAAAATATGCTAAAAATAGCAAGCACGCATAATGATGATGAAATAATTTTAGCTTGCGAAAGTGGCGCTGATTTTATTACATTTTCGCCTATTTTTGAGTGTAATAAAGGCGCGCCAAAAGGCATAGATGCTTTAAAAAAAGCCACAAAATTAGCAAGCGATTATAAGGTTAAAACGCTAGGGCTTGGCGGGGTAAATAATGCTAGTAAAATAGCGCGCATCAAAAGCACAAAATGCGCTGGTTTTGCTGGGATTAGTTATTTTGTAAGTGGCTAAATTATTATAAATTTTAATTTAGCCCGCGTTTTGGCTGAGCTATTTTGTGCTTTGTAAGATAGCAAGCTTTGAAATGGCGCAGATGAGTTTTATTTGTTTGGCTGGGTTTTGGCTATTTTGTTGAGATTAATTTTGCTTTAAAATTTGCGCTTAAAATTTACTAAATTAAAATTTGCCAAATTAAAATTTGCGCCAAGCATTTAGCGCATTTATAAAATTAAAATTTGTGTCAAGCATTTAAAAATAGGGCAAATTTTAATAATTCTTTAAAAAGGATAAAAATGAAAAAAATTTTATTTGTTTGCCATGGCAATATCTGCCGCTCGCCGATGGCTGAGTTCATAATGAAGCATTTATGCAACAACACAAATCTTGATGAAATTTTAATAGATTCACGCGCCACGCATAAAGATGAGTTAGGCAAAGCCCCACATTATGGCACGCTTAGCACGCTTGCTCGGCATAATATCAGTATTTTTGAGCACCAAGCCACGCTTTTGCTTAAAGATGATTATGATAAATACGATCTTATTTTATGCATGGATAGGGAAAACCTAAAAAATTGTGAATTAATTTTTGGCAAAAGGGCAAATTTTAATGAAAAGGTAAAATTGCTCTTATCCATCTGCCAAAATCAAAACCTTGAAGTAGCAGATCCTTATTATACGGGCGATTTTGAGCGCACTTATAGTGATATAATGAAAGCGTGTAAGGCTTTATTAGAGCAAATAAATCCAAAAAAAGGTTAAAAATGTCAAATTTATGTATCATCACCGCGCGCGGTGGCTCTAAACGCATACCAAATAAAAATATTAAGGATTTTTGTGGCAAGCCAATTATTGCTTATTCGATAATGGCCGCCTTAGAAAGTGGAATTTTTAGCGAGGTTATGGTCTCAACAGATAGCCAAGCAATCGCCAAAGTAGCCAAAGATTTTGGCGCAAGCGTGCCTTTTATGCGCTCAGCTAAAAATAGCGATGATTTTGCAAGCACTGCTGATGTTTTATTAGAGGTTTTAGATGAATATCAAAAACGCGGATTTTGCCCGCAAGATTTTGCTTGCATTTACCCAACAGCGCCCTTTATAACAGCTAAAAAATTACAAAAAGCCTATGAAATTTTAAAAAATCAAAACGCTAATTTGGTCGTTAGCGTGTGTAAGTTTAGCTTTCCGCCACAACGCGCTTATTGCGTAAAAGACGGCTTTTTGGCCTATAAAGAACCACAAAATGCCTCAAAACGCTCACAAGATTTAGAGCCACTTTATCACGACGGGGGGCAGTTTTATTTTTATAATACTGAGCGGTTTTTAAGTTTAAATGGTTGTATCACAGAAAAAATCGTCCCTTTTGAGCTTAGCGAGCTAGAAACGCAAGATATCGATAACCAAAGCGATTGGGAGCTTGCCGCATTAAAATTTAAGCTAATGCAAAGCCAAAATTAATAATTAAGCCAAAATGAAAAATATTTTCATAAGAGCCGATGCTAATGAAATAATCGCAACCGGGCATATAATGCGAACTAGCGCAGTTGCTTATGCCCTAAAAAATCTTGGCGTAAATCCTATTTTTATCACAGCCGATAACAAGGCAAAATTATTCTTAAATGGCTATGAAAATATCATTTTAAATAGCGCGTATAATGACTTAAATGCCGAGCTTGACGCACTTTGCCAGCTTTTAGGCAAAAATAAAAATAGCGTGCTTTTAATTGATAGCTATTTTATAAACCCATTTTATCTTAGCGAGCTTTTAAAATTTACAAAACTAGCTTATATTGATGATTTGTGCGCCTTTGCTTATGAGGTGGATTTGCTTATAAATTATAGTGCGTTTTTGGATTTTGAGGCTTATAAAAGCAAGCAAAATAAGGCAAAAAACTATCTGTTAGGCTCTAATTACGCTCCGCTAAGGGCTGAGTTTAAAATTCAAGCCTCCAAAAGCCCAAAAAATACCGAGCTTAAAAAAATTTTAATTACCACAGGCGGAGGCGATAAAATAAATCTTACTTATAATTTGCTTAATGCGCTTACAAAAGATAAGGATTTAATGCATTTAGAGTATGCAATAATCATTGGCGCGTATAATAAATATAAAGAGCAAATTTTAAATCTTGGCAAAAAATATATAAATTTTAAAACGCACGAAAATGTAAAAAATATGGCAGGGCTTATGCAAGAAGCTGATGTTATAATGTGCGCTGGTGGCAGCACTTTGTATGAATTGGCCGCGCTTGCTAAGCCTTGTATTTGCTTTAAGATCGCTAGCAACCAGCAAGATGCGATAAAATGGGCGCAAGCTAAGGCTTTGCTTTATGCGGGCGATGGGCAAAATCAAATGAATGAGAGCATAAACTTAGCCATAAATTATTTAAAATTTTTACTCAAAAACCCAAACGAAGCACAAAAAATCGCCACAAATGCAAGCAAATTAGTAGATGGCAATGGGGCAAAAAAAATCGCACAGGCCTTGATTGAGTTATAAATTTTAAAATTTAGCGCTTGATTATTGCTTTGCGCGCTTGGCTTAAATTTTAAAATTTGCCCACGAGTTAGTTTAAATTTTAAATTTAACGGAGATTTTGCTGGCAAATTTTAAAATTTAGCGCATGATTATTGCTTTGCGCGCTTGGCTTAAATTTTAAAATTTTCAAGCATTTTTTCACTCAGTGCTAAAAGCTCGCAAGCTCCGCGCTCTATAAAGCTATTTGCAAAATCCACGCCTGCGCTCAAATACTCGCTTTTAGCGTATGTTTTGCTATCTTTTAAAATTTTTGAAGCATCGATTAAACCAAGCACGGCTTTGACGCTAATGATTTCATTATCTAGCACGGCATTTACGCCAATTGGTGCTTGGCAGCCTCCATTTAGTCTATCAACAAAGGCTCTTTCTACGCTAGTTTCTATGCGGGTTTTTTCATCGTCTAAAAAGGCGATGGCTTCTTTGATGGCGGTGTTTTTACTTGCTATTTCAATGCCTAATGCGCCTTGACCCATCGCTGGTATAGTATCAAGCGTGCTTATAAAGCTTACAAGTTCATTAAGTTTTAATCTTTCAATCCCGGCCTTTGCCAAAATAATACCATCAAAAACTCCATCTTTTAATTTTTGAATGCGCGATATTACATTGCCACGCAGGCTAATTAGCTCTAAATCAGGGCGCAGGGCGCGTATTTGCATTTGGCGGCGAAGGCTGGTGGTGCCAATTTTTGCTCCGCGTGGCAAGGCTTGTAATGACGAATATTTCATACTTAATAAAGCATCGCTTGTATTTGCGCGCGAACAAACACAAGCAAGCTCTAAGCCAGGCTCAAAGCGCGTAGGCACATCTTTTAGGCTATGGACGGCTATGTGGGCTTGTTCGTTTAATAGGGCATTTTCAAGCTCTTTTGTAAAAAGTCCCTTGCCGCCGATTTTTGCTAGTGGAGTATCTAAGATCACATCGCCTTTTGTTTTCATTGTAATTAGCTCTACTTCATGGCCCTTTTGGCGCAATAAACCAGCGATATGCTCGCTTTGCCATAAGGCAAGAGCGGATGCGCGAGTGGCAATTTTTATTTTCATTTGTTTAGCCTTTATTTAAGATTATTTGGACGCTCGTCAATAATTTCTACATCGATTATTTCATCATCTGCGCTAAAATCATTAGTGTAAGAGGGCGTATTTTTCTTAGTTAAAAACACTGAAAAAATTATTATCAAAACAGCCAAAATATCGCATAAAATCCCGGGCAATATCAGCAAAAATCCACTAAATACAAAACCAAAAGAGCCAAAAATCCCAGCAAAATTTGCTTTTTGCATATTTGAATAAAGCCCAAAACCACCGCCATGAATTACTAAATAAGACCCTAGCATTAAACTTAAAAACGCCTCTAACAAATACCACAAAAAGCCGACATTTATGATAAAAACGATAGTGCAAATACACTCAAAAATCAAATAAGGTAAAAGTAAAATTTTAAGCATAAAAACCTAACAAAATATTTTGCGCGATTGTAGCAAAAAATCATAAATTTGCTAGCAAAAAAATCCTTAAATAATAAAGCATAAAAGCAAAAATTAGGCTACAAAGCAAGGTTAAAAGCGTGATTTTTGAATAAATTAGCTTAAAAAACTCTCTAAATCCAAAAACCCATAAAGCACAAAATAAAATAAAAAATCCACTAATTGAGCCTGATAGTGCAATTCCGCTAGCACCAAATGGCCTAAACAAAACAAGGCAAAAAGTAATATTTATAAAAAGTGAATATATAGAAATTTTAGCGGCCAAGCCTTGTTTGAAATGCGCAAAAAGCCAAAGAGAAAAAAGCTTATACAACCCAAAAGGCAATAATCCAAGCATACACATTTGTAGCACTATGGCGCATTCTTTGGTGTTTTGTGCGTTAAACTCCCCGCGCTCAAAAAGCAAGTAAATTATAGGCTCAGCAAGCAAAAATCCACCAATGCTAGCAAACAATAAAAGAGCAAATAAAACATCAAAGCCTTTTTTTAATAAATTCTTAGCCAAAAGCTCATCGCCGGCTTTGATTTGTTTTGAAATTTTAGGGAAAATTGCTGTGCTAAGAGCTATGGCAAAAAGTGCTAGCGGGAGCTGAAATATGCGGTTTGCATAATATAAATAGCTAATGGCTCCGCTTGCTAAAAAGCTAGCTATTAGCGTGCTAGCAAAATCGCCAATTTGTGCAGCTGAGCTACCTAAAACGCCAGCAAAAAAGCTTTTATAAAAGCCTTGCATTTTTGCCCTTTGAGAGCCAAAAAACTTAGCCAAGCCAAGAGTTAAAATTTTAAATAATCCAAGCTTTTTGATGGCAAATAAATGCGCTAAAACTTGTAATACTCCACCAGCTACCACGCCCCAGCTAAGATACAGCGCAGCTGTGCTTTGGGGTTTGTTGTGAGCAAAGATTAAAGCACAAATCATAGCTATATTTAAAAGCGCCGTGCTAAATGCGCTTGTGGCAAAATGCGAGCGATATTGTAATAAACTAGCAAAAACGCTGACTATAAAAATACAAAGCAAATACCAAAAATTTATGCGAACAAGCGGTAATGCTAAATTGATGCTTTGTGCATCAAAACCAAGGGCTAAAAGCTTAGTAAATAGCGGTGTAAAAAGCATTACAAGCAAGCTAAGCCCTAGCATAAATGCGCTAAATTTTAATAAAACCTCAGCCAAAAATAGCCCCTTTTTGCTGCTTTTTATAAAATGTGGCAAAAAAGCTTGCGTAAATGCGCCCTCGCCAAAAAGTCGCCTAAAAAGATTAGGCAATTTAAAAGCTACAAAAAATATATCACTCCAAAGTCCTGCGCCAAGACTAGCAGCCGTTAGCAGATCGCGTAAAAATCCTAAAATGCGTGAGATAAAAATACCAGCTGAATTAGTAAAAAAATGTCTAAGCATAAGCCCTCAAAAATTTTTGCTTATTATAGCGCGTTTAGAAGCGTTTTGGCAGGTTAAAATTTATGAAATTTTAAAATTTGCTTGCTTGGAAGTGTTTAGAAATTTTAAAAATAAAGCCAAAATTAAAGGATATTTTACTAAAATCGCAAAATTTTTGTGCCTGTACAAAATAGGCAAAAGGGAGATAAAATGAAAGAAAAACGCGTTTTAGTTAAATTTTCAGGCGAGGCACTAGCTGGTGGTTCTGGTTTTGGTATAGAGCCTGAAATTTTAAAATACATTGCCGAAGAGATCAAATCCTTAGCAGTTGCTGGTGTGCAAATTGGCATAGTAATAGGCGGAGGCAATATAATTCGTGGTGTAAGTGCTTCACAAGGTGGAATTATAGGGCGCACAAGTGGCGATTATATGGGAATGCTCTCAACCGTGATAAACTCCATAGCCTTGCGCGAGGCAATAGAGCGTGTAGGGCTAAATGTGCGCGTTCAAAGCGCGATAAAAATGGAGGCGATTTGTGAAACATTTATCATCGGGCGCGCGATAAGACATATGCAAAAAGGGCGCGTGGTGATTTTTGCAGCTGGAACGGGCAATCCGTTTTTTACCACAGATACAGCAGCTACTTTGCGTGCTATTGAGATGGAATCTGATATGATTATAAAAGCTACAAAAGTAAATGGCGTTTATGATAAAGATCCGGTGAAATTTTCTGATGCGCAGTTAATTGGCGAATTAAGCTATGATAAAGCCTTAGCTGATGATATAAAAGTAATGGACGATACAGCAATCGCGCTTGCAAAAGATAATAAATTGCCGATAGTAGTTTGTAATATGTTTGAGCCGGGCAATATCGCTAAAATCGTAGTAGATGAGGATTTAAGCGGTTGTTCGGTGGTAAAGTAAATTTTAAATAAGGGTATAAATGAGAGCAGAACAAATAATCACAAAAGCACTTCAAAAAGTAGGCGATGATAGATATAAGCTAGCTTTGATGGTGGCTAAAAGAGCAGAGCAATTAGGCGCAGGAGCTAGCGCGCTAGTAGAAAATACAAGCAAGATGAAAAGCGTAGATATCGCGCTTTTAGAGATTGCCGAGGGTAAAATAATCTTAGACAATGATAGCGCAGAAGCTTAAAATTTTGAAATTTTAAAATTTTAAAGCTAAGGATTTAGTTTAAAATTTTAAAAACAAATAAAATTTTAAACTCCAAGCTTTATAAAAAGTAAAATTTTAAAATTTAATAAGCTATAAGGGTTAGTTTAAATGAATAAAAGCGATAATAGCTTAGAGTTATTAATCGAGCAAATTTGTCGTTGCCACGATATAGAAAGCGCAAAAGATATTTTATATGGCGTAACTAAGCCAACTGGTATGTTATTAAAGGCGGTGAATTTTTGCATTTGCTTGCATGAAGGACAGGTGCGAAAAAGTGGCGAGCCATACAGCATTCATCCTATTTTAGTGGCGTGCTTTGTAGCGCATATGGGCGGAGATGAAAGTATGCTTTTGGCTGCGCTTTTACATGATGTGGTAGAAGATACAGAATGTAGTAAAGAAGATGTGGCTTTTGAGTTTAGCGAAGAAGTGGCGGATTTAGTAGATGGATTAACTAAAATAGTTGCTATTCGCAAAGATGAATTAGTTAGTTCAAGCTCAAATGAAAAACTAACGGCCTCAGCACTGACCTTTCGTAAAATGCTTTTAAGCTCTATTGACGATATGCGCGTGCTTGTAATTAAATTATGCGATAGACTTCATAATATGCTAACCCTTGAAGCCTTGCGCCCTGATAAGCAACGCCGAATAGCCGAAGAAACGCTGATTGTGTATGCGCCAATCGCTCATAGGCTGGGAATTTCGGCTATTAAAAATGTGCTTGAAGATTTAGCGTTTAAGTATGTTTTGCCAGATGAATATGCCAAAATAGACGATTTTATCAATTCATCTAAACAACAACTACAACTAAAAATAAATTCATTCAGCCAAAAAGTTACAAACGAGCTTTTAGCAAATGGTTTTAGTGAGGATAGTTTTGAGATACAAAAACGCATAAAGCATTATTATTCAATATATCTAAAAATGCAAAGAAAGGGCATAAGTTTAGAAGAAATTTTAGATTTATTGGCTGTTAGGGTGATAGTTAGCGAGGATATGGATTGTTATTTGGTGCTTGGAATTTTGCATATGAATTTTAGCCCGCTAATATCTAGGCTAAAAGATTATATCGCCTTGCCTAAGCAAAATGGTTATCGCACGCTTCACACCACGCTTTTTGATGATAAAAGCATTATAGAAGCGCAAATTCGCACTTTTTCTATGCACAAAACAGCAGAATACGGCGTAGCAGCTCATTGGCGCTATAAGCACGGCGGCAGCTTTATGCCTAGCGTGAATAACTGGCTAAAAGAATTAAAAGAAGATGAAAGCAAAAGTGCGCCTGAGGATTTTTATGAATATGCAAAAGATAGTCTTTATGTAGAAGATATTGCTGTGTATTCGCCTGCTGGCAGGCCTTTTACATTACCACGCGGTGCTACCGCGCTTGATTATGCCTATGAAATCCACTCAGAAATCGGCCTACACGCCAAAGAAGCCTATGTAAATAAATTAAAAGTGCCTTTGCTAACTGAATTAAAAAACGGGGATATAGTTCAAATAATCACCGGCGATGAGCCAAAATATCGATGTAGCTGGCTAGATAATGTAAAAACTGGCAAGGCACGCGCCACTATCCGCGCGCATTGTCGCCAAAAATTAAAAGACATAAATATAGCCATTGCGCATAAAATTTTATCTGCGATTTTTGACATAGATGATGATAAATTAAATCAATGGCTTGAAGCTGAAAACTACAAAAAAAATATTTTCAAAATCGCCACAGATTCTGTATTTTTACAAGATGTGGTAAATACGCTAAAAAAATATCCGCGCAAAGAAAAAATTTTTGGCTTTTCAAGCAAATATGAGATAAAAAAGCAAAAATGCGATAATATCGTAATTTATAGCAATTTTAAGATAAATCGAGCGATGTTTGATTACTGCTGTAATCCTAAGCGTGGTGATGATATTTTGGGCTTTCGTTCAAATCATAGCGTGATTGTCCATCATAAGCTTTGCGAAAGAGCTAGCAAGCTAATGGCAAATGGAGATGAAATGATTTTTGTAAAATGGGCTAAAAATGCGCCAAATCGCTATAAGATTATTTTAAACATAGAAAATAAGCGCGGTAGCCTAGCTAGCTTTTTAAATGATTTAGCCAAGCAAAATATGGATTTAGTAACCATAACGCTAAATGAAGGCGGCGAAGAAGAAAGCGTGGAGTATTTTGAGCTAATCGCCCAAACCCAACAAGACGCCGATGTGGGCGCAATACGCGAGAGATTAAAAGATAAATATAAAATTATAGAGTGGAATTCCTTAGCCGATGCGTATTCATAGCCAAATGCGCGAAATTTTAAATTATCATTAGCTAGCCGTATTCATAGCTAAATGCCAAAAATAAATCACTTGCTTTTAAATATAAAATTTAGTTTAATTTAAGCCCTTTTTTAGCTTGCGAATTATAAAGCGCGCTGGGTGAATTTCATTTAAAATGCTAGCGCGCACGCAAGGCTGGCGCTTTAATAATAAATCGCAAATAAGCTCAGCCCCCAAAACAGCACTAGCTAGTCCATGCGCGCCATGAGCGGTATTTACAAATACATTTTTATGGTATTTTGGGGCTTTTTGCTCGCTTTTATTTTTGTTCCATAAAAGCGCTTTGTAATCTTGTTTAAACGCGCTTATATCGTGCATTTGCCCAATTATCGCAAATCTATCGCCGCTATAAGCGCGAAAGCCTACATTTGAGCTTAAAATTTCTACTTGATTTGTGCTGATAAACTCGCTTAAATTAGCGATATTTTGGGCGTTGTCGCTATCTTTTGGGCTTAGGGATAAATCTAGTCTATTAAAGGTTGAACCTATTGTTTGGCCTTTTTGGCGTGCCTTACAAATATACCCGCGAGCGCAAAAGGGCGTTTTTAATTCAAGCAAGGGTGAAATAATCGTGCTTTGACCTCTTACCTTGCTCAAAAGCAAATTTTCATCATAATTTTTTATTAAATCCAGGCCATCACCACCGCCAGCAAAAATAATTATATCAGCTTTTGTTTGTTGGGCCGTCTTGTTTTGTTTATAATTTATTAAATAACAATTTTGCTCTTTATTAAAATTTGCGTTTAAAAAAGTGCTTGAAAAGCTTATATTTAAGGTTTTAGCTAGGTGCTTGCGAAAACTCAAAACTTCAATTTGTGCGCCTTTTTTTATGTTTATTTTAGGATAGGGCAGGGCATTTTCATCATAGCTTAAAAGTGTGCTATTTGCATTTTTGAAGCGAGTTTGCTGGGCTTTATTTGTGGCATAATGTAAAATTTGGCAAAAATCAATAAAATTGAAAAAATTTTGATCTTGCCTATAAAAATTATACGCTAAAAGCGAGCTAAGCAAAGAAAAACGCCCAAGCAAAACATCATTTTTTGTAATTAGCGGGAGCAAAAGACCGCTTTCATTTGAGCTTGCGCCATTTTGAAGGTCTTTTTGTTTTTCTAAAATTTCGCAGTTTATGCCTAAATTTTTTAATTTATAAGCAGTGATTAGCCCTGCGATACCAGCGCCTATTATTATGGCCTTTTTGCCTTTTAGGGCGTGGATTTTTGGCATTGCGAGATCAATTTCGTGTAAATTTTGAAAATTTGGATAAGAAAACCATATGTTTTTATTGATATTGCGCGTTTTTGGCTGGTTGCAAATGGCGTGAGAAAACTCCCTTTTTTTATTAGTGCCTTTAAGTTTAAAATGCG
Source organism: Candidatus Campylobacter infans (assembly GCF_013416015.1). Taxonomy (NCBI): domain Bacteria; kingdom Pseudomonadati; phylum Campylobacterota; class Epsilonproteobacteria; order Campylobacterales; family Campylobacteraceae; genus Campylobacter; species Candidatus Campylobacter infans. The sequence goes on from NZ_CP049075.1 coordinate 719,930, forward strand.
TAAAATCAGCACTCTTTAAGCCATCTTTTAGCACTCTTGCACAGCTAAAACTTCTAGCCACGCAACCCTTCAAACTAAACTCACCCAAACGCTCTAAAAAACGCTTATCCCACATTTGCGGATTTTTAGACGGACTAAAACCATCTAAAAACCAAATATTTGCCCTAAAAAAACTCTCATCTAAAAAATCCAAAATATCGCCAAAATAAAGATCTAAAATAATCTCATTTTTATTATTTAAATAAAATTTTAATCGCACCAGCTCGTTTTGGATAATTTCGTATTGTTTATAAAAAGCACTAAAAAGCTCGCTAAGCTCGTTTTTTAAGGCTAAAAACTGCTTTGATTCATAAATGCTTTTTAGCTCATTTTGGCTTAGTGGATATTTTTCAACGCTAATATAATGTAAATCAAAACCCATCTTTAATGCTTTTTGTGCGCTTAAAAAGAAGTTTAGCCCAGCTCCAAATCCCGCCTCAGCCACTACTATATTTTTAAAATTTCTAAAATAATTAAAAGCATCTATATAAACTTGCTCTCTCTCACCAAGCGGATTGAAAGCATCAAAATACACATCATCAAAGCGCGATGCATATGGAGCGTTATTTTTAAAAATCATGGGTTTTTGGCAAAATAAGCATCAATGCCATCTGCAATGCCTTTTGCCAAGGCTTGTTGGTATTTATCATTTGCTATTAGCTTGCTTTCTTTTGGGTGAGAGATGTAGCCTACTTCTATTAACGCTGCTGGCATAAGCGCGCCAACAAGCACCCAAAATGGAGCTTCTCGCACGCCACCATCGTTTATTTTATAATTAGTCTTTACGCTTTTTAACATACCGCTTTGTAAATCTATGGCTAATTTATTACTAGATATGATTTTTTCGCGGTTTAAAAAATTAAGAAAGCTAATTTTACTAAAATAATTCATTTCATCGGTGTCTGCTTTGTTTTCAAGGTTGGCTGCGTCCATGGAGCGTTTGGAGCGAGTAGGGCTTAGAAAAAATGTTTCTATGCCACTTGTGATTTTTGCGTTTTTTTCGTTGGCTACGGCGTTTGCGTGGATTGAAATAAATAAATTAGCGTTTTTTTCGTTAGCAAAACTAGTGCGGGTTCGCAAATTTACAAATTTATCGCTTGAACGCGTATAATACACCTTATAACCGCGATTTTTTAGGATACTAGCTAGTTTTTTGCTGATATTTAGCACAATGTCTTTTTCTTTTAGTTTTTTATCGTTTGAGAGTGCGCCACCATCTTTGCCACCATGACCTGGGTCAATTACTATAATTTTTTTAGCCCTTTCTTGCTTGTTGGGCGCGTTTTGCTGGTTTTGATTGTTTGCTAAATTTTCATATTTTGTTAAATTTTCATCTTCTTCATTTATGTTTTTTTGCTCTGCTTGTTTTGCTTTATTTATTTTTTCTTCGTTTTTGAAAATCAATTCATTTTGTTTTAGATTAAAGCTTATATTTATTTTTTTTTCTGCTTGAAATACCACGCGCACCTTGTTTTGGCTTTGTTGTGCTATTCGTAAGCTAGGGCTTATTTTTTGATTAAAATTTGGAATTTTGATATTTAAGAATGCGTTTATATCATAAATTTTGCGGTATGATTTATTGTCTTTTAGCTCAAAACTTTTGATATTGTTTTTATTTAAAGGCGCGCTAAGCTTAAATTTTAATTCATTTTCATTGCTACTAATAGAAATTATATTTATTTTTTGTTTGCTTTGTGTTTTGGTGTTTGTAAAGACGCTTTTTTCATTATTTTTAATTTTGCTTTGAGTTTGCGCTTTGGGTTTTTTTTGGTTTAGCTCTTTTTCGTAATTAGAATAATCTAAGCTCAAAGCCTTAGAAGCTTTTATAAGGCGAATTAGGGCTTTATTTTTATCTGTGTCCTTGCCGTTCATTACAGATTTTATATAAACGCCCTTTAAATCATTATATATTTTAATCTTGCCAACTCTACTAGCATTTGCAAAATTCTTATCAAAAGCCTCAAAAGCATTGGCATTTAAGTTAGATATTAAGGCCAAAAATAATGCAAAAGCTAGAAAATACCTAAGCATTTTCTCCACGCGTTAGCTTTTTAAGAAGTTCTTTTACGCTTATAATTTCTTTAAGGCGGTATCCGTTTGCGCCTGTGAAAAATAAGCCTGTGTCTTTTTTGCCGCTAACTGCGTCATAGAGTCTATCAGCAATGCAATACCCCACAGCTTTTGCGCCTATGCCACGCTTACAAGGGCTTACGCAATTTGAAATGCAATTTATCTTAGGGCCTTGTTTGTTTTCTACTAATTTTATTAAGTTTGTGCGAATTCCGCGTGCTGGGTAGCCAACTGGTGATTTAAATAACTTTATATCGTTTTGCGTGGCATCAAGCAAAACTTGCTTAAACTCAGGTGCAGCATCGCATTCATGCGTGCCAATAAAGCGTGTTCCCATTTGCACGCCACTTGCTCCAAGATTTATGGCATTTATTATATCTTGGTGATCCCAAATCCCGCCAGCTGCAATCACAGGTATAGGTCTGCCTGCTTTTTTGGCCCATTCATTTGCTTCTGCTACAACAGGGCTTATTAGTTTTTCTAGCGCAAATTCTGGATCCAAGCATTGCTCATAAGTAAAGCCTTGATGTCCGCCACTTTTTGGCCCTTCTAGCACAAAGGCATCAGGCAAGACATCATAACGCATTAGCCAGCGTTTGCAAATAATTTTTAATGCTTGAACGGAGCTGATTATAGGCACTAGGGCTACATCTTTAAAATTTTTAGTAAATTCAGGCAAGCTAGTAGGCAAACCAGCACCTGAAATAATAATATTTATGCCATGCTCGCAAGCATCTTTTACTATTCTTGCGTAATCATTGCTAGCACACATTATATTTGCCCCTAGCGGTTTATCGCCACAAATTTTTCTTGCGTTATCGATTATTGCCTTAAAGCCGGCTGTTGAATAAAAATTTTCACTATTATACGGCCTAAAATTTAGCTCTTTACTAACAAATTTTAAGTGATTATAATACCCAGTGCCTACTGAGCTAATAACGCCAAGCGCGCCATTTGCGCTAACTGTGCCAGCTAGACGATCCCAGCTAATGCCAAGTCCCATACCACCTTGTATTATTGGAATTTTAATTTCGTATTTGCCTATTTTTAATGCTTTTAAATCCATTGTTTTACCTATTTTATTATTAGTTTTGCAAAAGCTTTTTTGCCTACTTGAATGGCGTATTGGCCGACATTTAAATGTAATTGTTCATCATTTATTTTAACCCCGTTTATGCTTAGGGCGTTTGCTTTTATGGCTCGTCTTGCATCTGAGCTTGATGTGCAAAGCTCGCATAATTTTAAGGCTTCAACTATCCAAATATCAGCCTTTGCGCTAAATTCTTTCATATTACTTGGCAATGCGCCTTTTGAATGAATGCTTTCCCATTCGCTTAAAGCATTTTTAGCACTTATTTCATCATAAAAGCGCGCTGTAATCTCACAAGCAAGGTCTTTTTTGGCTTGCATAGGATGATAATCATTGCTTTTTACCCGCTCTTTTAGCTCATTTATTTGCTCTGTGCTTTTATTTGAGAGTAATAAATACCACTCCCACATCAATTCATCGCTAATGCTCATAATCTTTGCTAGCATATCATCTGCTGGTTCGGTTATGCCTATATAATTGCCTAAACTTTTGCTCATTTTATTTGCGCCATCAAGTCCAATTAAAAGCGGTATCATAAAGACACTTTGTTCTTTGTTGAGATTATAAGTGCGCTGTAAGGTGCGCCCCATTAGCAAATTAAACTTTTGATCTGTGCCACCCATTTCTATATCGCTTTTTAAATGCACGCTATCATAGCCTTGTAATAAAGGATACAAAAACTCGCTTATTGCTATGCTTTGATTTTGTTTGTAGCGTTTGGTAAAATCATCTCTTTCTAGCATTCTAGCCACGCTAAAAGTCCCAGCAAGCGCGATTAAATCGCTAGCACTAAGCTTATTTAACCAAGCTGAATTAAACACAATTTGCGTTTTGCTCTCATCTAAAATTTTAAAAACCTGTTCTTTGTAGGTTTTGGCGTTTTTGGCTACTGTTTGCTCGTCTAAAATTTTTCTTGTTGCGCTTTTGCCTGTTGGATCGCCTATGCGCGCAGTAAAATCGCCTATTAAAAATAGCACTTTTGCGCCATGTTTTTGTAAAAAGGCTAGCTTATTTAGCACCACGGTATGGCCTAAATGCAAATCAGCAGCGGTAGGATCCATACCAATTTTTACCAAAAAATGTTCGCCTTTTTCGTAATAATTTTTTATAAGTTCTTGGATTTTTTCTAGCCCAATAATCTCAGCTGCGCCCTTTTGCAACTCGTTTAAAATGGTGCTAATGTCCATAAAAGTCCTTTAAAATTGATAAAAAAACGCAATTCTATCTTAAAATTTCATAATTAAACATAAATTTTTTGTAATTTAGCGCGCAAAAAAGATAAAAATTAAAATTTTAATTATTTTTTAAGCTTTTTGTAAGCAAAATCGCCTAGACTTTGAATTATTTGAACTAATAAAATCAAAATAATCACCGTATAAATCATCACATCAGGCTTAAAGCGTTGATAGCCATAACGCACCGCTACATCGCCCAAACCGCCTCCGCCTACCGTACCAGCCATAGCCGAAAAGCCTATTATCATTATAAGCGTTAGGGTTAGGGCGTTGATGATTGCGGGCAAGGCTTCTCTTAATTGCACCTTAAAAATAATTTGAAAACGCGATGCACCAAAGCTCATAGCCGCTTCAATCACGCCTTTATCAACTTCAAGCATCGCCGCTTCAATCAATCTTGCAATAAAAGGTGCTGAGCCAATGGTTAGTGGCACGATAGCAGCGCTCGTGCCTATACTCGTGCCTATTATTAGTTTGGTTAGTGGAAAAAGAACTATCATCAAAATTATAAAAGGAAAACTTCTTAAAGTATTTACAATTATATCAAGCGTGCGGTAAATTGCGATATTTTGGGCTAATCCGCCTTTTTTGGTAAGTATTAAAATAACTGCTAAACCAAGCCCGATAATAAAGGCCAAAATCGTAGAAACTAGCGACATATATAGCGTTTCAAGCGTGGCTTTATACAATAAATTAGCTAACATCTTAATCCTTAATTAAAATTTATTTGATTTAAAGGCTCAATTTTTGGCTCAATTTGCATGCTTGGCGCGCTTTTGCTAAAAAAGATTAAATCCTCCACGCTTTGAACGCTCCAAGGCAATTTTAAAATGCAGTATTTTAAAATTTCAGCTGCTGAGATAGCATCGCTAAATGCGCGGTGGTGGATATTTTCAATGCCTAAAAGCTCTTTAAGGATGTTTAGTTTATAGCGCTGGCTAGCTATGCAACGCTTAGCAAGCTCAACCGTACAAAGCGCTCTATTTAACAAAGGCGGATAGCCCAAATCCACTAAACTTTTAGAAATAAAGCCATAATCAAAACGCACATTATGCGCTACAAAAACGCAATCACCCAAAAAATCACGGAAATTTTTCAGCGCATAAGCAAGGCTGGGCGCGCCTATTAAATCATTTGCGCTTAATCCTGTAAGCTCTGTGATTACTTGTGGGACGCAATCAGCATAAATTAAAGTAGAAAAAGCTCCGGTTTGTTCGCCATTTATTAGCTTAATCGCGCCTATTTCGATGATTTGTCCGCTATTGATAGAGCCTGTGGTTTCTATATCAACCACGCAAAATTCCTGCTTGCATAACTCTCTTTTATTTGTCGCAAGGCTAATTACTCCATTTTGCTCGCAAAGCTCCAAGCCAAGCGCGCACCAATTTTCTACCTGACTAATATCTACATCGCTTAATTCATCGATTTTAGCAGCAATTTGTAAAAAAGCGTCTTTATTTAATGGAGCCTTATTTAACAAAGAAATTAAAAGCTCGGTTTCGTTAATTTTTTTCTTTTTCTTTATCAAGTTTTTCTCGTTTTTATTTTTAAAATTTTTTATTAAAATTTATTTTAAAATTTTAAAATTTGCCGTAAATTTTAAAATCTGTAAAGATGAAATTTTAAAATTTGCTTTAAATTTTAAGTGCTTTTATAGCCTGAGTGTAGCTTTGTGAGCCAAAAATAAAACTACCAGCTACTACCACATCAGCACCTGCAAGCTCGATTTCGGCGATATTTGCGCCCGTTATCCCGCCATCAACTTCAATTAAACATTTTGCCCCGCTTTTATCTATCATTTCTCTTAGATTAGCGATTTTTTCAAGCGCGCTTGTGATGAATTTTTGCCCACCAAAACCAGGATTTACGCTCATTAAAAGCACCATATCAAGCTCGCTTAAAATGTATTCAAGCGTGTTAAGATTTGTGTGCGGATTTAGCACGATGGCTGGATTTATGCCGGCTTTTCGTATTTTTTCGATTAAGCGCAAGGGATGAGTGGCTCTTTCAATGTGAAAGCTTAGAAATTTTGGTTTTAATGGCAAAAATAAATCTATAAAAAAATCCACATCTTCTACCATTAAATGCACATCTAGTGGCACTTTGGCGGCTTTTTGGATAGCATTTAGCACGCAAGGCCCTATGGTAAGGTTTGGCACAAAATGCCCATCCATTACATCAATATGAATCAAATCCGCTCCCGCATCGCAAACAGCGTTTATTTCATCATTTAAACGCCCAAAATCAGCTGAGAGAATACTAGCTGCTACATACATCTTTACCTCAAAATTTTAAAATAAAAGCCCGCATTTTACTATCTTTGGCATAAAATTTAATAAAATTTACACATTTTAGCTATACTTACGCTTTTTTTAAGGATTTAAAATGAACAAAAAACAGCTTTCAAGCCTCGCGTTTATGGTGGCTTTGTTTGGTTTTAGTTTTTATTATTGGGGGATTAATTTTACTGCTACGATTTTGGTGCTAAGTGTGTTGATTATTTTTCACGAATTTGGGCATTTTGTGGTGGCGCGGTATTTTGGCGTGGCGGTTAAGGTGTTTAGTTTGGGTTTTGGCGAGAGTATTTACAGCAAGCAAATAGGTGCTACGCGCTATCAAATAAGCGCGATTTGGCTAGGTGGATATGTGCAATTAAAAGGACAAAATGACGCCAACCCAAAAGAAAAAAATTACGACCCAGATAGCTATAATATGCTAAGCCCGATTAAACGCATTGCGATTTTATTTGCTGGGCCATTTTTTAATATAATTTTGGCGTTTTTGCTTTATATGGCGGTTGGATTTTTGGGTATTGATAAGCTTGCGCCAACAATTGGCAAGGTGCTGCCTGATTCGGCCGCGCTTAGCGCAGGACTTCAACAAAACGATAAAGTGCTTGAAATAAATGGCGTAAAAATCACACATTGGGATCAAATTAAAACCCTTGTAAGCTTAGAGCCTACTAATTTATTGATTGAGCGAGAGGGCAAAAAAATAAATCTCACCTTAAATCCAAAAATAAGCGATACCAAAACAATTTTTGGAGAAAATATTAAAGCGCCTATGCTTGGGATTGCGCCTAGTGGAGAGTTTGTTAGGCTTTATTATACTGGATTTTCTAGCATTGGCTTTGCCTTAGATGAAACGCTTAAAGCAAGCAAACTAATTTATTTGAGCCTTGAAAAATTGATTTTAGGCATTGTGCCTATAAATCAGCTTGGTGGCATTGTGGCGATGGCTGATATTACCACAAAAGCCGCTAGTATCAGCATAAGCACGCTTTTTATTATCACGGCTTTAATATCTGTGAATTTGGGCGTGTTAAATTTATTGCCTTTGCCAGTGCTTGATGGCGGGCATATTGTTTTTAACGCTTATGAAATGCTTGCTAAACGACCAGTAAATGAAAAAGTTTTTATTTATGCTAGTTATGCCTCAATGGCTTTATTATTTTTACTAATGGCTTTTACGATAATTAACGATATTTATAGGCTTGCTGGCGGTTATCAATGAAATTTATTAAAATTTTAGAGCAAGTTCGAGCATTAAATGAAAATGCTAGCGTGGTGGCTGTTAGCAAAAGTGTGGATACGCCAGCCTTAGAGCCACTTTTGCGTTTTGGTGTTTTGGATTTTGGTGAAAATAAAGTCCAAGAATTAAGCAAAAAATTTAAAATTTTAAATTCCAGCCAAAATGCTAGCATTAGATGGCATTTTATCGGGCGTTTGCAAAAAAATAAAATCAACGCGCTTTTGGCATTAAAGCCGTATTTGTGGCAAAGCTGCGATTGCCAAAATAGCGCGCTTGAAGTAGATAAGCGATTAAATTATGAATTAAGCGCGCTTTTACAAATCAACTCAGCCGATGAAGCTAGCAAACAAGGCATAAGCATAGAGCAAGCAATCGATGAATATATCGCAATTTGCGAGCAGTGTAAGTATTTGAAATTAAAAGGCGTAATGAGCATAGGTGCTAATAGCGATGATAAAAAATTAATCATAAAAAGTTTTGAGCGCACTTATAAGATCTTTGAAAATTTAAAGCCATACGGGGCAAAGATTTGTTCTATGGGTATGAGCGATGATTATGAATTGGCACTAAAATCTGGCTCAAATATGCTCCGCCTTGGTCGCGTGTTATTTGCTTAAAATTTAATATATTATAATGTAAGCAAATTTTAAAATTTTAAAATTTATAAAAGGATAATTATGCAAAACATCGCCAAAATCGGTATTTTAACGCTTAGCGATAGAGCAAGTGCTGGCATTTATGAAGATGAAAGTGGTAAGGCAATTAAAGAGTGCTTGGATCTTTGGTTGGTGAGTGAGTTTGAGTGCGAATATAGCGTAATTAGCGATGATTACGAGCTGATTTGCCAAAAGCTACAACAAATGAGCCAAGATTGTGATTTGCTTTTAACAACTGGCGGCACTGGGCCTGGACCGCGCGATGTAACGCCTGAGGCAATGCAGGCCGTGTGCGATAAAATGCTGCCTGGTTTTGGCGAGTTGATGAGGCAAGTTAGCTTGGCTTATGTGCCAACAGCGATTTTATCGCGCCAAAGCGCTGGGATTTGCGGTAAGTGCTTAATTATCAATTTGCCAGGCCAACCAAAGGCCATTAAAGAATGCTTAGAGCCTGTTTTTCCTGCGGTGCCGTATTGCTTGGATTTAATCGGCGCAAGCTATATCCAAACTAATGAAAACTATATAAAAGCTTTTCGTCCAAAAGGCGCAAGAAAATAAAATTTTAAATTATTTGGCTTGATTTGTTTAAAATTTATATTAAAATTTAGTTTTTATAAATAAACCAACTATATCCAAGCCATCTAAATCAAAATAAAAATAAAAATTTTAATTTTTTTCATAAAATCTATTGACAAAGAACTTTTTATAAGATAAAATCCCGCTTTGTTTTTTAAGCTGGTGTAGCTCAGTTGGTAGAGCTACTGCCTTGTAAGCAGTGGGTCGGCGGTTCAAGTCCGTTCACCAGCTCCATCATTTCACTTTATTTTTTCACAGTGTTTGACCGGTTTTGCAATTTTTTGGTGAGATACTCAAGTGGCCAACGAGGGCAGACTGTAAATCTGCTGACTATGTCTTCCGTGGTTCGAATCCACGTCTCACCACCATTGCTATGCTACTTTGTAGCATTTGCGGGATTAGCTCAGTTGGCTAGAGCATCAGCCTTCCAAGCTGAGGGTCGCGGGTTCGAGTCCCGTTTCCCGCTCCATTTTGGATAACTGGGAGCTGTAACCTCGTTATCGTTGTTACTAATGCGTTTGCGCGCAGGCTTTCAGTAGGTTTTGTGTTGTTTTGTTTATTTGCAGCTCTGTGCTCATATGGCTCAGAGGTAGAGCACTTCCTTGGTAAGGAAGAGGTCGCGAGTTCAAGTCTCGCTATGAGCTCCATTTAGGCTAAAATGCAAATAATAAAACCTATTTTCTAACTTTCGCAAAATTCTTATCGGAGGATAACATGGCAAAAGAAAAATTTGTGCGCTCTAAGCCACACGTAAATATCGGTACTATCGGTCACGTTGACCATGGTAAGACTACCTTAACTGCTGCTATTTCAGCGGTTTTATCTCGCAAAGGTCTAGCTGAGTTAAAAGATTATGACAATATCGATAACGCTCCAGAAGAAAAAGAGCGCGGTATTACCATCGCTACTTCTCACATCGAATATGAAACTGAAAACCGCCACTACGCCCATGTGGATTGCCCAGGACACGCTGATTATGTTAAAAATATGATCACAGGTGCTGCTCAAATGGATGGCGCTATATTGGTTGTTAGTGCAGCTGATGGCCCTATGCCACAAACAAGAGAGCATATTTTGCTTTCTCGTCAAGTAGGCGTACCATATATAGTTGTATTTATGAATAAATGCGATATGGTTGATGATCCTGAGTTGCAAGAGCTAGTTGAAATGGAGATTAGAGAGCTATTAAGTGAATATGGTTTCCCTGGCGACGACACTCCAATAATAAAAGGTTCAGCACTTCAAGCACTTGAAGAAGCAAAAGCTGGCAAAGATGGTGAATGGTCTGCTAAAATTATGGAGCTTATGGATGCTGTTGATAGCTATATCCCAACTCCAACTCGTGATACTGATAAAGATTTCTTAATGCCTATTGAAGATATTTTTTCAATTTCAGGTCGTGGTACGGTTGTAACTGGTCGCGTTGAAAAAGGTGTTGTAAAAGTAGGTGATACAATTGAAATCGTAGGACTTCGCCCTACACAAACTACTACTGTAACTGGTGTAGAGATGTTTAGAAAAGAAATGGAACAAGGTGAAGCTGGTGATAATGTAGGCGTATTGCTTCGTGGAACTAAAAAAGAAGAAGTTGAACGCGGTATGGTTTTATGTAAGCCAAAATCAATTACTCCACACAAAAAATTTGAAGCAGAAGTTTATATTCTAACAAAAGAAGAAGGCGGTCGCCATACTCCATTTTTTAATAACTATCGCCCACAATTTTATGTGCGCACAACTGATGTAACCGGCTCTATTACATTGCCTGCTGGTACTGAAATGGTAATGCCTGGCGATAACATTAAAATAACTGTTGAGCTAATTGCTCCAGTGGCGCTAGAAGATGGTACTCGTTTTGCGATTCGCGAAGGTGGTCGCACAGTTGGTTCTGGCGTTGTATCTAAAATTTTAGAATAATAAAATTTAAAATAGGTGTTTTGGGGCAAAAGCCCCATTAACGCCACTTTTGAAAATTTAGGAAAAAATATGGCAAGTAATACAAGAATAAAAATCGGTTTAAAATGCTCTGAGTGCGGTGATATTAACTACACTACTACTAAAAATAGCAAAAAGACTACCGATAAAATAGAACTTAAAAAGTATTGTCCAAGACTTAAAAAACACACAGTTCATAAAGAAACAAAGCTTAAATAAGCTGCCATTTAGGGCAGTAGCTCCAACGGTAGAGCGCCGGATTCCAAATCCGATGGTTGGGGGTTCGAATCCCTCCTGCCCTGCCACATAAGGTAATTAAAAAATGGATAAATTGTTAAGTTATATTAAACTATCGCGCGCTGAGCTTTCTAAGGTAATTTTCCCTACAAAAGAGCAAATTCGCACGGCATTTATTGCTGTGGTTTCAGTGGTTGTGGTAGTGTCTTTATTTTTAGCTTTAGTAGATTTGCTGATGAGTTTTAGCATTTCAAAACTTGCTTGAAAGGGATAAAATGGCTCATAAATGGTATGCTATTCAAACCTACGCAGGTAGTGAAATGGCTGTAAAACGCGGTATAGAAAATATCGTAAATGATCATGCAATCCCTGAGAAGTTAGCACAAATTTTAGTGCCGACCGAAGAGGTAATAGAAGTAAAAAATGGTAAGCAAAAGATAAGTGAGCGTTGCTTATATTCAGGTTATGTTTTTGCTAATTTAGATTTAGATACATCACTTTGGCATTTAATACAATCCTTGCCAAAGGTAAGTCGCTTTATAGGCGAAGCTAAAAAGCCAACGCCATTAAGCGAAAAAGATGTAGCTCAAATCATAGAAAAAGCTAACAAGAAAGAAGCCCCAAGGCCAAAAATTTCATTTGAGCCTGGTGAAGTGGTGCGCGTTACAGAAGGACCTTTTGCAAATTTTAATGGCACAGTAGAAGAATACAACATGCTTCAAGGCAAACTTCGCTTAAATGTTTCAATTTTTGGGAGAAGCACACCGGTTGAAATTTTGTATTCACAAGTAGAAAAGATAATCTAAGGAGAAAATAATGGCTAAGAAAGTAGTAGGCGAGATTAAACTTCAAATTGCTGCCACAAAAGCAAATCCAAGCCCGCCAGTTGGCCCTGCATTAGGCCAACAAGGTGTTAATATAATGGAATTTTGTAAAGCTTTTAATGAGCGCACGAAGGATATGGCTGGTTTTAATATACCTGTTGTTATTACCGTGTATGCTGATAAAAGCTTTACATTTATTACAAAGCAGCCACCCGCAACTGATTTAATCAAAAAAGCTGCTGGCGTGCAAAAAGGTGCGGACAATCCGCTTAAAAATAAAGTAGGCAAGCTTACAAAAGCCCAAGTGCTTGAAATAGTAGATAAAAAAATCGCTGATTTAAATACAAAAGATAGAGAACAAGCCGCTAAAATCATAGCTGGCTCAGCTCGTTCTATGGGTATTAGCGTGGTTGATTAGTCCCTTACCACTAGGACTTAAATATCAGTGGAAGCAAAAATTGCGGAGAAATCAATGTCAAAAATCACAAAGAGATTAAAAACTCTACAAGAAAAAGTAGATGCAAATAAAAATTATAGTATAGATGAAGCTATCGCTACTGTCAAAACACTAGCATCAGCTAAATTTGATGAAACAGTAGAAGTAGCACTTAGTCTAAATGTAGATCCTCGCCATGCTGATCAAATGGTTCGTGGTTCTGTGGTATTACCTGCTGGGACTGGTAAGAAAGTTCGCGTAGCTGTTGTCGCAAAGGACGCAAAGGCTGATGAGGCAAAAGCTGCTGGTGCTGATGTAGTAGGGGCTGAGGATTTTATAGATGATATAGCAAAGGGTGCGTTAAATTTCGATGTGTTAATCGCCACTCCAAATTTAATGGGCGCTCTTGGTAAAGTAGCTCGCACACTAGGGCCAAAAGGCTTGATGCCTAGCCCAAAAACTGGCACCGTAACAATGGATGTAGCTCAAGCTGTTAAAAATGCAAAAGGCGGGCAAGTGAATTTTCGTGTAGATAAGCAAGGCAATATCCACGCAGGAATTGGCAAAGTAAGCTTCTCAAAAGAAAAATTAAATGAAAATTTTCAAACATTTGTAAGAGCTATAAATAAGCATAAACCAGCTACGGCAAAAGGTCGCTATATGAAAAGTGCGGCTATTAGCCTTACAATGAGCCCATCTCTTAGCCTTGATGTGCAAGAATTATTAGATTTAAAATAAAAACCTTAAAAGTGGTTTTATCTTAGATTGGAGATAGTTGGAGCCTGTGCTTAAAATGGCGAAATTTTAATAATATTAAAATTTGTGTAGTATTTTAAAATTTTTGCCTATCCCACTTGAAATCGCCTGTCGGAAAGGAGAAAAAATGACTAAAAACGAAAAAGCCAAAATCGTTTCCGCTTTGCAAGATGAGTTTAGCTCTAATGATGCTATTGTTGTAGCTGATTTTAAAGGGCTAAGCGTTAAAAAACTTGAAGCTTTAAGAAATGCTGCAAAAGATGCCGATGTAAGCGTGCAAGTTGTGAAAAATACACTTGCAAATATCGCTTTAAATAACGCTGGCAAAACTGGCATAGAGCTAAAAGATACAAATATTTTTGTTTGGGGAAAAGATAGCCTTACAGTTTGTAAAGTAGCTGCGAAATTTGCCGAAGCAAATGCAGATTTCTTTAAGCTAAAAACAGCGCATTTAGATGGCGAAGTTACTGATGTGGCTAAGGTCGTGGCTCTATCTAAAATGCCTTCACGCGACGAGCTTATTGCTATGTTGCTTCAAGTGTGGAATGCGCCACTTACAAATTTTGTTATCGGCTTAAACGCCCTTAAAGAGAAAAAAGAAAACCAAGCATAATGCTTAAAATAATTAAAAGGATAAAAAATGGCAATTAGCAAAAATGATGTGTTAGAGTATATTTCTGGCTTGTCTGTTCTTGAACTAAGCGAATTAGTAAAAGAATTTGAAGAAAAATTTGGTGTTAGCGCTGCTCCTGTTGTAGTAGCTGGCGGTGCTGGTGCTGGCAGTGCAGCTGCTGCTGAGGAAAAAACTGAGTTTAATGTTGTTTTAACTGATGCTGGTGCTAATAAAATCGGCGTTATTAAAGTAGTTCGTGCTTTAACTGGTCTTGGTTTAAAAGAAGCCAAAGATGCGGTTGAGCAAACTCCATCTGTGCTTAAAGAAGCTATAAGCAAAGAAGATGCTGAAAAAGCTAAAAAAGACCTTGAAGAAGCAGGCGCAAAAGTAGAACTTAAATAAGTTTTATTTATTTTAATTTTTAGCCTAAGGCGCAAGCCTTGGGCTTTTGGTGTTTATTTAATGCCTAGTTTGTAATGTTTAAATTTTAATAGATGGTATTTTATTTTAGCTATTTTAAACGATAAATTAAGCATTTACGCTCCATTATCATTGTTAATCACCCTAGCTAGCGCTAGCAACCTAAATAGAAGGGTTATCAAATATGTTAAATAGTCTCCATTCTGGCAATCGTTTGCGCGTTGATTTTTCTGATGTCGCAAAACAAATAGAAATTCCAAATCTACTACAATTACAAAAGAAAAGTTTTGAACATTTTTTAGATATTAAAAACTCAGGTAATGAAAGCGGTATTGAAAAAGTTTTTAAATCAATCTTTCCTATACATGATCCGCAAAATCGTTTAAGTTTAGAGTATGTAAGTAGCGAGCTTACTAGCCCTAAATACACGGTGCGCGAATGTATGGAGCGCGGTCTTACCTATGCTGTAAATTTAAAAATTAAAATTCGCCTAATCTTACACGATAAAGATGAAAAAACAGGCGAAAAAATCGGTGTGCGTGATATTAAAGAACAAGAAATTTTCGTGCGCGATATACCGCTTATGACTGAGCGTGTTAGTTTTGTGATAAATGGTGTTGAACGCGTGGTTGTAAATCAACTCCACAGAAGCCCTGGCGTAATCTTTAAAGAAGAAGAAAGCCCCACTGTGGCAAATCGCCTAATTTATACAGCCCAAATCATACCAGATCGTGGCTCTTGGCTGTATTTTGAATACGATACAAAAGATGTGCTATATGTGCGTATAAATAAGCGCCGCAAAGTGCCTATTACCGTGCTTTTTAGAGCGCTTGGATATAAAAAACAAGATATTGTAAAATTATTTTATCCTATATTAAACTTAAAAATTAAAAAAAATAAAATTTTAGTTCCGTTTAATGCTGATGATTACATCGCTAGGGTGGATTATGATCTAAAAGATGAAAAAGGTAATTTAATCTTAGAAGCTGGCAAACGCCTAACTCGCTCTAAGGCTGAAAAATTAGTTGCTGATGGTTTAAAATTTGTAGAATATCCACTAGAAGTGCTAGTAAGCCGTTACCTTGCAAGCCCTGTTTATGATAAAGAAAGTGGAGAGGTGATTTATGATACCTTAACCCAACTTGATGAAAATAAAATCAGTAAGATTATAGAAACACAAAGCACGATAGATATAGCAAATGACCGCGCAGCAGGCGTGGATACTGCCATTATTAATTCATTTTTACAAGATGCGGAGATGCTTAAATTATTGCGCCAAAGCGAAAGCGTAGATGATGAAAACGACTTAGCTGCTATTAGAATTTATAAAGTAATGCGCCCTGGCGAGCCAGTAACAAAAGAAGCTGCAAAGGCTTTTGTTAATGATTTATTTTTTAATCCTGAGCGTTATGATTTAACTAGCGTTGGTCGTATGAAAATGAATCATAAATTAAGCCTTGATGTGCCTGAGTATGTAAGCGTGCTAACGCGCGAGGATTTGATTAAAACAGCCAAATATCTAATCCGCGTAAAAAATAATGATGGCGTTATAGATGATCGCGATCACCTAGGTAATCGCCGCATACGCTCTATTGGTGAGCTTTTAGCAAATGAACTTCACCTTGGTTTTGTAAAAATGCAAAAAGCCATTAGAGATAAATTTACTAGCCTTAGCTCAAATGTAGATGAATTGTTGCCTTATGATTTGGTAAATCCAAAGGTTATTACTACTACTATAATGGAGTTTTTCACAGGTGGCGAGCTAAGTCAATTTATGGATCAAACAAATCCACTTAGCGAAATTACTCACAAACGCCGTCTTTCAGCACTTGGTGAGGGTGGTTTGGTTAAAGAGCGCGCTGGTTTTGAGGTGCGCGATGTCCATCCTACTCATTATGGACGCATTTGCCCTGTTGAAACCCCAGAAGGACAAAATATCGGTCTAATTAACACCATCGCAACTTATGCAAAAGTAAATGATATGGGCTTTGTCGAAGCTCCATATCGCAAGGTAGAAAACGGCAAGGTTAGCAATGAAATAGTTTATTTAACAGCAGCGCAAGAAGAAGGGCATTACATAGCGCCAGCTTCTACTATTTTAGATGCTAATGGTGTGATAAAAGATGATTTAATAGAAACACGCAAAAATGGTGAAATTTTATTTGCTAGGCGAGAAGATGTAAGTTTGATAGATTTGTGTAATGGTATGGTAATGGGCGTGGCAGCCTCGCTTATACCATTTTTAGAACACGATGAAGCAAAAAGAACCCTAATGGGTTCAAACATGCAACGCCAAGCCGTGCCATTAATTCAAAACACAGCACCAATCGTAGGCACTGGCATGGAAGCAGTAGTAGCTCGCGATGCTTGGCAAAGCATTAAAGCAAATCGTGGTGGCGTGGTAGAAAAAGTAGATAATAAAAATATTTTTGTGCTTGGTGAAAATGAAAATGGACCATATATTGATCAATATAGTATGGAGAAAAATTTACGCACCAACCAAAACACTACCTTTGGCCAACGCCCAGTTGTGCGCAAGGGCGATAGTATTAAAGCAGGGCAGATTATAGCAGATGGGCCTAGTATGGATGGCGGCGAGCTAGCCATAGGCAAAAATGCCTTAATTGCCTTTATGCCGTGGAATGGCTACAACTATGAAGATGCGATAGTAATAAGCGAAAAAATGATTAGAGAAGATGCCTTTACTAGTGTGCATATCTATGAAAAAGAAATAGAAGCAAGAGAGCTAAAAGATGGTGTAGAAGAAATTACAAGAGATATACCAAATGTAAAAGAAGAAGATTTGGCTCACCTTGATGAAAGCGGTATAGTTAAAATCGGCACGCGCATTAAAACCGGTATGATTTTAGTAGGTAAAGTTTCACCAAAAGGCGAGGTAAAACCAACCCCAGAAGAGCGACTTTTACGGGCGATTTTTGGTGAAAAGGCAGGACATGTGGTAAATAAATCTTTATACGCGCCAGCTAGTATGGAGGGCGTGGTAATTGATGTTAAAATTTTCACCAAAAAAGGCTATGAAAGAGATGCACGCTCGATTAAAGCTTATGAAGATGAAAAAAATGTCTTAGAAAAAGAACACCACGATAGGCTTTTAATGCTCGATAGAGAAGAGAGCCTAAGGGTTGTTGATTTATTAAGCAAAAATCCATTAGAGCTTGCTTTGAAAATAGAAAAAACTAACTATAAAAAAGGCGATAAAGTAAAACGCGAAGATCTTGAAAATATCAATAGATTTACGCTTGCAGGGTATGCTAAAAATTATTCTAAAAAAGTCCAAAAAGAATTTGAAGCCATTAAAGCACATTTTCAAGAAGAAAAGAAAAAATTAAAAGATGAGCATGATGCTAAGCTTGATATAATCGAAAAAGATGATATTTTACCAAGCGGGGTTGTAAAGCTAGTTAAGGTCTATATAGCCACTAAACGCAAGCTAAAAGTGGGAGATAAAATGTCAGGTCGCCACGGCAATAAGGGTATTGTATCAAATATAGTAGCAGAGGTGGATATGCCTTATCTTGCTGATGGACGCACGGTAGATATAGTTTTAAACCCACTGGGCGTGCCAAGCCGTATGAATATAGGGCAAATTTTAGAAAGCCATTTAGGGCTTGTTGGTATGCGTTTGGGCGAGCAAATACAAGAAATTTTTGAGAGCAAACAAAAAGATTTTATCAAAACCCTAAGAGCTAAAATGATTGAAATAGCAAGCGTTTCAAAGCTTATGGATGCTAAGAATACCTTAGAGAAAATAAGCGATGATGAGCTTATTGCTTATGCGCGCGATTGGAGCAAGGGAGTAAAATTTTCAACCCCTGTTTTTGACGGCTTAAAAGTAGGCGAGTTTTCAAAATTATTTCAAATGGCCAAGATCGATAGCGATGGCAAAACAGAGCTTTATGATGGACGCACCGGCTCAAAAATGACAGAACGCGTGCATGTTGGGTGTATGTATATGCTAAAACTCCACCACTTAGTAGATGAAAAAGTGCATGCTAGAAGCACTGGGCCTTATTCTCTTGTAACCCAGCAACCAGTTGGCGGTAAGGCTTTAAGCGGTGGTCAAAGGTTTGGAGAGATGGAGGTTTGGGCGCTTGAAGCTTATGGCGCAGCGCACACCTTGCGTGAAATGCTAACTATAAAATCAGATGATGTAGATGGTAGATTAAGCGCATATAAAGCAATAAGCAGAGGCGAAAATATACCAAGCACAGGCATACCTGAAACTTTCTTTGTTTTAACAAATGAGCTTAAATCACTAGCTTTGGATGTTAAGATTTATGGCGAGGAAAAAGATAATGAATAAAGAATTAGAGCTAATTGAGATTAAAGAAGATCGCAGACCGCGTGATTTTGAAGCATTTGAGCTTGGACTTGCAAGCCCAGAAGAAATTAAAAAATGGAGTCATGGAGAGGTTAAAAAGCCAGAAACCATAAACTACCGCTCATTAAAGCCAGAAGTAGATGGTTTATTTTGTGCGAGAATTTTTGGCCCGATACGAGATTATGAATGTATGTGTGGCAAATACAAAAAAATGCGCGATAAGGGCAAGGTATGCGAAAAATGCCATGTAGAAGTTACTAGCTCAAAGGTGCGCCGTTCTAGAATGGGGCATATTGATCTTGTTACGCCAGTGGCGCATATTTGGTATGTAAATTCCTTACCATCGCGTATAGGCACGCTACTTGGTGTGAAGATGAAAGATTTAGAGCGTGTGTTGTATTATGAAGCATATATAGTTAAAAATCCTGGCGATGCTTATTATGACTGGGAAAATAGCAAAAAAGTAGAAAAATACGATGTTTTAAACGAAGAGCAATTTTTAGCCTTAGAGCAACGCTACGGCCAAACTGGCTTTGATGCTAGAATGGGTGGCGAGATTATAAGAGAGCTATTAGGCGAGCTTGATTTGCTGGCTATATTAAATGAATTAAAGCTAGAAATAGAAGCCACAAACTCAGATGCCAAGAAAAAAACAATAGTAAAAAGATTAAAAGTAGTAGAAAGCTTTTTAAATAGTGGCAATCACCCTGAGTGGATGATGATTACTACCTTGCCTGTTTTGCCACCTGATTTGCGCCCGCTTGTAAATCTTGATGGCGGTAAGTTTGCCGTTAGTGATGTAAATGACTTATATCGCCGCGTGATTAACCGCAATACGCGCTTAAAAAGGCTTATGGAGCTTGATGCACCTGAGATTATTGTGCGCAATGAAAAAAGAATGCTCCAAGAAGCTGTTGATGCGCTTTTTGATAACGGACGCCGTGCAAACGCCGTAAAAGGCGCAAACAAACGCCCGCTAAAATCTTTAAGTGAGATTATTAAAGGCAAACAAGGGCGTTTTCGTCAAAATTTATTAGGCAAGCGTGTGGATTTTAGCGGACGCTCTGTAATAGTAGTAGGCCCTCGCTTACAAATGGATGAGTGTGGCTTGCCTAAGAAAATGGCGCTTGAATTATTTAAGCCACATCTTTTAGCAAGGCTTGAAGAAAAAGGCTATGCCACTACTGTTAAACAAGCTAAAAAAATGATAGATGAGCGCACAAATGAAGTTTGGGAATGCCTTGAAGAAGTGGTTAAAGATCACCCTGTGCTACTAAACCGCGCGCCAACCTTGCATAAAATGTCAATCCAAGCCTTCCATCCTGTGTTGATTGAAGGCGAGGCTATACAATTACACCCGCTAGTGTGCGCTGGCTTTAATGCTGACTTTGATGGCGATCAAATGGCTGTTCATGTGCCGCTAAGCCAAGAAGCCATTGCTGAATGTAATGTGCTAATGCTAAGTTCTATGAATATTTTATTGCCAGCATCAGGCAAGGCTGTAACCGTGCCTAGCCAAGATATGGTTTTGGGAATTTATTATTTAAGCTTAGAAAAAGACGATGCAAAAGGCGAAAATAAAATTTTTGCTAGCGTTGATGAAGTTAGCATAGCAGAGCAAGCAGGTTTATTAGATTTACACGCGCGCATTAAAACCATAATAGACCAACAAAGCGTAGTAACGACAGCTGGACGCTTAATTATCCGCTCTATCTTGCCTGAAATGGGATCAAATAATGTCCCAGAAAATATGTGGAATAAAATTTTAAAAAAATCAGACATAGCAAATTTAGTAAATTATGTCTATAAATATGGCGGATTAAGCGTTACGGCAAGCTTTTTGGACGCTATTAAAAATTTAGGATTTAGATACGCTACAAAAGCAGGCATTTCTATATCAATTACTGATATAATCGTCCCTGATAGCAAATATAGCTTTGTTGATGAAGCTAAGAAAAAGGTTTTAAGCTTACAAAAAGAATACGATGCAGGTTTATTAGATGATAAAACTCGCGCCAACTTAGTAATTGATACTTGGGCAAGCACTAGCAAAAAAGTTCAAGCCGATATGATGGAGCATATAATTGCTGATAAAAGTGGCTTTAATTCAATTTATATGATGGCAGATTCAGGCGCGCGCGGTAGCGTAGGGCAGATTAGCCAGCTAGCTGGTATGCGCGGACTTGTAACAAAATCATCAGGTAATAAATCAGCCGCAGGCGCGCAAATCATCGATGTGCCAATTACTTCAAATTTCCGCGATGGACTTAGTGTTTTGGAGTATTTTCTTTCAACTTATGGAGCTAGAAAAGGTCTTACAGATACAGCGCTTAAAACCGCAAATGCTGGATATTTAACGCGCAAACTAATAGATGTGGCTCAAAATGTAAAGGTTACGATGGAAGATTGTGGCACGCATGAAGGCGTTGAAGTTAGCGAACTTAAAAATGGTGAAGAGTTAGTTGAGAGCCTTGAAGATCGCATTTTAGGACGCGTGCTAAGTGATGATGTGATTGATCCTATTACAAATGAGGTGTTATTTACAGAAGGCACGCTAATAAGCGAACAAGCAGCACGCACCATTGTAGATTCTGGCATTAAGGCTGTAACGATTCGCACGCCTATTACTTGTAAAGCACCAAAAGGTGTATGCTCTAAATGCTATGGAATAAACTTAGGCGAGGGCAAATTAGTGCGTCCTGGCGAGGCTGTGGGTATAATCGCAGCGCAATCAATCGGCGAGCCAGGCACTCAGCTAACGCTAAGAACGATCAATTCAGGTGCAGCTGCTACTAATTTTCAACAAGAATTTCAAGTTGTAGCCAAAAAAGAAGGTTTCATTCGTTATTATAATTTAGAAATAGATGAAAGTAACTTTGTAATAAGTCGCCGTAATGCTGCTATTTTGCTAGTAGAGCCAAAGGTAAAAGCTCCATTTGATGGTGTGGTAGATATAGAAATTTCCCACGAAGATATCAGCATAATAATTCAAGGCAAAAAAGATGAATTCCGCTACACATTTAGAAAGCGAAATTTAGCCGCCTCTAATGAATTAGCCGGCGTTAGCGGTATGATTGAGGGTAAGTATTATCTGCCATATAAAAAAGGCGATAAGGTTAAAGAAAATGAAAGTATAGTTGAAGTGGTGCGCGAAGATTGGTCTGTGCCAAATCGCATACCTTTTGCTAGTGAAATTAAAGTAGCAAATGGCGATCCTGTAACGCAAAATATTAAGGCAAATGCTGAGGGCTTGCTTAAATTTTATGTTTTAAAGGGTGATTATTTAGAGCGAACCAAAAGCATTAAAAAAGGCGATGTGGTAGAAGAAAAAGGCTTTTTTGTTGTGGTTGCTGATGATGAAGATAGAGAAGCAGCTCGCCACTACATACCGCGCCAAAGTGTAATAAATTTTAATGATAGCGATAGGGTAAATAATAACGATATAATCGCAAGCCCTAAAAAAGATGAAAAGCTAATTATAGCTCAATGGGATCCACATAGCACGGCATTTAGAGCAGCTGAAAGTGGTAAGGTTAAGTTTGAGTTTATCAGCACAGAAGACCACGAGCTAATACCAAAAGATCTTAAAAAAGGCGATGTGCGCGCTGAGTTAATCAAAGATATGGGCGACTCAAACACAGGCACAAAAATCCGCATAAGCGCAAATGCTGAAATTTCATCAGATAACGCAAGTGATGATGGCAAGATGGTAATGCTTTCTAATTCGCTCTTGCGAACTGCTCAAAGTTCTGGCACAAAAGATAGAGATTCAAGAGCGCAAGCTGCTATTGTGATAGTAAATGGCTCAAAAAGCGTGAAATATCCAGTAGAAAAAGATGATATTATCATCGTGCGCCCAGACCAAGAAATTAAAAAAGGTGATGTGATTTTTAGCCGTCCAAAAGCTGTGGCTACTTCAAAAGATATAACCGCTGGTTTGCCAAAAGTTAGTGAGCTTTTTGAAGCTAGAAAGCCAAAAGATACCGCCTACATTGCTGAAATAGACGGCGTTATAGAAATAGACACACACTTAAAATCCAAAACTCGCATTAGCATTAGCGCAAGCGATGGCACAAGCATTGATTATAATATAGACAAAACTCGCCAAATTTTAGTGCGCGATGGAGAGTTTGTGCATGTTGGTGAAAAGCTAACAGATGGCGTGATTTCAAGCCACGATGTGCTTAGAATTTTAGGCGAAAAAGAGTTGCATAGTTATTTGATTCGCGGTATCCAAGATGTGTATCGCTCAGAAGGCGTTATAATCAGCGATAAGCACATTGAGATTATCATTTCACAAATGCTTCGCCAGGTAAAAATAGTTGATAGTGGCGATACGCATTTTATAGTTGGCGACATGATAAGCAGAAGAAAATTCCGTGAAGAAAACTCTAAAATTCTTCGTATGGGTGGCGAGCCAGCCATAGCTGAGCCTATATTGCTTGGCGTTACGCGCGCATCTATTGGTTCTGATAGCGTGATTTCAGCTGCGTCTTTCCAAGAAACCACAAAGGTGCTTACAGAAGCCAGCATCGCTAGCAAGCGCGATTTCTTAGAAGATTTAAAAGAAAATGTTATTTTAGGTCGTATGATCCCAGTTGGCACGGGGTTATATAAAGATGAAGAGCTTAAATTAAAAGCTAATGATGTAGATTGAGTTTAACTAAGCGGTTTAAGGCCGCTTAGATTTTTACATGCAATATAAAATTTCTTTAATCATACCTTGCTATAACACCGCTGCTTATTTAAACGCTTGCCTTGATAGCGTTTTTGGTGATGAGTTTTCAAAATTTATTCAAGTTATTGCTATAAATGATGGCTCTACTGATAATACAGCACAAATTTTAAATCACTACGCTACAAATTTTAAAAATCTAATAGTTATCACACAAGAAAACAAAGGTTTATGCGCTGCAAAAAATGCTGGCCTAGAAGTAGCAAAAGCTGAATATATCGCCTTTTTAGATAGTGATGATTTGCTTGAAAATGGTGGGCTAAATGCTCTTTATAAAGCAAGTGCTGGTGCTGATATTATAATAGGGAATTATTTTGAGCTTAGAGGCACTAAAAAAACTGCCATAAAAAGCTATGATTTAAAAGAAGTTAAAATTCAAACTAAAAAAGATTTAGATGAATTTTATAAGCTTTTTTGCGTGAAATTTTGCAATTTTTCCGTGTGGGCTAAGTTATATAAGCGCGAGTTTTTAGTAAATAATAATTTAAAATTTTTAGAAAGCATTTTTATGGGCGAGGATGCGCATTTTAATGCCAGAGCCTTTGCTTTGGCACAAAGTTTAATCCAATGTGATGCTTTTGTGTATGCTTACCGCATAGGGCAAAACAACAACTCCAAAAAAGCTAATTTAAAACACTTTTATGATTTGTGCGAAGTTAGCAAAAGTTTAAGTGAATTTTCTGCGCAAACACTAATGCGAAATTCCAAAAAAGCATTTTATTTGGGCGCTTTGTGTTTAAGGCTTAAATATGAATGGATCGCTAGTCTTAATTTTTATAAACTAGGCTCTAAACACGAATACGCAAAACTTCTAGGGGGGGGCTTAATGCTAGTATTAAACGCGATATAAAAAGTGCTGAGTTTAAGTTCTTATTATTAAGAGTAAGGGTTAAAATTTGGCTTTATTATATTTTTGGAGATAAAATTTACATTTTAATAAATAAGGCTTATTATAAACTTCGCGCCTTAAAGAACTAAATTATTCTTTTTTATGGCTGATTTCATTTAGGCTATTTACGATCACGCCTACTATTAGATTTAGCGCAATCATACCCACAAGCACGATAAAACTAATAAAAAGTATCCAAGCATAAGGATAAACCTCCATCACAGGGCGCACAATGCCCATACTCCAACTTTCAAGGGTCATTATTTGAAATAACGAATAAAGCGCCCTTGGTAAGCTCCCAAACCACTGCGGGAATTTCTCGCCAAAAAACTCCACACAAAGCACCCCATAAACATAATAAAATATGCTCAAAAGCGCGCTAATGCTAAGCATAGCAGGGATTGTATTTAGCACGGCATTTGTAACTAAACGCATCGATGGCACCGATGAAATAAGCCGTAAAATCCGCAAAACCCTAAGCGTGCGAAGCACTGAGTATTGCATAGCAAAAAGACTAAGCGCAACTATAATAAAATCAAAAATATTCCACCATTTTTCATTATTTATGAAAAATTTTAATTTATAGCAAATTAAGCGCAAAATTAATTCTATGCTAAAAATTACAAGACAAAGCATATCAAGAGCGTTCAAATACGCTCCATAAGTGCTTTTGATGTAGTTTGAAGTGCCAAGTCCTAGCAAAACGGCGTTAAATAAAATAACAAAAATTATCGCCATACTCCAAGCTTTGCTTTCGATGATTTGATGAAGTTTTAATGCTTTCATACGCTTGCCTTTAAAATTTTGGGCGATTATAGCGCAATTTTCAAAATGCTTAACTTGAAATTTAGATATTTTTAAGCTTATAGGCAAATTTTAAAGTAAATAATACAAATACAAAGCACCACCACTTGCGCTAAGCCCGATGGCTGCGCTTTTATAACGCATTGTTAAAGGCAAAAATAAATTAAAACAAACAAAAACCCACAAAGGCAAATGAATGCTAGTTTGCGCCTTAGCAAAAAATAAAAATTTTAATAAATACTCATCAAAAATCCCGCCATATCCAAATAAATGCAAAGCTATGCTAAGCGGATAAAACACCACAAAGACAAGAGAAAGCGGTATTACGCTTAGTTGAAAAAAGCTAGCTGGCGCAAAAAAATAATAAACCGGTATATTCATCGCACAAAACACAAAAATATTAAAAAATAATGCGTGCGCTGCGATTTTAAGCGGATGTTTTAGCTGTTTTGCCTCGCCAAAATGCCTAATATAAACAAAAATAAAAAACACACCAAGTGCTGAAAAATAAAAGCCCAAACTAAATAAAAACTTAGGCTGGGAACAAAGCACAAGCAAAACGCATAAAAAAAGATTAGCAAACCTAAAAACAAAAATCCCGCGCGATAGCAGTATAAAGCCAATTAGCGCCATTATATAAGAGCGCAAAAAACTAGCAGTAAAATCCAAAATATAAAGATAAAATCCGCCTAAAATCAGCACAACCAAGCTAAGATCAAAATGCCTATTTCGCCACGGAAAATAGCGAGTTTGGAGCCATTCATAAGGTTTTGAAAAGAAAAAATAAAAAATACTAAAAAGCAAGGCTAGATGAAAGCCTGAAATAGCGATTAAATGAGCGATGCCCCAATTTGTAACGGCATTTCTTAATTGCTTTGAGATTGGCAAGGCTAAAAATAAGGCATTGTAAAGCTCGCTAGCAATTGCGCTTTGATGCTGTGAGCGGATTTTCTTAGCTATACGCTCGCTCAAACTCTCATCCACCATAAGCGGCTTAAAATCAAAACTTTTAGCAAAAAAACTCTGCTTTAAAAAACTTAAAAATTTTATATTTTGGGTTGAAATTTTAAGGCTGTAATGCCCGATTTTTTGCTCTTTTGAATAAGTGTAGATATTAAAATCATCGCATTTAAAATAATTCAAATAATAAAATTTGCCCTGTTTGCTTTGCTTTTGCTCGCTTTTAAGCACGGCGCATTTTATGTTAGCGATTGGTTTTGCTTTAAAAGAGCTAAAATCATAATAACTTTTTGAAAGGCTAAAAATTAAAACCAAAAGGCAAAATGCACAAAAATAAATAATTTGCAAACGATTTTCAAATAACGGCATAGCAGATTTTAGCATAAATATTTAAATTTTATTTAATTTTTTCTTAAAATCCCTAAATTAAAATTTTATAGATTAAATGGTAATAAAACTGAAATAAAACTTTGCTTTAAAGCTAAATTAAAATTTTAAAATGATTTAAAGCTTTTTTGTATAAAATTGCGCGCTAAAATCTACTTAGGAGCGGCGATGAAAGAAAAGCATTATGAGGTGGTTGTCGTTGGTGGAGGCATTAGCGGTGCAGCAGCACTTTATACCTTAGCACAATACACAGATATCAAATCAATGGCGATTGTCGAAAAATACTCAGGTCTAGCTACATTAAACTCAAAAGGCACAGCAAATTCCCAAACAATTCATTGTGGCGATATAGAAACAAATTACACCTTTGAAAAAGCCAAAATAGTAAGCAAAAAAGCAAATATGATTGTAAAATATGGCTTAATGCATGGCTTAAATGAAAAGGTTATGATCCAAGGGCAAAAAATGGCCATTGGCGTTGGCGATGAAGAATGCGAATACATCAAAAAACGCTATGAAGAGTTTAAAAGTTTATATCCGTATTTAGAATTTTTTGAAAAAGATAAATTAAGAGAAATAGAGCCAAAGATTATTATTGATGAAAATGGCAATGATCGCCCTGAAAATGTCGTGGGTATGGGTTGTGTTGGCGGGCAATACACCACGGTTGATTATGGTGGATTTACTAATAGTTTGGTTGAAAGTGCTATCGCCACGAAAAAAGAATGCGATGTTTATTTAAATAGCCAAGTAACAAGCATAACAAAAGTAGGTTCAAAATTTTACATAGGCACGCAAAATGAATTATCAATTAGTGCTGATTTTGTGCTTGTTGATGCTGGGGCGCACTCACTATTTTTAGCGCATAGCATGGGCTATGGGCTAGATATGGGTTGCTTGCCAGTAGCTGGAAGTTTTTATTTAACTAAGCAAAAATTACTAACTGGCAAGGTTTATATGGTTCAAAACCCAAAATTACCTTTTGCTGCATTACACGGCGATCCTGATCTTTTAGCAGATGGTTGTACTCGCTTTGGCCCTACTGCGCTTGCTTTGCCTAAATTAGAGCGATACCACGGCACTTGGGTTAGTTTTAAAGAATTTCTTAGCACCTTAAAACTAGATGGCGATATTATAAAAATTTTATTTGATTTATTTAAAGATGGCGAAATTCGTAATTATATTTTGCGTAATTTTATGTTTGAATTACCGATAATTGATAGGGATTTGTTTGTAAAAGATGCGCGCAAAATCGTCCCTAGCCTAAAAGCTAGCGATATTTATTACGCTCATGGCTTTGGCGGAGTGCGCCCACAAGTGCTAAATAAAACGCAAAAAAAGCTAATGCTTGGTGAAGCTAGCATAAATACGGGCGAGGGCATAGTATTTAATATGACCCCAAGTCCTGGTGCTACTAGCTGTTTAGGTAATGCTGAGCGCGATGCAAGGCTGATTTGCGAATATTTAGGTAAAAATTTTGATGAAGAAAAATTTAATAAAGAATTGATAGATTAAATTATGAAAAATGCGATTTTAAACCTTAGCAGGCTAAAAAAATGAAAGAGCAAATTTTAAACTTAAATCAAGTTAAAATTCCACTTATTTACGAATACAGCGATGTTTTGCCAATAATTAGCCTAAGGCTAATCTTTAAAAACGCAGGACAAGTAGGCCAGAGTAAAAACGGGCTGGCAAGTTTATTGGCAGATTTATTAAATGAAGGCTCTAAAAAACAAGGTAGCGCGGGTTTTAACCACGCCCTTGAAATTAAGGCCATAGAGCTAAGCGCAAGCTCTACTAGCGAAAGTATGATAATTGAGTTAAATTGCTTAAAAGAGCATTTTAATTATGCCCTAAAAATGCTAGTTGAGCTTTTAAACGAGCCAAATTTTGATGATGAAATTTTAAATATGCTTAAAATCAAAATCCTTGGCAAAATCGCCGCAAGAAAGAGTGATTTGGATTACCAAGCCAAGCTAAAATTAAATGCCTTGCTTTTTGAAAATACGCCTTTTGCAAATGATATAAATGGCGATGAAGCTAGTATAAATGATATAAGTTTAGATGATGTGCGCTCTTTTTATGAACAAAAAATCACTTTAAATAACGCTTTTATCGTTCTTGGCGGAGATGTAAGGGTTGAAGAGCTTAATTTAAATGCGCTTAATTTAGAAAATGGCAAAATCTCTATTATTAAAAAATTTAACACAAATAAAACCCCAAATTTTATAAGCGAGCAACGAACCAGTGAGCAAGCTTATATTTATTTTGGCGCGCCCTTTGATGTAGAAAAAAATGAGCGTTATAAGGCAAATGTGGCTATGTTTGTGCTAGGATCAAGTGGCTTTGGTTCGCGTTTATTAGAGCAAATCCGCGTAAAAAAGGGGCTTGCTTATAGTGCTTATGCGCACGCGAATTTTTTGCTTTATAGAAGTTTTATAAGCGGATATTTACAAACCAAAAATGAAATAAAAGATGAAGCCATAGCACTTGTTAGTAAAATTTTTAATGATTTTGTTAAAAATGGCATCAGTGCTAGCGAGTTAGAAGCTACAAAAAAATTTTTATTAGGCAATGAACCTTTGGGTAAAGAAACCCTTTTTAAACGCTTAAATGTCGCTCAATACGAATATTACATGGGTTATAAGCTTGGCTTTTTTGATGAAAATCTTAAAAAAATCGCTAGGCTTGATTTAAAAGATATAAACACCTTTATAAAAGATCATAATGAAATTTGCTCTCTTAGTTTTGCTAGTATTTACGGCAAAGGCAAAACAAATTCCAAAAATACCTCAAAACATTCAAAAAGCTAAAAATCAGGCAAAATAAAAGGTAAGAAAATATGAGCTTTGAAAAAGCCGATTTGATAGATTTACGCAAACTTGGGGTTTCAAGCTTGCTTGATTTAGCATTGATTTTACCAAAATACGAAGATTACGGCGTTACGCCAGAGCCTGTGCTAAATACAAATGCTAGCGTGCAAGTTGAGATTATCTCGCAAAAAACCACAGCGCGTATCTTACAAATCGAAGCTTTTTGTAATGAATGGAGCCAAAATATCGCCATAAGCATTTTTAATGCAAGACCTTGGCATTATAGTGTGTTTAAGCGTGGTAAAATTTTATATATTCACGGGCGAATTAGCGAATATGGCGGACTAATCCGCTTTAATAATCCAAAAGTTTTAAAAGAGCTTGGCGGGATTAAGGCTATTTTTAAGCTTGCTGTAAATGATGAGCGCATAAAAGAGCTAATCACAAAATACATAAATAAAGAAAATTTAAAGCGTATAAACTTAAATGATGATGAAATAGACGCTCTTTTAAGCATTCATAAAGGCGATAAAAATAGCGCTAATTTAATACAAAATTTACAAAACAACGAAAAACTAATACAAATTTTAAAATTTTTAGAAATTTATAATTACACACGCAAGCTAAGCACCAAAAAACGATATTTTCAAGCAAATGCGATTAAGGCGTATGATATTAGCAAATGGCTTGAAAATTTGCCATTTTCGCCTACAAATGACCAGCTAAAAGCTATGGAAGATATTAAGGGCGATTTGGCAAGCCAAGTAGCCAAAAAACGCGTAATAATGGGCGATGTGGGCAGTGGCAAGACCTTGGTTATGCTTATGGCAGCTTTAATGGCAAAAGATAGGAAATCCTTAATAATGGCACCAACTAGCATTTTAGCCGAGCAAATCTACAATGAAGCTAAGCGTTTATTGCCAGCTGATTTTAAGGTGCTTTTAGTAAAAAGCGGGGATAAAAATCCGCCTTTAAATGAAGCCACGCTAATTATTGGCACGCATGTTTTGCTTTATAAAGATTTGCCAAGTGCTGGGCTGATTATGATAGATGAGCAGCACCGCTTTGGCTCAGCCCAGCGCGCCCAAATCGAGCGTATGTGTAGCGATGAAAACGGAGCGCACACGCATTTTTTACAATTTAGTGCCACGCCCATACCGCGCACGCTAGCTTTGATAAACTCAAATTTTGTAAGTTATAGTTTTTTAAAGCAAATGCCCTTTAAAAAGCAAATCCACACGCAAATAATCACAGATAGCGATTTTAGCGCACTTTTAGAGCATATTCAAACCCAAATTAGCCAAAATAAGCAAGTAATTATCGTTTATCCGCGCGTTGAAGAAAAAAATAATTTTTTATACGCAAGTTTAGATAAGGCAAAAGATTTTTGGCAAAAGCGTTTTAGACGCGTTTTTATCACGCATGGCAAGGATAAAGATAAAGAAGAGATTATAGCGCGTTTTCGCGATGATGGTGATATTTTGCTTTCTACTACGATTATTGAGGTTGGTATTTCTTTGCCTAGGCTTAGCACTATTGTGATTGTCGGGGCCGAGCGTTTTGGCTTAGCTACTTTACACCAGCTTCGTGGCAGAGTTGGTAGGCAAGGCGGGCAGGGCTGGTGCTATCTCTACACCAAGCTTAAAAGCCAAAATGAGCGTTTAAATGGCTTTTGTGCTACGCTTGATGGTTTTGAAATAGCTGAGCTAGATTTACAAAATCGTCAAGGCGGTGATATTTTAGATGGGCATATTCAACATGGCAGTGTGTTTAATTTTTACGCATTTGAAGAAGATTTAGCAAAATTAGCAAGCAAAAGGCTTGATGTTGTTTAAAATTTTAAGCAAATTTTAAACTAGCTTTTTGGGTTAGTGTAAAAAATTGCGCTATTTTTAGGTTTGATGATGGATTCATTTATACAAGGTTTGATGCTTGGTTATGGTGTGGCGTTGCCGATTGGCCCGCTTATGATTTTGATAATGCAATATGCTTTGCGTGGGTTTAAGTTTGGATTGAGTTTAGGGCTTGGAGCGATGAGTGCTGATTTAATTTTTTTTACGCTTTTAAGTTTTGGGCTTTTGGGCTTTGTAAAAAATGAGCTTGTGCTTAAAATTTTAGGCGGTTTTGGGGCAGGGTTTATGCTTTATTTGGCTTTTAGCATTTTTAAAAGTGCTACAAAAATTAGCCTAAATAGCACGCAAAAAGGCAAAGAAAATATTATAAAATGTTTTATTAAGGGCTTTTTGCTAAATGGCATAAATCCTTTTGTGCTGATTTTTTGGCTTAGTGTTTCAAGCTTTGTGGCTACCACTAAAAGTGCTGTTTTTGCGATGTTTGGCGTGATTTTAGGCATTTTTAGCACGATTTTTTTTGTGGTTTTAGTAGTTTCAAGGCTAGGGCATACAATTAGCCTGCGCACCGCAAGGCTAATTACGCAAGGCTCAGCTTTTCTGATATTAGCATTTGCGTTAATTATGATTTATAATACTTTTATTAAGGGGTTTTGATGCAAGTAATAGAGCTTTTAAATGAACTTTTGCGCTTTAAGAGCATAACGCCAAATGACGATGGTGCGCTTAATTATATCGCTATGTTTATGGATGAGTTTGAAACTTATAATGTAGAAGAAAACGGCGTTAAAAACTTAATTTTAACTAAGCGTTTTGGCGATGGGGTGCATTTATGCTTTGGCGGGCATATTGATGTGGTGCCGCCTGGTGATGGTTGGGATAGCGATGCGTTTAGTCCGCGCATTAGCGATGGTTATATTTATGCTCGCGGCGCACAAGATATGAAATCAGGCCTTGCTGCTATGCTAATGGCAGCTAAATTAAGCGCGCAAAATACAAATTTTAATGGCACTTTGAGCTTGGTTATTACTAGTGATGAAGAAGGCGAAGGGCTTTATGGGACTAAAAGCGTGCTTAATTTTATGGCTAAAAATGGCTTCTTGCCACAATTTGGGCTAATTGGTGAGCCAACTTGTGATAAAATTTTTGGCGATTGTATAAAAGTGGGCAGGCGTGGCTCAATTAATGGAATAATCACAATCAAAGGCAAGCAAGGACACGCAGCATATCCGCAAAAATGCATAAATCCAGCCCATGAATTAGCGCGCGTTTTTGGGGATTTTGCTGCTTATAATTTAGATGAAGGCGATCAGCGTTTTGAGCCATCAAAGATTGTAATCACTGATATTCGTGGCGGTATGGGCGTGTGTAATGTAACGCCTGAGAATGTGCGAATAATGTTTAATGTGCGAAACTCACCCCTAAGCGATGAAAACGACCTTAAACGCCATATTAGCAAGGTTTTTGACGGCATTGATTATGAGCTTGATTTAAAGGTTAGCTCAAAACCTTTTATCACAGATATAAACTCTAAAATAGTTCGTGCTTTATTAGATGTAGTAGGCAGACAATGCCACGAAGTGCCAACGCTTAGCACCACAGGCGGGACTAGTGATGCAAGGTTTTTTGCTGAGTTTGGCGTGGCTGTGGCGGAGTTTGGCGTGGTAAATGATACTATCCATAAAGTAAATGAGCGCGTAAGCATAGAACAAGTTCAAAAACTAGCACAAATTTATTATGATTTAATAGAACGCTTTAATGTGGAGTAATAAATTTTAATAAAATTTGTATTTTAGCAAAGCGCGCTATTTGCTTTTAGTGTTTAAAATTTGCGCGCCTAGCTTTTAAAATTTTAGTTTTTTGTATTTAAAATTCATATCTTGCTTTTAAAATTTACACTAATTTAAATAGATTTTGTGCTTGGCTGGTTTAAAATTTGGCTATAATTTGCGCTTTTTGATTTTATTAAATTTCTAAGGCTTAATATGTTGTTTTTAAAACGATTTTTTGTGTTATGTTTTTTGTTTATTATTACTAACGCAAATGCTTATTTGGATCCAGGCACTGGCTCTTTGCTGCTTAGCTCGGTAGTAGCGATTTTTGCTTCGGCTGTTTATTTTTTAAAAAATTTATTTTATAAAATAATTAGCGTTAGATCTTTTGCTTATGGCAAAAAAAATGCTGATAATGCTAAAAATTCTATTGTGTTTTACTGCGAAGGAGCAAGATATTATGCTACTTTTAAACCTATTTTAGATGTGTTAGATTTATTAAATCATCCTTACACTTACCTTACTAGCGATGAGAGCGATCCTGGATTAACAAGGCAAGATAACGATTTTAGCACAAAACGCTACATTGGCACAGGCAACAAAGCTTATACTTATTTAAATTTCTTACAAGCTGATATTTGCGTGATGACTACTCCGGGCTTGCAGGTTTTACAAATCAAGCGAAGTCGCGCTATAAAGCATTATTGCCATATCGTTCATTCGCTTACGCCGATGACTTATAATACTTATGGGCTTGATTATTTTGATTCTGTGCTAGTAACAAATCAAATGCAAGAAGATTTTGTGCGCGATGTTGAAAAAGCCCATGATATTAAGGCTAAATATATCGCCATTGTAGGTTCAACTTATTTGGATGAATTAGCGATTTTACATCAAAAACTTAAAGAACAAACACCTAAAAAAGATAAAACCACTATTTTGGTTTCGCCTAGTTGGGGCAGAGAATCTTTGCTGTTTAAATACGGCTTGCGCATTTTAGAGCCTTTGGCAAAATCAACTTATAACATTATCATTCGCCCGCATCCACAAAGCTTAATAGGCCAAGCTGAAAGCGAAAATATCAAAAAACTCCAAAGCGCACTTTTAGCTTATAAAAATGTAGAATGGGATATTGGCACGCCAAATGTTTTAGCATTTAATAGGGCTGATTTAATGCTTAGTGATTTTTCTAGTGTGATATTTGATTTTTTATGTTTAGAGGGCAAGCCTGTAATTACACTAGATTTTAGCTTTGATAGCGCAGGTTATGATTTGGCTGATATTTATGATGAAAGCAATATAAATGAGTTTTGGACCTTTAAAGCATTAAAGCAAATAGGCAAGAAATTACACGAAGATGAAATTTCAAATATCACTGAAATAATAGAGCAAATTTTAAAATCAAAAGAACAAGAAAACGCATTAAATGATATCAAGGCTAAATTATGGCCATTTAAGCATCACTCAGGCAAGCAATCAACGCTAGAAATTTTAAAAATTAGAAAAAATTTACTTGAAAATGAAGTAGATAAAAATTTATTACAAAATTTAGATTTACTTAAAAATTCCATTACCACACTCGAAAGTTTAAAATAAGGATTTTAGATGATTGAAATTTTATATTATATTTTTATTTTTCCCTTACAAGCACTTTTGGGATTCGTGCTTGAATCACAATATTTAGCTTTTAATTCTTATGGGCTTGGCATAGTTTTTTTGAGCGTTTTGGTTAATTTATTTTTATTAAAATTAAATATTTTAGCTGATAAGCACGCAAGCAAAATCAATGCCCTAAAAGCTTCTTGTGATAAAAAAATCGCTGAGTTTAAGCGCGTATTTAAGGGCGCGCAATTACAAAGCTATATAAACATACTTTATAAACAACGCCATTATCATCCAATTTTTACTTTAAGTGGGCTTGGCGGTTTAGCTTTACAAGTACCATTTTTTATAGCTGTGCTTTGTTTGTTGGAAAATTACGAGGATATAAAGGGCGTTTCGTTTTTATGGATTAGCGATTTGAGCTTGCCAGATAGTGTTTTTGTGGGTGCTTATGAGTTGCATTTATTGCCGATTTTAATGACAATTATTTCTTTAGTAAATGTTTTTATTAGCACAAAAGACAAAGGCGCAAGAGTTCAAGGTACGCTAATTTCTTTGTTTTTTTTAGTTTTACTTTATGAAATGCCTAGCGCGCTTGTGCTTTATTGGAGCACAAATATGGTATTTTCACTATTAAAAACCATTATATTAAAAACAATAAAGCCAAAAATTTCAACACAAATTTTAAACGAACAAGCCACAAATTTTAAAATTTGTGAAAATAAAACAAACGAGCCAAAAACGCTAAAAGCCAAAATTAATGCTTTTTTCATCTACCAAAAGGCCTTAAAGGTTATTGTGGTTAGCTTAACTAGCATTTTGGTGCTTTGTTTGTGCTTGGCGATTTATTTAACAAGCTATGTAAAAGAAGATATCAAAACAGCGCCTATGACCTTTGATGGATATACTATGATACCAATCCATAAGGCAAAGATTGATTTTTCAAATTTTAATTCTATTTTAAACTCTGATGAAATAGCAGAAATAGAAATAATAAGTGTGGCATGGCAAAAGCCAGAATATAATGGCGTAATAAATATCCTAGGCACAGCAAAACAACAGCGGGTAAATATATCCTTCACAGGTCCTAGCAAACCAGATTTATATGTGGGCGATCTTTTAGGGCAGGTTTCGTATAAGATAAATTTTTATCCTTTGTTAAATAATATTTTTATTTATTATTTTGGAATTTTGGGCGTTATTTTTAATCTTTATTTGGTGCTTTGTCTTTTTAAGAAATATTGTGATTTTGATGATAAGAGTGCGCTAATGTATCATAAGATGTCAGTTTATGCTGTTTTGTGTATTGGCATTTTGATTTGTATTTTTAGCCCGTATCAGCTTTATAATAGCGATGTTACGCAATTTGATGCTAGCCAAACTTATATCACGCTAACGGCGTTATTTGGTGCGTTTTTATTGCTTAGTTTTATTTTGATTTATTTAATAAATTTTATACCAAAGAAATTTATTAACGCAGTAGCGGCCTTGCTTAGTTTGGTGTTAATTATTGGGCTTATTTATAGTTTTATTTTAACTGGCGATTATGGCGTGATGGATCATTTTACCTTACAAAAAACGCCATTTTATGATGAAAGTATGCAATTAAATAGAATTTTAGAATTTAGTGCCGTGCTAGCACTTAGCATAGCCATAATTGCGATATTTTTTACAAAATTGCTTCGTGTTTGGCAAATCGCTTTTATAACGCTTTTTATTGTAAGTGGGGTAAATGCCGCTCAAATCATCATCAAGCGCTTTGATAAAAGTCAAAATACGCAAAAATCTACAAGCAAAATACCTTATGAAAATGAATTATTTTCTTATTCTAAAAATGGGAAAAATATTGTTGTTTTAGTCCTTGATGCTTTTAGTAGCTCGCATATGCCATCTATTTTAGAGCAATATCCGCATTTTAAAGAAAATCTTGATGGTTTTACCTTCTTTGCAAATACCTCAGGCACGACTATTTCTACAATTCACACAGTGGCTACTTTAATTGGTGGTGAGTATTATGCTGCATATAATATGAATAAAAGAAAAGATCATCTTGCAAAAAGCATTGATAATGCTTTTATTAGCACTACTAGCACCTTTTCAAATAATGGCTTTGATGTGGCTTTAATAGCTGAGGTTGGCACAGATATTTCAAATATTATAAAAGCTAATGATAAAATTTTTGCCGTTAATTCATCGGGCAAATTGTTTGCGGTTGAAACAACTGGCGATTTTATGGATTATTACACTCATAGCGAGGGCTTAGCCCAAATCATTTCAAAAGCCAAAAAGAATGTCCCGCGTGGTGTTGTAATATCTAAAATGTTTAGTTTTGGTTTGTTTAAATTTTTGCCTGAGGTGTTTAGGGGTAAAATTTACAATGATGGTTTTTGGCTCTCAGGCGTTGGCGCAAGATTGGCCTCTGATGCGCTTTCATCGATAGAAAATAGCTCAACTGCTTACGCTGCTACGCATATTTTAAATACAAAAGCTAGCAAGCCTACTTTTAAATATTTTCATTCTATGATGACGCATATGCCTTATGGGATGTATTTTAATAATAATTCTTGCGAGTTTTTTAATACCAAAACCGCTTGGGATGATTATCCGCATAAAGCAACAATGCATTATCCAGATAAAAATACCGAGCAAGATTATTATCAGCATTACGATACAGAAGTTTGTGCTTTAAAATATTTAGCAGAATACATACAATTACTTAAAAATCACGGGATTTATGACAATACGCAAATTTTTGTAGTAAGCGACCACGGCGGCACTGATGGCATAAATATTTCTATTGATTCTAGGCCAGATGCTTTATTTTTGTTTAAGGATTTTGGTAAAAATGGAGAGCTAAAAACTGATAATCGCTTGATGGCAAATTATGATATAGTAAGTATATTTTGTGAGAATTTAAAAAATGGCTGCCCAAATGTGCCTAAAAATATACTTAAAAATTATCCAAAAAATCGCGAGATTATCCATGTGGTGCCAACTGATTGGCGCATAGAAATGCACAAAGCAAATCAATGGATGATAGAAAGAGCCTATAAGGTAAAAGGCAATATCTATGATGAAAAAAGCTGGACGGATCTTAGCGATAAAAAATACGGGATTGTAAATACCAAATAACACAAAGGGCAAAATGCAAATATAGCATTTTGCCTTAAAATTTTACATATAATTTAATAAGCTAAGCTGAGAAATTTTAGCTGTGGAGCTTAGCATTGCTTGGTATGAAAGCATTCTTTGTTGAAGCTCTAAAAGCACTTCGCCATAATCAGTATCAATTACATTTGATTTTACTTCGCTTACATTTAGTGTTAAAAGCTCGGCGCGGTTATTTGTAGCAGTGATTAGATTTGAGCGCGCACCGATTATGGCGTGTTCTTTATTTACATGATCCATTATATGATCAATGCGCGTTAATGCGCCTTGGACGCCTGAGGTTCGGTGGTTTGTCCCATCAGGATTGCCAAAAAAACTGCCATCTTCTACTGCTTGTATAATCTCATCTAAATCAGGGAAAATATTCACACTAGGGCG
This sequence comes from Candidatus Campylobacter infans, assembly GCF_013416015.1. NCBI lineage: Bacteria > Pseudomonadati > Campylobacterota > Epsilonproteobacteria > Campylobacterales > Campylobacteraceae > Campylobacter > Candidatus Campylobacter infans. The sequence continues at coordinate 758,045 of NZ_CP049075.1, forward strand.
GTCAATCATCACAGCATCATTTCGCATAAAGCTTAGCACGCTACCATTACTTGGGGCGTTTATGTTAGTGTCTGCTGGGTAATCTTGATTGTGTTTTTGATATATTGCTACTTCTATATCAGTAACTGAGCTTATATTATCTTTTATTACCATTTGGCCGCGCTCGTTCATATTTGCGCTTACTTGCTGGCTAGAAAGCCTTAGAGCAGGGCTAAAATTATTATCCCAGGCTGCTTTTGCGGCGGTATTCATTTGATCTTGCGTTGGAGGGTTGCCTTGTGGGCGTAAATCTCCCCAACCTGTTAGCACGCCTTGTGCGTTTTTGGTTGTTGCGTGATCGCTAGCGATAATCTGAACCATATCTTCGATATTTCTAAAAGTTAGCTCATTTGCGCTTATTAGCCTAGGTTCATCGCCGATTTGTTCTGTGGTTGAACCTGCTTTTATGCCAGCATTCCACTGCGTTTTGTAAAAGTTCATTTGAGTTAGTGGTGCTTGGCCTTGTTGCATAGGGTGAGTATAAAGCGATAAAGTAGGGTAGCTTTGCCCGTTAGCTTGCGTGCCATTAAAATCAATCACCGCCACATAATTATCTCCATTTCGCGAGCGAATTTGTAGCATCAAATCATCAGCATTTGCTAGGCTTTGGCCTGCATTTAGCCCAGCTACTGCTGCTAGCGTGGTGCCATCATTTGCAAAGCTATTATCAGCGCGAACTATTTGGCTTACATTGCTAGTAAGTGTGCGGGCGCTTTTATTAAAAAACACCTTATCATAATCAAGCGTGTTGCTTTTGTCTATAAAATTATTACCATTTTGGATTTTATTATATGCAGGCGAGCTTATTAGGCTAGTTAAATGCACATTGCCACCAGCTACCATAGCGTTTATATCATCTAAATTAGTTAAGCCTCTAATTTGAGCTGTTCTATTAGTTACATCATTTTGATTTTCGCCTACATTTTTTTGTGCTGTTAGCCCAAAGATGGAAAAATTTAGCATTTCATTGCCTGCTTTTAAATTTTTTACTACTATTTGGGATTGCTCATTTAGGCTAACATCTACTACTTTATTGCCTGTGGCTGGGTCATTGCCTAAGGCTTGGCCGATTCTATCTAGCATATCTTGGACGCTAGAATCAGGCGTTAGCTCAAATTTTGTGCTAAAACTCTCGCCCGTTGGCTTTTGACCTTGCATAAAAAATATAGTTGGTTGATACTGCGTGGTGGCTTTATCGACTTTTTCAGCGCTAAAATCTCTTGTATAATCAAGCGGATTTGCAGTATTTAAGGCTTTTGTTTGGTAGTTGCCGCCTATTAGTTTATAGATGTTATCGCTAGATTTTAGCAGGGTTGGCGTTGATGAGGGCAATAATTTTTGGTGTTCGTTATAAAGGGTGATATTTGTGGTTACTATTTTAGAATAATCATTATCACGCCCTAAAAATAATTCTTTGCCATCTACATTATACGGTATGGTTTGGTTTGTGCCTGAAACCACTTGTATTAGCTTGCCATTGCCATTGTAGCTACCATCGTTGCTTATTGGCTTGGTATCAATTGCTGTGCCTGAAAATAAAAATTGCCCGTTAATTGCTGTGTTTGAAATATTTACTAATTGATTTCGCAAGGCTTTTAAATCATTAGCAATTGCTATACGCGATGTTTCAGAGTGCGCGCCCTGGTTTGCAGCTTGAATTAGCTTGGTTTTAAAGGTTGTAAGCGTTTCTACAAAGCTATTTAATGAATTATCCGAATTTTTAGCAAACTCACTTGCTTTTTGCGTGCCATTTCTTATTTGGCTTAGCACTTCAAGCTCATAATCAAGCCTTGTGGCATCTACATAAATGCCTGTGTTTTCATAAGGCTGTGAAATTTTAGTTTTACTAGATATTTTGGCATTTAAATTATAAATCCGCTCAGCATTTGTTTGGTAATTTACCATATTTGTGCGAGCCATTAGTTGTTGTGTTATTCTCATTTTACCCCCCCCCTTATTTTGTTTAGCTAAATCGGCAGTTTTTATAATTTTTAAGCAAAAAGTGTTCTAATTTATTTAAAATTTTAATTTTAGCTTGCCAAAATATTAAAATTTAGCCAAATTCTTAATAAAATTTGCCTAAATTTAAACAAAATTAGGCTATATTTAGCCATTTTATTTGGAGAATTTATGCGATTTTATGCGATTTTAGCGTTTTGTGCTGTTTTTTTGGTATCTTGTGCTAAAAAAGACCAAAACCTATCCTTACAAAACTACGAGCAAATAGACATAAATGCTAGCTTGGATTATCAAGCCTTACAAGCTTTTGATGCTTTACATTCTAGCAATGATATTAAAGCCCTTAATTTATTTTATAAACTTTATAAAAGCACAAATAGCTATCTTTGCCTTAAAGAGGCATTTAGGCTTGCTTTTTTGCTTGGCGATTTTAGGGCTGATGAGCTGGTAAATCCGCTAAATAAGCTAAGCAAAAACGATAATGATGCTTTGCGTTTAATTATTAGTTATTATATCAACAACAAAAAGCTAAATCACGCAAAAAATAAAGCATTAAAATTGATTAAAGCAGAGCCTAAAAACTCTATAAATTATAGCATTTTAGGCACGATTTATGTTCTTGAAAATAACAAAACAAAGGCCCTTGAAAATTTTAAAAAAGCCTTTGAATTAGAGCCAAATGAATTAAACCTTTTAAAGCTTTTTGACTTATTTGAAAATGTATTAAAACAAAGAAATTTGGCGATAAATTATTTACAAGATTGGCTTGGTAAAAATGGCTACACAAAGCAAGCGAGCGAGCTGCTTTTAAGCGTGTATGTTTTAAAAAATAATACAAATAACACGCTAAGAGCTTACGAAAAATTATATAAAAGCACAAATGATTTGCGCTTTTTGGGCGATGTGTTAAATATTTTATTGTATAAAAAAGACTTTAAGAGAGCGCAAATTTTATTAGAAACTTATGGTTTTAATGATGAAATTTTATTAGAACTTTATGCGCATTTAAAGCTTTTTGATAAGGCGTATTTGCTTAGTCAAAATTTATACGAAAAAAGCAACGATCCTAGTTATAAAGCCAAAATGGCGATGTTTGCTTATGAAAAAGCAGGCAAAAAAACAACAAAGTTTGAATTAGAAAAAATCATAGAGCTTTTTGAGGCTGGCGTGTATGATGCTGATGAGGCGGTGTTTTATAATTATTATGGGTATTTGCTAATAGATCATAATTTAAATATTAAAAAAGGCTTAAAGCTTGTGTTAAAAGCTTATGAGCTAGATCAAAATGCAAGTTATATTATAGATTCAATAGCGTGGGGGTATTACAAGCTAAATAATTGCAAAAAAGCAAAAGAATGGATGGATAAGGTAGTAAATGATGCTGATTTTATGAAACAAGACGAGGCAAAAGAGCATAAAATCGCAATAGAACAATGTATAAATAAAGGTAAAAAATGATTTTAGATAATATACTTTCAAAGGTTAAAGCTCGCATTAAAGAGCAAAAAGAAACAATGTCGCTTGATTATTTACAAAGAGCTATGTTAGGCGCTTATGAGCCACGCAATGTTATAGAAGCACTTAGCGGGCGTTATAATATAATAGCTGAGATTAAAAAAGCAAGCCCAAGCCGTGGCGTGATTTGCGAGGACTTTCATCCGCTAAATATCGCACAAGAGTATGAAAAAGCCGGTGCTAGCGCTATTTCTGTGCTTACTGAGCCTTATTATTTTCAAGGCGATATAGAATATCTTGGCACGATTCGCCGTTTTACAAACTCAATTTTATTGCGTAAAGATTTTTTGATTGATCCTTATCAAATAGCGCGCGCTAGGCTTTATGGGGCTGATTTTGTGCTTTTGATTGCTAGAATTTTAAAAGGCGAAGCACTAAAAGAAATGATAAGCTATGCAAAAAGCATAAAAATGCAAGCCTTGGTCGAGGTTCATAATGAAGCAGAGCTAGGCGCAGCCCTTGATGGCGGCGCTGATATAATCGGCATAAATCACAGGGATTTAGACACGCTAACCATAGATATGAGCTTAACGCAAAGGCTGATTGGAATGATCCCAAGAGATAAAATTATAGTTGCTGAAAGTGGCATTAATTCGCGCGCTGTGATGGATAGCCTAAATGCAATGGGCGTAAATGCCTTTTTAATCGGTGAATATTTTATGCAAGCAAACTCACCAGGTCAGGCATTAAAAGAGCTTTTGGGGCGTTAGTTTTTATAGAACGCTTAATTTAAATTTACGCGCAAGCTTGTAAAATTGTTATTTTATAAGCTTGAAATTTTAATTTATTATTTAAATTTTTAGTTTATTCTTTAAAAATTTTTTAACCAAGCCTTTAAATTTTAATTCGCCCGCTAAATTTTAATCTAGCGCGCGAGTAATCATTAAAATTATATTTAAAATTTAAATTAATCTTTATAGTGAATTTTTGGCAAAGACCAGGCGCGGTAGTATGCAATTAATCTAAAACCAACGCCTAGCGCGCATAAAGCATACATTGTAAAAACCCCGCCAAGATCGCCCAAATGCAACAAATAATAAACCAACCCTATGCCCATAGAGATTGTTCCATAAATGCCGGTTTTCAAAAACCACGGCACTTCATTTAGCAAAACATCGCGCAAAATGCCGCCACCTACGCCATTTGCAAAGGCTATTAAAATAATGCCGTAGATGTTTAGATTGTATTCAAGTGCCACAATAGTGCCAACAAGCGAAAACGCCACCATATCCACAGCATCAGTAGCTATGAAAATAAATTGCTTATCAAGATTATTGCGTTCGCTTTTGTGGCATTTTAATAAAATCGCTATTAAAAACACGCCTATTACGATGCTTACTGGCATCCAATGCGTAAAAGAATAAAGCGGCCGCCCAACTAAAATATCGCGCATTATACCGCCGCCAAGTGCTGTCAAAAAAGCCGCTAAAAACACGCCAAGCCAATCACAACCATGCCTTACGCCAAATAAAAATCCGCTAAATGCTGCTGAGGCTATGCCTATGTATTCAGCAATCAAAAATGCTTCAAAATCCATATTTACCTTAACTTCAAATTTTATGTATTTTACTGCTTTTTAGCTAATTTTTGGCAAAAAAACACTTGAAATTTTGATATAATCGCCATCTTTTGGAGATAAAATGCAAGATTTGATAAATTTTTTGGTGGATTTAGTGGCGTCTTGGGGATATGCTGGGATAGTGTTTTTGATGGCATTAGAAAGTAGTTTTTTTCCATTTCCTAGCGAGGTTGTGATGATACCAGCTGGATATTTGGCACAGCAAGGCCAAATGAATATTATTTTAGCCTTTATTTGCGGTGTTTTTGGCTCGCTTTTAGGAGCGGTGTTTAATTATTATTTGTGTTATTTTTTTGGCAGAGAATTAATTGTGCGCTATGGCCATTTTGTTGGCATTAATGAGCAAAAAATGCAAAAATTTGAAGCGTTTTTTAATAAACACGGCGAAATTTCTACTTTTAATTGTAGATTATTGCCTGGCATTAGACAATACATTAGCCTGCCAGCAGGGCTTGCAAAGATGAATATATGGCGATTTTGCCTATTTACTAGCTTGGGTGCTAGTATTTGGGTGGCGATTTTGCTTGGGCTTGGGTATGTTCTTGGTGAAAATAAAGAGCTAATTGATGAATATTTACATATTATAATAATGATTTTAGCGTGCTTTGTGATAGTTTTGAGCGCATTTTATGTATTAAAATACCGCAAAAAACGCCTAAATACCAATGTGGAGCGATTTTAATGGGTTTAGATGAAATTTTAAAACTAATTTGCGAGATTGAAATTAAAAGACAGCGCGTAAATGTAGGCTTGTTTGATGCCTTGGGTTATGTTTTTGCTAGCGATATATACGCGCTTAGGGATTTGCCCAGCTTTGATAATTCGGCCCTTGATGGCTATGCTTTTGCTTATGATGATAAAAATATTCCATTAAAGGTGTGCGCTAGCGTGCTAGCAGGCGATATGAATGAATATAAAATTTCAAAAGGCGAGTGTTATAAAACAATGACAGGCGCGCCATTTGCTGAGGGTTGTGATACCTTAGTGGCCATAGAACACGCAAATTTTAATGAAAATGGCGAATTGCTAATCCCTGGCGATATTAAAAAGGGCAATGCCTTAAAGCTTAGGGGCGAAGAGCTAAAAAAGGGTGAGTTGCTTTTTAGGGCAGGGCAAATTTTAAATCCTAGCGCAATTACTATGCTAGCAGCGCAGGGGATAGCGGAAATTTCGGTATTTGCTAAGCCTAGGCTTTGCGTTTTTTGCACTGGTAGCGAGATAAAAGAACCAGGGGAAGTTGCAAGCAATAAGCAAATTTATAATTCTAACGCAAGCGCGATTTTATCGTTGCTTGCTAGCAATCATTATGGCGCAAATTATTTAGGCATTATAAAAGATAATAAATCAAGCATAAGCCAGACCTTACAACACGCCTTAAATAGCGCAGATATTGTCATTACAAGCGGTGGTGCTAGCAAGGGCGATGCTGATTATATGGCTAGCGTGCTTGGTGAGCTTGGTTTTGAGGCTTTATTTAATAGCATTGCTTTTCGCCCCGCATCGCCTACAAAATTATTTAAAAAAGATGAAAAATTTGTGCTAGTAAGCCCTGGCAATCCGCTTTCTTGTTTTGTGGCTTGTTATTTTGTGCTTTTAACGCTTATTAGGCATTTTTTGGGCTATAAAAATCCCTTGGCTAAAACGCAAAATGCTACACTTAAAAGCACCTTGCATTTTAAAAGCGGGCGAGATAATTTAATAATTGGTAGCGTTAAAGATGGCGTTTTTAGCCCTTACAATGATGGTAAATTTAGCCCTTCGCAAATTTTGCCTTTAATAAAATCCAATGCTTTTAGCATAGCAAATGATGGTATAAGCGTGCTTGAAGCAAACTCTAAAATAAAAATTTATAAATTTTAAAAAACTATTGACACGGAGAAAATATTTTGCTACAATTTCGGCTCATTTTTACTTGCGGGAATAGCTCAGTGGTAGAGCACAACCTTGCCATGGTTGGGGTCGCGAGTTCGACTCTCGTTTCCCGCTCCATTTTTTTACTTATTTTTTTATTTTCAACAGCATTTTCTATAACTTTAAAAGAAGCTTTAAGTAACGAATTAAACGCTAAAATTCCTAATCTCACAATACATAATATTGAAATTTCAACCCCTCAAAATTTGCCCTTGGATTATCAAAATTTTAGCCTTAAAAGCGTGCAAATTTTAAATTTACGCCCATTAGGCGCTAAGGCAAGAGCAAATTTTATAGATTCCAAAAATAAAACAAGAACTATACTTTTTGGCTTTGAGCTTGATGCGAGCATAAGCGTTTTTATCGCCACAAGAGATATCAAGCGCGCTCAAACCATAAACAAAATGGATTTTACACAAGAAAATGTCAGCATTGAAAAATATCAACCTGATTTGCTTTTTGATGAGCCACTTGGCTTAATTAGCAAAGCAAGCATAAAAAAGGGCGAATTATTAAAAGAGCGCGTTTTTACAAGGGCAAAAGATGTGAAAAAAGGCGATGTGCTAGTGCTTGAAATGAGCGATGGTGGCGTGTTTTTAGAGTTTAGTGGTGTAGCTTGTGAAGATGGCGATATAAATCAAAGCATAGAAATAAAAGCAAATAATGCGCGCTATAAGGCTAGGATACTTAGTAAAAATAGGGCGATTATAGAATAAAATTTGCTTATTTAATTTAAACAAAGGATTAAGGTGAAATGTATTTATCCTGGGACTTTTGATCCTATTACAAACGGACATATTGATGTAATTAGGCGCGCTAGCAAGGTTTTTAGCGAGGTTGTGGTGGCTGTGGCATTAAATGAGAGCAAAACGCCGTATTTTTCATACGAAAGGCGCATAGAGCTAGTTAAAATCGCCACAGAAGAAATAAAAGGTGTAAGTGTTATGGGTTTTGATAATTTGCTTGTGGATTTTACAGCATCGCAAGGCTCAAATATCGTTATACGCGGGCTTAGAGCGGTTAGCGACTTTGAGTATGAGTTACAAATTGGCTATGCAAATGCCGTGTTAAAAGAAGATTTTGAAACAATTTATTTTATGCCAAGTCTTAAAAATGCCTTTATTTCAAGCTCGATAGTGCGCTCGATTTTACACCATGGCGGAGATATCTCAAAATTAGTGCCAAAAAGCGTGTATGAGGCGATTAGTGCTGATTTGGCTGGTAAATTTTAAGGTTAAGGATTAAAATGCTAGTGTATTTTGAAGGGATTGACGGCGTTGGCAAAAGCACGCAAATATCGCTATTTAATGATTTAGAGTGCGTAAAAACTTGCGAGCCTGGCGGGACAAAATTAGGCAAAAGTTTGCGGGAGTTGATTTTTGGTGCGCATCCTAGTTCAAGGGCGGAGATTTTTTTATTTTTGGCTGACCGCGCTGAGCATTATGAAAAAATCATAAAGGTAAATAAACATAAGCTAATTTTAAGCGATAGAAGTTTTGTTTCTGGTTTGGCTTATGCTATGGCAAGCCACGAAAATTACGATATTAACGAGCTAATTGCTTTTAATAATTTTGCTTTACAGGGCGATTTTGATGCGAAATTTGTGCTACTTTTAGCCGATGAAGCACTGCTAAAAACAAGGCTTAAAAAGCGTGGCACAAGCGATAATATCGAAGCGCGCGGGATAAATTATTTATTAAGCGTGCAAAATCATATGCAAACAATCTTACAAAATTTAAAACTCCCACACATCGCATTAAATGCAAATAGCGATAAAAACGCGCTCCATAAAGAAATTAAAAAATTTATTGGCATTTAAAATTTTAAAATTTAGCCTTAATGTATTTGCGCTTGCTAATTAAAAAAATGAGCGCGCTTAATTTAAAATTTTAATTATCACAAAACTTGATTTTTAATTAAAGCTAAAAGCCTGATGCTTGCGTCTATTTCGCTTTTTTTGGCTGATATGCTTTCGATATTTGCGCCTACGCTAAGGCCTAGTTTTTTGCCTGTATCATATAAAAGTTTAAAGCTTTGTAAGCTTGTTTGTATGGACATTTCAAGCGGGTTTGAGCTAGCATTTAGTGCTGCTTGAAAGCTTAGTGGCACATCAATGCCAAGCCAGCGCATAAAGCTAAGCGTAGCTAAATCCCCACAAGGCGTAAATGTAAAGATAATCGGCACTCGCGGGACATTTTCATAAGCGCATAAATAAGAATAATCATCTAAAAATTTTATGGCATTTTTAGGGTTATAAACGGCTTGGGTTATGAAAAACTCGCAACCTTGTGCGATTTTATGAGCCACTCGCTCATCTTCATCGCCTTTTTTAATATGCCGCTCAGGTATGCAAATCCCGCCTAAGATGATATTTGGAGCTACTTGTGCTTTTATTTTATAAGCATCGCTTAGCTTGGTTTTTGGTATGTCTTTTTTGCTACTTACGCCTACAAAAACGCTGATTAAGTCATTATTATTTTGTAAAAATTCTTTTAAATCATTTGAATTATATTTGCTTACAGCCTTATAAATTACGGCATTGTAGGCGTTTTTAAGATAATTTTTATGGTAAATTTCAGGCGGGATTGTATCTTTAAAAGCAAAAGTGCGCTCATTTTGGTTGCGGTTACTTTCATCTTGTAAATCATAAATCACAAGCCCGTCTATACCGCTATTTTCTAATCTTTCAAGCTGGGTTTTGGCGATTTGCTCGCATTTGCTAAAATCAGTGCCAATGCGTGGAGGCGTAAGCCCGTAGAGTATTATGCCAGCGCTATTTGCCTTTATTTTTTGCCTTAACATTTTCTTTCTTTATAATTCATTAAAATTTTAATTTAATTTTTTATACAGCTTACAAGCATTTTGATAACCCAGCTCACAAGCTTTGTTAAAATATTCTTTTGCTAATTCATTATCTTGGCTTATGCCATTGCCCGTATAATGCATCGCGCCAAGATTATGACAACCCATTGCAGCGCCCTTATCACAAGCTATGCTAAAAAGCTCGCTAGCTTTTATGTAATCTTTTGCTACGCCCTTGCCGTCATTATATAAATTACCAAGATTATAGCAACCCATTGCTATTTCATCATCGCAGGCTTTTTGCCATAAATTTTTAGCTTTGTAATAGCTTTGCTCTACGCCATTGCCACTATAATACAAAAACCCTAAATAATTACAAGCATTGCCATCGCCTTGATTGCAAGCTTGGGCGTATAATTTTGCGGCTTTTTTGTAGTTTTTTTCTATGCCAAGACCCTTAGCATATAAATACCCAAGATGCTTACAAGCCATAGCTATATCATCATCGCAAGCTTTTGAATAAAATTTTCTAGCCTGAGAGTAATTTTGCTCTTTTTCATATAAACGCCCGCTTTCATAGCAAGATTGACTTAATCCTTCATCGCAAGCCATTGTAAAAAGTTCATTTGCTTTTATGGTGTTTGCTTTAATGCCTAAGCCTTTTAAATAAAGCTCTCCAAGATTATGGCAAGCTTTTGCGATCTTGCCATCGCAAGCTTTTGTGTAAAAGGTATTTGTTTTGTTTAAATCCTTAGGTATTTGCTCGCCTTCATAATGCCAAAGTCCCAAGCTATAACAAGATAGCCAAATCCCACCATCGCAAGCCTTTTGGTGTAATTTTATAGCTTCTTGGTAGTTTTGTTCTATGTTTTTGCCATCAAAATACATATTACCAAGCAAGGCACAAGAGCTAATGCTGCCATCATCGCAAGCCTTGCTTAATAATTGCGTTGATTTTTTATCATCGCCTTCATCATAAGATCTCATTGCTTCTTTAAAATCATCGGCTTTATTTAGTAGTTTATAAGCATCGCAACCTTTTTTATCGCCAAAATCGCAAGATTTTTTTATATATTGTTTAGCTTTTGTATTATTTTGCTTTACACCGCTACCATTGTAATACAAAAATCCAAGCATACCGCAAGCCTTAGCGTCTTTATAATCGCAAGCTTTTTGATATAGCGTGCTTGCCATTTTATAATCTTTTGCTACGCCCTTGCCCTCATAATACAAAAGCCCTAATTTAGCGCAAGCCCTAGCATTTTTGCCATCGCAAGCTTTTTGGTGTAATTGCCTAGCTTGCTCATAATCTTGTGCTATTCCTGTGCCATCATAATACATCGAGCCTAGCACGGCGCAAGCTTGCGTGTCGTTATTATCACAAGCTATTTTAAATAGTTCGCTAGCCCTTGTGTAATTATGATTTTTATACGCATTGACCGCTTCTTTAAAATCATCAGCCCCAATGCCCAAACTAATAAATAATAAAATTATAAACTTTTTCATTTTTGCCTGTTTTAAATTGTAAAGTTATTAAAATTTGCTTTGAAATTTTAATAAATTTAAAATTTCAAGCCTTGCCGTCTTTAAATTTTAATTTAAAAACGGCAAATCTGGCTTATCTAAACGCCTTTACAGCATCGCACATATTTTTAAGACTTGGTTTTACCTCGTCCCATTTTCTTGTTTTTAGCCCACAATCTGGATTTATCCATAATTGCTCTTTTGGTAATACTTCAAGCAAGGCGCTAATTTGCGTTTTAATCTCATCAACGCTTGGCACACGCGGGCTGTGAATATCATAAACGCCAGGGCCTACTTCTTGCTTATAGCCAACTGATTTAAAAATTTTAAGCAATTCATTACCACTTCTTGCTGTTTCTATGCTGATTACATCAGCGTCCATAGCCTCTATGGTTTTTATAATATCATTAAACTCAGAATAGCACATATGCGTGTGGATTTGCGTGCTAGCATTAGCACAACTCACACTTAGCTTAAAGCAATCAACGGCAAATTTTTCATACGCACTGATGTTTTCTTTACGCAAAGGATAACCCTCTTTAAATGCGGCTTCATCTACTTGGATTATTTTAATACCTGCGTTTTGTAAGTCGTTTATTTCATCATAAATGCAAAGGGCTAATTGTTTTGCAATATCTGCTCTGCTTAAATCATCGCGCACAAAACTCCAATTCATTATAGTAATAGGTCCTGTTAGCATACCTTTCATAATGCGTTTTGTTTTGCTTTGAGCGTAGCTTATCCATTTTAGGGTCATAGCTTGTGGGCGGCTAACATCACCAAATAAAAGCGGTGGCTTAACGCAACGAGAGCCATAGCTTTGAACCCAGCCATTTTTAGAAAACGCATAGCCTTTTAACTGCTCGCCAAAATACTCAACCATATCATTTCTCTCAGGCTCTCCATGAACTAGCACATCTAAATCAATTTCTTCTTGAAATTTCACGCATTCATCTATATAAATTTTAATTTTTGCTTCGTATTCATCTTGGCTAATCTCGCCTTTTTTAAAGGCATTTCTAGTAGCGCGAAGCTCTGGGGTTTGTGGGAAAGAGCCTATGGTAGTAGTTGGTAATACTGGCAGATTAAACTCATTATGCTGAGCCTTAATGCGCTCGCTATAAGGCGTTTGACGCTCGAATGTGGTTAGAGATTTAACGCGCGCTTTTACGGCTTCATCGTTTATTAGCTCTGAGCTTTTTCTTGCGGCTATGGCTTGTTTGTTAGCATTTAATAATTCTATTTGTTTTGAGCTTAATGTGGCTTTATTTGCAATAGCCGTTAAAATCGCTACTTCATCTAATTTTTCAACTCCATAACTTAGCCATTGTTTTATTTTCAAATCAGTTTCGTATTTTAGGCTATAAGGCACATGAAGTAATGAGCAAGAAGTGCCAATATATAAGCGTTCGTTTGGAATTTTTTCTGCTAAATGCTCGATTTTTTGGCTAAGGGCTTGAAGATCGGCTATCCAGATATTGCGCCCATTTATTAGCCCTGCAAAAAGCACCTTGCCACTTTCATTTATGGCTTTTATGCTCCCTCCGTGGCAAGATGTGTTATGCACAGCATCAAGCCCAACAGCCCAAACGGGAGTTTTTACTATTTCTTTTACAGCTTCATTTGCGTGCTCAAAAAAGGTCATAAAGATTATTTTAGCGTTATTTGCGCTAGCACAAATTTTATCATACACGCTTTTTAATTTATCAACTAATAAAAGTGCTTTATCTGTTACAAAAATTGGTTCATCAAGTTCAATTACCACCTCGTCATCAAGCTTGCTAAGTTTAGCTACAAGCTCGCAATACACGCTAACCAAGCTATCAAGCAAACTAAAAGCATCGCTATTATCTGTGGTTTTAGAAAGTGCTAAATAAGTAAAAGGTCCTATTAGATTGATTTTAGGTTTTATGCCTAGGGTCTTTGCTTCTTTGTATTCTGCTTCGTATTTGCTAGAATCTAGGCTAAATTTTGTATCTTTGCTAAGCTCTGGGACGATGTAGTGATAATTGGTGTTAAACCATTTTGTCATTTCCATTGCCACAGCGTTTTTATTGCCACGAGCCATTGAAAAATAAAGCTCTTCGCCACTAAGCCCGCTAAATCTTTTAGGAATAGCTCCAAAGGCTATGCAGTGATCAAGCATAATATCATAATACGAAAAATCACCAACGCTAATATAATCAATTCCGGCATTTTTTTGATAATTTAAATGCCTAATTCTTAATTGCTCGGCCACGCTTTTTACTGCGTTAAAATCACTTTTATTTGCCCAGTAGCTTTCTAGGGCAAATTTTAACTCTCTTTGTTCGCCTATGCGCGCAAAACCTGTGATGAAACTTTTTGACATAATTTTGTCCTTAAAAGAAAATAAAATTGCGGATTTTATCTTTTATAAGCTTTAAATTAGCTATAATCCCAAACTTTTTTTTTAAAATTTGGGAGTAATATGCGTTTTTTTTGTATTTTTGCTGCGTTTTTATCATTTTGCTTTGGCATAGATTTATATGAAATATATATGAATGCTAAATTAAATGGCAATAACACCACACAAAAAGAATCAAACGCAGTAAATAAAAATCCTACCATGCACGATACCACTTGGCTTGAACCAAATAAATGCCAATCTTGCCACCGCGATCAAACTAAATATTGGGAAAAAAGTTTTCACGCAAAAAGCCATGAAAACGCAAATCCGCTTTATAAAGCTAGCATTGATTTAGTAGCTAAAAAAACCATAAAATCAAAAGAAGAAGTGCTAGTTGAATGCTCTACTTGCCACAATCCTGGCATAAAAATCAAAAAAATCGATGAAGATTATAAAATAAGTAAAATTTTTGGCCTAAAAACTGCTAAAACTCAAAATATAGACGAGCAAATACATCATAAAAGCGATTTAAGTGGCGTTGGCTGTGCTTATTGCCATAGGATAGACAAAATAAAACAAGGCGGTAATTTGGGCAACTACGAAGTAGAGCTTTTAGATGATAGCAATAAAATCATAGTAGGCCCATACCAAGATGCGATAAAAGATGACTACCACGATAACCAACAAAGAGATTTTTTTATAGATAGCGATCAATTATGCTTGGTTTGCCACGATGGCATAGGCGCAAGCGATAAAAACGGCAAGCCAAATCCTATGTCTGCTTATTCAACTGGTGGCGAAATGATAAGTAATGAAAAATCTTGCGTAGAATGCCATATGAGCGAAAGATACGAAACCATCAATTCATCTTATGATGATGAAATACGCGTGCGCTATGTCCGCCAGCATTTATTTAATGGCGCTCATGATATTCGCCAATTAAAATTTGGTATTTTATTTAGATATAAAAAAGCAAAACAAATTTTAGAAATTATAAATAACTCATCGCATATGATCCCAACAGGCTTTGGTTCGCGTATGATTCGCATAAAAGTTTATTACAAAGATCAAAACGCAAATATCCTTGGCGAGCATAGCTTTGATATAGGAACGCAATACTCTTATAATGGCGAGCCAGCTTTGCAATATTATGCTGATGAATTAAAAGATGATAACCGCTTAGCCCCACAAGAAGCGCGCGAGTTTGAATTAAATCTCCCACAAAACACCTTTTTAATAAATCTAAAAGCCCAGTTTTATTATTTAAGACCGGATTTAATCAATTTATTTGATTCAAATATAAATAATAAAGAAATAATCGGCCCAGTAGAGATCGCCGATAGAGTTTTTTATGTAAAATAATTTATACAAATTTTAAATTAAATCTATAAATAAAAGAAAAAAAATGAGATATAAAACCAAACAAATAAATGTGGGCGGAGTTTTAATAGGCGGCGATGCGCCAATAAGCGTTCAAAGTATGACTTATTCAAAAACGCGCGATGTAAAAAGCACCTTAGAGCAAATAAATCGTTTGTATTTTGCTGGGGCTGATTTGGTGCGTTGTGCGGTGTTTAATAAAGAAGATATAACAGGGCTTTGCGAGATTAAAAAGCAAAGCCCTTTGCCAATAATTGCTGATATTCATTTTAACTTCACCTATGCTGTGGCTGTGGCGGATTTTGTCGATGCTATTCGCATAAATCCAGGTAATATCGGCGGTAAGGCGCATATTAAAGCAGTAGTTGATGCTTGTAAAAAAAGAAATTTACCAATAAGAATAGGCGTAAATTGTGGTAGCTTAGAAAAACAATTTGAAGAGCGTTATGGGCGCACGCCAGAAGCAATGATTCAAAGTGCGCTTTATAATGTTTCTTTGCTTGAAGATTTTGATTTTAGCGATATTGCCATAAGCTTAAAAGCTAGCGATGTGCCTACTACCGTTAAAGCTTATAGGCAATTACGCCCGCTTGTGAAATATCCTTTTCATTTAGGGCTTACAGAAGCTGGCACGAAATTTCACGCTAGCATTAAAAGCGCCATTGCTCTTGGGACGCTTTTATTAGAGGGTATTGGCGATACAATGAGAGTTAGCATTACAGGCGAACTTGAAGAAGAAATAAAAGTAGCAAGAGCCATCTTACAAGACAGCGGTCGCCAAAAAAGCGGTGTAAATATAATTTCTTGCCCAACTTGTGGCAGATTACAAAGCGATTTAGTAAAAGCTGTTAAAATCGTAGAAGAGCACACTAAAAATATAAAAGAGCCATTAAATATAAGCGTAATGGGCTGCATTGTAAATGCCCTAGGCGAGGCAAAAGGCGCTGATATTGCAATTGCTTTTGGTAAAGAAAATGGTATGATAATAAAGCATGGCGAGATTGTGGCAAGATTAGCCCAAGATGAATTGATTGAGCGTTTTTTGATTGAGATTGAAGAAGAGGTTAAAGCTCGCAAGGCGTAAAGAAATTAAAATTTTAAATTTATTTTAAATTAAATGAAAAGGTAATAAATGCAAGACAATACCTACTCTTATGATATTGAAATTTCAATTTTAGCAAGTGTTTTTTATAATAACGACACCCTTAGCGATTTGGCTGATATTTTACGCCCTGAGGATTTTTATTTTAGACAAAATGGCGATATTTTTTGGGCTATGCTTGCTTTATTTAATAAGCAAAACCCAATAGATGAAATTTTTCTAGCTAGCGAGTTAAAAGAAAAATTTAACAAAGAAGCATTAGATGCCGTGCTAGCAAGTAGCGGTATGATAGATGCGCAAAAATACGCCCTTATGCTAAAAGAGCTATCAAATAAGCGCGCTTTATTAGCCATTGCTTCATCTGTGCCACAAACCATAAATGAATTAGCCATTAAAGATGCCATTGATAAGATTAGTGCTGATATTTTTAATCTCACAAATGAAAAGCAAGCTGGCTTAAAAGATGCCAAAGAAGCCACAAGCCAAGCCTTAGAAACCATAAAGCGTTTAAAAGAAGAGGGCAGAGGTTTAATTGGTATTTCTAGCGGTTTTACAGAGCTAGATGATAAAATCCAAGGGCTAAAAAATGGCGATTTTATTATAATTGCAGCAAGGCCAGGTATGGGAAAAACAACCTTTGCGCTAAATATAGTAGAAAGAGTGCTAAAAAGCAAGCAAGGCGTGATATTTTTTAGCCTTGAAATGCCAGCGGTGCAATTAATGTTTAGATTATTTAGCTCATACACCTCAATAAATCTTGGCGATATTATGAAAGCAAACTTAAATGATGATAATTTAGAAACCCTAAGCCAAACAGCCGATGAAATCGCAAATTCTGATTTATATATTTATGATAGTGGTAATCTAACCGTGCATATGGTGCGCGCGCAGTTACGCAGGTTATTACAAAAAAACGCAAATATAAAACTTTGCGTGATTGATTATATCGGGCTTATGACAAACTCATCAAGTTTTGGCGAGAGGCATTTACAAATTGCGGATATTTCAAGGCAGTTAAAGCTCTTAGCGCGCGAACTTCAAATACCAATAATTGCGCTATCTCAGCTAAATCGTAGCTTAGAAAGTAGGGCAAATAAACGCCCTATGCTTTCTGATTTAAGAGAATCAGGCGCGATAGAACAAGATGCCGATATAATAATTTTTGTTTATCGCAAGGATTTTTACAAAGAGCAAGAAGCAAAAGAACAAATCGCAAAAGCCAAATTAGAAGGCAAGAGCATAAACTCTGAGGATATATTTAAAGCAGAAGAAGTAGAAGATGCTGAGATTATCATCGGTAAAAATCGCAACGGCCCAACTGGTGTGTTAGATTTTACATTTGATAAAACCAAAAGCAGATTTTTAGCTAAGATACCAGAAATCAAAGCCGTCCAAACTCAAAGTTTAGCTGATGAAGACTAGCAAAAGCTTTTATAAATTTTAATTTAAAATTTGGCTAAAAGGATTAAATTGAAAGGCGTAATTGAAACTTTTTTTCGTTTTAAGGCTTATTTTAAGGATTATATTTTTCATTTTGGCGTGGCGATTTTTGGTATGATCTTAGCTAGTGCTGGCACGGCTGCTAGTGCGTATTTGGTTAAGCCTGTGCTTGATCAAATTTTTGTAGATAAAAATAAAGAACTTTTATATTTATTGCCTTATGCGATAATTGCGGTGTATTTTGCCAAAAGTCTTGGGACTTATTTACAAAGCTATTTTAGTGCTTATATCGGGCATGATATTGTTAGGCGTTTTCGAGCTAAGCTTTTGGCACATTTAATTTACCTTGATATGAGCTTTTTTAATCGTTATAGAAGTGGCGAGCTAATTAGTCGCAACACAAACGATATTGAGCGCATTCGCTCCATAGTTTCAAGTATGCTCCCAGAGCTTGGCAGGGAGTTTATAACAGCTCTTGGGCTTTTAGGCGTGGTGATTTATCAAAGCCCTAAACTTGCGTTATTTGCGCTTATTATTTTTCCAGCAGCCATTTATCCACTAAGCCTTTTAGCACGCAAAATCAAGCAAATTTCAAAACTAAGCCAGGAAAAAACCAGCGATATGACAGCGGCTTTGGCTGAAATTTTTTCAAATATAGAAATAATCAAGGCAAATAACGCTGAAAATAAAGAAATAACCCGCTTTAATGCCCACAATGATAGATTTTTTAGATTAAATCTTAAAAGCGTAAGAACTGGCGAGCTAGTTAGTCCGCTAATGGAAACGCTTGGGGCTATTGGCGTGGCTGTGGTGATAATAATAGGCGGTAGCGAGGTTATAAATGGGACAATGAGCGTTGGAAGCTTTTTTTCATTTTTAACAGCGCTTTTTATGCTTTATACGCCGATTAAACGCGTAAGTAGCTTGTATAATAAAATGCAAGATGCCGTAGCTGCTAGTGAGCGCACCTTTGAGCTTTTAGGAATGAATGCAAATATAGTAGGTGGTATGGCAAAATTTCCAAGCAAGCTTTATTCTATCGCGTTTAATGATGTGTATTTTAGCTATGATAATAAAAATTTCGTTCTAAATGGATTAAGTTTTAGGGCAAATAGCGGTGAGATAATTGCTATAATAGGCCAAAGTGGCGGTGGCAAAACTACTATTATAAATTTATTAATGCGCTTTTTTGATGCTAATAGCGGGCAAATTTTAATCAACCAAAATGAAATTACAGATTTTAGCCTAAACGAGCTAAGAGCGCACATAGGCATAGTTACCCAGCGCATTTATATTTTTAATGATACAATCGCAGCAAATGTCGCATACAGCCAAAATGGAAAAATTGATGAAGAGCGCGTGATAAAAGCACTTGAAATAGCCGATGCTTATAGTTTTGTAAGAGCGATGGAGGGCGGAATTTATGCCATGCTTGATGAGTTTGGAGCTAATCTTAGTGGCGGCCAACGCCAGCGTATCGCAATAGCGCGCGCCTTATACGCAAACCCGCAAATTTTAATTTTTGATGAAGCCACAAGTGCGCTAGATAACGAAAGCGAGCGCATAATAACCGATGTAATAGAGCGCATAAAGCACGAAAAAATAATCTTTGTGATAGCGCACCGCCAAACGAGCATTAAAAATGCAAATAAAATTTTATTTTTAAGCCAGGGCAGGGCGCTTGGCTTTGGCTCAAATGATGAGCTAGAACAAAATTGCCAAGAATACAAAAAGCTAAAAGGATTAGCTAAAATTTAAAATCAATTAAATTTTAAAATTTTATGTTAAAGTGTTATTTTGTGATTTAATACTACTTAAAATTTTAAAATTTCACAATGAAATTAAAGGATAATTATGGATTTTTTACAAATACAAGGCGGAGCCAAATTAAGCGGAGAAGTTAGCATAAGCGGTGCTAAAAATGCGGCTTTACCGATAATTGCTAGCACGATTTTAGCTAAAAATGAAGTTGAAATTTTAAATGTGCCAAATGTTGTAGATATTAATACTTTGGTTGCGCTTTTGTGTAATCTTGGCGCACAAGGCCAGTTAAAAAATAATTTTTTAACCCTAAATACCCAAGAAATAAACTCCACAAAAGCCACTTATGATATTGTGCGAAAAATGCGCGCTAGTATTTTAGTGCTAGGTCCGCTTTTAGCAAGGTTTAAAGAGTGCGCGGTAAGCTTGCCAGGTGGCTGTGCCATAGGTGCAAGGCCGATTGATTTACATCTTAGCGCGCTTGAAAAAATGGGCGCGCATATTAGCATTCAAGGTGGCTATGTATCAGCAAGCGCAAAAGATGGATTAAAGGGCGCTGAGATAATTTTTGATAAAATTACCGTAACAGGTAGCGAAAATATCATTATGGCAGCTGCTCTTGCAAGGGGTAAAACGCGCATTTTAAATGCCGCAAAAGAGCCTGAGGTGGTGCAGATTTGTGAAATTTTAGCTGATTGTGGTGTGGAGATTAATGGCATAGGCACTAGCGAAATAAATATCACCGGCACAGATGGCGAGCTTTTACAAATGCCACAAATTTCTGTAATACCAGATAGAATAGAAGCTGGCACTTATTTATGCGCAGCAGCAATTAGTGCTAGCCAAATAACGCTAAAAAATACCAAAAAAGAGCATTTGCGCGCCGTGCTTGATAAATTAAGCGATATGGGCGTAAAATGCGAATGCGAGGGCAGCGATATTAAGGTGTTGCCAGCTTCATCTTTAAAGCCTGTAAATATCATCACCACAGAATATCCTGGCTTTCCTACTGATATGCAAGCACAATTTATGGCACTAGCTTGCGTGGCTGATGGGACTAGTGTGATTGAAGAGAGGCTGTTTGAAAATCGCTTTATGCACGCTAGCGAACTAGCTAGAATGGGCGCAGATATCAAGCTAAACGCGCATATAGCTACAATCACAGGCACTAAGCTTGAAGGCGCTGATGTGATGGCTACTGATTTGCGCGCAAGCTCAGCCTTAGTAATAGCAGCCCTAGCAGCAAGAGGGGTTAGTAATATCCACCGCATTTATCACTTAGACCGCGGCTATGAAAACTTAGAGCAAAAGCTAAGCAGCCTTGGCGCAAATATAAAAAGACTTAAAGAAAATGCTTGAAATTTTAATCTAAAATAATTTTTTGAGCATATCATCTAGCTTAGCGCGCTTTGCTACTAGCTTTGTGCTTAAAATCTTTATAATTTATTTTGCGTTTTAAAATTTTTTATTTGGCTAGAAATTAAAGCCTAAAACGCGCTTTAAGGCGTAGCGATTTTTCTATTATAAAATTTCTAGCCCCGTTTTTATAACTATGCCAATTTTAGCTTTTATAAAATTTTAATGCCAAAAATGCCTAATGCCAGTAAAATACATCGCTATGTTATGCTCATTAGCAGCCAAGATTACCTCATCATCTCTTATGCTACCGCCTGGCTGGATTATGCTTTTAACCCCAGCCAACGCTGCTATATCAATGCTATCTCTAAATGGAAAAAACGCCTCGCTAGCAAGCGCACAGCCATTTAAATCTATATTTTGATCCTTAGCCTTAGCCACAGCTGCGCGCGCAGCATCTACGCGGCTAGTCATACCCATACCAATTGCTAAAAGCGTGGCATCTTTTACATAAGCTACGCAGTTTGATTTGGTTAATCCAGCTATTATCCAAGCAATTTTTAAATCCATTATTTGAGCCTTGTTGGCTTCTTTTTGGCTTACTAATTTTGCATTATCTACCTCATTTTCGCTTATAAAATCGGCTTGTTGATATGCAAAACCGCCACAAATGGCTTTAAAATTATATTTTTGCGATATTTTGGCTAGATATTTGCCGTTTTCATCGCCTAGTGTAAAAATTTTAGTGCGTTTTTTATCGCTGTATTCATTTAATGCGTCTTCATCGGCACTTGCGCATATTATCACCTCGGTAAAGACCTTTTTCATTTCTATGGCTAATTCTTTACTCAAACGCCCATTTATGGCCACAACGCCACCAAATGCGCTTACTGGATCACATAGCATCGCAGCCTTATAGCTTTGCATTAAATCATTCTTAATGCCAAACCCGCAAGGATTAGCGTGCTTGCAAATCACCACAGCAGGCGCATCACCAAAACTTGTGGCGATGGCAATGGCTGCGTTTATATCTGTCATATTATTAAAGCTAGGTTCGCCTTTTAAAATTTTAAAATTTTTACTTAAAAAATCATCAAATTCATAAATAGCGCCTTTTTGGTGCGGATTTTCTCCATATCTTGCATCAAAAACCTTAGTTCCGCTTATAAATTTTGTATCACCAAAACCGCCATTAAATCGCTCGTTCATATAGTTTGCTATCATCGCATCATAGCTTGCTGTGTGTGAGAATGCTTTTATCATTAAATATCTGCGAAATTCTAAATTCACACTATTTTGGCGTAATTTTTCTAGCGTTAGAGCATAATCATCTTGATTTGTTAAAACCAGCACGCTTTGATGATTTTTAGCAGCACTTCTAATCATTGCTGGCCCGCCTATATCGATGTTTTCTATAATTTCATCAAAATCATCGGTGCGATTTATTGTGGCTTTAAATGGGTATAAATTCACACAAACCAAATCAATGGCTTGTATATTATATTTGCTAGCATCGGCTCTGTGAGCGTCTAAATCGCGTCTGTATAAAATCCCGCCGTGAATGCGCGGGTGTAAGGTTTTAACCCTGCCATCAAACATTTCAGGGCTTGTGGTATATTGGCTAACTTCAATCGCATCTATCCCGTTATCTTTTAACATTTTAAAAGTGCCACCAGTGCTTAAAATCTCCCAGCCCAAATCCGCTAAGCCTCGCGCAAATTCCACCACGCCATCTTTATGGCTTACGCT
Organism: Candidatus Campylobacter infans; assembly: GCF_013416015.1. Lineage (NCBI taxonomy): Bacteria > Pseudomonadati > Campylobacterota > Epsilonproteobacteria > Campylobacterales > Campylobacteraceae > Campylobacter > Candidatus Campylobacter infans. The sequence continues at coordinate 780,530 of NZ_CP049075.1, forward strand.
AATTAAAGCTCTCATTTATTCTCCTTTTGTTTAATTGTTTCATAAGCTTGATTTATTTCTTGTAATTTTTTTGTGGCATCGTTAATTATGCCCTTGCTAGCATCTAAGCCAAGAAAATCTGGATGGTATTTTCTTGCAAGCTTTCTGTATTGTTTTTTAACTTCATCAAAGCTTGCGTTATTAGGTAATTCTAAAATTTCATAAGGGTTTTTTTGGCTGTGATTGGCGTTTTGTGTGTTTTGTGAGTTGGAGTTTTTATAGTAGTTATTGCTTTTTTGTTTGGATTGTTTTTTAAAGCCATCATAATTGCGATAACCGCCATCAAAACTCCCAGCACCAAAATAAGCATTAAATTCTTGCTCAAATTTTAAAAATAAGCTTTGTTTTATTTTTTCATTTATATTAAAAGCCTTGCAAATATCATCAATTACCTTTGCTTCGCTTGGGCTAAAAAAGCCGTCAGCATAAGCTAAATTTAATAAATAAATAATCACGCTTTGGCATTCATTGGAGTTTAATTTGCGGGTATTTTTATAAATTTTGGCTATTTCATAGACGCTTTGATGGCTGTTTTTTGCGTGTTCGTAAATTTTTTTTAGCTCATCTCGTGTTTGCTTTTGTCCGTTTAATTCAAAGGTTAAAATATCAAGCATTTGCGATATATAAGCAGCCTCAGTGGCTTTTACCTCGCCATCGGCTTTGGCGATTTTAGCTAGCAGGCTTATTAAAAATTTGGCATCATTAAAGGTGATTTGCTTGTGCGCATCGCCAGCTGGGGCTTGCCTAAAACCATTGCTAAGCGCGTAAAATACAATCCCCACAACAATTGCCAAAATAAAAAAGCTCATATTTATCCTTAAAATAAAATCGGTATTTTAACCTGGCAAGATTATAAAAGCATAAAAAAGGCTTGAAATTTTAAAATTTACATTTAAATTTAAAATTTTATAAACCCAAATTTTAAGCTAAACTAATTTTTAATAAAATTTGCTATAATCGCCAGTTTTTTGCTTAAAGGATTTATTTTGCGTTTGGCACTTTTTATCATATCAGCTTTTATTTTAATGTTTTTTGGGATTTCAACAATTAGCCCAAATGCTGTATTTGTAGGGCGAGCAGGGCATTTGATAGGTTCGCTTAATTATGCTTATTTTGGCAGTTTTGCTTGTGTTTATCCTTTTGTTTTGATTTATAGCGCGTGGCAAGTATTTAAAAAGCACAAAAAATTCAGCTGGGAGCTAGCTAGCCAGACTTGCGGTGTTTTGCTACTTTTTTTAAGTGTATTGCTGGCTTTAAGTATGATAAAACCTAGCTTTGGCGGGCTTTTTGGCACTTTGTTGGCTGATACCATAAAAGCTAGCATAGGTACAATCGGGGCTGTATTTATGGCCATAGCGTGCTTTTTGATAGCTGTTGGGCTATGTTTTGAGAAAAAAATTGAAATTGTGCTAAAAATGAGTTTGAGCATTAAAGATAAATTAAACAAAAAAATCCAGCAAAGCAAAAAATCAAGCCCTTATCCAACGCCAATAATTGATCCCACAACTTACCCTAGCAAGCAAAATTCCCAAGAGCCAGCAAGCCAACAAAGCACGAGTTTAAGCCAAGATTTAGACAAAAATCCGGGCGAGAATTTAAACGAAATTTTAAATGAAAATAAAATTTTAAATGAAAAAACAGATGAAATTTCAGCTAACGCAAGCGAAATTTTAAACGAAGAAGACGAAAAAGAAAAAAAAGATGAAACAGACGACAAATGCGCCAAAAAGCTAACCTCCACTGGCGTTGAAATACTCCAAGAAGTAGCCGAAAATAAAGAACTTTTAGCACAAATAGAAAAAGGTAAGGTTGAAATTCCAAAAGACTTTAAATTGCCTAGTTTGGATTTTTTAGCTCAGCCACCAAAACGCGTAACCAGCGTAAATGAATACGAAATCGATGGCAAAATAGTAAATTTATTAGAAAAACTTCGCAAGTTTAAAATAGAAGGCGATGTGGTGCGGACTTATTCAGGACCTGTGGTAACTACATTTGAGTTTAAGCCAGCCCCAAATGTGCCAGTGCGTAAAATTTTAAATCTACAAGATGATTTAGCAATGGCGCTTAAAGCACAAACCATTCGCATTCAAGCGCCAATCCCTGGTAAAGATGTAGTTGGCATTGAAATACCAAATCAGCATATTGAAACGATTTATTTGCGAGAAATTTTACAAAGCGATATTTACAAAAACGCAAAAAGCGAGCTAACCATCGCACTTGGCAAGGATATTGTCGGCGCGCCTTTTGTTACTGATCTTAAAAAATTACCGCATTTGTTGATTGCTGGCACGACAGGCAGTGGCAAGAGCGTGGGCATAAATGCTATGCTTTTAAGCTTGCTTTATCGTAATAGCCCAAAAACCTTGCGCCTTATAATGATAGATCCTAAGATGTTGGAATTTTCAATGTATAATGATATCCCGCATCTCTTAACGCCAGTTATAACCCAAGCCAAGCAAGCAGTGGGAGTATTACAAAATTTAGTAAATGAAATGGAGCGCCGCTATAAACTAATGGCACAAACAAAAACCAAAAACATAGAAAGCTACAATGCCAAAATGAAAGAACAAGGCGAAGAAACAATGCCTTTTATAGTAATAATCATCGATGAGCTGGCAGATTTGATGATGACTAGTGGCAAAGATGTGGAGTTTAGCATAGGTCGCTTAGCCCAAATGGCGCGCGCAAGCGGCATTCACCTAATAGTAGCCACCCAACGCCCAAGCGTAGATGTCGTAACCGGGCTAATTAAAGCAAACTTGCCAAGTCGCATAAGTTATAGAGTAGGGCAAAAAATAGACAGCAAGGTGATATTAGATCAAATGGGCGCAGAAAGCTTGCTAGGGCGTGGCGATATGCTTTTTACACCGCCTGGCAGCCCAGGGCTTGTGCGCTTACACGCGCCATTTGCTAGCGAGAGCGAAATAGAAAACATCGTGGAATTTTTAAAATCCCAGCAAGGCACAAATTATGATGAAAGCTTTTTAATGACCCAAGATAGCACAGGCGCAACCAGCGAGGTTAGCCTAGCTAATAAAGATGAGCTTTTTGATGAAGCCGTTAGGGTAGTCCTTGAAGAGCGCAAAACTTCAATTAGCTATTTACAAAGACGGCTAAATGTGGGCTACAACCGCGCAGCTAATATCATAGAGCAATTAGAAAAAGCAGGCGTTTTAAGCGCAGAAAATGCAAAAAAACAAAGAGAAATTTTAATTTAATAATTTATTTATCTAATAAAAAACGCAGAAAATTTTAAGGAAGTTTTTTTTAAAGAAAAGATAATTTGTGGATTTTAATAAAAAGTAAGCAAGAAAAGCGCGCTAAATTTTAAATCAAGCGCGCTAAATTTTAATAATTTGCTATGAAATTTTCAATTCGTTTTATGCCTTCTTTTATATTTTCTAGCTCGCAAGCAAAGCTAAATCTAAAATATCCATCCATACCAAAACCAACGCCCGGCACGCACGCTACCAAGGCCTCATCAAGCATTCTTTTACAAAATTTCATAGAGTCTTTTTCTACAAGCGAGCAGTTTATAAACAAATAAAACGCCCCGCCAGGTTTTATTACACTTAATTTATCGATTTTATTTATCGCATCGACAGCGTAATCTCGGCGTTTTATGTATTCTTTTTTCATATATTCTACATAGTCATCGCATTTGCCAAGTAGGGCAGGGATTGCGCCAGCTTGGACGATGCTAGCGATATTTGCTGTGCTTTGGCTTTGGAGTTTTTGCATGGCTGCAATTAGCTCATTTGAAGCACTAGCTGCATAGCCAAAACGCCAGCCAGGCATAGCTGCGCACTTGCTTAATCCATTTATAGTAACAGTGCGCCTAAACATATCATCACTTATACTAGCAGTGGCTACAAACTCGCTTTCATAGCTTAATTTTTCATAAATTTCATCGCTAAGGACGATTATTTGCGTGTTTTCAAGCACTTTTGCTATTGCTTCTAGCTCGGCTTTGGTATAAACCCCACCACACGGATTGCCTACGCTATTTAGCATTAAAACCTTTGTGTTTGGCGTGATAGCATCTTTTAATGCCTGCGCGCTTAGTTTAAAATTTGTGCTTTCATTTGTATTTATGAAAACTGGCTTACCGCCACAATAGCGCACAATCTCAGGATAACTAACCCAATAAGGCGCTGGTATTATCACCTCATCGCCCGCATCAATCAAACATTGTAAGGCTTCAAAGATTGATTGTTTTGCGCCTACATTTGTAATTATTTGTTTTTGTGTGTATTTTAGGCCATTATCGCGTTCTAATTTAGCGCGCACGGCATTTATCACATCAAGCGTGCCAGCTACTGGCGTGTATTTGCCACAGCCTTTATCCATTGCTGCTTTTACAGCATCTTTTACAGCATCTGGCGTGTCAAAATCAGGCTCACCAGCACTAAAAATTAGCACATCTTTACCGCTTGCTTTTAACTCTTTTGCCTTTGTTGAAATAGCGATAGTTAGGCTCTCGCTCAGCCTTGAAATGCGAGATGATAGTTTCATTTACGCTCCTTAAATAAGGGCGCAATTGTAGCATAATTTAAGCCATATAAAACGCAAAATTAGCTAAAATCCGCCTTGCAATTTAAAATTTTTGGAATAAAAATTGCGTATAAAACCACAATATATAAGGATAAAAATGAAATTTGTAAGCATAATAATAGGCTCAAAAAGCGATTATGAAATCGCTTGCGAAGCCAGCAAAATTTTAGAAAATTTTGGCGTGGCATATGAGCTGATTATAAGCTCGGCTCATCGTAGTCCTATGCGAACCATAGCTTATGTAGCAGATGCTAGCAAGCGTGGCGCTGAGATATTTATATGTATGGCTGGTATGGCAGCTCATCTTGCAGGCGCAGTAGCTGCAAATACCATAAAACCAGTTATTGGCGTGCCTATGCCAGGCTCTGCTGTTGATGGGTTAGATGCGTTGTATTCTACCGTGCAAATGCCAGCGGGCATACCAGTAGCCACGCTAGCCATAGGCAAAGCAGGGGCAAAAAATGCAGCATATTTAAGCGTGCAAATGCTAGCTTTAAATAACGAAAACCTAGCAGCAAAACTAATAGAAGAGCGCGCCAAACAAGCCGCAAATTTAGAAGAAGATAGCAAAAAAATCGAAGTTTTATTAGGGGAACGGGTATGAAAACTTACCTTATTATTGATGAATTTTGTCGTTTAACGCATTTAAATAAACAAACAGTGGGCGAAATGATAAACAAAGGCTCGCTAAAAGCAAAGATTGAAAATAATAAAATTTATGTAGAAACCGATGAAAACTCGCTTGCCCTTGGCGCAAAAACTAGCATAAATAATGAAATCGTAGAAGAAAAAAGAGAAATTTTAAGCGGTGCTAGCTTTATAGAAAAGACAATTGGCACCATTTTAAATATGCACGAAAAGGTAATTGATGCCAAAGACGAAACCCTCGAAGCCTTAAAAAATGAAAATAGTTTTTTAAAAGAGGCTTTGTATTCTATGCAAGAATTATACGATGAAGACCGCAAAACAGTAGAAAATCTCAACACACAGCTAAAATTAGCACAAGAAGAAGTGGAATTTTTACGCAGAAAATATAAATTGATGTGGGATAAAACCGTTGAAAATTTCTCACAAATGCAAAAAATAGAAAACACATAATTTATTTTCACCGATTTATTCGGCATTTGCTACAAATTTTAAAATTTATTATGGATTTTGAAATAGGGCAGTGCTATTTGCTAATTTATTTTAAAATTTTAATTTAAGCTTTTTATTATTTTTAATTTAACTTTCAAATTTTATTTAATTTATTTTTGTTTAAGCTTGCGGATTTTTATATTTTGCTTGGCAAAGTTGTTGTAATTTTTGGCTGATAAATTTTTAGCTTTTAGCTGGCAAAATTTTAATTTCTAGCTGGCAAAATTATACGCAAAATAATAAATAAAATTATACGCATTATAATACGCAAAATAATATATAAAATTATTCTTTTTAAATTACACTAAATTTCGTGGATAAATTAGTTTATTCAAATGGTAAAATTATAAAAGCTTATATTTACGGGCTAAAAGACAGCAGCTAACAGGCCAAAACAGCTAAAAATATAATAAAGTGTAAATTATAGTTTTCAATACAAAATTAAAAATATAGTATGTATTTTACCTTTTCAAATACCGAATTTTACGCATTTTGCAGATTTTAAGTTGATTTTAAAATTTTTGGAATTTTTTATTGTAAGTTTTGAATTTTATTTAATTTTTGGCTAGTTTGTTTGATTGATTAATAACGCCTTGATTTTAAAATGTTATTAAAATTTACAAATTAAGTCTAATAAGTCTAAAATGAAAGCCCTTTTAAATATTGGCTTTATAAATCACACTTACAATTTTATTTACGATATAAATTAAACTCGCCCTACTTTGCATGCAAATAAGCAAAACAATTTCAATAAATTTTGCTACAATCGCAAAATTAAATCCTAAAATTTGCATGCAAATAAGCAAAACAATTTCAATAAATTTTGCTACAATCGCAAAATTAAATCCTAAAAAGAGTTAAAATGATAACAAAAGAAAATTTTGAAGATTTGCTTATTTTGCTGTAAGCAAGGCGTAAAGCGTTGTTTTAAGTAGCAAATCGTTAAAATACTGCGCAGAATTTACTTAAAAAGGCTAAGATGAGACGAGATGAATTTAAATGCGATGATTTCGCGCTTATCAAAACTATGCTTTCGCAAATGCCCTTTGGGACGATGGTTATACCCGACACGCCCTTGCCATACGCCGTGCCGATAAGCTTTTGCTTTGATGAAAATTACGCTACAAAAGGCGGCATTTACTTTCACGGTGCGGGAAGTGGGCGTAAATTTGAGCTTTTAAAAAACGAACCAAGCGTGGTATTTAGTGCGGCAAAGCCTTATTCTTACATACCTTCACGCTTTTTAGGTGGCAAAATGACACCCACGCAGTTTTTCTTTTCGGTGTTGATTGAGGGGCGTTTTGAAGTGGTGCAGGATTTAGCGCAAAAATGCGAGATTTTAGACGCTCTTGTGCGCAAATACGAGCCACAAAATACCACTTTTTGCCTTGAAAAAAGCCCTTTTGCGGGAGTGCAAAGGCACACTTTTGTCGGTGTCATCAAGGTAGAAAATTTAAGCGCAAAGGCAAAATTTGGGCAAAATATGAGCCAAGATGCCTTTGATAATTTAATGCTTGACTTACAAAAGCGAGCTGACACGCTTGATAAAGACACCTTAAATTTAATGCAACATTTTGCAAAGATAAAGAAGCCCAAAATCAAGTAGGCAAAGAGAACTTAAAGCAGGCAAAATTTTTAAAATTTGCCCTTGAAATCGAAAAAGACAAATTGCTTTATTTTGCACTCAATCGCCAAACAACCCCTACCAAAGCCAGCTTGTTGAAAGAGCAAATCCGCACAATGAAACAAAAATTAATGTTTTAATTAAAAATGCATTTTTACAAAACATAAAACAAATCCCACAAGAGCTAGAAAAACACGCCATTAAAGTGTGGATATGCTTGATTTTTCTAGGGCTGAGTTTAATAAAGTCAGCACCTAAGATTTTGCCTTTCATAAGACTTCCTTTTGTAGAAATTGTAAAACAAATATACAAAAAAAAACAAAATGTTAATGAAACAAAAAAAAATAAAATTTTGTGAAAATTTTTTTGGCTTAGTAAATTTAATTTAAAATTTTAAGCTATCATCGCGCCTTTTTTAGGGATAAACTATGAAAAAAATCTTAAAATCTTTCATTCAATACGCATCTTCAAGTATGTTAAGCTTGCTTTTTATGTCGTTATATTTTTTGGTTGATGATATTTTTGTGGGGCAAATTTTAGGCGTTAAAGCCTTGGCAGCTGCTGGGTTAATAATGCCTTTTATAATGATCGCATTTAGCCTAATCGACATAATAGCCATCGGCTCATCGGTGCAAATTTCGCTTCATTTGGGCAAAAAAGAAGTCCAAAAAGCAAGCGGGATTTTTTCTTTTTCTTTGCTTTTTATTTTGGGTTTTGGGATTTGCTTTTTCTTGCTGGCGATAGCTATTTTTGAGAGTTTATGTTTATATTTTATTAAAGATTATGAGCTAGCAAAATTATGCATTGAATACGCTAGGATTTATATTATTTTTTATCCTTTTGTGGCTTTATATTTTGCTGTGGATAATTATTTAAAAATTGCTAAAAAGCCCTTGTATGCGATGTTTTTAAATATAATAGTAGCTTTGATAAATTTAGGGCTTGATTATTTATTTTTGGTTGTTTTTGGGTTTGGGCTTTTTAGTGCGGCACTTGCTACTTGCATTGGTATGTGTGTTGGCGTTTTTATGGGTATTGCGCCGTTTTTCATTCAAAATTTAAATCTTAAAATCGGCAAAATTTTCATAAACTTAGCCTTGCTTAAAAATATCTTATTAAATGGCAGTTCAAGCTTTTTAATAATGATTTCTTCATCTATTTTTATGATAATCGCAAATGCCATTTTATTAGATATTGCTTCGCCAAATAGCGTTGCGATTTTGAGCGTTTTGGTGGGCTTGGAGTTTGTTTTTATGTCGCTAATTACTGGTATGGGAGCTGGCATAAGTCCGCTTTTAAGTTATCATTATGGTGCGAAAAATCGCCGAAGTTTTTTGGCTCTTGTTAAGCTTAGTTTTTTATGTTCGGCTTTTATTTGTTTGAGCGCGTTTGTAGCAGTAGAGTGCGCCCCAAAATCCATTATTTGGCTCTTTAATTCTAGTAATGAGTTTATCAAGCCAGCAAGCCATGCTTTAATGATTTTTGGCTTTGTGTTTTTGTGCGCTTGGTTTGTAGATGTCAGCGATAATATCTTTACAGCCATAGACAAACCGATTTTATCGCTAATTTTAGCCATAGCTAGTAATTGTTTAAGCATACCGCTGGTTTTTGTTTTGGTGCGATTTTTTGGGCAAGATGGCGTGTGGGCTACGATGTTTGTGGCAAAGTTTATTGCCAGCTTGGTTGCTTTAATCTTTTGGAAAAAAATTAAAATTAATAACATTTTTAAAAGCTAAGCGCAAAAAATTTTAAAAAATTTTAATTAAAACGCTTGCCAAAAAGCGCATTAATAAAGTTAAAATTTGTAAAAATCAAAAGCGAAGCAATAAAATTTAAGGCGCATTTAATTTTTAAATGCGCGCTTTATTTAAAATTTCAAACGCGCAAAAATCAAAAAAGCCTTAATTTAAGCGCGTTGAATGATGAAATACCGCCAAAGCCTTAATTTAGCGCATCTAATACCGCTTGATAATCTGGCTCGCTTGTAATCTCTGCTACTATTTGCTTATAGCTTATTTTACCTTGGGGATTGATTACAAAAATCGCCCTAGCACAAAGCCCTTGTAATGGCGTATTAGCAAGCAAAATGCCGTATTCTTTGGCAAATTTTGCTCCCCTAAAATCGCTACCTACTTTAAGATTTTCTATGCCCTCTGTGCTACAAAATCGCCCCATCGCAAAAGGCAAATCCATAGAAATCACAACAGCTTCTACATTATCTTTACTAGCGATTTTTTCATTAAATTTTCTAGCTTCGCTTGCGCAAACGCCAGTATCTAGGCTAGGGACGGCAATTAGTATTTGAAATTTATTGCTAGCATCGCCTACGCTAAATGTGCTAAGATCCTTAGCTACAAGCTCAACTTTTGGCGCGATATCGCCTACATTTACGCCTTTGCCTTCAAGTGTGGCCTCTGCGCCTTTAAATGTTACTGACATATTTTATCCTTTATGTGAAATTAGAGCGCGCATTTTAGCATTAAAAACACAAACAAATCGTTAAAAATCTCTAAACGCAATACCCAAATAAATATGAAATATACACAATACAATATTTAAGGGAGTAAAATAATAAGCAATTAGCACAAGATTATCCCCAACCTCAATAGGATCATTTGCTAAAAATGCCGCCTTTGCGCGCATATATTTATGCCACATATAAGCGTAATTTACGCAAATAAACGCACAAACCGCCCATTTTGTAGCAAGTATGGCCTTTTTCATAGGATCAGCTAGGCGCATATCATCTTGTAAAGACGCCAAAAAGCCAAAAACGGCCACAAGAACCAATAAAACAAACTGAATATAAAAAAAAATTTTTAAATCGCGCAAGATTAATTTATTATTTTCTTCATTTGCTAGCAAATACTTACAAAGCACCACCAATGCTATTTGCGCGGCTATTAAAAACGCCGCCCCACTAACAAGTAAAAATGGTAAAATTTGCTCATGTTTTAAAAAAGCCGCTTGATTCATCAATATTCTCTTTTTAGCTTAAAATTTTAATTTTAAAATTTATCCAAAAGCCCAATTTAGTGCGTTAAAGGCTATTTGTTATTAGCTTATTTGCTTCATGTAGCATTTGGTCTAATTTGCTAGCATCCTTGCCGCCAGCCGTGGCAAAATCAGCCCTGCCACCACCGCCACCGCCAATAATAGGTGCTAGTTTGGCCACTATTTCATTAGCTTTTAGCTCCACGCCCTTTATGCCTACTGCTAGGTTTATTTTATTATCATTTACCTTTGCTAGCACGGCTATTATTTTTTCATTTTGATTTTTAAGCTCATCAATTTTGGCTTTTATATCGCCATCAAACTCGCTTATTACAAGCTTTACGCCCTTATGCTCGCTTGCGTTTATGCTTTTAGCATTGCTTGCGTTTTTGGCTTCGTTTTTAGCTGCTTTTAGCTCAGCTTTTAGTTTTTTGACAGCATTTAATAAATCAGCATTTTTAAGCTCATTTACTAGCTCGTTTATTTGCGCTCTATAATGTAAGCCGTATTTTACGCCAGCACCAGCACAAACTGCTTCTATGCGCCTTATACCAGCACTTACGCCACTTTCACGCGTGATAAAAAAGCACCCTATTTCGCTTAAATTACTAACATGCGTCCCGCCACATAATTCTTTTGATGGCCCAAGACTTAGCACGCGCACTTTATCGCCGTATTTTTCGCCAAATAAAGCTATGGCGCCACTTTTTTTGGCTTCATCTATATTTAAAATTTCAGTCTTAGCCTCTGCACCCGCTTGGATTAGATCATTTACTAAATTTTCTATTTTTGTTAATTCATCGGCGCTTAATGCTTTTGGATGTGAAAAATCAAAGCGCAATTTATCAGCTTCTACGCTTGATCCAGCTTGTGCTATATGAGAGCCTAAAATTTCGCGCAAAGCATAATGGAGCAAGTGTGTTGCGCTATGGTGGCGTCTTATTTGTAAGCGCAAAGAGCTTACCTTGCATTTAACTATTTCGCCACTTTTTATGGCGTTTTTGGCTATGATTTTGCTTAAATTTAGCTCAAAATACTTTCTAGTATCTAGCACTTCATTGCCCTCTATTATGCCCTTATCGCCTATTTGTCCGCCTGAGTTTGCATAAAAAGGCGTTTTATCAAGCATTACAAAGCCTGTTTGATTGTCTTTTAACTCCCCTACTCTTTTGTAATTTTCATCTAAAAGAGCTAAAATTTTAGCCTCGCATTCAAGCCTGTCATAGCCTATAAATTCGTTCTTTCCAAACTCTTCTAAAAGCACCTTAAAATCGCCATCTTCTTTGACTTCATCGCCACTTCCCTTCCAGCTAGCCTTAGCGCGCATTTTTTGCTCTTGCATTAATTCATCAAAGCGCGCGCTATCAACGCTTAGCCCATTTTCTCTTAGCATATCAGCTGTTAAATCAAGCGGAAAGCCATAAGTATCATAAAGCTTAAAGGCTACATCACCGCTAAAAATATCTTTCGTGTTTTTTAGCTCAGCATTAAATAGCTCCAAGCCAGCTGTGATGGTAGATAAAAAGCGTTCTTCTTCTATTTTAATAAGCTCTTTTATGTATGCTTTTTTTTCGTTTAAGTATTCATAGTGATACCCCATAATCTCGCATAAAACATCTACTAATTTATACATAAACGGCTCTTTAATGCCTAGTAAATACCCGTGCCTAACAGCCCTGCGTAAAATCCGCCTTAGCACATATCCGCGCCCTTCTTTATCAAAATTTAAACCTTGTGCTAATAAAAAGCTAACAGAGCGAATATGATCGCTTATTACTCTATAACTTGCGCCTTTGTTATATTCATAAGGCTTATTACAAAGTTTTGCTACTTCGTTGATTAAAGGCATAAAAAGCTCTGTATCGTAATTAGAAAATTTGCCCTCCATTATGGCTATAACGCGCTCTAAGCCCATACCTGTATCAATGCTAGGTTTTGGCAGGGGTTTTAGCTCGCCGTTTTTATCTCTTTCATATTGCATAAAAACTAAATTCCAAATCTCCAAAAAGCGATCCCCATCGCAACCCATATAATCTTGCTCGCCATTAAAATGCTCGCTGCCTTGATCATAATATATCTCACTACAAGGCCCACAAGGCCCAGTTTCGCCCATTTGCCAAAAGTTATCTTTTTGGCCAAAACGATAAATGCGCTCTTTGCTTATATGCTCTTGCCATAATTCATAGGCTTCATCGTCTTTTTCATAAATGCTTACATAAAGCTTTTCTTTTGGCAGTTTAAGCACGCAGGTAATAAACTCCCACGCATAAGCGATCGCTTCTTTTTTGAAATACTCGCCAAAGCTAAAATTTCCTAACATTTCAAAAAATGTGTGGTGGCGCGCGGTGTAGCCGACATTGTCTAAGTCATTATGCTTGCCACCTGCTCTAATGCAAGTTTGGCAGCTTGTGCGAATTGGCGGATTTGGGCGCGGAACGGCGCCTGTGAAAATGCTTTTAAACGGCACCATACCAGCATTTGTAAAAAGCAAGCTTGCATCATCTGGGATTAGCGGTGCGCTTGGGATTATCTCATGCCCTTTGCTAGCGAAAAATTCTAAATACGCTTTTCTAACATCCATTTTTAGTCCTTGAAATTTTAAAAGGCGCAATTATAGCCAAAAAATTTTAAAGCGGTGAAATTTTAATTTTGCTTGTTTAAAATTTTAAATTAAGTAGCCAAAATTTTGCTACAATCAAAAAAACAAAAAGGATAAAAATGCCATCTCTAAATTGGATAGGAAAAGATGAAGTAATAAATCACAATCCACCTTTTCACATCTTAAATCAAAAATACACCTTTAATGCTGAAAATAGCGATAATATGATTATAAAAGGCGATAATTTACTAGCTTTAAAAGCTCTTTTGCCTCGTTTTGAGGGCAAAATTAAATGCATTTATATTGACCCACCATATAACACCGGAAATGAAAATTGGGTATATAATGATAATGTAAATAGCAAAGAGATTAAAAAATGGCTAGGCGAAGTAGTAGGTAAAGACGACCTTTCACGCCACGATAAATGGCTTTGTATGATGTTACCGCGCTTAAAACTACTTCACAGACTTTTAAGCGATGATGGCGTGATTTTTATCTCAATAGATGATAATGAAATGGCGAATTTAAAATTGCTTTGTGATGAAGTGTTTGGGGGGGGAACGCTGTTGCGTGTATTCCTAGATTAACATCAGCGCAGCGCCCAGCACAAGAAAATTTCATTTCATCAAAGCACGATTATCTTATAATTTATGCAAAAAATAAAAATACTTCTTATTTTAATAAAATCATAGAAAGAGACTTAACAAAAATAAGAATTGATAACATTGGTAAATATTTTGACGGCGACAGCAGTCCTATTCTTGCTTCATCAACGCAAGGTTATTCTGTTGGCGGAGATTATGACTTTGAATATAATGGTAAAATGTATAAACCAGTTGATAGTAAGGGTAATAGGCGCAGATGGCTTTGGACTATTGAGCGTATGAAAGCAGCTGCTAAACTTGGAATTCTAGTAGAAACAAAAACTACTTTAAGAGTTAAGAATTATATTGATAAAGAATTCCAAGTTGGCACAAATGTTATGGTTAATAAAAATGAAAATTTGATTGCTACATCATTTGATTTGATGAATTCTAATTTTACAAATGATAAAGGCACAGGCGAAATAGAAAAAATTGGAATTTCAAATTTTACTTTTCCAAAACCACAAAATTTAATAGAATTTTGTATAAAACTTGCAACCAATACAAATTCCATTATCCTAGATAGCTTTGCAGGCTCTGGCACCACCGCTCACGCGGTTTTAGAACTAAACAAAAAAGATGGTGGAAATCGCAAATTTATCCTAGTAGAAATGGAGGATTATGCTGAGAATATAACTGCTGAGCGTGTGCGTAGAGTAATAGATGGTTATGGCAAAGAGCCTAAAACAACTGCTTGCGGTGGTGATTTTAGCTTTTATGAACTTGGAGAGAGATTGCTGCTAGAAAATGGCAATATAAATGAAAATGTAGCCACAAACAAAATAAAAGAATACATTTATTTTAGCGAAACAAAAGAAAAATACGAACAAAACGATAGCGATTTTTTAGGTGAGTGCAATGGAGTGGCTTATTATTTTATTTATAAAAAAGATGAAATAACCACACTAGATTTTGAGTATTTAGCAAATATCAAAAAAGCTAGCGCTTATGTGATTTATGCTGATATATGCGTGCTTAGCAATGATACAATGATGAAATATAGCATAACTTTTAAAAAAATTCCAAGAGATATTAAAAAGGTGTAAAATGGAGTTAAAATCATATCAAAAAAAAGCTATAAATGATTTAAAAAGCTATTTAGAGTGCTTAGATAGCTTTGGCATAACAAATGGCTGGCGTAAATACTGGCAAAGCAAAGGCTTAGAAAATGTTAAATACAATGATAATATAAAAGGCGTGCCAAATATTTGCGCCAAAGTCCCAACAGGTGGGGGCAAGACTTTTATAGCGTGTGCTAGCATAAAGCCAATTAGCGATATCGTAGCAAGCTTAGATAAAACCTTTATAATATGGCTAGTGCCAAGCGAAGCAATACTTACTCAAACGCTAATAAACTTAAAAAATCCACATCACCCTTATAGAGAGCGTTTAAACGCTGATTTTGGTAGTGATGTAGAAATTTTTAGCTCAAATGATTTACTAACTAAATTAAATAAAATTAATTTAAAAAGCCTAAATATCGCCGTTTTAAGCTTTGCTAGTATAAGAATAAATAATAAAGAGATGCGTAAAATGTATCAACAAAATGGCCATTTGCTTGAATTTGATAGTTTTTTAGATGATAAAGAAAACCTAAAAGATGTAGAAAAATTAAGCGTAATAAATGTAATAAGAAATTTTAAGCCCATAGTAATAGTAGATGAAAGCCATAACGCAAAGAGTGATTTAAGCATTGAAATGCTTGAAAATTTAAATGCTAGTTTTATTTATGAACTTAGCGCAACGCCAAAAAATAGCTCAAATATAATACACTACACAAACGCCATAGAGTTAAAAAAAGAAAACATGGTAAAACTGCCTATATTTTTATGTAATTTTGCCAATGTAGCAAGCGTTATAGAAGAAGCAATAAACACACAAAACAGATTAGAAGCAATAGCAAAAAACGAAAATGCAAATTTACGGCCAATAGTGTTATTTCAAGCACACAGTGGAACAAATGAAGAAGCCAATACTTTTGAAAAATTGAAAAACAAATTAATAAATCTCGGCATTAATAAAGAGCAAATAGCCATAAAAACGGCTAAAATCAATGAATTAAACGGAATTGATTTATTAAATAAAGATTGTAACATACGATATATTATTACAATTAACGCTCTTAAAGAAGGCTGGGATTGCCCTTATGCTTATATTTTAGCCAGCATTGCAAATAAAAATTCCACCACAGATGTAGAGCAATTAATAGGTAGAGTATTACGCCAACCAAATTCTAAAAAATACACAAACCAAGAATTAAATGTAAGCTATGTGCTTACTTGCTCTAATGACTTTCACGCAACAGCTAAAAGTGTAATAGCTGGATTAAATGGCGCTGGATTTAGCAAAAATGATTATAGGCAAAAAGATTTTACAGAGCTAGATGAAATAATGCAAACACCAAAAGAATTGCCAAATAAAGATATTTTTGAATACACAAATGATAGCGATAAAAATAGTGAGTTTTTATCTGCTGATATTAATGTAGAAAATATCACAAAAAACACACAGCTAGATAGCCAAAAAAACGATATCCTTGAAAACGCTAGAAATATAGCTAATGAATACGATAACGAAGTAGAAAAAACTTCATCAAATTTTGATAATTTTGGAGATTTAAAAGTGAATACTAGTAAAATAAAATTTGAAGTGCCAAAACTACCGCAATTTATAAAAATATTGCCTAGTAATTCTATTTTATTTAAAGAAATAAAATATAAGGTGCTAGAAAAAGAGGATTTAGATAAGGATTTTAAGCTAGCAGATAAAGATACGCAAATAAATTTTGAGCTAACACAAAATGATATTTTTGAAATAGATTTAAGCGAGGACGATAATTTACCAAAATACAAAAAAATAAAACCAGGGCAAAACGAATATTTTAAACAATATTTAAAAACCACAAACGATGAAACTAAAATTCGCCAAAGCATAGAGTTAATTTTTGGTAAGATAAGAAAAGATAATGCTTTAAGTGAAAATGATTTAAAAGACTATATAAAGCGCATAGTAAATAATCTAAGCGATGAAAACAAAGCAAAATTACTAGATGAAATAGACGCTTACACAATAAAAATAAAAAATAAAATCAACGAACTAAAAAGTGAGTATAGAGAAAAAATATTTTATGATTTACTAAATAAAGGCAATATCAAAATAGAACAAACTTTTAGTTTTCAGCCAGTGTTACAAGCTCATAAATTAAGCTCTTTGCGCCCTAAATCTTTATATGAAGAAGAAATGGATGATTTAAACTCACTAGAAAACAAAGTGCTAGATGAAATTATACGGCTAGATAATATAAAATGGTGGCATAGAAATACCAAATTTTGTATAAATGCTTTTATTAATCATTACCCAGACTTTATTATTTGCACAAAAAATGAAAATATCATCATGGTAGAAACAAAAGGAGATGATAGAACAAATTATGATAGCCAAATAAAGCTCAAATTAGGCTCTAAATGGGCTGATAAAGCTGGGGATAAGTATTTTTATTTTATGGTATTTGAACATAGCAAGATTGATGGCTCTTTGCTAGTAGATGAATTTATTAATACTCTAAAAGAGTTATAAATAATATTTGAAAATTTTAAAAATAATTAAATAAAATCTATAAAATATTTAGATGATTTTATAGATTTTATTAAAAATTATTTAGTAGTTTTTAATCATAATTTTTTATTTTTATCTGCAAATTTTAAATTTTATTTTTTAAAATTTACATTTTTTTATTTATAAATTTTAAAGCTTATTTTTTCAAATTTATCACTAAATTTTTAGCTTTTTTTGCTAAAAAATTTTTGGATTTTGGCTTGAAGTTTTAGCCATTGATTTAGCTCTAAAATAGGATGTGAGCCGGCGTATTTTTTGCCACCAGGTAAATCTTTGCTGACCCCACCGCGCGCAGCAATTTGTGCAAAATCGCCGATTTTTAAATGCCCTGTGGTGCCACTTTGTCCGCCCATTACGACATTGCGCCCAAGCTTTGTGCTTCCAGCAAGCCCAACTTGTGAAACCAAAACACTGCCAAAGCCCAGCTCGCAATTATGCGCGATTTGGACTAAATTATCCACCTTAGAAAAATCGCCAATGATAGTATCATCAAAAACGCCACGATCAATAGTCGTGCAAGCGCCGATTTCTACATGCTTGCCTAGCACCACGCGCCCGTTATGATAAATTTTATAATGCTTGCCATTTTTATCGCTAGCAAAGCCAAAACCATCAGAGCCAATCACGCAATTAGCATTTAAAATACAACAATCATCTATTAAACAATCATTATAAATCACCACATTTGGATGCAAAATACAATCACGCCCAATCCGAACATTATCGCCTATATAAACGCCAGGCATTATCACCGTGTTATCGTCTATAAAAACATTTGAGCCGATATGAACATTTGGCATTATTTTAGCACTTGGCGAGATTTGGGCTGGGTGCGTTTCATAAAAAAGTGGCTTGGCAAAATACTGCGATAATATCGCAAAATCTAAATGCGGGTTTTGCGTGATTATAGCGTGGTTTTTAACCCTTTTGGCATCATTTTCGCGCACCAAAATCGCACTAGCCTCGCAAGTGTCTAAAAATTTTACATTTTTATCGTTATCACAATATGAAAGCTCGCCGTGCGTGGCATTTTGTAAGGAATTCATAGCAGTAATTTGCAAGTCGTTTTCAATAAGCGGTTTTTTTAATCCTAGTGTTTCATAAATTTTAGATAATTTCATAATTACTCCATCAAAAAATATTGGTTTAAAATTTTAAATAAATTAAGATTTTGTTAGTTTTTAAATATTTTAAGTTTAAAATTTTAAAATTTAGCAACTTTTGCCAGCCCAAAAGTTACTAAAATTTTAAAATTTAGCGCGTTATTCGCACTCCATCATCGCTGAGCCTGAGCGAACTATTTGGATTGGATTGTATTTTTTCATAACCTTAATAAAATTATCAATATGCGCGCTAGAATCGCAAGCCATTATGATTATATTATGCTCATCAGCGTGCGTTATAGTGCCGTTTGCGCTTTTTAAAATCGCATCAAGGCCTGCAAAATTTTCATTTAAACTAACCTTAACTAGCACCATTTCGCGCTCTACAAAAATGCCATTATCAATTACTTTATAAGTAGAAATTAATTTGTGGAGTTGTTTAATAATTTGCTCTATTGTGTGTTCATCTCCGCTTGTAACTATTGTAATGCGTGAAAACTCGCTATTTGGCACGGGAGCTACTGTGAGGCTGTCTATATTATACCCGCGACCTGAAAAAAGCCCGCTAATGCGACTAAGCACGCCGTGTTCGTTTAAAACTACTACACTCAAAACTCTTCTCATCGCCTACTCCAAAATCATATTATATATAGCACCGCCAGCTGGCACCATCGGCAATACATTTTCAAATCTATCGATTTTAACCTCAATAATACTGCTTTTATCGCTACTTAGTGCGGTTTTAATAGCAGCACTAAACTCACTTTTAGTTTTCACACTTAATCCTAAAATCCCAAAACCTTGCGCTAAAAGCGTAAAATCTGGCTGAATGCTAAGATCAGTGCTAGAAAAACGCTCTTCATAAAAAATGCTTTGCCACTGCCTTACCATACCTAAAAAGTTATTATTTAGCACGATATTTATCACGCGTTTATTAGTAGCACTTAGCGTCATTAGCTCTTGGATATTCATTAAAATACCGCCATCACCGCTAATTGCTACTACGGGGCGTGATTTATCATCTACTGCCCACGCAGCACCCATAGCAGCTGGCAAGCCAAAGCCCATAGTCCCTAGCCCGCCACTAGTTAAGAGCTGGCGGGGATAATTAAATGGGTAAAATTGCGCCACCCACATTTGATGTTGGCCTACATCTGTGGCGATTATGGCATCTTTTGGCAAAATGCGCCCTAGCTCTTCAATTACCCATTGTGGCTTTAATGGCTCGTTTTGCTGGCTATCTTTATAGCACATAGGATGAAGTTTGTTGTAAATTTTAATTTGCTCGTGCCATGGGCGCAAATTTTCTTGCGCCCAGCTTATTTTTTCATTTATTTGCTCTAAAACGCTTTTTAAATCGCCCACGATAGGATAGTCGGCGTTGATGATTTTACCGATACTTGATGGGTCGATATCTATGTGAATTATCTTAGCTGATTTTGCAAATTCGCTTACATTGCCAGTTACTCTATCATCAAAGCGTGCGCCAAAAGCTATGATTAAATCAGCCTCGCTTATGGCCATATTTGCTGCGTAACTGCCATGCATGCCTACCATGCCAAGATTACAAGGATCGTTTTTTTCTAATACGCCAAGTGCCATTAAGGTCAGCACGGCTGGGATATTTGTTTTTTTAATAAACTCACGCACCAAATCCGCACTATTTGAGCTAATGGCGCCACCGCCTATATAAGCAATTGGCCTAGTTGCGTTCATTATAGCTTCACAAGCTTTTTTGATTTGGTTTTGATGGCCTTTTAGCGTTGGTTTGTATGTTTGCATGTAGGTGTTTTGCGGGTAGATAAACTCGCCCATTGTAGCGGTTATATCTTTTGGGATATCCACATGAACAGGTCCTGGTCTGCCACTAGATGCTATATAAAAAGCCTCTTTTAAAATTTTTGGTAATTCTGTGATATTTTTAACCAAAAAATTATGCTTAGTGCAAGGGCGTGAAATCCCTACAGCGTCAATTTCTTGAAAGGCATCGGTGCCAACTAATGGCAAGCTTACTTGCCCGCTGATAAGCACAAGCGGGACGCTATCACAATAAGCAGTGGCTAAGCCAGTAACGGCATTTGTAAAGCCTGGCCCGCTTGTAACAAAAGCCACGCCGACCTTGCCACTAGCGCGCGCGTAGCCATCTGCTGCATGCACCGCGCCTTGCTCGTGGCGCGCTAAAACATGGGTAAAATATTTTTGTTTATAAGTTTCATCGTAGATATTTAAAGCAGCGCCACCTGGATAGCCAAAAACAACATCCACGCCTTGGGCTTTTAATGCCTCGCTAATCATTTGCGAGCCGTTTAATTGATCCATTTTCTAACCTTTTTGTAAGCAAAAAATAAGCGCCGATTATATCTTTTTAATGTGAAATTTTGCTTAATTTATGAGCATTTGGGCTTAGTTATGATTTTAAAATTTTAAAAATCAAGCGCGAAATTTAAGCAAATTTCGCTAAGCTTATAAAATTTTTTAAAAAAGGCTTAAAATGAATTATGAAAATCTAAAAAGCTTGCTTTTTAAACTAGACCCAGAATGTGCTCACAATCTAGCTAGCGTGGGTATGAAAATAGCCAAAAATACGCCATTTTTAAATGATTATATTAAAAAAAGTTTTTGCTATGAAAATGAAATTTTAAGTCAAAATTTGCTGGGTTTAAAATTTGCAAATCCGCTAGGAATTGGCGGCGGGTTTGATAAAAATGCGGATTTGATTAAGCCTCTTAGCCTTTTTGGTTTTGGTTTTTTAGAATACGGCACTTTTACGCCAAAGGCGCAATTTGGCAACGAAAAGCCAAGATTGTGGCGCTTGATAGATGAAAAAAGCTTACAAAATGCCATGGGTTTTAATAACAAGGGCGCAAATGCCATTTTAAAACAGGTAAAAAATGCTTATCCTTACTCTGTGCCAGTTTTTGCAAATATCGGTAAAAACAAGCTTACGCCTAATGATGATGCTTTAAAAGATTATGAAATTTTAGCTCAAAATTTTAGTGAGTTTTGCGATGGTTTTGTGATAAATATTAGCTCGCCAAACACGCCAAATTTGCGCGATTTACAAAGCGAAAGCTTCATTAGCGAGCTTTTTAGCGCATTAAGGGCTAAAAGCTCTCGCCCGCTACTTCTAAAAATCGCGCCAGATATGAGCCCAAGCACTGCTGTGAGGCTTTGTGATTGCGCTATCAATAACGGCGCAAAAGCCCTAATAATCAACAACACAAGCATAGACTACTCCCTAAGCCAAAACGCTAAGAGCCGTGGCGGTTTGAGCGGGGAATTAATTAAAGAAAAAAGCCGTGCGCTTTTTAGCGCGGTAGCAAGAGAGCTTTATTCTAAGGCGCTTTTGATTAGCTGTGGTGGCATTAGCGATGCAAAAGACGCATTATGGCGCATAAAACAAGGCGCAAGCTTGCTTGAAATTTTTACCGCTTTCATCTACCAAGGCCCAAGCCTTTGTAAAAATATCAATGAAAACTTAGCGCAAATGCTAAAAGATGAAGGATTTTCAAATATAAGCCAGGCTATCGGGGCAGATATTGCTTAAAATTTTAATCCAACCAAAAACCTAGCGCATTTAAATTTAATTTAATAAAAATTTAAAATCTACCATTAAATCCGCCAAATTTTAATCTTTTAATATTTGGCGAGATTAAAATTTTAATCTTAAAATAAATGCGGATTGCTTTAAAATTTTAATTTTAAAACAAATATAAGTACTTTGAAATTTTAATTTTTAGATGATTTAGCGCGCAAATTTTAATTTTTTTCTTAAATTTATTTAAATATTATTTAACATTTGCGCTAAAAATCTAGTAATTTTTAATCTTTTTTTCTTAATAAATCTATTAAGGCTGCGCGCACATCTTTGCCCTCTAAAATCGCTGCCACTTCGCGCACTATGGGCGTGTAAATGTCCTCCCTCCCAGCGATTTGGCGCACCGCAAAGGCTGTGGGTATGCCCTCTACGACTTCTTTTAGCTCGCTTATAATCTCATCTTTGCCCTTGCCCTTTGCCAGCAAAAGCCCTGCGCGAAAGTTGCGCGAAAGCGTGCTTGAAGCGGTTAAAAATAAATCCCCCGCCCCGCTTAAACCCAAAAAAGTCTCTTCTTTTGCGCCAAATTTCGCCCCAAAGCGGTGCATTTCGATAAGCCCGCGTGCGATTAAACTCGCCCTTGCGTTGTTGCCAAGCCCTAGCCCCTCGCAAATGCCGCTTGCGATGGCAAGGACATTTTTATACGCCCCGCAAATCTCCGCCCCACGCACATCATCTCCCGCATAAGCCTTGATGAAATCTGGAAAAAAGCCCACAAACTCTTCACAAAGTGCGCGCTCAAAGCCACTCACGCACAAGGCACAAGGCAAGCCCTGCATCACCTCAGCCGCAAAGCTAGGACCACTTAAAACGCAAAAATTGCGCTTATCCACAAAGTCCAAAAAAATCTCATCTAAAAAGCGGCAACTCGCCGTGTCAATGCCCTTTGAAGCAAGTAGGATTTTTTGCCCCTTGTTTTTAAAATGCTCTTTTAGCCACGCGCTAATGCCTTGTGCTGAGAGCGCAAAAACCAAATACTCGCATTCTAGCGCCTCGTCAATGCTTACAAAATTTGGCAAATCTTTTGTGTGCGGCGAAGTGATGAGACAAGTTTGCTTTTGCGAAAAGGCAAAGTGCAAACCCTGCCCCCATTTTCCCGCTCCGATAACTGCTATGCTCATAGTTTTACTGCTTTTGTGTGAATTTTTTATAATTTATGTTTTTTCTTGAAAAAAATTGAGTTTTTATCATTTTTGTCCTTAGAAAAGATTTTTTTGTTTAAAATTTATTTTTAAATCATCAATTTTTCTATAAAAGGCATCAAAATTTTTATCTAATTCTTGTTTTCTTGCGATAGAAATTTTAATAAACTCGCTTTCTTTTTCAAAACCTATGAATTTTCGTTTTAGGATATTAGCGGCTATGCCCGTGCTAGAACTCCCGCTAAATGGATCGCAAATAATGGAGTTTTCATTACTAGCCATTAAAAGTAGGCGCACAAGAAGTTTTAATGGTTTTTGTGTAGGGTGCTTGCCACAAAGTTTTTCCCAAGGGGCAATGGCAGGAAATGTCCATATATCGCGCATTTGTTTATTATTATTTAATGCTTTTAAAATTTCATAATTAAAAATGTGTTTATGTTTTTGGCTTTTGCGCGCCCAAATTATTTGCTCAGTCGAATGCGTAAGATAGCGACAACTAAAATTAGGCGGTGGATTAGTTTTTTGCCAAGTAATAATATTTAAAATTTTAAAATCAAGCTTTTGGAGCATTGTGCCTAATGAAAAAATATTATGATAAGTCCCGCTTATTAAAATACTGCCTGTATTTTTTAGAGCTAATTTTGCATTATTTAGCCAGTTAAAATTAAAAGCATCAATATCATCAACGCTTTTATCCCATAAGCCTTTATTAACGCTAACGATTTTACCACTTTGTATGCTTAGCCCGTCATTTGATAAAAAATATGGCGGATCAGCAAAAATTAAATCAAAACAATCCTTAAAATGTGGCAAAAGCGTATTACAATCGTCTTGATAAAGACTAAAAAGCGCATCGTTGCTTATAAAATCAGGCGTCATTTTTTACTTTCAAAATAAAATTTTCTATATTGCTTAAATTATAAATTTCAATACTCTTATAAGCTTGCTCTAATTTATTTTTTGCTTTCAGCCAGCCTTTACCATCGGTTATCCAAATAAACTCGGCTCCACTACATTTGTCAAATCTCAAAGCAAGTTCTTCATAAGATCTAGCTGTTTCATTTAGCTTAGAGCCACCACTTGTATAAAAATTGCATTCTAAAAAATAAGTTTTTTTAGAGGTAAAAATAACAAAATCAAATTTTTTTATATCAGTTCCAAAAGTTTGTTTTAAGTCTGTAAAATCATTTATGCTTACTTGTTCTTTATAATTTAGCTTGGCTTGTTGAAAAATATTCGCAAGCGTTCTTTCCATAGCTTTGCCGCTGCGATTTTTTCTAGCATTGCTATCAAGCCCTACTTCCACACCAAAAACAAAATCATTTAAATCTTTAATTTTTCTATCTGCAAAAATTTCAACCAAACCGCTTTGGCAAATAAAATCATAAATTTTATTAGAATTTGTAAAATAAGATTTTAATTCGCATTCCTTGCCAAGCTCGTTAAATACGATATCTTTTACATCACGCGTGGCTATAAGAATATTTAAACATTCAAAAGCTTTTGGGTAGCTTTTAAAAAGCTTATTGATATTTTCTTTTAACTCGCTTTTATCTTTGCCAAGCAAAAAATTAAGATGGTTTAAGCTTATGCTGATTTCATCTTTATTTTTTAAGCATTTATCCCAAGCAACATAAAATTTTAAATCCCTATTGCTTGTTTTTAAGCTCTTTAAAAACTCATTAAAACAAATTTTATTTTTCATTAGCCAAGTTTTGCTTTCAAAATTTCATTAACCTTTGTGGGGTTAAATGCGCCCTTGCCCTCTTTCATCACCTGCCCCACAAAAAAGCCAAAGAGTTTGTCCTTGCCCGCTTTAAACTCAGCCACCTTGTCCGCATTTGCCGCCAAAACCGCCTCGGCGATCGCGACAATCGCCCCATCATCACTTACTTGTTTAAGCCCAAGTTTTTCTATAATCTCATCTACGCTTGCGCTTTGGTTAGTTATTAATTCATCAAGCACCTTTTTAGCGGCATTTGCGCTAATTGTGCCATCTTCAATTCGCCCTAAAAGCTCTATCATTTTTGTGCTATTTACGGGGCTATTTTCTATGGTTACGCCGTTTTTAAGCCTGCCAAGAAGTTCTACACAAAGCCAAGTAACGCATAATTTTGGCGAAATTTTAGCGTTTATTAAATCCTCAAAATAGCGCGCCATTTCATAAGTGCTAATAATCACGCCAGCATCATAAGGCTTTAAGCCTAGCTCGTTTATATAGCGCGTTTTTTTCTCGTCTGGCAATTCTGGCAATTTACTAGCTTCATTCATCAAATCATCAGGCACGACAATAGGCAATAAATCAGGATCTGGAAAATATCGATATTCAGCTGCTTCTTCTTTACTTCGCATAGGTTTTGTGATTAGTTTTGTGGTGTCAAAAAGGCGTGTTTCTTGGACTACTTCACGCTCATAATTGCCATCTTCCCAAGCAGCGATTTGCCTGCTTGCTTCGTATTCAATGGCCTTTTGGATAAAGCGAAATGAGTTGAGATTTTTTATCTCCACGCGCGTATAAAGCTTGTTCTCGCCCTTTGGCCGAATGCTTACATTCACATCGCACCTAAAACTGCCCTCTTGCATATTCGCATCACTGATATTTAAAAAGCGCAAAATGCTGTGAAGTTTTTTAATATAAGCCACTGCTTCATCGCTATTTCGCATATCTGGTTCGCTGACGATTTCAAGCAGCGGTGTGCCTGAGCGGTTTAAATCCACTAAGCTATGCCCTGCTTCGTGCGTGTTTTTACCGGCATCTTCTTCAAGGTGCGCACGCGTAATGCCTATGCGTTTTTCATCATTTTCTATATTTATTATTAACTCGCCATTTTCTACTATTGGCACGCTCCATTGCGATATTTGATAAGCCTTTGGTAAATCTGGATAAAAATAATTTTTTCTATCAAATGCTGATTTTTTATTAATTTTAGCATTTATGGCTAGGCCAAAACTAATCGCCTTTTTAAGCGCTTGTTTATTTAAAACAGGCAAGGCACCAGGCAAAGCAAGACAAACAGGGCAAGTGTGAGTATTTGCCTTGGCTCCAAAACTAGTAGAACAAGCGCAAAATATCTTAGTTTTTGTATTTAATTGGCAATGAACTTCAAGTCCTATGATGGTTTCAAACATTTTCACCCCTTTAAGCTAAAAAATGCGCGCATTCTAGCTAAAATACTTTAATTTAGGCTTTTTTAAGGCTTGGAGTTGGTGAAATTTTAAATTAGATTAAAATTTAAGGCTAAATTTTATTTTAAATTCTTAGTCAATTTAAAATTTAAAGTAAATTTTAACCTTAAATAAAAATTTAAAAGCTAAAAATATAAGTGCTTTTTGATAGTGATTATAAGCTCCCCCCCTGCTTTATCATTTACAATAATACTATCATTTAAAATTTGCGCCGCATTTGTGGTATTAAAAAGCAAATCAATTATGCCAAGATATTCAATGAAATTTTTATTTTGCTGAGTGTATGATGGGTGGAGCATTTTAAAATATTCTATATTTATATTAGCGTTTTTAAATAAATCTTTTGCTGGCTCTAAATACACCTTTGAACCCTCAGGTGATAGATATTCATCTGCTTTTAAAGCCTTACAAATTTCAAGCAAAAGATTTTCTCTTTTAACAGCTGGCAAGCTCAAAGATGAAGCCTTGATTAAAGGTGTTTTAAGTTTTAAAAGCCCAGCAAACTGCTCTATCAAAAAGATATTAAGCTCGCTTAAATTTTCAAAATGAAAAAGCCCAAATTCCAAAATGCTATAAATTTCTTTAAAATTCACACTCTTGCCATAAGCGTGGCGTAGGGTTTTTAAAAGGGTGTTTTTCCACGCTTGTTCATTATTTAGATGCATATCTTTGATGAGTGTTTGTTGGGGTGCTTTTTGCAAATGCAAGCTTAGCCACTGTTCTTTACCTGCGAGTTTGATTTTGTTTCTATTTTGCCAACTGCGCCTTTCAAATTGCACGGTGTCAAGAAACACAAAGCTATCTACAAGCTCAATCATCTTAAAATACCCTATCCAAGGGCAAAATGTCGGCTGCATAATGGCGATTTTCATCGAATACGCCCATAAATCACTATATCAGCATCATTTACAAGGCGTTCATCAGCACCCATCACATTTGTGCTTTCATAGCTTAAAACCTTAAAATCATAAAGCCCCAAAAACTCTTGCAAATAGCCCACAAGCTCATACTCTTGATAAAGCGTGTTGATACAGTTAAGCTCGCCTGTGCTTTCATCACAGTCAAGCAAAAAGCTATTGTGCGCTATTTTTTTACCAAGCCCATAGCGGTAGTCTTTTATGCCACGCGTTCGCAAGAAAAAGAGTGCATTTTCCTTATAAGCCTTAAATTCTTTCGCGCTTTTTAAAAGGGCTAAAAAGTCCTCTCGCCTTAGGTAATTAACCACATTTGGCACTAAAAAAACATCAGCTTGCACACCTTTGTGGGCTTTGGCAAAGTCCAAAATGTTTTCCTCAAAAAAGCTAAATTTTTGTGCCTTTAAAATTTCTTTAAAATTAAACAAAGCATTTTGAATGTTTAGCTGGCTTAAATCCACGCCCAAACACTCCCAGCCATAGCTTGCAAAAAGGCTTAAATTATTGCCATTTGAGCAAGCGTATTCTAAAACCTTGCCGCATTTTTCGCCCAAATGCTCCTTGAAAAAAAATTTTATCACGGCGTTGTCGGGGAATTTAAGTCCCTTTAAATCTTTATACATTTTTACTCCTTTATTTTATCTTGCCATAAACGATAATATCGCTATCTTTGATGAAAACATTAGCCTTTGAGTTTAAATTTTCGCTTTCTAGCACTTCAAAATCAAACAAATTTAGCTCATCTTGTAAAAGCCTCACCAGCTCAAACTGCCCATAGCACGCACAAAAAAGCCCTTTTTCTCCGCTAAATTCATCATTTTCTAAAATAAAACTGTGATTACCCACCATCTTACCCTTGCCATAGCGATAATCCTTCACACTTCTTGCCCGCACAAAAAAGTGTGAAAATTCACCATTTTCGTAACGGTATAAGCGGTTTTTGCGTAAATTTGACAGCATTTGCCTGCAATCATCTTTGCTTATATAATTTATCACATTTGGCACGAGCAAAACACTAGATTCAATGCCTTTGTGCTGGGCTGCAAACGCTCTCATATCGGCTTGAAAAAATTTAAAATTTTCATATCCAAAAACCTTGTCAAAGTTAAATTTGGCATTTTGCACATTTTCTTCATCAAGCTCGGCGCCTATGCACTCATAGTCATAACCAGCAAAAAGGCTTAAATTATTGCCATTATGCGAACCAAGTTCAAGCACTTTTTTGTGCGCTAACTCACTTAAATTTGACTTAAAAAACCAACGCACAAGCTCTATATCTGGGTATTTAAAGCCTTTAATGGATTTTAAA
Organism: Candidatus Campylobacter infans; assembly: GCF_013416015.1. Lineage (NCBI taxonomy): Bacteria > Pseudomonadati > Campylobacterota > Epsilonproteobacteria > Campylobacterales > Campylobacteraceae > Campylobacter > Candidatus Campylobacter infans. The sequence goes on from NZ_CP049075.1 coordinate 808,985, forward strand.
ATTTGATTTGGTTTAATATTTTCATCTAACATAAAAAAACCTTTTATTAAAATATAAGTTTAATTAAAATTTCATTTTAAAATACAGAATTAATCAGGTGGCATATAGCCTTTTTTGCTTGCTTGTTTGCGTCTTTGCTCCATTTTATAAGCATCATTTAGGCTATCTTCGCTGTCGTATTTAGTGCCAGCTAGAAATTTTTCATAATCTTCAAATTGCCTAGTTTTTATGCCCCAAATCAGCGCGCCAAGAGCGATAAAAGCTAGCAAAATAGAAACCCCAAGCATTAGAGCAATTATTGCATTCATTTTTGTCCTTTGATTTTTAAAGAGTTTAGCACCACTATTATAGAGCTAGCAGACATCGAAATAGCCGCAAATAGCGGGATTATATAGCCTAGCATTGCTAGCGGGATTGTAAGGGCGTTATAAACCAAACTAAATGCTAAATTTTGCTTAATTGTACGATATGTGCGCGCACTTAAACGCAAAGCAAAAAGTAGCGCGCTCAGCTCATCGCGCAGTAGCACAACATCGCTATTTTCTACGCTAATGCTAGCCCCGCTACCCATACAAATGCCCACATGCGCGCTTTTAAGCGCTGCTATATCATTTATGCCATCGCCCACCATCAAAACAGGCGTTTGCTTTTGTAGTTCTTTGATTTTTTGTGCCTTATCCAAAGGATTAAGCTCGCCATAAAACTCAGCTATTCCAAGCTCCAAGCTAACATTTTTAGCCACTTCTTTTTTATCCCCGCTTAGCATAATGATTTTATAACCCATTTTTTTAAGCTCACAAAGCACGCTTTTTGCATCAGCTCTTAGGTTATCGCTTAGGCTAAAATGCGCTACTAAATCTCCATTTATGGCAAAATAATATTGGCTTGTCAAATTATTTATTTGATTAAAATTATTCAAATTTACGGCGTTTTCTTTCATAAATAAAGCAGAGCCACCTAAGAGTTCTTGGTTTTGAAATTTTGCCTTAATGCCTTGTCCTGCGATATTTTCAACGCTTTTTAGCTCTAAGAGTTTTTCATTTTTAAAATACTCGCATAAAGCTAGGCTAATAGGATGAGTGGAGTTTGAAGCTAGCGAGTAAAGCAAGCTTTTATCAAAAGGTTTAAGCTGAGTGAAATTTTCAACGCTAAGTTTAGCAAGGCTTAGGGTGCCGGTTTTATCAAAGGCGATTATTTTACATTTTGCGAGGCGTTCGATGATATTTGCTTGCCTAAAAATTATGCCCTTTTTTAAAGCTGTGGCAAGGCCGATTAAATTGGCTACTGGCGTAGCAAGGCTTAAAGCGCACGGACACGCGATAATTAGCACACTAACAGCTATCATAATAGCCTTATTTAAACTCGCCCCATTAAAAAGCCAAAGGCTAAAAGTAATAAAACAAAGCAACAAAACAATAAAAGAAAAGCGCGAAGCGATGGTATTTGCAAGCACTTGAATGCGTGGCTTTTTAAAACTAGCATCTTCAAGCAAGCAAATCAAGCGATTTAGCAATGAATGCTCATAATCTTTGCTAGCTTTATAAATCACGCTCCCATCGATACAAAGCGCGCCTGAGCTAATAAAATCATTTTGCCTAAGCAAAACCGGCACGCTTTCTCCATTTATACTTGAATTATCCACGCTTGCTTGCCCGCTACTTACTACGCCATCAATCCCTGCGCGCTCGCCAGCTCTTAGCATAATCTCATCATCTTGCTTAATCTCGCGCACATTTGTTAGCACAAATTTTAAATTTTTATCACTTCTTGCATAAACTTCATTAACCAATAAAGAACTAAGCCCATCTAAGCTATCAATTGCGCGCTTTTTGCTGATGGTTTCAAAAAATTTACCCACATAAACAAAGGTAATAATCATTGCCACAGAATCAAAATAAACCTCACCTTGTTTAATTAGCATTGCATAAACCGAATAAAAATAAGCAAGGCTAGCACCAACTGCCACGCTTAAATCCATACTAACGGATTTTTGTTTAAGGCTTTTATAAGCTGAGCTAAAAAAGGCTGAGCCTGTATAAAAAAGCACCGGACTAGCCAAAACAAACTCACCAAAATGTAAAATATCTTTAATTTTTGCGCTCATACCGCTAAAATATCCGCCATATAAAGCCACCGCAACCCACATTATATTCATAGAACAAACAATGCCTACAAGCATTTTTATATACGCGCTTCGGCGGTTTTGCTCGGCGCGATCGCTAGCTTTTGATGGATCATAGGGCAAAGGGTTGTAGCCAATTGCGATTATTTTATTTAAAATTTCAAAAAGACTAATTTGCGAATTATCCCAAACTATCCTAGCTTTATTTGTAGCAGCGTTAATATCAGCTTCAAGCACGCCATCGCTTGTGCTAAGGGCTTTTTCATTTAGCCACACACAAGCACTACAATGAATGCCCTCAATCACTAAATATATCGTGCAAATATCGTTATTTTGTTTTACGAAATTATTAAAAATAGCCTTGGAGCTTTGGGTGCTGATTTGCTCGAATTTTGCTTTGATGTGAGAATCTTTGCCAAGCCTGGTGTAAAACTCATCTAAATTATTTGAGCGCAAAAAAGCATAAACATTCTTACAACCACTACAACAAAACGCGCGGTTTTCATCATCTAAGAGTTTTGCGCTATCATTAAACTCGCCCTTACAATGCTCGCAAATAAAACTCATCTCACACCTTTTGCAAAATAGGCGCAATTATAGCAAAATTTTAATTTTTGTAGTTTTTTAATGACTGCGGTTTGGCAATTTTAAAAATTGCCAAATTTTAATTTTAAGATCTTGCTACGCCACTTTGTCTTGCTGCTTGTGCTACTGCGTTTGAAATTTGCGTTAAAAGGCGCGGATCAAAAGGGCTAGGTATGATGTATTCGCGCCCAAAACCTACTTGGCGGTGATGGATTAGCTCTAATTCGCGCTTGATATTTTCAGGGATTTGCTCTCTTGCTAGTTTTGCTAGCTCGCTAGCAGCTGCTAGTTTCATTTGCTCGTTTATGGCAGTAGCTTGTGCTATTAGCGCGCCTTTAAAAATATAAGGAAAACCAAGCACATTATTTATTTGGTTTGGTAAATCACTGCGTCCTGTGGCGATTATAGCATCGCTTCTGGTGCTTTTGATTAAATCCGGGGCAATCTCAGGGTTTGGGTTACTCATCACAAAAATTAGCGGATCTTTTGCCATGCCAGCTATATCATCAGGGCTTAATATATCAGCGCGTGAAAGCCCAAAAACCACATCAGCACCATTTAGCGCGTCTTTATAGCAAGTAATAAAGCGACCTTGCGCTTTTAAGGCATTAAGATCTACGGCAAACTCGCGCTTATATTCATTTAAATCGTCCCTATCGCTACTAAGCACACCCTTACTATCAAACATTACTATATCGCTAATGCCAAGGCTTCTAGCCATTTTCGCACAAGAAATTGCCGCCCCGCCAGCACCCAAAACTACTAATTTTAAAGATGAAATTTCTTTATTTGCTAGTTTTGCGCCGTTTATTAGCCCAGCCGTACAAATTATGGCAGTGCCGTGCTGATCGTCATGCATTATGGGAATGTTTAGTTGTTTTTTTAGCTCGTTTTCTATGTAAAAGCATTCAGGCGCTTTAATATCTTCAAGATTTATCCCGCCAAAAGTAGGCGCTAATGCGCGCACGATATCAACGATTTTTTGCGGATCGCTCTCGTCTAATTCTATATCAAAAGCATCAATGCCAGCAAAGCGTTTAAATAGCACGCTTTTGCCCTCCATCACAGGCTTGCTTGCTAGCGCGCCCAAATTACCCAGACCAAGCACTGCTGTGCCATTTGAAATAACTGCTACTAAATTAGCTTTATTTGTATATTTATAAGCATCTAAGGGATTTTTGTCTATTTCTAAGCAAGGCTCGGCCACGCCCGGTGAATAAGCCAGACTTAAATCATCTTCGCTAGCTACGCTTGTTTTTATATTTATCTCAGTTTTTCCGCCTATGTGATAGTTTAAGGCCGCAACTTTTAGCTCTTCTTTTGTCATTTTTTATCCTTTTTTAAATATGTGGGCGTATTTTAAGACTATAAACATTAAATTATTCTTTTAATTTTAATTTTTAAGTAAAATTTAAGTTAAAAAGAGCTTTTTTTGCGTAATTTTGTGGCAAAAATTAAAATTTTAATCCAAATCAGCAGTAAATTTTAAAATTTATTTTAATATTAGTTTAGAATAATCAAGCATTTAAAGCAAAATTTCAAAGCGCGCAAAATTAAAGCGCGCTTAATAAAATTATTTGATTGGCACCTCAAAGCTAATTTGCACCTTAGGTGAGGTTTGTTTGGCGTGTAGGCCTGAGACTATTTTATCAGTGCGGAATGAATCATAAGCTTCTTTTACGCCAAAATCTGTTTCAAGGTCGATTACGCCCGTTGCTACTAATTTGTCGCCTTTGATTTTATCACCTTGTATTTCATAATTCATAAGCACATCTTTGCTTTGCTCATTTAGGGTTATGCTCGCTTTTATCGTGCCTTTGCTATCATCGCCATCAACTGATTTTATTTTTGCTTGCACCGAGGTAGCTAGAAATTTTGAAAATAATTTATCGCGCATATTTTTATCGCGTAAGGGATTTTTGTAAGTATCCACGCTTAAAAGATCCACGCTACTTGTAGCGCCTGTTAAAATTTCGCTAATGCTGCCTTGTGTTTTTAAAAAATTAAACTTAACATTTGTAAAGGTCATTGGCACTGCTATTTGTGTTTTGGTTTTGTAGCCTGTGGCAATAACTTTTGTGGCGTTTTCGTCTATGATAGCCGCATTTGCAAAAGTGCTTAAAAAAGCACTAATTACTAATAATTTAGAAGTTTTTTTCATGATTTATCCTTATTTGAAATTTTAAATTCGCGGATTTTATTATAATTTGCTTTAACAACGCTTAATTTATGTGATTTTTTCACATTATTTTAAAATTTATGATTAATTTTAGCCAGCCATTCGCTTAGGGTTTTTTCAAAAGCTATTTGCTTGCTATGATAAAAAGATAAATTTTTTAATTCTTTTGGCAAATAATCTTGCTCTACCCAACCACCAAAATCATGTGGATAAAGGTAATTTTTTATTTGCGTATCGTGGTTTATTAAATACGGCGGGATTTTGTCATTTGGGTTTTGGTTTGTAAATTTTAAAGCTTGCTTAATGGCTAGATATGAAGCGTTAGATTTTGGCGAACTGCTTAGATAAATTAGGCATTGGGCTAAAATTATGCTAGCTTCTGGCATACCGATTTTGCTTACTGCTTGCATTGTGCTAACTGCTAAATTTAGCGCATTTGGGTTGGCATTGCTTATATCTTCGCTAGCAAAAATCACAAAACGCCTAGCCACAAAAGCCGCGTCCTCTCCCGCATTTAATAACCTAGCCAAATAATAAAGCCCAGCATCAATATCGCTACCACGCATTGATTTAATTAAGGCTGAAATCAGCTCATAATGGCAATCTTTGCTATTTACGCCCTCGCCTTGATAGCTTTGACGCAATGTTTTTAGCGTGTTTAAGCTAATGTGCTTATTTAAAATTAAAGCATAATCTAGCAAATTTAAAAGCGACCTAGCATCGCCAGAGCTTGAATTGATTAAATAATCTTGCGCGTCATCATCAATGCTAAAATCAAGCTTGGATTTAATTTTGTTTATTAAAATTTCTAAATCTTGCGCGCTTAAATGCTTAAACTCAAAAACCATCACGCGCGATCTTATGCCACTAGTTACGCTAAATTTTGGATTTTGCGTGCTTGCGCCCATTAGCACGCATTCGCCATTTTCTATTGGCACTAAAAGCGCGTCTTGCTGGGTTTTATTTAAGCGGTGAAACTCATCTATGAAAATTAAAGGCGTAAAAAGTCCGCTGTTTGAGAGAATTTTGCGAATTTCATCTAGTTTTAGATTGCTTGCATCAAAGCTGTAAAACTCATAATTTTTTTGCGTGGCAATTAGCTTTGCTAGCGTGGTTTTGCCACATCCTGGCGGGCCAAAAAACAAGCTGTGTGGGATTTTATCAGCCTTGATAAAGGCTTTAAAAGCGTTTATGATTTCTTTTTGCCCTACAATTTCGTCTAAGCTTTTAGGGGCAAAGGTGCGCGCTAAATCCATATTTATCCTTAAAATTTCTAAAATTATAACCTAAAACAACATTAAATAAAATTTAAAATTTTAAATAATTTTGTTTTATTAAGAGATTGTTTTTTTTTTTTGTTAAAATGGGCGCAATTTGTGGCTTAAATTTTATGCTACAATTAAAAAAAAAAAAACAATGGCAATTTTATGTATGAATTAATCAAAACCTTATACCCAATATACCGCAGTATTACTGGCGAGGGCTTGCGCAAGAGTTTAAAAATCATTAACGAAGCTTTAAATAATGAATTAGAGCTAAAAAGCATTAAAAGTGGCACGAAAGTTTATGACTGGGAAATCCCTGCTGAATACAATATAAAAGATGCTTATATAATCACGCCAGATGGGGATAAAATTTGCGATTTTAAAAAGCACAATTTACATCTTTTAGGATACAGCCACGCCATCGATAAAACAATTAGCCTCAAAGAATTACAAGAGCATCTTTATAGCGATGCCAAACGAACAGATATTATTCCTTATGCATTTAGCTATTATCAAAGGCGCTGGGGCTTTTGCCTTAGTCAAAATCAAAGAGATAGTTTAAAAGATGGGGATTATAAGGTTTTTATTGATAGCAGTTTTGATGAAAATGGCGTGCTAAATTACGCGCAAGGCTATTTGCCAGCTACAATAAGCACAAAAGATGAAATTTTAATCTCTACTTACATTTGCCATCCACAAATGTGTAATAACGAACTAAGCGGGCCTGCTGTTTTTGTTGAAATTTACAAATGGCTAAAATCTTTAAAATATCGCAAATATAATTTTAGATTTGTGATCGCACCTGAGACCATCGGCGCGATAGCTTATATTTTTGAAAATTTTAATGATTTAAAAAAGCATTGTAAGGGCGGTTTTGTGCTTTCTTGCCTTGGCGATGATGGCGATTATAGCGTGATTTTACCGCCAGATGAAACAGCTTTTAGCGCAAAGGCCGCGCTAAATGTTATTAAGCATTTTGATAATGCTAAAATTTATTCATTTTTAGATCGTGGTAGTGATGAGCGCCAATACAACACCCCAGCCTTAAATCTTGGCGTTGCTACGCTGTGTAGGACGGCTTTTGGCGCTTTTAAGCAGTATCATTGTAGCGATGATGATTTAAATTTTATTAGTCAAAAAGGCTTAGAGGGCGGTTTGGATTTTGTTAAATCTTGTATTATGGCCTTACAAATAAATGAAGTTTTTAAGCCAAATTTTATTTGTGAGCCTTGCCTTGGCAAGTATAATTTAACGCCTACTTTAAATGTGCGTTCGCGGCCTAAAAACATGTTGCCTAGGCATTTTTTAGCTTATTGCGATGGGGCAAGAGATGTTTTAGATATCGCAAATATCATTGGTTGTAAGGCTAGCGAGCTAGAATATATTATTAAAATTTGCCTAGAAAATAATTTAATTATAAAAGGCTAAAAATGCAATTATTTCAAAATAAAAATCAAATAATCACAAGCGATGATTTTAAGCTAGCTTTAAAAGAACTTGGCATAAATAAAGGCGATATGCTTTGTGTGCATACTAATTTTACGCAATTTGGCAAGATTTTGCCTAAAAAAGACGAGTTTTTACACGAAATTAAAGAAATTTTATGCGATTTAATCGGCCAAGATGGCACTTTAATAATCCCTACTTTTACTTATAGTTTTTGTAAAAATTTAGTTTTTGATAAGAAAAATAGCAAGGGCGTGGTTGGAGTTTTTGGCGAATATTTTAGGCATTTAGATGGAGTGTGGCGCACGAATGATCCGATTTTTTCTTTGGCTGTTTTTGGGGCAAAACAAGCTGAGTTTAAAAAAGATTTTTCAAGCTGTTTTGGCAAGGATTCTGCTTTTGAAATTTTAAATGCTAATGGGGCAAAATTTTTAATGATAGGGCTTGAAAATGGTGATAGTTTTACTTATAATATCCACATCGAGCAATGCTCTAATGTTTCATATAGATATTTAAAGCCTTTTTCTGGCAAGATAATCGATGAAACGGGCATTAGCCGTGATACTAGCATTTTGTATTTTGTAAGAGATTTAGAGCTTAATCCCTTGATAGATCACCAAAAAAGATTAGAGTTTTTATTAAAATTTAACGCTGCAAAAATTAAAAATTTTTCTAGCTCTTATTTTCTTTTAATTGATGCTAAAAAATCCTTTGAAATTTTAAGCGCGCAATATAAAAAAGATGATAAATATTTTCTAAAAACTTATAATGAAATTTCAAGGTAAAAAATGCTTTATTTAAGCCAAAAAGATGTAGAAAATCTTATAAATGATGATATGGATTTTGTAGAAAAAATAATCCAAAAAACTTTTTTAAATTTTAAAAATAAAACATTTAGTCTTGGCGGGATCAATAAAGCAAGTCATGGCATGCAAATGAGCTATGATTTGCTTGGCAAAAAACATCTTTTTATCGCGATGCCCGGGTATTTGGGCGAGCCTTTTAATGTGAGCGGTTTAAAATGGCACGGCCCAATGCTAAAAAATGAAAATCAAAAAAGAGATTCAAATTACACGCTGATTTTAAATGAGCCAGACACTGGCCTAGCCTTTGCCATAATGGGCGCAAATGCGATTACTGATTATAGAACAGCGGCCATATCGCTCCTAGCTGCAAAAACCCTAGCAAGCAAAAACTCCCAAATCCTTAGTATCATCGGCCCTGGCAAAATCAACTTACTTCTTACAAAAGCCCTTATAAAGCATTTTGATATAAAACAAATTTTAATTAAAGGCAGAGGTTTGGCTTCAGCTTTAAAATTTAAAAGCTGCGTGGAGAGTTTAAATAAAAATATTGAAATTAAAATTTTAAATAATGTAAATGAAGCTTGCCAAAACGCCGATATAATCAGCATTAACACAGGATTTGATTTTAAAACCTTAGCAGATATGCCTTTAATAAAAGAAAAATACATCAAGCCAAACGCCACTTTTGTTTGCTCGGCCTTTGCTTATTTTAGCGATTTGATGATAGAAAATGCCTATAAAATCACGGATTATTACCCAATGTATGAAGAATACGAAAAAGAACTAGGCGCGCCTGTGTATAAAAAATTAAGCTATATTGGCAATAGATTTGTCGATCTTATAAGGCTAGGGAAAATACAACCAAATAGTGTTTATAATATTTTTGATATAAAAAATGAAAATTTCAGCGATAAAATAAAAATATTTTCAAATGGCGGGATTGCGCTTTTTGATTTAGCCTTAGGGTATGAAATTTATCGCCTCTCAAAAGAAAAAAATCTTGGGATAGATTTAAAAAATGAATAATGTCTTAGAAATGCTAGAAAAAAGCGCAAAAAAATATCCAAATAAAATAGCTTTTATAGATGAAAATAACAAAATATCTTTTCAATCCTTGCTTATTTTAAGCAAAAAAGCTGCAAGCGCGCTTGAAAGTGGCGCGGTGGCTGTGTATATGAAAAAATCTTGTAACGCCCTAGCCATAATGCTAGCAAGCATACAAGCAGGCGGATTTTATAGCGTGATTGATCCGTCCTTGCCAGCACAAAAAAAAGTGAAAATGTGTGAAATTTTAAATGCTGTGGCTGTGGTTTGCGATGATGAATTGTTTGAGGGGGCAAAAGAGCTTTTTAGTGATTTTTTGGTGTTAAAAGCTAGCGATATTTTACAAACAAAAATTAATGAAAATAAACTTACAAAAATTAGAGCCAATCATATTAGCACCGATATTTTGTATTGTAATTTTACAAGCGGTAGCACTGGCGTGCCAAAAGGGGTTGTAATAAATCATGCTAGCGTGATTGATTTTATCCCGGTTTTTACAAAAACCTTAGGGTTAAAACAAAGCGATGTTTTTGCAAATCAAGCGCCTTTTGATTTTGATATGAGCATAAAAGATATTTTTAGCACTTTATATTTAGGGGCAAGTTGCTTGCTGATTCCTCGCGAGTATTTTAAAAATCCTAGCTTTTTAATGGATTTTATACACTCAGCAAGCATTTTGAGTTGGGCTGTATCGGCGCTAGTATTTTTAAGCACCTTTAAAGCCCTAGAATACAAAAAACCTAAACTTCGTAAAATCATATACAGCGGAGAGCAAATCGGCAAAAAACATATCTTGTATCTCAAAAATCATTTAAAATATACTAAATTTATCAATGTTTATGGACCTACTGAGATTACTTGTAATTGCACTTATCATATTTTAAGCAAAGATGATTTTGAAAATGGCTTAGATATCATCGGCAGGGCTTTTGAGAATGAAAGAGTGTTTTTAATAGACGAAAATAATGAAATTTTAAAAAACAAAAACCAAATAGGACAAATATGCGTAAGCGGTGTTTGCTTGGCTTGTGGGTATTTAAAAGGCTGTGATGATGGATTTTGCGTAAATGAAAATAAGCAAAGGTATTATAAAACCGGCGATTTAGGCTTTTTCGATGAAAAGGGGCTTTTACACATCAAAGGGCGCAAGGATTTTCAAATCAAGCGTTTGGGGCATAGGATTGAATTAGAAGAAATTGAAAAAACCTGCCAAGATCTGCTAGGCGTTCAAAGAGCGTGCGCTGTATTTAAAAATGAAAAATTAAAAATATTTTTTGAAGGCGATGCTAGCAAAAGCGATTTGAGCGCATTTTTACATCAAAATTTACCCTTTTATATGCTACCAAATAGCATAGAAAAATTAAAAAATTTACCAATAAATAAAAACGGAAAATTAGACAGAAGTTTATTAATGGAGCAAATGTGAAAGATATAGCACAAAATTTTAATTACAAAACGCCCGCTTTTATTTTTGATTTAGATGGTTTGGGTGAGCATTTGCGCTTTTTGCGTGCTAATTTTAAGGGCAAAAAACTTTGCTATGCGATGAAGGCTAATCCGTTTTTAACAAATTTTATAGCAGATTTTGTAGATAAGATAGAAGTGTGTAGTGATGGGGAATTTGAAATTTGTAAATCTTATGGGATTTTAGCGCATAAAATTTTTTACACAGGCGTGTATAAAAACGAACAATGCGTAAAAAAAGCCTGGGATTATGGGGTGAGATCTTTTAATGCTGAAAGCTTAAATCAGCTTGAAATGCTTTGTAAATTTGGTGCTGAGGCTAGGATTTTTATTAGACTTAGTAGCCAAAATCAATTTGGCATAGATAAACAAACATTAAACAAAGCCCTTTTAAAATATGCTAAAAATATTAAGGGCATTCATTATTTTGGCGGGACTTTTAGAGATAAAAAAATCCCGTTTGATTTAGAAATATTGCACGAAATTATTAAATGCTATGATTTTGAAGAGCTTGAATATGGCGTGGGTCTTGGAGTTAAATATTTTATAAACGATAAGTTTAAAAGCGAGCAAGAACGCATTGATGAATTAAATGAAATGCTAGCAAATTTTAAGATTAACATTTGCTTAGAAATGGGCAGATTTATCGTGGCAAAATACGGACTTTACGCTAGCAAGGTAGTAGATATAAAATGTAATGATGGCATAAATTACGCGATTTTAAACGGCGGTATGAATCATTTAAATTATTATGTGCAAATCTTTGGTATGAAAACTCCACAACTTTATCATTTTGGCGATGGAGCCATAAAAAACTGGTGCTTATGTGGGGCTATTTGTAGCACGGCTGATGTGCTAGTAAAAGATATAAGCCTAAAAAACTTACAAATAAACGATAATTTATTTTTTGCTAATGCGGGCGCGTATGCTAGCACGGAGGCCTTATATTTGTTTTTAAGCCAGGCTATGCCTAGCATTTATTTGTATAAAAATAAAAAATTTATCCTAGCAAGAGATGAAATCCCAACCTACACCCTAAATATGAAAGGCAAAAACAATGAATAAATTACTTGAAATTTTAAAACAAATCAACGATTCAATCGAATATGAAAAAGAAAGCAATTTAGTAGATGATGGCTTATTTAGCTCTTTTGATATACTCCAATGCGTTAGCGCGATTGAAGAAAATTACGGCGTTGAAGTGCCTATAAGTGAGATTAGAAATGAAAATTTTAATTCTTTGGAGAATATTTCAAATATGATAGAAAGATTAAAAAAATAATTTTATAATCTAAAATTTATTGTAATAAAAAGATTGTAAAAAGCGTAAATTTTAAAATTTATTCTATGAAAATTTAAGCATAAATTTAATTTATGCTTAAATTTTTTAAATTAAGCTTGGATATTTAAATTAGTTCCAAGCACGCTAAGAACATCTTCGCCCATTTTATTAGCCGTGTCCATTATGGTGGTTTGGATGCTTGCTTGCTCGCTAGCTAAGTTTTGGGCTAAATCAACAGGCGTGCTTTTTGCGTTATTTAAATTAGCGTGATTTGCGTTATTTTGGCTATTTGCGTAGTTTGCGTAGCTAGAATAAGCATTTGATGAGATAGAATTAATCATTTTAAATCCTTTTTAGTGATTTAAAGCTATATCGGCAAGTTTGTTTTAAATTTTATTGAATTTGGCTTAAAGCACGATAAAATCGCACTTTAAGCTAGCGCATTAGAGGCGATTTTCATAACGGCGCAACATATAAAGTCTTTTTAACATCTTTTTGCGAGCAGAGATTTTTTGTTTTTTTCTAATCTCGGTCATAGGCTCGAAAAAGCGTCTAGCGCGCACTTCTGTTACCACTAAATTGCGATCAGTTTGCTTTTTGAAGCGTCTGTATGCTTCATCAAAGCTTTCGTTTTGATGGACCTTCACACCTGGCAAAGCTCTCACCACCTTTCTTGTAATTTGAGCGCGGATAATAGCCAAAAATAGCTAAATTTTGGCTTTATTGCGTGATTTAAGCTAATATTTTGGCGCATTTGGCTAAAATCTAGCTTTTTGGTTCCATAGCTCAGCTGGTAGAGCATCACCTTGACATGGTGAGGGTCGTTGGTTCAAACCCAATTGGAGCCACCATCACTTTTTTTTAAATATCCTTTCAGCACCTATCTAAAATAACGATAAAAACGCATTGTTGGGCAAATTAAAATCATTTTAAAATTTGCGCCTTTATAAATTAAAATTTATATTTATTTGTGCGAATTTGGCGCGCGATTTTAAGCCATAAAAGCCAAATTTAAAGCCTAAATTTTAAAATTTCATAGAATTTTTAAATAAAAAAACTAAAATTTTAAAATTTCACAAACAATTCCACGGGCATTTTATCAAGCCAGTTCATAAATCACACCAGCCTTTGTTAAATACTCTTGGACGCGGGTTAAATCGACTTTTTGGATATTTATTACTAGCGAGCCAAGCACGAGTTTATCAAGGCGTTCTAACTTGCCCCAAACTATGTTAAAATCAATCCCTAGCTCCCTTGCCATACTTGTAATTACCGCGCGATTTGCGTTATTTGGGCGAAAATACAGCCTGATATTTACTCCACTAAGTGGCAAAATCTCATCATCGCCCAAAAACTCACGCATTTTTTCATTTGGATGTAAGAAAAGCTCGGTTATATCATCATTTGCTATTACTTGCCCAGCACTTAGCAATGCCGCGCGGTTTGAAATGGCTTTAAGTGCGTCCATTTCGTGCGTAACAAGCACAATTGTAATGCCAAGCTCTTCATTTATTTGCTTTAAAAGACTTAAAATTTGCTTAGTTGTATTTGGATCGAGCGCGCTTGTAGCCTCATCGCTTAATAAAATTTTTGGCTTTAAGGCAAGCGCTCTTGCGATTGCTATGCGTTGTTTTTGCCCGCCTGAGAGCTGTGAGGGATAAAAATCGGCCTTATTGCTAAGCCCTACAAGCTCTAAAAGTTCGCCCACACGCGAAGCGATCGCCTTTTTATCATAGCCCCAAAACTCCAAAGGCGTGGCTATGTTTTGGGCTGCTGTTTTTTGACTCATCAGCGCAAAATGCTGAAAAATCATACCGATATTTTTGCGAAATTCTCTAAGCTCGTTTTTATTTAGCGCGCTAACTTCTTTGTAATCTACTTTTAAACTGCCATCATCATAGCTTTCTAAGCCATTTATACACCGCAATAATGTGCTTTTTCCAGCACCACTATGGCCTAAAAATGCAAAAATCTCACCTTGTTTTATATGTATATTTATATTATCTAAAACCTTATTTGTGCCATAGTTTTTGCTTAGATTTTGTATTTTTATCATCTTAGTCCCCAAACGCGCAAAAATAAATTTTAAAATTTATTTTTGCAAGCTTTTAAGCTCAGATAGTATTTTTTCAAGCTTGGTTTTAGCATTGTTTAATCCTGTTTGATTGGTTTGTAGCACTTCTTGGGGCGCATTTGCTACAAATTTTTCATTACCAAGCATATTTTCAAGTTTTAAAATTTCTTTTTCTAGCTTTATTTTTTGGCTTTGTAAGCGCGCGATAATAGGTGCTGTATCAATGCCACTAAGTGCTATAAAACTCTCTACATTTTGGCTTACATCGCGCACTGAGTCTGGCACATTTTGGCTTACAAACTCCACACTTTCGCATTTTGCAAGTGTGCTGATGTATTTGCTAGCCTGGCTTAGATTAGTGTCGCATTTGATGTAGGCTTTATTAATTTTTGCATTGCCTAAATCAATTGTGGCTTTTGCGCGGCGAATGCTAATAATTGCCTCAATCACCAAAGAAAATAATTTTTGGATTTTTTCATCGTGCTGGCTGGCTTGTGGATAGCGCGAAATCATTATAGAATCGCTATTTTCTAAACTAGTCCCACTAAGTGCGTGGTATAAATGCTCGCTAATAAATGGCATAAAAGGATGAAGCAATTTCATACTTTCTTTAAAAATCGCCCCAAGCTCGCAAATCGCGTCTTTATCGGCCTTACTTAGCTCTATGCCCCAATCACAAAATTCATTCCACAAAAATTTATAAATCTCACTAGCAGCGTCATTAAAGCGGTAATTATCAAGATTTGCGCGCACTTGCTTTATACAAGCATTTAAGCGCGTTAGCATATATTTGCCAAGGTCTGTTTTTATCTCGCATTGGCTTAAATTTTGAAATTTCGTAGCGTTCATTAGTAAAAAATTGCTTGCGTTGTAAATTTTATTTGTAAAATTGCGTGAGAGTATCATTGCTTCATCATTTAAGCGCAAATCCCTACCTTGGACACAAAGCATAGTAAGGCTAAAGCGCAAAATATCGGCTGAATACTCATCAATTTTACTAAGTGGATCTATCACATTTGCGCTACTTTTGCTCATTTTTTTGCCATCTTTATCTTTGACAAGAGCGTGTAAATATACATCTTTAAAAGGAATTTGATGCATGGCATTATCGCATTGAAACATCATTCTAGCCACCCAAAAAAAGAGTATATCAAAGCCTGTAATTAACATTGTATTTGGATAAAACTGCCCTAAATCACCCTCAAACCATTTTTCATTTTTTAATGCCTCGCCATTGCCCCAGCCAAGAGTAGAAATAGGCCACAGCCCTGAGCTAAACCAAGTATCAAGCACATCTGGGTCTTGTGTGAAGTTTTTAGTGCCACATTTTGGGCAAGCTGATGGCTTTTCTTGCTCATCGGCCCATTCATGCCCGCACTCACAATAAAACACCGGAATTTGATGCCCCCACCATAGCTGGCGACTTATACACCAATCTTTTAGCTCTCTCATCCAGGCATTAAAGCTATTTATCCAGTGCGGGGGATAAAATTTTATTTCTCCCTCATTTGCTTTTTTTATGGCTTCATTTGCGATAGCTACTTTTACAAACCATTGCTTAGAAATATACGGCTCTACAACATTTTTACAGCGATAGCAATACCCTACTTGGTTTTCATAATCTTCGATTTTTTCTACAAAACCTTGTTTTTGAAGTTCATTTACGATTTTTTCTCTTGCTTGCAAACGCTCTAAGCCAGCAAATTCGCCACAATGCTCGTTTAAAATTCCCTTTTCGTCAAAAATGGTGATAAATTCTAAATTATGACGCTTGCCTACTTCATAATCATTAACATCGTGCGCTGGCGTTACTTTAACAGCACCTGTACCAAAGCTAGTATCCACATGGCAATCAGCGATAATTTTTATCTTGCGGTTTAATAACGGCAAGTTTAGCTCACGCCCAATTAGCTTGGTATAACGCTCATCGTTTGGATTTACCATCACAGCAGTATCGCCAAAATAAGTCTCAGGCCTAGTAGTAGCTACAACCACGCATTTTTGCTCATCACCTGCTAAAAAATAACGCAAATAATAAAGCTTGCCTTTATTTGCTTTATGCTCAACTTCTACATCACTTAATGCGCCATCGTGCGTGCACCAATTTACCATATAATTACCACGAATGATTAAGCCTTGATTATATAAGCTTACAAAGGCCTTTCTTACGGCATTTTTTAGCCCATCATCCATAGTAAAACGCGCCCTACTCCAAGCAGGCGTGATACCAAGTCTGCGCATTTGATGAAGTATAGTGCCGCCACTTTTTTCTTTCCACTCCCAAATTTTTTTAACAAACTCATCACGCCCTAAGCTTTCTTTTTTAATGCCTTGTGCTAGAAGTTGCTTTTCTACTATATTTTGCGTGGCAATGCCTGCGTGATCAAGCCCTGGCTGCCATAAAACGCGAAATCCATCCATTCTTTTATAACGCGTCATTATATCTTGTAGTGTAAAGGTAAGCGAATGCCCTATATGTAATACACCAGTAACATTTGGCGGTGGCATCATAATGCAAAATGTTTTATTTTTTTCTTGTATGTTTTTGTTGCCATCTATCTCAAAATATCCGCGTTCTTCGCAAATTTTATAATAATTTTGTTCTATTTGTTGTGCTTGATAAGCCATTATGCGCCCTTTTTTTGTGAATAAAAGCTGGGATTATAGCCTAGTTTTGTTTAAAATTTGGCTCAATTTTATAGTATTTGCTGTGGTTGATTTTTTAAATATTTAGCGAAGATGCCATTAAATTAACTTAATGACATAAAATTTCGTGGTTAAAGCGCGCTACTTTAAGCGCGCCAAATTTTAAAACAAGCCCTTTAAATCATTTAAAATTTGCTTTGTGTTTTCTCGTTTTTCATCGTTTTTTATTAGTTTATCAAAGGCTTTATTTATAACTTTTTCTTGTAGATAATCTGATTTTACATTGTATTTTGGTTTATCTGTCGTGCCTGTGATATTTATGCTTAGATCGGTTTTTTCAAAATTTGCTTTTAGTGGTATGTTTAGGGTTTTAGTGGCTGAATTGATCGCGCCTTTTTCTATGCTGATATTAGATTTTGGCGAGCTGATTTTAGCATTTAGTGTGATATAATTTTTATTTATCGTGCCATAAACCTTGCCGTTTTCATAAACTTCATTTGTAATATCGCGCTTAAATACCGCATTTATCAGCTGTGTAAGCCCATTTTGTGCTAATTTACCCTCTAAAACATCAGCATCAAACTCACCAACGGCATTTTTTAAATTATATTTAAAATTTGTATTTGCTAAGCCAAGATAAAATTTATCATAACCCAAAGCACTTAAAATATTTTCTATTTTAACCTTTTGCATGCTTGCATTAAGCGTGTCGTTAGCGTAATTGGCGCTAGTTTGTGAGCCAAAAATATCGCTATTTATCTTAGCATTTAGCGCGCCATTTATCATAGAAACTTTACCATTTGCATTTAGCGGAGCATTTATGCTAGCACCGCTTAAAAAAGCAAGATTTGCTAAGTTTGCCACACTAGCTTTAAAGTCCGCATTTAAGGCGTTTTGTTTAAGATCATAGGTGCCATTTAGCTCATCAAGTTTAGCCAAATCGCTATTAAATAAGGCATTAAATTTTGCTAGGGAATCTTTAAAGCTTACCTTTGCGTTTAGATTAAATTTTGAGTTTTGCGGAAATTTTACATCTAGCATTTTGCTTAGATTTGGCGCGTTAAATACGGCGTTATTTAGGCTTATTTGGCCTTGTCCGTTTAGCTTGGTGATATCTAGGCTAGAAAGATTGATATTAGCATTTAATGACCCACTAAATAGCTCATCTTGTGCGATAATTGCAAACACATTGCCAGCTTGAATATTATTGATATTAGCTTGTAAAGATTGATTATTAAGCGTTGCGTTTATGTTGCCACCAAGCCCGTTTATATCGATATTTGCCTTAGCGATGGCATTATTTTTAAAATTTGCGTTAGCTTTTATATAAGCGCTTGTTTTTGCCTTAGAGCCAAAAATTAGCCCTAAATTTGGGATATTAGCGTTAAAATCGGCATCGCCACTAGCAGTATTTAGCTCATATTTTGCGCTTAGTTTAGCCATTTTAAGAGCTGGTGAATCAAGCAAGGCATCAAGATTTAAAACACCACTAAGCACGCTAATTTTAGTATCGCCCGTAAAAATAATATTGCTTTTTAAATCGCTATTTAAAATTTTATTCATTTGTTTGTAATCAAGCTCGCCTTTTGAAAATTTTAAACTCGCATTGCCGTTTGCGTTTTGTGGATTATTAAGCCCTGTGATTTTAGCAAAGCCGTTTATTTGGCTTTTTGCAAGTGGTGGCAAGCTAGCTAAGCTTAGCGCCTCGGCTAATTTAATATCTTTTATTTGAGCGTTTAATTCTCCATTTACTAATTTTGCCATAATATTACCGCCTAAGCCATTGATTTGCGCATCCAAAAATTGCATTTTATTATTTTTAATTTGCGTGTTTAGGGCGATTTTTACGCTGCCATTAAGCTTTTGAGAAATCAATGGCTCTAAGTTTGCAAGATTTGCTATATCAAGATTAAAATCAGTGTTTAATTCATTTGTTTTTAGGTTATAGCTTGTTTTTTGAGCGTTTGCGTTTGCTAGGCTTGTATTTAGCGTGGTAATTGCGGTTAGAATGCTGTTATTTACGCTTATATCGCTATTTAAATTAGCATTAAAATTTTTTGGTAGCTTTATGCCATAATCTTTATTTATCAGGGCGTTATCGGCGCTAATTTTTGGCGCGTTGATATTTGCAAAGCCAAATTGTGTGCCATTTTTTAAAGCTACATCGGCTGTAATACTAGCAAACCCGCGTAAATACGGCTTTTTAAGAGCTATTAGGCTAAGTTGTGAAAGATCTAAATTTCTAGCATCTAATTTTAATTCAAGCGGATTAAAATCCACAATACGCGTAGCATAACGAAGCTTTGAGCCAGCCAAATTTCCACTGCCATTTGCTAAAATATTTTCAAAACTGCCTTTTACATCGCCTGCTATGTTAAGGTTTAATGGCATTGACGAAAATGAATTAGCATAAATTTTATATTTTAAATCTAAATTTTTATCCAAAATGCTATATTTGCCGCTTGTGCTAATGCTTAGCTCGCCGTTTATGGTAGAGCTGATTTTTAAATCATTAAAGCCAAGCTTAAACTCATTTAATTTAAAAGGCATAGCGATTTTTTCGCTCACAAAAGCTTCTATTCTTGGAGCCAATATCGCATTGCCTAAGCTTGTAAAAATCAGCGTATAAATCATACCGCAAATAACAAGTAAAACGCCAAAAATCCACGCTAAAATTTTCATTTTCTAATCCTTTTTTGAAAAATCTCGCCATTATAAGCCAAAATTCCAAATAATTAGAAAATTTATTAAAATTTGTGATTTTGTTGCTTTTATAAGCTAGCGCTTATGCTACAATTTCGCCACTTAAATCAAAAGGAGAAAAAATGGAGCATTTAAATGTAAGTAATTTTGATGCAAAAATTGCTAATGGAGCCAGCTTGGTAGCTTTTGGCGCGCCTTGGTGTAAAGATTGTGCCGTAGCTAAACCCTTGCTTGAAAAACTAGCCGGAGAAATTGGCGATAAAATCAACTTTTATGGCGTAAATTTTGACACAGAAGAAAGCCTAAAAGATAAATTAAATATCCGCCGAATTCCTACTATTATTTTTTATAAAGACGGCAAAGAAGTTGGCGAGCGTTTAGTAGAGCCAAATAATTATGAAAAAATCAAAAGTGCCGCAAGCGTGCTTTTATGATCCTTTCGTGCGGTTTTGTTAAAAAAATCGCACACAAAATTTCAAAATAAATTTTATAAATTTTAAACATTTTTAAAGCATAAAAGGGCTAGAATTGCGCCTTTTATTCTAAAATTAAGGTTAAATATTGTTTGAGTTTATCGGTGAATCGCTAAAATCAGCTGTTAATAAATTAAAATTTATTGATGATGAAAAAGCCCTAAAAAACGCGCTTGAAACGCTAAAAAAGGCTTTATTAAAAGCTGATGTTTATCATAAGGTAGTAAAAGAAATCCTAAGCGCGGTAGAAGCTGATATGAAAGCCGGTCAAATCGGCCAAAAGCAATTTTTAGACAGCATTAAAAAAAATCTAATCTCTATTTTAAACGCACCAAATTCAAGCTCAGCTTTTATTTTCTCACCTAAGCCTCCAACGGTGGTGCTAATGTGTGGCTTACAAGGTGGCGGTAAAACGACAAGCACGGCTAAATTGGCAAATTATCTAAAAACGCGTGGCAAAAAGGTGCTAGTTGCAGCTTGCGACTTACAAAGACTAGCGGCCGTTACGCAATTAGAGCAATTATGCCAAGCAAATGAGCTAGATTTTTTCAGCATTGATGGTGAAAATAAAGCAATAAATGTAGCAAAAGCTGCGCTAGCTAAGGCAAGTAGCGAATTTTATGATGTGCTTTTAATAGATAGTGCTGGTCGCTTAGCAATAGATAATGATTTAATGAATGAATTAAAAGATATAAAAGCCGCTATAAATCCTAGCGAGATATTTTATATAGCAGATGCGATGAGTGGGCAAGATGGCGTTAAAACGGCGATTAGTTTTAATGAAACGCTAGGTTTAACAGGCGTAATTTTGACAAAATTTGACGCTGATACAAAAGGCGGAATTGCTTTTGGTATAGCTAAGCAAGTAGGTGTGGCGCTTCGCTTTATAGGTATGGGAGAAAAAATAGCCGATATCGAGCAGTTTGTGCCTGATCGCATTGTTGGGCGCATTATGGGCGAGGGAGATTTGGCTACTTTGGCTGAAAAAGCCGCCGCTGTGATTGATAATAAAACCGCCAAAGAAGTAGCCAAAAAACTCAAAAAAGGCGATTTTAACTTTAATGATTTTTTAAATCAGCTTGAAAGTGTGAAAAAATTAGGCAATATCCAAAATGTCTTAGGTATGATCCCAGGCATGCAAGCTATGGCATCTAAAATCAAAGATGTGGATTTAGAAAACAATAACGATATAAAATATATCCGCGCGATGATAGCCTCAATGACACCAAAAGAGCGCGAAAATCCAAGCTTATTAAATAATACCAGAAAACGCCGAATCGCCTTGGGTGCTGGCTTAGAGCAAATGCAAGTAAATCGCTTTTTAAAGCAGTTTGAAAATGCAGCCAAAATCGCTAAAAAATTTACAAGCAAAGGTGGCATGCAAAATTTAATGAGTATGATGAATCAAGCAAGATTGCCTAAATAATCTTGCGTTATTAAAATTTAGAGCAAATTTTAAGTTTAGCTTAAAATTTTAATCCTTAAATTTTAGTATTTATCTAAGCTAATTTTGTTAGTTTAGCTAACTACTTAAAAACAAGGAGAAAATATGGCAACAGTAGTAAGATTAACTCGCATGGGACGCAAAAAAAGCCCATTTTATCGCATAGTAGTAACAGATAGTCGCAAACGCCGCGATAGTGGCTGGATTGAAAGCATAGGATATTATAATCCTATGGTTGAACCTGAGGTTGTAAAATTTGATGCAAATAGATTAGATTACTGGAAAAGTGTAGGCGCAAAACTAAGCGACCGTGTAGCTCGTATAACAAAATGATAGAAAAATTTGTAGAAGAATACGCCAAACTAATATCATCAAAGCCTGAATTAGTAAGCGTAAGTCGCGTAAATGTGAGCGAAAATTTTGATGAAATTATCGTGCGCACAGATAAATGCGACACTGGTAGGCTAATAGGCAAAGACGGCAAGATGATAAATGCCCTTAAAACCGTTATTTCTGGCTATAAAGCCAAAGAGCCTACAAACTATAAAATCACAGTAAAAGCCATAGATGAATGAGCTTTTAAGCGTAGCTAAGCTTGGGCGTGTGGTTGGGCTAAAAGGTGCGCTAAAACTGCACAATCTAAGCGATTTTAAAGAGCAGTTTAAAAAAGGTGCTTGCTTTTTAGCTTGTTTTGATGGAGCTTTTAGCAAAACTGATGATGCCTCTTTAAAAGAACTTTGCATAAAAAGCTTTGATAGTAAAACTAATTTAGTAATCTTTGAAGGCTATGAAAGCAAAGAACTTGCTGCTAATTTAGTAAATATTACACTAAAACGCTCCCTAGATGATACCAGAAAGCACTGCAAACTAAAAAATGGCGAGTTTTTTTACTTTGATATTTTAGGCTGCGCGCTTAGCCAAGACTCTCAAATTTTAGGCATTGTAGATGATATAATGCAAACAGGTGCTGGGTTTTTGTTTTTATTAAAAACTGATGAAAGCTTGATAAATCAAGGCTTGGCAAAAGAATTTTACATACCATATAATGATCATTTTATTATCAAAATAGATATAAAAAATAAACAAATCACAGCTAAAAACAGCCTTGAAATTTTACAAAATTCATGAAATTTACCTTTTTAACGCTTTTTCCTAATCTAATAACGCCCTATTTTAGCGATTCAATTATGGCGCGTGCTTTAAAGGCTGGCAAATTCAGCATTGAATGCGTAAATCCACGCGATTTTAGCACTGATAAACACAAAAAAGTAGATGATTATATGGCAGGTGGCACGCCAGGGCTTTTAATGCGCGCTAGTCCCATAATAACGGCATTACAAAGCATAAAACCAGGACACATCATATCCCTTAGTCCAGCTGGCAAAAAGTTTAATTCAAACGATGCCAAAAGGCTAGCCAAAAAAGATCATCTAATCTTTATATGCGGACGCTATGAAGGCATAGATGAAAGGGTTATTGAGCTTGCGGTAAATGAAGTTTTTTGCGTGGGGGATTTTGTTTTAAGTGGTGGCGAGCTTGGCGCGCTTTGTTTAAGCGATGCTATCGCAAGGCAAATTGATGGCGTCTTAGGCAACGCTGCTTCGCTTGAAGTAGAAAGTTTTGAAAATGATGTATTAGAGGCGCCAAGCTTTACTAAGCCAAATGTTTATGAAAATTCTAGCGTAATTTCAGCTTATTTAAAGGGTAACCACGATAAAATCCGCACTTTAAAATTTAAAATGGCACTTTGTAAGACGCAGTTTTTTCGCCCTGATTTATACGCAAAAATCTCCCAAAATGCCAAAGATAAGGACACAAAATGAGAAATAAATACATCGAGGCTTTTGAAGGTGCTCAAATAGCTGGCAAAAATATCCCTAGTTTTCGCTCTGGCGATACTTTGCGCATAGCACTTCGCATTAAAGAAGGCGATAAATCTCGCTTACAAAATTTTGAAGGTATTTGCATAGCTCGCCGCGGCACTGGCACAGGTGAAACTTTCATAGTTCGCAAAATAGGCGCAAATGGCGTAGGTGTAGAGAGAATTTTCCCACTTTATGGACAAAATATCGAAGAAATCGTAGTGCTTCGCAAAGGGCGCGTCCGCCGTGCAAAATTATTTTATTTACGCGAACGCCGTGGTAAAGCAGCGCGTATTAAAGAGCTTAAAAAATAATTCTTTCATATCGTGGCTTAAAACCACGATATTTTTTAAAATTTTAATTTCACATAAAATCCACGCTCAAATTTTAAAATCTCAATCTAATTTATTAGAATTTAGCCTTGTTGCTAAAAATGCCAAAATAAATTACAAATTTTAATTTATACACTTTTTAAGGCAATTTTGCCTACAATCTCGCCTTTAATTTAAAATTTGGTTAGAAAAATGCAAGAACTTTTACTAAAACTACAAAACAATGAGCGTTTAAATTACGATGAGGGCGTAAAACTTTGGGATTTGGATTTATTTAGCTTAGGGCAAATAGCAAATAAAATTAGAATAAAAAAGCACGGCAAAAAGGTGTTTTTCAATGTAAATCGCCATATAAATCCTAGCAATTTATGCGCTGATACTTGTAAATTTTGTGCTTTTTCAGCTCACCGCAAAAACGAAAACGCCTACACTATGAGTTTTGATGAAATAATGAGCATTGCGCGCGATGCGATAAATCGCGGTATAAAAGAGCTTCACATCGTCAGTGCGCACAATCCCTTTATAAAACCAAATGAAACATTTAAAATTTTTAAGCAAATCAAAAAAGAATTCCCACACATTCATCTAAAAGCAATGACGGCTGCTGAGGTGGATTTTATGGCTAGAAAGTTTAAATTAAGCTATGAAAATATTTTAGATGAAATGATAGAAAACGGCGTAGATAGTATGCCAGGCGGCGGCGCTGAGATCTTTGATGAAAGCACGCGAGATGAGATTTGCGCTAGTAAGGTTAGTAGCGAAAATTGGCTTAAAATCCATTCTTTGTGGCACGCTCGTGGCAGGCAAAGCAACGCTACTATGCTTTTTGGACATATTGAAAGCAAGGCGATGAGAATTGATCATATCTTGCGCCTAAGAGCCTTACAAGATGAGAGCTTAGCGCGCGCAAATGGCGGATATTTCAATGCTTTTATCCCGCTTGTTTATCAACGCGATAATAATTATTTAAAAAACATAGCTTTTTTAGGCTCGGCTGAGATTCTTAGCACAATTGCTATTTCACGCATTTTGCTTGATAATATCGCCCATATCAAGGCTTACTGGGCTACTTCTACGATGAATCTAGCAATGGTAGCGCAAGATTTTGGCGCAGACGATATGGACGGCACGATAGAAAATGAAAGCATACAAAGCGCGGCCGGAGCAAATAGCAAGCACGGACAAGCCAAAAATGATTTTATAGAGATGATACAAACTAGCTCTTTCTTGCCAGTTGAGCGCGATAGTTTGTATAATGAGCTAAAAGTTTATAACTTATGCTAAATTCTAAAATTTCGTAATATTTAAATTAAAATTTTAAAATTTAAGATTACAGATGCGCGTTTATATCCACATACCATTTTGTGCTAGCAAATGCCCGTATTGCGCCTTTGGCTCGGTTACTAGCTTGGATTTAATAAAGCAATATTTTAAAGCCTTAGAGCTTGATTTAAAAACCCAGCTCCAAAACCTAAACGCACAAAAAATTAAAAGTGTTTTTATAGGCGGTGGGACGCCAAGCGTGGTAAATGCTAAATTTTATGAGCCGATTTTTATGCTTTTAGCTCCCTTTTTAAGCAAAAACGCAGAGCTAACGAGCGAGGCAAACCCAAACTCATTAAATCTAAAATGGCTAGAAAATATGCGCGCATTTGGGCTAAATCGCATTAGCATCGGCTCTCAAAGTTTTAATGAAAAAAAATTAAAATTTTTAGGGCGAAACCATAGCCCAAAAGATACTTTCAAAGCCGTAGAATACGCCAAAATCGCTGGTTTTACTAATATAAATGTAGATTTAATGTATGCTAGCAAGCTTGATGATGAAAAAATGCTAAAAAGCGAATTAGAAAACATAAAAAAGCTTCAAATAAGCCACATTTCAGCCTACGCTCTAAGCCTAGAAAAAAACACGCCATTTTTTGGCCACAATGAATACAAAAAAGATAGCACAAGGCTAGCAAAGTATTTATTTAGCGGGCTTTGCGGGCTTGGGTTGAGGCAATATGAAATTAGCAATTTTGGGCGCATTTGTAAGCATAATTTGGGATATTGGCGCGGTGATGATTATATTGGCGTGGGCGCGTTTAGCGTTGGCACGCTTGGATTTAGGCGTTTTAATGCTCCGCGTTCATTAAATGCGTATATTAAAAATCCAAATTTTAAAAATATCGAGCTTTTAAGCAAGGCGCAAAAAGATTTTGAGCGCGTATTTTTGGGGCTTAGATGTATTTTGGGCGTAGAAAAAAATATTATAAAAAATAAAACTAATCTTAAAATTTTATTAGAAAACGCTAAATTAAGGCAAAACGAAACGCGCGTTTATAATGATAATTTTTTATTAGCCGATGAGCTGGCGGGGTTTTTATTTTAAGCAAAAAACAGCTACAATCGCAAAATTTTTTATCTGGATAATTTATGTTTGGTATGAGTTTTAGTGAAATAATCGTAGTTATGGTGGTGGCCGTGATAGTTTTAGGCCCTGATAAACTGCCCCAAGCTATGGTAAAAATAGCCAAATTTTTTAAATATTTTAAACAAACAATAAACACAGCAAAAGGCACTTTTGAACAAGAGGTGCGTATGGCTGAGCTAAAAGACGATGCTAAAAAGTTTAAAGACTCCCTTGAACAAAGCGCTTCAAGCGTGCGAAAAAAGCTA
This sequence comes from Candidatus Campylobacter infans, assembly GCF_013416015.1. Classification (NCBI taxonomy): domain Bacteria; kingdom Pseudomonadati; phylum Campylobacterota; class Epsilonproteobacteria; order Campylobacterales; family Campylobacteraceae; genus Campylobacter; species Candidatus Campylobacter infans. Next base: position 835,370 of record NZ_CP049075.1, read on the forward strand.
AGTTTTGAAGAGCTTGATGAGCTTAAAAAAACAGCCAGCGCTTTAAAAGACGATATAAATGAGAGTTTAAGCTTTAATGCAAATCTAAGCTCACAAAATGCCAAAGACGCGCTAAATAACGCAAATTTTGATGATGAAAATACACAAAATAATACACAAAATTCCAAAATCACCAGCGAGCAAAATACAATAAATAATGAAATTTTAAGCCAAAAGCCAAATGAAATCTCCGCCCAAAAGGCAAATAATGTTTGAAGATTTAAAACCGCATTTAATTGAGCTTAGAAAACGCCTGATAATATCGTGCGTTGCGCTTATTGTAGCTTTTGGTATTTGTTTTGGTTTTTGGCAAATTTTACTTGATTTTATGATTGAGCCATTAAAAATTTCATTACCAGCAAAAAGCGATATTATTTTTAAAGAGGTTACCGAGCCATTTTTTACGGCTATGAAAGTGTCGTTTTTTGCGGGGCTTATGCTAGCTGTGCCTGTGATATTTTGGCAGTTTTGGCTTTTTGTAGCGCCAGGACTTTATGATAATGAAAAAAAATATGTCATCCCTTTTGTGCTAAGTGCTACGGCGATGTTTGGGGCTGGGGCTGCTTTTTGTTATTATTTTGTGTTGCCAGTAGGGCTTAGCTTTTTAATCAATTTTGGCGGGCAGCTCTTTTTGGCCTTGCCAAGCATAGGCGAATATGTGGGCTTTTTTACTAAGTTGATTATTGCTTTTGGGCTTAGTTTTGAATTGCCAGTTATTACATTTTTCTTAGCAAAAATCGGTCTTGTAAGCGATGCTAGTTTGAGGGCTTATTTTCGTTATGCTGTGGTTGGGATTTTTATTTTCGCTGCTATTATGACCCCGCCTGATATATTAAGCCAAATTATGCTTGCATGCCCATTAGTTGGGCTTTACGCGCTTAGCATTTATATAGCCAAATTAGTAAATCCAGCCACAAACGATAGCGAGATGGAAAATGAATAGTGATTTAGAGCTTAAAAGCTATGATTATAACTTGCCAGCCAAGCTTATAGCAAACGCTCCAGCCTCGCCAAAAGGCAGTGAGAAAATGCTGGTTTATTATAGAGCCACGGGTGAGATTAGGCATTTAAAATTTAGTGATTTATGCGATATTTTGCCAGAATGTGCGATTATTTTAAATGATACAAAGGTGATTAAAGCGCGCATTTACGGGCATAAAGACAGCGGCGGCAAGATTGAATTACTCTTAAATCAGCCTCTTAATGATGGAGTTTTTAGCGTTTATATAAAGGGCAAGGTTAAAAAAGGACAAATTTTAAAATTTCAAAATGGTTTGGACGCTTGCGTTTGTGAGCTTTTTAGCGATGGGAGTAAGGCAGTAAAATTTAGCCAAAATCATAAAATTTTAAAAAATAACGAGCTTTTTGCTTTGCTTGAAAAAATCGGCCATGTTCCCTTGCCACCATACATAAAACGCCCAGATAATGAAAATGACGAAAAATGGTATCAAAGCATTTTTGCTAAGGCACAAGGCGCGGTGGCCGCACCTACTGCTAGCTTGCATTTTAGCCCTGAAATTTTAAATAAATTACAGGCGAAATTTCAAAGTGCTTTTATTACCTTGCATGTCGGTGCTGGAACCTTTAAGGGCGTAGAGTGCGAAAATATTTTAGAACACAAGATGCATAGTGAGTTTTTTGAGCTTTCAAATGAAGCAATCAATCTAATAACAAGCCCACAAAAGCTGCTAGCTGTTGGCACAACAGTAGCTAGGACGATTGAATATTTTGTGCGCACAGAGCAAAAAAGTGGCTTTTGTGATTTATTTTTACACCCGCAAAATCCGCCAAAAAGGCTAGATTATTTGCTTACAAATTTTCATTTGCCAAAATCTACGCTAATTATGCTTGTAGCAAGCCTTACAGGCCTAGATGAATGCAAAAAAATCTATCAAATCGCAATAGAGCAAAAATACCGCTTTTACAGCTACGGCGATGCGATGCTAATACTTTAAAGGACAACGATGATAAAATTATTTTTTTTACTAAATTCGGCTGTTTGTTTGATGGCAAATGAAATACAAAGCGAGTTTTACAAATCGCTTAAAAATATGGATTATAATGAAAATACACTAATTTTAAATATTTTTGCTGTGGTTTTTTTAGTAACCTCGCTGATTTTTGTGTTTAAAATACTGCTAAATAAGCCCATGCAAACATCAACAAACATCAAAGAAATCAAGCATGAAAAATATATCGCTAAGCTAAATTTTCATTATTCAATACAAAAAAGCAAAAAGCAAAATATTATTCAAACCCTAGAAAGCTATTTTGATATCTTGCATATCAAAGCGGCAAAAGGCTCAAATAGAGTGATTTTCCACTTTAATCAAAACCAAGGGCGGTATTTTTTGATGAACTCGCAAGAGATCAATTTAACGCTTTTTTCTTTACTAGAATTTTTGCTCGAAAATACCACAAACGCCGTAATAACAATAAACATAAAGCCAAACTCGCAAGGCAAACTAATCAAAAACGGCACCAAAATCCAAAACTATCATTTTTTTGTGCGAGTAAATAAAAATCTAAAAGATTTAGAATTTAGAATAAATAGCGTCCTTACAAACAACGCAAAGGATTTAAAGCTAAAATATCTCACCCAAGCCAAAAATTTTGCTGGGGAATTTGGCTATGAGATCACTTGCGAATTACACGAAAAATTTAGCACCTTTGGCTTTTATAAAGATTTATACGAATTAGGGCTAAAAACTCCAAAACAAAACCAAGCATTAATAAACAAAAATTGCGTGATTTTAGATGATGATATTAGTGCTTTTGGCAATTTTGCTTTATTGCTTAGATCTTTTGGGGCAAATACTCAGCCATTTTTGAGTACAAACACCTCTAAAAATCACATCTTTAACGCTATTTTTAAGCCAGATTTTGTCATTATAAATACTAAATTTTTTCACACAAACAGCAAAAACTCCAAGGCTTTTAGCAAGGACGAAATAGAAGCACTAATGCGCGCTAAACGCAATAAAAACTTCGTTTTAATTTTAGTAAGCAACAGCGCAAATTACGATGAAATAGACAATAAATTAAGCGATTATTACTTGCTTAAAGAGCCATTTTGCGCTGATGTTTTTTTAGAAATTTTACAAGATAAAAATAATAAAAAACAAAGCTGGCTTTAAAATTTTACTTAATAAATTTCAATAAATTAATTCTAAAATTATGGGTGCGAACATAAGATTTTAATGTTAAAAAATAAGCGCCCTGCTCTTAAAATTTTTAATTAATCAATTTTAAAATTTTGAATTATAAATTCTAAAATTTCGGGCGCGAAAATAAGATTTTAATGTTAAAAATAAGTTTAATTAAACTCTGCTTTTATGCCATCAAACCATTTGTCTGTGCGGTTTTGCCAGGCCTTATCTGTATTAATATCAAGCACAAGCCCTACAAACTTACCATTTATGAAAGCAAGTGAGCGTTTATAATCATAATCGCACTCGCCGTATGCGCCCACAAGCTTTGCGCCACGAATTAAAGGCAAAAACTCCACCAAGCCATCGCAAAACTCCCCACTATGCTTTTCTAAGCCGCCAAGCCCCACTAATGCTAGCGTTTTACCGCTAAAATCGCATTCTTTAAGCAAATCAAGCTTTTGTTGAAAATCATTTTGAAGCTCGCCAACCTTATGCGTGCTAGCCACGAAAATTAGCTTTTCATGCTCGTTTAAAAACTCGCTTTTTAGCTCTTTTGCGTCTATTACATCGGCTTGAACTTTATTTGCTAGATACTCAGCCACCTTGCTTGCATCGCCTTTATTTGAACCAAAAATTATGCCTATTTTTGACATTTTTACTCCCTTTTTTGATTTTGGGCGCCTATTGTAGCAGGCAAAATACAATAAAACCACAATCAAATAAAAATTAAACTTTTAATGCGCGCTGGATTAAAAATTTTAAAATTTAAGAACTTTTGCGATTATTCGTGCAGAGTTTAAGCAAATTTTAAAGTTTTACGATTTTTGCTCCAAAACCGCCTTCATTCGGGCTTGCATCGCTAAAAGATTTTACGCTAGGATGGGATTTTAAAAACTCTTTAACCACATAAGCTAAACGCCCTGTGCCTATGCCGTGCTTTATTAAAACTTCATCAAAGCCCATAATAAGCGCATTTGAAATAAATCTATCAAGTTTTTCTATGGCTTCATCAGCCCTTAGCCCGTGTAAATCAAGCATCACGCTAGCATTTTGTGGTTTTTGCACGCTTATTTGTGTTTTTGGAGCGTTTTTGATGAGCGTATCTGCGCTAATGCCGCCTTTTGTGAGCGCATTTAGTGGCACGCGCATTTTTATGCCGTTTGCGTCAATTGTGGCTTCGTTTTTGTTTAAGGTTAATAATTTTGCCTTAATTTTGCCGTATTTTACGCTATCGCCAGGATTTAGTGGCTGTGGTGCTTGGGTTTGGGGTTTATTAATGGCTTTGATTAAATCATTTGCTTTATTTATGGCTCTTTGGGCGTCTTTTACATCTTGTAATTTTACGGCTTTTTTGGCTTCATTTATGGCAAAATAATATTCTCGCTCTAATTTGTTTAATAAGCCTTGGAATGCTTCATTTTGGCGTTCTTTTTCATCTTTTAGGCTTAAAATTAACTCATCAAGCTTAATACTTTTAGCATCATTTTTGGCTATTTTTTGCTTTAATTCTAGCTCTAAATTGATAGCTTTTGTTATGGCATCGTTTAGGTTTTGTTTATTTTCTCCATAAACTTGCTTTGCTTGTGCGATAATATTTGCAGCTATGCCATATCTTAAAGCTGTCTCAAAAGCATAGGATTTACCGATTATGCCGGCTAAAAACTCGTATTTTGGGCGTTGTGCTTTTTCATCGTATAAGGCTGCTAAAAGACCGACATTTTCATTTTTTGAAAGCAAAAGTGCTAGGGTTTTATGGTGCGTGGTAATTATCATTTTTATATCATTTGCTAAAAGTTTTGAGATTATCACGCTATAAAGCGTAGCGGCCTCATCGCTATCGGTGCCTAGCTCTATTTCATCAATGCCAATTATCAAGCCCTTTTTGCCAAATAAAGCACTAAAAGCTTGCATGCGCCCAGCAAATGTGGATATATCATCTTTTACGCTTTGTGGATCTTCTATTATTGCATCAATTTGTTTAAAAGAGCCGATTTTGCTTTTTTGCGCGTTGATTGCCATTGGCAACAAATATTTAGCACAAAAGGCCGCTGTTAAAATGCTTTTTAAAAGCATAGATTTACCGCCAGCATTTACGCCTGTGATTATTAAAATTTTAGTGCCAAACTCCACGCTTACGCGCTTTGGCTCGCTAAGAGCTGGATGGGCGAACTCGCTTAAAATTATATCCTTGCTACCATCGGCTAAAACAAAACTCAAATCCATACTTTTTGCCATTAACACCCTAGCTAAAAGCGCGTCTATATAATCAAAAGCCTTATTTATAAATTTTAAAAAGGCTAAGTTTTGATTAAAAATTTTACTCATCTTTTTACAATATTCAAAAATCAGCTCTTCTTTTTTATCCATTAAGGCGCTAAGCTCGTTTTTTAGGGCTTCAATGCTATTTGGCACGACATAAAAAAACCCGCTAGCAGAGCGCGCAATAATCTGCCCTTTTAATGCGTGCATAAAGCCGCCACGCACAAGCAAGGCCTCGCTTTCATTGATATAGTGGATTTGCGTATCTACAAGATAAGGTGCTAGGGATTTTGAGCTAATTACCTGGCGTAAAAGCTCGTTTATTTGGGCTTTTTTGCGAGCAAATGCTTCATTTATCGCGCATATGCGCTCATCTACGCTAGCTTTTAATTCGCCCTTAGCACTAAAATGCTCTCCAAGCTCTAAAATTTGCTCTGGGATTATGATTTTATCAAGGTAAGCTCGCATTTTAAGATCAAAATTTTGAGTTTTTAAATAATTAAAATAAGCAATAATTTTGCTAAACTCATAAAGCTCGCTAATATGCAGCGTGCCAAACTTGCTAAGGCGCATAAGCGCGTCATCTAGGTTATGGACACTTTGTGGGGCTTTTAGATTTACCTGGCTAAGTTCTAGGATTTTTTCATAGTGCTGGTTTGTATCGCCTTGGATAAAAAGCGGTTTTGGGCGCGCCAAAAAAGTATTAAATTTAGCTATAAACTCGCCCAAATCAAGCGTTGATATTAGATCTTGCATTATTTAAATGCGCCTAGATAAGGCTTTAAAATAAAATTTTCATTATTTAACTCTTTTGCTGCCATAAAAGCAAAATTTGGATTTCTTAAAAGCTCTCTACCATAAGCTACCATATCGCAATAGCCATTATTTAATAATTCATCGCCTTGCGTGGCAGTGTTTATTAGCCCCACAGCAATTACGCTAATGCTTACATTTTCTTTAATGGCTTTTGCGTACTGGGCTTGATATAAAGGCTTAATTTCTGGCATATTGCTAGGGTTTTGCATTACTCCACCAGCACTTGCGTGGATGTAAAGTGCGCCTTTTTGCTCGCAAATTTTAGCTATTTGTATGGCTTCATTTATGCCATTGCCGCCTTCATGCCATTCATCACAACTCAAACGCACGCCAAAAGGCAAAATTTCGCCCACTTCATCCATTATAAGCTCTAAAAATCGCGCCCTACGCTCAGCTGAGCCACCAAATTCATCATTTCTTTGATTAGTTAGCGGGCTTAAAAACTCATTTATCAAAAACCCGTGCGCTGCGTGAATCTCAACCATATCATAGCCTGCTTTTTTGGCATTTTCAGTGGCTTTTTTAAATTTTTTAATAATCTCGTGGATTTCATCTCGTTTTAGCTCTTTTGGTTTTGGCAAAGAGTTTGAAAAGGCCAAACCGCTTGGGCTTACATTTGATTTATGGCTACTTTTTGCGCCAGCGTGAGCTAGTTGCACGCACACCAAGCTTTTTGATACTCTTTTTATGGATTTTACTAACTTGCGGTGTGCGTCAGTTTGCTTTTCATCATAAAGTGCTAAATCGCTAGGCATTATGTAGGCGTTTTTTGCTACGCTTGTAGCCTCGATGATAACCATTCCAACACCTCCAAGCGCACGCGCAGCATAATGCGTGCGGTGAAAGGCATTTGGCCTGCCATCTTTGGCGCTAAATGTGCACATTGGCGCCATTACAATGCGATTTTGCAAGCATAAATCCCCAAGCTTTAATGATTTAAAAAGCATTCTTTCTCCTTTTTGCTTGAATTTTGGCTGGTTTTAAAATTTGCTTATTTTTAGCATTAAAATTTTAATTTTACTTTTTAAAATTTCCATTTTATGCTAATGCTGAAATTTTAATTCTAAGCCAAAATCCCATAAATTTCGCTATTTTAAAATTTTAAAATTTACAAAAAATTCGCCGAGTGTAGCATAGTTTTGGTTTAGTTAAGGTTAATTTATAAAATTTATGGATATTTTAAGGATAAATAAAACTATATCTTGCTTTTTTCTTTAAAAACTAAATAAACACCATAGCGTTAAACTGCTACGAGCAAGGCGGGTTAAATCCTTTAATGCTTTTTATAATTGACCGTATTGTTATAAAAACTCTTAAAATTATCTAGCTTTACGGCTTGTAATGTGGCTTCAACACAAAAATCTTAAAGCCTTGCAATAACGATATATAGGGGATTTAAGCAGTGGTGCCCCGGGTCGGACTCGAACCGACACATGGTTGCCCATACTAGATTTTGAGTCTAGCGCGTCTACCAGTTTCACCACCGAGGCAAAAGGGCGTAATTATACTACAAAATTATTAAAATTTACTTATTAAAATTTGGTCTTTATCTTAAATATTTATTTACGCAAATCTAAACCCAGTTTTTAGCGCGCATTTTAAAGCATTATTGATAATAAATTTTAATTAAAGCCCAAGCCAAAATCATCACAAAAGCTCTTTTGGCAAGTCAAAAAACTCTCCAAAATCCTTACTTAATGCTGCGCGAAAATCATAGCTAAAAGGTGGCTCATCGCTATTTTCTAGTTTTGTTTGATAAGCGTGTAAATAAATGCGCTTGGCTTTTGATTTGGCATATTTGCCCTCGCCCAAAATCCCAAAGCCAAAATGGGCTAAATGCACGCGTATTTGGTGCGTGCGCCCTGTTTGGATACTGATTTTTACCAAAGATTTTTTGCCCTCACACATAAAGGGTTCAACTAGCGTGATGGCTTCTTTGCCATTTTTTAAATCAACCTTGCTAAATGCCCCAGATGCTGTTTTGGTGGTGCTAAGAGGCAGTTCAATCCTTAAAGGCTCGACAAACAAACCATTTACAATGGCAAAATAAATTTTTTGCACTTTTTTTTGCCTATATTCAGCTATGGCGCGCTCTTTAAAAAGCGCATTTTTAGCTAGCAAAAGCACCCCGCTAGAATCTTTATCTAACCTATTTAAAAGGCTGATATTTTCGTGCTTATTAGCGTATTGCTGGGCGATTTTTTCGCTTGTTAAGAAAGCTGGCTTATTAATAGCTAGCACATTTTCATCTTCAAAAATCACGCTAGGGCTAGCAATTTTTAAAATTTTAAAATTTGTTTTTTCGCTTATTTGCGCCCTTGCAAAGACGATTTTTTCGCCCTTTGCGCTTACTAATCCTGCATCGATTAGCTCTTTTGCTTGCTTGTTTGAAATGTTTTCTTGTAAGGCTAATAATTTATAGGCTTTTTCCATTTTTATCCTTATTGTAATTCTTGAATAAGCTCGTTAAAATCACATTTGTGAAGGATTTTTGAGCGCAAATTTTGATGTATGAAATTATCAATATCGCCGTATGTTGATATGATTATGCCATCAACTTCTTTATAAAGCGTTTGTTGATTAAAATAATATTTACCGCTAATTATCCCGCATTCAAACTGCGCGCATTCAAGCGGATTATGCCCGCCAATGCCCTTTTCAAACGAGCCACAAAGCACGACTATATCGCTAATTGCGTAAATATTTATCAGCTCGCCAAGAGCATCAATTACTATCACATCGCTTTTAAACCCCAAATTATCGCTAAATTTTTCAAAGCTTAAATTTTGATTTTTAGCATACAAGCTAGCCAAATCGCAAACTTTTTTAAATCTTTGCGGATGGCGCGGGACAATAAAAAGCCTTTCATTTTGGGCTAGATTTAGTGCTTTTAAAATTTGCGCTTCTTCGTTTTCGTGGCTGCTTGCTATGCAAATATTTAGCTTTTTGGTTTTTTCATAATTTTTGCTTGGTTTTGCTAGCACGGCTGATTTTACATTGCCTATTACTTTGGTATTTCGTGCGCCAAGGCTTTTTAGGCGTTTTTCATCATCGCTACTTTGAGCTAGCACAAGATCTACAAAATTAAATAATTCCTTATAATAAAACCTAAATTTTAAATAATTCTTATACGAATTAGTGCTAATCCTAGCGTTTAATAAAATTGTTTTTGCGCCGTGTATTTTGGCGTATTTAAAAAGATTTAGCCATAATTCAGCCTCAAAAACCACTAAAATTTCACATTTTTTCAGCTTAAATCCAAGCATCCATTCAAAGGGCAAAAAGCTTACATTTTGGCAAAATGAGCGCGCTTTTTTGTATCCTGTGGGTGTTATTGTAGTGATTTGACAAGTTACTTGCTTGGCACTTTTTGGGGTATTTAGCTCAAAATACTCTACTATTTTTTCTAGACTAGCCACCTCGCCCAGACTACAAGCGTGAAAATGATATTTACAAGGTTTTAATGGAGGGTTTTTGTAGCCAAAAAAGCGAGCCATTAGGCTATTTTTATCATCGCAACGAAATTTTGGTTTAAAAGAAAATAAAAATAAAAAAGGCGCACAAAGCGCCCAAATAACAAAGCTTAAAGCATTATATAGCAAGTTATTTTTCAACTTTTGCTTTTGTGCTAGCTTTTTTGGTGGTGGTTTTGCTAGTTGATTTTTTAGCTGTGGTTTTTTTGGCTGGTTTTTTAGCTAATGCCTCGCTTACATCATTTACTGGCAATTCACTATATAAAATTCTCCCACAATGCGGGCAGGTCGTTATTTCATCGCTTCTTAAAACGCTAGCAAAAACCTTATCATTTATATGCATAAAACAGCCATAGCACGCTTGCTTACGCATAGGCACAACGGCTGTATTTTTTGCCCATTTGCGGATTTTTTCATAAAAACTAAGCACTTTTTGATTGATATTTGTTAATATTTCATCTTTTGCCTTGTATAAATCGGCTTTATTATTTTCTATTTCTTTTAGGCTAAGTTCTACTTCTTTTTGTATTTCTTTTAGCTGGGTTTGTAGGTTTTGCTTTTGCTCTTTTAGTGTTTTTAAATCGCTTTGTTTTGTAGCAATTAGCGTTTCATTGCGCGTTATATCTTCATTTAGGCTTTCAAGTTGTTCTTTGGTTAGAATTTCTTCGCTTTGGACGGCACTGATTTCTTTTTCTTTTTTTAGGCTTGCTGAACGGCTTGTGATTTTTTTGATTCTTTCGTTATGCTCGGCTATTTGGCGGTTTGTATCACTTATTAAATTAGTGATTTTAACAATAGCATCTTCAAAATCATCAATTTGCTTATCAAGCTTATCTATTTCATCTTTTTTGGCAAATAGTTTGGCGTTAATCTTTTGAATTTGTGGATTATACTCATCAATTTGCTTGTCTATGGCTGAAATTTCTACTAATTGCCTTAGATTTTCATTCATTTGTTGTCCTTATTTATAAGTAAATGGATTTAGAGAATTTGCGATTGTAGCAAAAATATTATGTTTTTTCAAGGCTTTTTCTAAGGCAATGTTAAAGTATTTTTCGCTAGCAAAATGCTCGATATCAATTAAACTAAGCCCATTTGCGTAGCATTCAAAAGCCGTGTGGTATTTTAAATCACCCGTTAAAAAACAATCTGCTTTGAAAGTGTTTATCAAATCCGCCCCGCTACCAGTACAAAATGCCACCTTTTTAATAAAATCACTACTTTTAACCACTCGCAAATGTTCAATTTCTAATCTTTTTTTAACAAAATCCGCAAACTCATCAAAATTTTGATTTATGCTAAAAGTGCAAATAAACTCTTTTTTTTCATATTCGTTTATATTTAACACTTCTTTTAAAACATAGTCATTTAGTATGTGCTTATCAAAATTTGTATGCATAGCAATTAAGGCGCAATTTTTCTGTAAAAGCTCGCTAATTATATTGCTTGGATAACTAGCACAATCCAAACTTTTAAGCCCTTTAAAAATCAAAGGATGATGAACTATAAATAACGAATTTTTCGTAGCTTTTCTAGCCAAATCAAAATCCACATCCAAGGCTAAAATTATATTTTCAAACTCAATTTCTTGTTTAGCCTTTTGATTTGGGTTTATTAAAATCCCGCTATTATCCCATGGCTCACAATCCATAAAAGGCGCAATATCATCTAAAATAGTATATATTTGATTTATTTTCAAAATTTACCTTCAAATTTTAATTTTAATTAAAATTTATAAAGCCAAAATATTAAAATTTAGCCTTAAATTTTAATTTAAGCTAGCATATGCTTGCGCGCAACCCTTTGCTAATTCTCTAATTTGTAAAATATAATCTTGCCTTTGTGTAGCGCTTATTGCGCCTCTTGCGTCCAAAACATTAAAAGTATGCGCTGCGAGCATACAATAATCATACGCTGGCAAAGCTAAACAATGCTCTAAAACCGCCTTACATTCTTTTTTGGCATTCTCAAACTGAGTAAAAAGCATATCCACATCTGCTAGCTCAAAATTATACTTACTAAACTCATATTCGCTTTGCTTATGCACATCGCCATAAGTTACGATATTGCCGTTATTATCATCCCAAATGATATCATAGACATTATTTTTATCTTGTAAATACATACAAAGACGCTCGGTGCCATAAGTGATTTCTGCGCTAATTAAATCACAAGTTATTCCACCTACTTGCTGAAAATATGTAAATTGCGTAACCTCCATACCATCAAGCCAAACCTCCCAGCCTAACCCCCACGCGCCAAGAGTTGGGCTTTCCCAGTTATCTTCAACGAAACGAATATCGTGCTTTTTAAGATCAAGCCCTAAGCGTTCAAGCGAGCGTAAATATAGCTCTTGGATATTATCAGGGCTTGGTTTCATTATCACTTGAAATTGATAATACGCGCCCAAGCGGTTAGGATTATCGCCATATCTGCCATCAGTTGGACGGCGACTAGGCGCTACATAAGCGACATTCCACGGCTTTTTACCAAGCGAGCGCAAAAATGTAGCTTGATGATAAGTGCCAGCACCAGCTGGCATATCATAAGGCTGAACAATAATGCAACCTTGCTCATGCCAATAATTTTGTAATTCTAAAATTAGCTTTGAAAATGTAATCATTTATATCCTTTTAGCTTTCTTTAAGTAATTTTTGCGCCATAATTTGCACTTTATCTTGATCGCTGCCCTTTTTAATAGTGCGAAAAATTCTATTCATATAATTCTCAAAAAATTCTTGGCTGTTTGTGGATTTTTGCTCTTTGGTTTTACTAACTGGCTTGTATTCGCCGTTATTTCCTAGCTCAAAGGCTAATTCATTATCCATAAGTTGCATTCTTAAAATTTCACCTAGTTTTTCTTGCAAACTCTCATCATAAATTGGCGTCATTAGCTCTAATCTGCGCTCTAAATTTCGTGGCATCCAATCAGCCGAGCTAATATAAAATTTAGGCTTAGCATGCGCAAAATATAAAATTCTAGCATGCTCTAAATACTTGCCTATAATGCTTCTAACCCTGATATTTTCGCTTTTATTTGGCACTCCCACACGCAAGCAACAAATCCCACGCACAATTAAATCAATTTGCACCCCAGCAGCACTTGCCTTGCTTAATTCATTTATCATATCATTATCTACCAAAGCATTTAATTTGGCTATTATGCGCCCATTTTTGCCATGTTTAGCCTCAGCTCTAATTTTATCAATTATGCGCTCTTTAATTTGCATAGGCGACATTGAAAGTTCATCGAGCTTGCGGTGCTTTGAAAAGCCTGAGAGAATGTGAAAAAAGCTAGTTGTATCGCGCGCAAAAGCATCTTTACAAGTAAAATAACTAATATCTGTGTAAATTTTAGCCGTGCTACCATTATAATTACCAGTGGCAAGATGCGAATAAAAGCGTAATTTGCCATTTTCTGTGCGAATTACTTGGCTAAGCTTTGCGTGCACCTTAAAGCCAGCTATGCCATAAATCACATGCGCGCCAGCATCTTCAAGGGCTTTTGCCCAGTGGAGATTGTTTTCTTCATCAAATCTTGCTTTAAGCTCTACCATCGCCGTTACTTGCTTGCCATCATTTGCAGCATCGATTAAAGCCTTTATGATATTTGAGTTTTTCTCCACTCTGTATAAAGTCATACGAATTGAAACTACTTTTGGGTCTTTGCTTGCTTCTTTTATAAACTGCTCTACTGGATCAAAACTTTCATAAGGATGAAATAACAACACATCGCCCTTTGCGATAGTATCAAAAATGCTTACATTGCTGTCAAAGGGGGGTAAGGTCTTTGGAGTATATGGAGGGAGCAAAAGGTGTGAGAAATTCTTATCTCCAATGATTTGCCAGAGCGCACCAAGCGTTAGTGGTATTTCGCATTCATAAATATCTTTATAAAAAATTTTCATATGCGAGTTTAGAAAATTTAATAATTCTTTATCTTTATTTTTTTCTATTTGCAAGCGCACCAAAGCACCTTTACGGCGTGATTTTAACCCCTGCTCTAAAATAAGCATAAAATCATCTGCTTCTTCTTCTTCAATTACCATATCAGCATTGCGCGTAACGCGAAACGCACAACTTGATAGCAGTTTATAACCCGGAAAAATGGATTCAATATGATTTCTAACTATGCTTTCAATCGGCACATAAACCCCATCATTACAAGCATAAAATCTAGGCAAAACACGACTAATTCGCACCATACCAAATTTTATTATCTCAGGATGCTCAGCATCTGCTAGCTTAACAGCTATGCCAAAGCTTAAATTATTTAAATGCGGGAATGGATGCGTAGAATCCACCGCAATAGGCACGATCACAGGCCAAATATAACTAATAAAATATTCATCAGCATTTGCTTTAATATTTGCATCCAAATCTTCATAATTTGTAATATGCAGCCCTGCTTTGCTAAGCTCAAGTACAGCGTCATTGTAATGCTTGCTAAGCGTTATTTGCTCGGCGTTTATATAATTTCTAATTTCGCGCAGTTGATCAAGCGGGGTCATTTTATCATCACCACTTACTACAACCCCAGCAGCAAATAAGCTTTTAAGCCCTGCTACTCGTATCATATAAAACTCATCTAAATTTGTGCTATAAATTGCGATAAATTTTAATTTTTCAAGTGGGGGGAGATTTTTATCGCACTGGGCTAAAACACGACTATTAAACCTAAGCCACGAAAGTTCTCTATTTAAGTAAATTTCATCATTTGCCATAGCTTATCCTTAAATTTTAATAAACTCACATTATATCTAAAATATAAAAATGATAATGCTTAAAAAAAGCTGAATTTAAAATTTCAAAAAATAAAATTTATAAAATTTGCCTTGTATTTTGCTTTAAATTTTAAAATTTCATTCATATCTTTTTGCTAAAAATTCCGCCACTTGCGCCTTGCTTACATTTTCATTTTCTACTAAATAATCTCTCAAAGCAAAAAGCGGATCTTTAATATTTTTAACCAAATCCTCGCTTTCTTTTAAGCAAGTGGTTAAAATTTCATCTATATCTTGCTCTCTTGGCAAGATATTTTGCCCCATCGCATACGTGCTAACGGCGTTTTGGGCTAATTCTCTAGCCATTGCTAAATCCGCGGCGCAATTTGTATAAAACTCATTTTGATAAACTCTCATCGCCGCCATACCAGCTAAATAAACCTTAATCTTTGCCATTAGCGCAGTTTTGCTCTCTAAAAAACTATCACTTTGAATAAATCTATCTTCAAGCAAGCTAATTTTATCAAACTCCACACTAAACCACTCAGCTATCAAAGCCTTTGCGGCTTTATAAAGTGCTTGGATTTGCTTTTCATTAGAACTTAGGGTGTAAATTTTGCGCTTGCCGTGTAAAACCTTTAAAAAAACCGCCTTAAAATCATCATTTGTGATTTGTTTTTGTTTATTTCTTAAAGCATTAATAGCTGCTTCATTTACTAGCGTGGCCAAAGCTGCTCCGCTAAATCCGGTTGTATGCCTAGCAATAGCGTTTATATCGGCATTATGGCTTTTTTTATCTAAATAAGTGTGTAAGATCGCAATTCTATCTTGTAAATCTGGCAAAGCTAGATAAATGCGCCTATCAAAACGCCCTGAGCGTAAAAGTGCCTCATCTATCATTTCTATTTTATTTGTAGCCGCGATTACAATCACGCCACTATTATCATTAAAGCCGTCCATTTCGGTTAAAAGCTGATTGAGCGTAGCCTCTCGTTCATCATTGCGTCCGCCGCCTCTTGCCTTGCCAACAGCGTCAATTTCATCTATAAAAATTATGCTAGGGGCATAGGTTTTTGCCTTAGAAAACAGCTCGCGCACTCTTTTTGCGCCCATACCTACATAAATTTGGACAAAACTTGCCCCGCTTTGATAAAAAAATGGCACATTTGCCTCGCCTGCAACTGCTTTTGCCACTAGCGTTTTGCCAACGCCTGGCGGGCCAATCATCAACACTCCACGAGGCAATTTCACGCCAAAATCCTTATATTTTCGCGGATTTTTTAAAAAATCAACTATCTCCATAAGCTCAAATTTTACATCATCAATCCCAGCAACATCATCAAAAGCCACATTAGATATTGTAGGCGTTATCTCAGAGCCAAGTACCATAGCATTTAGCTCAGCGCTTGTTTTTAATTTTTCTTTTTTGCGTCCTTTATAAATTACAAAACCCACAACAAGCCCGCAAATTAACCCCAAAAGCACTAAATCCGTGCCAAAATCGCTTTTAATGCCAATAGGCACGGCTCTTGCAAGCTCTTTTATATCCACACTAGCACTAAGCAAAAAATAATTTTTGCCATCGGCTCTAATTATTATGCGCTCATTATCAAGCTCAGCCTTGCTGATTTGTCCTTTTTGTAAAAAAGTTTCGTATTCTTTTAGGCTTATATTTTGGGGCATAGAGCGAATAGCCACGCTTATAAGCATAGCACAAAGGATTAATATTAAAGCTATGATTATGTATTTTTTATTGATATTAGAGCTTTGCCACATTGTTTGAAAATTCGACTTCATATTCACTTATCTCCACCCATTTTTTACTTAAATTTTGATTTGATTTGATTTTAATTTTATTATAGAATTGATCAAAACCGCTGTAATAGCCATCATTATCTAGCTTTTCACATAATACTTGTAATTTTGGCTTTTTGCTTCTAAACTTAAAATTATTTAAATCACTAATATTTTTTAAAATTTTCAACCTTTCTTTTGCGATTTTTCCATTAATTTTAGGGCTATTTTCTAGCATTAGGGCTGATCTTGTGCCTTCGCGCGGGCTAAAAATAAAGCCGTGTAAATGCGTAATAGGCAATTTTTTAAAATTACTCACAGCTTCGTCAAAAATCTCATCACTCTCACCAGGATGAGCCACAATATAATCTGTGCCCAAAGCAAAGCCAAGCTCACTTAATTCATAAAATAATTCTTTATCGCGCCAGGCTTTATTTGCGCGGCGCATTAAGCTTAGCATTGTTTGGCTTGTGTGTTGTAAGGCTATGTGTAAATGCCGCTCCAACCAGCTTTCGTTTAAAATTTCTTTAAATTCTTTATCTATTTGGCTAGGTTCAAGTGAGCCAAGGCGTACTCTTTTTAATCCATTTATAGTGCTTATTTTTTTAAGTAATTTTGCTAGGCTTGAATTATTATCTTTGCCGTAACTGCCGATATTTGTGCCTGTTAGCACAAGCTCGCTAAAACCATTTTGGATTAAAATTTGTGCTTGGTTTAAGATTAAGCGTTCATCTAAGCTTCTTGCCTTGCCTCTTACGCTTGGAATTATGCAATATGAGCAAGAAAAATCACAGCCTTCTTGAATTTTAATAAAACCCTTTGAATGTCGCTCAAAGCCTTTTATTATTTCATTTTCTTTATAATCTAACTCTCCAAGTTCAAAAAATTTTTCATTTTTTAAAAAATCATTTATTTTATGCTTATAACTAGCTCCAAATACGCCTGAAATTTTATTGTGATTTAATAATTTTGCCCCTTGCGAGCTTGCCCCACAACCTGTTAAAATCACCTTTTTATTTAAGGCATTTAAGCGGTTTATGTAGTTTCTTACATCGCTATCAGCGCCATTTGTAACCGTGCAAGAATTAACCACAATAATATCAGCACTATTTTCATCATCTACTAAAATATTAGCTTTTGTGATATAGCTTTTAAGTAGCTCGCTATCATAAATATTAGTTCGACATCCAAAAGTTTTAATAAATATTTTCATAAATAAATCCTAAACAAACTCATCAACGCGCTTATTTTTACCCAAAAATAAATCTTGTTTTGGATAGGTGATTTGAATATCTGGCTCTTTATTTATGGCTTCGATTATCTCAGCACTTATCGTGCTTCTAAGTCCTAGCGTGGCGTATGAGTTTGTTTGATACCACACACTAATATTTATGCCATAAGGCTCAAAAAAGGTAAAAATTCTAGGCTCTACATTTGTATTTTTTATGCTGTATTGTTCTCTTAGTTTATTCATTTTGGTTTTTGCTATATCTGTGTAGCCTTTTGAGTATTGTCTTGCGATATTTTTAATTATATACACAGCCTTTTTATGATTGCTATCAAAGCTTATCATTACATCAATGCCGTCCCACACCGTTTTCATACCGCCGTGAGTGTAGTTTGCGATGGTTTGAGTAAAAATATAATTATTTGGCACAAAAATTATGCGCCCGCTGCGGCGATTTTGCTTATAAGTAGTAAGCGTAATATCTTCATATAAAGTAATTCTAAGCAAGCTTATATCTATAATATCGCCTACTATATCGCTATTTTCAAAGCGCACCCTAACTCTATCGCCCACATGAAAACTCCCACCAGCAATAATCACGCTCCAACCAAGCAAGCTCATAAACATATCTTTCATCGCTATGGCTAAACCAGCCGATGCAAAACCTAAAATAGTAATTAAATAATCCACATTTTCAATATAAGCAAAAAGCAAAATAAGAATGATTATTACAGAGCCGGTGATATTTATGAATTTATTTATGGTGTAGAATTTTTGGTTATCGCTTAAATAGCGTTTAATAATAATTTTTAGCACCAAGCCTATTAAAAATATAATTAGCACAGCGCCAAAAATACTAATGCTTTGCTTAATTTGCGCTCTTAGGGCTTGATTTATAGCAGTTATAGCATCATCGATGTTTTTTGTGTGAATGTTGTGAGTGGTTATGGCTACATCTTGAGCTATTTCAAAATCATTTATTTGAGTATTTAGGCTATTTTTTAAAGAATATAAGGCTATTTCATCGTTTTCATTTAAAATTTTAAAATTTTCTTTTTCATAAAATTTTTCTAAAAGTTCTTTTTTATCTCTAAGTGCGCTAAGTGCGCTTTTTAGCTCGCTCAAACGCCAAGAATTTTCATCTTTTAAGGCTTTTAGATGTTTTAGATATGAAAATCCGCTTATTAGAGCAAGGGGATTTGTGATTTTTGGTGCTTCTTCGATATTGCCAAAGGCTAATAAATCGCTAAATGGCGAGCTTTCAAACTCTCTAAGGGCTTGGAGCTGGCTTTTTAGGCTTGCGATTTTGCGTTCTAATTCTATTGTGCTAGTTTCTTTTTTGCTTTTTTCTAATTCATCTTGTGCTGATTTTAGCTTGTTTTGTAAGCTTTGATAGGTGCCATAATTTGCATATCTTGCTATCCAAATGTTATTTTTTATACTTCTATCAATTTTGGCTAATTTTTCTTTTAAATTATTAAGGCTTTTTGTGCTTGTGTTTAGGCTTGCGTTTATATCATCATTTAGGCTTTGATTTAAATCGCTAGCACTTAAAACTAAAGCTAAAAATAAAGCTAAGATAATTTTCATTTTAAACCTTGTAACACATCTAAAACCACGCTTTTATCGATATCATCGCGTAGGCAATAAGAGCCGATTTTACCATTTGGCAAGATAAACTTAATTTTATTATTTGCGCTTTTTTTATCTAAATAAAAAGCATTATAAAAGGCGTTGGCATCTTTTATTTTATAATTTAACGCTAAATTAAAGCGCGCTAAGCAAGCTTTTATTTTATTTGCATCATCTAAGCTTAAAAGATTAAGCCTAAGGGCTAATTCATTTGCCATAATTATGCCCATACCAACGGCCTCGCCGTGTAAAAATTCGCCATAACCACTTTGCCTTTCAATCACATGAGCAAAAGTATGCCCATAATTTAACACCGCACGCACTCCATTTTCTTTTTCATCTTGTGCTACCACGCTAGCTTTTAATCTCACGCATTTATTGATTATTTCATCATAAAATCCAGCCAAATCGCCACTTAAATCAAAATTTACAAGATAATCAAAAAAATCCTTATCAAACATCACCGCCATTTTAATCACCTCAGCCATTCCAGCTCTTAACTCACGGCTTGGCAAGGTCGCTAAAAACGCGCTATCACAATACACCGCCCTTGGCTGATAAAAGCTACCAATTAAATTTTTACCAAAGGCGTTATTTACTCCGGTTTTACCGCCCACGCTAGCATCCACGCAAGCTAGCAAGGTAGTTGGGATATTGATAAAATCAATCCCGCGCTCATAAATACTAGCCGCAAACCCGCCCATATCGCTAATCACACCGCCACCTAGCGCAATTAGCGTGCTTTTGCGATCCAAATACGAACAAAACATCTGCTCTAAAATTTGCTCTATTGTTTTAAGATTTTTATAAGCTTCACCATCTGGGACACTAATTATGCTAATTTGTGGTGCTTTTATGCGCTCTAAAAGAGTTTTTAAATGCAAACCAGCCACTTTTTGATTGCTCAATATAGCAACTTTTGATCCAAACTCTAAGTTTTTTAAATCGCCAATAAACACACTATATGAATTATCTTTTAAGTTAATTTTAATCTCTTGCATTTTTATCCTTTAAGGGCGCGATTTTAGCAAATTGCGCGATTTTAGCAAATTTTATAAAATAATAAATTTAAAATTTAGCATTTAAACGGCTAATTTTATAAATTTTAAAATTTTATCTTTAAAAATAATATTTTATAAAATTTCAAGCACAAATTTTAATTATTTTTAAGCACGCTTTGGCACAAATTTTAATTATTTTTAAGCATAAATTTTAATTATTTTTTGGCGCAAATTTTATTTTAAACCCCGCTTACATCATATAATCTTTTGCGCTCACTTGATCCTGCGATATTTAAAATTTTACGATATTTGGTGATGGTTCTACGCACAAGTTCCACGCCAAAACGCTCTTTAATTTTGCCTAAAATAGCCTCATCGCTTAGGGGTTTTTTATGATCTTCGTGTTTGATTAGCTCTTTTATAAACTCGCGCAAAGCAGCATTTGAAATTTCATCTGCGCCCGCTTCTGTGGCAAAAAAACTCTTCAACGCCACAGTGCCGCGCGGCCCAAGCAAATATTTATTAGCAATCGCCCTTGAAATCGTGCTTGGATTGCGCCCTAAATCGCTTGCTATATCTTTTAGACGCATCGGGCGAATCGCACCGCCAAAAAAATATTCATATTGATATTCTATTATCATCAAACCTATTTTATAAAGCGTGGATTTTCTCATTTCAAGCGCATCTATTAGATCTTTTGCTTGGCGCACATAAGTGGCTACAAAGTCCATTTTTTCATCTAAACCTTCGGTATCGATTGTGATTTGTGGATAAAAATCATCGCTAATTTGTATGTTTATTACTCCATCTTGCACGCTTACAAAAAGATCAGGCGCAATGGCATTATCAGCACTCATAAAATCCATCGCCGGCGGATTTTTAAGGCGGCGAATTAAAGCAATCGCACCATCATAACCGCTAGATTTTGTATATTTACTAAGATTTTCAAAATCCAAAATTATCTGCCTTGCAAGAGCGTAAGCATCGAGGTTAAAATTTTCATCATTTGTGGATATTTCATTCTCGCAAAGCTCATCAAGCTGCCACAAAAAGCTTTGTTTATAATCTTTTGCCCCAACGCCAACAGGCTCTAAATAACGAAATTTTAAACGCACATTTTCAATCTCATCTAGGCTAAATGGGCCAAGAATTTTTTCATCATACTCAAAATACCCTTCATCGCTAACGCACTCTATAATGGCATTTGCTATATCTTGCTCTTTACCTTTTTTAAATAAGGGCGCGTTTATTTGGGCAAATAAACTCTCATAAAGGCTAGGTTCATAAATCCTAGCATCGCTATAATCTTTATAGCTATTAAAATCTTCTGGCATTTTTTGCTCGCAAGTAGCAAAGGGATTATCATCTAAAAGCTCATTTATGCGCTCTCTAAGCTCAGCACTTGAAATTTGTAAAAGTGGCAGCCACGAACGAAGGGTTTGGTTTAGCCTGCCTTTTTGGTTTTGTTTTTGCGTTAGAGCCATTTTAAACCTTAAAATAATCTAAAATCACTACCTAAATAATGCTCGCGAACTTCTTTATTATTAGTTAAATGCTCGCTAGCACCGCACGCTAATAACGAACCATCTTTAATAACATAAGCGCGCTCACAAATCGATAAGGTTTCACGCACATTATGATCTGTGATTAAAATGCCGATATTTAATGCTTTTAGCTCTTTTATAATGCTCATTATATCAGACACAGCTATGGGATCAACGCCAGCAAAAGGCTCATCAAGCAATAAAAATTTTGGTGTAATAATCAACGAACGAGCAATCTCGCACCGTCTGCGCTCGCCACCACTCAAACTCAAACCCTTTCTAGCTCGAATAGGTTCGATATTTAATAAATTTAGCATTTCATTTACTTTTTGTTGTATTGTTTTTTTATCCTTATAAATAATGCCCGCAGCTAATTTTAGGTTTTCTTCTACGCTTAAATCCTTAAAAACACTGCTTTCTTGGGGCAAATATCCTATACCAAGCCTTGCGCGTTTATGTAATGGCAAGCGCGTGATATCAGCTCCATTTAGTAAAATGCGCCCCTTTGTCGGCGCAATAAGCCCGCAAATCATATAAAAAGTAGTCGTTTTGCCAGCGCCATTTGGCCCTAAAAGCCCCACTACTTCGCCACTGCTGATTTGTAATGAAATATCATTTATAATTTTTGTTTTTTTAATAATTTTTTCTAAATTTTGAATTTCTAAACTATGCAATTTTATTCCTTTGGCGTGTTTGCCTTTTTATTTGCGTTTTTTAGGCTTAATTTAGTGCTTTTTAATTTAATTTAGCGTTTTTCTATCTCATAATGGCGCGCATTTTTTTTCAAGCTAATTTTTACCACGCACACGCTTATTTCGTATTTTAAAAGCCTTTTTATGAGCTTTTCATCGCCCCACTCTACCAAATGCAGCCCATCTTCAAAAAAATTTTCAAACAAACCATTTAGCATAATCTCATCACAATCTATCCTATACAAATCATAATGATACAAATCGCCATAATCTTGCATTAAAGCAAAAGTTGGCGAGCTAAGATTTTCATTTTTGCCCAAAAACTGCGCTATTTTTTTACAAAGCGTGGTTTTACCGCTAGCTAAATCGCCTTGTAAAATTATCACTCCATTTAATGGCAATTCTTTAATCAGCTCATTAAGCTCATTTTCATTTAATATAAATTGTTTTTTCATTTATTTGCTTTAAATTTTAAATTTCTTTAAATTTTAATGATTTTATTTGCTTAAAATACTAGCAATGGCGCGTAAATTTTATACTGCGCCACATTAGCCACAAAATCACTATTTTATAAAAGCCATTAAAATAATTAAAATTTTATTTTGCTTAGAAATTTTAATAATCCAAACCAGGCTTATAATTGTTTGATATATTCATTTACTGCGCTTTTTGCTATGGTTTTAGTAGTTGGGATTGCCAAAACCTGATATTTTGCCTCGCGCACCAAAAACTTTATACTAATAACATCGCCGATTTTTACATCTTTTGATGGTTTTGCCACTATGCCATTTATGCTAACTACGCCACTTTTGCACATATCCTCGCTAATTGCACGGCGCTTTGTGATATTTACTATGTTTAAAAATTTATCTACACGCATAAGGCATTTTAGCGTAAAAAAAATTTAAAGTAAATAAAATTTGGAATAAATTTTGCTTATATTTTTGCTATTTTTAAAATTTTAAAAGAATTTGGGATTATAAAATAAAAAAAGCCCTGAAAATTCAGGGCTAAACCAAAAAAATTATTTCTTTTTCTTAGTTTTTGTGCCAGCGATTAAATCTTTGAAATTTTTGCCGACTTTAAATTTTACAGCATTTTTAGCTGGAACTTTTATCTCTTTGCCACTTCTTGGCACGCGAGCTGTGCGAGCTGCACGCTCAGTTACACTAAAAGTACCAAAACCAACGAAAGTTACGCTCTCGCCTTTTTTTAGTGTTTCTTCTATGCTTTCAATGATAGCATCAAGAGCTTTTTCGCTGTCTTTTTTGGTTAGATCAGCTTTTGAAGCAACTAAACTGACAAATTCTGCTTTTGTCATAGTAAATCCTTTATATTGGAGTGTGAGGCGCATTTTACTGAGTTTTTTAATAAAAAGCAAGAAAAAAGCGCGAATTTTTCGTAAATTTTAATAAATTTTATATATTTTATGGGCTTTTGTGGTTATTTTTTGATATTTTCTAGCACAAAATCAATAATTTTGCTAGCTCCACCGCTTGAAATTTGCCCTTGTAACCCTTTTGAAATTTGCTCTAAGTTCATATTTTTTATAATATCTAGCATAAGTTTTGCATCAATTTCATTTTGTCTTTTAAGCACGCAAAGTCCTAAATCGCTTAGAAATTTTGCGTTGTGGTATTGATGATCGCTAGCTGCGTGAGCATAAGGGATAAACACGCAAGGCAGGGCATTTGCGCTTAATTCCCATAAACTACTAGCCCCTGCTCTACTTACGCAAATATCAGCCTTATTCATCAATCTTGGCATATCCTTGCTAAAAGCAAAAACATCAGCTTGAATGCCTAATTTTTCATAATTTTTGCAAATTTGCCCAAACTCTTTTTCTCCGCTTTGGTGGCTTATTTTAATGCCCATTTCATTCAAAGATGGGGCTAGGTTTAAGGCAAGGGAATTTATAAAGCTAGCCCCTTGCGAACCGCCTAAAAATAAAATTTGCTTTAATTCTTTCCTAATTCTTGCGCCCTCAAAAAATTTTTTATCTATTGGATAATCGTATTTTGGCTCAAAATATGAGCTAAAAAATCCCTTAGCAAAGGGCTTTAAAAGCGCATTTAAACGCCCTATTATTGCGTTTTGCTCGTGTAAAAATAAAGGCTTAGCAAATAGCACGCCAGCCATACTTGCGCTAGCACTTGAATACCCGCCCACGCTAATTACAGCGCAAATTTCATCTTTTTTAAAAATCGCGTGGCATTGCTTAATTAGCTTTAATATATTTAATAATGATAAAAATTTTTTAAGCCCCTTTTTATCAACCACACCAGAACTTGGCAAAAAATAAGTTTTACTAAAAAGCTCTGAGTTTTCAAACCACGCTCTATCTTGCCCTTTTTGCGAACCTATAAAAATACATTTTATGCCACGCGAGTTTAGCTCGGTTGCAAGAGTTTTTGCAATCGCTAAATGCCCGCCCGTTCCACCACCTGTAATACAAATCATAATAACTTGCCTTTAATTAAAATTTACGATAAATTAGCTTTTTTGCTTACCATAAGCACCATACCAATACCAAAACTAAGCGCAAGTAGCGAACTACCACCATAGCTTAAAAACGGCACCGCTATGCCTTTAACTGGCGTGATAGAAGTTACCCCATAAGCATTCATTAAAAACGCCACAGACATCACAGTAGCCACACCTAGACAAAATAAATGATACACATTATTTTCACTTCTTGAACTAATTTTTAAAATTCTAAAAATCACCCATATTAGCGCACAAGTTAAAAATAAAATCCCCACAAAGCCTATTTCTTCTGACATACCAGAAAGCACAAAATCCGTATGCACTTCGCTTAAAAACCCAAGCTTAAAAGTCCCTCCGCCAAGCCCCGTGCCAAAAATCCCGCCATGATACATAGCATTTAGCGAGTGCGTAATTTGATAAGGCTCTTGTGCGTCTGTGAGATACAATAATTTTGCGTATTCAGTAGGCAAAAAAGATAAAATAAAATCTTGATTTGTTACCCACCAGCCCTCCAAACGCCTTATGCGGTGAGGTTGCATGATAATGGCAATGGCTAAAATAGCACTCAAAACCGCGCCAACTAACACAAAAAACCGCTTAGAAGCTCCAGCAAAAGTGCTTAAAATAATCAAAGTAAGAATAAGCAAAAAAATTTGCCCAAAATCTTTTTGTAAAATTAGTATAAAAAATCCAGCAATGCCAAAAAGCGCAAAATACGGTATAAGCAATGTAAATTCTTCTTTAATGCCTCTTTTACTTCTATCTAGCTTGCGATTAAAACTCCAAGACAAAAAAAACACAAAACCAATCTTAAAAAACTCCACAGGCGCTAACGATACAGGCCCAAGCCGTATCCAGCGCCTTGCTCCGCCTGTTAATGGCACAAGAGAACTAGGCAAAATCTCCATTATCGCCATCGCAATAAACGAACCAATAAAAAGCATAAAACCAACAATCTCAAAAGCCGTCAAACCACCTAAAATCTGCTTACTAGCATCAAAACGAGAAAGCAACCAAATAATAAAAATACAAGCCATGCCCACGCAAAATTGCCGTATAAAAAAATGATAAACCGGCACATCAAAATAAAGCGTAGTATAAACACTAAGTGAAAGCGAAAACGCAATCCCAACGGATATTAAAAATGAAGTAGTATAAAAAAGCGATTTATCTACGCCCATTATTTGCCTTATGTTTTAAAATTTTAAAAGGGCAAATTCTAGCATTTTTTACTTTAAATAGCTTAAAATTGCATCTGCGCGCGCTTGAAATTTTAAAATTTAAGCAAATTTTATCTTTAAAGAAATTTTAAAATTTCAAGTCAGTTTGAATAACGCGCAAAAAAATAAAGCAAATTTTAAAATTTTAGTTATAATCTGCGAATGCAAAAACTTTTTACCCTAACTAGCGACTTTAAACTAAGCCAAGATCAAAAAAACGCAGTAGATGGCATTGTAAAGGCCTTTAATGATGGCGCGCAATACGCCACGCTCTTAGGCGTTACTGGCAGCGGCAAAACTTTTAGTATGGCAAATATCATCGCGCGCTTGAATATCCCAACCCTAATAATGACACACAACAAATCCCTTGCAGCTCAGCTTTATAGCGAGTTTAAGGGTTTTTTTAGCAAGGATTATGTGGAATATTTTATAAGCTATTATGATTACTACCAGCCAGAAGCTTACATCCCGCGCCAAGATCTTTTTATAGAAAAAGACAGCTCAATCAACGATGAATTAGAGCGAATGCGCCTAAGTGCTAGTGCGAATTTATTGAGCTTTGATAATGTAATAGTAATAGCCTCAGTATCAGCAAATTACGGCTTAGGCAATCCTGGGGAGTATCAAGGCATGGTGATGTTTTTAGAATTAAACCAAAAAATTAGCCAAAAAGAACTGCTTTTAAAGCTTGTGGATATGGGCTATAAGCGAAATGATGCGTATTTTGACAGGGGCGATTTTCGCGTAAATGGCGATGTGGTTGATATTTATCCAGCTTATTATAATGATAGCGCAATTCGCATAGAGTTTTTTGGTGATGAAATAGAAGCACTTTATAGCTTTGACGCATTAGAAAATAAAAAAATTCAAAATTTTAATAAATTTACCCTTTATGCCACTTCGCAATTCATCGTAAGCCAAAACCGCCTACAATCTGCCATTTTAGGCATTCAAAACGAGCTTAGCGAGCGTTTAAAATTTTACAAAGAAAATAATCGCCTAGTAGAATACCAGCGCCTAAAACAGCGCGTGGAGTTTGATTTAGAAATGCTTAAAACCACCGGTATGACAAAAGGCATAGAAAACTACGCGCGCTATTTAACAGGGCAGATGGCAGGACAAACGCCTTATACAATGTTTGATTATTATGAAATCAAAAATAAAGAATACTTAGTAATAGTCGATGAAAGCCATGTGAGTTTGCCACAATTTCGCGGCATGTATGCAGGCGATAAAAGCCGTAAAGATGTGCTGGTTGAATACGGCTTTCGCTTGCCTAGCGCGCTTGATAATCGCCCATTAAAATTTGACGAGTTTATCAATAAAAAAGCACATTTTCTTTTTGTTTCAGCTACGCCAAATACTTATGAATTAGAGCTTAGCAAGGGTTGTGTTTATGAGCAAATCTTGCGCCCTACTGGCTTATTAGACCCAAAAATCGAAGTAATCCCAAGCGATAATCAAGTAGAAATTTTATACGATAGAGCCAAAAAAAGCATACAAAATGGCGATAAAGTGCTAGTAACCACGCTAACTAAAAAAATGGCACAAGAGCTTTGTAAGTATTATTTAGAACTTGGCATAAAGGTAAAATATATACATTCAGACATCGATGCCATCGAGCGAAACGAGCTAATTCGCGGACTTCGCACGGGAGTTTTTGATATGTTAATAGGCATAAATTTATTGCGCGAAGGGCTGGATTTGCCAGAGGTGGCACTTGTGGCGGTGATGGATGCTGATAAAGAAGGCTTTTTGCGCTCGGCTACGGCGTTAATTCAAACCATGGGACGAGCAGCTAGAAATGAAAACGGCACGGTTTTGCTTTTTGCAAATAAAATTACAAAATCTATGCAAGAAGCCATAGATATTACAACCCACCGCCGCAAAATCCAAGATGAATACAACAAAGCCCACGGCATCACCCCGCGCTCAGTAGCCCGGAAAGTAGAACAAAGCCTTCATCAAGAAAATAACCAAGCCGAATTACTAAATAAAAGCAAAAAACTTGAAAAACTCCCAGCAAACGAGCGCGCCAAAATCATAAAAGAATTAAAAGCGCAAATGCTCCAAGCGGCCAAAAATTTGGAATTTGAAAAGGCTATTGCCCTAAGAGATGAAATAGCAAAACTCCGCGAGATTTAATGCAAAATCATTTACCAGCACTTAAATGTTAAATAACCACCAAAATTTCAATCCAAAACCCTAATAAATTTTATAAAATTTACAAATTTTATGCCGCAAATAATCTATTTATCCTTAAAAATCAATATTTTTATAAAAAAATCAAGCAAAAAATATTAAAATTTGGCGTTTTTATGATATAATTAGGAATTTTACGGAATAATTTTTGCTTACTTTGGAGATATCAAATGAGCGTAGAGCGTGATTTTAAGGTGCTTTGCGGTGAAAATTCTATCGTAATTAGCACTAGTGATGATGAGCTTTTTATGAGTCTTGCTAGCAAAATGCGTAGTTGCTTTGAGCGATCAATTGGTTCAAAACAAAAAATAATCGCATTTTATAATGTAAATGAACTAGTCCAAAGAAGATATTTTTTAAAACTAATCTCTAAAATTTTTGAGCGCATAAATTCTACTAACTTAGATTTTACAAACAGCCAAAATGCCGATATTAAGCTGGTATTTAAAAAGGCAAACTCAATTAAAATTTTAATAAATCTGCCTATGTATTTTGATAAAAATTCTGTAATCTTTGATGTAAAATTTGCCGATAATTTACTCAAAAAATACCTAGTAAAAATGATCGGTGCTAAGCACGATGGGCTTTCTCATATACTTCGCTTTATCATCGGCGATGCTAGCGAATTAGAACGCCTAA
Organism: Candidatus Campylobacter infans; assembly: GCF_013416015.1. Taxonomy (NCBI): domain Bacteria; kingdom Pseudomonadati; phylum Campylobacterota; class Epsilonproteobacteria; order Campylobacterales; family Campylobacteraceae; genus Campylobacter; species Candidatus Campylobacter infans. Next base: position 864,272 of record NZ_CP049075.1, read on the forward strand.
GCGATATAATCAGCTTTAAAGAGCATTTAAACTACACACTTAATTTTATTTACGATCAAAAAGCTTATGGTGAGTTTTGTAAGATCATCGGTACTATCGATAGTTGCGCGTATAAGCGCCGTTTTACTATGCTTGCTAGCTTGCTTGAAGAGCATTTTATTATGCTTGGTTGTAATTTAGATGATGGTTTTGAAACCGTACGCGCAAATTATTTGCATTTAAGCAAACTCTACCATCCAGATAGCGCCAATAAACTAAACGCCGATAACGCCAAGCTAAGAGAGAAATTTCAAGAAATAAATTTTGCCTACGAGGCCTTAAAGCCGTATTTTGCCGAACAAGATAAAATTTTTAAAGGCATAGCGTGAATTTAGGTGTAAATATCGATCATATTTGCGTTTTGCGCGCAGCTAGGGCGGTAAATGACCCTGATATCATCGCTGGTATGTATGAAGCAATTAGTGGCGGCGCTGATCAAATCACCGTGCATTTGCGCGAAGATCGCCGCCATATCGATGAAAACGATGCCTTAAACATCATAAAACTTTGTAAAGTGCCTGTAAATATTGAATGCAGCATTGAACCTAGCATAATTGATATAATCTGTAATTTACGCCCACAGCGCGCTACAATCGTGCCTGAGCGCAGAGCCGAGCTGACCACAGAGGGCGGATTAAACCTAAAAGCAAAAGGGCTAAAAGAGGCCATAAAAAAACTAAAAGAAAACGAAATTGAAATTTCACTTTTTATAGATCCGCTAAAAGACGCAATAGACGCCACAAAAGAGCTTGATTGCGATATAGTAGAGCTTCACACAGGCGCATACGCAAATGCTTTTTTAATGCTAAATAGCAATTTATCCCACACCAAATATTCTATCCCAAGCCTTGCTTGCCTTGATAAAAACGCGCTTAAAGCCAATCTCTTAAACGAGCTAGCAAATATACAAAACACCGCAATTTACGCAAATAAACACAACATCAAAGTAGCCGCTGGACACGGACTAAACTACCAAAATGTATGCCTAGTAGCGCAAATTCCGCAAATTTTTGAGCTAAATATCGGCCAAAGCATCATCGCGCGCTCTGTTTTTACTGGCTTAAACCTAGCCGTAAAAGAGATGAAAGCACTTTTGCGCGCGCATATTTAAAATTTATAAAACTTTATAAACTTAAAATTTATATTTAGCGCGCCATAATGAATTTTATAAGCCTTAATTTAAGCTAAAATTTTAAATAAGAGCTTATTTAAACGCCAAAAGCATAATTACAAGCTTTTTAGAGTTAAAAAATCAAATCTTTATAAACAATATCTTTTTAAAATTTCATCATACGCATCTATTCTGCGATCGCGTAAAAACGGCCACCATCTTCGCACATTCTCGCAGCGCGCCATATCGATTTCTACTACCTTGGCTAGCTCGCTACTTTCATCGCTCATAAAAAGCTCTTCACCTTGTGCGCCATAAACAAAGCTATTGCCCCAAAACAAAATGCCATCATCTTCATCTTTTGCGTATGGTGCGCTCTCAAAACCGATGCGGTTTATTGTGATAACAGGCAGTGAGTTTGCCACGGCATGCCCGCGCTGAACGGCTTTCCACGCGTTTAATTGCCTGATTTTTTCATCATCGCTATCATTTTTAAACCAACCTATTGCTGTTGGATATATCAGCATTTGCGCGCCTTTTAGCGCCATAATCCTAGCTGCTTCTGGATACCACTGATCCCAGCACACCAGCACGCCAAGACGCCCAGCGCTAGTATTTATCGGCTCAAAACCCAAATCACCTGGCGTGAAATAAAATTTTTCATAAAAATTTGGATCGTCTGGGATATGCATTTTGCGGTATTTGCCAGCGATTACGCCATTTTTTTCAAATACCACGGCACTATTGTGATAAAGCCCTGGCGCCCTTTGCTCAAATAGCGAAGTAACCAGCACTACGCCATATTTACAAGCCACTTCACCCCAAAACTTACAATCGCTCTCAAAATCTCTTGCAAGCTCAAAATTATCCACATTTTCATCTTGGCAAAAATATGGGCCTTGGTGTAATTCTTGTAAGCACACAAGTTGTGCGCCATCTAGTGCTGCTTTTTGTATTAAAGATAGCGTTTTTTTGATGGTTTCATCCTTGCTACCGCAATATTTATGGGCTATTAAAGCTACTTTCATTTTTATCCTTTTTGTTATTTTAAAGCCAAATTTTCAGCATAAAGTTCATCGGCACTATCATCATCTGTATCAAAATGTATTTCAAATATCCATTTTTGCTCGCCAAAAGTGCTTTTAATCTCATTTTCTATTTGTTTTGAAACCTCGTGCGCATTTAAAAGCAAAATATCAGGCACAAATTCTAAATGAACGCTTAAAATATTGATATTACCACTCTTTCGTGTGCGAAACGAGTGAAAATTGATTATCTCTTTTTTTTGTTTGATGATATCTAAAATTTGCTGAATTTCAGTTTGATTTAAGGCTTCATCAAGCAAATCATAAATGCTAGTTTTAGCCAAAGTGCCAGCCTTAAAAATAATATATGCGCTAAGTGCCAGCCCAAATAACGCATCTACTATCACAAAACCACTTATCCACACCAATAAAAGCGCAAGCAAAGTAGCAGCATTTGTAATGAGATCTGCTTCGTAATTTAGGGCATCGGCGCGAATTATTAGGCTTTGGTATTTTATGGCCGCACGGCGCAAATAAAGCACCAAACAAGCTGTAATTATGATAGAAATTATCATCACCAGCATACCAACGCCTAAATTTAGCTCTCTTGGCCTTATGAAATTTTCAATACTTGAATACGCCACAAATAGCCCAGCAGCAATTATTAGCAGGCTTTGAGTGAGCGCGCTTAATGCTTCTAATTTGCCAAAACCAAAATTAAACCTTGCATTTGGTGTGCTGCGAGATTTTTTAAGGGCAAAATAATTTATAATGCTAATTAGCGTATCGCTTAGGCTATCAGCTGCTGAGCTTAGCACAGCCACCGAACCACTAGCCAAACCAAAAACCAATTTAATCAAAGCCAGCGTGCTAGATGCGATGCCAGCTATTAATGGCGGAGTGATTTTATCTTTCATTTTAATGCTTTATTTAAAATTTTAAGGGCGCATTTTAGCAGATTTTTTATCATTTATGAACGTTTTTGATAATAAAATTTGTATTGAGAGCGTTTAAATTGTAATTTAATTTAATTTAATATTTTTAAATTTTAATTAAGCTAAAATTTAAAGCTTGCTTGGGTAAATACACTTAAATTTTAAAATTTTAAATACCGCATAACAACTTAAACCAATTAAACTTAAAATTTTAAGCAAAACCCGCATTATCATCTAAATCTTTTAAATCCTGGGCGCCGTTTTTAGCTAATTATGGCATTTGAGTTTTGGCATTAAATTCGACATTTTTTCTTATAAACTTATATTTATAAATACTTAAAGTTTCCAAAAAACCTTAACATCGCCAAAATGCTCTATTATTTTTTTGTTTGCCTTGAAATAAAATCTATAATCTTTGCTATCGACAATATAATATGTTTTTAATTTAAAACCATTGTAAATAAAAAATATTATTATAGCGATAATACGAACAATATTAAATTCTACAAATAAAAAAGCTTTGTATAAAATATTTAATTTTTCTTTACTTTTTAAAGAAGTCATCCCCCCGTAATATTGACAGTAAATATTATAAGGTTTTTCTATTTCTATTATGCTAAGTTGCCCTGATTTATCGTAGTATTCATGAATTATTTTGTTATTGTAAATTTTTGTATAAATTTTTTTGCGTTTTATTAAAGAGAAAATTTCATATAAACAATAAAAACAAGAAATCGAGCAAAATATAATTGCCGTTTTCTCATACCATCTTATTGCATCATTAAAATAAGAAATTAAAAACCAAATACTCGCAAAGAGAACAATTAATACAATCACTAAATGATTAACTTTTAAATGATTATTTTCTATAACTGCCAGACATTCAACATCATTGTTCATATTTTCGCCTTTTAGAATGTTTTAAAATTTCAACTATTAAAAACTAGAATTTGTAGCAGAGTTTTTTTAAAGGCTGTTTAAAAGACATCTGCTCTTTTTCTTCACCTTTTTGAACTGTATTAACAGCCGTTTTATAGCTTTCATTTGATAAAAAAGCTAAGTTTTTTACATTTTCTAATGTTGGTTTATTCATTGTTTTTACTCTTATTATTTTATTTTTCTATTTTCTATAAATGACATTAAGTAGTCACGACCTCTTTTGTTTCTGTTTATAGATCTATTGCAACTTCTGCTTACACCATTAATGCATCCAAGTGTGCTTGCATAGCTCCAAGGCTCCCAGTAAAATCCTACATATTTTTTATCTCCCTTACAATCAAAATCATCACAAGCATAAATATTCATTTTAGAGTAAGTAAAATTAAGAAATTTTTTTGTTTTTACTTTTTACCAAATCATAGAACACAAGCTCAGATAATATAAAACCTAAAATTAAAGCCATAGAAATAACTCCACCAAAAAAGAAGTTTGTAAATGTGTTTTTAAAACTTTTTAATGAACTTAAATAATCATATTTTTTTAGCACTTCTGCTTTTTCATTTTGTAATTGTTCAACCCTTTTCATGCTTGAAAAAGAATATTTTGAGGCATAAATTTTTACCCATTTTCCCATTACGCTATTATAAATTTTTTCATCTCTTTTGTGTATTTCAAAATGTTTTACATCTCCATTACTCTGTTCTAGCTTTAAAGTCCCAACGCCATTTTTTGTGCTATAACCAGCATATATAACTTTACCACTAAATTTATCCATTTTTTCAAGCGGTGTTCCATCAGGACTAGCCAACCATAACAAAAAAAGGCTACCAGCACATAATACAGCACAAAAAAAACTGCATAAACGAAATAATTCTCTTCTATTAGCCAAAAATTTTTGATAAATACTTTCGTTAATTTCAGCCAACTTTTCTTTTATTTTCATTTCAACTCTTTTAAATATTAAATTTTGGTAAAAATCATTGAATTTTAAACCAAACTCCGTATTCTAACTTTTTTGAGCTAAATTCTAGCTAGTAGCTAAATATGACTAAAATTATATTATTATGTAATTTAATAATTTTAAAAAATAAATTATATGATTTAAAAATAATACTACATAGATAAAAGGCTAAATTCTGAATTTAGCCCTCGCAGTTATTGGGGGGGGCGAAACGACCGAAGCAATCTCAGTAAGAAAATTTTAGAATTTAAAGAGCTAAATTCTAAAATTTAGAGTTTTAAAAAAGAGATTGTCCGCTTAAAGCGGACAATGACATAGAAATGGACGGATAATGACAGCGTGGGGCGAAATTCTAGAATTTAAAAAAATCGCAGTAGAGAAATATAAAAAAGCCCAAATTCTAGTTTAAAAGCCTTGCTTTATCCCTTAGTCTATAACTTTGCCCGCTAATGCTAATGATGTGGCTGTGGTGGATGAGCCTGTCTATGATGGCGCAAGTGAGGGTATCATCATCATTTAGCGCCATATTTACTTCTATATTCTTAGCATATTTATCTAATCTTGTGCTTACTAAAAGAGATTTTCCTAAATATAATTCATCATCATAATGCGTTACTTTTCCATTGTTGTAAAAAGGATTTGAGCCATCTAATTCATATCCATAGTTTTGGATTTCCCCAGTTTCTAAGTTTAAGTATTTAATCCAAACATGACCAGCCACCGATTCTTTGTCATCGTTTCTTAAAGCAACAGATGACTCAATGTTAGCAACAGCAATAAACTTAATTTCTTTCATTTTTTCTCCTTTTTACAAATTAAATAATCTAACACCAAAGCAATACAATATAGCTATGCTTATATAATAAATATAAAAGTTATATTCTAAACTTTCGTTATTTTTTAGCTTTTTTAAGCACTTATTAAAAAGCGAAAAAATACCAAAAACTATAATTATATATAAAATAATGCCAAAACCAAAAACGGCTGCTTTAAAAATATTTGATAAATTATTTAAAAGCAAAATAATTAACTTGTAAATACTAACAAAAACAATAGGTAAAACTATAAAAACACTAAAAGCGAGAAAAAGATTTTTCATCAAAATATCCTTTAATAAAAAGCTTTTACGGTTAGTTCAAATGTAAAAAATACCAAATCAGCAACGCAAAATAATAAAATAAAAATAAATAAATCAATAAAAATTGACTTTGATTTTTTAAGCTTGTCAAGGGTTTTGGTAAATAAAAATAAAAGTAAAAAAGGATATAAAACGCATAAAATGCTAACACCAAAAAAGCTTAAATATCTTTCAAGAAGCAAGGGATAATTTTGCAAGAAAAAAATTATTGAAAATTTTTGAATAATTGAATTAAACACAGAAAAAAATATGTATCCAAGAAAATAAGCAGAAAAAATAACCATAAAGGCATAAAAAGTCGCAGTAAAACTAACCAACACAAACAACACAATTTGCATATTTCTACTTTTAGCAAAAGAACATATTTTTAAATATTTTTCTCTCATTAAATCAATCCTTAATTCTAGAATTTAAGCAAAAAATCATTTTCTAAAACCAAAACCCGCATTCTAGCAAAAAGCTAGCTTTTTTTTAAGCTAAATTCTAGATAATCAATACAAGTATCTATGAAAAGATTATAATCATTTGGAAATTCTTCTAAATTCTCCCAATATTTGATGGCATTATTTCCATTTTCATAATCTAAAGCGAAAGGGCTAATAAGATCTGGCTTACCTATATAAGCCTCACTGTCGTGATGTACCACTTGCCCGTCGCCAAAAGCTTCTATATAAGATGATTCAAAACCAAAATTTTGAACCTCACCAGTTGATAAATTTACAAATTTAACATGCATATGACCAGCAGCTGATTTGCTAATATCTCCTTTTTTGTATGAGACTTTATCCTCTTGATAAACATATATTTTTTCTCTGCGCTCTATATTTACAACGCCAATAAAACCAATATTTGACATTTTTTCTCCTTTAATAATTTGGTATCAAAAGCTTTATATTGAAAACTGAAATAACAAAAAATAAAATAAAAAAAGATAAAAATAATAAATTAAAAAAAATATTTCTTTTTTTTATGAGTTTTTCAAAAGTTTTGTAATATAGGCAAATGCTTAAAAATGATCCAAATACATATAAAAATTGTTGAATACTTGGTAAATATAAGAAATATGATATTCCAAGAGCAAATACAACACAAACTAAATAAACAATAGAAACTAAAACAAACAAAATAATTTGCATATTTCTACTTTTAGCAAAAGAACATATTTTTAAATATTTTTCTCTCATTAAATCAATCCTTAATTCTAGAATTTAGCCAAAAAATCATTGTCTAAAAAACCAAAACCCGCATTTTGGCAAAGAACTTTTTAAAGCTAAATTCTAGTTAGAATATTACACACATTCTAGAATTTAGGCACTTATTTTTACACTATTTACACTAGAACTAATCTTAAATGAGCCAATTAAAATTTGCTTATTATCTTTATCTAGGGCTGTATTATCAGCCATAAATTCTAAATCTATGCTTTTAATATTATGCTCATTTAGAGTTTTTAGCTCATTTTTTTGGCTTATACCATCGCTGTTTTTATCTTGCCAAACTAAAATTTCATTAAAGGCTTTATCATTACTATCAAAAATGCCATCATTATTATCATCTAAATCTTTTAAAGCCTGGGCGCCGTTTTTAGCTAACTCGCCATTTTTTAGTTTTGTGAAGTTGCCAAATAATTCTGCTCCGCTAGTGATTTTACCATCACCATCTATATCTCTTGCTAAAATGCCATCACTACTATTTACCCAGCTTGATTTAAAAGCTACTTTATCACCATTGTGATCAAAAAATACGCCGTTTTCTAGGCTTAGAGTATCTATCTTGCCGTTACCATCAAGATCAAGAGCGATAGGGTCGTAAAGTGAGATATTCGCAGTATCTGCTAAATATTTAGCAAAATTTACAGAGCCATCTTCGTTAAAGTATTTTAAAGCACCAGCGAAATCCACATATTGCTTGTCTTTGTAGGCATTAGCAGTATCACTTATAAAGTCTTTTGGATCTAGCGGTGTCAATAACTCCTTAAAATCACTTAAAAATTTCTCTATCGTAGTGTTTTTATAGTAATTTGTAAATTGTTTTTCATCTGCTACTTTTTTTAAGCCGTCTAATACTTGATTTGCGTATTCTTCATCACTGCTTAATTTCTCCCAAAACTTCGCAGCAGCAGGAAAAGCTTTTTCAGAGTAATCAGCGAACGAAAAGTCTAGTTTGTCGGCTACGAAAGCACCAGAACTAGCACCTGCACCAATTAAATACTCTTTATTAGGTGAGAATTTTAACAACTTTAATGCTTTAGTAAAAGCAAACACATCAATAGTCGCACCTAGCATTTTGCCACTAATTTGTTGCCAATCTTTGCCATCCACAGCTTCTATAAAAGCCTGTAAGGGCTTAGCAGAACCTTTTAGTAAAGCCTTTACATTATCGCTTGCTAAAACAGCAAAATCAATTATGCCATCTTTTATAATCCCAGTAACAGTCAAAGTATCTTTTAAAAGATCAGGCACCTTATTTTTAGCCACCTCATTTGTGCTAAGAACATTACTCATTTTTTCTCCTTTATATTAAGTGTATTTTCCAAGAAAATTTTGTTTCGCCAAAAAACTCTTTTGTTTCATCTGTCATTTTTACAGAAAAAATATAATCATCATTTTCTATGATATAATATTTTTGAAGTTTAAATTTATTTATAGCAAATAAAACTAAAAATAATAACATACCAAGAGCCCAAAAAATCAGCCTAAAAGCATAATAAAGAATATTCTTTCCATCTTTAACTTTTTCTTTGGGCCAAATAGATTTAAAATACCAAGTAACTTTATATGGATTTTTTATCTCCCAGATTTTTACTTTATTATCTTCAAAAATGTAATCTCTAATTATTTTATCATTATAAATTTTTGTAAATAATTTAGGTGATTTTTTGACTTTAATTATTGAATAAATTGACATAAAAATTATACTAAGCCCAATAGCAACACCAGCCATAGGATAATGAGTTTTTCTCTCGCCAAAAGCATCTTCTAGGCCAATATAAATGACAGAAATACCAATAAGACACCAGACAAAGTCAAATAAAAATAAATGAAGTTGCTCTGTCTTTATTATCAATGGCTCTTTGTCATAGTCTCTCATTTTTACATCCTTTCATTTTTAAAATTTAAACCAAAAACTATAATTTTATCTTTTTATATAAAATAAAGCTCAATATATTACTTAAATTATATAATTTAAGTAATATATTTAAATATTTAAATTCTAAAATTTATCTTTTTAAATTCTAGAATTTAACCCACAGCAAATACACAAATGCTCAAAGTCTAAAATTCCTTAAATTCTAGAATTTAGGCACTTATTTTTACACTATTTACACTAGAACTAATCTTAAATGAGCCAATTAAAATTTGCTTATTATCTTTATCTAGGGCTGTGTTATCAGCCATAAATTCTAAATCTATGCTTTTAATATTATGCTCATTTAGAGTTTTTAGCTCATTTTTTTGGCTTATACCATCGCTGTTTTTATCTTGCCAAACTAAAATTTCATTAAAGGCTTTATCATTACTATCAAAAATACCATCATTATTATCATCTAAATCTTTTAAAGCCTGGGCGCCGTTTTTAGCTAACTCGCCATTTTTTAGCCTTGTAAAATTGCCAAATAATTCTGCTCCGCTTGTAATAGCCCCATCGCCATCTATATCTCTTGCTAAAATGCCATCACTACTATTTACCCAGCTTGATTTAAAAGCTACTTTATCACCATTGTGATCAAAAAATACGCCATTTTCTAGGCTTAGAGTATCGATCTTGCCATTAGCATTTAAATCAAGAGCAATAGGGTCGTAAAGTGAGATATTTAGCGTATCGCCATTATTTGACATTTTGGTATTTATTTCGTGTAGCTTATTTACAAGGTCGGTATAATCAGCACTAGGTAACTTCCTCCCACTCATTATAGAATCAAATGCTTTATCCAAAGCTCCACTCACGCTTTCTAGTGCTTTATCATACGCCGCACCAAGCGTATCTGCAAGCTCACTAAATGCTTTATTCATAGCACTTACACCATCGCTTATAGCAGTGCTACCTCCCATACCATAGGCGATAATGCCAGTGCCTACGCTAATCACACCAAGCCCAACACCCACAAGCCCAAGTGACACACCAGCCGCAGCAGTAGTACCTATCACGGCTGCTGTGCCAGCAGCTGAGGCAATCAAGCCAGTGGTATCGCTAATTACATTTAGAATTTCTTGATCTGTTATTTTATCTGTATCTTTTTTATTTTGAATTTTATTCCAGTTATTCCATAGGGAAACTGCGCCAACGCCTACACCGATACCAGGAAGCGGCTTTGCCAAACCCTCCACAATGCTATGCCCAAGCTTCGCAGTATCAATGGCTAAGTCTCTTAAATTATTAAGAGATGCCTCATCTTTCATCTTGGCTATATCTATATTTGTTCCTACAAAAGAGTTCATCATATTACCTATATTAAGCTCACCATCAATTTTTATTCTCAAAAGAGAATTTAAAATTTCATTAGCCATTTTTTACTCCTTGTTTTGATTTCTTATATTGTAGTCTAAGGTCATAAAAAAGTATTTGGATAAAAATAAAAGATAAAATCACATAAAAATAGAATAAAAATTCATCCAGAGTTCTTTTTGTTCTATTATTTATTTCTTTATTAAAATCATATTTTATTAAAATTTCACCTTCAATATTTTCGATTTGTTTTATAGTTGGTTCGCTTAAAAAAGTAGCCTCTGATGCATAAATTACAACCATTTTACCTTTTAAATTTTTATAAATTTCATCATCCCATGAAAATATACGAAATCGTTCCAAATCTCCATTATCTAGTTTTAAAATCAATGTTCCGTGTGTTACATCCTTTTTGCTATAACCATAAGAACTAACTTCCCCTTTTACTTTATAAAGGTATTCTAGTGGTTTTGGGAATGTTCTAATGGTATCGTATTCAAGAAGTAAAGGCCCAAATAACATTATTAATATAATGTAAGTTAATATATAAAATGTATTTTTATTTTTCTCAAATTTATCATCAAAATTTGTCTTAAAATTTGCTAACTTTTCTTTTATTTTCATTTTTAAACCTTTCAAAAAAGTAGTATTTATTTAAATAACTTATTAAATAAATATCATTTACTTATAGTTTTTTATAACTTTCTTTACTAAATTCTAGAATTTAAAGAATTTTATGTAAATTGTATAAATAAAATTTCAAATTTAAAATTCATCTAAAACCATTTTTCTAAAATAAAATCCGCATTCCAACTTTTTTAAGCTAAATTCTAGATAAATATTACACAAATTCTAGAATTTTATTAATTTATCTTTCTAAAAAAATATTTAAATATTTTTAAAGAATAAATTTACATATTTTAATATAAAATAAACCTCTAAATTCTAGAAATTTAACCCTCCAACAAATACACAAATGCCCAAATTCTAAAATTCCTTAAATTCTAGAATTTAAGCACTTATTTTTATGCTATTTACGCTAAAATCTATATCACTAGCCAGTGAGTTATCGCTATCATTTATAGCAAAGCTACCAACTAGAATTTGCTTATTATCTTTATCTAGGGCTGTATTATCAGCCATAAATTCTAAATCTATGCTTTTAATATTATGCTCATTTAGAGTTTTTAGCTCATTTTTTTGGCTTATACCATCGCTGTTTTTATCTTGCCAAACTAGAATTTCATTGAATGCTTTATCATTACTATCAAGTACACCTTTACCAAAATCTTCAATATGTTTTAAAAAATCCATTTTTTATCCTTTCTTTATTATTTTTTTATAAGGTTGAGCATACAGTGCAAAAATCTCGACGCAAAACCAAACTACAAATACAGCAAGACAAACATAGAGAAATAAATCTTGCTTACCAAAAAAAATTTTACAAATAAAATGAGATGAAACCAATATAATAGGCAACATCAATACATTTGATAAATTTTGCAGGTGACCTACAATCCAATATTTCTTATACTCTGCTCCACATTTAGGGCATTTTCTATCATAAGTAGGTAGCTCATCACGGAGTCCAAAACCCCAAAATTTTGGCTTTTTTCTAGGCGGTGCACCTATATCGCCGTTTTTTGGTATCTTTTGCCCACATTCGCAGTCTATATGAAATAAACTCATCTTATTTCCCCATTATGGCATTATCTATAAAATCTCTTGGAATACTAATGCTAGTGCCACGAAAGGCTATAACATATTTATTTGTTTCAGTGTTTTTAAACACAGTTCCACTAAAACCGCCACCATCCTCATTTGTTTGTTCCACTACTTGAAAACTAGAATTTGTGGTGTCGTTTGTGATTGTTTCACCTAAGTTAGGCAAATCATCTTTTTTATCTCCACCAACATTGCCATAACTAGCATTTGCTAGAAATGCTGAATTTTTTACTTCATTTAATGATATATTTTGATTTTTCATTTTATTTTCCTTTATTAAATTGCGGTAAATTTGAATATTCTACAAAATATTCAAATTTCGTTTTATATTGTTCTATGCTCCCCAAGCATCGCCCAACAAGATTGACACATCCGCCCCAAAAACTCCGTTCACTCCAAGGTTTCCACATATATCCTACATATTTTTTATCTCCTTTACAAGTAAAATCATCACAAGCAAAAATATTATATTTTGTATATTTAAAGTTAAGAAAATTCTTGCTTTCTTTTCGCTCAAAATTATCAAAATCTATATTATGCTTTCTACCAAAATTCTGCTTAGGATTTTCAATATACTCAAAATCATCATTAACTATTTCAAGCTTTACTGGCAAAAGATTTACTATTATTGTCTGTGGCACTTCTAACTGCCAAGTAAAGACCAAAATACACACACTAGACATTGCTAGTTTTACTTTTGTGAAGTTTGTAAAATACCCTTTTCTTTTAAGTATTAGTATTGATAAAATTATTACAGGCACGGCAAGAAATAAAGTAACCCCAAAGCCAAAATATAAAATAAGCAAAGTAAAAATCGCATAAAAAACCAAAAAGCTTATTTTTACGCTAAGATTTTTACTAAGATTTAGCACGCCAAAAAGCACATAAGCATACAAATAAGCAAGCAAAACACAAAAAGGCACAAACATAAGAATAATTATCAAAAAAATCATAAAATAAAATTCCTTTAAAAAAATTTTGTATTTTTTAATTATAAAATTCTAATTAATATTTTAAATAAGTCTTGTAAAAAAATCAATAATCTTGTGCTATTGTGCTAAGCTTGTTGTTTTAATTTTATTTGCTTATTTTGTAAAATATCTTAATTTTTGAATGTTGAATTTTAATTTTCTAAGCCATACTAAGTTTTCTCATATGATAGCGCAATTAGCTAGCTTTTATTTGCAGTTTTTATATTAAAAATTTTTTAAAATTTTAATATATTTTGATAAAGATTTGAAAATTTTAATTTTTAAAATTTTAAAAGATTTTAATAAAGAATTTGAAAATTTTAATGTTTAAAATTTAGAATTTTTAAAGAACTTTAAGCGTGCCAGATTTGCGCGATTAAATATAAAGTGTGTAATTAAATGTAAAATACGTGCCAAACATACAAGCGCGTTTAATTAAAGTGTGCCATAAATTAAAATGCGTAAATTTAAAATGCGTTAAATGTAAAGCACGCAATCAATAAAAATGCGCACTAAATTAAAGTGCGCCATTTACGCACTTTAATTAAGCTTATTTCACGATGATTTCGCCCTTAATCCCCTCAAATATGACAGCGCCAATGCCCTTAACCTTTTTAATATCATCAATCTCATTAAAAGGCCTAGCAGCAATGATAGCATCGGCTTTTGCTGAGCCTATGCCTTTTAGGCTCATTAGCTCTTCTTTGCTAGCCGTGTTGATATTTACAGCGCCAAACATAAGCCCAGCCAAAGCTAATAATAACACTAAAATCTTTTTCATATTTTCTCCTTTAAAAGCAAATTTTTAGAGTTAAAGGCGCGTATTTTAGCCATTTGTGTATAAATTATGGCTTAATAATACAGCATTTTTGTATTGTTTAGCCACTAATTTGCATTTATAGCAGTTTAACCAATAACCTAAAAGCACATCAATTTATCATTATTGCATCATCTGTGCTAAAAAATATTTGATTTTCAAGCTTTAAATAAGCTTTGTTTTTTAACTGCTCATATTCATCTTTGCTTAAAGTGCGACTATCGCTTTGGATTTGGTTTAAAATTTCTAAATCCGCTTTTTCTTGTGCTTTGTGTTCTTTTTTATTTGGCATTTTAACTCCTTTTATTTATTGTGATTTATTGCGTTGTTTTATAGTTATAATGCGAAGTTAAGTTTTATAAAATTTACATATTTAAAATAGATAATTTAGAAATTTGAATGTAGTTTTGAGATTTTAAAATTTGAGTGTAGTTTTACGATGTTAAAAATTTTGATAATTTTTTATTTTTAAAAATTTTAATATCAATTACAAACAAATTTTAATTTAAAAACTTAAATATAAATCAATATAAATTAAAAAAGATAAAAATTTTAATCTAAATAAAAAAGCAAGTAAAGCAAATAAAATTTTAGAATATAAATAAAAAAACCATAATAAAAATAAAAGATAATTTAAAAATAAACTTTGAATAAATTTTAACAAAGCCCGCAGCGACCTACTTTCCCGGTCCCAGTAAGAGATAGTATCATCAGCCATGACGAGCTTAGCTTCTTGGTTCGAGATGGAGCAAGGCGTTTCCTCGTCTGTATAGCCACGAGCATTGTTAAATAAAAAATCCTCTTGCAACTTTAATGTAAGATAAAATGCAATGATTTTTTATTTAACAATGCTATAAAGCTTTACATTGTAAAAGATACAAGCTTAATCAATTAACACTTCTAAGGATTTTATCCTTAACAAGGAAGTGATGCTTATAAAGATAAGCAAACGAGCTATTAGTACTGGTCAGCTAAATGGCTTTCACCACTTACACACCCAGCCTATCAAACGGATAGTCTTTCCGAGCTCTTAAAAGAAGATTCATCTTGGAGTTGGCTTCGAGCTTAGATGCTTTCAGCTCTTATCACATCCGAACTTAGCTACTCTGCGATGCTCTTGGCAGAACAACAGATACACCAGTGGTTCGTTCAACTCGGTCCTCTCGTACTAGAGTCAACTCTCCTCAATCTTCTTACGCCCACGGCAGATAGGGACCGAACTGTCTCACGACGTTCTGAACCCAGCTCGCGTACCGCTTTAAATGGCGAACAGCCATACCCTTGGGACCTGCTCCAGCCCCAGGATGCGATGAGCCGACATCGAGGTGCCAAACCTCCCCGTCGATGTGAGCTCTTGGGGGAGATCAGCCTGTTATCCCCGGGGTACCTTTTATCCTTTGAGCGATGGCCCTTCCACACAGAACCACCGGATCACTAAGACCGACTTTCGTCCCTGCTTGGCCTGTATGCCTCGCAGTTAAGCTGGCTTATGCCTTTATACACAACTTGCGATTTCCAACCGCAATGAGCCAACCTTTGTAAGCCTCCGTTACATTTTGGGAGGCGACCGCCCCAGTCAAACTACCCACCAGACATTGTCCTACTTGCGGATAACGCAAGCTAGTTAGCTACCCAAATAAGAAAGAGTGGTATCTCAACAATGGCTCCACTAGAACTGGCGTCCTAGCCTCAAAGCCTCCCACCTATCCTGCACATTCTTATCCAAGTAGCAGTGTCAAGCTATAGTAAAGGTCCACGGGGTCTCTCCGTCTTGCCGCGGGTAGGAGGAATTTTCACCTCCACTACAATTTCACTGGATCCCTCTTTGAGACAGCTCCCATCTCGTTACGCCATTCATGCAGGTCGGTATTTAACCGACAAGGGAATTTCGCTACCTTAGGACCGTTATAGTTACGGCCGCCGTTTACTCGGGCTTCGATCAAATGCTTCGCAGAGCTGACATCATCAATTAACCTTCGAGCACCGGGCAGGCGTCACACCCTATACATCCTCTTACGAGTTAGCAGAGTGCTGTGTTTATGGTAAACAGTCGGGAGGGACTCTTTGTTGTAACCTTCAATGCTTTGTGGAGTAAATCCACTAACAAAGTTAGGCACACCTTATACCGAAGATACGGTGCTATTTTGCAGAGTTCCTTAAAGAGAGTTCTTCCACGCGCCTTAGAATACTCATCCCACCCACCTGTGTCGGTTTACGGTACGGGCAATTATTGCTAAACTTAGAAACTTTTCTTGGCTCGATAGTATTATGGATTCTTAATCTACTCCGAAGAGCGTCATAAGCCTTTAAGATCTCGGATAAAAAATGGCGGATTTGCCTACCACTTAACCTACTTCCTTAGACTAGCACTTCCATCCGCTAGCTCCACTAACTTTAAGCGTCCTTCCATCGCACACAATAATTGGTATCGGAATATTAACCGATTTTCCATCGCATACCCCCTTTCGGACTTTGCTTAGGACCCGACTAACCCTACGATGACGAGCATCGCGTAGGAAACCTTGGGTTTACGGCGAAGGGGATTCTCACCCCCTTTTATCGCTACTCATGCCTGCATGCTCACTTCTATTTGCTCCAACGCTCCTTACCGGTACATCTTCAACGCTAAATAGAACGCTCTCCTACCGCTTGCACACAACTTAGATTATTTAGCAAAATTTTAAAATAAGAATATTTTTAAAATATTTTTAAAAATACTATTATTAAAATTTCAAATTTTAACTTTATAAATTTTAAAATTTAACCATAAATAAAAGTTAATTTATATAATCTAAGTTGTATGCAAGCCTAAAGCTTCGGTACTCATTTTAGCCCCGTTATATTTTCCGCGCAAAATCACTAGACCAGTGAGCTATTACGCTTTCTTTAAAGGATGGCTGCTTCTAAGCCAACCTCCTGGTTGTTTCAGTAACTTCACATCGTTTTCCACTTAAATGAGATTTTGGGACCTTAGCTGTTAGTCTGGGTTGTTCCCCTCTTGACGACGGATTTTATCACTCGCCGCCTGACTGCTGTGATTACATACTAAGTATTCGGAGTTTGATAGGGTTTGGTACATTGGTGTATGCCCTAGCCCATTCAGTGCTCTACCCCTTAGTATTACGACACAACGCTATACCTCAATATATTTCGGAGAGAACCAGCTATCACGATGTTTGATTGGCCTTTCACCCCTATCCACAAGTCATCAGGAGCTTTTTCAACAGCCGTCTGTTCGGTCCTCCACCGGCTCTTACACCGGTTTCAACCTGCTCATGGATAGATCACATCGTTTCGGGTCTGCAGCATCTGACTTAACGCCCTATTAAGACTCGCTTTCGCTACGGCTCCGGGTTTGCTTAACCTTGCCAGATACCACAACTCGCAGGCTCATTATGCAAAAGGCAGTCCATCACACTGATAAATCATAGTGCTCTGAATGATTGTAAGCAAATGGTTTCAGGTTCTATTTCACTCGGCTCACCGCCGTTCTTTTCACCTTTCCCTCACGGTACTTGTTCGCTATCGCTCTAGTAGTAGTATTTAGGGTTGGATAGTGGTCTACCCAGCTTCAAACAGGATTTCACGTGTCCCGTCCTACTCAGGATCCTGCTAAGTAAAACGAAGCTTTCATATACGGGAGTATCACCCTCTATGCTCAGGCTTTCCAGCCTATTCTATTAGCTAAGTTTAGTCTATATTGCAGTCCTACAACCCCACTAGCAAGCTAGTGGTTTGCCCTCTTACGCGTTCGCTCGCCGCTACTAGCGTAATCTCTATTGATTTCTTTTCCTTAGGGTACTTAGATGTTTCAGTTCCCCTAGTTCGCTCCACATTGGGTAAATGATATTACTATCATTTGGGTTGCCCCATTCGGAAATTCCCGGATCAAAGCTCCTTGACAGCTCCCCGAGACTTATCGCAGCCTGGCACGTCCTTCATCGCCTCTACTAGGCAAGGCATCCACCATTTGCTCTTAGTAGCTTACCTTTATTTGAATTACAAAATTGTGTATTCTAATGCATCACTTCCTTGTTAAAGATAAAAGATGATTTAAAATTTTAAATAAATTAGAAATTTTAAACTTTTATAATATTTAAACTTTAAACCCCAAGACGGAAAGCATTAACTGGCTTATTATAAAAATAATAAGTTTGGATAGTTAAACTTAAATTGCAAGAGTTTAATGCTTAAAGCTTTAACAAGTCCTGTAAAATTGTATTAAACTTGATTTCTTTTAACAATGATAATTTAAATAACGCTTAGACTAGAAAGTCTAATCAAAAAACTTTGATTTAAAATTTGGGTAAGTTTTTTGATTAGACTTTATGGTGGAGAATAGCGGGATCGAACCGCTGACCTCCTGCGTGCAAAGCAGGCGCTCTCCCAGCTGAGCTAATTCCCCATTGTCAATCTCTCAAACCTAAACAAGCTCTAATCAAGCTTAATGAATATCTTGTGAGAGAATATTCAAATGTACTCTAGAAAGGAGGTGATCCAACCGCAGGTTCTCCTACGGTTACCTTGTTACGACTTCACCCCAGTCGCTGATTCCACTGTGGACCATAACCAGTTTGGTATTTGGGCTTCGAGTGAAATCAACTCCCATGGTGTGACGGGCGGTGAGTACAAGACCCGGGAACGTATTCACCGTAGCATGGCTGATCTACGATTACTAGCGATTCCGGCTTCATGCTCTCGAGTTGCAGAGAACAATCCGAACTGGGACATATTTTATAGATTTGCTCCACCTCGCGGTATTGCGTCTCATTGTATATGCCATTGTAGCACGTGTGTCGCCCTGGGCATAAGGGCCATGATGACTTGACGTCGTCCACACCTTCCTCCTCCTTACGAAGGCAGTATATTTAGAGTGCTCAGCCGAACTGCTAGCAACTAAATACGTGGGTTGCGCTCGTTGCCGGACTTAACCGAACATCTCACGACACGAGCTGACGACAGCCGTGCAGCACCTGTCTCTAAGTTCTAGCAAGCTAGCACCCTCTTATCTCTAAGAGGTTCTTAGGATATCAAGCCCAGGTAAGGTTCTTCGCGTATCTTCGAATTAAACCACATGCTCCACCGCTTGTGCGGGTCCCCGTCTATTCCTTTGAGTTTTAATCTTGCGACCGTACTCCCCAGGCGGCATACTTAATGCGTTAGCTGAATTACTGCCCTAACTAGTAGAGCAACAACGAGTATGCATCGTTTAGGGCGTGGACTACCAGGGTATCTAATCCTGTTTGCTCCCCACGCTTTCACGCATTAGCGTCAGTTGAGTTCTAGCAGATCGCCTTCGCAATGGGTATTCTTCTTGATCTCTACGGATTTTACCCCTACACCAAGAATTCCATCTACCTCTCCCTCACTCTAGATTATCAGTTTCCCAAGCAGTTTAATGGTTAAGCCATTAGATTTCACAAAAGACTTGATAATCCGCCTACGCGTCCTTTACGCCCAGTGATTCCGAGTAACGCTTGCACCCTCCGTATTACCGCGGCTGCTGGCACGGAGTTAGCCGGTGCTTATTCCTTTGGTACCGTCAAAATTCTTCCCAAAGAAAAGGAGTTTACGCTCCGAAAAGTGTCATCCTCCACGCGGCGTTGCTGCTTCAGGCTTTCGCCCATTGAGCAATATTCCCTACTGCTGCCTCCCGTAGGAGTCTGGACCGTGTCTCAGTTCCAGTGTGACTGATCATCCTCTCAGACCAGTTAAGCGTCATAGCCTTGGTGAGCCATTACCTCACCAACTAGCTGATACTATATAGTCTCATCCTACACCGAAAAACTTTCCCGCTCTAACTTGTGTTAAAGCGGAGTATAGAGTATTAGCAGTCATTTCTAACTGTTGTCCTCTTGTGTAGGGCAGATTAACTATACCTTACTCACCCGTGCGCCACTAACTCATAAGAGCAAGCTCTTACTTGTCCGTTCGACTTGCATGTATTAGGCACGCCGCCAGCGTTCACTCTGAGCCAGGATCAAACTCTCCATAAAAATGAAAGTTTAATCTAAAAACTAATTTAGAAATGTAAAATAATTTTAGTCATATAAAATGACTGGCTCAATTAGATCACTTGTTTAGATTTCAAAGATTGACTTTGTTGTAAAAAACAATTTAAAATTAAAAAAACACGCTCAAAGCACGATATAATCAGTGTTTCAAGCACCTTGCTCCGTTAAGCAAGAGCGAAATTATACAAGCGCTAGGCTTAAATAATGCTTAAAGATATAAAAAAAATTGAAAACTTTTATAAAATTTTTGTAAAAACTCATAAAAATACCAAATATGCGCCTTTAATAAGAATATTTTACGGCTAGTATTATTGATATACATAAAATTTCTATATAATATATAGAAAGACTTTAAATAAAATTTCAAATATAAAAGCAGTAAATTTTAAAATCAACTATTTTAGCTATAATTCACGCCTTATTTTAACAAGAGAATAAACGATGCAAAATTATATAGAAATTTTACGCCAAAATGGACTTTTACGCGAGATCAACACCCCCTGCTCTACCGAGCTTGAAATAGCGCATTTAAGCTACTTAGAGGTTAAAAAGCCCCATTCCAAAGCCCTGCTTTTTACAAAACCAGTAGATAAAAATGCCAAGCCCTTTAATTATCCGGTTTTAACAAACTTATTTGGTTCGCAAGATGCCTTAGAGCTTATTTTTGGTAAAAATCCAGATAGTATTGCTGATGAAATTTCAAAACTTTTAATGCCTAAAAAACCAATAACAATAAAAGAAAAAATCAACCTTTTTTCACAAATTTTAAATCTCAAATCCCTACTCCCAAAACGCCTAAAATCTCGTGGAATTTGCCAAGAAATTACGATGCCAACATGCGATTTAAGCGCACTTCCTATCTTAAAAACTTGGGAAAAAGATGCTGGGCCTTTCATCACGATGGGGCAAGTTTATACAAAATCGCTTGATGGCAAATTTCAAAATGTAGGCATGTATCGCTTACAAATGCATTCAAACGATGAATTAGGCATGCATTGGCAAATCCACAAAGACGGAGCGCATTTTTTTCACGAATACAAAAAAGCAGGCCGTAAAATGCCCGTATCTGTGGCTATTGGCGGTGATCCGCTCTACATTTGGTGTGCGCAAGCCCCACTACCTAAAAATATTTTTGAGCTAATGCTTTATGGTTTTATTCGCAAGCAAAACGCAAGGCTTGTAAAATCGCTAACAAATGATATTTTTGTGCCTTATGATGCTGATTTTATTATCGAAGGTTTTGTGGATACTGATTTTATGCTTGAAGGACCTTTTGGCGATCATACCGGCTTTTACACGCCACAAGAGCCTTTTCCTGTGATGAAAGTTAGTGCTATCACACATAAAAAAAATCCAGTTTTTTATGCTACGGTAGTTGGTAAGCCGCCACTTGAAGATAAATATTTTGGCGGGGCTACTGAGCGTGTGTTTTTGCCATTATTTCGCACCACAGCGCCAGATCTGCTTGATTATAAAATGCCAGAAAATGGCGTTTTTCATAACTTAATTTTGGCTAAATTTAATAATCTCTACCCAGGACATGCAAGCCAGCTAATGCACGCATTTTGGGGCGTTGGACAAATGAGCTTTGTTAAACACGCGCTTTTTGTGCCAAAAAATGCGCCAAAGCTAGATGATTACCCTGCTCTTGCGCGCTTTGTGCTAGATCGCCTAAGCCCGCGCGCTTTAATGCTAAGTAGCGGAGTGTGCGATCAATTAGATCACGCTAGCCCAAATGCTTGCTATGGCGGTAAATTAGGCATTGATGCTAGCGTAAATTATGCGCCAAAGGCACCAGAAATTTTAAATGATAGCGAGCTTTTAGCCAAATTTCAAAGCGTAAATAGCGGGATTTTGGCCATCAAGCAAATATTTTGCGATACAAAAAATCCCATAACTTATATAAAATTTGCCAAAAATGCCCTTGTGCGCGATGTTTTTAAAGCCTTGCTTAGCTTTAAAGCGCATTTTAAAATTTTAATATTTTTAGATGAACGAGCCAGGCTAGATAATGATTATATGAATGTTTGGCGTATCACAAATAATATCGATGCCCTGCGCGATATTTTTATAGACGGCGAGCAAATTTGCATAGACGCAACCAGCAAAAGCGAACTTGAAAACTACCCTAGAAAATGGCCAGATGAAACTAATTGCACGCATTCTGTGATAAATGAGCTAATCAAAAAAGGCCTGCTAGAAAATGATTTAAAATTTTTTGAAAAATATGAAATTTTTGGCTAGCTACTTTAAAGTGAAATTTTAAAATTTTAAAAGCTCAACTCTTAAAAATTTTAAACTTATAAACCTAACTTAGTTAGGTTTATAAGTTTTTAAAAATACAGCTAAATTTTTCTACCAGCTTTGCCTGAAATGATGAATCTAAGGGCATTTAGCTTGATAAAGCCATTTGCGTCTTTTTGGTCATAAACGCTATCTTCTTCAAAGGTACAATAAGCAGCATTAAACAAGCTATCTTTTTTGCTCTCGCGCCCTATAACGCTCACATTGCCCTTATAAAGCTCTAAGCGCACGGTGCCATTTACATATTTTTGGCTTTCATCGATGGCAGCTTGAAGCATTTTGCGCTCAGGGCTAAACCAATAGCCATTGTAGATTAAATGCGCGTAGCGCGGCATTAGCTCGTCTTTTAAATGCGCGGCTTCTCTATCTAGCGTGATGCTTTCGATGGCTCTGTGCGCTTTTAGCATTATTGTGCCGCCTGGCGTTTCATAACAACCTCTGCTTTTCATACCCACATAGCGATTTTCTACGATATCAAGGCGACCAATGCCGTGTTTTGCGCCTAATTCATTTAATTTAGCTAAAAGCTCGTGCGGTTTTAATTTTTTACCATTTAAGCCAACAGGATCGCCGTTTTTATACTCAATTTCTATAATTTCTTCTTTATTTGGGGCTTTTTTAGGATCCACGCACCAGCGCCACATATCGCTCTCAGGCGCGTGCGCAGGGTCTTCAAGCACTAAACCTTCATAAGAAATATGCAATAAATTCGCATCCATTGAATACGGCGATTTACCCTTTTTTTTGGCTATTTCTATGCCGTGCTTTTTAGCATAGGCTAGTAGTTTTTCGCGACTATCTAAATCCCATTCTCTCCACGGCGCAATTACTTTTATATCAGGGTTTAGCGCATAAGCACCTAATTCAAAACGCACTTGATCATTACCTTTGCCAGTTGCTCCGTGGCTTATGGCATCGGCTTTTGTTATTTTTGCGATTTCTATTAGGCGTTTTGCAATTAGCGGACGCGCAATGCTAGTGCCTAGCAAGTATTCGCCCTCATAAATCGCATTTGCCCTAAACATAGGAAAAACAAAATCTCGCACAAATTCCTCGCGCAAATCATCAATAAAAATATTTTCCTTTTTAATGCCTAATTTAAGGGCTTTTTCGCGCGCAGGCTCGACCTCTTCGCCTTGGCCGATATCGGCGGTAAATGTTACTACCTCGCATTTATATTCATCTTGAAGCCATTTTAAAATAATGCTAGTATCAAGTCCGCCACTATAAGCTAAAACTACCTTTTTTACAGCTGTTGAAGGTTTTTTTGCTGCCATTTTGTATCCTTTTTGGGTTTTTTAGTAAGACATTTAATGAAAGTTTAAAGGATTGAAAATCCATCAAACTACCTAAAAACAAACACTCGGCGATTATAAATCAAAATTTCTAATAAAATACTTAAACGAAGTGTTTAATAAATTAAATATTTTCTAACAATATCAAAAAATTTTAATAAATTTTATTTAAAGAAAATTGCGCTAAACTTATGCCCTCAAAGGAGAAAAAATGCCATTTGTCAATATAAAAATAACAAAAGAAGAAGGCAAGGTCGTAAGCATAGAGCAAAAAAAGGCGCTAATTGATGGTGTTAGTAATTTATTAGTAGATGTGCTAGGCAAAAATAAAGCAAACATTGTAGTAATCATCGATGAGATAGACCCAGACAACTACGGCCTTGGTGGCAAAACAATCACGCAAGTGCGAAAAGGCGAATAAATTTGCGCGCTTAAATTCGCATTTTAAAATTTAATAATTTTAAAATATTTTTTAAACAAGACCACATAATCGCGTAAAATAATCGCGTAAAATAATCGCGTAAAATAATCGCGTAAAATAATCGCGTAAAATAATCGCGTAAAATAATCGCGTAAAATAATCGCGTAAAATAATTTAATATAAATTTTAAATGCTTTGCGTGATTTAAAATTTATTTTAAATCCGCACTCTGCGCGCTCTGTGATTTCAAATTTATTAAATATCTGCGTAAAATTTGCTCAGCACCCTTTAAAAAATTAAAATTTCTAAAAATAACTTAAAAATTTTAATCTATTTTTTAAAAAATTCGCTCATCTCGCACTCAAAAAGTCGTGAAAGTTTAAAAAGATGAAGTAGATTAAAATGCTTGCCGTGTGCGTTATTTTCCATATTTGCGTAAAATCCACCACTTGCTTGCCCTATGCTTAGCGCAGTTTCTAACTGAGATATATTTTTAGCATTTCTTAGCCGTTTTACATTTTTGGCAACCATATCAAAAAACTCGTCATTTTCAGCTTGCGTGGTAATTTGCGGAAGTTCTAACATCTTAAAATATCCCTATAGAAAAGTTTTATTTAAGTTTATTTGTATTAAAATCCCAGCGCAACTTTCTATTGAGATTATCTCTATAGAAAAATTTTTTTTAAAAAAGGATAAAAATGATTTCAAAAGAAGAAATGTTTTCAAAATATAGAGCTCTTGATATAAATTCTGAGCCTTTAACCATCAAAAACAACAAACAAAACGCACGACTTTTTGATATTTTAAAACACAAAAGATTGCATGCCACATCATTTTACAACTTAAACGATACTTTAGAATCTGCTTTTACTTATGATATCAAAGAATTATCAAAAGAAGATTTAATAAACTTCTATAATGCAAAAATGGATAAAACAAAAAATATATGCTCTTTTAGCATTGCCAAAAACGATATTTATGCAGCAAGTGACCAATGCGAACATTTAATGTGGGCTCATTATGCTAACGCTCACAAGGGAGTGCGGATTGACTTTAAACTAAAAAATGATTACGAACATGTGCAAAAAGTTAATTATGTTGATGAATTAACAGAAAGAAAAAAAGAAGATATAAAAAATGAAGACACTCTAAATGAAATAATGACAACAAAATTAAAAATTTGGGAATATGAAAAAGAAGCAAGAATAATATCAACAAATACATATATAGATATAATCATTAAAAGAATTGTGTTAGGCAGAGGCTTTCATAGCTCAAATAGTCAAATTTCTAGCGATTCTAACTTTAAAATAATAGCATTAACACTAAAAAATCTATTAGGCGATGATAGCGTAGAATTTTATATGTATGAAAATAAATATTCTAATAAACTTCATAAAATACAATGCTAATTCAATAGCTAAAAGGACAAAAATGAAAATCAAAAAGTTAATACTACTTTGTGGCTATCATAAGGTCAAAAATACGATGCTATAAAAACAAACAAAGGAGAAAAAATGCAACTTGACGACTACACAAAAAGCGTATTAAGCGATGAAAAACTTTTGCGCTCAAAGCTTTTGATTTATTTTAAAAAGCCAGAAGCTGTAGAGTATTATGCAAAAACAGCCATTTTGGCATTTAATGCAGGCGAACAAAAAGAACTCAAAAAAGTAAGGGATTGGTCTTGGTGGGGGTTTTTCTATGGTGGGATTTTTTTATGGTATAGAAAAAGTAGTGAAGCTTGCATTTTTTTTACTTCATCACTATTTTTTGGATTTCTCTTTGCTTTATCTACTGCTAATGCTAATGCCCGGGAACAACTTGTACTTTTTGTTTTTGGTATTTGCGTCAGTTTATTGATAGCAAATCATTTAGGTAAATACTCCAAATTTTATATAATTGAAGAATTTATATATAATTTAAAACGATCAAATGGAGACGATGCGCTTTTGGCTACTTATGGCGAAACAAACACTTTTGCTCTTATATTTGGAGTTATTGTATCTCCCGTTTTAATACCTGGAGGTATTTTTCTGCTTTCATTTCCTTTTCTTGTAATTTTAAGTGTTATAATCCAAAGGTTAGCAACTTCATGATATACATTATTACTTGGGCTTTTGCTTTAATTTTGTTAATACCGACTTATGGCACATCTTTAATTATAGCAACTATAATTAGCTTTTTTGTATATAAAGCTACACCTAGGCCGGTAAATTTTTATGGTGCGTCCTTAGAATATCATATAAAAGATTTTGCGAGCGATACTAGCTTACATACTATTATCAATTATGATTTTTATGGCATACCTGTTGAGTATCAAATAAAAGAACTTTATTTAAATTTTTGCAAGCAAAAATACGGGCAAACATTTTATATTTGGCAATATAATGGCAATTTACTAATACAAACAATAAAATATGTATATGAAAAATTATCTAATAATGAATACATGGATTATGCTAAACAAGAGCAAATTTTAGAAAAAACATTTAAGGTAGTATATACATACCAAAAAACTTTTGGCTTAAACTCAGGTAGCAATATAGATTTTAAATTTTTAAACACCATAATAACGCATGCTATTTTATAATTAAAAGATAGCATAAATTTAACTACTAAATTTCAAAAACCATCTAAAATTTCACTCTTTTATCTCGCATTTTTTGATATCCAAAATCACGCCTTCGTAGTTTTTGGCGCCGCGCTTGGCCACAAAGCTTTGCGTGCCGTATTCAAAGCCAAAATTGCTAGCATTTACCTCATATTCTCCACATCTTAAACTTCTGCCCTGCTCGTAAGCCCTAAGTAGCTCTAAGCTCGCATTTTGCGTATTCTTAACGCCTTGTGTGTAATAAAACACGCTAGCACAAATCAAAGCCACTAACAGCAAAATCACAAATTTTGCTTTTTTATTTAAAATTTCACTGCTAATTGATATAAGCGCCAAGATTAAAATTACTAAAACTAAAAATAAAATAATTCGCATATTTGCCCTAAATTCCGCGCATTTGCGCTGAAATATCGCCCGCACCAAAACCTATCACAAGCCCATCTTTTAAAGCGTGGCGCACGCCAAAATTATCGCTAAATTCTATAAAATCGCCATTTCTTTCTATTTTATTGGCAAAAATCACACTACTTGCGCCATCAATCGCACTAAATTCAGCCACTAAATCCAGCCCATTTGGCTCTTCACCAGCGCTATAAACAGGCAAAACTATCAGCTCATCAACGCCCCTAAAACACTCTTTAAATCCCGCTAAATTCGCCTTTAATCTCGTATAACGATGTGGCTGAAAAATCGCTGTGATTTTGCTTACACCAAGAAGTTTGGCATATTGGGCGGCTGATTTTAGCGTGGTGGCAATTTCTGTTGGATGATGGCCGTAATCATCGATCAAAGCGTAATCTTGCCTAGCTACTAAAATATCAAACCTGCGCCTAATGCCTTTATATTCTTTTAGCCTTTCGCGCACAAGCTCTAAGCCTATTTCACAATTTGCCGCTAAGACCGCAAGAGAGGCATCTAAGGCAATATGCCAGCCCATACCATAAGCTTCAAAACGCCCTAAATTTTTAAGATTAAAACTAGTATAAGGTTCATAATCCCTTAAAACCATCTTAATATCGCTAATATCACGCTTTTTAACCCTTATACTATCGATTTTGAGCGAGCTTAAAAACTCATCACCATCATTTATCACGCGCAATTTTGCACGCTCTAAAAACCCACGGTAAGCTGCGTGGAATTTATCTAAATCATAATCATAATGCTCCATATGCTCAGGCTCAGCGTTTGTTACCACGGCCAAATAAGGATTAGAGTTTAAAAAGCTAGAATCGCTCTCATCGGCTTCAAAAATCACATTTTTGCTCTCGCAATATTTCATATTTGAGCCAAATTGTTTAGAGATTGCGCCAATTATCACGCTACCATCAAGCAAGCTAGCAAGCATCGCGCTTGTCGTGCTTTTGCCATGCGCACCAGCCACGGCAAAAACGCGCTTTCCCTCTAAAATAAAAGGTAAAGCTTCTTTTCGCGAAAGGCATTTTATGCCATCTTTTTTGGCTTGAATTAGCTCAGGATTGTTTTCTTTTATAGCGGCTGAATACACCACAAAATCAGGTTTATTTGCGCTAATTGCGCTTGCATCGTGCGGTATTGTGATTTTCATACCGCTATTTGCTAGTTCTTTTGTAAGCGCGCTTTGTTTTATATCTGAGCCTGAAATAATGTATTTTTTTTCTTTTAAAAACCTTGCAATAGCAGAAATGCCAATACCGCCAATGCCGATAAAATGAACCTTTTTCACATTTTGCCTTTATAAAAATCCGCGCATTTTAGCAAAAATGCCTTAAAATTTTAAGTTTTTGTAAGTTTATATTAAAATTTGCTCTTAAAAATAAAATTTTAATCTTTAAGACTAGCTGAAGGCTTGCCCAAATAAAAGCCTTGAAACTCGTCTATACCAAGCTCTAAGCAGCATTCATACACAGGGCGCGAGCAAACAAACTCAGCCGTTGTCGTAATGCCTAATTTTTTAGCAAATGCCACTATGGCCAAAACGGCATTTTTGCTTAATTCATCAGAATGTATATCTTTTATTAACGAGCCATCGATTTTAAGAAAATCTGGCACGATTTTTAAAAATAAACCAAAATTGCTATATCCACTGCCAAAATCATCTACTGCGATGCGAACTTTACGCTTTTTTAATGCTTCGATATATTCTTTAACGAGCATTTCATCTTGGTGTATTTCTTCGGTTTCTAAAATTTCAACCACCAAACGCGGGCCAATGCCGCTTTTATCGATTTTTTTAAGCACAAAGGTGCTTATATCGTTATCTGTCATATCCGAAAATGCCATATTTATTGATATTACGGCATTTTGGCTTTGCTCTTGTGCTATATCAATAGCCTTGGATATTAGCCTTTTAGATATTTCTTTATATCGCTTTATGCGCTTTGAATAATTTAAAAAAAACTCAGGCAAAATCAATTCGTCTTTTTCACCTATAATGCGCATTAGCGTTTCGTATTTTGTGATATTGCCCTCTCTGTCGTAAATGGGCTGAAAATACGGCACAATCGTATTTGTTACGATCGCCTTATCTATCATTGTGTAGTTTTGGCGCTCATTATTTACAAACTTAGTAAAATCCGTTTCTATGCTATAACTTGCATAATCTAAAAAATGACTTTTAGCTAGTTGTAACGCTAAAATCGCTTTTTTAACAGATTGATCGCCAAAAACGCAATAACCAATCGTACAACTAATATCTATAATTTCTTCTGGCGTTGAAATTTCAAAACCTTTTAAATCTTTATTTATCATTTTTACATAAGAATGCAGTTCATCTTCTTGCATATTAGGATCTTTTTTAATAAGCCCAAAGCGCGCATCATTGATCCTATAAAGCAAAAAATCGCTTTTTTTGCCAAATTCTTTTAATTTTCTTACTACTTGGGTTATTACCTTTAAGAGCATTTTATAACTATAATATGTAGAAATTTTATCAAACTCGTCTATTTCTACTACGATGGCATTTGCGTGCTGCATTTGCTCGTATTGCTGACCTATGACAAAAAATCTCGGCAAAGAGCTGATTTCATCTCTATATGATTGCTCTTCGAGGGCATCATTTGCTATTTTTATTTTTTCTTCTTTTGCTTCTTGGCGTTCTTTTATAATTTGTAGTCTAATTTTCAAATACAAGCTATAAACAAAAATAAAAATGAAAGCCAAACAAACAGCAAAAGCACAAAAAGCAATTAAAATAGAATTTGTAATTTTTTCATCATCAATGCTAAATGGAGCAGTAATATTATACCTTAAAAATAAATAAAAAGATAAGCCTATGTATGTAATACCAATAAATATAAGCACCAAGCGCCAAAAAGTTTTACGCTTATCAAGCAAAATATCATCACTCATTATTTATCCTAAAATCAAATAAAATTGAATGTGATTGTAGCAAAAAATTTATAAAAATGAAAAAAATTTTTAAAATTTTTTTCGCCAAAAAATAAAAAATTGAAAATTATTTTTTTATTTTAAATGTAAAATTAAATTGATATTTTTTAAAAAAATTTTAAATTATCTTTAAGCTAAAAATCATCAAAATTTTACTAAACTTCCACGCAAAATTTTTCTCCACAAAGGCTATCATATGGCAAATATCGCGGACTTAGGCTTAGACGGCATTAAACAGGTGTTTCATAACCTTAGCTATGAAGAAATTTTTAAACACGAAGTGGCTAATAAAGAAGGTCAAATCACAGCAAACGGCACCTTTGTCGTTGATACAGGGATTTTCACGGGCAGAAGCCCAAAAGATAAATATTTTGTAAAGCAAGACCCATCGCAAAACTACATCGCTTGGGGCAAAATCAATCGCCCTATCTCAAAAGAATTATTCGACAAACTCTTAAAAAAAGCAAAAAATCAGCTAAGCAATAAAAATATTTATATCCAAGATGCCTATTGTGGTAGCTCACAAAGCTCGCGGCGGGCTGTGCGTTTTGTTACAGAAGTAGCGTGGCAAGCGCATTTTGTAAAAAATATGTTTATAAGCCCAAGTGAAAGCGAACTAGCAAATTTTAAACCAAATTTTACTATCTATAATGCTTGTAAATGCGCCAATGATGAATGGGAGCAAGATGGACTAAATTCTGAGGTTTTTGTTATATTTAATGTAGAAGAAAATATCGGCGTAATAGGTGGGACTTGGTATGGCGGCGAGATGAAAAAAGGCATTTTTTCTATGATGAATTACTGGCTGCCACTTGAAAATAAATTATCTATGCATTGCTCGGCAAATGTAGGCAAAGATGGCGATACCGCCTTATTTTTTGGGCTTAGTGGCACTGGCAAAACCACGCTTTCAACAGACCCAAATCGCGCCTTAATAGGCGATGATGAGCATGGCTGGGATGATGATGGAGTGTTTAATTTTGAGGGTGGTTGCTATGCAAAATGCATAAACCTAGACCCTGAGAGCGAGCCTGAAATTTATGCTGCCATTAAACCAAATGCCTTGCTTGAAAATGTAGTGATAAAAGCTGATGGTAGCGTTGATTACACCGATGCTAGCAAGACAGAAAACACCCGCGTAAGCTATCCTATAAATCACATACCAAACCACGAAAAATCCCTAAAAGCTGGCCATCCAAAAAATATAGTTTTTCTAACAGCCGATGCTTTTGGCGTGCTGCCGCCAGTTTCAAAGCTAAATAAAGAACAAGCGATGTATTATTTTCTAAGTGGCTACACAGCCAAAGTAGCTGGCACCGAGCGCGGTATAACAAAGCCTGTGGCCACTTTTTCAGCTTGTTTTGGTGAGCCATTTATGCCACTTCACCCTACGATTTACGCTAGGCTCTTAGGCGAAAAAATCCTTAAACACGAAGTAAATGTGTATTTAGTAAATACAGGTTGGAGCGGCGGAGCTTATGGAGTTGGCAAGCGAATGAGCATAAAAGCCACAAGAGCGTGCATAAACGCTATTTTAGATGGTAGTATCCAAAAATGCGAATTTGAAAATTTTGAAATTTTTGGTTTGGCTATACCAAAAGCCTTAGATGGCGTAGAAACAACACTTTTAAACCCCATAAATACCTGGAGCGATAAACAAGCATACAAAGATGCTAGATGCAAACTAGCGATGATGTTTATAGAAAATTTTAAACGCTATGAAGATGTAAGCGAAGGTAGAGAATTTGCTAAAGCCGGCCCTAAGTGCTAGTGTGCTAGCTGCTGTTATAGTGGCGATTTTTTGGGCATATCAAAGCTTTTTTTTGCTACCAAAAGCTAGCGTAAGCTCAAATGAACCTATGATTTTTGATAGCTATGATGATGACGATATAGCTTATTTAAATGAAGCAAGATCAACTAGCAAGCTAGCAAATTTTAGCTTTTCAAAAACCCTAGAACAAGCAGCAAAAAACCACGCCTTATATTTAAATAAACACGGCATAATCGCACACGATGAACTACCAACCAACGAGCTTTTTACAGGCCAAAGCCCATCAATTCGTGCAATGAACGCGGGGCATAATAACTCTTATGTAACAGAAAATCTTTCAAGCAAACAACTAAGCCTAAAAGATTCAATAGACGCTCTTTTAAGCGCGATTTACCATAGATTTAATTTTTTAAATTTTAATCTTGATGAGCTTGGGTATTTTACAAATAACGGCATTTATGCGTATGAAATGTCAAATAAACAAATTAGCGCGCTTTGCCAAAATGCTAGCGATTTTTCAAACACTTTATATTTGCTTAATCTTTGTAAGCAAGAAAATAAAAAAGTTACAAAAGATGCTTTTGACAATGCCACAAAACCAAAAAAACCAGATTATATAATATTCCCAAATCCAAAATTTGCAAGCTTGGCAGTTTTTGGCGATGAAGATCCTGATCCCTTGCCACAATGCGATATCACAAGCCCGCCAGTAAGCATTGAGTTTAACGAAAATCTTGGCGATGTTAAATTAGTAAATTTTGAAATTTTAAAAGATGGCAAAAAGCTAGAAAACACCCTGTTTTTTGATGCCAAAAACGACCCAAACAAAAAACTAAATCAAAGACAATTTGCGCTTTTTAGTTTAATGCCTTTTGAGTTTGGCACAAAATACACCGCCCAAATAGCATACCAAACGCAAAACACTAATAAAATTTTAACTTGGGATTTTATCACCAAAACCCCAAAATACGAATATTTTAGTGTTAGCGATGGTGATATAATCCACATCGAGCCTAATAAAAATTACGAAATTTATTTCAAGCCCAAAAACTGCCATGACGCCTTAAATGAATACACTTATATCAAGCAAAATAACATCGAGCTAAGCATAGCCCAAAGCGCGCCAAATACATTACGCATCAACGCTAGCGCAAAAAACGGCGATATAATAAATCTTAGCACAAACATGGGCGCAAAAATAAAATTAGTCATAAACGAAAAAAAGCAAAATACAAATTACGCCGTATTTGTGGGGCTTTGGCTTATTTTAAGCGTGGCGTTATTTTTAATCTTTAAACAAATTATAAAAAGGTAAAAATTATGAAAAAAATGTGGGACGGGAGATTTAGCCAGGCCTCAAATGAATTGCTTGAAAGCTTTAATGCTTCTATAAATTTTGATAAAAATCTTTATAAAGAAGATATCGCAGGCTCTATTGCGCACGCTAGTATGCTTGGTGAATGCGGGATTTTAAGCCAAGATGAAAGTGCTAAAATCATCGCTGGTTTAGAGCAAATTTTAAATGAAATAGAGTGCGGAGAGTTTAGCTTTAATATCGCCGATGAAGACATACACATGGCAATAGAAAAACGCCTTAGCCAAATCATTGGCGCGCTTGGTGGCAAGCTCCACACAGCAAGGTCAAGAAACGATCAAGTAGCACTTGATTTTAGATTGTATTGCCAAAAACAAAATAAAAAAATTGCCACGCTTTTAAAGGATTTAATCAGCACGCTAAAAAATATAGCAAGCGAGCATTTAGATACACTAATGCCCGGATTTACGCATTTACAGCACGCTCAGCCCATTAGTTTTGCTTTTTATCTTTTGGCTTATGCTTTTATGTTTATGCGCGATTTTAGCAGGTTAGAGAGCAGTTTTGCTAGAAATAACCTTAGCCCGCTTGGCTCTTGCGCGCTTGCTGGCACGCCATATCCTACAAAGCGTGAAATAATAAGTGCCAAGCTAGGTTTTGATGGTATCACGCAAAATGCTATGGATAGCGTGAGCGATAGAGATTTTGCCCTAGAATTGCTCTTTAATATCTCGCTAATTTTCACGCATACTTCAAGGCTTTGCGAAGAAATGATACTTTGGAGCAGCCAAGAGTTTAGCTATATTAGCATTAGCGATGCTTTTAGTACAGGCTCATCTATAATGCCACAAAAGAAAAACCCAGATGTATGCGAGCTAATCCGCGGTAAAACAGGGCGCGTTTATGGCAATTTAATGGCTCTTTTAACCACGATGAAAGCATTGCCACTAGCTTATAATAAAGATATGCAAGAAGATAAAGAGGGCGTTTTTGACAGCATTAAAACCGCTTGCGATTCGCTAATCATACTAAATCAAATGCTAAAAAGCACGCAAATAAATAAAGCAAATATGCTAAAAGCGTGTAAAAGCGGGCATTTAAGCGCTACTGATCTAGCAGATTATTTAGTTAGTAATTTTAACGAAGCATTTAGAAGCGCGCATAATATCACCGGGCGTTGCGTGGCTTTGGCTGAAAAGCTAGGCAAGGATTTAAGCGAGCTAGATTTAAACGAGCTAAAAAGCATAGATGCGCGCTTTGATGAAAACGCCCTAAAAGCCCTTAGCCTGCTTTCTAGCAAAGAAGCGCGCAAAAGTGCTGGCGGCACAGCAAATCAAAGCGTAAAAATCCAGTTAGAGCTTGTAGAAAATTTCTTAAATAGCGCCAAATTTTAACTTTAAGTGCAGGTTTAATCGCCAAATATCTTGCTTGTTTAATATTTTCGTGACTTGATTTTTGAATGTTTTTGCGGTTTGATTATTAAATGCTTAAAAATTTATTGTTGAATGTTTTTGTGGCTTGATTATTTAATATTTTTTTTGGATTGATTATTTA
Source organism: Candidatus Campylobacter infans (assembly GCF_013416015.1). Lineage (NCBI taxonomy): Bacteria > Pseudomonadati > Campylobacterota > Epsilonproteobacteria > Campylobacterales > Campylobacteraceae > Campylobacter > Candidatus Campylobacter infans. The sequence goes on from NZ_CP049075.1 coordinate 899,033, forward strand.
ATATTTTTTTTGGATTGATTATTTGAATGTTTTTGTGGATTAGTTATCAAATGTTTTCATGGCTTGATTACAGACAATATTTTAAATTTAATCTTGCAAAAATCCTTAAAGCGCGTTTATTTAGCTAAACGCAAAATCACGCCCGCTAAATTCTCGCCCATAAAGCAAATTTTAAAATTTCATTCATAAATCCACCAAATTTTAAACCCACGCCACGCAAATTTTTATCCGCCAAACAGCCTAAATTTTAAAATTTAATTTTACCCGCGCCAAATTCCTAGCCACAATCCAAAACTAATTTAAAATTTAACTTTTAACCCACGCGCAAAAAACCAAACTTGCCACGCCATTATCAAACCCGCCCGCCAAGCATTATTTAAAAACAAACCGCCCGCCACGCTCTCAGCCACGCGCGAACACACAAACACGCGCCCAAATTTTAACCCGCGCCAAACTCTCAGCCACGCCCGCCACACTCTTAGCCACACGCCCGCACCCATCTAGCTCTCAACCGCACAACCACCACGCGCCAAATCGCCCTGCCCTAATCGCCTTGCGCACACCCAAAACCAACCCAACCTGCGCCAAATTTTAAAAAATTTAGAGAATTTAAAAATGCAACATCACAAAAATTTTAAAGATTTTATAAAATTTAGAGATTTTATAAAGCAAAAAACATTAAAAATTTATAAAAAAATTTACTAAATTTTAAAGAAATTTATTAAAAATTTTTAAAAAATTGAATTTTTTTTTAAAAAACTTTATGTAATTTAAGCTTAGTTTAACCCCCCCTATAATTCTTGTGCTTGCTTGAAGCAGGCACTAAGCAGACGGTGGCTTACTCCAAAAATCTCAATCATTGTGGCTGCCGTTTGTTTAGAAAATCAACAAAAGGAGTTCTTATGAAAAAAGGCTTTACTATGATTGAGCTAATTTTCGTTATCGTAATTTTAGGTGTTTTGGCGTCAGTGGCGATTCCAAGACTAGCAGCTACCAGAGATGATGCAGAGGTGGCAAAGGCAGCGACAAACTTAACCACGGCGGTGAATGATATTACTGCGTATTATACTGCTAAGGGTAATTTTAAAGATAGCACTAGCAAAGCTAATGTAACTTTTGATAAGCTAACTAACGCCTTAGACAAAACTGTTAATTTATTGGTGAAAGGCAAAACAAAATGCGCACAAATAGAATTACCTGCTATTGGTTCTACATCAAGCAAAGTTAATCTAGTTGTAGATTTTGGAGCTGATGGTAAAGCTGATCCGGTATGCGTACAACTAAGAAAATTACCAGGTATTATATCTATGTGCGGTCAATCTGGCACAAAAACTGCACTTAGCGCAAACGCAAACGACTGCAAAATCCAAATCGGTGGCTCAGGTGGCATACAATTCTAATTTAATTATTTAAATTTTAATTTTCAGGTTTAATTAAAAGTTGAAGTTAAAAATTTCAAACACCTGAAATTAAAAATTTTAAATTTCACCTCGCTAAATTTCTAGAAATTTAGCGGGGTTTTTATTTTTATTCTTTAAATTCTAATTTTCAAAAATCTTTTAATTTTTAAAAATTTCAAAAATTTTTTTCAAAATCTGCGCGAAATTTAAACCGCAAAAAATAATTCAAATTTTAAAAAACCCGTGCGGAATTTAAACCGCAAAAAGCAAAACCCGTGCGGAGTTTAAAGCTAAAATCCAGCTAGTATTAGTATAAAAATAACTTTATATTAAAATTTTATTTAATCTTTTAATCTTATAATTTCAGGCTAGTTTTGAAAATGCTTTTCATAACTTTTAAAACCTAAATTTTAATGCCGAGAAAACTATGAGCATATTTTTTTATCACACGAGTTTAGCGATTTTACCGCTGTTTTTTGTGCTATCTTTTGCTAGATTTGGGGCAAATAAATTAGCCATAGCACTTAGCATAATGCTTGGAATTTTATGCGGATTTATTTGCTTTAATGCCTTTTTTAGCATCGCAAATATCGATAATGCCAAGATGTTTTTTGAAATTTTTAATATCATTTTACTTTTGCTTTTGCCTTTAACTAATATATTTAAACGCGAATATTTCACACTTTGGCTAAGTTTTTTATTATCGCTTAGTTATGCTTTTATTTACCGCGTTATTTCTATGGATTTTGCGATTTTCTCAGGCGATTTGCTCGATAGTTTTAGCCTTAGCAATCTTTTTATGGTGTGTTTTGGTTTTGTGCTTAGTGGGCTTGTATTTTTACTAATGCGCTCTTTGCTAAAAAACCTAGCAAAACCCGTTAAAATCATCATTTACGCGCTTACTTTAATCTTGCTAATAGCCCAGAGTTTGGGCGCATTTTTGCTAAGTTTAATGCAAGAAGGCATAATCCAAACCTACACAACCCTACTTTCATTTAGCGCAAAATTAATTTATATGAGTGAGTTTTTAGGGCTAGCTCTTGTGCTTTTATGCGTGCTTTGTGCTTTAATATCCCTAAAAGCTATGCCAGCATTAAAAAATTATAGCGACATCATCGCTTACAGACAAAGCAAAGCCACGCGCTATAAAATGCTTAGAGAATGCGCATTTAGCGTGATTTTAGCAGGCATAATTAGCGCGATTGTTTTATTTTATTTACTAATAGCGTCAAAACCGCCAAAAATCAGCGAGCCAATCATAGTAGAGCCACAAAATGGCGCATTTATTTTTGACGCCAAGTCTTTAATGGACAATGATCTTCACCGCTACGCTTACATCACAGATAGCGGGCGCAAGATAAGATTTTTACTGCTTAACCGCTTTAAAGATAAACTAGCTCCCGTGGCTGTTTATGATGCCTGCGCGATTTGCGGTGATATGGGCTATATTAAAAAAGGCGATGATTTGATTTGTATTAGTTGTAATGTGCGGATATTTTTGCCAAGCGTTGGTAAGCCAGGCGGATGTAATCCAATCCCGCTTGATTATAGTTTTGATGGGCAAAATATCCGCATAAACTTAGATGAGCTTGAAAAGGGAGCGAATTTTTTTAGCGAAGTTGTAGAAAAAATGGTGCTTGATCCAGTTAGCCGCGAATTAATATCGAATAATTCAAAATTTAATTATTTATATTATGGGCGCGTTTATTATTTTAAAAACGCGCAAAATCAAGCAAATTTTGAAGCAAATGCTAGCAAATTTGTAGAAATAAACGGAACATTAAAGGATTTAAAATAATGTTTTTACGGATAATTTTGGCATCTTTAAAGCAAAATAAAGATAATAGATTTTTAGCCTTTTTAACTATTTTTTTATCTGTTATGCTAATAGCTTGTATGCTAAATATCACGCTAAAAATCGGCAACGAAATAGCAAAGCAGCTAAGAAGCTATGGCTCAAATATCGTAGTTTTGCCTCGCGCAAATAACCTAAGCATCGAAATAAACGGCCGCGAATACTCCCCGCTTAAAAATGATGTTTTTTTAGAAGAAAAATATTTATATAAAATCAAAGAAATATTTTGGCGCAATAACATCACAGCTTATGCGCCATTTTTAAGCTTTAAAAGCGATGGATTTTCATTAGTTGGGACTTATTTTAATAAAAATATCAATATCAGCGATGAGCCAGATTTTAGGGTTGGGGTTGAAAATTTATATCAGTTTTGGGTGGTTGATGGACGCTATCCAAAAGATGATAGCTTAAATGAAGCCTTAGCAGGTGCTAATCTTGGGCTAAAAATCGGCGATGAAATTAAGCTTGGAGAATATCAAGTAAAAATCGTTGGAATTTTAAAAGAAAGCGAAAATGAAGCAAATAAAATCATCGCTCCGCTAGCTTTAATCCAAGCTTTAAGCAACAAATCAGGTTTAATTGATAAGGTTGAAGTTTTAGCAATGACAATCCCTGAAAATGACCTATCAATCAAAGCTAGGCGCAATATCGACAACTTAGATAGCCTAGAATACGATCTTTGGTATTGCTCAGCTTATGTAGGCTCAATAGCGCACCAAATCGAGCAAGAATACCCGGGCGCAAGCGCAAAAGCCGTGCTAAGCGTAAGCCAAACCCAAAGCCAAATAAGCAAAAAAATTCAAAATTTAATGGCCGTAATAAGCGTGCTTGCCTTGATAATATCAAGCATTTGTATCACAAGCTTATTAAGCGCGCAAATCAATAAACGCAAAAAACAAATCGGGCTTTTAAAGGCTCTTGGCGCTAGTGCTAGCTCGATTTATTTGCTTTTTGTGAGTGAAATATTTATAGTTTGCATTTTTGCTTCACTGCTTGGCGCGCTTGGCGGATATATTTTAAGCTTTCTTATAGCTTATAAAATTTTTGGCGCTTTTATTGGAATTTCATTTATGGTTTTGCCACTTAGTGTGATTTTTGGCTTAATTATTTGTATTTTTGGCTCAGCCTTGCCGCTAAAAAGCGTCATTAAACTACTACCAGCAGAGGTGCTATATGGCAGAAAATAAAATTTTAAACAAGCACCAAAACAAGGCATTTTTTAGAAAAATAATTTTTAAAGGCTTGTTAAATTTAAGCTCGTTTGTGATATTTATTTCAATCTTACTTAGCGCGGCTGTTTGTTCGGCTTTTATAAACATCTACGCTGATATCGATAAAAAGGTAAGCAGCGAGCTTAATAACTACGGCGCAAATCTAATAATTAGCCCAAAAAATTTTGAAAATCCCTTTATAAATCAGCACGACCTTCAAGCCAAACTAGACCAAATCCCCGCCTTAAAGCACAAAAGCGAATATCTTTTTGGCACCGCAAATATCGGCGTTAGCAAGGCTGTGATAATGGGCGCAGATTTTAAAAATTTACGCAAACTAATGCCGTATTTGGATTTAAAAGAAGGTGCTTTTATCGATACAGATTTTGACGAAAATAACGCGCTAATAGGCGTGGATTTGGCTAAATTAATAGGCGCAAAACTAGGCGATATTATAGAAATTAGCCCTGATTCAAGCAATATTCATAAAGTTAGGATTAAGGGTATAGTTTATGATGGAGAAAAAGAGGATAATTTATTAATAATCTCACTTGGCCTAGCACAAGAAATTTTTAATAAAGAAAATCAAATAAATTATGCCGCAGCTATAATAAATGGCGATTTTGGCGCCTTGAGCGCGCTTAGCGCAAAATTTAGCGATGAAAATATTAGCTTTTGGCCAGTTAGTAAAGTCAGCAAAACGCAAGGCCAAATTTTAGAAAAAATCAATCTTTTAATGGCTTTAATTAGTTTAAGTATATTTTTAATAAGTTCTATTTGTATAAACACCAGCCTTTCGCAAGTTATGCTCGCAAGAGTTAAAGAATTCGCCCTTGTGCGTGTGCTTGGAGCGAGCAAAAAAGATTTATTTAGTTTAATTAGCACACAAATTTTAATCGTGTGCTTTTTGGGAGCGGTTTGCGGTGCGATTTTGGGCTATTTTTTAGCCATTTTGCTTGGGTATTTGATATTTTCAAGTGGCGTAGATTTTAGGGTGATTTCACTTATAATCTCTGTGTGTTTGAGTATGATTTTTGCGGGGTTTGCGAGCTTTTATCCTATTAAGCGCGCGCTAAAGCCCGACCTAGCACAATTATTAAGGGAGTAAAATGGAAATTTTAAAATTTAATAAAATTTGTAAATATTTTGGCGAGGTTAAAGCACTTGATGATATAAGTTTTAGCGTAGAATGCGGGCAGTGGCTAAGCATAATGGGGCCAAGCGGTAGCGGTAAAAGCACGCTTGTAAATATTTTAAGCTTAATGGACGAAGCAAGTAGCGGGGAGTATGTTTTAGGCGGTAAGGACGCTAACGGGCTAAATGATGAGCAAATTTTAGAGTTTAGGCGCAAAAAAATCGGGTTAGTTTTTCAGCAATTTCATCTAATTCCATATTTAAGCGCGCTTGAAAATGTGATGCTAGCGCAATTTTATCATAGTTGCACAGACCTAACCCAAGCTAGCAAAATGTTAAAAAAAGTAGGATTAGAACACAGACTAAATCATTTGCCAAGCCAGCTAAGCGGCGGCGAACAACAACGCGTGTGCATTGCCAGAGCGTTAATTAACGAACCAGACATAATAATCGCCGATGAGCCAACTGGCAACCTAGATGAAGCAAATGAAAAAATCGTGCTAAATTTATTTCAAGAATTACAAAATGAGGGCAAAACGCTTTTGCTTGTAACGCACAACCCAGAGCTTGCCAAATACGCCAATAAAATCGTGTATTTAAAGCACGGCAAGCTAGAAAAAATTGAAAATTTAAGGTAAAAATAATGAAATTTTATTTATCTTTGGTGATTTGCGTGCTTTTTATGGCTTGTGGGAATGATCCTAGCAAACATCACCTTGCCTTAAATGAACCGCTTGGCTTTGATAGCGTTTTTGAGGCAAATTCTAGCAAACTAAAAATCACAAGCCAAGCCGATCCTAGCGGACAAAAACAGCTGATTTTGTATTTTTTTAGCTCTATGTGCGATGGATGCGAGGCTATGGCGCCAATTCTTAGCCAAATCAACGCCGAGCAAAAAAACGCCATTGTTTATGGCATAATGACCGATTCTATGGGCTTTGATAAAGATTTGGCGCTTTTGGCTTTTAAAAAAATCAACTTCACCACAACAAGCGCGCCAAAAAGCGCAAAATATTTTAGCCAAATCATAGGCGGAGTTGCTGGAACGCCGACTATTGTGGTCTTTGACGCAAACGGCAATAAGCAAAAAACCTTCATCGGCGTTATCGAAAAAGAAAAAATCCTAAGCGAACTTACCAAAAATCATAAATTGTAAAATTTATTTTACTTTACCACCCTTAATGCCTTTTGGCTATGCTTTTTTAGTTTAATGCTATGCTTTTTGGTTTTATGCTTTTTGGCTTTAAGGCTGGCACGCATTTTAAAATTTATTTTAACGCAACGCTTTTAACGCCCTCTGCCTTTAATGCCACGCCGTTATTTAAAAGCAAACCGCGCCCAAATTTTAATCCACGCCAAATTCTCAGCCACAAACAAAAAGCAAATTTTAAAGTTTTAATTTTATTAAAACCCACAAACCAACTATTATTTAAAAACAAGTCCCGCAAACCACGCGCCACGCCTTTATAAAACCCGCGTGCGCGCACACAGCTAGCCAAATTCTCAGCCACGCGCCCGCGCCCGTCAATCAAACCGCCACGCCATTAAAATTTCGCACCAATCTCTTAGCCAAATGAAATTTTAAAATTTCAATTTAATTCAACGCGCCAAAACGCCCAAACCAACACCCGCAAATTCTCAGCCACGCGCCCGCCACGCTATTAAAATTTCGCGCCAGACTCTTAGCCAAAATAAAATTTTAAAATTTCATTCATAAATCCGCCAAATTTTAACCACGCGCCACGCAAATTGTTATCCGCCAAACGCCCAAATTTTAAAATTCAATTTTTAACCCACGCGCCAAATTCTCAACCACACACAAATTTTAAAATTACTTTTTAATCCGCCCGCAACGCGTGCGCCCCGCTATTCTATTCTCAATGCGTGCCAAAAAAATATAATCCACAATTCGCAATCCACAAACTCCGCGAACACACAAACACGCGCCCAAACCACCCACCCGCGCGCGCCTTACTCCGCTAGCCATTTGCGCCACGCTAAATAGCAAAACCGCACGCTCTTTATTCTCACCGCACAATCACAAACTAAACCCAAAACCAACCCAACCTACGCCAAATTTTAAAGAATTTAGAGAATTTAGAGAATTTAGAAAGCACACTTCACCAAAAATTTTAAAGAATTGATAGAATTTAAAAATGTAAAATCACAAAATTTTAAAGACTTTATAAAATTTAGAGAATTTATAAAGCAAAAAGTATTGAAATTTATAATACATTTACCAAATTTTAAAGAAATTTATTAAAATTTTTAAAAAATTGAAATTTTTTTTTAAAAAACTTTATGTAATTTAAGCTTAGTTTAACCCCCCTATAATTCTTGCGCTTGCTTGAAGCAGGCACTAAGCAGACGGTGGCTTACTCCAAAAATCTCAATCATAGGGCTAGCGTTTGCTTAGGATTTCAACACAAGGAGTTTTCGATGAGAAAAGGTTTTACGATGATTGAGTTAATATTTGTTATCGTAATTTTAGGTGTTTTGGCGTCTGTAGCGATACCAAGACTAGCAGCTACAAGAGATGATGCAGAGGTGGCAAAGGCGGCGACAAACTTAACCACTGCCATTAGCGATATAACCGCGTATTACACAGCCAAGGGTCAATTTACTTCCAGTGTTAAAAGTGATTTTACCAAGATTACAAACGCGTTAGATAAAGGTGGTAGCCTTAAAGTTAAAGGTTCTGTAGAGTGTGTAAAAGTAACATTGCCTGATACAAAAGCCACTAGCAACACTACCGCTTCAAACAAAGTTGAACTTACATTAAACTTTGGAAGTGCTGGTGGCAAAAATGATGCCGTATGCAAAACACTAAAAACACTACCGGGCATTAAATCAATGTGCGGTAAAAGTGGCAGTAATGACAAGATTAGTGATACCTGCAAAATCCAAATCGGTGGCTCAGGTGGCATACAATTCTAATTTAATTATTTAAATTTTAATTTTCAGGTTTAATTAAAAATTTGAAATTAAAATTTTAAACACCTGAAATTAAAATTTTAAATCTCCCCGCTAAATCTTAGAAATTTAGCGGGGTTTTTTTATTCTTTAAATTCTAAATCTCTTAATTTTTTTTAAAACCCGCGCAGAATTAAAATAAAAAATAAATAAAAAAAATCATAAAATTATCACTTAAAATAAGAGTAAAATTTTAAATCTCATAAGTAAAAAACTACACAAAAAAAAGCGCAAAAAATTAATAAAATTTTTTCAAAACCCGTGCAGGAGTTTAAAGCGCAAAAATAATCATTAAAATTTTAAAAAACCCGCATATAATTTAAACTAAAAAAATAAGAAAAATAAAATAAAATTTCGTAAAAAAATAATAAAAATATAAAGCCAGAACGCATAAAAAAATGCGAAATTATCTTTTAAATTAAAAGCAAAATTTTAAAATAATTCAAAGCAAAAATGCTATTAAAAAAACACAAATTTTACATCAAAATATTTATTTTTCAAAAATGCTAAAAGGCAGGCTAAGCGTGTTTTTAATGATGTTAAATGGTGAGCTAGCAAGGTCTGCGCCTACGCTTGATTTAAAGGTTGGATTATCTAAATTTCCGCGCACTTTAATGATTGTAGAAAATCGATTATTATCGCCTAAGAGAATTTTATTTATCACAGGTATAAAGCCAACTAGCGTAGCATAACTTTTTAGCACTGATAATTCTAAATCCACGCGCAAATTTTTACTAGCTAAGTTTATGTTTCCCATTCCAAAAATATCAGCATTTTTTCCACTTAATTTGCTTGCTTTAATCTCTAAAACATCGCCCTTTCGCTCTAAAAGCATTCTGCCATCTTCAACCCCAAAACCTTTATTGCTAAAATCAGGCACTTTAAAAATCAAAAGCGATGGCACGCTATCTAAAAAAGCAAGCAATCCGCTTTGTGCTTTATAATCTGCTAAATATGTGTTTTTGGCTATTATTTCGGCTTTAAAATTTTCAAAATCCCTGCCAAATAAACTCAACCCAAAAAGCCCGCCATCAAAAGTTTTAATATCTAAAACCTCATTTATTATATCACTTGGGATATTATTAGCTTTAATTTTTACGCTAAAAGGCGTTTTTTGTAAGCTTAGGGCGCCATTAGCAAAAGTCGCGGCAAAATCTAGCGATTTATTAGCAAAAAGCCCATTAAAATTATCAAAATTTAAGGTGCGATTTAAATCTTTTAGATGAATTTTTGTGTTAATCGCGCTAAAACCTAGCTCCAAATCATTTGTATTATTAGCATCTGTGCTAATTGGAATAATTAAATTTTTTAGCTTTAAGTGCGTTTTAGAGTTTTTGATATTAGCACTTAAATGCTCGCTTTTTGAGCTAATTTGCGCGTTCTTAAAAGTGCCTTGAAAGCTGAAATTATCGCTATTATAAGGGCTTTTGTCAAGTTTTTTTAAACCAAGATCAAAATTAGCATTTTCTAGCTTAATATTAAAATTTACAAAATCATCAGTGCTTAGAAAAAATGCGCCAGAAATAAGATTTAGGCTATTTGCTAGCTTGCTATATGGCGTTAATTTGCTTATGTTGGAGATTGTAAGCGTGGTTGTTTGCTGGTTTTTTTGGTTTTGGCTAATTGTTGCCATCAAGCCAAGATCATCAATGCTTAGCTTAAATAAATCTTTATTTTGTATTTTTATTTTTTGTTTGCTATTATTCATATCTAATATATTATTTAAGTATATTTTATTAAAATTCGCATTTAAATCTGCTATTTGTGTGGCTGAGTTAAACTCTCCATTAAAATTTACATCAAAATTTTCATTATTTAGATTAACGCTCTTAAAATTGATTATATCATCTTTTAAAGCTATTGTTGCGCCATTTGTGCTAAAATTACTATCTTTAAAGCTAAAAGTATTTTTAGGCACGATAAATTCGCCACTTGCTCTTAATTCAAGCGGAGTAATTTTAAGATCTAGCAAAAGCTTGCTATTTAGCTTTGCACTCATATCAAAATTAATAATATCAATATCAAAGGCTTTTAGTATGTTTTTTGTATCGTTGTAATTTAAATCTTTTGAGCGCAAGTTTATTAGCACATGCGAATCAGCGCCCACCACATTTACTACTTGCACATTTGTCCCAGCCAAACTCTTGCCATTAAATAGCGCGCCATCTAGCTCAAAGCTTAATATATCGTTTTTTAAGCTAATTTGGGCTGAGTTTATGCTGATTTCATCTAATTTTGGCATAAATTTTAATTTTAAATTTTGCGCGCTGGCCGTGGCGTTGATTTTTAAATCTTGCGGATTTTTTAGGTTCATTGTCGCGCTTAGCTCGTGTATATCGTATTTTTGCGCTTTAATATATATATGAATCCACTTTTTTAGATTTTCATTCATATTTACTTGTTTTGCTAAGGCGTTCATAAAATTATCAATGCTTGGCGTGCTAATATTTTTAAGCTCAAAGCTTAAATCATCATCTTTTAGCTTTGCTTGCGCGCTTGCATTTAGCTCATAGCTAGCTAGCTCTCCGCTAAACTCAAAGCTATCATTAGCTAAATTTACGACCACATCGCCATTTAGCCTGATGTCAAAATCCTTGGCAAATAGATTTTTTATGTGAGCGTGATTTTCTTTAATGCTAGCGTCTAAAAGCAAATATGGCGTGTTTAGATAAATTTTATCATTTTCATAAATAAAGCTTGCGTTCATATCGCCATAATTTATATTTTGAGCGTAAATTCTTTTGAAAGTTTTATTTAAAATTCCAGCATTTTTTAGCAAGCTTAATAACTGCTTGGCTGAATTTGTGCTTTTTTGCTCACTATTTTTATTTTTATGGATTTTTAAATCTTTTATCTCTAAAATTAGCTTTTTATCTAATTTTACATATAATTGCGAAAAAGAAAAATATTTAAAATCGCATTTAGCTACGCTTATGCCGTTTATTAAACATAGCAATATAATTAGGAAAAACATGACAAATATCAAAAAAATATTTTTTTTCATTAGCGCTCTTGTATTGATTTTTTTAATAAGTTTATTTGCGCATTTAGCGCGCCCGATTGATACTAGCCGAGTGGTTTTTATCCCCAAAGGAAGTAGCGGCGAAATTATATCTTATTTAGCTAGGCAAAACTTTAATGTAAGCAAAATTGATAAATATATTTTAGCTTTTTTAGGCTATGCTCAATCTGGCTGGATTCAAATTGGCAGCACGAGGCTTAGCAAATTTGAGTTTTTATATAAATTAACCACGGCAAAAGCGGCCTTGCGCGATGTTACTTTATTGCCAGGTGAAACTAGCGAATATTTTTTATATGAAATTTCAAAAAATTTAGGCTTAGATTATGATAAATTAGTGCGCAATCTCCACGCAAGCGCGCCTATAAAAGAGGGTTTTTTGGTGCCTGAAACTTATAAAATTCCACTAGGTATGAGTGAAGAACATTTTATTTATTATCTTGTAAATCTTTCTAAAAAAGAACACGAAAATAGAGCAAAAAAAATCTTTGGAAATTTTGATGAAAAACGCTGGTATGATTATATAATCATCGCTAGCATTATCCAAAAAGAAGCCGCCAATACAGCTGAAATGCCCATTGTCGCATCAGTTATTTATAACCGCCTTAAAAAAAATATGCCACTCCAAATGGACGGCACGCTAAATTATGGCTTACATAGCCACGAGATCATCACACCAGCACGCATTAGAAATGATTTTTCGCGTTTTAATACTTATAAATTTGCAGGTTTGCCGCCAAGTGCGATTTGCAACCCAAGTTTTGCGGCCATTAAAGCTGCGATTTTCCCGCAAAAAAGCGATTATTTGTATTTTGTGCGCGATAAAGCCACGAGCGCGCATAAGTTTTCATCGACCTACAACGAGCATATAAAAGCGGTAAATAAAAATAAATAATACACTTAGCGCGCTTAGCTAGCTAAAATGCGCGCATTTTGGCCGATTAAAAATGATTTTTTAATCAGCCAATTTAAACAATTAGCCACAAAAAACGAATAAAATTTGCGTTTTTCTTGACAAAAGCTAAAAAAACGGCTACAATCACACTCTTTTTTTGCTGGGGTATCGCCAAGCGGTAAGGCATCAGGTTTTGGTCCTGACATTCGGAGGTTCGAATCCTCCTACCCCATCCACTCTTTAATAATCCTTTTTTGTATTGTCGCAGGGTAGAGCAGCTGGTAGCTCGTCGGGCTCATAACCCGGAGGTCGCAGGTTCAAGTCCTGCCCCTGCAACCATTTTATGCCGTTTTGCTATTTTATTTTGCTTTTGGCTCATATTCATAAGCCATCAATTTGCGATCATTTTATTTTTGCCATTTTGGCTATTTTATTTTGCCTTTAACCCATATTCATAAGCCATTGATTTGCCATCATTTTATTTTGCGCCCATCTTGCTGTGCGTTATTTACAAGCGCTAGACTTGTTTTAAGCATCTTTTTTATAGCCATCTTATTAAACGCCACACCAAATTTCTAACAACAAAACAATGCAAATTTTAAAATTTTAATCCAATTCAACACACCAAAAACCCAAATTTGCCACGCCATTATCAAACCCGCGCACGCGCACACAGCTAGCCAAACCGCCCGCCCTTAAACCCGCAATCAAATTTTAAACCCGCGCCCCGCTTTGATAAAACCCGTGCCAAATTCTCAGCTACAATCCAAAAAAAAAAAAAAACAAATTTTAAAATTTTATTCAACAAATCCGCCAAATTTTAACCCACGCGCCACACACATTTTTATCCACTAAAACCAAATTTTAAAATTGAATTTTTGCCCGCTCTCCAAATTTTAACCACACACCACGCAAATTTTTATCCACCAAACCGCCCAAAATTTTAAAATTTAATTCTTAATCCACGCACAAAATCCCGCCCGCCAAGCATTATTTAAAAAGCAACCACGCCCGTAAATTCTCAGCCACGCCCACCACATTCTTAACCAAAAATGAAATTTTAAAATTTTAATTTTGTTACAACCCCCACAAACTAACCCAAATTTTCAACCCACGCCCCGCACATTTTTTATCCACTAAAACCAACTTGTAAAATTTTCTTTTAACCCACGCGCCAAATTCTCAGCCAAAAACTAAATTTTAAAATTTCAACTTAATTCAACGCGTCAAAACCTAAACCACGCCTGCCACACTCTCAGCTAAAAATAAAAAATTTTTAGAAATTTTATTTTATTAAAACCACCATACACCAACTATTATTTAAAAGCAACCCGCGCCCGCAAACTCTCAGCTACACGCCCGCACCCGCCAATCAAATCACCACGCCATTAAAATTTCACGCCAAACTCTTAGTCAAAATGCAATTGTAAAATTTCATTCAAAATCCGCCAAATTTTAAACCCACGCCATGCAAATTTTTATCCACCAAACCGCCCAAAATTTTAAAATTTAATTCTTAATCCACGCACAAAATCCCACCTGCCAAGCATTATTTAAAAAGCAAGCCACACCCGCCACACTCTTAGCCACAAAACAAACTTTAAAATTTCGCGCAAAACTCTTAGCCAAAATAAAATTTTAAAATTTCATTCAACAAATCCACCAAATTTTTAACCCGCGTCACGCAAATTTTTATCCGCCAAACGCCCAAATTTTAAAATTCAATTTTTAACCCACCCGCCAAATTCTCAACCACACACAAATTTTAAAATTACTTTTTAATCCGCCCGCAACGCGTACGCCCCGCTATTCTATTCTCAATGCGTGCCAAAAAAATATAATCCATAATTCGCAATCCACAAACCCCGCGAACCCCGCGCGAACACACAAACACGCGCCCAAATTTTAACCCACTCCAAAATCCCGCCCACCACACTCTTATCCACGCGCCCCGCGCAACCACCGCGCGCCAATCAAACTGCTACGCCCTTTAATTTCACCACGAGCCCACAAACCTAGCCCAAAATCACCAAAAATTTATAAAACATTTACCAAATTTTAAAGAAATTTATTAAAAATTTTTTAAAAAATTGAAAATTTTTTTTTAAAAAACTTTATGTAATTTAAGCTTAGTTTAACCCCCCCCCCTATAATTCTTGTGCTTGCTTGAAGCGAGCACTAAGCAGACGGTGGCTTACTCCAAAAATCTCAATCATAGGGCTAGCGTTTGCTTAGGATTTCAACACAAGGAGTTTTCGATGAGAAAAGGTTTTACGATGATTGAGTTAATATTTGTTATCGTAATTTTAGGTGTTTTGGCGTCTGTAGCGATCCCAAGACTAGCAGCTACCAGAGATGATGCAGAGGTGGCAAAGGCGGCGACAAATCTTACTACTGCCATTAGCGATTTAACCGCGTATTACACAGCCAAGGGTTCGTTTTATTCATATACGTCCTCAGGGAATAAAGGTACGAAACTTACTGACTTTAGCAAAGTTACAAATGCGCTAACAAAAGATGGTAAGCTAAAAGTTAAAAGTAATATAGAATGTGTAGGTGTAAAACTTCCTGATTCTACAACCGCTGACACAAATGTTAAAATCACCTTAGCTTTCACAGAGAATGATGCCGTGTGTGTTCAATTAAAAAAATTACCTGGGGTTAGATCCATGTGCGGTAAAAGTGATCAAAGTAAGGTTGACGCAACTTGTGAAATTCAAGTCGGCGGCTCAGGTGGGATAAATTTCTAAATTTATCTAATTTAAATATTTAATTAAATTTCACCCCGTTAAATTTTAAAATTTAGCGGGGGTTTTTTATTTTTTATTCTTTAAATTTTTAAATCTCAAAAATCTTTTTCAAAATCCGCACAGAATTTAAAATAAAAAAAGCAAAACACGCGCAAAACTGCGTGCCATGCAGGCGGATTTGGCGCGGGCGCAAAACAGGCGCGAATGGCGAGAACAAAAAAGCGGTGCGCAGGGCATAAAAGCGTGTGGCTGAGAGTGTGGCGAGATTATGCGTAAATTAAATTCTTTTTATTCATAATTTTGCGATGTGATTTGTGGATATTTTATTTTTAAAAATTTTGCTTTTATTTAATCTAAAAATAACGATTAAAAATTTCAAAATTTAAAAGATAAAAAAATAAAATAGAGATAAATTTTTAATTAAAATATTTTCAAAAAAAACAAGCTAAATAGTTTATTTTTATATTTTTTGTTTTTCTCGTAATGTTTGTAATCTTTAATGCGCAAATTTATACATAAAATTTTATGTATAAATAATTAATATTTTAAAATGTGATATGAAAAAGAAAGCAAAAAGAACGGCAACGAAATAAAACCGAGCTTAAAAAAGTTGAGTTTAGTGGTCGCAGCACAGATCAAATCAGCATTAAAACAGGAAAAAAATGGATATTGCGGTATAAAAATATACTTTTTTGCTATGCGTTTTAAGCGGCGTGGGTATTTGAGATAATTTGTAATTTTTTTACTCGGTTTTTAGATTATGCTTGATGGTTTAAACTGCGTGGGTTTGTGGTGTTTTCTAAATTTTTTCGTGATTTTAAACCGCGTGGGTTTGTGATATACTTAAAAAATGATAAAAGTTTAAAAAATAGATTTGTATTTTCATTAATTTTAATTTATAATTTATATACTTTTTAAGGAGAGAGCAATATGTTTAATAAAGAATTAGTAAAAGAAAAAATGAAAGAGCAAGGGCATAGCTTAGAAAGCATTGCGTATGCGCTAACAAACGCGGGCGCGCCTATAACGAAAATGGGTGTTGCATCTTGGTTTCGTGCCAAAAATTGCGGTGAGCCACGAGAAAAAACAAAGATACTCCTTGCCAAAATTCTAAATATTAGCCTAGCTGAGCTTAGTGGCTACACAATAAATGACACAACAAATAGCGCACCTTTTCACAATATTGATGTTTTTGAGATGGTCGCAGGCTTTGGCACGGAGGGCTATTTAGATAGTGATTTTCGCGTAGAGGCGCAAATTGCCCTGCCAAGCGAGTTTTTAGGCAGTATTTCGCCAAAATACGCCAAAATAATTAGGTGTCTTGGCGATAGTATGGAGCCTGAGTTTAGCGATGGCGATTATATGATGATTGAAATGCTAGCAAATCGCAACTATATAAAGCGCGCGGGGATTTATTTAGTAAGGCTTGATAATATAATTTATATTAAGCGCGTTGAGTTTTTGCCAAACAACGATATAAAGCTAATTAGCATTAATCCTAACTACCCGCCATTTACGGCATCATCAACGGGCTATGAGTGGGAGATTTTAGCCTGTGTTTTTGGGCGAATTTCAGTAAAAATCGGCAGCGGGTTTCAGTTTAGCTCGCGGTTTCAAACCGCGTAGTTTTGTGATGTAATTTGCAACAATAAATAAGTTTCTTTAAATTCTTTTGGTATAAAGTTTCAAACCACGTAGTTTTGTGATATAATTTGCAACTTATCTTGGCTCTCAAAAAGAATATAACGCTAATTTGTTTCAAACCACGTAGTTTTGTGATATAATTTGCAACTTCAGGCTCAATCAATGGCACCGATGTGGAAGTTTTGTTTCAAACCACGTAGTTTTGTGATATAATTTGCAACTTATCTTGGCTCTCAAAAAGAATATAACGCTAATTTGTTTCAAACCACGTAGTTTTGTGATATAATTTGCAACAGAAATTGTAAATATTGCCTCTATCTCTATCATCTTGGTTTCAAACCACGTAGTTTTGTGATATAATTTGCAACTAACAAATACGCTATTTGCGATGATTAGATATTTGATTGTTTCAAACCACGTAGTTTTGTGATATAATTTGCAACAACTTTTCAATTCTGTATTGCCTTGGAATACATCAAGTTTCAAACCACATAGTTTTGTAATATAATTTGCAACCTTGCGTGTTTTTAGTGATTTCATTTAGCACTGATGTTTCAAACCACGTAGTTTTGTGATATAATTTGCAACTGTGTCAATTCTTGCTCTAATTCTGCTAAATCCTGCGTTTCAAACCACGTAGTTTTGTGATATAATTTGCAACTAACAAATACGCTATTTGCGATGATTAGATATTTGATTGTTTCAAACCACGTAGTTTTGTGATATAATTTGCGATTTGGTTTAGGTATTCCTGATAATCGTCCCGGACTTTAGTTTCAAACCACGTAGTTTTGTGATATAATTTGCGATTTTAAAATCCACAACGAATTCGCCGGGATGTGCTGGGTTTCAAACCACGTAGTTTTGTGATATAATTTGCGATTGGGAAAAGTGGCGGCGAATGGTATGGGCCGCATAGTTTCAAACCACGTAGTTTTGTGATATAATTTGCGATTTTTTATTTATTTTAAATAGTATTGTTTATGCTGTGTTTCAAACCACGTAGTTTTGTGATATAATTTGCGACTTTGTATGAACTAGCAGAAGAAGAAGTCGAATTCTTGAGTTTCAAACCACGTAGTTTTGTGATATAATTTGCGACTACTCAATCCCGCGAGTTAGGGAGCTTTTAAGCTCGTTTCAAACCACGTAGTTTTGTGATATAATTTGCGACTGCCGAAATTGGTTTAATTATGGAGGCTTATGACAAGTTTCAAACCACGTAGTTTTGTGATATAATTTGCGACTGTGTTCGTTTATGATGAGCTCCACGCTGCCAAAGAGTTTCAAACCACGTAGTTTTGTGATATAATTTGCGACTGCGTATAAAGACCACCCATTTTATTTAAAATTTTCGGGGTTTCAAACCACGTAGTTTTGTGATATAATTTGCGACTTAAAGACGATTTAACAGCCTTTGATGCTACAAAAGTTTCAAACCACGTAGTTTTGTGATATAATTTGCGACTGGGACAAGGCTGTGTGTAGGTTTTGTGGGACGGGTTGGTTTCAAACCACGTAGTTTTGTGATATAATTTGCGACCGAGCTAAACTCGCGTGGCATAAAATGTATTTTTATGTTTCAAACCACGTAGTTTTGTGATATAATTTGCGACAGCCTCACAAAATATCGATATTTTGGGGCTTAGATGGTATCGTAAAATGCTGATTTTTTCCACTTTAAAAAAAACTGCAAAAACATTGCGTTTTGTGGAAAATTTAGCTACAATCCCATCGCAAATTATATTATAAAACCACAAAGCGTTTGAAATCACCATAAGGTGTGTTCGGACCCCGTATCTGCATAGTCACCGGGGTGATTGGCTAAGTTTAACACTTAGCCAAATTTTATTCTCTATCATCACAATAATTTCTAAACTCACATTGAGCGCAGGCTGCTAAGCTAGCTGAGCTATTTGGGAAATTTTCATTTTCTAAAATCACTTTCATTTGCTCTAAAATTTTATTAAAATTTGCTATATCTGCTTGGTTTATTTGAAAAATTTTAAATTTCAAATTCTTGCCGTGGCATAAAATTATTTTATTAAATGGCTTATTGAAAAACTCGCTAGTTAGTTTAGAATACGCAATTAATTGCATTTTAGAACCTGCGCTTAGCCTTAAAGTGCCTTGATTTTTAAACTCAGCCACGATAATTTCATCATTGCATTCTAAAATCAAATCTGCCACTCCGCACAATTCATTATTTTCCAAATAAAAATTATTGTAAATTTTAATGTATGGTATTTGAAATTTAGAAAATTTTCTGCTTTTAAATAATTCATCTTGCTTTGCGTGAAATTCCACGCCGGCTTTTACATATTCTGGGTAATGCAATTTAATATCGCAAAAATTATAAAAATAAAAAATGCGCGGGCAAAACATAAATTGCCTAATGTGGCTAATTAAAATCATAAAATTTCAAATTCTTTCTTTGTAAAATCGTCTTTTTCATAGCCTAGCGTATCTTCTATTTTTAAGCTAGCAGCGGTTATTATGGCTTTATCGCCATCTAAGCAGTATTTTTTTAAGAAAATTTTAACGCTTAATTTTTCAGCATTTGATAACTCGCCATAAAAAAGCGATTTTTGCACTGGTTTTAATCCAAAATCTTTTAATTTTTCAAATAATTTTGTGCGGTTTTTTGTGTTTTCAATATCATAAGCTATTAAATATTGCATTTACCACCTAAAAATGTATGATTTATATTTTTTATCATTTTCGCATAAAAATGCGCTGATTTTGTAAATTTGGCGTTGAATTATGCTTTCAAGGCTTAGTTTTGAGTGATTGTAAATCAGCCTTTTGCCAAGTGAGTTTAAGATATTTGTGGCAATTATTTTTTTAATATCTTGGCTAAAATCATCTTTTAGATTTGCGCGAATTTTGATGATATTTCTATCTACTACAAAACTTCTATATTCTTCCATTATATCAAGCGCTAGCGATGGTTTGGAGCTGCGCATAGTATGCAAAACGCCAAAATACGGATTAAGGCCAGCATTTATCACGCTTTTATAAATTATATTTAAAAGTATAGCGTAGCCGTAATTTAGCGCTTTATTTGTAATCTCATCGCTATTTCTTTTGGTTCGCACCCAAAAGCTAGCTGGCAAAAGATTTTGCGTGCGTAAAAACTCAAAATACGCACTAGCCACGCTACCTTCAATGCCAAATATTTTATCTTTATTAAGTTTTGTATCGTGCTTTAAAGTATAAATTGCGCCATTTAAGTAGTTTAAAATTTTAAATTTTTCTGGCAAGGTTTTGTTTCTTGTAAAATATAAAATCGTGGCGCGCTGATTTTTGATTTTGCCGATTATAAATTCTTTGGCTAGATTTATGGCTTTGCCGTTATTTTCGCTATTAAACTGCTGGCGCAAGACATTTACGCCTTTATGCTCGTATAATGAATGCGTAGCACAAAAACTATCAAAATTTTGAAAAAACACCTTGATTCCACGCAAAGAGCAAGCAAATACCAAATCACTTGATAAACTAATGCCAGGTGAGTTTATGTGGATGGTTTTAATGGATTTTAGAGCGATTTCTTTTATAATTTCTTTATTTTTATAAACTACTAACCGCTCTGATTTTAAACCCAAAAATAAGCCAAAACTATTTAGCACTAGGTGTTTCATTTAAAAGTTCTTTTATTAAGGCTTTAAAATTTGCTGAGTTGCTTGCTGTGTATTCAAAGCCCAAAATTTCGCTATCGTTTTGTAAAATTTTCGCACTAAATAGCTTTTGCTTTTCAACCCTTGGAGTGCCTAAAACAGATTTAAATAACTTATCGTAGTTTTCATAAAGTTTTACAAATTCTTTATTTGATAATGTAAAGTCTTTTAGCTCGTCAAAATTTATATCATCAAAGCTATTTTTGCGCAAATAAAGCCTTATTATGTGCCTGGCTGCTTCTGAAATCACAAAATCAAGCTTAGCGATGTGTTTAGCAATATTTTGAGGCATAATTTCGGGCGAAATTTTGGCTAAATTTATATCTGTGAAATCATAAACAAGCAAGGCATCTTTTGGCAAACTTAAAATTGTTAAAATATCACTAATTTTTTTAGGCAAAACATTTTTGCTATAAAAAGGCACGCTTTGTATTTTGTTTTTAAAAAGATAATTCTTAGCAGCAATTTTATCTCCTTTTAGCCCCATATATCCGCCATTTCGGCGTATTACATATTGGCTATTATCAGCGACCATACTCAATGAATAAATGCAACGCGTTTTATTGCGTTTGCGTTTTTCGCCCTTATCAAAGGTTTGTTTATATAGCAATTTTATGGCATTCTCATCGATTTTAACTTTACTATCTTCTATACGGCTAATTTTATCTTCGTTCTCTTTTAAAATTTGATAAAATTTAGTTATATTTGGTGTAGCATATTTTTCTTTTTTTATAATAATCTTGTTATCATTACCAATGCCAAAGATGTCTGTAATATCTTCGCGCTTATAGCTTTGTAGATAATTATCTAAAAATTTTAATTCTTTGAGCCCATCGATATTTTTATTTTCAAAATATTCAAAAATTTTATCAAAAACTTTATGCGTGCTAACAAAATACTTTTTTAGAGCATTTTCATCGATAGCTTGGCCAGCTGGCACTTGTATTTTTTTGCCATTTTTGCGAGTATGAAGCAGCTCTAAATCGCGCAAAATTTCTAAGTTTTTTATGCTAATAAATTTGCCTTTGTTATCGCATTGTTCATACACCAAGCTATACACGCTATCATCAAACAAACGCTTTCTAGCAATATTTGTTTTAAGCTCTAAATATTGCTTATTTTTAGGTGTGATTATCTCGCTTTGGCTAAGATAAATTTCATCAAAATAATCATATAAAAATTCTCTTTGGCTATTGCTATTTTTAATTAATTTGGAATTTACCAAATGAAAAACCAAGCTAGCATCAATGCAGTGGCTATGGCTATCTTGGATATTTTGTTTTCTTATATCTTCGCGCATAATTGATAATTCTGTGCGCGTAGCACTAAGCATTTTGCTATCTATAAAATTTACGCTAAATTTTTGTATTTTGCTTAATTTTTTGATTTTTTCTATTAGTAAATTCACAAATCTTTTTTGAGTGCCATTTGAGTAGCCTTTGATTTTATCTTGATTTAATAATCTCACGGCTTTGCCAAAATCTTTGCCTTCACGCAAAAATAAAGCATAACGGAAGGCGATTTGCTCTTTTTTACTAAGATTGTAAAAATTTGTGTAGGTTTTTTCATCTATGGTGGCTAAATTTTTGCTAATAAAATCTTTAATTTCAGCCTGATTGCTAGTGCCAAAAACGCTTTGTAGATGTTTTGGATGTAAATCATCAAGTTTATAAATTTTATTTGATTTTTCTAAATTTGCAGATGATTTACAAGGTATTAGATTTGCCGTAGAGTTAAACACGATATTAAAGCCATTATCATTTCTAGCTATGATATGATCATATTCGCAATTACTTTGGCTAATATCTTCGTCGCCGCTATAAGGGCAAATCAAATCGTTTTCGTTTTTAGCTTTTTTAGTTTTTTTAGCTTTTTGAGCTTTTTCATCGTTTTCATCGTTTTTTGCTCCCTTTTTTAGACCGATGGCAATCGCATTCTCTTCAAAAGCAAATTTATTCATCTCCACATTGATTTCTACCTCGTCAAAATCATCAAGTTTAGGGCTTTGCTTGATAATTTCATAAGCTAAGCGGTCTAAATACATTTCTATCTTGCCATTTATTAGCTTGCCTGAGTTGCTAGGCAGCCTTGAAGCCATAGCTTCACCACCTGAGCGGAGCAAATTCTCCATAGTATGCTCTTTACAAGTTTTCAAAAATCCAGCGTTTTTATCGCTAAAAATTATATCCCCAAGCTGTAAGAGATAGTTTAAATTTGTAGCTAAATTTGAAGCCTCAAATGGAGTTTGAAATTTACAAAAGTTAATATTTTCTTGGATACTCTTAGCTATTATTTCGTAATCTTGGACAATTTTTCTTAAATTGGCATCTAAATTTTTATCGTTATTTTCATTCAAAGCTTTTAAGGTGTTTAAAGCCTCGTTAAAAAAGGCATTTTGATAAGATTTTCTAACCTCATCTAAATCCTCAAAAAACTTAGCAATTTTCCTAGGTTTAGTATTTTTTGCTTTGCTTTTATATTCGCCAGTATTTTGCATAAAATCGCATAATTTATCAAATTCTTCGCTTGAAATTTGCCCGTGATTTTTGATATTTTTGATAAAAAGTGCTGAAATAAGTTCGGCTTTATTTTTGTGTTTGTGCGGAGTATGCAAGCCACAAACTTTTAAAATTTTACCCTTTAAAACGCCTTTTTTAGCACTATCTACTTCATCATAATAAGCCCTTGAAAATTTTAAAAATTCGGTTATTTCATCATCACTTAATGCAAAAAATCTCTTAAAAATTTCAATTTTTTGTGCGTTGTCTTGGATTAAATTTCTAGGATACAAATCGCTATCATTTAGCTTTGATTTTGAAATATCTAAAAATCTTTGTAAATACTTTGCTGTGATTTTAGTATCGTTAAAATCAGGCGTTGTAATCTCGCCATTTTCATTAATTAGCAAAAAGCCAAACTCATTATTGGCAAAAATTTTTTTCGTAATATTTGTTAGGTTTGGAGTAATTATTTTTGATTCTGGTTTTATGCTCATTGCGTTACAAGCCCTAGGATTTTTGTTAATGCGCGATTCATAAGGCGGTATAGTTAAAACCGGATCTGTGCTTTTTAAAAATGTAAGCGCTAAAAGGCTTTTTTGCTCTTTTTTACTTTTTAGCTCTTTCATTAAATTTTGCATAATTGGTTTTATTTTTTCAAAAGTGTCTTTTTCATGCTTTTTTTCGTAGCGAAAATCTCTAAAATTTCTTAAAATTTGCTTGGCAAGTTTGATATCATCGTAAATTTTAAGTTTATCTTTATCAAAATTTGGCATTTTATAATTTGCAAAATTAAAATACCTGCGCCACACCCTAGTTTGGATATTTGCTACATTGCCTACAAACTTATAAAACTCATCCTTGCTCCATTTTTTGCCCTCAACCTTATCGCGCAAATTATTAAAAATTTCATCATACTCCCAAGCTAAAATTTTATTATCACTACTATTAAGTTCTTTATTTATGTCTTTTAAATATGCTTTGCGGTGCTTATTATTGCGTTCTAATTCGCTTTTTGCGGCATTTATTAATTCGTTAAAAAATTTCACAAATTTTAAAGTTAAAGTTTTATCTTTATCTTTTAAAATTTCTACAAATTTTGGATAGTTTTTTTGTAAATTTTCTAGTTTTGTTTGTAGATTTGCTAAGTTTTCATCATCATTGCTAAGCGCATTTATTTCTTGTTGTGCTATCTCTATGGCTTTTGCGTTGTTTTTTAAGGCCTTATCGCTTAAATTATTTGTTGTATCATAAAACTCTTTAATATCATTTATAATTTTGCTTTGTTTATTTAAAAAATTAAGCATATCATCTTTAAAACTATTGCTATTTGAAAGCTCATCGGCTTTTTGATTTATAAAATTTTCAAAATCCTCCAAGCATCTACACTCGCTAAATTCATAGCCATATTCTTTTAAAAACTTAAAATTTTCAAGCAAACAAATAAAATTTTCATCATCAAATACTTCATTCTTAATCTTTATATTCTGGTAATTAAAACCGCGATTTTTAAATAAGCCAAAAATCAATTCTTTTGGTTCTTTTAATTCTTTTTTATACTCTATTTTTTGATTTTCTATTTTTTCTAAAAGTTCTTTTCTTGTTGGTAATTTATCAAGATCAAAAATCTGCCCGGCAAAACGCAAAACAAAACCATCTCTATCAAAAGAGCGGCGAGTATGCCTTTTAGCAAGCCTATTAGCCCTATCAAGCACAAAATTGTCCCCTTTATCAATCTTAATATTAAAGGCCGATTTGTTCGTAATTTTCGCGCTAGCACCTTCTACGCTAGCTAAAAACACGCCATTATTTTTAGCACCCATATCTACATTGATAGAAAATTTTTTCATTTTTATCCTTTAAACTTTTAAAATCAAACAATTTCATCATCATTTTTAATTTTTATATCAAAGAGCGTTTCTAGCGCATTTAGCGTAGTTTTATCATTTAGCGTTTTTAACGCCACGCTTGGAGAATGCAAAAAAGCCTTAAATGCTTGGTGAAGTAATTTTTTAGCTTCAATTTCATCGCTTTTTTTCAAATAGCCTTTTTTAATGGCGATTTTTAGCTCTTGCTCGCAAACTTGCCTGGCTTTATCGCGCAAGGCCTTTATGGCTGGTGCTGAGTTTTTAGCCTTTAACCATTTATAAAACTCCACCACGCCAGCTCTAACTATGGCATAAGCTTCATTTGCTTGATCTTGCCTTAATTCTAAGTTTTGGCGCACAATCTCATCTAAATCATCTACAAAAAACACCTCTACATTATCTTGCTCGCTTAATGCCACATTTCTTGGCACGCAAATATCAAAAATATATCGCCTAAACTCGCACGGCCTAATTAATTCATCTTTAATAATAGCCTCACAAGCAGAAGTTGCCACAAAAATTAGCCTGTGAGAATTAAGCAATTCATCAAGCTTTGAAAAATCCTCTACTTTAATAACTCCATTTAAATTTTGTGCTAAATTTTGCGCTTTTTGTGCGGTGCGATTTACTAGTGTGATATTTGTATTATTTGCTATCAAATGCTTACACACCAAGCTTGCCATTTGTCCTGCGCCGATTACTAGGGCATTTGCGCCGTTTAAGCTTTTATTGATTTGCTCATAAATTTGCTTAGCTTTTATCACAGCCACAGAGCTTACAGAAACTGGATTTTTAGATATTTGAGTAAGATTTTTTACATTCGCTGCTGTTTTTAGGGCAAAATGAATTAAGCTAAAAATTCCCCCAGCCGCGTTTGCGCTATTATAAGCAAATTTAAAGGCTTTTTTTAATTGTCCTGGTATTTGATTTTCGCCCACCACCAAGCTATCAAGCGAACTAGCCACCGAAAACAAATGATGCACCGCGCCTTCATTTTCATAAATTGTGGCGCGGTATTGTAAAATTTGCGGGCTAACTTGGCTTAAAAGAGAAAGTGAATTAAAAATATGTTTTGTAGCTTTTTTAATATCATCAGCGCAAACTATTATCTCAACGCGATTACAAGTGCTTAGTGCCATCGCTTCGCTGATATTTGAGTTAGCGCACACTAAGCGCAAAATTTCTTTTTGTTTGCCCTCATCGTTTAAAGCAAGCTTTTCTCGCAATTTAATATCTGTATTTTTATGCGTCCAGCTAGCGATAAGATAATGCATCAAAAACTCCTATTTATCATATCTGCTGCAATGCTTGAAAGCTCGGTATTTGGCGTGGCTTGTATGGCTAGCTGGCTGTATTGATGTGCGATTTTTTTGCATTCATTTATTATGTTGTACTTTGAAATTTTATCTTTTAGCCAGGCTAATTCATCAGGGCTTAATTCTTTTTTAAATAGGCTTTTTAGTTTGATTTTGTCGGTATTTTCTAGCTTTTGGTATAATAAAATATAAACCAAGGTGGTTTTGCCCTCTTTATAATCATTCATCGCAGGCTTGCCAAGGCTTTTTTCATCGCCTGTGATATCTAAAATATCATCAATTATTTGAAAAGCAAGGCCTAAATTTTTACCATAAATTTCATAGGGTTTATCATCAAGCCCTGCTAGCATAGCAGCTGAGCTACTAGCAGCTTGGATTAGCGCTGCTGTTTTATACTCTATCATTTGTAGATATTTTTGGAGATTATCGTTGAAATTTTGACTTAAATCCACATCCATTAGCTCGCCCACTGAAAGCTTACAAACAGCCCCAGAGATCGCAATAATAATATTTGGATTAAAATTTGCTAATTGCATAAAGCCCCTAGAATACAAAATATCACCAAGCATAATTGCGTTTTTTGTGCCATATTGTGCGTTTATGCTAGGCTTAGCGCGTCTTAGCATTGCATCATCAATCACATCATCGTGCAATAAACTTGCAAGATGAATCAATTCAATAATAGCGCATAAATCAATAGCCCTATCGCTATGGCCGGCGATTTTTAGCACAAGCTTTGAGCGTAGCATTTTGCCATTATTTAAGCTAGCAAACATCTTGCTAGCACGCTCATAAGCTAAATCCTTTACCATTTCTTGCATTCTTGCGTTTATTTTTTGTAGTGGCATATTCTCCCTTTTGGTTTAATTATCATTTAGCTCATATAGTGGGTGGTATTCTAAATCCACTCTTTTGGCTAAATCGCGCACTAATAGCTTTAAATACGCCCTGCCAGTTTGAAATTTCACAAACTCTAAATACACGCGCACTTCATCTGTGTAAGGATTAGCCATAGTAGGCAAAACGCTTTGGCTATACAGCGATAACGCGCGGCGCGTAGAAAGCATTATTTGGCGTGGATATTTGCGGAATTTAGTGTGCGTTACTAGATTTAACCCATCATATAAGGTCCAAGAAAACTCGAAAATTTCTTTAATTTGCGTTTTTTTTTCAGTGATATATAAATAAGCTTTTTCATCTTTTTTCAATTTAAAAATGCGCTCAAATGCAAACTCAGGCTCGCTAGCGCTTAAAAAGCTAAGCCAAAAAAGCGCACAAAAAGCGCACAAAAATATTTTATTGATTTTATTCATTTTGGCTTAAAATTGAACTTGTAAGCTCGATATACAAATCGCTTAAACCCTGCTCCATCTGGCCGTTGTTATTAAAAATAAAATTATTTATTTCTTCATTGCTTACATTTGCGCGCGCGCTTAATTCTCTAAGGGCGACTAGCTCAGCAAATAAACGCTCTAATTCAATCTGCGTAACGCTACGATTAGCAGCAAAAAGCACATCAAAGCAATTATCCTTTAATGAGCCTTCAAAAATTTCATCAAACATCTCTAATCCTTAAAAAAACGAAATCTTATAATAATTTTTGTAAAAATAAAATAAAATCAAATTAGAGATTTTGCTGACTAAGCTTAGATAAAGAAAAATTAAGGGCTAAATTTTAAAATTTATTTAGCTAGCGTGTTTAGTGCTAATAAATTTTCAAAATTTAAATTAAGAGAGCATTTTTACTAATAAAATTTAACTGCCAAAACAGCTAACAAACCTTAATCACTACCAAAATATTTTAAAAACATAAATTAAAATTTAGCACACAAAACGCACCACAGCCCAAAAATGCTTTAAAATTTTAAAATTTAAGCTAATTATTTGATTGTTAATTTTTTGTAACATAAAATATTTGTATTAAAAATGAGTATGCAAATTTTATTGATAAGAATTATAAAAAAGTAGTTTTAGGCTAGCAAAACTAGCCCCGGTGCAATTTAAACGCTTAGCAAAAATAAAATAAATAATTTGAATAAAACACTTGCTAATCTAGCAAGATAGCAAGTTGCTATCTGCCTGCTACTTGCTCTTTATTAGGATTGTCGGCTGCTTCTGCAATTAGACAAGATTCTAATTCTTTTGCATCGGCTGGATTATCGCCCACCTTGCGCTCTATCCAACGAGAAATTTGCGCCATTGTTTTTGTAGAAGGATCTGGCGCGTCATATTTAGCGATAAGCGCCTCGCAATTTATCCCAAATGACAAGCTAATAAGCGCAAAACCTAATAATAAAAATTTCCTAAACATAGACACTCCCGCCATTAAAATCTCACATCATACATTAAAGATATAATATCTGCTCTATCATTTGTTTTTTCAGTACCGCCTATGCCTCTGCCGTTGTTTGTGTAATCATAATCTATATGAGTAAAGCTTAAACGCAAATATTGGTTGAAATCAAGTTGCCAAATTCCATAAATATCATAGACATTTCCACGAGTATTACGAAAATCTAGCGGATCGCTAATGCCAGTACGGCTCATAGAATACCAGTATTTACTACCATGGAAAAACTCAGCGCCAAGCTTAAATTCTTTTGTAAAATCATATCTAGCACCCAAATGCACCGCCCAAGAATGTTTTTCATTCCATTTTAATGCTTTACTAAAAGCTTGCGTTAATTGCGCCTCCATCATATTGCCATAAGCTTCATAGGCCTTATATGTAGCCATATCGCCAGCCATAGCACTTATTAGTTTTAGTTGCTGTAAGGTTTGGCCACCACTTGAATCTATAGCTTCAGCCACGGCTTTTTTCGTGTTATCTATACCATTTTTGCCTTTATGCCAGCTAGCTGAAATAAACCAAGAAAGCGGAGTATCAAAGGTTTCGTAATTTTCAAAGTGTAAATTAGCCACATCAAAATCGCCAATATTATACACACTATTTAGCACGGTATGGCCTAGCATTTCTGCTCTTAGAGGTGATGAGTAATTTTCAACATGTCCATAACTAAGCATAAATAAGTTTTTACCCATATCGCCTAGTGGCAACTGTGCTTCTGCCATAGCCATATAAACGGTGCTATCTTGCTTATCGCTTACGCCAAGCAAGCTTCTACCATCAGAGCGCCCAAACTCTGAACCTTGATAAAAACGCACATAACCAAGGCGAGAAGCAAATTTATAATCTCTTAGAGCTTCTGGCTTATATGTAAGAACAACAGCATCGCCCATAGCATTTACTAGCAAGGCAGGATAAGTGCTCATTCTAACTGAGTTATTGCGTAAATTTGAGCCTGGGCCATCAGTGCCTGGCTGACGCCCTACTGTGGCTGTTAAAACACCTGGGATAATATCATAATCCAAATACGCCCTGCTTACATATAAAACTGAGTTACCATTAGGATCTCTACCACCATCAAAATCATAAACGCCACCATAAGTGCCTAAATTACCCCAATATTTTGCCATAGATAAACGACCGGTAAATTTTGTGCGATCGTTGATGTGAGCGTTCATATTTAAATGTAATTCTGTAGCGAATTTGCCATTATTATGTCTTTTGCCACCTGTGCCATCGGTATCATTAGTAGCGCGCAGGCTAGTTACGGCGTTTGAAAAATCTAAGCCAAATTTTACTTTATTGAGCGCATTTTGTAATTCATTTTCATCTACGCGCTCGTGGAGAGTGTCTATCTCTTTGTCTAGCTCTACTTTGCTTATTTTGTCATTTTGAGCGTTTTTTAACTCGTTTATTTGAGCTTGGAGAGCATTTATTTGCTCTTGGAGAGCTTGAATATCTACTTCTTGTGTAGGAGCGGCTAGTATAATGCTCGCAAAAGTTGATGAGAGCAAAAGAGTTCGTAATGATTTCATTATATACGCCTTAATTTTATAAAGTGGTGATTTAAAGGGCGAATGCTAACCAAAAAGACTTTAATTTTTTATTAAAAGACTTTTTTTAATAAAAAATAACAAAAAAATAGTAAAAGGCGCAAATTTTAAAATATAATATTTTTATAACATTTTTATATATAAAAATAATCTTATTTTAAAATTTATCTGCTAAAATCTCGCCATTTTTTATTCTAAGGATCTAAGATGAGCGCTCATAAGGTTTGGAAATTCCCAGATAACATAGACACCGATGTAATCATTGCTGCGCGGTATTTAAATACAAGCGACCCTTCGTATTTAGCCTCTCATGTAATGGAGGATTTTGATAAAGATTTTAGCAAAAAAATCAGCACAGGCGATATAATCGTAGCAGGCGAAAATTTTGGCTGTGGAAGCAGCAGAGAGCATGCGCCAATTGCCATTAAGGCTGCTGGGATAGATGTGGTAATAGCTAAAAGTTTTGCTAGGATTTTTTACCGCAACAGCTTTAATACCGGGCTTTTAATCCTAGAATGTGCCGATACCGATAAAATCAGTGGGGGCGATAATTTAAGCGTAGATTTAAATGCGGGCATTATAAAAAATGAAAGCAAAAATGAAAGCTACACATTTGCGCCTATACCTGAGTTTATGCAAGAACTTGTGCGTGCTGGCGGATTAATAAATTATGCAAAAAAATCATTAAATTTGGAGTAAAAATGCAAACATATAATATCTGCGTAATAAAAGGCGATGGTATAGGCCCAGAAATCACAGACGAGGCGATAAAAGCCCTTGATAGCGTAAGTTCTCGTTTTGATTTTAACTTAAATTATGAATACTTTTTAATGGGCGGAGCAGCAATTGATGTTTTTGGTGAGCCTTTGCCTGATGAAACGCTAAATGCAGCCCTTAAAAGCGATGCTGTGCTATTTGGCGCAATCGGTGGGCCAAAATGGGACAGCCTAGATCCAGCCATTCGCCCTGAAAAAGGATTATTAAAACTTAGAAAAAGCTTAGAAGCTTTTGCAAATCTCCGCCCTGCAATAATTTTTGATGAGCTAATAAACGCAAGCACTATAAAACCTCAAATCATTAAAGGTGTGGATATTTTAATAGTGCGCGAGCTTACTGGCGGATTGTATTTTGGCACCCCAAGAGCAAAAGAACAAACCCGCGCCTATAATACTATGGTTTATAGCACAGAAGAAATCGAGCGCATAGCAAAAGTAGGCTTTGTAGCAGCTAGCAAACGCCGTAAAAAACTATGCTTAGTTGATAAGGCAAATGTGCTAGAAACTAGCCAGCTTTGGCGCGATGTAGTAGCAAGCGTGAGTAAAAACTACCCTGATGTAAGCTTAGAATATATGTATGTAGATAATGCCGCGATGCAATTAATCCGCAATCCATCGCAATTTGATGTGATTTTAACTGAAAATCTTTTTGGCGATATTTTAAGTGATGAAGCAAGTATGGTGTGTGGTTCGATAGGACTTTTACCAAGCGCGTCAATTGGCGCTAAGGTTGGAATTTACGAGCCTATCCACGGCTCAGCACCAGATATAGCAGGCCAAGGCATAGCAAACCCAATAGCAATGATACTAAGTGCTGGTATGATGCTAGGCTACGCATTAGCACAAGAAGAAGCCGCACAATGCATACAAAAAGCAGTAGCTGCCGTGCTAAAAGATGGTTATCGCACCAAGGATTTAGCAAATTACGATGCAAAAGAAATATGCACCACAGCAGAAATGGGCGCAATAATTAGCGATTACATTCAAAAAGTTTAACTATGTCTAACACAATCTGTGAAGCATTAATGTATGAAAAGCAAGGCTTAATTAACGAAGCTTTGCTAATTTATAAAAATATATTAAGACGCGATCCAAATAATGCTGTGGCTAAAAAAAACTTAGATAATTTAAGCGCGCAGCATAGCAACCACGCTATGCTCGGGCATTTTTTGCGTTTAAATGATGATGATATACAAAAGCTTAAAAAATGGTTGGTGAGTTTATGAGCAATATAGAAGATATCGCAAAATTAGCTATTGAAGAAATAAGCGCGGAGTTTGATAATGGCATCTTAGAAGATGCTAAAACTCCACCTTTAAATGAAATTTCAAATCAAACAAATCCAAAAAATAACTCTCAAAATATCAGCGAGCCTATAAGTACAAGCGAAGATGCTCAAAATATCAGCGAGCCTATAAACGCAAGCGAAAATAACGCTAGCTCAAACGCTCAAAATAATGGTGCCAAACCCATTAAATCCATCGCCCAAGCAAATACGCAAAAATTAAATCCATCACAGCAAAATCAAGCCACGCAAGAAAGCCAAGAGCCAGATAATGAGCAAGAATTTTTAATAAAATTAAAAGAGCGCATTGAAGTGCTTTTTGCAGGACTTAACGCAAATGATGAAAACACGGCCGTGCGCTTAGATTTAACGATAAGATTTTTGGAATTTTTACTTGCAAAAATACAAAACCGACTTGAAAATCTGCCAAAATAGCGATCTTGGCGAACTTTTAAACATACTCTTGCCACACACTAAACGCGCCTATTTTGTGGGCGGATGCGTGCGCGATAGCCTGCTTGGCATAGAATGCGTTGATTTTGACATCGAAATTTACGATATTAGCCCAAAAGATTTTGAAAATCTTATGCAAAAACACGGCGCCTTGGGCGTTGGGAAAAGTTTTTTTGTGTATAAGTGGCGAAATTTTGATCTAGCCTTGGCGCGAGTTGAGAGCAAAAACGGCCGAGGCCACAAGGCTTTTAGCGTAAATGTGTGCGATGATGAGCGCAAAGCTAGTTCTAGGCGCGATTTTAGCATAAATGCCATTATGGTAAATATCTTTAATGGAGAATTGCTGGATTTTTACGATGGGATTAATGATCTAAAACATAAAATTTTAAAAATCGTTGATGAAAAAAGCTTTAAAGATGATAGCCTGCGCGTGCTTAGAGCGATCCAATTTGCCTCGCGTTTTAATCTTAACATAGAAGCAAAAAGCATTCAAATAATGCGCCAAATTGATATTAGCGATTTAAGCAGCGAGCGCATTAGAATGGAGCTTTATAAATTTTTTAATGCTAAAAATTATATTAAAGGCGTAAAAGCTTTAAAAGAGCTTAATTTAGATGAAAAAATCTTTGGCGTTAAAATTCCATTAAATTTTGCCAAAACCGCCAACACTCACCATAAAATCACGCAAAATCCGCTTTGTTTTTTATATGATTTGAGCGTGAAATTTCCAAATCTTAACATAATAAAAGGCTGTGAAAGCGTGCTAAAACAACCCGTTTTAAAAAGCAAAAGCACTAAAAATTTATTAAAATTAGCCCTTAAAATGCCATTAAAAGAGTGGCTTGGCCTAAATACTAGCGCGCTAATTAACAAAGCAAAAAAACTAAAAATCTACGATAAAAAACTTAGCATAAATATAAACAGCGCAAATTTTAAAAATCTAAGCCCAAAACAAAAAAGCCTTGCCATAGAAAATGCCCAAAAAATCGCCATTAACGCAAGAGCAAACGCACATAAAAAAGCCTTATTTTTAGGCATTGACCTTGGCTCAAACACGCTAAGAGCTTGCATAATAAATCAAGATGAAAAAATTTTATTTAGCTTTGAACGCATTGTAGGCTCAGCCAAAAAC
Source organism: Candidatus Campylobacter infans (assembly GCF_013416015.1). NCBI lineage: Bacteria > Pseudomonadati > Campylobacterota > Epsilonproteobacteria > Campylobacterales > Campylobacteraceae > Campylobacter > Candidatus Campylobacter infans. The sequence goes on from NZ_CP049075.1 coordinate 932,819, forward strand.
CTTAGCCAAAATGGTCTAGCAGATGATGCCAAAGCACGCATTAAAAAAGCTCTTGGCGAGTTTAAGGCCGAGCTTAAATCCTGGCTTGATGATTTTTTTAAAAATACCAGCGAGCATTTAGGTCAAAGCTTAGCTAGCAATCCCTACAAAAATTTTAATAAAATTTCAAATACAATAATGCCAATTTATTACTATGGCGCTGCTACGCAAGCTTTTAGAATTTCTAAAAACGCCAAGGATTTTTTTAAAGAAATTAAAAACGAGCTTAAAATCAGCTTTAATATCATCAATGCTAGCACCGAAGCAGCGCTAACAAGACAAGGTATCACAAATCGCGCGTGTATCTTAGGCATAAATTTTAAAAACGCGCTTTTTGTTGATTTAGGTGGCGCAAGCACGGAAATTTCAAACAACGCACATTTTAAAAGTTTTGATTTTGGCATAGTTACTTTTAGCCAAAACGCGCTTTTTGATATTGATTTATCTAAGGCTTTTTCAAGCAAAAACCCACAAAATAAAGAGCTTTTAAAGGCTAAAAACTTAGCCAAAAATTGCGTTAGCGAGGCCAAAAATTATGCTAATAGCTTTGATTTAGAATGCGTAATACTCACATCAGGCGTGCCAACTAGCGTAGCAGCCGTGCTTAAAAGGATTAGCTATGCTAATTATGATGCTAGGCTAATTAATGGAGTAAGTTTAAGCTTAACTGATTTAGAAAAATCAGCCCAGATAATTGCTAGTGCGCGCTCACCAGAACTTTTAGTAGGTAAGGATAGAGCAAATTTAGTGCTTGGGGGAATTTTGCTATTAAGTGAGCTTTTAGCTAATTTAAATGCGCCGTTTATTGTAATAGATGATGGCTTGCGCGAAGGCATAAGCCTAGCCCTAAAAAATCGCAATCTAGCGCGCAAAACATTAAAATTTTAAAGCTAAACAAGGGCTTTATTTTTCCATTTGCCACTTTTCCAGCGCAAGGTATTTAAAATCGCCCTGCCCCATTCATCGCAGCAAAATCCAGCCCAAATACCAACTATACCATACCCACAAACTATGCCCAAATAATACCCCACAGGCAAGCTAACGCCCCACATAAAAATCGCACCAACAATAAAAGGAAAACGCGCATCACCGCTTGCGCGCAAGGAATTTACCATAATAATATTAAACCCGCGCCCACTTTCAAGCACCAAAGACAAAGTAAATAACGGCCTCATAATGCTTTTAATGCTCTCATCAAGCTCAAAAAGATCCATAATATTTTCTTTAAAAATCCAAAAAAGCAAAACTATAACCCAAGTGGTGCTAACGCCGATTTTAAGGGCATAAAATGCTTTTTGATAGGCCTCATCAAATTTTTTTGCGCCAACTAAATGCCCAACTATCACCTCACACGCCAAAGAAATCGCCGTACAAATCAAAAAAACAAAAGTTGAAATTTGAAAATAAACGCTTTGAACGCTCAAACTAGCCGAACCCAAAAGCCCAACAAAGCTAAACGCCACCATATATTGCCCTATCCAAAGCAAATTTTCACCAGCACTTGGCAAGCCAACCTTTAAAATTTTAATTAAAATTTGCCAAGTAAAATTAACAAAAAGCCCTAAATGAATATGAACCTTTGCTTTATGCACCATAATCCACAAAAGCGCACAAAGCGCGCTAAAATGCGCGATAATCGCCACAATCGCCACACCGCGCAAGCCATAATTTTCCCCACCATCAAAACCAAGCGCAAAATAATTACCAACAATTACAATAAAATTTGTAGCCAAAGACACAATCACAATATGCCCTGCCATATTTTTTACCCGCAAAATACTAGCTACTACTATGCCAATGCCAGCCAAAAATAAAGCAAGCGACATTAAATGCAAATATTCATAAGCATCGCCAAATACATCATCTGGGACATTTAACGCATGCAAAACCCAAGCTGTGAAAAAATAAATAAAAATCGTACTACAAAAACCCAAAAAAGCATTAAATGTAAGGCTAATATGAATAGCGCGCAAGGCTAGATTTAGGTTTTTAGCGCCAAGACTTTGAGCTACTACAACAGCGCACCCAATGCTTAAAAAGCTAAAAACAGTAACAAAAAGATTAAAAATTTGATTGCCAGCGCTCATAGCTCCAACGAGCAAAACGCTAACTTTTGAAACCATAAAAACATTTATCATAAGGCTAATTTGCTTTAAAAAAATATCAATAAAAATTGGAAAAGCTAGCCCAAAAAGACTGAGATTATTTGCGGTTTTTTGCCCGTTTGTAAGTTCTTTAATTTTATCCAAAAACATAGGCAAGATTGTAGCTAAATACATAGAAATTTGTGTTAAAAATTTTAAAATTTATGGATATTTTAATAAATTTTAAGCTACAATTTGCGAATTTTCACATAAAATTTTAAGAAAGGGGGCAAGAGCGTGGCACTAATTGATTTAATCGATGTTAGCAAAAGATTTAATGAAAATATCGTGTTAGATAATGTTAATTTTTCTCTTGCTCCAAAAGAGCGTATTGCAATTATAGGCAAAAATGGTGGTGGCAAAAGCACGCTAATGAAGCTTTTATGCGCTCAGTATTTACCAGATAGTGGCAGGGTAATAACCCAAAATAACATAAGCGTCCAAATGCTAGCCCAAACCCCGCATTTTGATGATGCTCTAAGCGTGCGCGGTGCCCTAAAACACGAGCTAAAAGAAATTTATGATGCCAGAAATGAATACGAAGATTTACTTTTAAAAATTTCAAAAAACAGCCAAGATAAAGAGCTTCTAGCCCGCCAAGAAAAATTACACAAATTTATAGAAAGTAAAGATGGCTGGAATATCGAAAATAAAGTAGAGCGCGTGCTTGATAGCTTTGCTTTAAGAGAATACGAAAATAAACTAATGTGTTCGCTTTCAGGCGGTGAGATTAGGCGCGTGGCTCTTGGGGCTTTGATACTTAAAAAGCCAGATGTTTTATTATTAGATGAGCCTACAAACCACTTAGATGTTTATATGGTGCGCTTTTTAGAGGATTTATTGCTTTCATCATCACAAACCATAGTTTTCATCAGCCACGATAGATATTTTATAGATAATCTAGCCACTCGCTCGGTTGAGATTGAAAACGGCAAACTTAGCAATTTTGATGGCGGATATGCAAATTATTTAGTAAAAAAAGAACAAATCCTCCAAAGCATTGCCAAATCGCAAGAAACCTTATTAAAGCAGTTAAAAGCCGAAGAAGAATGGCTTCGCCGTGGCGTGCGCGGGAGATTAAAGCGTAATGAAGGGCGCAAAGAACGCATTATGCAAATGCGCCAAAGTGCAAAAACAAACCCGGGCATAATCGCAAGAGTTAAGCTAGAATTACAACGCGCCACGAAAAGTTTTAGCCAAGGTGGCATAAATCAAAACCGAAAAAAAATGCTTTTTGAATGTAAGAAAATTTCAAAAAGTATGGATAATAAATTGCTTTTTAGCGATTTTAGCGCAAGGGTTTTACAAGGCGAGCGCATAGGAATTGTAGGCCCAAATGGCAGTGGCAAAAGCACTTTGCTTAAAATTTTATTAGGTCAGCTTCAACCAGATAGCGGGCAAATTATACGCGGTGATGTTAAAATTGGCTATTTTGACCAAAACCGCACAAATATAGACGAAAACAAATCCTTAATCGAAAATTTTTGCCCAAATGGTGGCGATCATATAATGGTGCGCGGGCGTAGTATGCATGTTTATGGTTATCTTAAAAATTTCTTATTTCCAAAAGAATTTTTAGATAAACCAGTAAGCGTGCTAAGTGGCGGAGAAAAAAACCGCCTAGCCTTAGCTCAGCTTTTTACAAAAGAATATGATTGTTTGATTTTAGATGAACCGACAAATGATTTGGATATTGCTACTATAAATATACTTGAAGAATACTTGCTAAGCTTTGAGGGCGCGGTGCTGATAGTAAGCCACGATAGGTATTTTATAGATAAAATCACAAATAAACTTTGGGCTTATGAAAACGATAAAATCGAGCAGCTCTATATGGAGTATAGCGAGTATTTAGATTATGAAGAAGAAATAAAACAAATTAGCACGATTGAGCAAGAGTTTCAAACCCAAAGCACTAGCGCGCCAGCCAAGAAAAAAACCGCCAAACTAAGCTACAAACAACAACAAATCCTAGACAAACACCCAGAAAAAATCGAAGCCATTGAAAGCAAGATAAAAGAATTAAACGCCGCTTTAAGCGATCCAGCAATTTATCAAAAACTAGGCCTACAAGCACTTTTTGAAGAACTTGAAGATAAAAAAGGCGAGCTAAGCGCGCTAGAATATGAATATTACAATGTTTTAGAATTTGCTCAATCTTTGGAGCGTTAAATTTTAAAAGGCGCAATATTTAAAATAACGCAAAACATTCAAATTTTAAAATTTTAATTAAAGAGGTAATTATGAAACGCTTTATAACAAGCCCGATTTATTATGTAAATGATATAGCCCACATCGGCCACGCTTACACGACCATTATTTGCGATACCTTAGCGCGCTTTTACAGGCTAAATGGCGATGAGGTGTTGTTTTTAACAGGCACAGATGAACACGGCCAAAAAATCCAAGAAGCCGCCAAAAACAAAAACAAAGACCCACAAGCCTACGCAGATGAAATAAGCGCAAATTTTCGCTCTTTATGGGATGAGTTTGATATAAGCTATGATTGTTTTATAAGAACCACTGACAAAACGCACGAAAGCACGGTGCAAGCGGTGTTTGAGCGTATGTTAGAAAGCGGTGATATTTATAAGGGCGAATACGAGGGCAATTACTGCATAAGCTGTGAAAGTTATTTTGCGCCAAATGCTTTAATTGATGGCGAATGCTGCCCAGATTGTGGCAAAAAAACGCGTTTAATTAAAGAAGAAAGCTACTTTTTTGCGCTCTCAAAATACGAAAAAAAATTATTAAATTGGTATGAAAGCAATCAATGCATAATCCCACAAGGCAAAAAAAATGAAGTTTTAAGCTTTGTAAATAGCGGGCTAAAAGATCTTTCCATTACGCGCACAAGCTTTCTTTGGGGAGTTAAATTACCGCCAAAACTAAACGAGCCAAAACATGTGGTTTATGTGTGGCTAGATGCGCTTTTTAGCTATCTTAGCCCGCTTGGATTATATGCTAGTGATGATAAAATGTCCTTTTGGCAAGGACATAGCACGCATATTGTTGGCAAGGATATTTTGCGCTTTCACGCTGTTTATTGGCCGGCGTTTTTGCTAAGCCTTGGATTAAAATTACCTGATAAAATCGCAGCTCACGGCTGGTGGACAAGAGATGGCAAAAAAATGAGCAAAAGCCTAGGCAATGTCGTAAATCCGCGCGAGGTGGCACAAGCTTATGGTTTGGAGCAGTTTAGGTATTTTTTACTGCGCGAGGTGCCGTTTGGTCAAGATGGCGATTTTAGCCAAAAGGCATTGATAGAGCGCATAAATAGCGAGTTGTGTAATGATTTGGGCAATCTTTTAAGTAGGATTGTGGGAATGAGCTCTAAATATTCAAATTTTAAAATCATCGCTGATGATGTAAGTAGCTTTCATAATGCCGAGCTAAACACGGCTAGCGCGCATTTAAACGCAGCCATATCAGCCATAAACGAGCTAGCTTGTAATAAATACCTTGAAGAACTTTGGCGCGTGCTAAATATCGCAAATGTCGCAATAGCAAAATATGAGCCGTGGAATTTAATAAAAGAAGGCAAAACAAAACAAGCAAATGCCTTAATTGGGCTTTGTGCGAATTTATTAGCAAAAGTGGCGATTTTACTAAGCCCAGCTATGCCAAAAACTAGCCAAAAAATCGCTGAAATTTTAGGCTTTGAAATTGATGTAAAAAGCTATAAAGATTTAATCTTAAACGCCCAAATATCAAGCTTTAATTCAAAATCTTGCGAGCCATTATTTACCAAGGTTGAAAGCGAGCTAATGCCAAGCCCTAGCCTAATCAACGATGATTTAAAAGCCAAAAATGAAAATCCACAAAATAGCGCGCAAATAAAAATCGATGATTTTAAAAAATGCAAAATCCAAGTTGGCACCGTGCTAGAATGCGCTAATATCGATGGCAGCGATAAATTATTAAAATTTAAGATCGATTTAGGCGAAGATAACCCGCGCCAAATCATTAGCGGAATTGCTAAATTTTACAAGCCAAGCGAGCTAATCGGCAAGCAAGTATGCGTGCTAACAAATCTAAAACCAGCCAAAATTTTCAAACACGAAAGCCAAGGTATGATTTTAAGCGCAGAAGATGAAAATAACGGCACACTAAGCCTGCTAACACCATTGAAAAATATGCCAAACGGCTCAGTTATAGGCTAAGGTTTAATGATTTTTAAAAAGCCAAAGAAAAATTGTAAGCCAGCGCGCGCAAAAGCCGATAAAAAGGTGCTTGCGTGCGAATAGCTAGCCTTGCTAAGCTAATAGGCGCAAAAATGCTAAATGAGCCTTTAATTAAGCAAATCGATGGTTTTAGTTTTATAAGCTCAAAAGTCGCGCGCCAAAATGCTTATTTCGATATTTACGGCGATTTAGCAAACATCCATCAAGCCGCCCAAAATGGCGCGTATTGTATCATTAGCGAACTAGATATAATCCCCTTTGATAATGAAATAGCCTTTATAAAAGTAGATGATTTGCGCCTTAGCATTTATCGCTTAATGCGCTATTTTGCCACACAAAAAGAATTAAAATTTGCTCAAATCTCAAACTTACAGCTAAATATCTTAAAACATATAAACGCCGATTTTAGCGTGCTTTGCGCCGATCTAATACAAAATTTTAATCAAATCCAAAACGCTAATGCTAAAAGCTTATTTTTCACAAACGAGCCAAATTTGCTTGAAAAAATTACTTTTTGCCCCTTAAAAATCGCCCCACAAAATGCCAAAATCATTAAGCAAAACTCATTATTTTTTAGCGATTTTATCTTTAATAATGAGCGTTTTAGCTTGCAATTTCCTAATGTTTTTGTAAATGAACTTTGCGAAATTTTAGGCTTTTTAATGGAGCAAAACATTGCTTTTAGGCTTAAAGATTTTAAGGATTTTGCGCATTTTAAAGCACTTTTTGTTAGCACGCAAAACCAGCCAGCGCCCTTTGGAGCGAGCGCGCGAGCGTTTATTTGCGAAAATGACAAAAGCGTATTTAAATGGCTGTGCGCTAAGCTAAAAAATAAAATGCTTTTTTGCGTCCCGCCAAATTTTAAAAAGCACGAAAATACCGATTATTTCATATTTTCAAGCCTTGATGATTTAAAAAATTTACGCAATTTTACCTACGCTTTGGTGCTTTGTGATTATGATGAATTATTCAAAATTTTAAGCACACGCCACCAAAACGAACTTTTATTTTAAGCCCACATCGCGCTATTATTTAAAAAACAAACCATGCCCACAAACTCTTAGCCACGCACCCGTCTAGCTCTCAACCGCGCACCAAAAACCCGCACTCAAATTCTCAGCCACGCGCCATGCCATTATTTAAGAAAAACCCGCGCCCGCAATACCTAAACCACCCACCGCGCCTGCCACGCCCTTAGCCACGCGCGTGCCACACCATTATTTAAAAACACACCCGCACTACGCACCCGTGCTAGCTCTAACCGCGCGCACCGCACCCGCCTAGCTCTCAACCGCGCACCCAAAACCAGCCCAACCTACGCCAATTTTAAAGAATTTATAAAATTTCAAAAATGCAAAATCACAAAATTTTAAAGATTTTATAAAAATTTAGAGATTTTATAAAATTTAGAGATTTTATAAAATTTAGAGATTTTATAAAGCAAAAAACATTAAAAATTTATAAAACATTTACCAAATTTTAAAGAAATTTATTAAAAATTTTTTAAAAAATTGAAATTTTTTTTTAAAAAACTTTATGTAATTTAAGCTTAGTTTAACCCCCCCTATAATTCTTGCGCTTGCTTGAAGCAGGCACTAAGCAGACGGTGGCTTACTCCAAAAATCTCAATCATAGGGCTAGCGTTTGCTTAGGATTTCAACACAAGGAGTTTTCGATGAGAAAAGGTTTTACGATGATTGAGTTAATATTTGTTATCGTAATTTTAGGTGTTTTGGCGTCTGTAGCGATACCAAGACTAGCAGCTACAAGAGATGATGCAGAGGTGGCAAAGGCGGCGACAAACTTAACCACGGCGGTGAGTGATATTACGGCGTATTATACGGCGAAGGGTAAATTCTCTAGCACTCAAAAAAGCGATTTTACAAAAATCACTAACGCTTTAAATAAAAAAGGTGAGCTTACAGTAAAAGGTAGTACAGTATGCGCAAAGATAGTTTTACCTACTGATGGCACTGGGGGTACTGGCAACACCGCTTCAACCAAAGTTGAATTAACATTAGAGTTCCCAAGTACTGGGCAAACCGATGCCGTGTGCAAACAATTAAAAATATTACCAGGTATTAAAGCGATGTGTGGCAAAAGTGGCTCAGGAGAATCAATTGGTTCAAACGACTGCAAAATCCAAATTGGTGGCTCAGGTGGCATAACATTCTAATTTAATCTAATTTAATTAAAATTTTAAATATTCGCTTTAATTAAATTACCCCTTGAAATTCTAAAAATTTCAAGGGGTTTTTTTATTTTTATTCTTGAAATTTTAAATCTCTTTATCTTTCAAAATCTACACAAATTTTAAAATCCAAAAAAAAGCAAAGCCCACACAAAATTTAAAATAAAAAAAGCAAAACTCACACAAAAAAACCGCGTGCCGTGTAGGTGCGCAAAAAAGTGGTGCGCGGAGCATAAAAACGCGTGGTGGGGCATTTGGCTTGGTGGTTTAGCGTGGAGCGTAAAAACGCGTGGCTGAGAGTATGGCACAAGTGGGCAAAAAAAGTGCGTAGCAGACGGGCGGATTTAGCGTGTGGCGTGCTTGGGTGGCTTAGCTTGTGGGTGTGGTGAATTGAGCGTGGGCGCGCAAAAAGCGTGGCAGGTTTAGCGCGTGGCGGGCGGACGCAAAAAAAAGCAAATAAAATATTAAATCAAGTGCGTAAAAAACGCAAATTTAAAATTTAAAATAAACACAAAATTTTAAAATAAAAAAAATATTTATTTTAAAAAGAAAAATTTTTAAAAAAATTCAGTGCGAATTTAAACTAAAAATATTAATAAAATTTTAAAAATCCTAGCAGAATTTAAAATAAAAAAAAGCAAATTTTAAAAAAATAAAACCGCGCATAAAAAAACTACAAAAAAATAATGAAAAATTTTAAAAAAATCTGCACAGAATTTAAAATAAAAAACTAAAAAAAATAAATTAAAATTTTAAAATCAAGTCAAGAATTTTTGCTAAAAATTTGCCAAAAACCAAGTAATGCCAAAAAGTGCGCCTGCGCCTTTTGGCTTGCTTTCATCAAGCAAAAACTCATTTATTTTAGCACGCTCAATAAAGCAAAGCTCAATTTTTTCATCATCTATGCCACCACCTGCGCCACGCTTCATACTTTCATCTATAAGGGCGTAAAATATACTTTGGCGATTTGCGCTAAATCCAAGTCCGGTAAAACTGCTAGTGATGTAGCGCACATCATTTGTGGCATAGCCGGTTTCTTCAAAAATTTCTTCAATCATCGTGCGCTTTTCATCTAGCCCTTTATCGCAAAGCCCAGCACAAAACTCATAACTAATGCCAAGCTCATCGCTATTTATGCCGTTTTGCTTTTGATAATACCAAAGGCTCGGGCGAAACTGCTTGACAAACAAAAACGCATCGCGCTCTGTGTGATATAATAAGCACGAAACACTATCGTGCGCTTTAATGCAATCCCATTTACGCTTAATGCCATCTTGAACAAAATGTATGCTAAAAGGGCGAATATATTTGCTTTCTCCAAGCTCTTTAATCTCAATATCTTTTATAATAGTATCCATGTAGCAAGTCCTAAAAAGCTAAAAAATCCAACCACATCAGTAACGGTAGTAAGTAGCACCGAGCTGCCAACTGCTGGATCGATATTCAAACGCTTTAAGCCCATCGGTATAAGCGCACCAAAAAGCCCAGCTAGGCTTAAATTTATCATCATCGACATAGCAATCACCAAGCCTAAATTATTAATATTAAACCAAAAATGCGCTATTACGCCCATTAGCGTGGCAAATATCGCTCCATTAACAGCAGCTATGCTTAATTCTTTTAGCAAAGTAGCCTTGGCGTGGGCAAAATTTATCTCACCTATTGCTAGACGGCGCACGGTTACGGTTAGGGCTTGCGTGCCGGTATTGCCACCCATTGAAGCAACTATGGGCATTAAAACAGCTAAGGCTACGATTTTATTTATACTTTCATCAAAATACGAAATCACCACTGAGCTGATAATTGCTGTGATTAAATTCACACAAAGCCACAGCGCACGAGCCTTGCCTGCTTTAAATAGCGTTTCTTCATCTTCTGCTTCATCATCAACGCCAGCTAGGTGGTAGATTTGCTCGGTGGCACTGTCTTCTAAAAAATCATGTATATCATAAGTAGTAATGCGCCCAAGCAAAACGCCTGCTTTATTTACCACAGGCACAGAGCTAAGATCATAATCTTTTACTATTTGTGCTACGCACATTATATCATCGCTATCTTGGACAAAATGTGGCTCATACTCGGCGCTGTGCTTTTTCATAATCTCAGAAATTTGCTCATCTGGATCAAAAAGCAACAAATCATCAAGTGGCACACAATAACGCAAAATTCCATGCTCATCAAGCACAAAAAGCTGAAACACACGCACTAATTCGCCACTATTTTTAAGCATACGAAATTTTTGTATAACATCGCCTAGTGTTTGGTTTAGCTCGCACGAAAAAACCTCTATTTGCATATAGGCGCCGGCTTCGTTTTCATCGTAATTTATAAGGCGTGAAATTTCTTTTTTGCTATCTGTTTCTAGGCTATCAAAAATCTGCTTTGCCCTATTTTCATCGATATCGCCTATATTTTGGATAAGGTCGGTGGCATCATCGCTTTCTAGCTCTTCTATGGCATCTGCTACTTTTTCATCAGGCAGGGCAATCACATCTTTTAGCATATGATTTGGCATCTGCACAGCAGCTTCGCCCAAGCTCTCGCTATCTAATTCATTTAAAATCGCCTTATAAATCTCTTCATCTTCTTTTTTAAGAAATTTTAAATGCTCTGTAAGCTCGGCTGAGTTTAGCTCTATATCGCCTTGAATGTGGCTATTTACTAAATCTTTAATATCTTGTAATTTTTGGTTTAGCATCGCTACTCTTTACATTAGTGGTATGTAGTTTTCGTATTCTTCTTCTCTTGGTGCATTTTCGTATTCAGGTTTTAGCGCAAGATCAAAAATGCCCAAAAAGCCTTCTTTTAGCTCGTTAAATCTTTCTTTATCTCTACCAGAAAGCGCGCTTTTTACAACCCTTACGATTTTTTCAGGATTTATGGCTTTATTGTCGCGGTAAAGGCCAAAATGCAAATGCGGGCCAGTGCTCATACCGGTATTGCCCACATAGCCTATCAATTCGCCTTGTTTTACTTTTTTGCCACGCACTATTTTTTTAGCAAAGCCGTTTAAATGCGCATATAGCGTGCTATACTCGCTGGCGTGCTTTATAATGATTGTTTTGCCGTAGCCACCTTTTGTGCTAGCAAAGCTTACTACTCCATCGCCTGCTGCATACACCTTGCTCCCACGCGGAGCCGCATAATCCATACCCAAATGCGCGCGGTAACGCTTTAAAATAGGATGAAATCTTTTGGGATTAAAACGCGAGCTAATCCTTGCATTTTTAACAGGTTTTGTTAAAAAAAATCTCTCTAATTCACGCCCTTTTTCATCAAAATAGCTATTTTCAAATCTATAAGCAAATTTTATTTGTTTGTTATTTTCTACCATCGCAGCCTTTATCTCAGGCGTGCCAAAAATTTTGCCCATTCGGCGTTTTTGAGAATAAATTATTACCAATCTATCGCCTTTTTGCGTGCTTTTAAAATTTATAGTTTCGCGAAAGGCTCTAACGAAAGCTTGGGCTAGTGCCATTGAGCCAGCCTCAGCAATAATCGACATATAAGGCGAACGAGTTAAACTAACGCTTAAAACGCGCTCTTCTACTTCGTATTCAATCGGCAAAAACTCCATTTCATAGGTATGGTTTTTATTTTTGTAAATATGGATTTGTAATTCTTCATTGATTGGGATTAGGGCTTGTGCTAGGCTTTCATCTTTATCCCAAAGCACCCAGTATTGCGTATTTGCTGAAATTTCATCGGCTAATTCTTTATCTTCATATGCTAAATTATAATAAATCCTAGGCGGAATTTTATTAACTTCAAAAAATTTTAAAAGTGTGTAGCCATTTTGCCAAGTAAGCTTTTCTATATTTGGTTTTAGCGCATTTGCCTTAGTAAATACACAAAATAAAACAATAAAAAAAGTAAAAATTCTAAACATCTAAGCCCTTATTTTTAAAAAAATCAGCAATTATAACCGCTTTTAGTGATTTTGGCAAATCAAGCATAAACCATCCAAAAACTAAGTATAAACTCCCCAAAAGCAAAACAAATCATAATGGCTATAAAAAGCGCTGGTATAAATGGCGCTTCTTGGCTTGTTTTGCGCATAAATAAATGTAAAATTAGCTGTAAAATTCCAGCCAAAAGCAAGCAAGCAAGCCCTAATTTCACCCCAAAAAATGCGCCAATAATCGCTATTATGATAGTATCAGCATCGCCCATAGCCTCGATAATCTCGCCACTTTTATTACGATTTATCCACGCACTTACCACGCTTTTTACCATCGTTATACCACCAGCAAAAATCAAAGACAGCACAAAGGGCGAATTAAAGGCAAAAAACTGCTCTAAATTTTGTGGCACGCTAGCAATAATGGCGCAAAAATACGCGCTAATTAGCGGGATTTCAGGCACGGCGTGGTATTTAAAATCAATCAAACTAAGCGTTAAAAGCAAGCAAAAACTAAGCCCTAAAAATAGCGGTTTGTATAACGCCGTGAGATTAAAATTTTCTAAATCCACAGCACTAAAATACAAAGCAACAACAAAAAGCAAAGCCCCGCCAAGCTCAACCAAAAAATAACGCAAACTAATTTTATCTTTACAAAACGCGCATTTACCGCCTAAAAATAAATACGAAAATAGCGGAATATTATGATAAAAGCGCAAGCTATGCTCGCATTTTGGGCAGTGGCTAGGCGGAAAACTCACACTAAGGCCTTGTGGCATTCTGTGAATTATCACATTACAAAAAGACGCAAAACACGCCCCAAAAACAAAAAACAAAATATAAAACAAAAGCATCATAATCCTTTAAAATTTATAAATCACAATCTTTAAAAAAGCAAATTTTAAACTTAAATTTTAAAATTTAAGAGCTTTAACACAAATTTTCATTACACAGCTAGCAAATTTTAATTTACAAGCCACCAAAACGCCTATTGCGCGTTTTGTATTCATTTATGATTTTCTCTAATTCGATCACGCTAAAATCAGGCCATAAAGTGCTAGTAAATGCCAGCTCAGCGTAGCTTGCTTGCCATAGCAAAAAATTACTAATACGCTGTTCTCCACCTGTTCTAATCAGCAAATCCACATCGCCAAACCCGCTAGTATCAAGCGCGCCATTTATAGAATTTTCGCTGATTTTTACGCCACTATCGCACAGCTTTTTACACGCTCGCACGATCTCATCGCGCCCGCCATAATTTAGCCCAAGCACTAAATTTAGCCCATTAAAATCCGCACTTAGCTCTTTTAAGGCCTTAATTTCAGTTTGTAAATCTGCTCTAAGCGCGCTTATATCGCCGATTGTGTGAAATTTTATATTGTTTTTACATATCATATCGCGTTTTTGGCGCAAGAATTTTTTAAGCAAATCCATTAAAAAATCTATCTCAGCTTGCGGTCTTGTCCAGTTTTCTGTGCTAAAAGCATAAAGGCTAAGCGTTTTAATGCCTAATTTTGCGCAATAAATCGCCACATTTTCTACTACTTTTGCTCCATTTTCATGCCCTTTTATGCGTAAAAATCCGCGCTTTTTAGCCCAGCGTCCATTACCATCCATGATTATTGCTAGATGATTTAACGCATTCATAATCTAGCCTTTTAGGTTAAAAATACCAGAGTTTTGGCTATAAAATGGCATTATTTGAGCTTGAAAAACTTCACATTTTAGCTCTTTTGCTAACAAAGCCGAAAAACTATCATAAGGCGTGGCAACACCGATAAATGCGCCATCTCTAACGCGCACGATAAGCGGAGCAAATTTCCCAAAAAGCAAATACAACTCCAAAGCATTGCTAAATGCGCGCATTTGAGCTAAGCAATAAAAGCCATCATAAGCAAAAGGTAGGCTAATTACGCCATTTTTAAGGGCCAAAAGCATATCACATAAAATTTCAAAATCACTTACACTTTTACAAGCTAAAAGCCTATTTTTAATCTCATCAAACAGCCAGCTAAAATCGGCATTTTGTGGGTTTTGCATATTTTTAAAGTTTTGTGTATTAAAATTTGCTTGCTTTTGCTCATAACTTATACTAGCAAAAACGCGCTCAACCAAACTTAAAGCATCATTTAGCCCTACTCCATCTGGGCGTTTAAAAAGCGAGTTTATATTTATTATGCCACCACTTTGCGTGCGGATATTTGCGTAGTATTTTGCTCCAACTTCTAGGGATTTTTGCGATTTTGTGCTAACTATGCGCGTGCCAAAACGCAGATTATAACGCCACCAGCTCGTTTTTTCAAGCACTTCAATTAGCACCGGCAAGCTTGCGTTTATCATTGTTACTTGTTTCATAATCTTTTGCTAAGCTCTACAATTTGGCTGGCTATTTGCATTTTGTGATTTAAGGCTAGATGTGTGCTAGCGTTTTTGCTAATAAACTCTATTTCATTTTGCTCGCTACCAAAATAATTTTTTTCATCTAAAATATTTAAGCAAACCGCGTCCAAGCCTTTATTATCTAGCATTTGCTTAGCATTTTTTAGGGCGATTTTTTCATCCATTTCCATTTTAAAGCCAATTTTTTTACATTTAAGCTTGATAGAGCTTAAAATATCAATGTTTTGGGTTAATTCTAAAAGCAAATTTTGCCCTGTTTTTTTAATCTTACCGCTTTTGGCGTTTAAAGGCACAAAATCGCTTACTGCTGCTGCCATAATGAGCAAATCATCACTTTTTAATTTAAAGGAATTTATGCGCTCTAAAAGCTGCGCTGAGCTTGTAAAATGCAAGCTTTCAAAGGGTAGATTTTCATAAGAGTTTGAACTAATCAAACTAACATTTGCCCCAGCAAAAAAATAAGCATAAGCAAGATAAAAGGCCATTTTGCCACTTGAAAAATTCGTAATAGCGCGCACATCATCGATTTTTTCGCTAGTTGCGCCACCTGTAATAAGCACTGATTTTTTCTCCCAAAAGCTATCTTTTTTTAGCTCTTTAATGGCGTGCTTGATTATAAGCTGCAAATCTAGCAAAGCACCCTTGCCAAAATCACCACAAGCTAGGCATTTTTCCATAGTATCAAGCACGCAAAAACCGCGATCTTTTAGCGTTTGGAGAGAGTTTTGCGTGGCGGGATTTTCTAGCATTTTTACATTCATTGCTGGGGCTAAGATTTTGGGCGCATTGCTTGCTAAAATTGCATCTAGCATAGGATTATCAGCGATGCCAGAAGCGATTTTGCTTATGGTGTTTGCGGTGGCTGGGGCGATGATTATAAGGTCGCTTTTAGCATATTGTATGTGGCTAATGCCATTGGCCCAGCTTTCATTTTTAAAGCAAAGCACCTTATGCCCGCTTAAAGCCTCAAAGCCAAGATCGCTAGTAAATTTAAGGGCATTTTCGCTAAGTGCTACTCTAACATCAGCACCAGCTTTTTTAAGCAAACTTAAAATTTCATAAGCTTTATAAAACGCCACGCTAGCACTCACGCATAAAAGCACACTTTTATTTTTTAAAAAATCATTAAACATTGTTATCTTTCAATTTACTAGCAAGAATGCTATAAAACAAAAATATAAAGCCAAAATTTTAATCTTAAAAAGCATAAATTAAAATTTCGGCCTTTAATATTGAAATTTTAACTATTCAACCAAGCAAAATAAGGCTTTAAATTTTAAATTAAGCAAATTTTAATATTAAAATTTTACTTTTTTGAACCAAAAAGCTTGTAAAAGCCGTTTTCTTTATTTTCTTGTTTTGAGCGAGCGATTACTAAATCGCCCTTTTTGCTGTTTTGAGTAACCACAGAACCAGCAGCAATGGCCGTATCATCAGCAATACACACAGGCGCTACAAAGGCAGTGTTTGAGCCAACAAATACATTTTTGCCTATTTTTGTTTGATGTTTTTTTACTCCATCGTAATTACAAGTAACCGTGCCACAGCCGATATTTGAGCCAACTCCAATCTCGCAATCGCCAAGATAGCTTAAATGCCCTGCTTTTACTCCATTTAAATTAGCATTTTTAAGCTCTACGAAATTGCCAATTTGTGTGTGTTTTATAATGCTGTGCGGACGCAAATGCGCCATAGGGCCAATTTGGCTATTTTCTACTACGCTATTTTCTACGATAGAGCCTGCTTTAATGTGCGCATTTTTTATCTTGCTTTGGACAATCACAGCCCCGCTTTCAATCACGCTATTTTCTATCTCGCATTCGCCTTTTATTACGACATTTGGCCATAATTCGCACTCGCCCTCTAAGCTTGCGCGCGCATCTATATAAATATTATCTGGCAAATGCATTATTACGCCATTTCTTAAATGCGTTTCTTTGATTCTTTGGCTCATTATAGACTCAGCCTGAGCCAAGGCAAACTTATCATTTACGCCCAAAAAATCACTATCATTAACTAGCACATGCCCCACCCTGAGATTTAGGCCAAAGGCTAGGGATATACAATCTGTTAGATAGTATTCGTTACTGGAATTTTTATTTGAAATTTTAGGTAAAAGCTCTTTTAAAACGGCGGTTTTAAAGCTATAAACACCGCTATTGCATAATTTAATGCTTTTTTGCATTTCATCTGCATCTTTTTGCTCAACTATATCTATAATGCTTGAATCAGGCCCTAAAACTACGCGCCCATAGCCATTTGGGTTATTTGTCTTAAATACCGCGATATTCACATCTGCGCCAGTATCTGCTATGATGTGTAAATGCCTAGCTTTAATCAAAGGCGTATCAGCACAAAGTATTACCACGCGGTCATTTTTAACGCTATTTATAGCAGCCATCACAGCTCCACCAGTGCCTGGATGGCTTTGTATATTTTGACGAGCTAAATGCACCTTTTTGCGCATTTCATAAGAAAAATTTTCATTTAAATGAGCGCTTACCTCATCAAATTTATGCCCTAAAACCACGCAAATATCATCACTTGTCTTTAATGCTTCGTTTAAAACATGCGCTAGCATCGAATACCCACAAACCTCATGAAGCACCTTAGGCTTAGATGAATGCATACGAGTGCCCTCACCCGCTGCTAATATAATAACTGAAACCGCGTCCATAGCTTTCTTTCGTAAAAAATGATGGCACATTGTAACTAATCTCAGCATAAATTTACATTAAATTAGCTAATATCCACTCTTATTTTTGCGCTAGGATATGATTTGAAAAGCATTTTTTTACTTTTTGGTTTATTTGTTTGCTCTTTTGGAGCTGAGAGTATTCCTAGCATAAATCTTAGCCTAAGCGCGCCCGATACACCAGCTAGCTTAGTTGCTAGCTTAAATGTAATAATAGTTTTAACCTTGCTCGCCTTAGCACCATCGCTTTTATTTATTATGACTAGCTTTTTACGCTTGATTATAGTATTTTCATTTATGCGACAAGCCATGGGCACGCAACAAATGCCACCGACTAATATCTTAATCTCGCTTGCGTTAATTCTTACATTTTTCATAATGGAGCCAGTGGGCAAAAAAAGCTACGAACAAGGCATAAAGCCGTATTTAGATGGTAATATCAGCTACACACAAGCCTTTGATCTAGGTAGCAAGCCGTTTAAAGAGTTTATGGTAAGAAATACAAGAGAAAAGGATTTAGCGCTATTTTACCGCATTAGAGAGCTACCAAATCCAGCAAGTGTAGATGATATACCTTTTAGTATCGCCGCGCCGGCTTTTGTGATTAGTGAGCTTAAAACCGCCTTTGAAATAGCCTTTTTGCTGTATTTGCCATTTTTGGTTATAGATATGATAGTAAGCTCTGTGCTAATGTCTATGGGTATGATGATGCTTCCGCCCGTGATGATTTCTTTGCCGTTTAAGTTGCTTATTTTTGTGCTGGTTGATGGTTGGAATTTGCTTGTTGAAAATTTAGTAGCCAGTTTTAAATAATCAGCCAAATTTTAAATAAATTTTAGAATTTTGCTTAAAAACATCTTAAATTAAATAAATTTTAAAATTTAAGGCATTAAAATTTGTTGATTTTAGGCTTGCTAAGAAAGCCAAACTTAAAATTTAATTAAATAAATTTTAAAATTTGGCTTAAAAATATTTTAAATTAAATAAATTTTAATTTCGCGTTGCTTTAAAGCGGTTTTGACAGCTACAATGCAAACTACCATTTTGGCGTATAAAAATCCTAGCATCTACGCCTATAATATCTCTGTCTTTAACCACCTCTCTAAGCGTGCCAAGCGCGCGCTCATCGGCTTTTTTATCTCCATAAGTTGGCACTATTAAAGCATCATTTATAAAAACAAAATTACAATAAGTAGCCCCAAGCCTTCGCCCCATAAACTCCAAAGCACGCGGTAAAAATAACGGCACCAGCTCAAATCCGCTATTTTTTAGCTCATTTTCCATAGCTTTAAGTGACAAAAAATGCAAATCGCTCTCATCATCGCAAGCACAATAAACTATAACCTTTTCATTAACAAAGCGTGCAAGCGTATCTATATGGCTATCGGTATCATCACCTATTATTTCTCCGTGATCTAGCCAAATTATGCGCTCTAAATTAAATAATTCTTTTAGTTTAATTTCAAGCGCGCCTTTATCGCTATGAGCACGATTTTCATTTAGCAAGCATTTACTAGTTGTTAGTAAAACTCCGCGCCCGTTAAACTCCACACTACCGCCTTCAAGCACGAATGGCACGCGCCTAAGCTCACCTTTTAAGGCTCCACTTTCAAACAATAAAGCATTTACATTATCATCTAGCCCGCTTTCAAACTTACCGCCCCAAGCATTAAAGCTAAAATCATAGCTAAACGCGCCATTTTCGCCCAAAACATCTATGGCGCCATAATCTCTTATCCAAGTATCATTTGTGGCGCATTTAAAAAAGCTGGCGTTTTTTATGTGCTTAAATGGCTCAAAATATTTTTCGTCAGGGGCGATTAAAAGCAAATTTTGATATCTACAAAGCACATTTGCAAATTCCACATAAGATGCGGTTATTTGGCTAAGATACGGCGCCCAGTCGCTTTTAGCATGCGGTAAAGACAGCATTAAAAGCTCTTGTTCTTCCCATTCGCCAAAGGCTCTAAGCACGCCATTTTGATTAGTTTTCATTTGCTTTATCCTTGTTTGGCTTAAAATTCTTTCATAAAAGCTGCTTTTGAATACAAGCCCAAAAATTTCTGTTTTTCTTTACCATCTGCTGAATATATCACGCTCACAGGCGTGCCAAAAACTCCGCCTATGATATTTGAAAAATATTTTACAGATTTTGCATCATTTATGGTAGAAAACTCAACGCCCTTGCTTTTTAGCATTTTTATATCATCGGCTTTATTGGTTTTGTAATTTAAAATTCCTATTATCTTGGCCTCGCCGCTTTTTTGTATTTCATTTAATACAGGGATTTGCTCAGCACAAACAGCACAATCCTTGCTAAAAAAAAACAGCACAAAAGGCTTATTTACGCCTTCAAATTTTAAAATTTGTGTGCTTGCTTCATAAGTGCTAACAAAGCGTTCATTTGTATTTACGCTAAAATGCTCTCTTTTATTTTCGCAAGCCACAAAAAACAAAACCGCACTCAAAATTATTAAAATTTTAATGCGCATAGCTTAACTCACTTATTAATTCTACTGCGCAAAAAGCTAAAAGCTGGCATATTTTGTGGTAGTAAAATGGCGTTGGTATTGCCGCTGTGGATTTCATTAAATTCTTTACCATTTACGCTAAGCAGTTTAAAAAAGCGCAAATAAAACCTACCATCGCGCTCAAAAATTTCACCTATTTCATCTTTAAAGGGCTTTAATTTAGCGCTTAGGGGAGCTAAAATTTCATAATCTTTATTTAAATAAATTTGCCCCTTGGCCAAAAAACTCTTAGCATCTTGGCTAAAACACTCCACTTGCGCCAAGCCTTCTGAAATATTTGTGTCAAGGTTTTGCATATCTGTTTTTTCATAAGGGCGCGAAATCAAATACCCATCGCTAAAACCGCGATTTTTTAGCGTATTTAGCTCATCAGCATAAAGCTCTGGTCTAAAATTCCCACTCATCGCATCATCAATAGCCATTCTATAAGCCCTAGTAGCGCAAGCTACATAATATTCGCTTTTTGTGCGTCCTTCGATTTTCAAGCTGTCGATGGCGTTGCTTTTTAAAATTTGCTCTATATGCGCGCTTAAATTTAAATCCTTTGAATTAAAAATATGCGTGCCTTGCTCATTTTGCTCGATCTTAAAAAGCACTCCGCTATTTTCATTATGAGCATAAAGATTATAAGCAAACCTGCAATCATTTGCGCACGCGCCACGATTTGAGCTACGGCCATTTTGCACAGCTGAGATTAAACAACGCCCAGAATAAGCAAAACACATAGAACCATGGCAAAATATCTCTATTTCAAGCTCTGGTAGCTTTTCTTTAATCAAAACCACATCTTTTAAGCTAAGCTCTCTTGCCATCACAATACGGCGCGCGCCCATATCCATATAGACCTTAGCATCTAAATAATTCATTACATTTGCTTGGGTTGAGAGGTGAAT
Organism: Candidatus Campylobacter infans; assembly: GCF_013416015.1. Lineage (NCBI taxonomy): Bacteria > Pseudomonadati > Campylobacterota > Epsilonproteobacteria > Campylobacterales > Campylobacteraceae > Campylobacter > Candidatus Campylobacter infans. Next base: position 953,797 of record NZ_CP049075.1, read on the forward strand.
TTGTATATTTGGGGCTAATTCTTTTGCAAGGCTCATAATCCCAGCCGATGCGATAATAAAAGCATCAACGCCCATTTCTGCCATAGCTTTTATGTGGCGTTTTAATGGCTCTATTTGTCCATTAAAGGCAAAGGCATTTAAAGTGGCATAAAATTTAGCACCCTTAGAATGCGTATAGCGCACGCCCTCGCTAAAACTCTCCAAATCAAACTCTTTGCCACTTCTAGCCCTTAAAGAAAAGCTCCCCACACTCGCATACACCGCATCAGCGCCGTATTCAAGTGCTATTTTAAGCTTAGTTAGATTGCCCGCTGGTGATAATAGCTCTGGTTTTTTCATTACTATTATTTTTTAGCAAAAGAATTGATTAAGGCTTCTATATCTTCATCGCTCATTAAATTATCGGTTTTATCGCCATCTAAATACACCGCGCTTGGTGGGCGTTTTTTATCATCTACATCGCTTTCAAATAAACTATTCATATATTTAATAAGCGCACGCATTACATTAATTACGCGTTCTATTTTTTGGCGATGGATATCTTGGTATTGCATCACATCCATTACAGACATACAATCATCTTGGCCATTTTGAAGCTTTTTAATTATTTCATCTACTTTATTTACTGCGTTTTGATTTTCGTCTTTTAGAGTAACAAAGGTAGAAATATGAGGAAATTTATCCATTAGTTTGCTAAAAATATCTAAATTTTTATTTAGCAATTCTTTTACCTCATTGGCTTGTGCCTCGCTATCTGTTAAAATTGCATTTAAAGCATCAATCATATCAAGCACTTGGGTGGCTTTTTCTTCGCTATCTTTTGTAACATCATCTAATTGTTGAACCATTTTATGATCGGCTGTTGGTGGTGGAGGCGGCCAATTAGCATCTGAGTTTATTTTAAAATCACTTGAAATTTCATTGCTAGGGCTTTTGCTTGTATCATCTGCGCTGGTATCAGCTTGGCTATCTTCATCGCTAGCATCATAACCCATCAAAGCATCTAGTTCTTTTTGTGTCATTGCCTATCCTTAATCAAAAATCCCGCAATTATAACGCAAAAAAATAAAATTGCCCTAAAATCTATCAAAAAAGCCTTGAATAATCTCTGTGTTTTTTGTCTGGCTAAGAGCGCACATAAGCAAAATTCTAGCCTTTGAAGCAGCCAAATCATTTGCGCGAATAAAGCCAAATTTTTCATCATCTATTTCGCCATCTTTGCTAATATCTACTGCGTTTGTCCTGCTGGTTCTAACTTTTAAAATTTTTAGCTTGCTAAGTGTGTTTAGCGCATTTTTGGGCAAATTCGCATTTCCCATAGCACATAAAATCACAGCATCGCTTTGGCTAAAATCATAAAGTTTTTCATTAAAATCAGCACAAATATATATCACATCAACTTTGGCTAAATTATTTATTTTTGCAATATCAAAAGGCGTATTTAAGGTGTGATCTTTGCTACTTTGAAAATAAAAAATCGCCTTATTATCTACAACCATACCTATTTGACCACTAAATGCCCCAAGGCTGCGAGAATGGGTTTTGTATAATTGCCTTGCACTATAAATTTTATTATCAAACACAGCCAAAACGCCCAAATTTTTAGCATTTTGGCTACTAGCTACTATAAGCGCGCCATAGATATTAGCCACGCCATCAAACACCAAAGAATCCTTAGTGTGCATAGAGCCTGTTAAAACAATATTTGCGCTAGTTTTTAGCACTAAATTTAAAAAATACGCGCTTTCTTCGATACTATCTGTGCCGTGAATAATCACCACGCCATCATTTTGCTTACTTGCTTGCTGGACTTGTTTTGCAAGTTTTAGCAAATGCTGATTATTCATATCTTGCGAGCCGATGTTAAGGATATTTTTTATTTTTATATTTATATTTAAAATTTTAGAAGCCAACTTTTTTAAGGCGGGCGAAAAAACCTCGTCAAAACTTAATTTTGCACTCTCATATGTGCTATTTGGCCCTGCTGTTTTATGGCCTGTGATCGTCCCGCCTGTGGTTAAAATAATAATATTTTTAGGCATTAATTTGCATCGCTAATGCTAAATGCTGCGCCATTTAATTGCGCATTTTGCTTGCTTTGTCTGGTTTTTAGGTTTCGTTTGCTACTGCTTTCATCGCTTGCTTGTAAATTTTGATTTTGCTCATTTGGTTCGCAAATTTTAAAACCTTTTTTGCGGATTGTTTTAACCTCTTCTTCATTTTGCTTGCTTTTATTTAGCATTTCTATTTGTATGTTTTGTGAGGCTAAATTATTTTGAGAGCTTGCTTTTTGTTCGTTTGCGTCATCATTTAAAATATCACTATTTAAACTTGTGGTATTATTTGAAATTTCATTTAAATTACTTTTTGGAGCCAAAAAACCCTCATCATTTACGCTAGCATTTGAGCTAAATTCCAAATTAGCGATATTTTTATCTTCATTTTGCGGATTTATTTCTACAATCTCGCATTCATCGCCATAATCTATTTTATCTTTTAAACTCTTATCCTTACTAGCTCTTGCGCCCAAATATCTTAAATCCTCAATGCGTTTTATCACATTGCCCTTGCCTGTGCTTAGCTTGTTTTTAGCGTTTTCGTAAGTTTTGCTTAGGGTTGAGATATTGCGCTCGATGGTATCAAAATCTAAAACAAAACCATAAAATTTATCATACAAATTACCAGCTAGCTCTAAAATTTGGCGTGAGTTTTCATCCATTTTTAGATTTTGCCAGCACAAATAAACAGTGCGTAAAGCCATTAGCATAGTCAAAGGCGTGGTTAAAAATATACCTTTTTCATAGGCGTATTGATATAAATTAGAATTACTTTGCATAGCTAATTGCAAGATATTTTCATTTGGAATAAACATAAAAACATAATCATATACATCTTTGCTGTATTTTTGATAATCTTTTGGGGCTAAAATATCTATGTGGTTTTTAAGGTCTTTTGCTAGTTCTTTGATGGCTGTAATTTTTGCGTCATTATCGCTAGCGTTTATATAATCTAAATAATGCACCAGCGAGCATTTAGCATCAATTACAGCCTTTTTATTAACGCCAAAATCCACAACCACATCTAAAAAGCGCTTTTTGCCATCATCATCTACATAATAAACTTGCTTTTGATAATTTTGCCCTTCTTTTAAACCGCTGTTTTCAAGCACCAATTCAAGCTGAGTTTCGCCCCAAGTCCCAACGATTTTTTTATTACCGCGCAAAGCACTTGCTAGCTGGGCTGTTTTTTTGCCTATTTCATCTGTGGCCTTAGAAAGTGCTTGAAAATTTGCATCAAAAATAGCATTTAAGCGCACATTTTCTTTACTATATTTATCCATAGCCTCGCGCAAAGGTTTTATTTCTTTTTCTAAAACCTCGCTTACTATATTGCTTGAATGCTGGCTAATTTCTTTGGCATTTAGGTTCAAAAGCTCAGCACTTACTTTTTGTAAATTAGCTTCATAAAATTTGCTCAAATTTACATTTAAATCGCTTAAATCCTTTTCATAGCGCGCTTTTTGTTCATTTAGCATTTCATCTTTATGCTTGATATTAGCTTCTAGGGTCATATTTTGCATACTTAGCTCATTGCCAAATTTTTCTAAAATTTTATATTTTTTATCTAGGTTAAAATACTGACCTAAAAGCACGCCAAGTGCTATAATCGCAATAGCTGCCACACATAAAGTAATAAATAAAACCAAATCCATCTTTACCCCCAAATTTTAGTTTATTTCAAGCCACAAAAGCTTAAACCTTAATATCGCTTTCATCTTTTACACAATTTCTGCCACCGTGCTTAGCAGCATAAAGCATTGAATCAGCAAAATCCAAGCACGCTTGCGCGCTAGCACAATGCTCTCTTACGCCTATGCCACAGCTCATAGTAATGCTAAACTTGCTCCCCTTATAAATAAACTCAAAATTTCTAACCGCGTTTATTATGCGCTGGGCGTATTCTCTTGCTTTTTTTAACTCACAAAGAGGCAAAATCACCACAAATTCTTCTCCACCAAAACGCGCACAAATATCTATCCCACGCGAGCTTTTAGCAATTATCTGCCCGATTTTAGATAGTATTACATCGCCAGCACTATGCCCATAAGTATCATTTATATTTTTAAAATGATCCACATCAAAAAAGCACAAACAATAAGGCAAATGCTTATTTTTATATTCATCTTCTATGCGCTCTAATTCGCTCTCAAAAGCGCGCTTTGTATAAAGTCCGGTTAAAAAATCATTTGTAGCTTGTGCGGCTGTTTTTTCAAGCTGAATTTGTAGCTCTTTAATCTGCTCTTTTAGCGATTGAATGGTATTTTTAGAGCTATTCAAGCGAGATAAAAAATCCTCTAAACTAGTGTTTATCCTAAAAGCCATATCTTCAAGCTTGGTTTTGATGTTTTTGTATTCATCTTTTGTGTCTAGCTTTTTTAAATCCTGTCTAATTGTGGTTAAGCTAGTGTCGTTTTGGCCACCAAATTTTTTAATATAAGCATCTATTTGATTTTGTGTATCATCTAAAATTTTATCTAAAATTTCAATCTTGCTTTTAAAGGCTTGCTTATCCACGCTTATGCGTTTGGAGATAAATTTTTTAATATCGCCTTGAAAATTATTATTTTCTATAAGTTCAGGCGCATTAGAAATACTTTTGCTAAGCTCGGCTAGCTCATCATTTAGCTCGGTTGTAATGCTAGGGGAAAGTGAAGTGATTAAAATTTTAGCAATCAAGCCATAATCTTTGCTTACAGCATAATCTAAATCGGCATTTAAAATATTATGAATTATATCGCGCAAATCGTCATTTGTGCTTACTCCGTATTTTTCTAGTGGCTTTAAATAACTATCATCGTGAGTATTTAAAAAATCAAACCATTTATCTTTTATTAAGTTTATATTTGTTTCATTTAATTTACCATCAAGATTTTGTAAGGTTGTGCTTGCTAGCGCGCTTGCTTTTTTGTTGTGGAGTAATTTTATGCTAGTTAAAATGCGTTTTGTTAGCATCCAAAGTGGGCTAAGTAGCTTTGAGCCACTATCATTTTTGCTTCTATTTAAGCGCGAACTAAGGTAAAAAAACAGCTCACCTTCATTGCGAACGGGCATTTTTTTCAATTCATTTTGATAGCTTACATCAAGTTTAGAAATATATTCATTTAATTTATTACACTCAGGCGAACTAAGACCGCGTTTTTTAGACATTTCACAAAAAAGTTGCTGATAATTTTGCGGTGTGAGCGTAATACCACGCAGAGTGCTTTCTTTTATTGTATCTTTAATTACTTCGCTTACTATGCTTGCCATTTTTAGCCTTAATTTTGCGATTTTAAGCCGTGTATTGCTAGCTTTGCGACTAATTCATCAAAGCAATCCTCACTAGCTTTTGTTATGGCGCGGTAACGCTCTTCATTACTAATTACAGAATCTGTAAATTCCGTGCCTTCGACCTTGCGCGTGATATAAAAATCATATTCGCCATCGCTCGTTAATACATCAACCAAGCCATTTTTAAAACGCAACTCATAAGCCAAAACAACGCTAGTTTTATAGCCATTTGCATAGCCATAAGCATCAAAAGCAAGTGGCATAAAGGTTATGCTTTTAATGCTTGCAATTATTGTTGTGTCGGCGTTTTCTTTGCTAGTTAAATCGCGCCCTAAGCGTTTTATGATTACATTACGAATGCCATCTTTTACAGCCACTGAGTTTTGTGGGTCGCTCTTAGAAACCAAAACTTCGACAAATACATTATCCCCTAGCGTGTTTTGGCTTATTTTACTTACAGGTTGATAGCCGCAAGCACTAAAAAATAAAATAAAAATAAATAAAAAATATTTTTTCATCAAAAACCTACAAAAGAGCAAATTTTAAATAATTAAAATTTATTTTACAACGATATTTACGAGCTTTTTTGGCACTACTATTTCTTTTATTATTTGCTTGCCATCTAGCCATTTAAAAACAGCTTGCTTGGCTGAATGCAAAATATCGCTATCGCTTGCATCGCTTGGCACGCTAATTTCAGCTCTTAGCTTGCCGTTTATGGTTACAGCCAAATTAATACTATCACTTAAAAAAACCTCGTTTAAAATTTTAACATTAGCTATGTTTTTGAGATTTTCACGCTCAAATAAAATTTGGCTAAGCTCAGCACAAACATGCGGAATTATCGGCTCTAAAAGTGCTAAAATTATATAATATCCCTCGCTCCAAATATCGCTATTATTTTGAGCATTTAAGGCATTGCAAGCCTCCATACAAGCAGCTATTAGGGTATTAAACGCAAAGGTATTTTCATAAACTTCGCTTGCTTTATTTAAGGCTTCATAAATTTTTAAGCGCGCATATTTTTCATTTTGATTTAAAATTTCATGCTTAATCACAGGCAAGCTCTTAGAAATTTTAACATTTTTAGCACGCTCATAAAGACGATTTATAAATTTAAACGCGCCCTCAACCGCGCTATCATTCCATTCAAGCTCTTTTTGTGGCGGAGCAGCAAAAAGTATAAAAAGCCTAGCAGTATCAGCGCCATATTTAGCAATTATTTCATCAGGATCTACTGTGTTGCCCTTGCTTTTACTCATTTTAGCACCATCTTTTAGCACCATACCTTGCGTTAATAAAGCATTAAAAGGCTCGCTATCTCTTAAATATCCCAAATCCCTAAGTGCTTTTTGAAAAAATCTAGCATATAAAAGGTGTAAAATAGCATGCTCAATCCCGCCGATGTATTGATCTACATTCATCCAGTAATTTACGCTTTTTTCATCAAAAGCACATTTATCCCAGGTGCGTTCATCACTAGCAAAGCGCGCAAAATACCACGAACTCTCAAAAAAAGTATCCATAGTATCGCTTTCTCTAATTGCGTCTTTACCGCATTTTGGGCATTTGCAAAATTTCCAGCTTGGGTGAGTATCAAGAGGATTGCCCTTGCCAGTAATTACCACATCATCAGGTAAAGTAATAGGCAAATTTTCAAGCTTTTCGCACACCAGCCCACAATCATCACAATGAACCATAGGCACAGGCGCGCCCCAGTAGCGTTGCCTAGAAATGCCCCAATCGCGCAATTTATAATTTAGCACGCGCTTACCAATGCCTTGATTTTCAAACTCGCTTATGATTTTTTGGCTTGCTTGTTTATAATCTAGCCCGTTTAAAAAGCTAGAATTTATATAAGTTGCGTCTTTTTGCGTATATGGCAAGGATTTATCATCAAAAATATTTATAATAGGCAAAGCAAACTTACTAGCAAACTCAAAATCCCTTTCATCGCCAGCAGGCACGCTCATCACAGCTCCGCCACCGTATTCATTTAACACAAAATTAGCACACCACACAGGGATTTTTTCCCCGCTAAATGGATGAAACACAAAAATGCCTAAATCCACGCCATCTTTATCGGCTTGTTGGCGTTCTTTTGGGCTTTGATTTAAAATTTGCTTTAAATGATTTTGTTTTTGCTCATCTAGCAAGTTGTGATTAAGCAAATATTTTACTACCTCATGCTCTGGCGCAAGAGCAGCATAGCTCATACCAAAAACAGTATCAGGGCGCGTTGTAAATACGCTAAATCCATCTTTGCCGCCTAATTTAGCCTTGCTTTGCTCATCAAACTTAAAGCCAAACTCCACGCCAAAACTTTGCCCTATCCAGTTTTCTTGCATAGTTAAAACTTGATTTGGCCATTTTTGTTTAAGCTCATCTAAGCAAGCTAGCAATTCACCAGCGTATTGCGTGATTTTTAGATAATATCCTGGCATTTGTTTTTGTATTACTTCATTGCCGCAGCGCCAGCATTTACCATCTTCTACTTGCTCATTTGCTAGCACGGTGCCATCATGCTCGCACCAATTTATTATGGCTGATTTTTGATAAACCAAACCCTTTTCATACATTTTTATGAAAAACTCTTGCTCCCAGCGAGTGTAAATTTCATCGCTAGTTGCTAGCATTCTACGCTTTGAAAAGCTAAACCCTAAGCTATCTAGCTCTTTACTCATATAAGCTATATTTTCATAAGTCCATTTTTTAGGATGAATGCCGTGCTTAATGGCGGCATTTTCAGCCGGCATACCAAAACTATCAAAGCCAATTGGTTGAAGCACATTATACCCACGCAAGCGGTAATAGCGTGAAAGTGCATCACCTATGCTGTAATTTCGCACATGCCCCATATGCAAACGCCCGCTAGGATACGGAAACATACTTAAAATATATTTTTTCTTTTTGCTATAATCATCGCTTGGCTCGGCATAGCCTTCACTTAGCCAAATTTCTTGCCATTTTTTTTCTATTTCTTGTGGATTGTATGCGTGCATTTTTGACCTTTTTGTGTGTTTTAAGGATTTAATAAAATTTTAATATTCATCTCTTGTGCGGTCTGCTTCTACTAAAATCAAGCTCATAGAAAACACATTAGCAACCGCTGCGCCAATAGCCAATGCATAAACAATAGTAGCGCTCCCGCCCGTTACATGCATTACAAAAGCTGGTATTAAATGCAAATCAGCCACCAAAGAACTAGCAAAAAGCTCAGCTGAGAGCATATTTCTAACGCCAATTTTTAATAAAGTAGAAATCAAACTAACACTAGCTGCTACAAAAAGCGTGATTTCATTTTTATCATATAAAAACCCAGCCACCGTAGTTAAGCTCATTAGCGCAAAAAAAGTATAAATAACCCTGCTCCAATTCATCTTTTATCCTTGATTTATATTATTTTAAAATTTGTATTTTTGCAAATAGCGTCAATTTTCATGGCATTTTCATTCTTAGGCGTTAAAATTTTATAATTTAATTAATTAAAATTTTAATTATACTTTAAAGCCCTACCCATGCAGCAAAGCCTAGCCAAAATACCAAAAAATCGCGCTTTTTAGATTAAAATTTCATTTAATTTTATAAAATTTTAATCTAAGCTCACGGCTTTTATGCGCTTACACACTGCCTTTTTCATATAATGCACGCAATTTTTCTTTTTCAGCTTTTTTGCGCTGTTTGTCTGCTAAATGCGCTCTGTATCTGCTAATATCAAAACCAAACCACACAAGGCTAGGCGCTGCTATAAATATAGAACTAGCCGTGCCTACTACAATGCCCACTATCATAATAATAGAAAAGCCATGAATCATATCTCCGCCAAAGAAAAACAAAGTAAGCACCGCTAAAAGCGTAGATACAGAGGTCATAAAGGTGCGCGAAAGTGTGGCTGAAATGCTCTCATCGATATTTTTATTTAAATCATTAGATTTTGAGTCTGTTACACCTTCTCTAATGCGGTCAAATACTATTATAGTATCATTTAGCGAATATCCTAAAATCGTAAGCAAGGCCGCAAGAGTATCAAGATTTACATCAAGGCGCAAAAATGAAATAACCCCAAGTGCTATTATAATATCGTGCGCTTGTGAAATAATAGCTGCTATGCCAAAACGCCACTCAAAACGAAAAGCCACATATATTAAAATTAGCACAATAGAAACACTTAATGCCATTATGCCCTTTTGTCTTAGCTCAGCGCCTACTTTTGGCCCTACTACATCCACACGGCGCACCTCTAATGAGCCTGTATTTTTTAATAAATTGCCCACAAACAAAGCCGGATCAGAACTTACATCATCACTAGTATTTGTGTAGCGAATCACCACCTCATCTTTACCGCCAAACTCCGTAACAGAAGCACCTTTTGTTATTTCATTAGCATTTAATGCTTCTCTAATTTGCTCAATAGGCGCATTGGCATTTGTGTATTTTACTTGCACCAAAGTCCCGCCAGCAAAGTCTATGCCGTAATTTAGCCCCCTAGTAGCAAGGCAAAAAATGCTAGCTAAAACAAGCAAGGCTGAGAGTGTAAAATACACCATTTTATAACGCATAAAAGCATAAATGCGCGATGAATCAAATACTTGCATTGTTGCATCCTTTTGCTTTTATTTTATAGCCAAACCATAATTTTGTATTGCCTGATTTTTGAATTTTATCGCCTATTAAATCAAAAATGCCATGCGTGCCTAAAATAGCTGTAATCATAGAAGCAATTATGCCTATGCTAATAGTTACTGCAAAACCCTTGATAGGCCCGGTGCCATAAGCATATAAGGCAACTGAGGTTATAAGAGTGGTTAAATTAGAATCCACAATCGCGCTCATTGCATTTTCATAGCCTTTTTGTATGCTAGTTTTTATGCTAAGCCCACTTCGCAAAAGCTCTCTAATGCGCTCATTTATAATCACATTTGCATCCACAGCCATACCCACAGTTAGCAAAATACCAGCCATACCAGGCAGGGTTAAAGTAGCACCAAATAACGCCATAATCGCTATTAGCATTAAAATATTTACCACAAGGGCGATATTTGCTATCACGCCGGCTAATCCATAAACTACAACCATAAAAGCTATAACCAAAATCGCACCGCTAATCAAAGCTAGCATACTTTGTTCTATGCTTTGCTGTCCTAAACTTGGCCCAACAGAGCGTTTTTCTAGCATTTTTACAGGGGCTAATAACGCACCAGAACGCAACGCAATCGCTACATCATGGGCTTCTTCAACGCTAAATCCACCGCTGATTTGCCCGCTACCACCACCTATGCGCTCATTTATCACAGGGGCTGAATACACCTTTTTATCAAGCACGATAGCCAAACGCTTGCCCACATTTGCGCCCGTAAAATCCCCAAAAATACGCGCGCCCTCAGCATTTAAACTAAAATTTATAATAGGCTGGTTGTTTTGTGGATCAAAAGCCACGCGCGCATCAGTTAGCATAGAGCCATCAAGCACGGCTAATTCTTTTATAAGGTATTTTATTTGCGGATCTTTGGCATCTTGGTAAATCACATCGCCGTATTGGCTAGCTTCTTTTGGGCTTAGCGTGCTTGCCATACTTTGACGCTCTTCATCTAATGCCATTAATTGCAAGTGTGCTGCTTTTTCTATCAAATCAAGCGCCCTGCGTTCATCATCGGCACTTTTAATGCCTGGCAATTCTACTAAAATATTTTCACTGCCTTGCTTAGCCACTGTTGGCTCAGCCAAGCCAAATAAATCCAAGCGATTTCGGATAACCTCCACAGCCTGCTCTAAGGCGTAATTAGCCGTGCTTATTTTTTCTTCATCGCTTAGCCAAAGCTCGTAATTTAGGGCTTTTTTTTCTATTTTTAAGCCAGTTATTTGCCTTAGCATTTCATCTATTTTAGGCTCATCATCGCTATCTAGTAAGCTAAAACGCACATAACCATCATTTACTTTTAATCCGTCAATCAAAATATCATTTTTGTTAGAAAAATAGCGAATGCTTGAAGCTATGGATTTTATCTTGCTCTCAATTGCAACATCAGTTTCTACGCCCAAAAGCATATGCAAACCACCTTGCAAATCAAGCCCTAGCGTAATTTTAGGGCCATTTTGCATATTAAAAAACGAGGGCGCGCTAAGCCCAAAGCCAAAAAGTGCCGCGACAATCAGCACCACTAGCTTATAGCCGATTTTACCTTTTATCATTTAAGTTTGCTTTCAGCTTCTTTGCTCTGGGTATTTAACGGCTCGTATTTTTTAGCCACAAAAGCTCTATCTAAGCGCACAACCACTTCATCATTAAGCTTAACTTTGATAAAATCCTCTTCTGGTTTTAGCACCTCGCAGATTATCCCGCCATTTGTGATGATTTTATCGCCTTTTTCTAAGGCATCTACCATAGCTTTGTGCTTTTTTTGTTGCACTTGCTGAGGTCTAATAACCAAAAACCAAAATATCGCAAAAAGCACGATCAGAGGTAAAAATGAGCTTAAAAAATCCCCTTGCATTTGTGTCCTTTAAAAAAAATTTAAGGGCGCATTTTAGCTTAGAATTTATAAAAATAGGCTTTATAAATGCGCTTTTGATGAGTGCTTTTATATTTTTTGCTTTATTTGAAGCTGATTTTGGGCGTTTTTATGATTTTGTAGCTAGTTTTGCTTGCGCTTTATTTATAATAGGATTTGTTTGTATGATAACGCGCAATCCAAATGCTAGCACTTGGTTTTGGGGCGGATTTTTTATAGGCATTTTTTGGTTTTACTGGATTGCTTATAGCTTAATTTATTTTGAACTTGCTTGGCTGATACCATTTGAAATCATTGCCATAGCGTGCTTATATGGGATTATTTTTGCATTTTGTTTTTTGATTTTTAAAATTTTTTATATAATTAGTATTAAAATTTTAAAATTAAAATTTCAAAAGCTCTTAAAAATAATATTTTTAAGCGTGGCTTTATTTTGTGCGCAATTTATCCACCCTTTTGGCTTTAACTGGCTAAATTTTAGCCTGCCTTTTTTAAACACGCCCCTTCAAAGCATTCTAATAGGCAAGCCAAGCACGAAAATAACGCCATTTAAAGTATATTTAAACCCACCGCAATTTAGCCAAAAAGAAAAATGGAGCAAAAGCGCAAGAGCCAGCATAATAAAAGCCAATCTAAACGCCATAGATCAAGCAATATCCCAAAACGCAAGATTGGTGATTTTGCCTGAAACCACCTTTGCTTTTTCGCTCTCATCTAATTCCACTTTGCATAAAATTTTACTCGAAAAATCCCAAAAAATAGCGATTTTAGCGGGCGCGATAGGTTTTGATAAAAACTTAAATTATAATTCGGCATTTTTTTATGATAAAGGCGCGTTTAAGCGCATTGATAAATATATTTTAGTGCCTTTTGGCGAGCAAATTCCTTTGCCAAATTTTATGCGAGATTTTATAAATGCTAAATTTTTTGCTGGCGCTAGCGATTTTGCTAGTGCTAAAATGCCAGAAAACATTCAAATAGACGGCGTTAGTATGCGTGTGGCGATTTGTTATGAGGGCACAAGGCCAGAATTTTATGAAAGCAAGCCAGAAATTCTAGCTCTAATTAGCAATAACGCGTGGTTTAAGCCATCAACGCAAGCAGTTTTACAAAAATTATTATTAAGGTATTATGCGCGCAAAAACTCCACCCTAATCTACCACAGCGCAAATGGCTCACAAAGCCAGATATTACGCTAAAATCGGCATTAAAATTTTAAGCTTGTTTGAAATTTTAAACCTAAAATTTCAAAGCTTAGCTTTTTTTACACCTAAATTTTAAACCTAAAATTTCAAAGCTTAGCTTTTTTGCTAAGGCGCAAATAATCTTATTTAGCCCTTTTTAGCTGTGCTAGCTCGTTTTTGAGATTTTCATATGTTAGGTTTGTTACTTCTTTAATAAAGCGCCCTTTTTCATCAAGCAAATAAATAAAAGGCGAATGCGCCACGATGTATTCATTATTTGCCTTGCTTATTTCATATTTTGCGCCATAATTTTTTACCATTTTTTTTAGCTTATTTTCATCATTTACGCGAATACAAAGCGCATTTTGATAAAAATATTTGGCAAATTCATCACAACTTTTTATATCATCGCGCTCCAAATCAACGGTAAAAAATAAAATTTTAACATCTTTTACATCAAGTTCTTCTAGCGCGCTTGATACCATCGCAAGCGTTGTAGGACAAACATCAGGGCAAAACATATACCCAAAATAAACCACCTTAAAAAAGCCATCAAAATCTTGCATGCTCACATTTTTATCCACGCTTTGACCCTTAAAATCATACCTAGCTACTTTCATCTCGTAACCAACAGCCAAAAACATCGCTAACGCCACTATAAGCACAGCTCCAAAAAGCACGATTTTTTTCATTTTTTGCCCTTAAATTTTAAAATTTTAAGAATTATACTTTAAAAAAATAGCCCAGATTGTAGCAAAATTACGCAGTTTTTTAAAAAATTTTAATGCAATTTGTAGTAATTTTTCGCTAAACTTCGCAAATTTTTCAAAAGGGGCTACAATGGCTAAAAAATACATCGATGTGATGGATACGACATTTAGAGATGGCTTTCAATCCGTCTTTGGTGCTAGGGTTTTATTAAAGGATTTTTTACCAGCAGTACAAGCTGCGCGAGATGCGGGTATAACGCATTTTGAGTTTGGCGGAGGGGCGAGATTTCAAAGCCTTTATTTCTACCTTAACGAGGATGCCTTTGCTATGATGGATGCTTTTAGAGAAGCAGCTGGCAAAGATGCACGCTTACAGACCTTAGCACGCGGTGTAAATACAGTTACCCTAGATACTGGTAGCCGCGAAATAATCGACTTGCACGCAAAAATGTTTGCCAAGCATAACACAGATATTATTAGAAATTTTGACGCGCTAAATGATGTTAAAAATTTAGAATACAGCGGTGAGCGCATTAAAGCTCACGGATTAAGCCATGAGGTGGTAGTTACGATGATGGATTTACCGCCAAATTGCACAGGCGCGCACGATGCAGCATTTTATGAAAAAATCCTTCGCCAAATTTTAAATGCTGGCATCGCCTTTGATAGCGTGTGCTTTAAAGATGCTAGTGGCACAAGTAGCCCGCAAAAAATCTATGACACCATAAAAATGGCGCGTAAAAATCTGCCCCAAAACACGCACATTCGCCTGCATACGCACGAAACGGCTGGCGTGAGCGTGGCTTGCTATTTAGCAGCCCTTGAAGCAGGGGCTGATGGCATAGACTTAGCCGCAAGCCCCGTAAGTGGTGGCACGAGCCAGCCTGACATACTCACAATGCTCCACGCCGTAAAGGGCAAAAACTATGATTTAGGCGGGCTTGATGAGGAAAAAATTCTTGTCTATGAAGAGGTGCTTAAAGACTGCTTGAAAGACTATTTCTTGCCCCCAGAAGCCACTATGGTAAGCCCGCTCATACCTTTTTCGCCGATGCCAGGCGGCGCACTCACCGCAAACACCCAAATGATGAGAGATAATAACATTTTAGACAAATTTCCAGAAGTTATCAAAGCTATGCGCGAGGTTGTAGAAAAAGGCGGCTTTGGCACGAGCGTAACGCCTGTAAGTCAATTTTACTTCCAACAAGCCTTTAACAATGTAATGTTTGGCAAGTGGAAAAAAATCGCCGATGGCTATGGCAGAATGGTTTTGGGCTACTTTGGCACCACACCAGTTAAGCCAGATGAGCAAATCATCAAAATAGCAAGCGAGCAACTAAACCTAGCCCCAACAACTCGCCCAGCCATCGACCTAGCAGACGAAGACCCAGCAAAATCACTCTCAACCATCAAAAAACAATTACAAGAAAATGGCCTAGAAACTAGCGATGAAAATTTATTTATAGTAGCAGCTTGTGCTCAAAAAGGACTAGATTTCTTAAAAGGCAACGCCAAAGTAATGGTGCGCAAAAACGCAAGCGCAAACGATGGTAAATACATCATAAATGTAAATGGCAACAAATACCATGTAGCCCTTGATGGCGATGAAATCAGCGTAAATGGTAGTAAATATAATGTAAATATCAGCATAGACGATAGCACGCCAGCTAGCAAAAAACCAAGTAGCACAAAAACCAGCCAAAACGCCAATGAAAACGAGATTTGCGCCTCTATGAGCGGCAGCGTCTTTAAAGTGCTAGTAGCACCAGGCGATAAAGTAATAACCGGCCAGCAATTAATCGTGTTAGAAGCGATGAAAATGGAAATTGCCATAGAAAGCCCAAAAGATGGCCAAGTAGAAGAAGTGCTAATCAATAAAGGCGCAAATGTCAGCACAGGCGATGTTTTGGTAAGATTAAAATAATTAAATTTTAATACCTTAAATTTTAAAATTTACTTAATTTAAAGTGGATTTTCTCTAATCCACTTTTACATTTTGCTTTTTAAAGAGATTAAAATAACTTCAATAAATTAGCGCAAAGCAAGTTATTATCTAGCTCACTTTAACGCGTAAATTTTAAAATTTTCTTTTTAATCCACGCGCAAAAAACCCAAAATTTTAAAATTTTCTTTTAATCCACACGCCAAATTCTTAGCCAAAATGAAATTTTAAAATGTTAAATTCGTTCAAAACACCACAAACCCACGCCACTCAAATTTTTATCCGCCAAAACACCAAAATTTTAAAATTTCATTCATAAATTCACCAAATTTTAAACCCGCACCCCGCTTTGATAAAACCCACGCTAAATTCTCAACCAAAATCCAAAAAAAAAAAAAACAAATTTTCAAATTTCATTCAACAAATCTGCCAAATTTTAAACCCGCGCCACGCATATTTTTATCCACCAAAACCAAATCTTAAAATTTAATTTTTAAACCACGCACTAAAAACCCAAATTAGCCCCGCCTTTATAAAACCCGCGTGCGCGCACACAGCTAGCCAAACCGCCCGCCACGCCATTAAAATTTCGCGCCAAATTCTTAGCCAAAATGAAATTTTAAAATTTTAATTTTGTTAAAACTCACACAAACTAACACCCAAATTTTAAACCCACGACAAATTCTCAGCCACACAGTCGCAACACCCAAACCACCCAGAACGCGCGCGCCAAATTCTTAGCCAAAATAAAATTTTAAAATTTTATTTCATTCAAAACATCACAAACCCGCGCACCTGCAAATTCCTAGCCAAAATAAAATTTTAAAATTTCATTCATAAATCCGCCAAATTTTAACCACGCGCCACGCAAATTGTTATCCGCCAAACGCCCAAATTTTAAAATTCAATTTTTAACCCACGCGCCAAATTCTCAACCACACACAAATTTTAAAATTACTTTTTAATCCGCCCGCAACGCGTGCGCCCCGCTATTCTATTCTCAATGCGTGCCAAAAAAATATAATCCACAATTCGCAATCCACAAACTCCGCGAACACACAAACACGCGCCCAAACCACCCACCCGCGCGCGCCTTACTCCGCTAGCCATTTGCGCCACGCTAAATAGCAAAACCGCACGCTCTTTATTCTCACCGCACAATCACAAACTAAACCCAAAACCAACCCAACCTACGCCAAATTTTAAAGAATTTAGAGAATTTAGAGAATTTAGAAAGCACACTTCACCAAAAAATTTTTAAAGAATTGATAGAATTTAAAAAATGTAAAATCACAAAATTTTAAAGACTTTATAAAATTTAGAGAATTTATAAAGCAAAAAAGTATTGAAATTTATAATACATTTACCAAATTTTAAAGAAATTTATTAAAATTTTTTAAAAAATTGAAATTTTTTTTTAAAAAAACTTTATGTAATTTAAGCTTAGTTTAACCCCCCTATAATTCTTGCGCTTGCTTGAAGCAGGCACTAAGCAGACGGTGGCTTACTCCAAAAATCTCAATCATAGGGCTAGCGTTTGCTTAGGATTTCAACACAAGGAGTTTTCGATGAGAAAAGGTTTTACGATGATTGAGTTAATATTTGTTATCGTAATTTTAGGTGTTTTGGCGTCAGTGGCGATTCCAAGACTAGCAGCTACAAGAGATGATGCAGAGGTGGCAAAGGCGGCGACAAACTTAACCACGGCGGTGAGTGATATTACGGCGTATTATACGGCGAAGGGTAAGTTTTCAAGCAATGCTAAAAGTAATTTTGATAAAATTACTAACGCACTTACAAAAAATGGCGAGCTTCACATGAAAGGCACAAAATGTGCAAAAATAGAGCTACCTACTACCACCCAAAACCCCGCTCCAAATGCAAGCGATAAAGTAGAAATTACCTTAAAATTTGAAGGCACCGACCAAGCCTGCAAGACATTAAAAGGTCTTTCAGGCATTAAACAAATGTGCGGTAAAGGAACAAACGAAAGCATTAATGGCGATTGCAAAATCCAAATCGGTGGCTCAGGTGGCATAACTTGGTAATAAAATTTTAACAAACTTTTGGTTTAATTAAATTTTAATTCACCCCTTGAAATTCTAAAAATTTCAAGGGGTTTTTATTCTTATTCTTTAAATTCTAATTTTCAAAATCTTTAAATTTTAAAATTTCAAAAATATTTTTCAAAATCTGCGCGGAATTTAAAATAAAAAAAGCAAAACTCACAAAAAACGCGTGGCATGCGTGGCGTAAAAAAGCACGGCTAAGAGTGTGGCAAGGGATTTAGCGCGTGGCGTTTAAGTGGCTTGGCGCGTGGGCGTGCGAACAAAAAAACGCGTGGCTGGCGCATTTGGCTTGGCGGTTTAGCGTGGAGCGTAAAAGCGTGTGGCTAAGAGTGTGTCGAGCGGGCGCAAAAAAAGTGGTGTGTGTGGCGTAAAATATGGCGTGGCAGATTAGTGCGCAAAACGGGAGCAAAAACAGGCGCGCGAATGGCGCAAACAAAAAAACACTCGATAAAGCATTAAATCAAAAGCGCAAAATCATAAATTTAAAATTTAAAATAAATACGAAAATTTCAACATTTAAAAAATCCGTGCAGAATTTAAAATAGTAAAAATAATTAAAATTTTAAAAAATAACCGCACAAAAAAAATAATCAAAATTTTAAAATTTTAAAATCCGCATATAATTTAAGATAGTAAAAAAATAATTAAAATTTTTAAAAAAATCCGTGCGAAGTTTAAAATAAAAAAACACAATTTTAAAATAAACACGAAAATTTTAAAATCAAAAATGCTGATTGTAAAAATTAATTTTAAAACATCCGTGCAGAATTTAAAATAAAAAAAAGCAAATTTTAAAAATAAAACCGCGCATAAAACACTACAAAAAAAATTAATAAAATTTTTCAAAATCCGTGCGGAGTTTAAAATAAAAAACTAACAAAACAAAATTTTAAAATTTGCCTTATTTTTGCTTAGCGATTAAAAGTCCGCTAATTATGATTATAACGATGCCAAGCATTACAAAAGCATTTGGCAAACTATCGCCTAGCAACACGCCAAAAAGTACGCCAAATGCGATATCAAAATAGCTTATGGCTGCTGGAATGCCAGCTTTTTTGCTAGCAGAGTAAGCCTTTGTCATATAAATTTGATAATAATACCCACAAAGTCCCACCACAGCGACTAAAACCCAGCCAAAAGCGTTAGGATTTTTATAAGAAAAATCGCCAAATTGCATCAAGCCAAAGCTCCCAGCCACGAGCAAAGCCCCCATCACCGCCACGCCACAAAACATAAAAGAAAGCACAATTTGCGCAGTAGAATAAAATTTGCGTAGCTCATGAACGCTAGTCATCGCCATACCGGCAAAAATCCCGCCAAAAAGCCCTATAATGTGATTTATATCAAGCCCATTTATGCTAGGCCGCATAATAAATAAAATGCCCGCAAATCCTAAAAATATCGCAATCCAGCTTAATTGGCTTAATTTTTCTTTAAGCAAAATTGCTGAAAAAATACAAATGAAAATCGGTGCTGTTTTTTGAAAGGTAAAAGCCGTGCCAAGGTCGATATTTGCGATATTATAAAAAAAGCAAAGCAAGCCAAGCGCCCCACTAATGCCCCTAAAAACCAGCAAGCCAAAATGCCCGCCTGCGCCAAAATGATGTAATTTTTTAAAGGCAAAAAGCACTATTATTAGCCCGATTAAATTACGAAAAAACACGATCTCAACGCTATTTATTTGCTCGCTTAAAATCTTTGAAGCAGCACCAACTAAGGCAAAATAAAAGCAAGCAATAAGCATATAATAAATACTAAGATGGCGCATTAAAAATGGTGAAAACATAAAAAATGCCTTTAAAATTTTGAAAGAATAATTTTATTAAACTAGAATATAGCGCGCTTTAAGGCTGATTGAAAGCCTTAAAAATTAATAGCGCGTTTAAAATTTATAAACTTAAAGATTATTTAAGCCCATGTTTTTGCATAAGCTTATCATAACTGCCATCACTTTTCATTTTTTCAAGCTCGGCGTTAATTTTAGCAATTAGCTCGGTGTGCTTGTTGTTTTCAAAGCCAATTGACATACCCTCGCTACCATCTGGTTCTTCAAAAAACTGCACCAAATCAGCATTTTTTTTCAAATACTCCATACCAACTAATTTATCAACCAGCACGACATCGATCTTGCCAGATTTTAGTGCCATTATACAAGTAGCGATTGTTTCATTTACATTAGTTTTAACGCCCGCAAGCTTTGTAGAGGCTAGTTCTTGGACGGTGCCGATTTGAACGCAAACTTTTTTATTTTTTAAATCGTTTTTATTATTTATTTGCGTGTTCGTAGCTTTTTTGATGTATAAATTTTGTGTTATAAAATAAGGATTTGTAAAATCTACTGCTTTTTTGCGCTGAGTAGTTGCGCTCATAGCTGAGATAATGGCGTTGATTTTGCCGGTGCTAAGTGCTGGTATAAGCGCGTCAAAGCCCATATTCGCAAGCTTAACTTCAAAGCCTAATCTCTTGCCTAATTCGTTAATTAAATCCACATCAAAACCTGCTATATTGTTATTTTGATCTATATATTCAAAAGGCGGATATTCAGCATTTAAACCAAATTTTAATTCCTTAGCATTTGCGCTAAACATTAAAGCAACAATGCCCAAACCTGCGAAAAATTTTTTCATTTTTACTCCTTAGTGATTTAGTATTTTATTTAAAAATTCCCTTAGTCTAGGGTGTGGCGGATTATCTCCAAATGCCGTATGCGGCGAGCAATCGCTAGCTATATATCCGCCGTCCATAAATATCAATCTATTTGATACATTTTTAGCAAAACCCATCTCATGCGTTACTACAAGCATACTCATACCTTCATTTGCCACATCTTTTATCAATGAAAGCACCTCGCCTATCATCTCAGGATCTAGCGCGCTTGTAGGCTCATCAAATAAAATCGCTTGCGGGTTCATCGCAAGCGCTCTTGCTATGGCTACTCTTTGCTTTTGCCCGCCTGAGAGCTTATGGGGATAAACACTAGCTTTATCTTTTAGGCCGACTTTTTTGAGTAGATTTAGGGCGTGTTCTTTGGCCTCGTCTTTACCCATTAGGCCTGTTTTTATGGGCGCAAGGGTTAAATTTTCAAGCACGGATTTATTTGCAAAAAGATTAAAATGCTGAAAAACCATAGAAATTTTTGCGCGAATTTTATTTATATCACAAGTTTTTGCCGTAATATCTACGCCATCAATATAAATATGCCCGCTACTAGCACTTTCAAGCGCATTTATACAACGCAAAAAAGTGCTTTTACCACTACCACTTGGGCCAATAATTGCTACAACTTCGCCCTTTTTAAACTCACAATTAATGCCCTTTAAAACTTCTAATTGTCCATAATTTTTGTGTAAATTTTCTATCTTAATCATTGCGGTTTAATCGCCTTTCAAGCAATTTTGCAAGGGTTGAAAAAATCTTAACACTAGCATAATACACAACCCCAGCAAACAAAATCGGCTCAGGGCTAAAAAGCGTAGCTTGTAAGCTTTTGCTTTGCATTGTTAAATCAAAAATGCCAATCAATCCAACCACTGATGTTTCTTTAAATAACGATATAAACTCATTTGCAAGGGCTGGCAAGATATTTTTAATGGCTTGGGGGAAAATGATTTCTTTCATACTAGTAGCATATCCTAAGCCCATCGCGCGCGCAGCCTCCATTTGCCCGCGATCTACGCTATTTACGCCACTACGGACTATTTCTGCTACATAAGCTGAGCTATTTAACCCAAGTGCTACTATCGCCGCCCATAAATTATCGCTCACACTTGCCATTATCACAAAAGCAAAAATCATAAGCTGTAAAAGCACGGGCGTGCCACGAATAATATCGATATATTCATCAATGATAAAATTTAAAGCTTTAATTTGTAAAAATTTTAAAAAGGCTAGCAAAAAGCCTAAAACTATGCCTATGCCGATACCACCAAGGGTTAGTTTAAGTGTCATTAAATAAGCATTAAAATATGCGCTTTTTTGCGCTAGAGTGATTTCATAAGGAAAGGTAAAATACGCGCCAAGTATGATTATTACAAGAGCAAATATCAATTTAGCATTAAAAATTTTTTTCAATTATTAGCCTTGTGAGATTTGGGGCGGTATTATACAAATAAGTAGCTAAATTTAATGTAAGATTTTTTAAAATTTTATAAATTTTAATATACTCTTAGCTACTTTGCGCGCACAATTTTTGCTATAATGGCAGATTTTTTAAGGCAAAAAATGCGTTTTTCATCTATTTTTTATTCTATAACTTTTATTTTTGGGCTTGCAAGCACGGCTATATTTTTAGCGTTTTTATGGCTTAAAGAATACGACCAGCAAAACTACACCAGAGAGCTAAACACAAAATATTCAGTAGTAACAAACGCAATGTTAATGAAATTAAATGGCTATATCACCACAAATGAATACGAAGAGCAAGTAGAAGGCATTGCGATGCCAGAAATTGATAATGAAATTTTAAAAGAGCAAATAAAAACCCAAGCCCAAATCATAGAAAAAATAGAGCGCGATATAGGCAGCGGCGCGATTTTATACTATAAAAAGCGTTATTATTTGCTTTTAACCACGCATACAGGCGAAGAGCATTTGCTTTTTGATGATACTTTTCAACCTTACAGATACGATATAATCACGCTTATATTTTCCTTAGTTTTTCTTATTCTTTTAATGACTTATATTTTTGTAATTCGCAAAATAAAACCACTTAGAAAGCTAAAACGCCAAATAAATAAATTTGCTAGCGGGGATTTAAACATAGCAAACACAAGCACAGGTAATGATGAAATAAGCGAGGTTGCCGATGCTTTCTATAAGGCTGTAAGGCAAATAAAGGTGCTAAATCATAGCAGAACGCTATTTTTGCGCAATATTATGCATGAGCTAAAAACGCCAATTACCAAAGGACGCATTACAGCTGAAATGATCCCACAAGATAAATACCAAGAGCGTTTGATTAAGGTATTTGAGCGTTTGGAGCAGTTGATAAATGAATTTGCTGCTATCGAACAAGCTAGCGCAGGCTTTGCAAATATCGATGCGAGCGTGATGGATTTGCGCTCTATTTTAGATGAAGCCAAGCAGCTAGCCATGTGTGATGATAGCTTAGTAATGCTGATTTGTGATGAAAATATAAGCATTAAGGCTGATTTTAGATTGCTTAGCGTGGCTTTTAAAAACATAATAGACAATGGCATAAAATATGCCACAGATCATAAAATCCAAATAATTGCCACGCAAAATAAAGTCAGCTTTTTAAGTCGCGCACAGCCTTTAAAGCACGAATTAAGCTACTACACACAGCCTTTCACTCAAGAAAATAAAAACCCTAAAAACACACAAAATTTTAATGACAGCTCAGCCAAACACGCAAGCCAAACACCATATAAAGATGGTTTTGGGCTTGGGCTTTATATTGTGGATAATATATTAAAAGCGCATAATTTTAGCTTGCATTATGAATATATCGATGGCAAAAATGTCTTTTATGTGCTTTTTGATAATAATCAGGTAAAATAGTATATTTTAAAAAATGTGAAATAATAATAAATTCTACTAAATTTTAAAAATTACCTTATATTTACTTGATATTATAAAATTTCTTACATAATTAGGCACTTTTTTAAGGAGAACTTATGAAAAAATTCTTACTCTGTGCTTTGCTAAGTTCTAGCTTGGCTTTGGCTGAAAACATCGTAGTTGGCGCAACGCCCGTCCCGCATGCTGAAATTTTAGAAGCAATAACGCCGGAGCTAAAAGCACAAGGCTATGATTTAGTGATTAAAGAATTTAATGATTATGTCTTGCCAAATAAGGCCTTAGATGAAAAAGATTTAGACGCAAATTTTATGCAACATGAGCCATATTTGCGCGAGTTTAACGCAAACAACGGCACAAAAATCAACGCAGTAGCAAGCGTGCATTTAGAGCCAATGGGCGCATATAGCACTAAAATAAAAAACATAAACGAACTAGCAAATGGCGCAAAAATCGCTATCCCAAATGATCCAACCAACGAAAGTCGCGCCCTTGATGTGCTTGCAAGCGCAGGGCTAATAAAACTTAATGAAAATGTAAAACTTCGCACGCCTATTGATATAATCGATAATCCTAAAAAGCTTGTTTTTGTCGAGCTTGAAGGCGCTACTTTACCGCGAGCATTAAGCGAAGTTGATTTGGCTGTAATTAACTCAAATTTCGCCCTAAATGCTAATTTAAACCCGCTAAATGACGCTCTAATCATAGAAAACGCACAAAACAATCCATACTCAAACATTCTAGCCGTTCGCGCAGGCGATGAAAATACCGCAAAAACCACAGCGCTTAAAAACGCCATAACCTCACAAAAAGCTAAGGATTTTATTAAGCAAAAATATCAAGGCGCAGTAATCCCAAGCTTTTAAAATTTACTTCTGCTATTAAATGCGCTAAGCTATCAAGCTAGCTAGTTTAATAGCACAACCCTTACTAAATTTTATGAAATTTTAAACGCAAATTTTGTAGTATTGCCCAAAAATTTTAGGCAAGCAAATGCAAGAAAAAAATTACAGACCAAATGTCGCTATCATCGTGCTTGCGCCTACATATCCTTTTGAGTGTAAATTATTAATTGCCCAAAGAAGCGATATAAAAGGCGCTTGGCAATTTCCCCAAGGTGGCATTGATGAAAATGAAAGTCCAGAAGATGCGATGTTTAGGGAGTTAAAAGAAGAAATCGGCACAAATGATGTAGAGATTATTTCACAATACCCACAATGGCTAAGCTATGATTTTCCAGTAAATTTAGCTAAAAAAATGAAATTTGACGGGCAAAACCAAAAATATTTTCTCGTGCGCTTAAAACCTGGCGCAACCATAAACATAAACACACCAAAACCAGAATTTGATGAATATTGCTTCGTTAGGGTTGATGAAATCGAAAAAATCGTAAATAGCTTTAAAAAAGGCGTGTATATGAAGGTTTTAAAGTATTTCAAAGATAAAGGTTATTTGTAATACCAAATATAAAATTTGCCATTTTATATTTACATCATAAGAAAGGATTTTTATGCTAATAGTGCAAAAATACGGCGGCACAAGCGTTGGAACGCTTGAGAGGATACAAGAAGTAGCTAAACGCGTAATTGAGAGCAAAAACGCAGGACATAGCTTAGTGGTGATAGTATCGGCTATGAGCGGGGTTACAAATCGCTTGATAGAATATGCTGAGTTTTTTAGTAAAAACGCGCCACAAAGCAAGGATATGGATATGCTTTTAAGTGCTGGTGAGCGCATAACTAGCTCGCTTTTATCCATAGCTTTAAACACAATGGGATATAAAGCAATAGCCATGAGCGGGCGCAATGCCGGTATAATCACCGATGCAAGTGCTACAAAAGCGCGCATAAAACGCATACACACAAAAAATATCCAAACAGCCCTAGATGATGATAAAATCGTAGTAATCGCTGGTTTTCAAGGCGTAAATGAAGATGGCGAGGTAACTACTCTTGGGCGTGGCGGCTCAGATCTTTCAGCAGTGGCAGTTGCGGGGGCTTTAAAGGCTGATTTATGCGAAATTTACACCGATGTAGATGGGGTTTATACAACCGACCCAAGAATCGAACCAAAGGCCAAAAAGCTAGATAAAATCAGCTATGATGAGATGTTAGAGCTAGCTAGTATGGGTGCTAAGGTATTGCAAAATCGTAGCGTAGAGCTAGCCAAAAAACTAAATGTAAATTTAATTACCCGTTCAAGCTTTAATCACAATGAAGGCACACTAATTACAGGAGAAAATAATATGCAAAATATGGAAGATGTAGTAATAAGCGGTATCGCATTAGACAAAAATCAAGCGCGCGTAACCTTGCGTGGTGTAGTAGATAAGCCAGGCGTAGCAGCTGAGATATTTAGTAAATTAGCAAGCAAAAATATAAATGTAGATATGATTATCCAAAATACCAGCAAGGCTGATGGTACCACAACGCTAGGCTTTACCGTGCCAGAAAACGAAATGGATCTAGCAAAGCAAGTAGTAGATGGCTTAGCATCTAGTGTAGAAATCGAAGCTGATATAGTAAAGGTTAGCATAGTTGGCGTTGGTATGAAAAGCCATAGCGGTGTAGCTAGCAAGGCATTTAGCACTTTAGCAAATGAAGGCATAAATATAGAAATGATCTCTACAAGCGAGATTAAAATTTCTATCATCGTAGCCGCAAAATACGGCGAACTAGCCGTGCGCGCCCTACACAATGCCTATGAGCTTGATGCGTGATGAATCTAAGCAATTGGACCCTTGATGCTATTAGAAGCAGTGATTTTGATGGCATCACAATGAAATGGCTAGAAGAGCGCCGCAGCGAATGGGTAGGACTTTTAGGACTTCGTTTGCGGTATTTTTTAAATGGCGCTAGTTTTGTGCTAATTTGCGATGAAGAGCGCGAATGGTTTGAAAAATATTTTTTGCTAAATATTAATAAAGCTAACCTTGCGCGCCCGTTTTTGCCGTTTATATCATTACATTCGCTATATCCACGCATCAATGAGATAAATATCAAAGACGAACTAGCACTTTTACAAGATATGCTAAGCATTAGTTTTCCAAATGGCTATATGTATTTTTATGTAGGCAAGGGCAGCTCAAAGCTATCTTTAATCGCTAAAAGTAGCAATAATAGCTATATGTGGCTTTTTGATGAGCAAGCACAAAATAGCTTTTATCTAAACTCGCAAGATAATTTTTTAGACATCAAACTCTTATCACTTTTTAAGCTTTTTGATAAAAGTTTAAGTGAAATTTTACTTGGACGCGTAAGTTTATAATGCGCTCTAAAATTATAATATCAAACGATTTTGATGCGATTAAAGATGAATTAAGCAAGCAAGCGGGCGAAAATTTAAAAATTTTTGATTTTGGAGCCCAAGCTACAATAGACAACGCAAAAGAAATCATAGCCCAAGCTTATATTGCTGAATATAGCCAAAAAGTCGTGGCGATTTTTGCTTTAAAATTTGGCGTGGAATTTCAAAATGCCTTATTAAAAATCCTTGAAGAACCGCCAAAAAATATTATTTTTGTGATAGTATCGCCAGCTAAAAATTTATTACTCCCAACCGTGCGTTCAAGGCTAATGCTCCAAACCCGCAAAAGCCCACAAATACGCATCCAAACAGGGCTAAACCTAGCCAGGCTTGATTTTAAAAGCGCATATAATTTCATAGAGCGCATAAGCGCACTTGAAAAAAGCGGAGAATACGGCAAAAACGAGCTTTTAAGCCTTTTAAAAAGCATAATAATTGAAGCCTTACAAAGCGGATTAAAATTTAACCAAAGCGATTTAGAATACTTTAATAAACTCTACATCCTCTGCGCTACAAACACCAAAATAGCAAATATCCTAACGCCATTATTACTTTTAATCTTACAAAAGCAAAAATAATCAAAGGCAAAAAATGAAAATTTTTAAAATTTCAAACACTAGCGATTTTAGCGAGCTTTGTGGCATTATAAAACCGCAAAAACACGGCCAAGAAATAATGAAAACAAAGGCCAAATTAAATTATATTTTTTTAAAAAACATTAAAAATCCAGCCGCAAATATCTTAAAACAAGACGCGCTTTCAATCGGCGCGGAGCTAGTTAGCACGCATAGCGCGATTTTAGGCGGAGCAGATGAAAATAACGCGCTTTTAATAGCAAACGACAAACAACTCGCCCTACTTGCCAAAAAAGAAAAAATACAAGATTTTAAGCTTAAAGAATTGGCTAACTTTTTAGATGAATATCTTAAACAAAATAACGCGCCAAAACCTGAAATTATGGGCGTTTTAAATTTTAATGATGATAGTTTTTATGAATCTAGTCGCACTAAAACAAGCGAACTTTTAAGCAAATGCGAACAAATGATAAATGATGGCGCAACTTATATAGACATAGGCGCTGTTAGCTCGCGGCCAGGTAGCGTATATATCGGCGCAGAGGCTGAGTTTGCTCGCATTAAACCTATAATTGATTTGCTTTACCAAGAAAAAATTTTTGAGCGCGTAAAGCTCAGCCTTGATAGCTTTGATGAAAAATGCCTAAATTACGCCTTAGAGCGCGGATTTGGCTTGGTTAATGATATAAGTGCTGATTTAAACCTGGCAAATCTAGCAAAAAAGCACGGCGCAAGTTATTGCTTGATGCATAAAATCGGCCAGCCAGAAAATATGCAAGAAAATATAGAGCAAAAATCACGCGGGCGCGATATATTAGAGATTGTTGATGAGTTTTTTGCCCTTAATCTTGCCAAATTGAAGCAAATGGGCATAAAAAATATAATCTTAGACATTGGCATAGGTTTTGGCAAGAGCGCGCACGAAAATATGGTGCTAATCAAGCATTTGGAGCATTTTTTGCGCTTTAATTATCCTTTGCTAGTTGGCGCAAGCCGTAAAAGCGTGATAAATGCGTATTTTCCAAGCTCTCCGTCTTGGCGCCTAGCAGGCTCGCTATTTTTACACCAGCAAGCTGTCCAAAACGGCGCAAGCATAATCCGCACGCACGATGTATATGAACACGCCCAAACCTTTGCCATGCAAACTGCCTTAAATAAAATCACCTTTTAAAAACTATAAAAATTGAAATTTTAAAATTTTCATACAAGGAGAAAAAATGAAAAAACTTATTTTAGTTGCGCTAATTTTAAGTGCTGTGCTTTTGGCAAATGATGTTGATGACGCAACAAAGGCATATGACAAAAGAGATTATCAAAAAGCAGCAAAGCTTTACCAAAAAGCCTGCGATAGTGGAGATGTCAGGGGTTGCACTATGCTTGCGACTTTATATGAAGAAGGCCAAGGCGTAAAAAAAGATTATCAAAAAGCAAGCGAATTTTACCAAATGGCTTGCGATGGTGAAGTGCCTGAGGCCTGCTATAATCTAGGCGTTATGTATATGCAATGGCAAGATTATAAAAAAGCAAAAGATCTTTACGCAAAAGCCTGCGATGGTGGAAATGCCAGGGGTTGCAATAATCTTGGGTTTTTATACGCAAACGCACAGGGTGTGAGGCAAGATTTTCAAAAGGCAAGCGAATTATGGCAAAAAGCCTGCGATGGTGAATATGCCAAGGCTTGCTTTAATATCGGTCTTTCATATATAAAAGGTCAAGGCGCAAGACAAAATATAAATCAAGCCATAAATTTCTTTCGCAAAACTTGTGATTTAGGCGAGCAAATGGGCTGTGAAGCTTATATGATGCTAAATAAATAAGTAAAATTTTAAAATTTTAAACCTCGCTAGCATGGGGCTTAGATGCAAAAGTTTGGCTTATTTTAGAAATTCAAAAAATTAAAATTTTACAAAATTTTAAAATTTCGCTAGTTTATGGCTTAAACAGTAGCTAAAATTTTGGCATAATTTTGAATTTAAAATTTTCATACAAGGAGAAAAAATGAAAAAACTTATTTTAGCTGCGCTAATTTTAAGCGCCGGGCTTTTGGCTGATGATTTTGATGACGCAGACAAGGCATATAAAGCAGGTGATTATCAAAAAGCAGCAAAGCTTTTCCAAAAAGCCTGCGATGGTGGGAATGCCGGGGGTTGCAATAATCTTGGGTTTTTATACGCAAACGCACAGGGTGTGAGGCAAGATTATCAAAAAGCGAGCGAGCTTTTCCAAAAAGCCTGCGATGGTGGAGTGGCCGTGAGTTGCGGTGCGCTTGGGTTGTTATACGCAAACGCACAGGGTGTGAGGCAAGATTTTCAAAAAGCAAGAGAGCTTTACCAAAAAGCCTGCGATGGTGGAGAGGCCTTGGGTTGCTCTAATCTTGGAGTTTTATATTATAACGGCCAAGGCCTAAGGCAAGATTATCAAAAAGCGAGCGAGCTTTACAAAAAAGCCTGCGATGGTGGAGATGCCAAGGGTTGCTATAATCTTGGAGTTTTATATGAAAATGGCCAAGGCCTAAGGCAAGATAAAAGCTATGCCAAAGAATATTTTGGCAAAGCTTGCGATTTAGGCGATCAACTGGGCTGTGATGACTACAAAAAACTAAACGAGCAAGGCTATTAAGATAATTTGCTAAATTTTAAGTAGCGAAATTTTAAAAAATTTTAAAATTTGGCTACTGCATTATGATTTAGTAAATTTTAAGTAGGCAAATTTTAAAAAATTTAAAATTTTAAATCTCTTATTTTAAAGCACTAAATAAAATTTTAAAATTCCCAACAAACCAAAAAGCCCAAATTTTCAGCCTTTCAAGCTAGGCTCATTCTAGCGTGTTTTGGCATTGTTAAAATTTTATCCAAAAGCTTAAAAAGTGATAAGAGTTTTAAGCTAATCTCACTCTCTCACGCCGGAGCATTGGGCTTTTAATTCATCTAAATTTTCTAAAAAATAATGCCAAAATGGAAAGGATTTACATTGAGCTGGGCGCAATTCATAAATGCTACAATTTTTGCGCTTTGTATCAAAAAACACGCAAGCATAGCCATTTTCAAAGGGCTTTTCAATCAAACTATAACGCCCGTTAATTTTAATCATAAAAGCATTTTTTAGCCTATCTTTACTAAGCCCAAAATACCTAGCAAGCGCTGAAATTTCAGCTTCATTTATCCATATAAAGCCACTTTGTCCCACGCAGCACTTACCACCGCAGCTCTTACAGGCATTTTCGTCAAAACTAAAAGGATAGTTAGGATTTTTTATCATTTTTTAGCCTTAAATTTTATTTAGCTAAGAGTTTATTATAAAAAAGATTGAAAAAGATTGAAATTTGTACTTAAAATTTTAATACAAAACCTTGGCATCTTACAAATTTTAAATCCGCAAAATGCCAAAATTTTATATTTTAAAGCTATTCTTTTGGTGCTACCATATCCTCAGGCACCACCCATTTATCAAATTCCTCTGCGCTTAACTTGCCTGATTTTATGGCCTCTTCGCGTAAGGTTGTGCCGTTGTGATGTGCTGCTTTTGCGATATAGGCTGCATTTTGATAGCCTATGTGCGGATTTAGCGCCGTTACTAGCATTAAGCTTTCATGCATTAATTTAGCAATTCTTGCCTCATTAGCTTCTATGCCATAAGCACAATGCTCATCAAAGCTGATTATTACATCGCTTAATAGCCTTATGCTTTGTAATAAATTATAAGCAATTACTGGCTTAAACACATTTAATTCAAAATTTCCCTGACTTGCGCCAAATGCCACGCTTGCGTGATTGCCAGCTATTTGAACTGCTACCATCGTAACAGCTTCGCATTGAGTTGGATTTACTTTGCCTGGCATTATTGAGCTACCTGGCTCGTTTTCAGGTATGCTTAGCTCGCCTATTCCACATCTTGGCCCGCTTGCTAGCCATCTTATATCATTTGCGATTTTCATTAAATTTGCGCCCAAGCCATTTAGCGCACCGCTTAAAAATACCTCCCCATCGTGGCTTGTTAGGCCGTGAAATTTATTAGGGTGTGATTTAAAAGCAAACTCAGTTTTAGTTAGCACGCTTAATTCATCGCTTACCATTTGGCTAAATCTAGGATGAGAGTTCAATCCAGTGCCAACAGCCGTGCCACCTATTGCAAGCTCTACTAAAAACGGCATACTCGCAAGGATTTGCGCCTTGCTAGCTTTTAGCATATGCGCATAGCCACTAAATTCTTGCCCAAGAGTAAGTGGCGTAGCATCTTGTAAATGCGTGCGGCCGATTTTTACGATTTTGGCAAAATCTTTACTTTTTTTATTTAAGGTCTGCTCTAAACGCTCAATCGCTGGCAAAAGCTGCTTTTGTAGCTCTAAAACAAAGGCAATTCTCATAGCAGTTGGGTAAGTATCATTTGAGCTTTGGCCTTTATTTACATCATCATTTGGATGCACAAAAAATGGCGCATCAGCCCTTAGGGCTGCTTTATCTCTAAAATCACCGCCAAGTATTTCTATGGCGCGATTTGCTATAACTTCATTCATATTCATATTGCTTTGCGTGCCTGAGCCGGTTTGCCATACTACTAGCGGGAAATTCCCAGCTAATTTACCCTCTACAATCTCATCGCAAGCCTTAGCTATGGCATTTGTGCGCTCATCGCTTAAACGCCCTAGTTTGTTATTTACCTTAGCGCAAGCCTTTTTAAGATAAGCAAAAGCAGTGATTATCTCATCTGGCATTTTTTCAATGCCGATTTTAAAATTTTCAAAACTTCTTTGCGTTTGTGCTGCCCAATATTTATCATTAGGAACTTTAATCTCGCCCATTGTGTCTTTTTCTATGCGAAAATCCATCTTTTCTCCCTTTTTGGAAATTTTAAAATGGCGCAATTATACAAAATAAAGCTAAATTTTAATAAAAATTTGCCTAAAAAAGCGTTTAAAATTTAGCTATAATTTGCGCTTAATTTTTCACCGAGCCAACAATGCAAAAAGTAAATATAAATGATTTGGGTTTGTTTGTAAGTCAGTATGTTAAGGCACTTTATGCTAGCGGTGCGTATATTTCGCGCGTTAATCGCTGCACGCAACGCTTAGTTAGAGCATATGGCTATGAAATTAGTTTAAATTATTTTTACAATAACATAGCCTTTACAATCAGCGATCCACAAAACCGCTCTAATAAAGAAACCATGGTCTTTTCAAATGATCCTGTGCAAATAGACTTGCGCTTGCTTAGTGATTTAAGCGCGCTTAGCTGGGAGATTCACGATAATTTAGTCCCGCTTAGCAAGGCATTTGAATACTTAAATCGCTTGAAAATCCCGCGCAAACGATTAAAATTTATAGAATTTTTCATCATCGCCTTAGCTTTTGGCGCGTTTTGTAAGGTTTTTGGCGGAGATTTTAATTCTTGCTTGCTTACTGCTATTTCAGCATTTCTTGGTGCTTATTTGCGCCATTTTTGTGTGCTTAAAAAAATCGATCCACGCATTTGGCATTTATTTTTAGCCTTTTTTTCATCGTCCTTGCTAGCACTTGGGGCGCAAATTTTACCCACTCAAACCTTGCATATTGGATTAGCCACAAGCACGCTGTATCTTATACCTGGGATATTTTTCTTAAACTCAATGATTGATATTTTAGATTATCATGTTTTAGTTGGCATTAGCAGGTTTGTTAATGTTTTTATTTTAATTACTTGTATGGCAATAGGCGTTTATATCACGCTTATGGTTTTTGGGATAGGAATTTTGCCATGATGATGATTTTAAGCGATATTATTTTTGCTGGCATTGCTGGGCTTGGGTTTGCTTATGTGGCGCGCCCGCCATTTCGCACCCTTATAATTAGTGCTGTTTTGGCTGGCTTGGGGCATGGGTTTCGCACTATTTTAGTTGAAATTTATCATTTTGAAATGCTAGCTTTTGCTACATTTTTGGCGGCATTTTTGGTTGGTTTATTAGCACTTTTATGCTCTAAATACCTAAAAACACCATCTGAAATTATTAGCTTTCCTGCTTTATTGCCGATGATACCAGGCGTTTATGCTTATAAAACAATCTTATTTTTAATAGCTTTTTTAAATAGCCACGATGAAAATGCGCGCTTGCTTTATTTAAAGGATTTTTTTGAGCATTTTTTTACCACGCTTTCAGTAACGGCAGCTCTTGGTGTTGGAGCTTCTAGTGTGTTATTGCTTTTTGTAGAGCAAAGCTTTAAACTAACAAGATATAGCAAACTTTTTAAAATCAAATAGCTTTTAAAATTTTAAAAAATTTTACATTAAATTAAATTTTATGCTTTTAAATAAACTTATGCTATACTAAAAGCCTTAATCAAACTTGAAAATCAAAAGGGATAATTTGAATAGTGATTTAAAACTAATTTATATTTTGCCTAATCTTTTCACCGCTGCGTCTGCATTTTTAGGCGTTATTAGTATTTTTGCGGCTGTAAGAGCCGAGTATGATGTGGCTATAATTTACATTGTATTTTCATTGATTTGTGATGGGCTTGATGGCAGAGTAGCAAGGCTAACAAAAACCACTTCAAAATTTGGCGTGGAGTTTGATAGCTTAGCAGATATTATAGCCTTTGGCGTGGCTCCGGCGGTGTTGTTTTATTATAGCATTGGGCAAAGTTTTGGGCGACTTGGTAGCCTTGTGGCCGCGCTTTTTGTGGTATTTGGAGCAATTAGGCTGGCTAGGTTTAATGTAACTAGCCAAAATACAGAGCCAAATGTATTTATAGGCTTGCCCATACCATCAGCTGCTATAACTGCGGCCTTTTGGATAGGCGTTTATCAACATTATGCGATTTTTAGGGGCTTTGAGAGTGTTATATTGGTTTTAATGCTGGTTTTATCGGTGTTAATGGTATCGAATGTGCGCTTTCCTAGCTTTAAAAAAATCAGCTTTGAAAGAGCAAATTTTCTAAGGCTTTTAATATCGCTTTTATTAGTTTTTTCTCTATTATATTTATACCCGCTTGAAAGCGCGTGCGCTTTGATTAGTGTTTATATTTTTTATGGTATAATCCGCGGTTTTTGGGCGAGATTTTTTGCCAAAAATATTAAGCTTAAAGCCAAAAACGAGATAAAAAATGATTAAAATTTTAATTAAAAATTTATTATATTTGCTGGGCTGATGCCCATTATCACTAACTTTATCTCAAAATCAAAATTTTAAAATAAGGACAAAACAATGGATAAAAATCACATAATCATCTTTGATACTACCTTGCGCGATGGCGAGCAAAGCCCTGGCGCATCAATGAATACAGAAGAAAAAATCCAAATAGCCTTACAGCTTGAACGGCTTGGAGTTGATGTTATAGAAAGCGGTTTTGCAGCAGCTAGTGCTGGAGATTTTGATGCTATAAATCAAATCGCAAAACAAGTAGATAATATCTGCGTAGCAAGCTTAGCTAGGGCATTAGAGCGCGATATAAAAGCAGCGGGTGAGGCCATAATGCCAGCAAAAAATAAACGCATTCACACCTTTATTGCTACAAGCCCCATTCATATGGAGCATAAATTAAAAATGAAAAGCGATGAAGTAATTAAAAAAGCCGTAGAGGCTGTAAAGTATGCTAGAACTTTTGTTGATGATGTGGAGTTTAGCTGTGAGGATGCTGGGCGAAGCGATGTGGAGTTTTTAAAAGAAATTTGCGATGCTGTTGTAAGTGCTGGTGCTAGCACGATAAATCTACCAGATACCGTTGGCTTTCGTTTGCCAAGCGAACTTTATGAAAGAATGAAAGCAATGGTTGATTTTTTGGGCGATAGAGCCATACTCTCAGCCCACAATCACAACGATCTAGGGCTTGCCGTAGCAAATACCTTAGAGTGCATTAAAGCAGGCGCAAGGCAGGTTGAATGCACTATAAATGGACTTGGCGAACGCGCTGGCAATGCTGCGCTTGAAGAAATTGTAATGGCGATAAAAACACGCCAAGATGCGCTAGGGCCATTATATACAAATATTATAAGCAAAGAAATTTACGCCACGAGTCGCTTAGTCGCTAGCATTACAGGCATAGAACCACAGCCAAATAAAGCAATAGTAGGCAAAAACGCCTTCGCACATGAAAGTGGCATTCATCAAGACGGCGTGCTAAAATGCGCACAAACCTACGAAATAATCAGCGCAGAAGATATAGGCGCAAGCAAAACAAACTTAGTCTTAGGCAAACACAGCGGACGCCACGCCTTTAAAGATCGCTTAATTACTCTTGGTTTTGATTTAAGCGAGGACGAGCTAAACTCCGCATTTAGCGAGTTTAAAGCACTTTGCGATAAGAAAAAAGAAATTTTTGATGAAGATTTACGCGCACTTGTAAGCGAAGAAATCACCAAAATCCCTGAAATTTACAGCATCATAACACTTAGCAGCTCAGCTTGTAATAATGGCCACACAAGCGCAGCCATTAGCATACGCAAAATGCTAGAAAATGGCGAAGAAATCATACTTAGCGATGCGGCACTAGGACACGGGACAATAGATGCGATCTTTAAAGCCATCGATAGAATTAGCAACTCGGCAGGCGAGCTAAAAGACTACAAAGTAGCAGCCATAAGCAAGGGCAAGGACGCGCTAGCAAAGGTTGATGTGAAAGTAAAATTTGGCCAGCAAACAGTTATTGGGCATGGCTTAGATATAGATACAATGCTAGCTAGCGCAAAGGCCTATATAGCCGCGCTTAATAGCTATTTGAGTATGAAGGTATAAATTAAAATTTATTCATAAATACATTAAAAATTAGCGGGGCAATAACCCCGCTTTAAATTTTAAACACCCTTAAACTTACATCTTAATAAAAAAACGCAAGCCAAAAATGCCACTTTGCTTTAAAGTGGCAAGCATTAAAATTTATATTAATAATCCAAAACCGGGCGTGGGGTTTCATCTGTGCTAGGTGGCAAGATAGGATAAATTATTTGTGGCATTTGGCCTGTTAGGGATTTTAAAAATGTGATAATGCTTTTTGCTTCGCTATCGCTGATATTAATGCCAAGCTGAACGCTACCCATAGCTTTTATGGCATCATTTAGCGTCCAAATCGCGCCATTGTGAAAATACGGAGCTGTGTATTCTACATTGCGAAGAGTTGGGGTTCTTACCATTCCATTTGCATCGCCTTTAAAATCGCCTACATTAGCAAACTCATATTTACCAGCCACTTCAAAAGCTTGCATAGTCCCGCCTAAAATCGCTCCCGTATGACAGGCTATACAACCCTTATCTATAAAAACGCCAAGGCCTGCTTTTTCTTCTTTGCTTAGGGCATTTAAATCGCCGTTTAAAAATTTATCAAAACGAGATGGAGTTATAAGAGTGCGCTCAAATGTAGCAATCGCATCTGCTGCATTATCAAAACTAATACCATCTTTATAAATTTTATTAAATTCTTTTACATATTGTGGGATTGATTTTAAGCGACTTTCGATTAGTTCAGGTGTGCTAGCCATTTCAGGCTCTGCTGTCAAAGGGCCTTTTGCTTGATCTACTAAATCGCTAGCGCGTCCGTCCCAAAATTGCGCTGTATTTAATATAGCATTATAAACACTTGGCGCATTTACATGGTGTGGGTTTGGCGTCCATTTATGGCCTGTTGAAGCTGGTATGCCATCTACTCCGCCAAGGCCTAAATTATGACAGGTATTACAGCTAATCAAAGAACTTTTTGAAAGGCGTGGATCAAAATATAATTTTTTGCCTAGTTCTGCTTTTTCTTTACTATACACATTTGCTTTTACGCCACTTTTGCTTAGCTCGGCTTCTATTGCTTTTTGCGTAGTTGGCAAAGGCATTAAACCTGCATCTTTTGCTGATTGTAATAATTCGGCATCACTCATAGCAAACACAGAGCTTGCTAAAACAGTACTTAATATAAGTGATTTTTTCATTGTTTCTCCTTTTGTTAAAGTTGGTAAATTTTAAGCGTTATTTTTATAGCTCACGCTATGCCTTGGTAAATTTTAAATATCAAGGCAAATTTTAATCAAAACACTAAAAGATCATAAACTAATCAATCTTAAACGCTTTCATTATATCGCTTAATTCTTGTGCTACTTTTTGCATGGCTTGTAATTGGACTGCGTTTTCTTGCATATCTTTTTTGGTTTCTTGCGAGGTGATATCGATATTTTCTATATTTTTGGCTAATTTACTCATTGATTCTACGCCTTTTTGTGCCATTACAGCGGCATTGCCTGCTTTTTGGGTAGAATCATTTGAACTTTCATAAATATCTACAAGCATATCAGCTACTTTATTAGATAATTCATAGCCTTCTTGAACCTTTGGCGCGCCAGATTTTATTAGAGTAACTGTGTTTTGCGTTTCTTCTTGGATTTGTTTTATGGTGTTTGCTATTTCATCAGTAGCTGTGCCTGTGCGCTCGGCTAGGTTTCGTATTTCATCAGCTACCACCGCAAAACCGCGCCCGTGCGTGCCAGCTCTTGCAGCCTCAATAGCAGCATTTAAGGCCAAAAGATTTGTTTGGTCTGTAATCTCAGCTATTAGCTCAGCAGCTCCGCTAATTTCTTTTGCTTTTTCTTCAAGCAATAAAATTTGCTCTACTTGCTTTGCCACATTTGCATTGATTTCTTGCATTTTTTGGGCTACTTCTTCGCTATCTTCTTTGCCTTCATTACATATTTGCGTGGCTTTTTGGGAATTAGTGCGGGTGTCATTTGTCATTTGCATGATTTCATTTGTCCCGCTTACTACGCCTTGGACTATTTTAGTTGAAAATGAGGTGATTTTGCTTTGCTCATCTACGCTAATGCTTACTTTATCAAAAGTTTTAATCAATTCGTTTGTGCGCTCGCCTATGGTGTTTGAAGCGTTTCTTATTAAGATGGTGATTTGTTTTAATTTGTCTTTCATACTAATTGCATCAGCTAAAATGCTACGCGGATATTTGCTTACATCATCTTTGCTTAAATTACCACTAGCTACTTCTTTTATAACCTTGCTTACTTCATTTGGCTCGCCACCTAAGGCACTCACGATGCCACGCGCTGTAAATAGCGTAATAATCACAGCTATTAATATAGCAATCCCAGCAAGCACTAGCATAATTGTTACGAAGTTATTTACCACAAGCATAACCTGCTTTGTTAAATTATTATTAGCTTCTTCTTGGTAATCAATAAATTCATTGATAATTTTTAGCCATAAGCTAAAATCGCTTGCTACTTCATTAAGCAGTAATTTTTTCGCCTCATCTACTTGCCAAGATTGTTTTAATTGTATGATTTTTTTATAGCCTGCGTTTGTTTTATTTGCTATTTGATTTAAGCGCCCTAAAATCGCTCTTTCTTCATTATTAAAAAGGGCTGAGTCTTTTAGCATTTCATTCATATTCGCACTAGCAGCATTATAAAAATCCTCTAAACGCTTTATATCATCTAATGCTGCTTGCAATCTCGCCTCATCATCTAAAAGCACGACATCACGCACGCTTATTGCTCTATCATGGACGCTACCACGAAAATTTATAGCATAGCGTTGCTTTTTGGCATTTATATCATTCATTGTTTGCAAACGCGATTTAGCAAAATTCATTTGCACTATGCCCATAACAACCAAAATAATCATCAAAAAAATAACCGCCCCAAAACCAAGACCGATTTTACTAGATAGCTTTAAGTGCTCAAACACGATTTATCCTTGAAATTTTAATGGCGCGAATTGTAGCACGGCAATATTAAAGCAACTTTATATTATTTGATTTTTTTCATTTACATGTATGATTGTTGGTTGATGGATTTTGGCTTCTTCTAAACTCATACTAGCATAGGCTAAAATTATCACCACATCGCCTATTGCTACTTTTCTAGCTGCTGCGCCGTTTAGGCAAATTTCACCCTTTTTGCCCTCAATCACATAAGTGCTAAATCTTTCGCCATTATTTATATTTAAAATTTGAACCTCTTGGTTGATGAATAATTTGGCTTCTTTTATTAAATCTTTATCTATGCTGATTGAGCCAACATAATTTAAATTTGCATCAGTTACGCTTGCGCGGTGGATTTTTGAATAAAGCATATTTATTTGCATTTTTTACCTTTGATTTTAAAATTTGCTTAAATTTTAAATTATAAATTTTAAAATTTTAATTTTATAGTGTTAATTTTAAGCATTCATTTGTGCTAGCAGTTCGCGCACGCACTCGCTATCGCTAAAATGATATTTTATGCCATTTA
The DNA here is from genome assembly GCF_013416015.1 of Candidatus Campylobacter infans. Taxonomy (NCBI): domain Bacteria; kingdom Pseudomonadati; phylum Campylobacterota; class Epsilonproteobacteria; order Campylobacterales; family Campylobacteraceae; genus Campylobacter; species Candidatus Campylobacter infans. The sequence continues at coordinate 993,148 of NZ_CP049075.1, forward strand.
TTTCTTGATAATCCTCATCGCCCTTGCCTAAGATTACGATTATTTCATCATTTTTAGCAAAATCTAGTGCCATTTTGATCGCTTTTTTTCTATCTACTTCACAAAAAACTTGCGCCTTTGTGTTTGGGTTTATGCCAGCGCGGATTTGTGCTATTATGGAGTTTGGCTCTTCGCTTCTTGGGTTATCGCTTGTGATTATTAGAGTTTTGGCATACCTAGCTGCAATTTCTCCCATTAAAGGGCGTTTTAGCGCGTCCCTATCACCACCAGCACCAAAAACCGCGATAATATCGCGCCCTTGCAAACTTTCAAGCACTTTTAAAATTCCATCAGGCGTATGGGCAAAATCAACTATCACAAGTGGCTTAGAGCTAATTATTTGCATTCTACCAGCTACGCCGTCAAAATCGGCTATGGCTTTAATGATTTTTTCTCCATCAAAACCAAGCATAACGCAAGCACCAAAGGCGCATAAAATATTATAAAGATTAAAACGCCCTTGTAGCTGCGAGCTAAGGTGGTAAATTTTATTATTTGCGCTAATTTCTGCTTTAATACCTTTGCTTAAATCGCTATTTATTATAAAAAAATCTGCTTCTTTTTGGCAAGAATATAATTTAGAATTTGCCTTAAAATATTTTATATTCACATCATCAGCGTTTATCAATTTCATCACATCATCAGCAAAAAAATCACTTTTAGTGCGCGCGTATTCATCAAAGGTTTTATGAAAATCTAAATGATCTTGGCTTAGATTTGTAAAAATTTTAAGTATAAAGGGTAAGGATTGTATGCGCTTTTGAGCTATGGCGTGCGAGCTAACCTCCATCACGCAATACTCACACCCGCGCTGGCTAGCTGTTTTTAGCAAGCTAAGCGTGGCTAAGAATTGATTAGTAGTAAGTCCTTTTGGGGCTAATTGCTCTATATTTTCTTTATTTAATAAAAAAGCGCCCCTTGTGCCTAGATTTAGGCATTTTTGGTTAAGGCGGTTTAAAATGTAAGAAATTAGCGTGGCTGTGGTGGTTTTGCCATTTGTGCCGGTTATGCCTATAATTTTTAAATCTTTTGGGATTTTTGCTAGCTCATACGCCTTGGCTGGGGTGATGATTTGTGCGCCTTTTGCTTTGGCATCGGCTAAAAATTTTTCATTGCTTTTGGTAAGAACAAAATAGCAATTTTTCTCACATTCAAGCGAATTATCACAAATATAATTATCGCTAAGTTTTAAAATCATAACCAGCCCCTTATAAAATTAAATAAATTTTAATCCAAATCACTATCTAGTGGCTTTTCAAGTTTAAAGCCGCCGCCTAAGGCCTTATAAACCTCAACAACCGCATTTGCAATGCCTAATCTAGCCTTAGCATAGCTTAGCCTAGCAGATAGCAAACCACGCTGCGCGTCTAAATACTCCAAATGCGTGCTATAACCTTCTTTAAAGCGCGCCTTAGTAAGCATAAAAACCTTTTGCCACGAATCTCTTAAATTCCTTGAAGCTTTTAATTTTTCGCTGGCATTTTGGCGAAGTTTAAGGGCATCATGAACCTCGCCAAGTGCTGTTTTTAGCGTTTTATCATAGTTTAAAAGACTGGCGTTTTGATCTTTATAGGCAATTTTTGTATTTTGATAAGTGCGCCCAAAATCTAAAAGTGGCATCACCAACGAACCACCATAACTCCAATTCTTAGCTTCATTTACTATCAATCTATCAAACTCAGGGCTAGTATATCCTAAAACGCCAGTTAGACTAATTTTAGGGAAAAAATTAGCGATGCTTACGCCTATTTGGGCGTTTGCTGCTTTTAGGCGTTTAAGTGCAGCTGCTACATCTGGCCTGCGCTCTAAAATATCAGCACCTAAGCCACTAGGGATAGTAGGCGCGCTTATTTCATCGCCCGGCGTTGTTTTTATAAGATCGCCATTTAAAATAAAGCTAGTATCTTTACCGGCTAATAAAGCAAGTGCCGTGCGCGTGCTAATTAAACTATCTTGTAAGCTAACTAGCTGAGATTTAGCATCATCAACGCTAGCTTTTGCTTGCGAATAAACAAGCTCATCGACATTGCCACTTTCATACTCAGCTTTGCGATAAGACAAGGTTTCTTCATAGCTTGCGAGGCTATCTTTTAAAATTTGTTCTTGGTTTTGAAGGCTAACTAGTGTAAAATAAGTATTTGCCACGCTTGTAATTATGCTTAATTTTGCATTTTCATAATCATACTGACTTGCTTTAAAGCTTGCTATGCCAGCTCTTGCACTATTTCTAACACGCCCCCACAAATCTATCTCCCAGCTGGCTGAGCCACTAAGAGAGTGCGAGTTTGAGCTATTTTGATTAGCATTTGCTTTGGTGCTAGATCCACTTAAAGTAGAATTTGGCAAAAACTCAATCTTACTTAGATTCATTTGTATGCGTGCGCGCTCTAAATTGTTTAATGCTATTAATAAATCGCTGTTATTTGCTAATGCGCTAAGGATTAGCTCGTTTAATTTCTCATCATTAAATTCTTGCCACCATTTATCATTTAAATTATATTGCTCAAACTCATAGCGCATTTGCACATTTGTTTGTACCTCAGGCATATCAGGGCGAAACGAACACCCGCTAAGCAAAACAATAAAACCTAACCCAAGCCCAAATTTTATATTTTTAGAAATTTTTAGCTTTTTCATTTTCTTTCCTTAATTTACGCTCGCGGCGGCGATTATTATAACTTTCTAATAAATAAAAAAACAAAGGCACGAAAAATATAGAAATCGTGCTAGCTGCTATCATACCGCCCATAACGCCTGTGCCTATGCTATGCCTGCTAGCTGCGCCAGCGCCAGTGGCTAATGCCATAGGTAAAACACCAAGAGTAAAAGCAAGCGAGGTCATACAAATTGGCCTAAATCGCATTTTTGCTCCGTTAATTGCGGCCTCTGCTATGCTTTTACCATTATGTAAGTGCTCGTTCATAGCAAACTCTACTATCAAAATCGCATTTTTAGCAGCTAAACCTATCAATAAAATTAGCCCGATTTGAAAATACACATCATTATTCAACCCGCGCGCCCAAGTAAATAAAAGCGAACCAAACACCGAAAACGGCACGGCTGTAATTACAGCAAGAGGCATAAGCCATCTTTCATACTGAGCTGCCAAAATCAAAAACACAAAAACCAAGCCAAAAACAAAGGCTTTTGCGCCCGTGCCACTTGCATTTACTTCTTGATAAGAAGTGCCAGACCAGCCTATATTATAAGTTCCATTTGGTAATTCTTCGTGTATTATTTGAGAAATTGCATCTATGGCCTCGCCAGAGCTAAAACCAGTTTGTGGCTCGCCCATCAATTTAGCTGCTGGGAAACCATTAAATCTATCCACGCTATCAGGCCCTAATGAACGCTCCAAGCGCACCAAAGAATCAAGCGCAATTAGCTCACCACTACGACCACGCACATAAAGCGAGTTTATATCATGTGGAGAATCCCTAAAACTAGCCTCAGCCCGCAAATAAACCTTAAAACTTTTACCAAGGATATTAAAGTCATTTACATAATACTGACCTATGGTGGAATTTAAAGTAGAAAAAATATCAGCAATGCTAACGCCAAGCATTTTAATTTTTTCTCTATCCATCGTTAGGTTGTATTGTGGAAAATTTGTATCTAGCGTGGTTCGCACATTTTTAAGCGCTGGATGAGCGTTAGCTTTTGCGGATACTCTTTGCATATCCTCTTCTATTTGATTATAGCTTCTGCCATCTAAATTTTGTGCGTATAGCTCAAAACCACCTGAGAGAGAAAGCCCCATAATCGGTGGTGGCACTAAAACAAAGCTAAGTGCTTGCCTATCCATCATAAAATATTTTTTGTTTAATCTATCGGCTATGGCAAAATTAGAATTTTCATAACCAGAGCGCTCGCTCCAATCCTTTAAGATAAAAAACATAGCCCCAGCATTTTCCCGTGGCGCACCGCCTATTAAATCATATCCAGCTACAAGCCCGATATCTATTACATTTTTATCTTCAAGTGCTATTTGACGCAAAAACTCCATATTAGCTTCTGTGCGGTGCAAGCTAGCAGCAGGCGGCAAGGTAACAGCTGCTAAAATACTGCCTTTATCTTCATTTGGCACCAGGCCTTTTGGTGTAGCCTTAAATAAAAGCATCATCGCCACCATAAAAATCACCACTATCATAAGCGAAAACGCAACATGCCTTATAACCTTAGCAACGCCTGCTGAAAACACGCGAGTAGAAAAATCAAAAAATTCATTAAATTTTCTTACTACCCAAAAAGGTTCCTCTTCTTTTCTTTTCAACAGCATCGCACAAAGTGCTGGCGTAAGCGTAAGTGCCACAAAACCAGAAAAACACACACTTGAAACCAAAGTAAGCGCAAATTGCCTTTGCATAATGCCTACAAAGCCTTCCATAAATGAAACCGGTATAAACACAGCAGAAAGCACAAGCACTATTGAAATAACCGGCGTAGTAATCTCTTTCATAGCTTCTATTGTGGCTTCTTTTACAGAAATATTTAAATTTTCATGTAAAACGCGCTCGACATTTTCTATTACAATAATAGCATCATCTACTACTATACCAATAGCCAAAACCAAGGCAAAAAGCGTAATTAAATTTATAGAAAAACCAAAAGCATAAATACCAATAAAAGCACCACAAATCGACACAGGCACCGCAAGCAATGGTATAAAGGTATAACGCAAAGATCCTAAAAATAAATACATTACAATAGTAACAAGTATCATCGCCTCAATAAAAGTTTTAATAACCTCTTTAATAGATACCTTTACAAATTTTGTATTATCATTAAGCACTGAATAATTTAATCCGCTTGGAAAATTTGGCTTCATTTTTTCAAGTGCTTTTAATACATTATCAACAACTTCTATGGCATTTGCGCTATTTTTTTGAGAGATTATAACAGGCGTCATATTTTTGCCATTTAATTTACCATTTATAATATATGATTCTCCGCCTAATTCTATCCTAGCCACATCTTTTAATCTTAAAAAATTGCCTTTTTCATCGGCTCTTATTATGATATTTTCAAATTCTTTTGCTGTTTTTAAGCGTCCTTCTGGCTGAATGATATACACAAAAGCATTATCTTTTTCCATTGGCATTTGTGCGATTTTACCAGCTGGGTATTGGCTGTTTTGTTCTTGAATGGCAGCTATTACCTCGGTGGTAGTTAGATTATATTGCTTTAATAAATTAGGATTTACCCAAACACGCATAGAATAATCCTTACTACCAAGTGCCATCGCATCACCAACCCCTGGCAAACGCTTTAATTCATCTACGATATTTAATTTAACATAATTATTTAGCTCCACAGCGTCCATCACACCACTTTCATCATAAAATGAAAGAACCGCAAGCATAGAGCCAGATCGCTCAGAAACGCTTACACCAACGCGGCGCACATCTTCTGGCAAGGTATTTAGCACGGGCGAAACTAAGTTATTTACATTTACGCTTGCGGTTTGCGCATCTGTGCTTGTATCAAAATACACATTTAAATTCATCGAACCAGATGAACTTGATGAGCTTTGCATATAAATCATACCCTCAACGCCATTTATTGCATTTTCTAGCGGTGAGGCCACAGTTTCAGCTATGGTAGTAGCGTCAGCACCACTATAAGTAGCTGATATTACAATTTGTGGCGGTGTAAGCTTAGGGTATTCTTCAATAGGCGAAACACTAAGCGATACAAGCCCAGCTATTATTATTATAATAGAAACAACGCTGGCAAATACCGGCCTATTTATGAAAAATTTTGAAAACATTTTTTAGCCTTTATTTAGCGTTTTTGCTGTCATTTTGATCATTTAGGGCTTTTTGCTCTATTATTTGAACCTTTGCGCCTTGACGGATTTTTTTGAAATTATCTAAAATCAGCACATCTCCATCATTTAATCCGCTTGAAACTATATAATTATTGCCATCTTCGCTTGCAATTTTTATATATTTTTTATCTACTACGCCATTATTATAAAGATACACATACGAGCCTTTTATATCTTGTGATATAGCACTTTGTGGCACGGCAAAACTATCTTTTGCATAAAAACCATAAACCTTAACCTTAGTATAAATCCCTGGCCTAATCAAGCCATTTTTATTATCAAATATCGCCTTAGCATCAACCGTGGCCGTGTTTTGATTGATAACATTATCTATAAAAACCAAACTCCCGCTTTGCTCTTGTCCGTTTATTATAATGCTAACGCTAGGTTGAAGTCTTTTCCATGCGCCATTTGCTAGATTATTATCTATATCAAGTCTAGTTATATCAGAAACGCCAAATTTTACAAAAATAGGATCAAATTTACTAAGTCTTACTAATTCATCGCCCACGCTAGCCAAGCTCCCTACATCCTTGCGTGTATCGCCTACTACACCATCAAAAGGTGCGGTTACTTGCGAATACTCTAAATCTATTTGAGCATTTTTCATATTAGCTTGTGCTGTTTTTACATTAGCTTCTGCTTGATTTAGCGTAGCTATGGCAGCATCATAATCTTTTTGTGCGATGGCATTTTTAGCACGCAAAGATTTGGCTCTGGCATAATCAGCTTGTGCTTTTTGGCTTTGTGAGAGCGCAGCTTGATAACTACCTTGGGCGCTCTCAAATACAGCCTTATATTTAGCCTCATCGATTTTATAAAGTCTATCACCTAAGCTAACAGCTTGACCAGGGGCAAAAAACTGCTCTTCTATCGTGCCACTAACTTTTGCACGCACTACCACATCTAAATCACTCACAGTTTGTCCGTTAAATTCCAAAGTAAGTGGTAAATCCGCCTTTTTTAAGGTCATTGTCGTAACAGGCAAGGCCATTTGACCTTTTTGTTCTTGCTCTTTACCACAGCCACTAATAAATAGCGCCAAAACTCCCAAACCGCACAATAATAATTTATTCATGCATGCCTTCCTTAGTTTTATCTTAAATTTTAAATGAAAACTGAGTGTAGCCAAAAAAAGTAAAAATATGGGTAAATTAATTATAAATTTTTATTAACTATTCTTAGCTTTAAGCTCAAATTTTATTTTTACTCTTTAATAAAATTTGCTAAAATGCGCCCGCTTAAATTAAAGGTAGAATATGGCAAAAACTAAAAGCATTTTTGAGTGTCAAGCATGCGGATATCAATGCGGCAAATGGCTGGGCAAATGCCCAAATTGCGGAGCTTTTGAGAGTATAAGCGAGCTAAGTGCTGAGCAAATTAAAAGCTTAGAGCAAATAAAATCCCACACACTAAACAAACAAAGCGCACAAAGCATTACAGATATACAAATACAAAGCATTTCACGCATTAGCACAGGCGATAGCGAGCTTGATATAGTTCTTGGTGGAGGTTTGGTTGCTGGTTCGCTGGTTTTAGTTGGTGGTAGTCCTGGCATCGGCAAATCCACCTTGCTTTTAAAAATCGCCTCAAATCTAGCAAGTAGCACCGCCTCACCTGTGTTATATGTAAGCGGCGAAGAAAGCCAAAGCCAAATAAAAATGCGTGCTACGCGCTTAAATGCCGAGCATAAAGAATTATATTTATTAACGCAAATAAACCTAGATGAAATCATCGCTGAAATTTCAAAACGCGATTATAAGGTGCTTATAATTGATTCAATCCAAACTCTTTATAGCGATAAAATTAGCTCAACGCCCGGCTCAATCTCACAAGTTAGAGAAATCACCTTTGAGCTTATGCGCCTTGCAAAGGCTAAAAATATCAGCGTTTTTATCATCGGGCATATTACCAAAGAAGGCTCTATTGCAGGGCCTAGAATTTTAGAACATATGGTTGATGTGGTGTTGTATTTTGAGGGCGATTCTAGTAGGGAGTTGCGGATTTTGCGTGGATTTAAGAATCGTTTTGGCTCTACAAGCGAGGTTGGGATTTTTGAAATGAGCGAACGAGGGTTAATTAGCGCAAAAGATGCGAGTTCTAAATTTTTTACGCGCGGGCTAGCAACTAGTGGCTCAGCAATCACAGTTACAATGGAGGGTTCGCGCGCGCTAATTGTGGAGATTCAAGCCTTAGTTTGTGAAAGCAGCTATCCAAAACGAAGCACCACGGGCTTTGAAAAAAACAGGCTTGATATGATTTTAGCGTTATTAGAGCGTAAATTAGAGCTTATGCTGGGGCATTATGATGTTTTTATAAATGTTACTGGCGGGGTCAAAATCAATGAAACTGCTTGCGATTTAGCTGTGGTCGCTGCTATTATTTCAAGTTTTAAAAATCGCCCAATTAGCAAAGAGAGCATTTTTATTGGCGAGCTAAGCTTAAATGGCGAAATACGCGATGTTTTCAACCTTGATGCCAGGCTAAATGAAGCCAAAATGCAACATTTTAAAAATGTGATTTGCCCTAGCAAACCTACAAGTAAATTTGAAGGGCTTAAAATTTATAGCACCAAGCAAATAACCCAAATGCTAGAATGGATGTAAAGATGATATTTTGTGAGCAAGATTATCCAAAAATTTTAGATGAAATTTTAAGTTTTGCTTTAATGAAATTTAGCAAGCTTGGTGGAGGTATTGAGCTTTTATTTATTGATAGTGCTAAGATGCAAGAGCTAAATTTCAAACAACGCGCTAAAAATAACCCCACTGATGTGCTAAGCTTTCCTTATGAGCAAGGTTTTATTGATTTGCTTGGCTCTATTGTGATTTGCGTGGATTTTGTAAAGCAAAAAGCAGATGAATTAAAACACAGCCAAGATGATGAAATAGCCTTGCTTTTTACGCACGGCTTGCTTCATATTTTAGGCTTTGATCACGAAAACGATAGCGGGCAAATGCGCCAGGCTGAGCATTTGATAATATCGCATTTTAATCTACCAAAAAGCCTGATAATAAGAAATTCCAACTAAAAGAGGCCAAATGAAAACAGATAAAATTATGCTAGCTTGTGGTGGCGGTGGCGAAGAAATGAACGAGCTAATAAATGATGTGATTTTTAAAATTTTCGATAATGAAATTTTAAGGCGTGGCGATGATAGTGCGGTGCTGGATTTTGCGGAGTTTTTGCCAAATTTTAAAAATCTAGCATTTAGCACAGATAGCTTTGTAGTAAGCCCTTTAATCTTTGAAGGTGGCGACATAGGCAAGCTAGCAGTGTGTGGGACGATAAATGATTTGGCTATGGTTGGCGCTAGGGCGCTTTATTTGAGTTGTGCTTTGATAATTGAAGAAGGTTTTAGCCTTAGCAAACTTAAAAAAATCCTTGAAAGTATGAAAAATACAGCAGAAGATGCTGGTGTAAAAATAATATGTGGCGATACAAAAGTAGTGCCAAAGGGTGCTTGCGATGGGCTTTTTATCAACACATCAGGCATCGCGCTCACAAAACACAAAGCCCGACTCTCTCGCCTAAAAGCTGGGGCTAAAATTTTATTAAGTGGCGATATAGGCGCGCATGGAGCTACTTTGATGGCTAGCAGGCATAATATGCAAAGCAAGCTAAAAAGTGATTGTAAATGCTTACATAATATAGTTTTTGAGCTTTTGGATGCAAAAATTGATGTGCTTTGTATGCGCGATGCTACGCGTGGCGGGCTAAGTGCTGTGCTAAATGAATGGGTTAATGCTAGCAATAAAAGCATTAAAATTTATGAAAGCAAAATAGCTGTTAGCGATGAAGTAATGGGGATTTGTGAGCTTTTGGGATTTGAGGCTTATGAATTAGCAAATGAAGGAACATTTATCTTAGCCCTAGATGAAAAAGACGAAAGCAAAGCACTTGAAATTTTAAAAAAGCACAATCAACACGCAGCTTGCATAGGGCAAATTTTAAATGAAAATCCCGTGCTAAAAAATAAAGCCTGCGTAATTTTAGAAAATGCTTATGGAGCTAGTAGATTTTTACAAGCGCCAAAGGGCGAATTGCTGCCTAGGATTTGCTAGATTGTGGCATTTTTGTGTAAAATTTGTAGTATTTTGCTACAATTAAAAATCATAAAATTTTAAAGGCATAAAATGCACGAATTATCAATAGTTCAAGATCTTTTTAAACTTTGTGAAACAAACGCTATGCAAAATGCTAGCAAGCAAATCTGTAAAATAGAAATACAAATCGGGCGTTTAAGCGGGGTTGAGCCTTATTATTTAAAAAATGCCTTTGATGCGTTTAAAATAGGCACGATTTGTGCTGATGCCGAGCTTTTGATACAAATCCAAGATATAATGATTGAATGCGCTGATTGCGGGTTTAATAGCTATATAGAATTAGATGAGTTTTTATGCCCAAATTGCAAAAGCAAAAATATCAAAGTAACAGCTGGTGAGGATATTTTGCTAATGCGTTTAGAGATGATTTAATCGCGTTTTATAGATTTTTACAACTTTAAAATTTTAATTTTTTTTTTAAAATTTCACTGTAAATTTTAAAATTTGCTTAATTTTTACTTTTTATCGCTTTAAATTAAGCCAAATTTTAAAATCCTCTTACCATTTTATAATCTATCAAAGCCTTGGCAACCACGCCCTTATCTATATTTATATGGCAAGCAAGGCAATTTGATTTAGATTTTATTTTTTCATTTTTAAAAATTTCGGGCTTAATTTTTTTATGTTTTTTTATCCAATATTCATTTTGGGTGATGGCGATATTTTCATCATTTTTAGCGTATTTTAAAATATTAAATGCTATTTTATTAGCATTATTTTGGGCGCTATTTGCTTGTAAAAAGGCTAAAATTCTTTTATTTGTAGCTTCATCAATGCTTGCATCATCGCCAAAATGATTTTCTAAATCAGCCATCATAAGCTCCCAAGATTTTTTAGGCAAAAACCAAGGCGCATAAGCCATATGGCAACTAGCGCATTCTTTCATAAACTCAGCATTTTGCGCACCAAAATCACTAAAAACAGCGCGCGATTTTAAAATAAAATTTTGTTCATCTAAAAAATAAATCAAAGCCCCAAAAAGCCCAAAAATCCATATAAAAGTAAAGATTTTTTGGAAATTATTAAAAGTTATAGTTTCATTTTTTAAGCTTAATTTATAGCCAGTAAGCATGGCATTTAAGGCATCATTTTTGTAAATAAACTTATCAATCAAAGCACCACAAGTGTGGATTATTATCAAGCCTAAAAGCGCATTTGCCGATATTTTATGTAAAGGCTCGGCAAAAGCAAATTTAACATATTCATCATACAAAAAAGCAAAAATTCCGCTATTTTCATTTATTCCATATAAAATTAAACCAGAGCCAGCACAAACTAGCCCTAAGATCAGCATTAAAATAATCGCCACACAAGATGCTGGATTATGCCCTAAATACCGCTTTTTTTGCCCAAAAAACGAAGCAAAATATCCAAATAAATCCCTAAAATTAAAATCACTAAATTTTGAATATTTTGTGCCGATAAAACCCCAAATTATCCTAAAAATCAAAGCCAGAGCAAAAAGCGCGCCAAAGACTATATGCCAATACAATGCGCCCTTCATATCGCTTAAAATATAAGCAAATATAAAGGTTAAAATTAGCCACAAATGACTAAATCTAAGCCCAAAGCCCCAAATATAGCTTTTAATCACGCCAAGCCCCATAATTTGGTATTTCTATGCTTTTTTTGCCATAAATACCTTGCTCGGCTTTTTTATGACAGGCAATACAATTTGATAAAGATTTTACTTCTTTTTGCGTTATCATCCATTTTTCAAGATTTTTATGCTTTTTGATGTGATATGGAATTTGCGTGATTGATTCATACAAAACGCCAGGTTGAAGCGATTTTGTAATCTTTGCGCTTCTTTTATACTCCATTGCTTTATCGCTTGAATTTGCCAAAATATATTCTAGCAAATCCTTATGCTCGCTTTCATCTAAGCTAGCATCGCTGCCATAGTGGTTTTGTAAATTCGCCATAATATGCTCCCAAGATTTTTGGGGCAAAAGCCCAGGCGCATAGCCAAAATGACAACTAGCACATTCTTTTTTATATAATTGATTATCCACAGGTTTTATTTCAAGACGCCCTTTTGCATTTAAGCTAAAAACTAGCGCAAAAATCAGCATTAAAATTTTCATTTTTTATCCTTATTGATTGATTAAATAATAAAGCACATCGCCTTTTTCTAGCGCGCTGCCTTCGCGCAAATACACATCTTTAAAATTTCGCCTTAGCCATTTTTTTACCTCTTTTACATCGCTTAATCTTACAGGATTTGCCCTGGGCGAAAGTGGCGCAATTATTTTATTTGTGAAAATATTTTGATGTTCTTTGCTTAAATCCACACCATGACAGCTTTGGCAAGAGATATTTTGCCCATCTTTACCGATATTTTTAGTGCTAAAAATTATCTCACCACGCTTAGCATTAAAATCTACAAAATTTGCATTATCGCTTTTGGCTTGTAGTTTTAATTCTTCGATATAATCGCTCATTTGAGCATTAAACTCTGCCCCGCATAAAATACTAGCGCCCAAAAGCCCAATAAAAGTTTTTTTCATCTTACCCCCTTAAAAAAACGCCAATTATAAAAGAAAATGTTTATTTTATGTGAAATTAAAATTTTAAATATAATGTATAAATTTTGGAATTTTAAAAAAGAAAGGTTTTGGCCAAAATCTTAGCCAAAACCATAAAATTTTATTAAATTAATACCCTAAAAGAGCCACGAATCCTTGGATCACCACAGCATTTACAATGTCTATAAAAAATGCCCCACAAAGTGGCACGATGATAAAGGCAATCGCACTCATACCGTAGTTTTTACAAACTGCTTGCATATTTACCATCGCCGTAGGTGTAGCCCCAAGCCCAAATCCACAATGCCCAGCAGCAAGCACAGCCGCATCATAATCCTTACCACAAAATTTAAATGTTACAAAAATCGCATAAAATATCATTATCACGCTTTGAACTAGTAAAATTACTAAAATCGGCACAGCAAGGCTTGCTAATTGAAGTAGATTTATACTCATCAACGAAAAAGCCAAAAACAAAGCAAGGCTTACATTACCTATCATCGCTACTTCTCTATCAAAAACCTCGTGTATATTAAGCGCACCAAGCACATTACGCAAAATCACCCCACAAAATAAGCAATACACAAAAGTAGGCAGCGTCCAGCTTAGCTCAAAGCTCTTAACCCAAACAGCTAACCCCGACCCAACAAAAAGACAAATTGCAATAAGCGAAACACTCTCAATAAAAGTATTTTGCGTAATTCTACGCTCCATATCGGCTTGTTCAAAGCTTGTAGCACTATCAACTGAGGCGGTTGGCTTTTCTTGCGTGCTAACTAAGGCGTGCTTTTTAATAAGATAAGCTGCCACGGGACCTCCGATAATGCCACCAACAACAAGCCCAAAAGTAGCACTAGCCATCGCAACCTCCATCGCACCGCTAAAATTATATGGAGCCTTGCTAAACTCCACAGCCCACGCAGCGCCCGTACCGTGTCCGCCACTCATTGTAATAGAACCTGATAAAAGCCCCAGCAATCCATCTTGTCCCATTAATTTAGCCACGCTTATGCCTGCGACATTTTGGATAATTAACATAACACAAATCACGCCCAAAAACACAAAAAGCCTTTTACCGCCTTTTTTAAGCGAGCCAAAATCAGCCATCAATCCTATACTTGTAAAAAACGCAAGCATTAGCGGATCTTTTAGCCCGCCATCAAACTTAAACTCCACATCGCCCACAAGCCTAAATATTAAAAACACGCTTGCTGCGATAAGTCCGCCTACAACAGCCTCAGGGATATTATAAAAACGCAAAAAATGCACTCTGCGAATTATAAACCCACCAAGCAACAAAACCAGTGCCATCAGCACAAAAGTAGCATAGAAATCAAATGAAATCGTTTGCATAGCTCTCCTTTTGATAAAATGCCTTGATTATAGCATTAGCGTGCTTAAATTCCAGCAAGATAAATAAATATTTAATAAAATTTAAGGAATTTTTTATGCTTTGTTTAAAAATACTATCTAGCGCGCGTATTTAATGCGCGCCAAATTTTAATAGGGGTTAAAATTTTAAGATATTCAAAATTTTAATGCGCGCCATTTACCACGCATTAAATTAAAATTTTAAAATAATAAAATTTTTAAAGAGCTTTTAGCATAATTTTATTTAATCTTTTACAAAATTGCGGGGCATCTTCTATATTCATACCAAGAGCCAAACGCGCGCTATCAAAAAGCAAACTAGTAATATCATTTAGCAGTAATTCATTATCTTTTAACTTAGCAAAAAGCTCGTGTTTAGCGTTAATTTCTAAAATCGGCTTGATTTTTGGCGCTTCGTGCCCCATTTGTTTTAGCATTGATTGCATAGCAAAATCAGGGTCGTTTTTATCAAAAACAATACAAGCTGGCCAATCAGCTAGCCTTGATGAAATGCGCACATCTTTTACATCATCTTTTAAAATTTCTTTCATCTTAGCTAAAATGCCATTAAGTTCGGTATTTTCTGCTGTTTTCTCATCTTTGTTTGTGTTTAGTTCTTCGTCTGTGCTAGTTGAGTTTATATTTTTTATAGAAGTGCCATCAAACTCGCTAACCATCGGCATTACAATAGTATCGATTTCTTCATCACAAATTAACACATTTATATTTTGAGCCTTAAAACCTTCAAGCAATGGAGAGTTTTTTAATAAATTTTCATTTTGTCCGCTTATATAATAAATGCTTTTTTGATTTTCTTGCATCTTTTCTTTGTATTGGCTAAGCGTGATTAGCTCGTCATTTAGCGATGATTTAAACAAGCAAAGTTTTAAAATTTCATCTTTATTGCTAGCAAAACCATAAAGCCCTTCTTTTAAAACCTTGCCAAATAGTTTAAAGAATTTTTTGTATTTTTCAAAATCGCTTTTTTGGAGTTTTTCAAGCTCACTAAGGATTTTTTTAACGCTTTGATCTTTTACGCTAGCAAGAATGCGATTTTCTTGTAAAATTTCTCTACTAACATTTAAAGGCAAATCTTCAACATCCATAATTCCGCGCACAAAACGCAAATAACTTGGCAAAAGCTCTTTTGCATCATCTGTAATAAACACGCGCTTTACATATAATTTTACGCCACTTTCATAATCCATTCTAAATAAATCAAAAGGCTCATTACTTGGGATATAAAAAAGCGTGGTGTATTCTATTTTGCCCTCAGCTTTTGTGTGAATATGCATCAGTGGCTCTGCGCTATCGTGGCTGATTTGTTTGTAAAACTCATCATAATCGCTTTGTTTTAAGCTAGCTTTATTTAACTGCCACAGCGCGCTAGCTTTATTTAACTGCTTATTTACGCTTTCATAATGCCCTTCATTTTTGCCAGCCTCTTTTTCTTCTTGGCTTGGAGCTACCCATTCGTCCATATCCATAAAAATAGGATATGAAATGTGGTTTGAATATTTTTTAATAATCCCATCTATGCGAAAACTCTCACAATACTCATCATCTTTTAAATGCAAAATTATTTGCGTGCCAAAACTATCTTTTTGGCATTTGCTAATCTCATAGCCGTTTGTATCGCTAGTCCATAAAAAAGCTTGATTTGTGCCAGCTTTTAGGCTTTTTACCTCAATTTTATCAGCTACCATAAAGGCCGAATAAAAGCCCACGCCAAATTGACCAATCAACTGAGCATCTTTTTTAGCATCACCACTAAGCTTGCTTAAAAAGCCCTTTGTGCCGCTATTTGCGATAGTGCCAAGATTAGCAATTAGCTCGGCTTCATCCATACCTATGCCATTATCGCTAATGCTTAAAATTTTTTTATCTTTATCAAGTTCAAGCCAAATTTTAGGCGTCCAGCCATCGCAAATACTTTTATATTCATCATTTGTCAGGCTTAAATAATTTAGCTTATCAAGAGCATCGCTAGCATTTGATACCAACTCACGCAAAAATATTTCTTTATTTGAATACAGCGAATGAATCATTAGATTAAGTAAATCGCCTACTTGTGCGCCAAATTCGTGTTTTGCCATAGTTATCCTTTATAAATTTTAAAATTTAAAAAGCTTGATTATAACACACTAAAAGAAAATTTTAAGTTGCTAAATTTTAAACAAAACTTAAATTAAAATTTGAAAGATTTTTAATAATATTTAAAAGCGCATAAGCAAATTTTAAAGCAAAATTATAATTTGATAAGATCGTGTTTTACTTAAAATTTTAAGTAAAACACGCAAAATTAGTTTAAATTATTTTACTATTGTAATAAATTTTACATCAATTTCATTACGCCTAAAAGTATCGCTATCTACTTCGCCACGGATTTGGACGGTATCATTTGGGCCAGCTTGAACCCCATACCATTCATCATCGTCTATTTCTATGATGATTGTGCCTGTGTTATCGCTAAATTCGTATTTTTCGTGTGCTACTTGGCGAGTGATTTTGCCAGTTAGCGTTACTATTGTATCATCATAAGCATTTAGCGCGCCTTGGACTGTATTTACAGCAACTGCGCCAGGACCTGTAAATCCGCCCATATTCGCATTTACATTTGCGTTTGCGTTTGCGTTTGTGCCTGCGTTAAAACCGCCAGCTGCATTTAGCGAACCAGCCAAAGCAAGTGCTAAAACACTACTAATAAGAACTTTTTTCATTGTTACCCCTTTTATTGAATTGTAAGCGCCATTTTAACGGAGTTTTGTTAAGCTTTTGTGAAAATTAAAGCAAGTTTTTTAAAATTTCTTGTGCTTGAACGCTAAACTCATTTTTTCTTAAATGCGCCTTACAAAACTCAACTATTAGCCCGTGATAGCGCGCTAAAAGCATCGCAAGGCTAATTTGTGGATATTTACTTTGAACCTCGCTTATCTCCTCAAGCCATTCTCTTGTGCTTTCATAATCATCAAACTCATAGCCCAAAAATCCCAAAAGCACAGCCGTGTATTTATCAACCACCATATATTCGCGCTCGCAAGCATAGCAAAGTATGCTATAAACGCTCTCAAAACCTAAGCCATTTTGAGATAAAAGCCACTCTTTGCTAACATTTTCTTTAAAATTTTCAAAATTGCCAAACTTATTTAAAATATTTTTACACAACAGACTTAATCTTTTTGCCTTGGTGTTATAAAATCCGCTTGGTTTAATTAGCCTTGCAAGCTCGCTAACTTCGAGTTTTGCTACATCGCTAAGATTTGTTATATTAGCATTTTGTAAATTTTGCGTGGCT
This sequence comes from Candidatus Campylobacter infans, assembly GCF_013416015.1. Lineage (NCBI taxonomy): Bacteria > Pseudomonadati > Campylobacterota > Epsilonproteobacteria > Campylobacterales > Campylobacteraceae > Campylobacter > Candidatus Campylobacter infans. The sequence continues at coordinate 1,010,317 of NZ_CP049075.1, forward strand.
TTTTTCACATTTTCGTATTTTGTGTTTTGCCCTAAAATACTCTCAACCACAATCCAAAACGAACCATAATTTGGCCACCAATTAAGCGGGGCAATCTCATTAAAATTTATTGAGCGTTCAAGGCAAAAATAAAGATCAGAACTAGTCATTTTTATCCTTATTTGCTTTATAAAATTGCATTGCAGTGCGCGCTGAGCGAATGCCTTTAATGCTTGCGTAATTCATACTTTCATTATGCAATTTTTTTATTTTCTGTGCATTTAAAATTTTAATATTAAATAAATTATCTATTATATTTAAATATTCATTCATTTCAAGCTCATAAAAACTTAAATGCAAGCCAAATCTATCAGCTAGGCTTAAACTCTCGCGGCTATTTTCTCGCATCGTGATGTAATCATCGCTATTTGGCTCTTGCTTAATTATGTGCTTGCGATTTGTCGTAGCGTAAAATAATACATTTTCAGGGCTAGCTTCAATGCTACCTTCAAGCAATCTTTTAATCTGGCTAATGCCCTTATCGCCTAGCTCAAAACTAAAATCATCACAAAAAACAATAAAGCGATAATTTGGTGCTTTTTTGGCAGCTTTTAGCACCTTGTGTAAGTTTTTTAACTCTTCTTTGCCAAGCTCAATTAAGCGTAAATTTTCATTCATAAATTTACAAAATACCGCCCTAACCAAACTTGACTTACCACAACCCATTTCGCCCCATAAAAGTGCGTGGTTAGCGTTATTTGCGCCGTTTTTGATAAATTTTATGGTATTTGCTAAAAGTTCGTTTTTTTGCGTGTTTAAGCCATAAAGATCGTCTAAATGCGTAAAAGCAATATTTTCTACTGCTTTTAGTTTGGAGTTTCGCATTATCGCTGCTTTTGTATTTTGCCAATTTATTTTCATCAAAACATACCTATATTATTATCTTGTTCTTTATTTTGCTTTGTAGCGCTTTTTTCGTAAGGATTAGAGCTTTTGTGCTTTCGTTATTAGAAATTTCATCATTTGGCGCTTTGTAGTATTCATTTTGAGTGCTTGTGTTTTGATTATCGTTTGAATCATTTTCGCTTTTTTTAGCATTTTCTTCTTGGCTTTTTTGGGCTAGCTCGGCTCTTGCATCCATTTCCATAGAAATGGCTTGGGCAGCTACTTTTAAATCCTGTGGGCTTGGATCGCTTGGGGCAAGAGCTGCACGGCGCACTTGTTGGGCGCGGGAGAGCTTTTCTTCTGGGCTATTGCCACCACCTATTGCAATACTAACCTCGCCAGCTACGGCATACATTTTATTATCTGGGCCACGCTCATAGGTGTAGCTAGCCGAGCCTGCTAAATTGCCACCAGCTGCTTTATGGGCGGCTTCGTGTGCGCGCACATTAGCATCTGTGGCTTGAAGCTCTTGGACTTGGCGTTTTTCTTGTTCGTTTAAATTTTGTGGGTTTTGTTTATTGTCGTCTTTGTTTGTGCTGTTGCCTGAGTTTTGAGAATTCTCAGTGCTGGTGATGGCTGTTTGATTAATTTCATTTTCGTTACCTATGGCGTTTTGGTTATCACTGTTAGGATTTTGGTTTTGCTCATTTTGGGCGTTTTGTTGCTGATATAAAGCCTGTGCGTAGCCTGCGTTTATGTTAGAAATATTCATTTATCCCCCTTGCGTAGAAATTTTAAAATTGTATCTAGTATATCGTCATCATCAAAACTTTTTGATTTTATTATGATTTTTTCGCCTTTATTTGGCGTAAGGGCGATGGTTGAGGTGTGGTTACTTATGGCTTTATAGCCTTTTAGTGATGCTAAAATTTTAATTACCATCAAATCTAAAAATTGCTTAGTATAAACATCAAGCCTGCCAAAGCGTTCTTCGATTTCTGCGCCTATTTCATACACACTAGCACTATTTTCGCATTTACTAAGCCTGCGGTAAAGCTCTAAGCGCACCCTATCACTACTAACTAGCTCGCTATTTATAAAAGCATTTATGCTAAGGCGTAAATCTACATTATTTTGTGAATTTTCATCCTCATAGCAGCTAGCGTTTTTAATACTCAAACAACGATTTATCTCGCTTTCAAGCATTTTTAAATACAAACTATATCCAATAGCCTCAATATGCCCGCTTTGTGCTTGACCCAATAAATTGCCCCCGCCTCTAATTTCTAAATCATGATAAGCCAAAAGCGCGCCAGAACCTAAAAATGAATTACTTTCAAGCGCAATTAAACGCTTTTTGGCTTCATCGCTTAAATTTTCATTTTCACCTACTAAAAAATAACAATACCCCTGTTTTTCTCCCCTGCCTACGCGACCGCGCAACTGGTGTAAATCCGCTATGCCAAAGCGCGCCGCATTATCTACTAAGATTGTATTGACATTTGGCAAATGTATGCCACTTTCTACTATGCTAGTGCTTAATAAAATATCATATTCTAAATTAGCAAATTTTATCATTTCATCTTCTACGCTCTTAGCATCCATCTTGCCATGCAAGCACAAAATGCGAATATTTGGCACGATGGCTTTAAGATCTGCTTTAACGCGCTCTAAATCAGCTATTAAATTATGCACAAAAAACAGCTGTCCCTTACGCCTAAGCTCTCGCATAATGGCTTCTTTTATTAAAATTTCATCGTATTTTTTAACAAAGGTTCGCACATCTAGCCTACTAGCTGGTGGCGTGCTTAAAATGCTATATCCTTTAACTTGCGAAAGCGCCATATTCAAGCTTCTTGGTATAGGCGTAGCCGACATCGCAAGGATATGGGAATGTTCGCATAATTGTTTTAATTTTTCTTTTTGCTTAACGCCAAATTTATGCTCTTCATCAATGATGATTAAGCCAAGCTTAGATGGATTTATGCCCAAAAGTGCGTGCGTGCCAATTACTATGATATTTTCGCCATTTTCAAGTTTTGCTTTAATTTGTGCTTTTTGTTTTGGCTGGCTAAATCTATCAAGGCGGTAAATTTCAATATTAAAAGGCGCAAATCTAGCCTTTAAGCTAGCAAAATGCTGAGCACAAAGCAAGGTAGTAGGCACAAAAAATAAGCCCTGATACCCAGCGCGCGCGCACACAAACAAAGCATTCATCGCCACTTCTGTTTTGCCAAAACCCACATCACCACTAAGCAATCTATCCATAGCGCGCCCGCTTGCTAAATCGGCTAAAATCGCCTCTATGGCATTTTGCTGATCTTGGGTGTAAATAAAGCCAGCATCTAGCACAAACTTATCATAAAGCTCGCAAGGTTTTAGCTTTGGCGCGCTTATTAGCTCGCGCTTAGCTGCTAAGGCGATGATGGCATTTGCTATGGCAAAAAGCTTTTCTCGCACCTTTTCTTTAAGTTTTATAAAGCTTGCCTTGCCTAATTTATCCACATTTACCACAGCACCGCTACTTGCAATGTAGCGCTCAATTAGCCCCAAATGCTCCACAGGCAAAAGCAATCTATCCCCGCCAGCATAATTTATCACCACGCATTCTTTTTGCACGCCTAGCACGCGCGTAAGCTCTAAGCCAGCAAATTTGCCTATACCATAATGCTCATGAACTACAAAATCCCCAGCATTTAGCTCATTTATAATAATACTTGCTTTTTTTATGCGCCGTTTTGCTAAGGGCTGATTTAGCGAGATGATGATTTCATCGCTACTTATAAGATTTAAAATTAAAGGGCTTAGCTCTAATTTTATGTTTTTGTATTCGCTTAAATTTAACGCCCTAAACGAACTTTCATTTAAACTTAAAATTTTAATATTTTTATCATTATGAAAGGCAAAAAAGCTTTGCGTTGGCGTTGTTTGTAAATCTTTATAAATTTTTGGCTGAGTGATTAGGGGAAATTTTAAATCGCTTAAAATTTGTTGATTAAATTTTAAATTTTCTGGTGTGTTGGTGGTGAAATTTTGATTTAAATCTAGGCTTTTTAGCTCTAAGTGCGCCCCATTTAGCTTTTTATTATTGCTAGCTAGATTAAGGGCGAAATTTTGAATATCTATGCCATATTCATCTAATAAAGCAAAATCGCACTCACTAGCAAAAACAAAAGAAAATTCACTTAAATAATCCTTAAACCCGCTAATATACCAAAAGCCAAAAGAATGTAAATCTTTAATCAAAGCATCACTACTAAGTGCGTTTATTTGGCTATTTACTTGCTCAAACTCAGCCTGATTTAATCTAGCTAAAAATGGCGCGATATAAGCAAAATCAAGCTCATCTGTGCTAGCTTTTTGCGTGGCTTCATCAAAAATTTTAATGCTTTCAATCTCATCAAAATCAAGCAAAATTCTAACCGGCCTTTGGCTATCAATGCTAAAAATATCGATAATTTCACCGCTAATGCGCGCCTCGCCTTTATCTTGGACTATATCTACTAAATTATAACCAAGTAGCATAAGCTCATCTTTTAGGCAAGAATTGATTATTTTTTGCTTTTTTTTAAGTGTGATGCCTTGTAGGTGATCTTTTGTGGGTAAGGTATGAAGCAAGGTATTAAAAGGCGATAAAATCAGCTTTTTAGGATTTTTGCTTTTATAAAACGCACCTAAAACCTCGCTAATTTTAAATAATTCGCTTGAAAACGAGCGTAAATCATCGCCTCTTTTGGCTATAAACTCAGGCAAACAAAAGCATTCAAAGCCCGCATAAATGGCCGCATCTTTGCCAAGGGCTACTTCTTTATTATCATTAAAAATAATAATTTCTGGCAAAAACTCTTTTAATTTTTCATTAAAAGCGCTTAAATATTCATAGATCCTAGCTTGCATTTTATTTTGAGTTAGGTAAATACTCTAATGTAATCCCTGATAATTCATTGATTTTATTTTTTTGCTCTTTATAAGAACAGCTACCTATCAAGCGTCCGCCTGGCTCGCACACCAAATCAGCCACATTCATATCGCCCTCAAACACAGCATCTTTTAAAATTTCTACCAAATCAGCATCCACATTGCCCTCTAATCTCCCATTTATTACCACACGTTTGGCGATCACATCGCCTTTGATACAGCCATTTTTGCCGATTATTACGCTATCGGTTGAGTTTATAGAGCCTTGGATTTGACCATCTACATAAATCATAGATGTTAGGCTTAGATCGCCGTTAATTTGTGCGCCTGTTGCTACTATTGAGCTTTGTCTGTTTGTGTTGTTAGCAGATTTATTAAAGATTGCCATTGGATTGCTCCTTCTTTTTGAAATATTTCATTGTAGTTTGTGCTATCCCAGTTTATAAAATTTACAGGATTTAGTGGCTTTTGAACAAAGCGCACCTCATAATGTAAATGCGGGCCAGTAGAACGCCCTGAATTACCACTATATGCTACAAGATCGCCTTTTTTAACAAAATCGCCCACTTTTACGGGAAATTTTGCTGTTAAATGCCCGTATCTTGTGCTAAATCCGTAATTATGGCGAATTTCTACCATATTGCCATATCCTGCGGTTTTACCGGTTGATTGTATTACGCCATCAGCCGTGGCATATACAGGCGAACCTATTGGCATAGCATAATCTGTTCCAGTGTGAAATTGCATGTATTTAAGCACAGGATGCATGCGCGAGCCATAACTGCTAGTAAAACGCCCTTGCCCATTTGTAGGATCGCCATTTGGGATTTGTGTAAAAATAAATCTTTCTTGCGCGCCTGTTAGTGCTACGCTTTGTATTCTTTTGGTTAAATCCCATTCGCTTACATTGCCATCTATATTAAATTGTTCTTCTAATTCGCTAATCTTGCCCTCAATAGCTTCAAGCTCCATTTGGCTTTGTTTTTTTGCTTCTATTAGGGCGTTGTTTTCTTCTTGGAGCGTTTCTTGGACGCTTGTTAGCTCTTTTGAAATGTCTTTTAGATAATTTACATAAAGCACGGTTAAAACAATCAACATTATAAAAAACATCAGCACATACATTGCGAAATTTTTTACCACTTGACTTAAAACAAAATTACGCGAACCATTTAAATCCGTAATAGTTATCATAAATCTATTTTTGTGAAGTCCCATTAAAATCCCTTAAAAACGCATTTGCAAGCATAAACGAACCAAAAACAACATATAAAATTTTAAAATTTCTAGCTTTTTTTAGCTTTGATTTTATGCTTTTTTCAAAAATATGATTTTTTATTTTTTGCATATCAGAATATAAAAAATTGCGACAATTTATCTTTAAAATTTCACAATTTTTTTTAATTTCATCCTTAGCTAAGGCCCTTTCTTTGCTATCATACTCATACACTAAAATTTCATCAAAGCAAGGTTTTAGCGTGCTTAGCACAGCCTTAATATCTTTATCAAAAAAACAATTATAAATTAAAATTGCTTTTTTAACCCTTAACTTTTTTCTTAAATTTTCTAAATTTTTTCTTAACGCACAAGCGGCGTGCTCATTATGACCTACATCAATTATTAGATTTTTTTGAATATGCCAAAACCTACCTTTTAAATCAAAACTTTGCATTTTATTTAAAATTTGTTTATTAAAATTTGCGCCAAGTTTTTTGGCTGCAAAATAAGCCAAATAAAAATTATTTCTTAAAAAACCTTGATATTTTCTAGCATAAGTTCTGCTTGCTTTGTTTGCTCTATTAGAATTTGCTATTTCAAGTTTTGTGTTGTTTTTGGCGGCTATGCTTTTTGCTATATTATAGATTAATGGATTTTTGGCATTTTGAGTGCAAAGTATGGTGTGCGCGCTCATTGCGTTTAGCTTTGTAAGGGCGATTTGCTCTAAACTATCACCAAGCATAGCCACATGATCTATCCCAATAGGCGTAAAAATGCTAAGCTTTTTGCTAAAAACATTTGTAGCATCGTGTTCTCCGCCCATACCAGCTTCTATTATAACCTCATCACAATCCTTAAAAAGCCAAGCAGCAAGCAAGCTTGCCCATTCAAAATAACTAAGCGCGCTTATAAACTCTTTTGCATTTGCGCGCTCAAAACACGAAATAATCATCTCGTGCGCATTTTGTAACATTTTATCATCTACATTTTTACCATCAAGCCAAAATCTCTCATTAAAATCAAAAATATGCGGGCTTGTATAATGGCCTACTTTGCGTCCATTTGCACGCAAAATAAGTGCTAAAAAACGCCCTGTGCTACCTTTTGCGTTTGTGCCAACTATATGAATGATTTTTGGCATATTTATATAAGATTTTATAGCATTATACGCATTAGGAAAACGCGCGTAATCGATATTTTTATAATACGATGGTTTAAAAGATAAAAATTGCTTTAAGTCCATTTATTTTCTTTTTGATTTTAATTAAATGAAATTTTAAAAATGCGCCTTATTATAAACAAGATCAAAAAATCAAGCCCTCTTCTTCTTGCGTTTGTAAGGCGTTGTCTGTTTTATTTGATGGTAAGCGCGAAATATTCGTATGCAACACGCCATCATCGCTTTCAACTCCACTAGGCACATCAAACTCTTTTTTAGCATCAGGGTAAATTTTAAAATACTCCCGCCCAAATGCCGCAAAAACAGGCGCTGCTGTTAATCCGCCACCTTCAATTTTACGCATTGGCGTGTTATCATCATTGCCATACCAGATTATTGCTTGCATATCAGGCGTAAAACCACAAAACCAAGCGTCTATGTTATTGTTTGTGGTGCCGGTTTTACCAGCTACTTCTACGCCCTCAATCCTTGCTCGCCGCGCTGTGCCACTAGTAACTACTGAGCGCATCATATCTATCATTAAATACGCTTGCTTAGCTGGCTCAATCTCGCGAAAACTTGGCTTAAATTCCTTACTTTGCCCGTAGCGATCTGTGATTTGATTTATTAAATACGGCTTTGAAATACGCCCAAGTCCTGCAAAAACGCTATAAAGCTCGCTATAATCAATCATACTAATCCCAAAACTACCAAGCGCAATAGAAAGATTTGGCGGTATATTCTTAAAGCCAAACTCCCCTAATTTTTTCCACACATTATCAAAGCCAACATCGACTAAAAGGCTAATAGTAGCAAGATTGCGCGATTTGGTTAATGCTTCTTTTAGGCTAATAAACCCTGCAAAATCCTTAGCATAATTTTTTGGCTTCCAAGCCTTTTTATCATCGCCTACTCCATCAAAAGCCATCGCCACATCAGCTACTTTGCTTGCTGGTGAATAGCCTGAGTTTAGCGCGATTTGATACACAAAGGGCTTAAAGCTCGAACCTGGCTGCCTTGTGCTTTGTGTTACGCGGTTATAATTGCTTTTAGCATAATCAATCCCGCCAAGCATAGCTAAAATTTGCCCATTTTGTGGATTTGTTACTAAGATTGCGCCATTTAATTTATCCGTGCTTGCGTTATTATCTCGTTTTAAAATTTCATCATATCCCATTTGTAAGGCATTTTGAGCCACATTTTGTAAGCGCAAATCAATCGTTAAATTAACCTTATATCCGCCACTTTTAATATCAGGGTAGATTGTGCTTAGTTGTTTGATAGCTTCATCTATTACATAAGGCGCTTTATTTTGCGTTAGCGTTTCATCATAAACTACTGGCAATTCATTAATTGCGCTTATGTATTCATCTTTGCTTATCCAGCCAAGATCTTTTAGGCGCGTTATTACAGCATTTGCGCGAGCGATGGATAAATCCAAATGCCTTGTAGGATCATAGTTGCTCGGCGCCTTTGGCAAACCTACTAAAATGGCAATTTCTTTTAAGCTCAAAGCGTCTAGGCTTTTTTTAAAATATCCTTGCGCTGCTGTTTTTACGCCATAATATCCATGCCCTAAATAAACCTCATTTAAATAACGCTCTAAAATTTGCTCTTTATTTAGCTTTTTTTCGATTTGGTAGGCTAAAATCACCTCTTTTAATTTTCGGCTAAATTTTCTCTCGCGCGTTAAGACCATGTTTTTTATTAGTTGCTGGGTTATTGTGCTTGCGCCTTCTTTTAGCGACATTGATTGAATATCTTTAATTACCGCGCGAAAAATCGCTTCTAAATTTACCCCATCATGCTCAAAAAACGCGGTATCTTCAACAGCTATCAAAGCCTCTATCATTCGTGGCGGGATTTCGTTGTAGTGCGCATATTTGCGATTTTGCCCATCAAAAATATTAGCCACTAATTCACCATTTACATCATAAAATTCAGTGCTTAATTTTGGTTTATAATCTATTACATGATCTAAATCCACCCTTAGCTCTGAATAAAAAAAACTAAGCCACAAAACACCAGAAAGCACAACAGCTACAATAAAACCTAATAAATATCTCAATTTTTACCTTTTTAAATAAGTAAAAGCATAAATTTAATAGCAAATTTTAATTAAAACTCTTGGCTAAATTTATAGCCATTAGTATTTAATGCCGAACATACCGCGCTTTGATGCTCTTCGCCTTTTGTTTCAAGGGTGATGGTAATCATCGCATCGCCATAGCTTAATTTAGTTGAAAATCTATCATAATCAATCTTTACTATATTAGCTCCGGTGCTTGCTAGCACTTGGGTTAAGCCAGTAAGTGCGCCTGGCTTGTCTATTAAGGTTACATGAATTATCATTTTTCTAGCTGAGCGGATTAAGCCTTTTTCTATTATCACATTTAACATTTGCACATCTATATTGCCACCGCTTAAAACTATGCCGATTTTTGCGCCTTTTTCATAGTTAAAACGCTTTTCAAAAAGAGCCGCTACACCCACAGCCCCAGCACCTTCAACGACAATTTTTTGACTCTCCAATAAATACAAAATCGCATTTGCTATCTCATCATCGCTAACTTGAACCATTTCATCAACGCATTCTAAAATATGCGCTAGTGTTATATCGCTAGCATCGCGCACTGCTATGCCATCGGCTATGGTGCGAACAAAGCTAGAATTATGCTTAGAGCGCGCTTTAAAGCTTTCATACATTGCTGGCGCGCCTTTTGCGCTTACGCCTATTATTTTTATATTTGGGTTTAATTGTTTTGCATAACTTGCCACACCGCTTATTAGCCCGCCACCGCCAACTGGCACCACTATATAATCCAAATCTGGTATTTCATCTAGCATTTCAATAGCTATCGTGCCTTGACCTGCTTGGACTAATTCATCATCAAAAGGATGAATAAAGGTCATATTATGCTCTTTTGCATATTCTAAGGCATACTCATAAGCCTCGTCAAAATTATTACCCTTTAATATCACGCAAGCCCCAAGAGCCTTTGTGCCTGCTACTTTTGAAAGAGGCGCAGCCTCTGGCATTATAATACTAGCCTTAATCCCAAAATGCCCCGCACTAATAGCCACGCCTTGTGCGTGATTGCCAGCACTTGCTGCTACAACGCCTTTTTGTTTTTGTTCGCTGCTTAAATTTGCGATTTTATTAAAGGCGCCGCGCACTTTATAAGCACCAGTTATTTGTAGGTTTTCTTTTTTTAAATACACCAAAGCATCAGTTCTTGTGCTAATGCGCGTAGAAAGCACACACGGCGTATGCGATACAAAGGCTTCTATTTGCCTTTTTGCTTGAACTATTTTATGCAAGCTTACCATTTATTTATCCTTATTTAAAAGTTCTATCATTACACAAGCATCTTGGGTAAAATTTAGCCCATTTTCGCGTGCTTTTTTGGCTATTTCGTCATTTTTAATGCCTAATTGTAGCCATAAATTTTTAACGCCCTTTTGCATTATCTCATCAAAAACTTCATTCAATGCTTCGCTTTTTCTAAAAACCACGGCTGTATCAATGCTAGCACTTATATCATTTATATTTTTTACGCTTTGTTTATTAGCTATTTTAAAACTTCTTGGATACACGGCAAACACATTATAACCGCGATTTATCAAAAAATTGCCCACCTTAAAGCTATCCTTGCTAGCATCAGGGCTAAAACCAATCACAGCTATATTTTTCATACTTTTTAAAATTTTAAATCTATCATCTTGCATTTTGGCTCTTTGAAAAAAATCTGGCGATTTTAACCAAAAACATTTAAAACTTTATAAATTTTAAAATGGCACTATTTTTGCTAGTAGCTTTTAGGCTGTAAATCAATTAGGATTTAAGCAAAAATTTTAGTTATAATCACAAAATTTTTTAAGGTCGCTTTAATGTATGAAATTTGGGGTAAGTTATCAGTAACAAAAAAATTTACTTTTATTCAAGTTATTAGCTCGCTTATTGTGTTTTTGCCTTTGATTTTTTTTATAAATTATAAAATGAACGAGACTAGCCAAGTTCAACTAGAAAATAACCTAAAACAATTCTCCAAAGTGCTTGAAGCAAATTATGCCGTGATGGTAGAGCAAATCACGCAAATATCTGATGGCACAGCCGAGCTTTTTAAACAATACCTAATAAACCACCACGGCCAAATAACCAAAAACACATTTAGCAAAGGTGAAATTTTAAATATAGGCACAATCCAAGCAGCTGATATCCTAGCAAATAATACCTCAATGAGCGATAATAATATAATTGATGAATTTAATGGCGACACTGGACATTTAGTAAGCATTTTTTCTTTAAATGAATATAAAAAATTTGTGCGCATCGCAGGCGCTAAATACAGCGATAAAAGCAGGCATTTGGGCGAAGTTTTTGGAGATGAAAACCCAGCCTATCAAAAGCTAACAGCCAAAATCCCGCGTGCTTATTATTTTAGCCAATACATCGATGGCATAGATTATTTAAACGCCTACAAACCAATACTTGATAAAGATAAAAATGTAATAGGCGCTTATGTAGTAAGCCACGATTTAAGCGAAATTTATGAAATTTTAGGCGAAGAAATGGACGCGCTAAATATAGGTGAAGTTGGTAAAATTTTCTTAATAGATGCTCAAAATGATCGCTTTATGTTTGGCTATAAAGGCAGGCCAAGCGATTATGAATATTTTACCAATCTTAAAAAAGGTTCATTTGAATACCAAAAACAAGATGGCTATAATTACCGCGCCATAGTTGATTATAACCCAGTTCTTAGAGTTTTTATAATCCTTGAAGCAAGAGAAAACGACTTCACCGCAGCAAATAACCAAATCTCAGGCTATATCACCCTAACAACGATTTTACTTGTGCTTAGTTTATTGATAGTATCCTCAGCCTCCATAAAAACCATGGTAATGCGCAGAATAGATAAATTAAATAAACTCTTACAAGGATTTTTTGCTTACATCAACCACGATAGCCCGATACCACCGCACCCGATTAAAATTCGCAAAATGGACGACATAGGCAAAATAACAGCATCCATAAATGAAAGCATTAAAAAAACACAAATTAGCCTAGATGCTGATAAAGCCACACTTACTAGCGCTATAAAAGTGGCAAAATTAGTAGAAAGTGGCGATTTAAGTGCTAGAATCACCCAAACAGCCCAAAACCCAGAGCTTGCCGAGCTAGCCAAAATGCTAAATAATATGCTAGCTGATTTACAAAGCAAAATCGGGGCTGATTTAAATGAGCTAAGGCGGGTTTTTGATTCATACCGCGCGCTTTGCTTTAATACAAGCATACAAAAACCAGCAGGCGATATAGAAAGCACAATAAATGTCCTAGGCGCGCAAATCCGCAAAATGCTAAAAGATTCTTTTAGCAACGCAGCCAAATTAGACGAAACATCAAATATCTTAAATAATGTAGTAATCGAGCTTTTAGAAGATTCAAACGAACAAGCACAATCCATTAAACAAACAGCCGATGCGCTTAAAATTATGAATGCCTCTGTGCGCCAAGCAGCCACGCGCACAGGCGATGTGGTAGGACAAAGCGCGCAAATTAAAAGCGTAATTGCCACAATTGATGAAATAGCAGATCAAACTAATTTATTATCGCTAAATGCAAGCATAGAAGCTGCAAGAGCTGGCGTGCATGGGCGCGGATTTGCCGTAGTTGCTGATGAAATCCGCTCTCTTGCAGAGCGCACCAGCGCAAGCCTAGGTGATGTAGAAGCAAATATCAATCTCTTAGTAGCAAGCATAGAAGAAACCAGCAAAAGCATAGGCGAGCAAGACAAGGCAATTTCTATAATAAATCAAGCCGTTACCGCCTTAGAGCAAAGCACATCAAAAACAATCCAAATCGCCTATAAATCGCGCACAATCAGCCGTGATATAGTAGAGATTTCAGGGCGCATTAAAGAAGATGTGAGCAATAAAAAATTTTAAATAAGAATATGAGCAATAAAAATTTTAAAATTTAGCGCATTAACGCTAAATTTTAACCTGCGCTAATTCATATTATCGATTATTTGATTTTTATATCTAATTTGTTCTAATTTGTTTTTTAGGGCGCGATTTTCTTCTTTAAGCACATTTAATTGCTCTCTAAGCGTGGATATTTCGCGGCTTGTGTAGTAAATTTCATTGCTTAATTGTATTTTTGGCAAGGCTAAAACAAGCACCAAAGCCACCATCGCATAAGCAATCAATAAGGATCTAAGGCTTAAATTTTGTGCTTTTTGCTTTTTTGTAGGCTTTTCTTTTTTCATTTTTTGCCTTAATTAAACTCAAAAACGCGCATTTTAGCACAACTTGCCCTGGGGTTTGCTTTTATTTGCGCAGGGCTTGAAACAATAGGCTTTTTATTTAAAATTTGTCCTAATGCGTGGTTATTACCGCATTGACAGCGCAAAGCGCGCTCATTACAAATACAATTTTTGCTCCAAATTTTAAAACGCTCTTTTACAATCTTATCTTCAAGCGAATGAAAGCAAATCACGCACACCACGCATTTTGATGGCTTTAATCTCTCTAAATTATCCAAAAGCTCTCTAAGCACAAAAAGTTCATCATTTACCTCAATCCTTAATGCTTGCATCACAAGGCGCATAAGGCTAATATCGCGCCCACGAAGCTTGGCAGAGCCGATAATATCGCTAAGATCTTGGGCTGAGATAATGCGCTGTTTTGCCCTTGTGCTAATAATTTTATCAGCCAAAAAGCTAGCATTTGGTAATTGCCCATAATCTTTTAACACACGGCAAAGCTCGTTTTTTGGGTATTCGTTTAAAATAATTTGCGCATTTAGTGGATTTTTTGCGCTCATTCGCATATCTAAATTTTGTGAGTTTAGGCTAAAACCGCGCTCATTTATATCAATTTGTGGCGAACTAATGCCAATATCGGCTAAAACGCCCTTAATCTCAATCTTTTCTAAATCAATATGCTTAAAAATATCGCTAAAATTACAATTATAAACGCTCATTTGCCCGCTAGCAAGCTCGTGGCTAAATTTTATTAAAGCGTGATTATAAGCATTTTCATCTTGATCACAAGCTATTAGCTTTGCGCCTTTAAAATGCTCTAAAATCGCGCTAGAATGCCCGCCATATCCTAGCGTGCAATCAATAAAAGCTGGGATTTTTTGTAAATTTTGAGTATTTGAAATTTTAATTTGCCCGCTTTTAATCTTGGCTTTTGTTAAATACTCATTATTTGCGCTATTAAAGGCTGTAAGAACCTCATCTAATAAAACAGGAATATGCAACGGCTTCATACGCTAATAATAGCACATTTTTGCTATAATCGCACGCTAAATTTTTTCTAAGGCCAAAAATGAATCTCCAACACGCCAAAAACGAGCTAAAAAACATAAGCGCTTCGATGTTTAAAAAAAACTTTTTTGGGCTTTTTAGCGGTTCAATCTCTATGAAAATTGAGCATAATAAATTCATCATCAATCGCGCTCAGGCTGTTTTTGATAGATTAAGTGATGATGATTTTGTTTTGCTTAGTGGCTCAAAAGATTATCGCTGGAAAGACGCTAGCAGCGATGCTGATGTGCATTTTGGCATTTTTAAAAGCATTATAGAGGCGAAATACTGCGCTTTTTGCGTGCCGCCGTATTTATGTGCGTATAGCTTGGAGCATAAAAATTTTGAACCACAAGATTATTTGGGGAAAACTTTAATTGATAATATTTTTGTTTATGATGGCGGGCGTTTTGAGGATTGGGGTGAGCGCGCTCCATCTGAAATACCACGCTATATGCTAGAAAAAAACACAAATATAATGCTTGTGCGCGCTAGGGGGATTTATGTTTATAGCAGGGATTTACACGAATTAGTAAAAATCGTATCTATTATGGAGCATAGTTGTAAATTACTAAGCCTAGCAAAAATGTTTTAAGCTAAATTTTAAATTACACTATTAAAAGCATCTTTAAGTTTTAAATACTCATCCATAAATGGCGCGCCATGGACGCGCGAACTTGCTATTGTGGTAATAAAATTTGTATCGCGCGCATATCGCGGGACTAAATGATAATGAATGTGCTCAGCTATCCCAGCCCCAGCTGCTGCGCCTAGATTCATACCGATATTTACGCCACCAGCATTTAACGCGCTTTTTAAAATACCAGTGCCAAAACGCACAAAATAACTCATCTCAAACCAAATTTTTTCATCTAAATTTTCTATATTATCTGTGTGCAAATAAGGTATAACCATAAATTCCCCAAGCACATAAGGGTAAAGATTCATTACCCCAAAGCAATGCTTAGCACGAAATAAAATAAAATTTTCATCATCGTTTTTTGCTTGCATTTTTGCATCATCAAAACTTTTAGACATAGCGCAAAATACGCAATGTTGCTTTTTATCGGTAAAATATTGCTTGCGCCAAGGTGCGTGTAAATGCTTTAAACTCATTTAAATTCCTTCAAATTAAAAGCGCAAATTATACACAAAAAAATACTTATTGGCTAATTTTAAAAATTTTCAGTAAAAATAGCAAAATTTTATGCTAGAATAAGCGCCGATTTTCAATCTCACAAATAAAGGTCTTTTTATGTTTGACGAAAAAGTATTAAATAATCTAGCCGCAAAAGTCCAAGAACTAATGCAAAAATATGAAGAAATCTGCGAAGATAACGAAACCTTACGCAATGAATTAGTTAGCGCAAAAGCTCAAAATGAGGCAAAAAGCGCTCAAATCACTCGCCTTGAAGAAGAATTAAACAAACACAACACACAAAGCGATGATTTATTAAGACAAGTAGAAGCGGTATTAGGAAAAGCCTAAGCCATTTTAGGATAATACAATGACAGAAATAGTCCTAAGCATAACAGCTAAAGCTAATAAAGACTACACAGTTAAACTAGATGATAGCTTTGCTGAGGCGTTTGAGCGTGATTTAGAGCGATTATTAGATGGCAAAAAGCAATTTGAGGTAAAGGATTTATTGCATGCTTTTATGCAAAAATGCCATGAATATTATGAGCAAGAAACGCGCATAAACTCACTTTTGGGCAATATAGGCTCTATTGCTCAGTCATTAGATGGTAAATATAAGGAGTAAAGATGAAAAAGGCATTTACGCTAATAGAATTAGTTTTTGTTATTGTTATTTTAGGTATTTTAGCCACTGTTGCCATACCTAAGCTGATCGTTACAAGAGATGATGCTGAAATAGCTAAGGCAAAATCACAAATCGCAGCCGTTCGCTCAGGCATACAATTAAAAAGAAATGAAATGATTTTAAGCGGAACGCAAGGATATCCTGCCGACCTTGAAGATGGCGATTGTTGCTTTGGTGGAATTCTTAGCACAAAAATCGAGCAAAGAAAAGATGACAATAGTTATGGCTGGAAAAAAGAAACTGATGGCTCATACACAATAAATACAAATAAAGAACAAGTAAAATTTACTTATAATGATAGTGATGGCTCTTTTAAATGCACCGAAAGAAGCAGTAGTGATACTGGTACTGATAAAGATAGCTTAAAAAACGGCAAATGCACCACAAACTTATACTAAACCCCGAGTGCTAGCAAATGCTAGCACCAACGCTTTTTTATGTATTATTACGAAGTTATTATAAATGGCAAAAATCTAGCCCCGCTCACCTACCATAGCAACGCGCAAATCCCAAATTTTAATGCTGTAAAAATAAGCCTAAGAAATAAAGAAAGCTTAGGCTTTATTTTGCGTGAAGTAACAAAACCAAGCTTTAAAACAGCACAAATCCTAGAAATCTTGCCAAGCTTTCTTACGCCAATCCAGCAAAGGCTTTTGCTATTTATAGCTAGTTATTATACTTGCTCGCTAGGGCTTGCTAGTGCGTTATTTGAGCCTATGCAACAAAGCCAAAACGCAATAAAGAGCCAAAATCAACTGATTTGCCAAAACGCGCCAGAGCTTGAAATTTTAAATAAAAATATCACCTTACCAAAGCTTAGCCAGCTACAAAGCCAAGCTTATGAGTTTTGCCAAAAACGCGATATTAGCTTGATTTTTGGCGATACAGGAAGTGGCAAGAGCGAAATTTACATCAGCGCAATAGCAAACACTTTAAAAAACGGCCATCAAGCCTTGCTTTTAATGCCAGAAATCGCCCTAACCCCACAAATGCAAAAACGCTTGGAGCGGTATTTTGGCGATAGTGTTGGCGTATGGCATAGCAAAATCACCCCTGCTAAAAAGCGCAAACTTTTGGCTGATTTTATAAGTGGCAAGGTGCGTTTAATTAGCGGTGCGCGCTCGGCCTTGTTTTTGCCTTTTAGCGATCTTGGGCTAATTGTAGTAGATGAAGAACACGACCCAAGCTATAAAAGCTCGGTTACGCCAGCTTATAATACCAGAGATTTGGCTGTATTTTTGTGCGCGCCAAAGCAAAAAACAGATTTTTTAAAACCCAAACTAATCCTTGGCTCAGCCACGCCATCTGCTACAAGCTACCATAAATACGAGCATTTTCGCCTAAAAGGCACTTATTTTAATTCGCAAAAAAGCTTTTTATTTGATCCAAGCAATCTTGGGCTTTCAAAGATGATTATTTCGCATTTACAAGAAAATTTAGAGCAAAAAAAGCAAGCCGTGGTTTTCTTGCCAACTAGGGCAAATTTTAAACTCTTAAAATGCCAAGAATGCGGGCAGAGTTTTATTTGTCCGTTTTGCTCGGTGGCTTTAAGCCTCCACAAAAAGCAAAATGCCCTCAAATGCCATTATTGTGGCTTTATGTGCCCTATTCCCCAAGCTTGCGAAAAATGTGGCAATAATTTACTAGAAGCTAGCAAAATAGGCACGAGCGAACTAAAACTAATGCTAGAAAAAACCCTGCCAAATGCCGTAATAGCAAAGTTTGATAGAGATGAGATCACAACGGCTAAAAAGCTAGAAAGCTTGCTAAAAAATTTCAACGATCAAAAAATAGATATTTTAGTAGGCACGCAAATGCTAAGTAAAGGCCATGATTATCATAATGTCGCATTAGCCGTTATTATGGGGCTTGATGAGCATTTATTTCATTGCGATTTTAGAGCGCGAGAAAAAACCTTAGCGCTTGCTTTACAAATTGCAGGGCGCGCAGGGCGTGCTAGCGAGGGCAAAATTATAATCCAAAGCAAATTTTCAAGCTTTTTTTATCCTTATTTAAACGATTTTGAAGAGTTTTTAAAAGATGAATTAGCCCAAAGAAACCCGCTATATCCGCCATTTTCGCGCCTAGCAAGAATCATAATCTCCACAGATAATCAAAGCAAAAACGAAAACTTACAAAATAAGCTAGTTTTGGAGTTTCAAAATATCGCGGATTTAGAAATCATCGGCTATGGCAAGGCGGCAATAGAGCAAATTGCCAACATGCACCGCAATTATATTTTACTTCGCGCCCAAAATCCCGCCCCGCTCATCAAAGCCTGCCAAATAGCCCAAAATAACGGCGCTTGGCCTGATATAGATCCTTTTTCTTTTAGCTAGCTGCTTATAAACGCTATGAAATTTTAAAATTGTAAAATTTTAAATTGCCCGCATTAAAAAAGAAATTTTATAAATTTGGCTAAATTATAAAAAGCACAATTAAAAAATAAATTTTAAAAAACTCAGCAAAATTCAAAAAAAAATTAAAAACTAAGAAATTTTAAAATTGTAAAATTTTAAATTTGCCCGCATTAAAAAAGAAATTTTAAAATTTACCTAAACCAAAAAAAATCTTAAATTTTAAAATTTACCCACATCAAAAGAAATTTTAAAACTCAACCAAATCCCAAGAAAGTGGCGTGGCAAATTTTATATCCTTGCTTGCTTTTTTGCCAAGTATTTCATCATAAAATTTTGTGTGTAAGCCGTTATTTGGCCGCACTGAGCGCAAATTTTGTGCGCTGAAAATTTCGCCTTTTTTCATATCTTTACAGATATAAAGCGAGCGAGAATACGCCCTAGCAAGGCATTGTGCTGGCGTTAAATCGTATTTTGGCGCACCAAGGGCTGATTCTAAATTTCTAATTTGCTCTACCATTTGGGCAAACTCAGCAATCTCCATAGAAAACTTGCTATCTTCGCCGCCATCGCTTCTTTTTAAGGTTACATGCTTTTCTATAAATTTTGCCCCAAGAGCAACCGCGCCAAGAGCAACCTCAGAGCCTAAACTATGATCTGAAAGCCCCACCACACAATCAAAAATTTGCTCCAAGCTTTGAATAGAGCGCAAATTCATATCATCATATGGGCTAGGATAAGCAGAAGTGCATTTGAGCAAGATTATATCATCGTTGCCAGCATCTTTACAAGTTTTTATGGCTAGTTCGATATCGCTTAGAGTTGCTATGCCTGTTGAGATGATAATGGGCTTTTTACTAAGCGCACAAGATCTAATAAGCCCTATGTCGTTAATCTCAAAACTTGCGATTTTATACGCTGGCATATCAAGCGAGCTTAAAAACTCCACCGAGCTTAAATCAAAAGGCGAACTAAAACAAATAAGCCCCAAAGAATTTGCATAATCTTTAAGCTCGGCCTGCCACGACCACGGCGTATAAGCCTTTTGGTATAATTCATATAAGCTTTGCCCAGCCCAAAGCCCGCTTTTGAGCATAAACTCATCATTTTTGCTATTTAGCGTGATAGTATCTGGGGTATATGTTTGTAGTTTAATCGCATCTGTGCTTGTTTTTGCTAATTCTTTAATAATTTCTTTTGCGCGGTTGATATCGCCATTGTGATTAGCTGAAAGCTCGGCTACTATGAATGTGCGCGAATTTTTGCCTATGATTTTATTGGCTAAATTTATATCTTTCATTTTTACCCTTTTTAAAATTTGCTCCAAAATATCGCCTAAAATCGGCAAAATTCAAGGCTTTTAAGCTATAATCGGCAAATTTTTTTAGGATTTAGTATGAAAAGCTTGATTTTTGCCTTGATTTTTTTTGCGTTTGCTATGGGCGCTGAGTTTAATTTAAACGAATATAACACTTATATTCTAAAAATAAACGATGACAACACAGCTCAAATAAACGATAGTGCTAAAATAGTGGTTGGTTCAAGTGGCGTGGTAATGCGTGATTTTGGCAATGGACTAAGCTCAATTATAGCGCGCGCTGTGGTAAGCCATAAGCAAAACGGCTATGCTACCGTGCGCTTTGAGCTGTATTCTAACCTAGCGCAAAAAGCCCTGCCATTGCCTAAATTCACCCCAAAAAGTGGCGATACAATCGTGCTTAATTTTTTATACAACCGCGCATTAATCATCGCCCCAAACGCCGATGTTTATAAGCAAATTTTAAAAGCGTTTTCAAATATTAGCTTTATCCATCCTGATTTAGTAGCGGCTGAGCTAAGCTTTAATTACACGCCAAATCCTAGCAAAGATGATTTTCGCAAAAGTTGCGCTAAGCACGCAGCTGGCGTGATTTTTGTAGCACTTGATAAAGAAGCGTTTTTTGTAGATTGTGGATCATTTGCCGTGCTTAAAAGCTTTAAAAGTGGGCAAATCGCAAGCTATCATTTGCCATTTTATACCCAAGTTGATGGCATTGATACTGTATTTTGGAAGCCAGATAGCGCGCATATAAATGATTATGACAAATACTACCGCCGTTTAATTCTAAACCAAGAAAATGGCGGTATAGCAAATGAAAATTAAAAAAGGCTAGATTATGGATAAAGCACATATTGCATATTTTAAAAAGCTTTTAGGCGAAGATAACGCTTATTTTGACGAAGCGCACAGGCGTGCGTATAGCTATGATGCCACGAGAAAGAGCTTTTTGCCCGATGGCGTGCTGTTTCCGCGCGATGAAAACGATGTTTGCGAGATTTTGAAATTTTGCAACGCTCATCAAATCATCATTATTCCGCGTGGCGCAGGTTCAGGCTTTACGGGCGGGGCTTTGGCTGTCAATGGCGGGCTGGTGCTTGGCTTTGAAAAATATATGAATAAAATTTTAGAGATTGATTTAGAAAATTTAGTTGCAAGAGTGCAGCCGGGCGTGATAAATTCAGCCTTGCAAAAAGAAGTGGCGAAATTTGGGCTTTTTTATCCGCCCGACCCTGCAAGTATGGAGTATTCATCACTTGGGGGCAATGTCAGCGAAAACGCTGGCGGTATGCGTGCGGCAAAATATGGCATAACAAAGGACTATGTAATGGCACTTCGCGCGGTTTTGCCAAGCGGAGAGCTAATCCGTGCGGGCAAACGCACGATAAAAGATGTCGCAGGCTACAACATAGCGGGCATTCTCATCGCTAGCGAGGGTTCGCTTGCTGTTATTACTGAAATCACGCTTAAACTCATCGCCTTGCCAAAGCTCAAAAAAACGGCTATGGGCGTTTTTGATAGCGTCCAAAGTGCGATGAATGCGGTGTATAAAACGCTCTCAAAAGGCGTAACGCCCGTGTCTATGGAGTTTTTGGATAGATTAAGCATACAAGCTGTGGAGCAAAAATTTCACAAAGGCTTACCAACGGACGCTGGGGCGATTTTAATCGCTGATGTTGATGGCAATGTCAAAGAGAGCGTAGAAAGCGATTTAGCCGTGCTTAAAGAGAGTTTTAAAGACTGCAACGCGCGTGAATTTCGCGTGGCAAAAGACGAGGCGGAGGCGGCTGACATTTGGTTTGCTAGGCGCAACTGCTCGCAAAGCATTAACATTTACGGCACGCTCAAACTTAACGAGGATATTACCGTGCCACGCTCCAAGCTGCCTGAGCTTTTAGAGGGTATAGAGCAAATTTCAAGCAAATATGGCTTTAAAGTGCCTTGTTTTGGGCATACGGGGGACGGCAATGTCCATACAAATGTGATGATACCTGACAAAAACGATGAAAAGCAAGTGCAAAAAGGACACGAGGCGATAACGGAGATTTTCAAACTTGCGGTAAATTTAGGCGGGACGCTGAGCGGCGAACACGGCATAGGGCTGAGTAAAGCGCCTTTTATGAAGCTCGCATTTAGCGAGGCTGAGATGAATTTGTTTCGCGCCATAAAAAAAGCCTTTGACCCAAATAACATTTTAAACCCCTACAAAATGGGACTTTGAAATAAAGCTTAGCGCACGCTAAGCTTTGATTTAAATTTTAAACCCATTAAAATTTTAAATATCTTTTGCCTGATATAGATTAAAATTTAAACCCAGCTTAAAATTTTAAATAAATCTGCCTAATTTAAATTAGCCTTAAAATTTTGTGCTATAATCGCAAAATACTCAATGGTTTAGGTTAAACCACACGAATTTTACTTACTTTTATTCTCGTGTTTTGTAGTATCGCAATCTGTTAGATTGCCACCAAATATATTACAAAGGACTTTTATGTCAAAAGAACTTATCCAAAAGGCTAGAAAACTAGCCCAAGAAATCGTTGCGCCCATCACTGAAAGTGTCGATAAAGAGGGGCGTTTCCCAAAAGAAGCCTATGACGCGCTTAAAAAGCAAGGATTTATGGGACTTTTAGTGCCAAAAGAATTTGGTGGGCTTGGGCTGGGCATAATTGAACATACGCAAGTTTGTTATGAACTAGCACGAAAAGACGCTACCACAGGGCTTTGCTATATGATGCATAACACTGGCACTTCGGGCATAGTGAGCTTTGGCAGTGCGGCGATGAAAGATGAATTTTTACCCAAAATCGCCAAAGGCGAGCGAGCCATAGCCCTAGCTTACAGTGAAAGTGGTTCAGGCACTCATTTTGGCTCACCAGACATTAACGAGAGCCTAGAAAATGGCGCAAGAGTGCTAAATGGACGAAAAAGTTTTGTTACAAGTGCCTTACAAGCGGACTTTTATATGACAAACACAAATTCGTGCAAAATCAAAGGCGCACACAACACTTGGCTTGTGGATAGAACCTTGCCAAATATGATACACGAAGATAGTGCTTGGGACGGGCTTGGAATGCGTGGCAATGCCTCAATGCCTGTTTGGTATAACGGCGTGCGTGTTGATGAAAAATACCTTTTGGGCAAAGAAGGAGATGGTGACAATCACGCCATAGCCATAGTAATGTATTTTGTCGTGGGTTTAGCAGCTGTTTATACAGGGCTAGCTCAGGCTGCTTATGAGTGCATTTTAGAGCATACTAAAAAGCGTAAATACACCAGCGGACAAGCCTTAGCGGGCATTGAAATGGTGAGAGTGCAGCTGGCTGAAATTTACACCAAAACTCAAAGCTCTTACGCACTTACTATGGAGGCGGCAAGAAGTTTTAAAGAAAATGAAAGCGATGCGGCGGGCAAGATTTTTGCAAGTAGAATTCACGCCATAAATGTAGTAATGGAAGCTTGCACTCAAGCGATGAAACTTGGCGGTGGAACAGCTTATGCAAAACGCTTGCCACTTGAAAGGTATATGCGCGACTCGCTCGCCTCACAGGTTATGGCACCGGGGCTTGATGTGCTTAAAATTTGGCTTGGAGAAGCCTTAGTAAAATAGAGCTTATCTTGCGGAGATTTTACGGGAGTTTGTTAAATCCTATGAAATTCGCTCAAAGCCATCGTTACAAAAAAAAGAAAGGATAAAAAATGAAAACAATTTTACTTGGTGCGGTTGCTTACGACCCTAAGGTTGTTCCCATTTGGGATATTATAAGAGAATACGCGAATAATTATGGTTGCAAGCTTGATTATGTGCTGTTTAGCAACTATGAAAGGCAAATTGATGCCTTGCTTAAAGCTCATATTGACATAGCGTGGAACACCAACACAGCTTGGATTCGCACGCTTTATGCCACGCAAAACAAAGCAAAAGCACTCATTATGCGTGATACTGATGTAAATTTCACCACGAAATTTGTGTGTAAAAAGGGCAGTGGGATAAAAACACTCAAAGATTTACAAGGCAAAAACTTTGGGCTTGGCAGTATGGACAGCGCACAAGCTGCTATTATGGCACTTTACTATCTTAAACGAGCGGGCATAAGCCTTGATATAAAGGAATTTAATTCACCCAACGAGTGTGGCAGGGCAAATGAAAAAGAACTTAGCGTTGTTCGTTATAACTCAGATGTTGGCAAGCACGGCGACACAGGCAGAAGTGAATATGATATTTTAGAAGGCATTAAAAGCGGACGGCTTGATGCTGGAAGCATAGGTTCAAGCACTTGGGCTAGGATTTTAGAAAATGGCAGCTACCCTGAGATAGAAAGTTTTTGGACTAGCGAGGGTTATTGTCATTGTAATTTCTCTGTTTTGCCAAATTTTGACGAGGCTTTGGGCGAGAAATTTAGCCAAATGTTGCTTAGCCAAAATGAACGCAAAAACGAAGAGCTTATTTCTAAAATGATGACAATGGAGGGCTTAAACCGCTGGATTCGCGTTGGCAAAAGCGAGCTAGAAGCTTATCATAAGGTCTATGAGGCAATGAAAGAACAAAATTTGCTTGAAAACAAGGTAGGTTAAGCTTGAACTCACACATTTTAAGCCTAAATTTAGGGCAGATTGAACTTGGCAAAGCCTTTTTTTTGCGCCTTGAAAACGCCTTTTTACTTGCTAAAAATGGCGACATTATCGAGGTTTTGAGCGATTTTGACAATTTAGAAAGCGATTTAGTCGCTTGGTGTCATTTTAAGGGCGAAATTTTTGTTGAAAAAAAGCCTTTAAAACACGCTTTTAGCTACTATTTGCGTAAAAATTCACAAGAAAATTTCACGCCCACGCCCTTAAATGTGGAAAATTTAGCCCCCACTATGCTAGGACTTGCCCCGCGTGGTGTTAGCACGCAGCAAGGCAGCCCAAAGTATCATTTTAACTTATCCTCAAAGGAAAATGTGTGGAGCGATTCTCTTATAAAACTTTATGAGGAGGCGAAAAAAGCGCAGTGGAATGCCACAAGAGACATTGCGTGGAATGAAATCCCAAGTTATGAGCAAGCTTATGAGCAAGCTTTGGCGCAGATTATGACTTATTTGATTGAAAATGAGTTTTTGGCCCTTTACATACCTAGTCAGTTTTTGGCTCAAATTTCGCCCTTTTACACCGAAGTGCCGCTATTTTTAGCAAGCATTATAGGCGATGAGGCAAGGCATATCGAGGCTTTTTTAAAAAGGGCAAAAGCCACAAAGCTTGGCGTCCAGCACTCTAGCGTAGCGACTCAACGCAGTCTTTACACGCTTTTTAACGAAAAAGATTATTTTAAATCAAGTTTTTTGCTTCACATTATGGGGGAAGGCACTTTTATTGATTTGCTCGCCTTTTTAGAAGAATATGCCAAAGATGAGCCTACAAAGAGGCTTTTATACCTTGCTAGGCTTGATGAGGCTCGTCATGTTGCCTACGGACAAGAGCATATAAAAAATTCAATCAAATCAAATCCCCACAAAATAGAGCTTTTAAAAGAGTGCGTTTTTTCTCGCCGCCATAGTCTTAATGAGATAAACGCCGAATCAAGCCTCTTGATTGAGGCTTTAAGCGTATTTGCAGGTGGTAGCACAGAGCCAAATGCTTACAAAAAAGGCTTTGAAATGGTTGAAAACTTAAAAGCCAAAATGCATATAAACCGCACGCAAAGGCTTGTTAATTGCGGTATAGATGAGGATTTGGCTGTGGATTTAAGCAAGGCACACACACCAAATTTTATGTGAAATTTGATGTTTTGTTAATTTCTGCGAAAAATTTACAAAATTCGCCCATTTAAGCCCAAAAGATGACTTTAAATACTATTTTTAGCATTGAATTTATGCTATAATTCAAGCATAAAAGGGACGAAAGTGAAAAAATGGTTTGATGAGGACTATGAATTTGAGCTTGAAGTAAGGGGCTTTTTGCGTGGCGATAAAACTGAGGGATATTGCCGAAATGGCGAAGAAATCGGCGACAGCTACAAATGCACCTATGGTTGCCCCACGAATTCACAAGGGCAAGGCATTTGCTCGAAAATGATGATGATACTATTTCCGCTTATGGAGGCGGTGCGAAGTGGCGGAGATTTGCGAAATTTAGGCGGACAGAGCAAATTCAGCAAGGATATAGTTTGCCCCGATGGTTGCGTGATTTTCAAACTCACAGCCAACAAAACAAACAAGCCAAATTTCTTTAAAGTCATCAACGAAAGCAAATAATCACAAACACAAAATCAAATGATTTACACTTGGTTAATGCCTTGATGTTACAATGGTTTATAAAAACAAAAGGAGATGAAATGAAAAAGTGGTTCTTGTGTCTTTTGTGCTTTTGCTTTGTTTATGCAAATGATGACATTGTGATTGATGAGCATTATTTTAATCAAATGCTTTATAGTCTCATCTTTGGGGCAAGTTGTGATGAAAAAGTAGCGCATCAACACTCAGCTTTTAGCCCAAATACCATTACCGTGTATAATGGCAGCAGCATTGATGGTTTAAAATACGATGAAAACTCCAAACAAAGCAAAATCATTCGCTTTGCGGGCAATTTTTTAGTAGGCGGGATAAAAGAAAATGCAAATTTTATCAGTGCTGACAGAGCCATTTCTTACACTCTACAAAATGACACTTTGAGCGTGAAAAGTGTTTGCGATAAGCAAAGTTTTAGCATTTTGCACTTTAAAAACGGCGATTTTAACATAAAACTAGGCACAAATCCCACAAAAGAGCTTGCCATAGTAATCAACGCAAACTCATCTATGCAAAAATACAACGCCGCACTCAAAGAAATAGCCCCTTTTATCGCTCAAAATATCTTTAAAGACGGACAAAACTACGCTAAAATCTCGCTTGTGTTTTTTTCTGGCTTAAATTCAACCGAGCTTGGCACATTTTATGATGAGCAAAGTTTTACAAAGGCTTTAAACAAGATAAAAAGCAAGAACTCACAGACAAAAATGCTTAATCTTTCTTTGATTAAGGCTATGTCAAATTTTACAAAGGACAATGGCTTGACAAAGGAAATTTATCTCATCAGTAACGCTAAGCCAAGCGATATGCAAAACTCTCAAAAGGTGCTTACTTTAACGCAAAATCTTAATCAAAACATAGTCAAAAACTCCAAAAACAAGGCACAAAACCTTGTAAAAATTCACACCTTTGCTATCGGGGCTGATTTAAAATACCTAAAAGACTTAGCCCAAGCTACAAATGGCACTTATCATAAGGCTAGCAATGCTTATGATTTTAAAAAGCAAATTCTTACCACAAGCAATGATGGCAAGGACTTTGATATGCGTAAAATCGACAAAGAAATAAGAATCAACAAGGCACACAAAGCCTACGACCCTGATAACCCTGAGTGATTTTGACTTATGTGATAAAATTTGTTGCATTTTGTCAAATTTTATCACTTTTTTATAGTGCGTTTTCGCTAAATTTTGCGTTTGTATATAGCAAATTTTAGTGAAATCAAGCCTGATTTATACAAGCAAATTAAGAAGCTTCGTTTATAACCTCATAAGCAACATCAACGACTTCATCTCTATCAAAGGTATAGTTTGGCAATTTAGGGCGTTGAGATACGATAGCCACCACGATAGGTTTAAGTATGCTATTTGCATAAAGTAGTATTTGTTTGATTTCAAATTTTTTGCCAAAGAAATTCATATCATCTTGGATTATTTTATTAACTATGGCAGAAAATTTGGCTTCCTCTTCTTTGGATAGTTTAAACAGCACACTTAAAGTGATGATATGTTCAAAAAATACTCGTTGTTTTTTAGCTAAATCATCTTCTATAAATTTATCCATAAGTTTTTTAAGCATAGCTCCACCACCCATTCCACCGAGTAAGCCGCCTGCTAAACCGCCTATTATTGTGCCAACTCCCGGGATAAATGATAGCGCAGCCGCTCCAGTTAATGCCCCAGCTGTTCCACCAGCTATACCGCCAGCATTTACAGCGATATTTTTCACACATTGCATACCAGAGATTTGCCCTCTCATCATTTGCACAAGCTCTACGCTAGAAGTAACCGCCATAGTCGCAGCTGCCACTACAATAGTGCCACGCAATGCACTGTTTGCTGCGCTATTAACCGCTCCTTTACTTGCACTTGACGCACCTTTTTTACCTACTTCGGCTAACGCCCTACCCACTGCATTGCCATTAAAATTAAAATTTATCACTTGTTTTAAAAAATTATTGAGTGCAGGGATTTTTTGTGCTTGCGCTCCAACCATATAGATGGCAAACGCTTTTCCACCAGCATTTATATTTATAATTACAGATTCTTTTAATGCCTTTTTCAAATCCCGCTCTTTAAAATAACAAATACTAACATTTACCACAAAAGACACTCCAAAAGCTACCATAGCTACTACGAAACCATTTCGTGCATCATATTTAAGACTTTCTTTGGTGCAAAATTTGGAATAATTTTTTGCCTCTTGGAGTGTTACACTGCCTTTTCTAACGATATTCTTTGCTTCTTTTGGGTCGGTAACGCCAGGCACTTTGCCTTGCTTTATCTTGTCTTCCATAACTTTTACCGCTTGTTCGTATTGGTCTTTTGGCACTTCAAGCTGCATAGGTTTGCCCTCTTTATTATAATATCTATAATTTCCACTGCCTTTATCATCAAAACCAGCACCTACACTTCTAGCAGCTGTTTTATAATATTTAGTTTGTATTTCAATACCATCCACAAGTCTATCTGCACCATTTAAAGCGTTATCGCCACCTACTATTTTAGCATTTTTACCAGCCCATATATCATTCTCATTATTCATAATCTCAGCAGCAAATCCGTGTCCTGTATCTGCATTTTGTAAAGTTTGAAAATTTTTCGCCCATATCTCAGCTACACCCAAAGTTGTAGCGGCTGTGCTTGTGGTATTTGAGAGATTTTTAATAAATCTTTCTTTATAATCTTCATAGCTTTCGCCATTTAAAATCACGGGGTTTAAATCTTCGCTAATTTCCAAGCATACATTTTCAGTTTTTTCGCATAAGCTTGAACAAAACCACTCACCTTTAATGTCATTTGTGGTGTTTTTGTCCTCCGCCTTGCCACACGATGAGCAAAGGGCAAAATTATCCAAATTTACAAAATTTAATTTACTTGTGCTAAGTCCTGCTTGCGAAAAGTTTGGTTTTAGCTGTTACAATTTGAGAGTTTTGATATTAGATAAATCCAAAACAACAGTTGCTGTTTTGAAGTGTATTTCATACACTATCAGTGATTTTCCGCCATATTCTATTGTTTCTCGGTAATCAGGTATTTTCTCGCAAAAACAATCCGCCAAATCAAAAATAGATTTTTTACTCTTAATAGCAATTCCTTTCGCTTTTATATGCTCGTTTTCTTTTTTTGGGATTGTTGTAAAGGCAACATTTTGATTTTGTTTTATTTCTTTTACTTTGTCGTTATTTTTAAATGTCGCAAAATATATAACATTATTTTCGGGATTGAAATAATAATTAACAACTCTAACATTTGGAATGCCGTCTGCTCCAACGGTTGCTAAGGCAAGGTCGGTTTGTTCTGCCATCATTTTTTGAAATTCTTTGAGCGTATCCATAAAAATTCCCCCTCTATTATTTATATATGATTATAATATAAATAACGATAAAAGTTTTATAAAATTTGAGATTTTTTAAATTGATATGAGAATTTGACATAAAAATTTAATATCTCACCACATTTATTTTGAGGAAATCTCGTAGTTTGTCATACTCGTCCTTTGTGAGATAGCGAAATTTTCGCTCATTTAGCATTTAATTAAAAGCAAATTTAAATTCACAAAAAATTAGCCATTCAGCAAAAGCAGGCTAAACGCCATCACGCCCATTCCCACGAGCAAGCCGTAAAGGCAGTGGTGCGCCTTGCCGTAGAATTTCGCCGCAGGCAAAAGCTCATCAAAAGAAATATACACCATTATCCCCGCCACAAGCGCAAAAATCACCGCTAGCACGGTTTCACTCATAAAGGGCAAAAGTGCCAAAGCACACACAAGCGCACCCAAAGGCTCGCTAAGCCCTGAAAGCGTGGCAGGCATACACAAAGGCTTTTTTCTTGCTACCTGTGGAATGATAAATCGGCAAGGACACCATCATACCCTCTGGTATGTTGTGTATCATCACAGCCAAAGCTATCACAAGCCCGAAAGAAAAGTCGCTCAGCGTAGATATAAAGGTCGCAAAGCCCTCAGGGAAGTTGTGTAGGGCGATGATGATAGCAAGCAAAACGCTCATTCTTTGCAGCTTTTTTTGAAATGATTGAAAACTTAAAAACCAAAATGCATATAAACCGCACGCAAAGGCTTGTTAATTGCGGTATAGATGAGGATTTGGCTGTGGATTTAAGCAAGGCACATCAAATTTTATGTAAAATTTAGCAAGGCAAGGCTACAAATGCCTTGCTAGCGCATTAGCAAGAAAATAACGCATTTACTTAGCGCATTTACAAATACTAGGCCTTTGCTCAAAAACGATAATATAATTTGGCATGATGCTTGCGTGATTTTAAACTCACAAAAGCGTGATTTTTAAACTCACGAAATAAGCCATTTTTTGTGCCTTTACTTACGCAAGCAATAAAATTGCATTAAAGGCAGTGCGCTCTAATCAAGTTCTCTTTGCTTTGGTATTAAAGCTGTGCAAATAAGCGAGATACAAGCAATAACGCCAAAATACACAAAAAAGCCCCATTCTATGCCAAGTGCTTTAAATTGCAAGGCTACATAATTCACGCTTCCGCCAAAAAGTCCCACACTTATCATACACCCAAGTCCAGCACCAAGTGCGCGAATTTGGGGTGGAAAAAGTGAGGTTTTAGAAATGGCTGCCACAGCTGTGTAAAAACTCAACATAAAACACATAAAACAAACTATAACAAAGAGTAAAAACT
This sequence comes from Candidatus Campylobacter infans, assembly GCF_013416015.1. Taxonomy (NCBI): domain Bacteria; kingdom Pseudomonadati; phylum Campylobacterota; class Epsilonproteobacteria; order Campylobacterales; family Campylobacteraceae; genus Campylobacter; species Candidatus Campylobacter infans. Next base: position 1,041,220 of record NZ_CP049075.1, read on the forward strand.
CATTTGACCCGCTTAATGCTACGCTTTTTAAAGCCATAAAAAGCGGATAAGTCCCTACAAGACAAAAACCAAGATAAATGAAGAGTGAAATTTTAAAGCCTATTTTATCGCTAATTGCACCGATAAAGGGTATAGCCACACACAGCACAAATAAAGAGCCTAGCATAATGTTATTGGCTAAGATTGTATCAACGCCGTTATTTATCATAAATACCTTAGGATAAACTGTGATTGCATAAAAGCCTATGGTGCAACCAGCCGTTACGCCTATTACTATTAAAAGGGCTTTGTAGGATTTAAAAAGGGCTTTAAAGCTCCCTCTATCAGCATAATTTTCAAGGACTTTATGAGAATTATCCTGTATAAAACTTCTAAAAAAGAGGCTTAAAATAGCCAAAACTCCGCCCACGAAAAATAAAATTCTCCAACCAAATTCTTGCATTTGTCTTTCGTCTATAAACAAAAATAAAAGGCTAATGCTTGCAACCGCAAGAAGTTGTCCGCCGATTATGGTAACATATTGAAAGCTTGATACAAAGCCTCTTTTACCTTGTGGGGCGATTTCTGTTAAATAAGCTGCAACTATACCAAATTCCCCGCCAACTGCTATGCCTTGAATAAGCCGCAAAAGCAGCAAAAGCACCACAGCCATATCTCCAATTGCTTGTTTATCAGGTAAAAGGGCTATGCCAAAAGAACCAAATGACATAAAGATGATAGAAACTATCATCGCCTTTTTACGCCCCTTAATGTCAGCCATTTTGCCAAAAATAATGCTTCCAACAGGCAGCATTAAAAAGCCAGCCGCAAAGACACCAAAAATTTCAATTTGCGCAAAAAGTGTTGAAGTGGCATTAGAAAAATTATGAGCAAAATACACAGCCGCAAAACCATAAATATAAAAGTCAAACCATTCAACAAGATTGCCACTACTTGCAGCGATAACAGAGTGAATTTGAGCCTTTTTGCTTAGTTTGGTTGTTTGCATTTTTGTCCTTTTTATCAAGAATTAGCTAGAAATTTTAATTTTTTACTGGCGCGCCGCGTTTAAAATTTATTTTTGTTAGATTAACTAACTCCAACTTGGCTCTATCGTGCAATGGCCTATATCAAATTTTTCATAAAGCGTGCTTGCGATCTTTTTAGATAAACTTTCAAACTCATTTAAGTTTTCTTTATTAATGCGAATATGCATTGTAGCAACGAACATTTTATGCGTGATTTGGCTAATGTGTAAATCTAAAATTTGCTCTACTTCTTTATTGATTAAAATTTGCTGGCTTACTTTTTGCATATCAATAGGCGAACTTTCAAGCAAAACATTTACGCTTTGTTTAATTAATATTAATGCCCAGCGAAGCAAAAGCAAGGCAATTATAAGCCCTAAAATCGTATCTATATAATAAAATTTTGTAAAATACACAATCACACCACCGATAATCACGCCAACAGAGCTTAACAAATCGCTCAAAAGATGAAAAAAGGCCGATTTCATATTGATATTATCCAAATTTGCACCCTTAAACATCAAAACGCCCACAAAAACATTAACCAAAAATCCCACGCACGCCACAATAAGCATAGTTTTAGCATCAATCTCGCTTGGATTTAAAAGCTTTTGTATGGCCTCATAGCTTACAAATCCAGCAGCTAGTAGTATCGTAAGCCCATTGATAAATGCCACCAAAATTTCAAGGCGAAAATAGCCAAAAGTTTTTTGCGGACTTTGGAGCTTTTGCGTGGCTAAAATAGCCAAAAAACTAAGAGCCAGCGCAAACGCATCGCTAAACATATGTAAAGTATCGCTTAAAAGCGCCAAAGAATTGCTAAGCAAAGCATAAATAAATTGAACAATCATCATCGCACTTGTAGCACTAAAAGCTATTAAAAGCACCTTTTTATCGCCTTTTCGTGCATCAAAATGGTTGTGGGCTTCGTGAGCGCCATTAGAGCATGAATGCGCACAATCTGTATGATTTTTTCGTAATAAAGGCTCGTGTAATAAAAACTTAGCTGAATCCATACAATTTCCTTATTTTTTATTAAACTTGATTATTTCAGCATTTCAAAAGCATAGGCTTAGCTAAAATACGGCAAATTTTAATGCTTAAAGTTTAATGTTGTATTAATATTTTTTATGATTTATTTTTATTTGTATTTAAGTATAAAAAGGTATAATTGCGCTCTTTTTTGTGCGCTCTTAGCTCAGCTGGATAGAGCACTTGATTGCGGTTCAAGAGGTCAGAGATTCGAATTCTCTAGGGCGTACCACTTTTTTATAAATCACATTTTTAAACTATCACATTAAATTTTAATCTCTACATCAAGGATTTTTATGCCACGCTTTTTATGCTTGCAAAACTTATCATTATTACTCCTTTTATATTAAATTTATTATTGCGCATACAGCAAATAAAACAAAATATAAGAAATTACAGCAAATAAAATTTTAAAAATATATATAACATTTTCGCAAATTCTATATCAAGTGCCACTATATTTAACTCTACCATCGGCTAAAATAGATTTTAATAATGCAAATTTTATAAAATAATCATATAAACAACCGCTGTATTTTTTTGTATAATACGCGCTTAAAAGTAAGTATAGACCTATAAAAAAAGAAATAACTCCAAATAAAAATGCTTGCTTAAACATATTTTATGCCCTTTTAATTTAAAATTTTGAATTTTTTCCACTGCTACTTACAGATACTATATCAGCAAGATTGTTGCTGTTTTGTAACTTTTATTGGCTAAAAAAGCAGCGTCTTTTATCGTGCTTAGATTTATACTATTTTGCTGTGCCATTATTTTCTCCTTTATTTAAGATTGATTTTACTGATTTGTATGTATTTTGATATTCTATTCTTTTAGTAGAGCCGATGCTACTTAAAAATCTAGTTAATGTGCTTGTGCTATAAGCAATATTATATTCTATTGCTATTACAATGTTTGTACCATTTACTTCAGCATGTACTTCATAAATTGGAAATTTAAAATTAAAAAACGGGCAATTTAAATCTTTGTCTTGGCAGTCTCTTAATTCTTTAGTAGAACCATACCGCCACATTAAATCTTGACTAACATTATTATCTATAATTTCAACAATAGGATAAGAATTTCCAGCTATTAAAGTTGCAACTTTAAACACCACCTTTTGCGGCACTTCAACCTGCCATAAGCTCATAAATGTGCCTAACAAGCCGATACTAAAAAGTGATATCGCTCTGCGTTTTAAGTTATTTTGGGCTAGGGGGTTTGTGTGTATGATGTGATAGTATTTTTCATATGATTCTTGGCTCCGCCAAAAATAGCGCAAAAATACAGGCAAAGATATAAATCCGCAAGCAAATAAAAATGAAAAAAATCTACTTTCTTTATCAAAAAATAAAAAGGCAATGCCACCACAAAGCATTGCTAAAATAAGCACGCTAATCAATACTTTGCTAAATTTTGTAAGCGGTAAAAACCAGCACCCACAAATAGCCAACGCCCAAAAAAGCGGGAAAAACACCATAAAAATCATAAAAAACATAGGCAAAAATATGACAAGAATCATTTTTGTCCTTTAAAAAAAAATTTTGTATTTTTTAATTATAAAATTCTAATGATATTTTAAATAATTCTTATAAAAAAAATCAATAGTTTTATACTAAATTTATTTTTTTATAAAAATATAATTACAATTTAAAATAAATAAAAAATTTTATAAAATGCTTAAAAATTTACAGATTTAAATTGATTCGTAATGTTTTAAAAGTAAAATTTTATTTACTATCTTAAAGGTGTGTAGTTAGCTAATTATACACCTTGTTTTAAAATAGATTGACTTAAATAATTTTATTTGGCTCAATTCACCAAGAATTACAAAAGCTAAATTTAGAGAAATTTTAAGGTCTTTTAACTTCGTAGCTTTACAAGTTATTTAGATATTGAAGCTATATTTATATCAAATGTTACTAAATTGATAAAACAAATTCCATTTAAACCAAGCATATTTATCCTTATAGTGCGTTTTACACACCAAAATGATAATCGTGCTTTCTTTAAAATAATACACAAGGCGGTGTTTGTCATTTATATGCCGTGAATACACACCGCTAATTATAAACACATATAAATCTAATACTTTATAAATAACAATACGCAAAGCAGATCTTACATAATAAACCATCTCATTTAGAAATTACATTAAATAAGATTAGATTATATCAGCGTTTTTTGATGCTAAGGCAGATAATAATTTTATTTGTTCAAAGTCTAGCTCTGTGTTATCATCGAATCTAACTTTATCTATTTTATAGTAATTATCACCAAGAGCATATTCTGCTATTATTTTATTATTTCCTTGTGTTATTATTAGGTCATAGTTAGAATTTGAGCTAAATGATAAATCACTAAGTTTTATGCCATCTTTAAACTCAATAATATCTTTACTATCATCATTTATTCTATAACTATCATAATTATAAATACTATCTACTCCCCAATTTTTACCAAATACATAAGTATCATTACCTCTGCTTCCATTTAAATAATCATTGCCAGATCCACCTATTAAGATATCATCACCATTTTCACCATATAGATAGTCCTTGCCATTGCCACCATCTAGTGTATCATTGCCATTTCCACCATAAATTCTATCATCTCCATCTTCGCCATTTAATATATCGTCTTTTGAGTTGCCATATACATAGTTATTGCCAGAGCCTGCATTTACTGTATTTTCTACATCCATAAAGCCATAAAGATTTTGAGTGCTATCTTTACCTTGTAATACTAATTTTCTTAAATCAGCAAAGCTTAGCTCTGTGTTATCATCGAATCTAACTTTATCTATTTTATAGTAATTATCACCAAGAGCATATTCTGCTATTATTTTATTATTTCCTTGTGTTATTATTAGATCATAGTTAGAATTTGAGCTAAATGATAAATCACTAAGTTTTATGCCATCTTTAAACTCAATAATATCTTTACTATCATCATTTATTCTATAACTATCATAATTATAAATACTATCTACTCCCCAATTTTTACCAAATACATAAGTATCATTACCTCTGCTTCCATTTAAATAATCATTGCCAGATCCACCTATTAAGATATCATCACCATTTTCACCATATAGATAGTCCTTGCCATTGCCGCCAAGCAACACATCATTTGAATACAAGCCATTTAACCTGCTATTGTCATCACCAGCTTTTAAAATTTTTATATTTAAATTATTAGTAATTTGTGTTAAATATTCAGTATCAGTTACTATATTTTGTGCTAATATTTTTTGTGTAGTGTTTAAAATTATAGACTTTTGCTCTTCATCAAGTAAGGCTAAGCTTTCTAAAAAACTCTTTATTTTCTATCGCTTGCTTAATCAACATCGATTCTACCGCTTTTTTTAGATTTTTATCATTGTAAATAGCATTGAATTCAATATAATCTATTAAAGCATCAGCTGCGCTAGTTTGTAAATTTTTCTTTAAATTGCATAGCTACTTTATCAAAAATTTAAAGCAAATTCATAAGTATCATCATCATTTAGCGCCATATTTACTTCTATATTTTTAGCATATTTATCTAGTCTTGTGCTTACTAAAAGAGATTTATACACATAACTTATTATACTATCATATGCTTTTTCAATACTCTGTATTGCGCTTTTTACTTCTTCATTGCTACTTACATATAAAACTTTATTTTCTTTACCGCTAAACACACTTACAACAGCTGCTTTTGTGGCTAGTTCTTTTATTTTAGCACTATCTGTATCACTAATTTTAAACTCATATAAAGCCAAAGCTTGCCCTGGTGTTAGGCTTTTTGAGTTTGGCGCGTTTTCATTACTAGTTATTATATTGCCTTCATTGCTTAGTATTTCATCATTTATAGTGATTTCATTATTATTTGCTCTTTTTATTGCTTCATTTATCCCAGAGCTTGTAGTGCCACTTGCTACTGAGCTTATGTTTATTTTTGCTTTTTGGATAGGGTTATCTAGCTCTTTGTATTGTTTAGCTGTTTTAGCCCATAAATTTACTAATGTTTCAACATTGCTTAATTGTTGTTGTTTTGTATTTAATGCTTTATAACTTTCATAAGCATTTTTTATTTCATCACTTAAAGATAAATTAAAATTTCTTACAAAACCAGTTCCTTTAATAATGCCATCTGTATCATCAAGTATATTTCTTTGTATTGTATCCACACTAAAATCAATATCACTTGCTAGATTATTTTTGCTTTCATTGCTAATATTTGTGCTAAATGAGCCAATTAAAATTTGCTTATTATCTTTATCTAGGGCTGTATTATCAGCCATAAATTCTAAATCTATGCTTTTAATATTATGCTCATTTAGAGTTTTTAGCTCATTTTTTTGGCTTATACCATCGCTGTTTTTATCTTGCCAAACTAAAATTTCATTAAAGGCTTTATCATTACTATCAAAAATGCCATCATTATTATCATCTAAATCTTTTAAAGCCTGGGCGCCGTTTTTAGCTAACTCGCCATTTTTTAGTTTTGTGAAGTTGCCAAATAATTCTGCTCCGCTAGTGATTTTACCATCACCATTTATATCTCTTGCTAAAATGCCATCACTACTATTTACCCAGCTTGATTTAAAAGCTATTTTATCACCATTATGATCAAAGAATACGCCATTTTCTAGGCTTAGAGTATCTATCTTGCCGTTATTGTTTAAATCAAGGGCAATAGGATCGTAAAGACTGATGTTTATGATAGGTAAAAAATGCTCGACTTCATCTAAATTAGCAATAAGCTTTTCTATTAAATGCTCATCGTATCCAGTTATTGCATTTTTAATTATACCAAATATATCCAAGCCATCGTAATTATCGCTATCAAGAGCTATATTTATACCAAATTGTTTCCCACCCAAAGTTCCATTTGATACAGGATCTTTTGCATTGTAAATATTTAGTATGTTCTTTTTTGCTGTGTTTAGCTCATCCTCATTTAAAATATTTTCTACATACGCCTTTACTCCATAAGCATTAAAAGTTATAGTTTGCATATTTAACTTTGCGCCCACTGCTTGTGCTAAGCTTCCGCCTAATGAATGCCCTGCTATGCTTATTTTAGCATCTGGGTTTTGTGCTTGTATTCTAGCTATTTGCTCACTAGCAAAAGCAAAAGCTTGACTAAATTGCTTATTTGTAATATCACCAAGCAAGCCTGTGCTAGTAGCTCCCATTATTAAATTATCACGATAATCTTGTGCATCATTACTGCCACGAAAGGCTATGACATATTCATTTGTGTTTGTGTCTTTAAACACAGTTGCACTAAAACCACCAGTATCAACTCCAAAAAATTTTGATTTTTCATTAATTTGGTCGATAACTTCAAAACTAGAATTTGTAGCAGGGTTGGTGATTATTCCATCTTTTGGCAAATGTTTATCTTTTTTGTAATCATCATCGCTAGTCGGCTTTTCAACTTTATAAGCTTCATTTGCCAAATAAGCAAAATTTTTAACATCTGTAAGCGCAATGTTTTTCATTTTTTTTCTCCTTTTTGATGTTGTTTAATATATTCAAGTATAGTAAGTTTTTTTCCATTTACTTTATATTTAGATCCGTGTGTAAAACCCGTGCATTTACTGCCCGTTTCTATATTTCTTAAAAAGCACATCAAAGTACTTTCTGCTATAAAAGCTGTTTTTATTTGGCCTATTTTTCGTTCATTGATTGTTTTATTTATATCATCATAGATATAAACTTCTGCTTTTCTAAAATAAATCTCAAATAGTGAAATATTTGGCAAATACCCATCATTTTCAAACTTTAATTTTATATTAGATTTATCATTTTCATTTAGCACTGTGTAGTTATTATTAAATATTTCTATCCCAACATCAATCATGTTAATTATTATCTTTTGCGGCACTTCAAGCTGCCAAGCATAAACTAAAAGGCACGCGCTTGCTATTGCTAGCCTTAATTTTGTAAAATTTATAAAGTATTGCTTTCTTTTAAGTATTAGTATTGATAAAATCATTACAGGCACGGCAAGAAATAACTCAGCCCCAAAGCCAAAATATAAAATAAGCAAAATAAAAATCGCATAAAAAACCAAAAAGCTTATTTTTACACTAAGCTTTTTACTAAGATTTAGCACGCCAAAAAGCACATAAGCATACAAATAAGCAAGCAAAACACAAAAAGGCACAAACATAAGAATAATTATCAAAAAAATCATAAAATAAAATTCCTTTAAAAAAATTTTGTATTTTTTTAATTATAAAATTCTAATTAATATTTTAAATAATTCTTATAAAAAAAATCAATAGTTTTATGCTAAAATTATTTTTTTTATAAAAATATAATTACAATTTAAAATAAATAAAAATTTTATAAAACGCTTAAAATTTACAGGTAAGGCAAAACCGCAAATAAATTTATTCTATGTTTTAAAATAATATTTTTTAAATTGACTAGTAATGTTTTAAAAGTAAAATTTTATTTACTATCTTAAAGGTGTGTAGTTAGCTAATTATACACCTTGTTTTAAAATAGATTGACTTAAATAATTTTATTTGGCTCAATTCACCAAGAATTACAAAAGCTAAATTTAGAGAAATTTTAAGGTCTTTTAACTTCGTAGCTTTACAAGTTATTTAGATATTGAAGCTATATTTATATCAAATGTTACTAAATTGATAAAACAAAATCCATTTAAACTAAGCCTATTTATCCTTATAGTGCGTTTTACACACCAAAATGATAATCGTGCTTTCTTTAAAATAATACACAAGGCGGTGTTTGTCATTTATATGCCGTAAATACACACCGCTAATTATAAACACACATAAATCTAATACTTTATAAATAACAATACGCAAAGCAGATCTTACATAATAAACCATCTCATTTAAAAATTACATTAAATAAGATTAGATTATATCAGCGTTTTTTGATGCTAAGGCAGATAATAATTTTATCTGTTCAAAGTCTAGCTCTGTGTTATCATCGAATCTAACTTTATCTATTTTATAGTAATTATCACCAAGAGCATATTCTGCTATTATTTTATTATTTCCTTGTGTTATTATTAGGTCATAGTTAGAATTTGAGCTAAATGATAAATCACTAAGTTTTATGCCATCTTTAAACTCAATAATATCTTTACTATCATCATTTATTCTATAACTATCATAATTATAAATACTATCTACTCCCCCAATTTTTACCAAATACATAAGTATCATTACCTCTGCTTCCATTTAAATAATCATTGCCAGATCCGCCTATTAAGATATCATCACCATTTTCACCATATAGATAGTCCTTGCCATTGCCGCCATCTAGTGTATCATTGCCATTTCCACCATAAATTCTATCATCTCCATCTTCGCCATTTAATATATCGTCTTTTGAGTTGCCATATACATAGTTATTGCCAGAGCCTGCATTTACTGTATTTTCTACATCCATAAAGCCATAAAGATTTTGAGTGCTATCTTTACCTTGTAATACTAATTTTCTTAAATCAGCAAAGCTTAGCTCTGTGTTATCATCGAATCTAACTTTATCTATTTTATAGTAATTATCACCAAGAGCATATTCTGCTATTATTTTATTATTTCCTTGTGTTATTATTAGGTCATAGTTAGAATTTGAGCTAAATGATAAATCACTAAGTTTTATGCCATCTTTAAACTCAATAATATCTTTACTATCATCATTTATTCTATAACTATCATAATTATAAATACTATCTACTCCCCAATTTTTACCAAATACATAAGTATCATTACCTCTGCTTCCATTTAAATAATCATTGCCAGATCCGCCTATTAAGATATCATCACCATTTTCACCATATAGATAGTCCTTGCCATTGCCGCCAAGCAACACATCATTTGAATACAAGCCATTTAACCTGCTATTGTCATCACCAGCTTTTAAAATTTTTATATTTAAATTATTAGTAATTTGTGTTAAATATTCAGTATCAGTTACTATATTTTGTGCTAATATTTTTTGTGTAGTGTTTAAAATTATAGACTTTTGCTCTTCATCAAGTAAGGCTAAGCTTTCTAAAAACTCTTTATTTTCTATCGCTTGCTTAATCAACATCGATTCTACCGCTTTTTTTAGATTTTTATCATTGTAAATAGCATTGAATTCAATATAATCTATTAAAGCATCAGCTGCGCTAGTTTGTAAATTTTCTTTAAATTGCATAGCTACTTTATCAAAATTTAAAGCAAATTCATAAGTATCATCATCATTTAGCGCCATATTTACTTCTATATTTTTAGCATATTTATCTAGTCTTGTGCTTACTAAAAGAGATTTATACACATAACTTATTATACTATCATATGCTTTTTCAATACTCTGTATTGCGCTTTTTACTTCTTCATTGCTACTTACATATAAAACTTTATTTTCTTTACCGCTAAACACACTTACAACAGCTGCTTTTGTGGCTAGTTCTTTTATTTTAGCACTATCTGTATCACTAATTTTAAACTCATATAAAGCCAAAGCTTGCCCTGGTGTTAGGCTTTTTGAGTTTGGCGCGTTTTCATTACTAGTTATTATATTGCCTTCATTGCTTAGTATTTCATCATTTATAGTGATTTCATTATTATTTGCTCTTTTTATTGCTTCATTTATCCCAGAGCTTGTAGTGCCACTTGCTACTGAGCTTATGTTTATTTTTGCTTTTTGGATAGGGTTATCTATTTCTTTGTATTGTTTAGCTGTTTTAGCCCATAAATTTACTAATGTTTCAACATTGCTTAATTGTTGTTGTTTTGTATTTAATGCTTTATAACTTTCATAAGCATTTTTTATTTCATCACTTAAAGATAAATTAAAATTTCTTACAAAACCAGTTCCTTTAATAATGCCATCTGTATCATCAAGTATATTTCTTTGTATTGTATCCACACTAAAATCAATATCACTTGCTAGATTATTTTTGCTTTCATTGCTAATATTTGTGCTAAATGAGCCAATTAAAATTTGCTTATTATCTTTATCTAGGGCTGTATTATCAGCCATAAATTCTAAATCTATGCTTTTAATATTATGCTCATTTAGAGTTTTTAGCTCATTTTTTTGGCTTATACCATCGCTGTTTTTATCTTGCCAAACTAAAATTTCATTAAAGGCTTTATCATTACTATCAAAAATGCCATCATTATTATCATCTAAATCTTTTAAAGCCTGGGCGCCGTTTTTAGCTAACTCGCCATTTTTTAGTTTTGTGAAGTTGCCAAATAATTCTGCTCCGCTAGTGATTTTACCATCACCATCTATATCTCTTGCTAAAATGCCATCACTACTATTTACCCAACTTGATTTAAAAGCTATTTTATCACCATTATGATCAAAGAATACGCCATTTTCTAGGCTTAAAGTATCAATTTTGCCATTATTGTTTAAATCAAGGGCGATAGGGTCGTAAAGTGAGATATTTAGCGTATCACCGCCAAGTGAGTGCCCATTTACTACAAAGTCCCCTAAATTAGCAACTAATTTATCAAAAAGCCCGCTTTGCTTGCTTTTATCTATAAGCAACTTAGTTGTATCATATCCACTTTTTGCTAGTAGATACATAGTTCTCAGCATATCTACTACGCTATTTGAGCTATCGTTATAGTCTGAGCCACTCTTTTTAGGATACAACAAAGCTGAATTATCGCCGTTATTTATCATATTTGCTAAGCCTTCTAGCTCCTGTGTATTTAATTTTGCGGTATCACCAATTTCTTTTGATACATTATCGTAAATTTTTTCAGTGTAATTTCCCAGCTCAAAGCCAAAATTTTCTTTTAAAATATCGCTTATTTTTATTGCCGCTAGTGTAGAAGCTGTGGTGACCAATATGCCACTTCCAAAGTATGTTCCAACAGCCACAATAGAGGCTCCTTGTATAAAATTTCCTACATAGTGGGCTATATTATGTTCAATATCTTTGTTTTTATCATAGCTTAAAGTAAAATCTAGTAATAATAACTTAGAACTTTTTGCTAATTCAAAAGCTTTTGTACCCTCAATCTCTCCGTATAGATTTTTAAAATTATCTATAACAGAGCCTAAGCCAGCATCAATTACATTTAGAGTATTTTTTACGGTATCTTTAATGCTATTGTCGTTTTCTTGTTTTAGCATTGTTTTTGCCGTAGTTTGGTTATTTTCCATTGTTTTCTCCTTTTAGTTTTATTACGAAGTTATCAAAACTGTATAAAGTTTCTAGCTCTAATATATTTATATTAAAATTACTTTGAAAATATTTATTTAGTTTTTTTTCATCTCTTTTGTAAAAAGGAATTTCGATTATATTAAAATTATTATCCACTATTATTAAAGTTTTTAGTTTTAAAGTTATCTCTCTATAAATAAAAAAAGAAAGAATGTAAGCAAGTGGAAAAAAAATAAAAAATATATATAATATAATTCTTATAAAAAATTTTTATTTTACTTACTTTGTATTTCATTGAGTTTAAATTATTACTTTCGCCATACATTGAAAATGAATAAAGAAGTGCAACACTACAATTTAGTATATTATCAGGTGTTATTTCAATGTATTTATTATTTTTCTGATAAATAATTTTATTTTTTATAAAAACTTATAATAGGATTTTTACGAAATATAAAAAGATAAATAGTGATAAAAAAGCACTCCATAAGTAGCAGCTAAAAGGTTATTGTCTCTAAACGAGCCAACTTCTACGGCTCTTTGTTCGGCAGTAGTAGTAAGAAAAATCTTTACTATTAGTTCAACCGCAATAATAATAATAGCTAACAATAGCATTTTATCACTATAATTTTTTATGCTAAATAATGAATGTTCTTTATTTGTATTTATTTGTTCCATTGCTCCACCTTGTCTATCTTTTCAGAACCTTTTAAAAATTTAAAACCAAAACCCGCATTTTAGTAAAAAACTAGCTTTTAAAGCTAAATTCTAGCTAAATATTGCTGAAACCAAGTTCAACTTCGCCAATAACATTAATATTAGTTATTTCGTTTTTTTGATTAAATTTTCATTGTAGATTAATTTTATTGTAATTACAGCATCTGCTTTTGCTAGGCTATTTTATTAAAAATAAGAGAAATTTCATTTAACGGATTAAGCCAAATTATATCCACAGGTTTAATTTAAAGCACAAAGCTATTTTACTTACAAAAATACAAAATCAACAAATAATTATAAACACACATAAACCTAATACTTTATAAATAACAATACGCAAAGCAGATCTTACATAATAAACCATCTCATTTAGAAATTACATTAAATAAGATTAGATTATATCAGCGTTTTTTGATGCTAAGGCAGCTAATAATTTTATTTGTTCAAAGCTTAGCTCTGTGTTATCATCGAATCTAACTTTATCTATTTTATAGTAATTATCACCAAGAGCATATTCTGCTATTATTTTATTATTTCCTTGTGTTATTATTAGGTCATAGTTAGAATTTGAGCTAAATGATAAATCACTAAGTTTTATGCCATCTTTAAACTCAATAATATCTTTACTATCATCATTTATTCTATAACTATCATAATTATAAATACTATCTACTCCCCAATTTTTACCAAATACATAAGTATCATTACCTCTGCTTCCATTTAAATAATCATTGCCAGATCCACCTATTAAGATATCATCACCATTTTCACCATATAGATAGTCCTTGCCATTGCCACCATCTAGTGTATCATTGCCATTTCCACCATAAATTCTATCATCTCCATCTTCGCCATTTAATATATCGTCTTTTGAGTTGCCATATACATAGTTATTGCCAGAGCCTGCATTTACTGTATTTTCTACATCCATAAAGCCATAAAGATTTTTAGTGCTATCTTTACCCTGTAATACTAATTTTCTTAAATCAGCAAAGCTTAGCTCTGTGTTATCATCGAATCTAACTTTATCTATTTTATAGTAATTATCACCAAGAGCATATTCTGCTATTATTTTATTATTTCCTTGTGTTATTATTAGGTCATAGTTAGAATTTGAGCTAAATGATAAATCACTAAGTTTTATGCCATCTTTAAACTCAATAATATCTTTACTATCATCATTTATTCTATAACTATCGTAATTATAAATACTATCTACTCCCCAATTTTTACCAAATACATAAGTATCATTACCTCTGCTTCCATTTAAATAATCATTGCCAGATCCGCCTATTAAGATATCATCACCATTTTCACCATATAGATAGTCCTTGCCATTGCCGCCATCTAGTGTATCATTGCCATTTCCACCATAAATTCTATCATCTCCATCTTCGCCATTTAATATATCGTCTTTTGAGTTGCCATATACATAGTTATTGCCAGAGCCTGCATTTACTGTATTTTCTACATCCATAAAGCCATAAAGATTTTGAGTGCTATCTTTACCTTGTAATACTAATTTTCTTAAATCAGCAAAGCTTAGCTCTGTGTTATCATCGAATCTAACTTTATCTATTTTATAGTAATTATCACCAAGAGCATATTCTGCTATTATTTTATTATTTCCTTGTGTTATTATTAGGTCATAGTTAGGGATTTGAGCTAAATGATAAATCACTAAGTTTTATGCCATCTTTAAACTCAATAATATCTTTACTATCATCATTTATTCTATAACTATCATAATTATAAATACTATCTACTCCCCAATTTTTTACCAAATACATAAGTATCATTACCTCTGCTTCCATTTAAATAATCATTGCCAGATCCGCCTATTAAGATATCATCACCATTTTCACCATATAGATAGTCCTTGCCATTGCCGCCATCTAGTGTATCATTGCCATTTCCACCATAAATTCTATCATCTCCATCTTCGCCATTTAATATATCGTCTTTTGAGTTGCCATATACATAGTTATTGCCAGAGCCTGCATTTACTGTATTTTCTACATCCATAAAGCCATAAAGATTTTGAGTGCTATCTTTACCCTGTAATACTAATTTTCTTAAATCAGCAAAGCTTAGCTCTGTGTTATCATCGAATCTAACTTTATCTATTTTATAGTAATTATCACCAAGAGCATATTCTGCTATTATTTTATTATTTCCTTGTGTTATTATTAGGTCATAGTTAGAATTTGAGCTAAATGATAAATCACTAAGTTTTATGCCATCTTTAAACTCAATAATATCTTTACTATCATCATTTATTCTATAACTATCATAATTATAAATACTATCTACTCCCCAATTTTTACCAAATACATAAGTATCATTACCTCTGCTTCCATTTAAATAATCATTGCCAGATCCGCCTATTAAGATATCATCACCATTTTCACCATATAGATAGTCCTTGCCATTGCCGCCAAGCAACACATCATTTGAATACAAGCCATTTAACCTGCTATTGTCATCACCAGCTTTTTAAAAATTTTTTATATTTAAATTATTAGTAATTTGTGTTAAATATTCAGTATCAGTTACTATATTTTGTGCTAATATTTTTTTGTGTAGTGTTTAAAATTATAGACTTTTGCTCTTCATCAAGTAAGGCTAAGCTTTCTAAAAACTCTTTATTTTCTATCGCTTGCTTAATCAACATCGATTCTACCGCTTTTTTTTAGATTTTTATCATTGTAAATAGCATTGAATTCAATATAATCTATTAAAGCATCAGCTGCGCTAGTTTGTAAATTTTTCTTTAAATTGCATAGCTACTTTATCGAAATTTAAAGCAAATTCATAAGTATCATCATCATTTAGCGCCATATTTACTTCTATATTTTTTAGCATATTTATCTAGTCTTGTGCTTACTAAAAGAGATTTATACACATAACTTATTATACTATCATATGCTTTTTCAATACTCTGTATTGCGCTTTTTACTTCTTCATTGCTACTTACATATAAAACTTTATTTTCTTTACCGCTAAACACACTTACAACAGCTGCTTTTGTGGCTAGTTCTTGTATTTTAGCACTATCTGTATCACTAATTTTAAACTCATATAAAGCCAAAGCTTGCCCTGGTGTTAGGCTTTTTGAGTTTGGTGCGTTTTCATTGCTAGTTATTATATTGCCTTCATTGCTTAGTATTTCATCATTTATAGTGATTTCATTATTATTTGCTCTTTTTATTGCTTCATCTATCCCAGAGCTTGTAGTGCCACTTGCTACTGAGCTTATGTTTATTTTTGCTTTTTGGATAGGGTTATCTATTTCTTTGTATTGTTTAGCTGTTTTAGCCCATAAATTTACTAATGTTTCAACATTGCTTAATTGTTGTTGTTTTGTATTTAATGTTTTATAACTTTCATAAGCATTTTTTATTTCATCATTTAAAGATAAATTAAAATTTCTTACAAAACCAGTTCCTTTAATAATGCCATCTGTATCATCAAGTATATTTCTTTGTATTGTATCCACACTAAAATCAATATCACTTGCTAGATTATTTTTGCTTTCATTGCTAATATTTGTGCTAAATGAGCCAATTAAAATTTGCTTATTATCTTTATCTAGGGCTGTATTATCAGCCATAAATTCTAAATCTATGCTTTTAATATTATGCTCATTTAGAGTTTTTAGCTCATTTTTTTGGCTTATACCATCGCTGTTTTTATCTTGCCAAACTAAAATTTCATTAAAGGCTTTATCATTACTATCAAAAATGCCATCATTATTATCATCTAAATCTTTTAAAGCCTGGGCGCCATTTTTAGCTAACTCGCCATTTTTTAGTTTTGTGAAGTTGCCAAATAATTCTGCTCCGCTAGTGATTTTACCATCACCATCTATATCTCTTGCTAAAATGCCATCACTACTATTTACCCAGCTTGATTTAAAAGCTACTTTATCACCATTGTGATCAAAAAATACGCCGTTTTCTAGGCTTAGAGTATCTATCTTGCCGTTACCATCAAGATCAAGAGCGATAGGGTCGTAAAGGGATACGCTTAATATTTTCTCATCAAAATTACCACTTTGAATAGCTTTTGTTAAATTTTCTATTAAATGCTTGTATATATAGCTTAGTTCTCTAAGCGGACCACTTTTACTAAAAAAATCTAAAATCAAACTTCCGCCAGTATCTAGCGCAATACTTTTGCCAAAATGCTCCCCGCCGTAAGTGCCATTTGATATAGGGTCTCTTGTGTCGTAAAAATTTAAAACTTTATCCTGTGCTACCTCTTGCTCCTCTTTGCTTAAAATATTTTCTATGTATTTTTTTATAGGATAAGCATTAAAGGTCATCGCTTCCATATTTAGCTTTGCTCCCACAGCAGCAGCTAGTGCCCCACCTAGCGAGTGCCCAGTAAAGCTTATTTTAGCATCAGGATCTTTGGCTAAAATTTCAGCTATTTGCTTGCTAGCAAATGCAAAAGCTTGGTTAAATTGCTCACTATTAAGCCCTCCTAACAATCCAGTATTTGTAAGCGACATAGATACATCATCTAAATAATCCCAAACATCACCAATCTCAGTGCCGCGAAAGGTAATTACATATTCATTTGTTTCAGTGTTTTTAAACACAGTTCCACTAAAACCGCCACCATCCTCATTTGTTTGTTCCACTACTTGAAAACTAGAATTTGTGGCTGGATTAGTTAAAGGTTTTCCTTTATACATTTCTTTTTCCTTATTGATATTTTCATCATTCTCCACAGCATTCTTATAGCTTTCATTGGCTAAAAAAGCCGTATCTTTTACATTGTTTAAAGTTATGTTTTTCATTTGTTTTCCTTATTTGTTATTGTTTTTATTTTTGATAAATGACATTAAATAGTCACGACCGCCACTATCCCTTTTTATATATCTATTGCATCGCCCACTTGCATCAATACAAAGAGGACCAGCATCACTCCAAGGTGTCCAAACATACCCTATATACTTTTTATCTCCTTTACAATCAAAACTATCGCATACATAAATATTGTTTTTTGTGTAAGCAAAGTTAAGAAATTTTTTTTCTTTTTCATATTCAAAATATATATTATCTTTCTCTCCAAATTTTTTTTCAGGATTTTCAATATACTCAAAATCATCATTAACTATTTCAAGCTTTACAGGCAAAAGATTTACTATTATCCTTTGTGGCACCTCTAAACCCCAAAAATACAGCAAAAAAAACAAAAAGGCGATAGAAATTCTTTTAATTATTGCTTTATTTGCTAGATTTTGAAAATACTTTCTTTCTCTAAACAACAAAGCAGTCAAAATAACAAGAGGTGCCAAAAATAAAGATGGATAAAAATGCACATATTCTATCATCAAAGCCAAAAGCAAATAAAAAGCTAAAAGTACTACTTTAAATTTTGCTTTAATATCTAGTTTTATCACACCATAAGGTATATATGTGTATAAAAAAATAAACCCAGCAATAAATACCAAACCAAACGGCAAAAGAACAAGACCCATAACTTAACCTTTATAATATTTTAATTTTTCTCTTATTTTTATTTTTTACCCCTTTTTTAAAAAGTTAGTATTCTGGTAGAAAATTTTATAAACCCATTTTTAAATTCTAGAATTTAACCAAAAATCATTGTCTAAAAAACCAAAACCCGCATTCTAGCAAAAAGCTAGCTTTTTTTTAAGCTAAATTCTAGATAAATATTACACAAATTCTAGAATTTTATTAATTTATTATTCTAAAAATATTTAAATATTTTTAAAGAATAAATTTACATATTTTAATATAAAATAAAACTCCAAATTCTAGAATTTAAAAAAGCCAAATTCTAGAATTTAACCCCCACCAAATACACAAATGCCCAAATTCTAAAATTCCTTAAATTCTAGAATTTAACTCCATCGCTTAGGGTTATCTCTCCAGCCTCGGCTCTTTTTATTGCTTCATTTATCCCAGAGCTTGTAGTGCCACTTGCTACTGAGCTTATATTTATTTTTGCTTTTTGTATAGGGTTATCTAGCTCTTTGTATTGTTTAGCTGTTTTAGCCCATAAATTTACTAATGTTTCAACATTGCTTAATTGTTGTTGTTTTGTATTTAATGCTTTATAACTTTCATAAGCATTTTTTATTTCATCATTTAAAGATAAATTAAAATTTCTTACAAAACCAGTTCCTTTAATAATGCCATATGTATCATCAAGTATATTTCTTTGTATTGTATCCACACTAAAATCAATATCACTTGCTAGATTATTTTTGCTTTCATTGCTAATATTTGTGCTAAATGAGCCAATTAAAATTTGCTTATTATCTTTATCTAGGGCTGTGTTATCAGCCATAAATTCTAAATCTATGCTTTTAATATTATGCTCATTTAGAGTTTTTAGCTCATTTTTTTGGCTTATACCATCGCTGTTTTTATCTTGCCAAACTAAAATTTCATTAAATGCTTTATCATTACTATCAAAAATACCATCATTATTATCATCTAAATCTTTTAAAGCCTGGGCGCCATTTTTAGCTAACTCGCCATTTTTTAGTTTTGTGAAGTTGCCAAATAATTCTGCTCCGCTAGTGATTTTACCATCGCCATCTATATCTCTTGCTAAAATGCCATCACTACTATTTACCCAGCTTGATTTAAAAGCTACTT
Organism: Candidatus Campylobacter infans; assembly: GCF_013416015.1. Classification (NCBI taxonomy): domain Bacteria; kingdom Pseudomonadati; phylum Campylobacterota; class Epsilonproteobacteria; order Campylobacterales; family Campylobacteraceae; genus Campylobacter; species Candidatus Campylobacter infans. The sequence continues at coordinate 1,060,769 of NZ_CP049075.1, forward strand.
TATCACCATTGTGATCAAAGAATACACCATTTTCTAGGCTTAGAGTATCGATCTTGCCATTAGCATTTAAATCAAGAGCAATAGGGTCGTAAAGTGAGATATTATCTATTCCACTATTTTTAGCAAATTTTTCAAGTTGCTCTTTTGACATATTTAGAGCTTTTATCACTTCAGCAATTGGGTGACCTTTCATAAATGTGCGAACCCAATCATATATAGAAGCACCTATACCTAGCGTTCCTTCATCAGGAAAATAGCAATCTTGTGAATAACTTAAATCTTTGTTGTAAACTTCGCTAAGTAACTTTCCCGTATCTATTGTTATTGTGTTACCATAATCTTCCGCCATCTGACCTATTTTATCGGTGCTTAATTTTACATTTAAAACCTTGTCTTTATTTTGCTCAAACTTGTCAGAGTTAAAATCAGCTAGATTTTCTATCACTCCTTTAGCACCATATGGATTAAAAGCAGTGCCTTCTAGTCCAAATTCATAAGCCATTTGTTGAACTATTTCGCCACCTTGCGAATGCCCTGTTGTTGTAAATTTAGCATTAGGATTTTTTTCTAGTATTTCTTTCATATACATAGCAGTAAATATTTTAGCGCTTTCGGCTTGTTCGTTTATTTTACCAAAATGCATTTTTATATTATTTGAATGGTCATCGGGGCTAAATTTCTCTGTCCCTCTATATGATATCACATAGTTATCAGTGCCAACTTCTTTAAAAATTGTCATATCAAAGCCATTGTTATCTCTTTTTTGATCTATAACTTCAAATTTAGTTCCTGTTTGATCGTTTGATATAATTTTACCTTTTTTTATTTTCTCGCCACCCATATTTTCATATCCAGCTTCAGCTAAAAATGCATCATTACGCAACTTTGTCATTGAAATTGAAACACTATTTTGTGTCATTGTTTTCTCCTTGTTTGATTTGATTTTCTTTTAAAAAATTGATTATTTCATCCTCTTGATTATAAATACCATAAGCAGCAATACCTTTACCAACAGAACTTATAGAACCAAAACCACTTAAAAAAGTATGATTATACGCACTAGCATATGTTTTAGCTATAATTTTCCCATTTCCAGTTAAATCAATGTCATCATAGATGTAAATATCATATAATGGATAACTAAAAGAAAAGATGAAAGGGCAACCAATCGTTTCCCTGTCACACAAAATACTTTCTTTGCTCTTAGAAAATAAAATATTATTTTTTATTTTACCTTGATCATTTATTGTTATTATTTTATAATTATTATCTATAATTTTAATATTTAAATTACTATTTTTATGTGTTATATCAAGAATTATTTTTTGTGGCACCTCAAGCTGCCAAAGACAAAAAACACAAACAAAAGAGCTAAAAATAACTAGTTTTTTGCTGAAATCTTTATGAAAAAACATAAAGCCGCCAAAATACAAAGCAGTCACAAAAAATCCACTTATTATAAAGAATTCCTTGCTCCACATCGTATAATAACCCCACAGAGCGTATAGTCCAATAGCTAAAATTATAAAATGTATTTTTTTGCTAATTGCAAGCTTATAAATTACTACCGACCAAAAATAAGAAAAAATCAAAACAAGTACAAAATAACCAGCTAAAATAATAATACTAAACAAAAACAAAATATCACCTTTAAAAAGTATTGTTATATAAATTTTTTCTTATAACTTTCTTTTAAATTCTAGAATTCAAAAATCCAGCCAAATGTCCAAAGTCTAAAATTCCTTAAATTCTAGAATTTAGGCACTTATTTTAGGATTATCTAGCCCCTTGTATTTAGCGTAAAATTCGCCTATATCCTTGCTAAGACCTGGTTAAAGTCTCTCACAAAGCCAGTGCCTTTAACTAGCCCAGCACTTTCAGCCATTTCACGCCCTATTGTATCCACACTAAAATCAATATCACTTGCTAGATTATTTTTGCTTTCATTGCTAATATTTGTGCTAAATGAGCCGATTAAAATTTGCTTATTATCTTTATCTAGGGCTGTATTATCAGCCATAAATTCTAAATCTATGCTTTTAATATTATGCTCATTTAGAGTTTTTAGCTCATTTTTTTGGCTTATACCATCGCTGTTTTTATCTTGCCAAACTAGAATTTGCCCAAACGCCTCATCTCGCTCATCAAATACGCCATTTTCATCGCTATCAAGGTCGCTTAGAGCCTCTTTGCCATTTTTTGCTAACTCGCCATTTTTTAGTTTTGTGAAGTTGCCAAATAATTCTGCTCCGCTAGTGATTTTACCATCACCATCTATATCTCTTGCTAAAATGCCATCACTACTATTTACCCAGCTTGATTTAAAAGCTACTTTATCACCATTATGATCAAAGAATACGCCATTTTCTAGGCTTAAAGTATCAATTTTGCCGTTATTGTTTAAATCAAGGGCGATAGGGTCGTAAAGTGAGATATTTGCAGTATCTGCTAAATATTTAGCAAAATTTACAGTGCCATCTTCGTTAAAGTATTTTAAAGCGCCAGCGAAATCGGTGTATAGTTTTTGCTTATAATCCTTTGTAGGACTAATTATAAAATCAGCTGCTTGGTCTGCTAAATCCATAGCTTTCGCACATGCTTCAATAATGCCATTATAAGCATCTTCGCCCCAAACTGCACCAGCTATTCCGCCAAGTGTTCCACCTATTACAGTTCCAATTGGACCAAATAAACTACCAAGCCCAGCACCAGCTTCACCTACCAATATAGCAGTAGCAGCAGTTCCGATTACATCGTTCATACTTTTATCAGGGTTTCCTTGTGCGTCAAACACGCCAGAAACAACACCATCTACAATAGAATAAGCTTTACCTAACAATGTGCCTTTAACTACCGCATCGGCATGGCTCAATCCTTCTTTTAATAAATTACCACTAAAAGCTAAATATCCGCTAAATGCGGACATTGCAATATCTTTGCCAGTTGAGTCTTTGATTACAACTTCTCTTGTGCCGTTATTTTCTCTTGCATAAGCAAAACCTTGTCCCATAATTTACTCCTTAAATTTTATTAAAAAGCGACCATTGCTTTATATTTTTAGAATTTAAAAAATTTTTTAAGTCATCTAAAATCGCATTATCAAACAAATACTTGCTTACAAAAATAGTATTCCAAAATTTTTTGTGAGCTATGCTAATATCATTTGTTATTATTGTTCGCTTGTTCCAATAATATTTTATATCTTTGTAATACACTTTTTTTGAAAAAAATGTATATTTAGCAATTAAAAAATCATCATAGCAAAATATTTTTTCTAATTTTAATGTCAGCACAAACCAATACGGGATAAAAATAATTAACACTCCACCAATTAAATTCGGAATAATATTGTTAATGTTTAAAAATGCTACACAAATAAGAAATATAAATAAAAGCGATATTGTAAAAAAAATACCATACAGATTTGATTTAGTAGATTTTGTTTTTTGTATTGTCAAAATAGGCTCATCTACTTTTATATTATCTTTATTTTCCAAATTTCTTACCTTTCTAAATTTCAAAAAACTCCGAAATTCTACTCAACTTTTACTTAATTCATACTTGCTATATATATGAAGTTTAATTTAAGTAATTTAGCTTTTTTTAAATTTACTAAATTACTATAATTTATAAATTTAAATCTCGTCAGTATCACCGATACTGAACTCTTAAATTTACAAATTTGAACTTACGCAACTAGTAAATTTAAATTTGTAAATTTGTTTAAATTTAAGCTTTCAATGCCAAGTTCAGAGAGTGATTTTAATTCGTTTGTTTCTGAAACGCCGTTTGAATTGCTATCTTGCCAGATTTGGAGTTTGTCAAAATTTTCATCTAAATTTGAGATAATGCCATCGTTATTGCTATCTGGTTCTTTTAAAGCTTCAAAGCCATCTTTAGCATTTGGGTTTGTGTATGAGTAGTGATTGTTTGATTTAGATTTATTGCCAAATAATTCTGCTCCGCTAGTGATTTTACCATCACCATCTATATCTCTTGCTAGTATGCCATCCTCGCCACTTATCCAGCTACTTTTGAAGGCTATGTCATCACCATTGTGATCAAAGAATACACCATTGTCTAGGCTTAGAGTATCTATCTTGCCGTTACCATCAAGATCAAGAGCGATAGGGTCGTAAAGGGCAAACTGCTCTGTTGCTTTTTCAAATTGTTTTAACTGTTCTAAGTTCATTTTTAAAACATTGCTTATGCCTATTGCGCCTAGTTCCTTATGCTTTTCTAAAATTCTTGCTCTTTCTTGCTCTATTAGTAAAAATTCCTCGTGAAATATTTGCAATTCTTTTAGAGGTAATTTCGCTAAATGTTTAAAGTCATCATCTTTTAGTGTATCGTGTTTTATCATATCCATAAAAATTTCTATTTTTTCTTTCTCTTCTTTTGTTAAATTTTGGCTTTTTTCTTGCCAATCTTTTTTGCTAGCAGCATCAACAAAAGGTATATTCCAAGAAGGGACAATCTCTCCATCCCCTGTGCCTATTTTCACATTAGCAGCCCTAAAAGATTCTATAACTTTATCAATACAACTATTCCATAATGAACTATAAGCATCCGTATCATTTTCTAAATTATTCCAATAATTTATTGAATTTTTTCCATTTATATCGTCTAGCACAAAAGAAGCAATAAAATCAGATTTTCCTAAATAATATTCATCATCTTTTTTACTAATATTTGAGTTTCCATGTAGAGTAAAAAATGTATCTAATAGGCTTTTGCTTTCATCAAGTTCAAAACCAAATTTTTCTATTTTACCTGTTTTTACATCTAAATACTCAACCCACATGTGTCCTAAAAAAGACTCTTTGCCATTGATACGCATAGATTCAGATGACTCTAAGTGTATTGTTGCTATATATTCCATTGTTTCTCCTTTTTTTATGGTATGTATAATCTAAGACAAAGAAAAAATAAAAAAGTTATACAAAAATAATAAATATAAATAAGTCTATCTATATTGTTATTATTTAAATTAAAATAGCATTTTTTAAGAAATATTATAACCAATATAATACCTAAAACATGTAAAATTATTAAGAATAAATTATTTATTAAGTTATCTATAACTAGCAAGCTCCTTACTATCAAAACTGATTGAAAAATAAGCGGTAAAATAATAAAAAAATTAAATACTAAAAATAAAATTTTTTTCAAAAAGCACCTCTATATGGAATTCCATATAACTTCATAGTAGCGAATAAAAAGAAAAATACTAAAATCATAAAGAATAAAATTAACAATTCTGTAAAAATTATTTTATTATTTTTTTAATTGTAAAAATGTATTTATTAATAATTTAATCAATAAAATTTCATAAATTACAATCATAACTAAAATAGCAAAATAATCAAGATATTTATATAATATTAAATCATAATTATTTAAAAGAAAAATCATCGAAAAAAATAGAAAATAATCTATCAGCCTCACTAAACATTTTTTATAAAAGTAAAAAAATCCTATCGGCATAATAGCTATAACTAAGCAAAAAAATAGCAAACATCGCAAACAAAATAAACAAGATAATTTGCATATTTCTACTTTTAGCAAAAGAACATATTTTTAAATATTTTTCTCTCATTAAATCAATCCTTAATTCTAGAATTTAAGCAAAAAAATCATTTTCTAAAACCAAAATCCGCATTTTAGTAAAAAAACTAGCTTTTTTTAAGCTAAATTCTAGATAAATATTACACAAATTCTAGAATTTTATTAATTTATCTTTCTAAAAAAATATTTAAATATTTTAAAGGCAAAAAATTTACATATTTTAATATAAAATAAAACTCTAAATTCTAGAAATTCAAAAAAGCCAAATTCTAAATCTAGAATTTAAACTATAATTTAAATCTAAATCTAGAATTTAGCCCCCAACAAATACACAAATACCCAAATTCTAAAATTCCTTAAATTCTAGAATTTAAGCACTTATTTTTATGCTATTTACGCTAAAATCAATATCACTTGCTAGATTATTTTTGCTTTCATTGCTAATATTTGTGCTAAATGAGCCAATTAAAATTTGCTTATTATCTTTATCTAGGGCTGTATTATCAGCCATAAATTCTAAATCTATGCTTTTAATATTATGCTCATTTAGAGTTTTTAGCTCATTTTTTTGGCTTATACCATCGCTGTTTTTATCTTGCCAAACTAAAATTTCATTAAAGGCTTTATCATTACTATCAAAAATGCCATCATTATTATCATCTAAATCTTTTAAAGCCTGGGCGCCATTTTTAGCTAACTCGCCATTTTTTAGTTTTGTGAAGTTGCCAAATAATTCTGCTCCGCTAGTGATTTTACCATCACCATCTATATCTCTTGCTAAAATGCCATCACTACTATTTACCCAGCTTGATTTAAAAGCTACTTTATCACCATTATGATCAAAGAATACGCCATTTTCTAGGCTTAAAGTATCAATTTTGCCGTTATTGTTTAAATCAAGAGCGATAGGGTCGTAAAGTGAGATGTTTGCGGTATCAGCTAAATATTTAGCAAAATTTACAGTGCCATCTTCGTTAAAGTATTTCATTATCTTTACAAAGTCTAGGTAGAGTTTGTCGTGGTATTCTTCTTTGGCTTTTTGTGGATATAGTATAGCTGAGTTATCGCCATTATTTATCATATTTGCTAAGCCTTCGCGTTCAGCTGGAGTAAAACTATCAAATTTAACAAAATCAAATTTTTCGTTAATAAAATCGTATAAATCATCACCCCATAAAGAGCCTGCAACAGAGCCTGCAACAGCTCCAAATATCGCTCCTATTGGTCCACCCAGAAAAAAACCTGCTTTACCACCTATCCAGCCAGCTCCAATACCAGCAACTACTGCTCCTGTTATATTATCCATTTCTTTATTTGGATTTAATTTATGATCAAAAGCACCTGTGATAATGCCACTAGATACACCTAAAACTACAGATATAATTTTCCCTGGCGTTCCACCATATTGTGCAGATACTTCGCCGATAAAGCCAATATATCCACTAAATGAAGAAAAAGCTATATCGCTTGAGGCAATATCATTATTTGTTAAAAGAATGGTTTTAGAAGTTCCACTCATATTCGTCTCCTTTTATTATTTTGTTTGATATTAGTTTTTCTTTAATTTTTTTCAAATCATCATTAGAAAATAAAAAAGTTTCAATTATCATTAATCTACTATGTAAAAATATTTTACTTGTATCAATAAACATAATTTTACCGGTAAAAAGCCTTTTAGATAAGGAAACTTTTAAATCACTACATTTTATTTCTATATGACCTATGAGCCACCTTTTTATTATTTCATTTTTGGTAACTATAAGTTCTTGGAATAGTAAAGTATCAATAAAAATAAATAAAACAATAACAAATAATGTGCAAAAAAGTAAAGTAATAAGACCACTGGTACTTATTGATAAAAACAAAAAGATAAAAACAAAAAGAGAATATACAAATAATATAATTGTTTTTTTAATTAAATTACATTTAAAGCTTGCCGTTTCATTCATAACTCATCCTTTAACTTAATGGCAAAAATCTAAAATTTTAAACCAACATCCACATTTTAGTAAAAACTAGCTTTTAAAGCTAAATATTGCTGAAACCAAGTTCAACTTCGCCAATAACATTAATATTAGTTATTTCGTTTTTTTGATTAAAAACTTCAAAACTAGAATTTGTAGCAGAGTTGGTGATTATTCCATCTTTTGGCAAATGTTTATCTTTTTTGTAATCCTTATCGCTAGTCGGCTTTTCAACTTTATAAGCTTCATTTGCCACATAAGCAAAATCTTGAACATCTTTAAGCGTAATATTTTTCATTTTTTGTCTCCTTTTTGATGTTGTTTAATATATTCAAGTATAGTAAGGTTTTTTCCATTTACTTTATATTTAAATCCGTTTGTAAAACCCGTGCATTTACCACCTGTTTCTATATTTCTTAAAAAGCACATCAAAGTACTTTCTGCTATAAAAGGTGTTTTTGTTTGGCCTATTTTTCGTTCATTGATTGTTTTATTTATATCATCATAGATATAAACTTCTGCTTTTCTAAAATAAATCTCAAATAGTGAAATATTTGGCAAATACCCATCATTTTCAAACTTTAATTTTATATTAGATTTATCATTTTCGTTTAGCACTGTGTAGTTATTATTAAATATTTCTATTTTATCATCAAACATATTAATTATTACCTTTTGCGGCACTTCAACCTGCCATAAGCTCATAAATGTGCCTAACAAGCCGATACTAAAAAGTGATATCGCTCTGCGTTTTAAGTTATTTTGGGCTAGGGGGTTTGTGTGTATGATGTGATAGTATTTTTCATATGATTCTTGGCTCCGCCAAAAATAGCGCAAAAATACAGGCAAAGATATAAATCCGCAAGCAAATAAAAATGAAAAAAATCTACTTTCTTTATCAAAAAATAAAAAGGCAATGCCACCACAAAGCATTGCTAAAATAAGCACGCTAATCAATACTTTGCTAAATTTTGTAAGTGGTAAAAACCAGCACCCACAAATAGCCAACGCCCAAAAAAGCGGGAAAAACACCATAAAAATCATAAAAAACATAGGCAAAAATATGACAAGAATCATTTTTGTCCTTTAAAAAATTATTTTAAAAAAGCAAAGTCATATTTTAGTTAAAATTTATAAAAAAAATTAATAATTTCATGCTAAAATTATTTTTTTTGTAAAATATAATTACAATCTAAAATAAATAAAAATTTTATAAAACTTTACGGCTACAAAAAAGCCAAAAACTTCACCTACTGAAATACTTAATGCTTCATATCCTTTGCCTGTTTTAACCATTTTGTAACCTGGCACAAGGCATACACCTTAGAAGATGGCATTCCTAAAAAGAAACTTGAAGAATATCAAAAAAGTATTAGTTATAAAAGCCACAAATAATATAAAATATAACGCCACCAATATGGCAGATACAGTCACTTTATTTGAAAAAAGCGGATTATTAAAATAAACAGTTATAATACCTTGTTTATTTTTAAAATATTTTTCAACTGTGCCCACATAAACAAATATTTTATTTCCCCAATTCATCTATAACCGGCAATTTATCTATTGCAACTTTAAAGTATTGTTGATTTTCCCAATTATTTTTTATGCCAACCACGATTAATCTTTCTTTAGCTCTAGTGACTGCTACATTTAATAAATTTGGCTTACTAGATGCCCATTTTCTTGCACCTTCTTCTTTGCCACCAAGCACAAAAATTACAACCCTGCTTTCTTTTCCTTGCATTGTATGAATTGTTCCAACTGTTATTTTATTGCTTAATTGCGAAAAATCACTTTTTATCATACTTTTTAGAGCAAATACAACAGATCTAAATGGAGATACGATACTTATATACTTACTCTCATCTTCTTTAACTGCTGGTTCGTAAGTAGAGTATAAAATTTGAAGTATATTTTTTACAATTTGCATTTCATTAAAATTACAATATTTATCGCTTCCTTCCCAAGTTTTTGCATCTATAAAACAGCTAGGTACATTTATTTCATCTTTTTCTTTTTTACCTTGTATCATAAGTCCATCGTATGTAGTTTCATTTGAAATATCAAACATTATTTTATTACATCTATTATGTACTCTAAGCGGAGAGCCTACCCAAATTTTTGTTTCGCCTTGATTTAGATATGTGCCGTAAAATTGCGACATATCAGCTCTTGTTTGCACTGAGTTATTATATAAATCAAAAGCCAAATTTGCCTTAGTGTATTCTAATAAGGCAGTATTTATATTTTTAGGGATTGTAACGACTGGCTCTAGTTGAAGCGGATCACCTACTACAATGGCTCTTTTGCTTCTAATGAGCGCACCTAATGTAGCAGGCAAGGCTGCTTGTCCAGCTTCATCTATCATTAAGTAGCCAATAAATTCATCTTGTGTAAAAGAAAATAAACGAGAAAATGAAGCAAAAGTTGTAGATATTACAGGAATAACAAAAAATAACGACCTTACTATTTCTAAAATATCAGAGTTTTTATATAGCTCCTTGTCTAAGTTATTACTAAGATATTTTTCTATAAGACCTATATTAGTGCAAAATTTGCCAGCATTAGCCAAAATAGTTAATTCTTGTAGTTTTAAAGCCTTAACAAAAAGTTCTTTTTTAGCTTTAAATAAAGCTGTGTCGCTACCATCTTCATTCAACATAAATGGCGATGACTTTTCTCTTTTGTCATCGTTGTCGTTATATTTAAATGGGTTTTTTAATGCCAGCTCTGTTTGTATTTGACTTACGGCAGATTTAATAATATTGATAGCTTCTACATTATCCGCCATTTTTTTGAGCTACTATCTACAAATTTTATATTTTGCTCTATTTTTTGTTTGGAATTTTTAGCGATGCTTATTTGTTTTATAGTATCTTCAATTTGCTTGATTAAATCATTTTGTTTTTTGTGCCATTTTTTATTGCGAGCGGTATTAAATAAAGCCGTAAAAAACCCAGGTTTTAAATCTTTATGGTAGCGTATGAGATCGTTTAAAGAATCTAAATCCGTTTCTTTACTTTTAATAAGCAAACAGCAGTTATTTAAAGATTCTTCTAATGAATTAAAATTTAAAGCATTTAATTTATCATCAATGTCCTTATTTTCATTTTCTAAATTTTTAATCTCTTCTTGTTTTGATTTGATTTCTTTGATATACATATTAATGTCACAATTTTGTGTATATTCATCAGACAAAGATTTTACTTTTGATAAAGCTTTGGTAAATTCTTGTTTTGCTTTTTCCCATTGACTGCTTACATCTGTGTTTTTAACTCTGTATAAGAAATTTTTAAAAGACTCTATTTTATCAGTCATTTCTAGCTTATCTTTTGACAATGGAGCTTTTATGTTCGAGCAATACTTGGCATAATGATTGTTTGAGTGTGATATTACTTCATCATAGCATAAAGCACTTATAAAATTACTTTTATTCTTGCTATTGCCCAAGGTAGCGCACAGCAATCCCCAGCAATCTTCTTTATTTAATTTTGAAGCATACTCCGCAAAATACGCACAATGTGGCATATCTAAATCTATGCTATCTCTTTTTGGTATTTCTTTACTTATATTCTCTACAGCTCCATTATTTGATGAAGCCACGACAATTTCATATCCTATAAGAGATGGATTTAAGGCATAAACATATTTCTTTTTTTGCGGATTGCCTATAAATTTTAAAGTTTCATCTGGTGTTTGAAATTTAGATATTTGTTTAGCTCTTTGAATTATAATGTTTGCTATTATATCTTTTAATAGAGTTGTTTTTCCTGTGCCTGGAGGACCATTTACAGAGTAAAAACCACCTTCGGCTTTATAATGTTTTATAATTTGATTTACACAAAAAGATTGAGAAAATCTTAATGGATACTTGCTAGCAAATGAACCGTCTGCTTGATTATTTGGCATTAAAGATTTATTTATGAGATCTATATTTTTTCTTAAATCAATTCTTTTTCTCTCATCAATAGAGGGATTTAAATATTCTTTTAATAAGGTATTAGCATTGCCATTTTCAAATTTTTTAATAGCTGCAAAAATATCTTCTATAAAAAAGCTATTAATCATTGAATCCAAAGATTCTTTATTTTCTTGATTTAGTTTATCGCTCCAGCTAATTTCAGCTTGAATCATATTTGTAAATAAGTTAAAAGGTATATTTTTAATTATTATTTTATTTACTTCTGTAATCAATTCTTCTATTGATAGATTAGCTTGTTTAAGATTTTCTATATCTCTGGCTGTAAATAATTGAGATTTTTTGAACTCGCTATATAATTGTGGGCTTAGCTCATCAAAATGAACGCAAGCCCAAGAAGCGTTTGATATAACGATATCTTCTGAATTAAATTCCCAATTATTAAGATAGGCAGATTTGCCTTGCACAATTTTATTAAGCGTTAAGCAGTATCCTGCTGTTTCTATATCGGATTTTTCTAAACGGTCGTCTTCTTTATTTAGTTTTTCTAGTAAAAAGCTATATAAGCTAGGTTTCCACTCGCTATCTAATGGATATATTAACCCATATAATTTTATTTCTATTCTTAACTTTTTATCATCATCAGCAATTTTTTCTATTACTTGGGATAGTTCTTTGTTTAATTCTGAAATTTGGCATTTTATAACATTTATATTTTTGTTAGCTGAGATAACTTTTGCTTGGGATTGTAAAGCTTTTGAATTTAGTAATTCGCAATAAAGAAAATAATCTAAAGTTGATATTTCATTTTTCATAAAAACCTCAATGTTGCGTGTAGTCATAAATTTTAGTCTGGGAATTTTATTATACAAAGCTTATTTAATAATCGACTAAAATACAATTATAGCATAGCAATATAGAAAATATTTATAAAAAAATATTGTATAATTTGTTTTTATGGTATATGGCTTATTGTAAGTTTTATTTATTTGGTAAATAAATAAATAATTCATTAAATATATTGCAAAAAAAATTAAGAATTAAAATTTTACAAAATTAATAATTATTGAGATATTGTTTATAAATTAAACCAACAATTTTATCAAGGTTTTAAATTTTGATAAAATGCCCATGATTGAGTTTAAAATGCGCAAAATCACGGAAAGATTATGGATATCAATAAAATCCGAAACATAATTCCCCTGGTTATGTGCTGTTAGCCGTCTTGCTAAAAATAATAAAAGATTGTGTAAAATAGTAACACAATATAAGAAATATTAACAACGTGTCTATTTAATTGTTAATTTTTTACTAAACTTGCCGATATATTTCAAATTAAAGAGCAAATATGTTTAAAAAACTTTTCTTTAGTGCTGTAATTTCAGCTATTTTAGCTAGCAGTGCTTTTGGTGTTGATTTGCTAACTAGTGTAACAAATGGCAAAATCAGCGATAATAGCCCTGGTGTAAAGGTGCTTAGCCCAGAAGAAGCAAAGCAGGTTAAGGGTGGGTATAATGTTAGATAACATAAGTTTCATACAAAATAAAATTAGCGATATGCCAAGCAGGGTATCAAATTCAGAAGAAAGCCAAAAACTAAAACAAACAAGTACCGATGTTTCACAAAAGCCTAGCGAACAAACCTTGAGTGAGCCTCCAGCTGGCTTTAGTGCTGGATATAGCTATGGCATGTATGACTACGAAATAAACGGAGCAAAAAATATCTTTTACTACGCAAATATCCGCAATGAGCAAAATGGTTTTGTACCAGGCACAGAAAATGAAAAATCTTTGATAAAAGAGGCTTTTGATTTGCTTTTTCAAGGTGGTATGAGGCTTAGTGATTTGGTGGATAAAGAGCATTTTGGAGAGCTTTTTACAAAAGAATTTTCTAGCGAGGCAGAGGTTTTGTCTTATGCCAAAAAGCTTGGTGATGATAGGGCTACTTGGATAGATAGTATAAAACAGCCTAGCATAGATGATATAATGATAGATGCTAGTGGTGGCGAAGCAAAAAGACTAGAAATACAAGCAAAACAAAACAAAGCCGATGAGATAGAGCGAAATAACCGCATGCTAATGCGACAGTATAACGGCGCAAAAAGCAGGAATTCTAACTCATCAGCAAATAGTGAAATTCTAAAAACATTTTTTGAAGAGTTTTTGAAAAATAATGATCCTTTGAAGTTTTTGGAGTTTATGAAAAAAACGGATATTAGGGCATAAAAATTCATTAAAATGCATGAACTAAACTCAATGAAAGCATATTTCTATCATTTTATATGGAGTATATCTTAAAAGCAAGGGCAAGAGTAAAATAATGCTACCTATCCATCAAGAATTCACTAGCTCGTTACAATATGCCTATGATATGGGCTATATCACAAATATGCTACAAAACAAAGAAAAACAAAGCAATCAAAGCCGAGGACAAAATGACCAAATTCAAGCTTTTGTCGATGCTCAATACAAGCAAATAGGTGCCAGCAAAGAGCATAAAGAAAGCGAAGTAGCTAGGATTTCTAATGTACTTTCAAATAAAGCTAGTGACGCTGCTTCTAGCTTGCAAAAAGCAGGATATGAGCATTTCATTTTTGGTAAAAATAATCTGTATTCAAAAATCATATCCTTAGATGATTCCCAAAAACAAGAACTTTTAGATTTTGCTATAAAATACAATGATGTTATTATGAGTAGTAGCGAACTAAATGAAGTTTTTAGTAGCGAAATTAGCATAGAAGATTTTAAAAACAAAGTGGAGAATTTGGCCAAAAACACTCCAAGCAAACAAATAAACACATTAGATAAACAAAATCAAAATGTAGCAGAACTAGACAAACAAGCGCAAATAGGGCGCAACAATCGTATGCTACTGCGCCAGTATAATGGAGCAAAAAGCAGGAATTCTAACTCATCAGCAAATAGTGAAATTCTAAAAACATTTTTTGAAGAGTTTTTAAAAAATAATAATCCATTAGCTCTTTTAGAAATTATGAAAAAAACGGATATTAGGGCATAAACTATCCAAATGAAAAGCATATTTTTGGCATTTTTATTAACTTGTCATTGCTGTGCAGAAAATTACTATTGATTTTTCACGGATAGATAAACAATTATTCAAATCGTCTTTTTGGTTATGTGCTGTTAGCCGTCTTGCTAAAAATAATAAAAGATTGTGTAAAATAGTAACACAATAAAAAAATATTAACAACTTGTCTATTTAATTGTTAATTTTTTACTAAACTTGCCGATATATTTCAAATTAAAGAGCAAATATGTTTAAAAAACTTTTCTTTAGTGCTGTAATTTCAGCTATTTTAGCTAGCAGTGCTTTTGGTGTTGATTTGCTAGCTAGTGTAACAAATGGCAAAATCAGCGATAATAGCCCTGGTGTAAAGGTGCTTAGCCCAGAAGAAGCAAAGCAGGTTAAGGGTGGGTATATAACAGAGCAATATCAGCTTTCAAATAATGAAATGCTCGCTATATTTATACCTACTGTTCAAAGCGAGATTGAAGCTGGCAATCTGATTGGAACCGCCTTGGTTACAGCTACTGGGCATGTGCCATATAGAAGCATTACCCAACAAGTAATAGGCTATAAAGTAACTAAAAATATTTCAAGTCCAAATGGTAGAAAGTATGCTTATTTTACTTATGATGTGATGAGTTTGGATTTAGTAGATGGTGGTTTGCAGAAGTTGACTACAAGTTCTTTGCTGAATAACAACTATGTAGTTAAAATACTGGTAAATCAATACAAAAATTCTTTTGAAAATAGACTTGGTGGGTATAGTGTTAAATAATATAGCAAACAGCTACACATACAATGTGGCCACCCAAAAAGAAAACCAATATAAAACAGTAAAAACGCAAAGCATAGTGTCTAACGAACTAAACTACAAAGACACCGAGTTGTATAAAAAAGTAGATAAATTCGTAGAAAATGGCTATCAAAGCACTTTAGGGTTACAAATAAGCGATAAATACAGAAATGAATTGAAAAATGATTTATACACTATGCTAAACGATGAGCCACAAGGTGGCGGGTTAAGGGCGTATATGTATGGACTTTTTGACCACGCAGTAAATGGCACCAAAAATATTTTTTACTATATGAACCCACAAAATGTGGGAGAACAAAAAGCAAAAGAGATAACAGATTTTGTGCTAGGTGAAGTTTTTGCTGAAGTTAAAGGCTTTTTGGATATCAAAAAAGATTTGTTTGATAGCAGGGATACTGATATTTTTACCAAAGAAATGAGTCAAAACGAACTGATAGCAAAGGCTAAAAATCTAGGTGCTACAAAAAAAGCAGAACAAGCAAAAGATATCCAAAATAAAGCTGATGAAATTGAGCGAAATAACCGTATGCTAGTGCGCCAGTATAATGGCGCAAAAAGCAGGAATTCTAACTCATCAGCAAATAGTGAAATTCTAAAAACATTTTTTGAAGAGTTTTTGAAAAATAATGACCCTTTGAAGTTTTTGGAGTTTATGAAAAAAACGGATATTAGGGCATAAAAATTGATTAAAATGCATGAACTAAACCCAACAAAAGCCATATTTCTAGCATTTTTATTGGCTTGTTCTTGCTACGCAAATTTTGCTGTAAAATCATATCAAGAAATAAAAAATGCTCGCACCATAAGGCAAAGCTACGAGGCTTCTTGTGGTGCTGCTAGTATGGCTACAATCTTAAATCTCATAGACAAGCAAAACTTCGCTGAAATGGATATGATAAAAGCTTTAAGTAAAAAAGAGTTACACACTGATATGGTAAGCTTTGCTGATCTTGAAGATGCTCTAAAATCACTAAACTACGAAACAAACTCATATAAAATAGATAGAAATATTTTAGAGCATTTAAAGGCACCAATTCTTGTAAAAATAGAAGATGATCCTAGATTTCCACATTTTGTGGTTGTGATAAATCATAATGGCGATTATTTAGTCATACTAGACCCTAGCCACGGCGAGTATATAGCCTCTAAATCTCAGTTTTACAGCCTTTGGGATAGGGAAAAAAAGGGCGGATACGCACTAATAATAAAACCAAAACTAGAATTTCAAAGAGAAAAAATAAACTTCCCAAATAAAATATTTTTTGAGAAATTCTAGAATTCTTTTAAAGCCTTAATTATCAATAAGTCTTAATTGCCAAGCATAATTTTTAATTTATAAAACTTTTTTTCTCTTATTTTAGAACGAATATTGCTTAACAATTCACATAATCTATTATTAAAGCAAAAGGCATAAAATGCTAGTAACTCAAAACCAAAGATCTACAAACTGGAATTCTAGTTTTTCTAGGCAAGAACAAGGGAATTCTAATGAAGTTTTTAATCTAGAATTCCCTAGTAAAATAGAAATATCAAGCGATACAAAAACAGCCAAAAAGCTAGAAATAAACGGAGTAGAATATCTAGAATTCCCTAGCTCAAATGTATCTATAAGCTCAGCCACTGCTGTGAGCCAAGCGATCAAGACTACCGCCTACGGATATAGCGTAGATGATAAAGGCTTTATGGGGGCGGATTTTAACGCAGCTGCTGGCTTGCCAGCTGAGTTTAAAATTCACAAAAGCACGCTAGATGAGTTTGTAGAAATCTCACATAAAAACACTGCTTGGAACGCCACCTTGCACGAAAACTCCTCAAGTTTAAAATTTCCTCCATCAAATTCATAAAAATCTAAGCCAAATTCCTTAGCCACCGCTCTTGCAAAGCTTGTTTTACCAGAGCCAGCTACGCCAAAAAAGAGACTATGGGGAAGTTTTTGCATAGCGATGAATTTTTTAAAGACTTCTACGAGTTAATATTGTCCTAAAATTTCATCTAAATTGTTGGGGCGAAAAGTTAATGCTAGGCTCATTTTTTACCTTAATAATATTTTTGAAATTATAGTATAAATCCCTAAAGTTAGGGATTTATAAAACATTGATAAATGTTTAAAGGGGCATAAGCCCAAAAAAGGCTTATTTAAGAGTATAGAGCTTGTTTGAGCCGTCTTGATAAGATAAGATGTAAATTTTATTATCTTTAAAGAAAAGGCTTCTTGCGTTTTTAATCTCACTTGGATAAGAGATGACTTTCACAACTTCTTCTTTGGCAATATCGATGATGGCAATCACATTGTGATTTTTGCTAAGTGCATAAATTTCCCCATCTTTAAACGCCATAGAAGTTACATATAAATCACCCAAAGTTTTGCCTTCTTTAAGTGCTGCTTTTGGACTAAATTCGCCTGAAAGAACTCTATCTTTTAGAGAAACTTTAGAGATGATGAAGTCTTTTGCGTTTTTGTTATTTGGCACTGTGGCTAGGTAGAGGTAATTTGCATCATTTGTCATACTAGCAACATGGTGAAATTTCGCACGCACTGTATCAAGTCTGCCACGACCTAAATCCTTGCCTTGTCCTTCAAATTTATCTGCTCCTTTGATAAAATCTGCATATTGCAAAACTTCATTGGCGTTTTCATTTTTACCAAATCTTAAGAAAGATTTATTAGAACCCATAAGTAAAAATTTATCTTGCATATAAGGAATAACGCCTATGATAGGATCAATGGTCGCTGAGAAGTAAGGGTCAAGCTCAAAAGCACTTTTGATATTAAAATTTTCGTCCATAAATGCAACATCAAATTTAGAACTTGCCACAAATTCCCCACCTATGAAATCAAGAGTGTTAATAGGTTTATCAAAACTAATATTTTGCTCACTTGTGATTTGTAAATTTTCATCGATTTTTGCAAAAGGAGCGTTTTGGCTGTCATTATCAAAAACAATGCCTAGTTTTTCGCTAGCACTCTCAAAGGCATAATCAGGAGCTTTAACATCGCGCTTTCCTAAGAAAGAAATATTTTGCCATAAACCCTTCCAACCATCTGTACTCCAAATGATGTATTTTGGATTTAAGCTAAATCTTACAGGATCGCCTTGTCCTACATAAGGAGGAATACCTGTGCTTACAAAGGCTTGGAAAACATTTGAAGCTACGATGATAGCACTGATTAAAACTGCTGCAAAGCTAAATTTAGTGTATTTTCTAAATTTTTCCCCATTTAATTCTGCTTCAAAAGCATTAAATTTAGGAGCAAAAGCAAAAATCACACCTAAAAGCAATACAACAGCCCAAAATACTACTTCAGCCCAAAAATAAGTATGGATACCAAAAACTGCTAAACCAAAACCTTGATCTAAATCTCTATGAGCGTGATTGCCATAGTGAGCAAAAGATTGATAAAGTCCTACTGCTGTCATGATTAAAAGAGCAGCAAGGTATTTGCCTTTCATACCATAACGAACAATGAAAAGCGCCATTACACCGATAAAGATCATTGCTTCTCTTTGTCCCCAGCAAAGCGTGCAAGGACTATCGCCCAACATATAACCAAATACAAAATTTGCAATACCTACAGGCAAGAGTATAATCAAAAAGCCTGCTAAACACATTAGCGTGTAGAAATTTTTTGTTTTATTGATTTCGTTCATTTAGCCCTTCCTTACAGATTCATTATTGTTAATAGTGCGCCTGTTTTGTGGCCAACATAGAAAAAAACCATTAAAAGCCAAGCTACCATTACCAAACCAAAAGCCAAATTTTCTTTTTCTGGTTTTTTGATAATCAGTATCAAGGCGATTAAAACTAATAAAAGTTCAAGAAACTCCATAGTATCTCCTTTGAAATAAAAGTCGTTAATTTTATTTGAAAAACATAAATTAAAAATAAATTTTTATAATTTTTTCATAAATTTAACCCTCCATAAGCTTGTAAGGAATTTTGAATTATTTTATAATCGCACAACATTTTTTCAAGGAGTTTTTATGAAAATTATCGCGTTAATTTTATGCTTTATTTGTGCCTTATGGGCAAGTCCAAAAGATACACTTATTATAGCTGTGGAAAATGAAGCGCCCAAAATCAATCCCGCTTATAGCGAGGATCATGATGCTGTAATAGGCTTGATATTTTCGGGTTTAATTCGCTTTGATGAAAATATGAAAGCAAAGCCTTATTTAGCAAAGTCTTGGAGCATTATCAAGGACGGCTTAGTGTATGAGCTTGAGCTTAGAGATGATGTTTTGTGGCATGATGGGGCTAAATTTAGTGCTAAAGATGTCAAATTTAGCCTTGAAGCTTTTAAAGATCCTAAAAATAATGCCGAAATTTATGTGAATTTTAAGGATATTGAAAAGATAGAAATTTTAAGTGATTATAAATAAACCTTAAACCTTAAAAGCACGATAAAAAGAATATTTTATTAAAAGTGTTAGTGCTGGTTCTGGGCACCACTTCGACAAATAAAATCTCCATTTGTTCAGTATTTAAAGCATTAAAAAATTTTTTTGCCAAAAATGCTAAAAATTAGATTTATTCTAGATAGTATCCATAAACACTAAAAACATAAACAAAATTTCATCAAGCAAAAAACGCCTTAAAAAGCAAAATTTTATAAAATTCAAGTAAATAAAATAAAAAAATAAGTAAAATATCGCCCAAAAATTTTGAAAGCAAATAGTGAAAATTTTAATCATAGAAGCTGAGAGCTATCTGGCTGCGAGCTTAGCAAGCAAGCTTGAAAGCGAGCAATTTAGCTGTGATATAAAAAGCCCCGCGCAAGCCTTAAATGATGATGACTACGATGTAATCTTGCTTAGTATGAGCGGGTTTTTTGATTATTTAAAATTAATTAACGCGCATAAAAAAAGCATTATTATTTTACTGGTAAATTATATAAGCAACGATATTTTAGAGGCCCTAAAAGCTGGGGCTGATGATTATATTTTAAAGCCCATAATCATAGAAGAATTAAGGCGCAAAATCACGCTACTTGGCGATTACAAACGCTTGAAAATTTTAAGCGCTAGCTATGAAAATATCATAAAAAACAACACTGATGAAATAATTAAAAATAAAAATTTATTAAAAAATATATCATTGCCGCTATGCCTAATAAGCCAAGAACGCTTTAAAAGCGATTTATTCGTGTGTGCATTAGCCAAGGTTAAGGGCTTAAATTTTGCAAGAATAAAATTACCAAATGATGAAATACCCGGCGAACACATAGATTATTTTTATGATTTTGAAAATTTAAACGCACAAGATAAAAAGAAAATTTTAAATAAAAAAAATGAAAATATCATCATTTACGCCAAGGTAAGCCAAGGCATGCAAAATCAAATAATCTTAGATGAAAAAAGTCTAATAACTGAAATTATGCCGATCCAAGAATATATAAAATTTTGCATCATCTCTTATCAAGATATTTACACAGACATCGAAATAGCAAATATGCTAGGCGTAAGCCGCAAGCTAATATGGGACAAAAGGCGCAAACATGGCATCACAAAACAAAGAAAAATCTAAAAAAACCCCTGCCAACAAAAACGAAGCTAGCAAAGCTTTAAAAAACGCAAAAATCATCAATATAAATGAAGATGAATACGGCACACTTGAACTAATCGCAAGTGGGGCATTAGGCGAGCATAAAAATCTAGCAGATAATGATATAATAAAGCAAATCGCCAAAACAGGCGAATATAAAAAACAACTAATGCCCTATGCTTTTAGCTTCGCCCCATCAGGCAAAGAAAATCAAAAAATGTTAAAAAATTTAAAAGCCAAAACCAACACCGATGCTTTAAAACCAAAAACCATCGCCTTTGATCTTTGTTTAAACGGCAAAATCGCAGGCAAAATCCAAGCAAGCAATATCTACAACCTCAGCCATCAAAATTTAAGTATTTTTAGCGCAAAAAATATAAATTTTACAAAAGAAAAATCCCAAAATAACGCCCTAGCAATAGCTGGCGAACTTAGCATTTTTTCAAGCAAATTAGCCAAAATCAAAACCCAAATCGCAAAAACCATAAAAGAGCGAAATTACCGCAAAATCACAGCCATCATGCTTACAGCCGATCCCTTACACCGCTTGCATGAGCGCTTAATTCGCATGACAATCGACAAAGCAGATTTTTTGATAATCTTTTTAGTGCGAACTTATAACATACAAGGCAGGCTAAGCTTTGATTTAAGGCTTGAATGCTTGCGATATTTTTGTGATAATTATTTGCCATCAGGGCGTGTAGCCATCGTGCCTTTTGAAAATACCACGATTTTTAGCGACCACATAAATCCCGTGCTTGAAGTCATCACAGCTAAGAATTTTGGCGCAAATAAAATAGTAATAGGACAAAACCACGCAGGCATTGGATTATTTTATGATAACAATCAAGCAAACACCCTGCTTGATGAAGTTTGCGAGCGTTTGGGGTTGGAGCTGATTGTGATGCCCCAGATGTTTTATTGTGAAATTTGCCACACGCTCACAAGCACAAAAACCTGCCCACACGGCGATCATCATCACATAAAATACAGCCAAGCCACGCTTAAAGAATTGCTTTTTGCCGGGCTTATGCCGCCAGCGATTTTAATGCGTAAAAAAATCTCAGCCATAATCTTAGACGCACTTTATCCAAATAGATTTAAATCTTTACAGCGCATTTATGATGATTTATTTGCAAATCGTGGGATCTTAGAAAAGCACGACCAGCGCGACTTTTACGAGCAATTAATGCGACTTTATCAAACTAGCTCATTAAATTAAATTATAATTAAGGCAGATTTAAAGATATATTTTAAAATTTTAAAATTTATGCTAGTTTTTTAGCAAAAATTATTTTTAAAATTTAAAATTTATGCTAGTTTTTTAGCAAAAATTATTTTTAAAATTTTAGAAATTTCATAAATCTTAAGTAAATTTAAAGGATAAAAATGAAAAAAATTTTTGTGAGTTTTTTTTATGTGGGATTTTTGCGCCCTGCACCAGGGACTTGGGGAAGCGTAGCGGGCGCGATTATTGCGTATTTTATTTATGAATATTTAGGGCGAGAAACTCTATTTTTAGCGAGCATCGCGCTGTTTTTATTTAGCATTAAAATCATCGATGCTTACGAAGCCCAAACCAAAAGCCACGATGCAAGCCATATCGTAATAGACGAAGTTGCTGGCGTGTGGCTTGCTATTGCTCTTGGCGCTAGTGGCGTGCTTGGCGCGATTTTGGGACTTGTGTTTTTTCGCATTTTTGATATCAGCAAGCCCAGCATAATTGGCAAAATTGATAAAAATGTAAAAGGCGGGCTTGGCGTGATGGGCGATGATATGCTAGCTGGCGTATTTGCTGGGATTTGCAGCGCCCTTTGTAGCGCGCTTTTCGAGCATTTTGGACTTAATGAACTTCTAGCTAGCCCATGGGTGTAAGGCTTTAAAATTTCACAAAACATAATGCCAATTTTATGAAATTTTAATGCTAATTTTTATTTTTTTAATACTGATTTTTTTAAAATTTAGTGCTAATTTTTACTTTTTTAATGCATATTTTGTAAAATCTATGCCTATTTATAAAAATAAATTATGCAACTTTTACCCAAAATAAATTAACGGGTTTTTAATTTAATTATAAAAAACACTAAAATTTTATGCAACTTTTATTCAAAGTAAATTAGTAAGTTTTTAGTTGAATTATAAAAGCAAATTTAAAATTTAAACTTAGTTCAACATACCACAAACCAAACACGCCAAATTCCTAGCCAAAATAAAATTTTAAAATTTCATTCAAAAAATCCGCCAAATTTTAACCCACGCCACACACATTTTTATCCACAAAACCGCCCAAATTTTAAAATTTTATTTTTAATCCACACGCAAAAAACCCAAAACCAAACCCGTACACCCGCAAATTCCTAGCCAAAATAAAATTTTAAAATTTCATTCATAAATCCACCAAATTTTAAACCCGCGCCCCGCTTTGATAAAACCCGTCAAATTTTAACCCACGCCAAATTCTCAGCCACGCCCGCTGCATTCTTAAACAAAATGAAATTTTAAAATTTTAATTTTATTAAACCCCCGCGAACCAACTATTATTTAAAAACAAACCGCGCCCACCACACTCTTGCGCGCGCTCGAACCGCCACACCTTTAATCACCTTGCACCCACAAATTCCTAGCCACAATCCAAAAAACAAATTTTAAAATTTCAATTTAATTCAACACGCAAAAATCCCGCCCTCTAAACTCTTAGCCAAAATAAAATTTTAAAATTTTTATTTAATTCAACTCACCAAAACCCGCGCCACGCAAATTTTTATCCGCCAAACCGCTAAAAATTTTAAAATTTAATTTTTAACCCACGCCAAATTCTCAGCCACACGCCTACAATACCCAAGTCGCCCGCAACGCCCGCCCTACTCCGCTAGCCATTCGTGCCACGCCATTATCTAAAAAGAAAACACGCCCGCAAACTCTTAGCCACGCGCCAAATCGCCTTGCTCTTTATTCTCACCACCCGCCCAAAACCAACCCAATCTGCGCCAAATTTTAAAGAATTTATAAAATTCCAAAAATGCAAAATCACAAAATTTTTAAAGACTTTATAAAATTTAAAGAATTTAAACCCCAAACCCACCAAAATTATAAAACATTTACCAAATTTTAAAGAAATTTATTAAAATTTTTAAAGAAATTTGAAAATTTTTTTTTAAAAAAACTTTATGTAATTTAAGCTTAGTTTAACCCCCCCTATAATTCTTGCGCTTGCTTGAAGCAGGCACTAAGCAGACGGTGGCTTACTCCAAAAATCTCAATCATAGGGCCAGCGTTTGCTTAGGATTTCAACACAAGGAGTTTTCGATGAGAAAAGGTTTTACGATGATTGAGTTAATATTTGTTATCGTAATTTTAGGTGTTTTGGCGTCAGTGGCGATACCAAGACTAGCAGCTACAAGAGATGATGCAGAAATTGCCAAAGCGGCTACGAATGTAGTAACAGCAATTAGTGATATAACCGCTTATTATACAGCAAAAGGTTCGTTCTCAACCAATTATACCGATATGACGAATGCGCTTGATAGTGCTGGTAAATTTCAAATTAAAAGCAAAGATTGCGTAGCCATAACAGCCACAGAAGGAACAGATGCGAATAATCCAGCTAAGATAAAGTTAGTGATTACACCAACTAATAGTGAACCAGTATGCACCGCATTACAAACTTTACCGTCAATAAAGACTATGTGTAAAAATAATGTTAGTAATTGTGAAATAATCATTGGTGGTTCGCAGGTAACTTGGTAATTTATTTATAGTTAATTTTGCATAATTTAAACTCTGTCCCCTTGGAATTTTAAAATTCCAAGGGGTTTTTTATTTTTATTCTTTAAAATTTAAATATGTTTAAATTTTAATCTCCAAAAAACTTTAAATTTTAAAATTTCAAATTTTTTTTAAATTCGTGTGGAATTTAAAATAAAAAAAAGCAAAACTAAAAACGCATGGCAGGCGTGGCGCAAAAAAGCACGGCTAAGAGTGTGTCAGGGATTTGGCGCGTGGCGTTTGGGTGGCTTGTTTTGTGGGTGTGGCGGTGGGCGCAAAAAAACAAAACAAAAAACCGCGTAGCAGACGGGCGGATTTAACACGGGGCGTGCGTGATTGTGTTTGTAGCATTTTTGTGGCTTGCGTGGTAAAAAAACGCGAACAAAAAACAAAAACAACACGCGAATGAACAAAAAAATGCGCGATAAAGCATTAAATCAAAAACACAAAATCATAAATTTAAAATTTCAATGGATTGTTTATTTTTATTCTTTAAATTCTAATTTTCAAAAATCTTTTAATTTTAAAATTTCAAAAATATTTTTCAAAACCCGTGCGGAATTTAAACTACAAAAAAATAAAAAATATCAAATAAAAAATATCAAATCACAAAATATTTTCTAGCCTCTTGTTTGCTTAAAAACGCTTTTTGGCTAAATTCTTTATCGCCGATTTTTGCCTTGTATTCCTTGCCCGGCTCGCTTTTAGCATAAGTTAGCGCAAGGCGCACGGCTTCGCGCATATCATCATCGCTGGCATTTTTGCTAATTAGCACGAGCGCGCCTTTTAAGTTTTGAATACAAACCTTTTCAAAGCGCGGATTGTTGATGGCACTAAGTTTGGCGTTTTCGCTCTCATCGCGCCCGATTATCACCTTTGCGCCGCCATTTAAGCGCAAATGCCTGCCATAGCGCAAACATTGTAAATCCAGCGCATTTATTTTGCTATCATCAGCACTTAAAACGCCACGCTTTTTGATATTTGTTAAAATGCCTTGATTGCTTGGAATTTTAAAATTTGGCTTAAAATTTTCATCACTTTTCATTTCGTGGGCGGTAAAATCTTTAAGTTTTAGGGCAAAATTCGCATCCGTAAAAGCGCAACCCCCGCCAGGACTTGCCCACTCGCTAAATCCATAGCTTTTTGCTAGGCTAAGCTGAATGCTTCGGCTGCGTCCATTGATGCTAAGTAATTTTTCTCTATCGACTAGGCCATCGCGCTCTGGTTTTGTAGGCGCTAAAAGCTTAGCACACAATGGGCGTAAAACTACATCGTATTCGTCATTTGCTAGCTTTTTTACATTTACCATCGCATCGCTTCTTTGGCTCATTGGACGCTGGCCTACCACCTCGCCCGAAATCACAAAACTAGCGCCGTATTTTTCAAGCAAAGAAATTGCCATCCTAAACATAAAAGCGTGGCAATCAATACACGCATTAAAGGCCTTGCCATAGCCAAATTGTGGGCTAAAAAGCACCTCGTGTAAATACCGCTCACGCCCGTCAATACGCTCAAAGCTAGCACCTGCCATCTTTGCGCGCTCTTTCATTATATTAAGCACATTTTCATCATCGCTAAAACCAATATCAATATGCACAGCATGGACGGCGATATTTTGCGCGCTAATTAGCTTTATGGCTAGCATACTATCAAGCCCGCCACTAAATAACGCCAAGCATTTTGGGGTTTTATTTAAAGTTTGCATGGTTTTTCTTTCTTTAAAATTTCTTTCTTTAAAATTTGCTGTGATTTTTAGGGTTAGATTTAAAATTTTAATTGCGCTTTTGGCAATTTTTAACGCTTTTAGCGTGAAATTTTAATAAAATCTAACGCCAAGCCTTTTTAAGCTGAGCTAGGCTTTTGCTTGCGCCAAGTAAAAGCATATCAGCAAGCACTAAGCGCGCCATCGCACAAGCCACAACTGCTCCGCGCACGCCAATACAAGGATCGTGCCTGCCACGAAGCGCGCATATATCATCATCGCCGGCTGTATTTATACAAGGTTCATCTTCAAAAATACTAGGCGTTGGCTTAAAATGAATTAGCATAAAAATATCTGCGCCGTTGCTAATCCCGCCAAGCACGCCGCCTGCGTTATTTGATAGCAATCTAGCACTTGGAGCGTAATCCAAGCCATAGCCTAAGGCATTTTTGCCGATATTTAGGGCATTTGCTTGATTAAAATTTGCCGTGTTTTGTTTGCTTGATTTTAGGCTTTGGATAAAATCGTTATTTTCAAAGCCGTTAAGCTTGGCTGAATGCGCGCCTATGCCAAGTTCTACGGCTTTTACTCCATTTATGCCCATCATCGCAGCGCTAAGCTGGCTATCTAGTTTATAATAAAGCGGCTCGCCAAGCCCAGCAAATAGCCCACTAATGCGCACAATCACGCTTGCGCCTACGCTTTTGCCTTCATTTTTGAGTTTTTGGATAAGCTCTTTTTGCTCGTTTTCAAGGCTAGGATTTAGGGCGAAAATTTCGCTATTTTCGGCGTGGCTAAAATCGCAATCTTGGCTATTTTTACCGCTTGCAAGCGCGCTTAGGGCGTGCTTTGCTTGGCCGATTTTGCCAATTGATATCACGCCAGCTTGAACCTTTATGCCAAACTCATCTAAAAGCAACCCAGCAAACGCGCCTCCGCCAACTCTTATAGCCGTTTCTCTTGCGCTTGCTCTGCCGCCACCTTTATAATCGCGCACGCCGTATTTTGCCAAATATGTATAATCAGCATGACCTGGGCGAAAAATATCTTTGATATTATCATAATCCCCGCTGTGCTGGGCTGTGTTTTTGATGATAAAGCCTATTGGAGTGCCTGTGCTAATTAATGCGCCATCATCTTCAAAAACCCCGCTAAGTATGGATAAATCGTCATCTTCTTTGCGGTTGGTTGCGTATTTGCCGCCTGGTTTTCGCATCGCCATTTGCGCTTTAATATAAGCTAAATCTATTTTCAAACCAGCTGGCAAGCCATCAAGCACGCCTCCAATCGCCCTGCCATGGCTCTCGCCAAAAGTGCTTAATCTTAAAATTTTGCCAAAGGTATTCATTTTGTGCCTTTATTTTTTGTTGATTTTGGCTCTTTTTTGTTTGAAATTTTACTTGGTTTAGTAGAGCTTTTAGCAAAAAGCAATTCTAATGCGATTTTGGCGCTAGCTTGCTCGGCTTGCTTTTTGCTATCGCCTTGTGCGGTTGAGATTTGTTTGCCATTTAAAAATAATGCCATTTCAAAGATTTTTTTATGATCTGGGCCTTTTGTGCTTATTAGCTCGTAGCTAGGCAGTGAGCCAAAATGCGCTTGTGTTAGCTCTTGGAGCTGGGTTTTGTAATCTTTATAAAGCGTGCTTGTGTCGATATTTTTATATTCTTTTTCAAGCAGTTTTATAAAAATTTTACGCACTGCTTCAAGCCCGCTTTCAAGGTAAATCGCGCCCATTGTGGCTTCAAGCGCATCACTTAAAAGGCTTGGTTTATTTCTGCCTCCATTGCGCTCTTCTGCTGGCGAAATATGCAAAAACTCGCCTATTTCAAGCATTTTAGCGATTTTTGCAAAGCTAGCTTCATTAACCAAAGCAGCTCGCAATTTGCTCAAATCGCCCTCGTTGTGCTGATTTTTAAATTTTTTAAAAAGATACTCACCCACAATCAAATCCAGCACCGCATCACCCAAAAACTCCAAACGCTCGTTATTTAGCCCACTATGCGTGCTTTTATGCTCCAAAGCGTGTGCTAAAAGTTTAGTATCTTTAAACTCATAGCCTAAATTTTTTTGTAATTTTTCAAGCCCACTCATACACAATCCTAAAAAATTTTAAGCAAGAATGTAGCTAAAAATGCCTTTATAAAGTCTAAATTTTAGTATTTTAAGCGCATATTTAGCGCATTATTTGCCTTGGAGATATCTGCTGTGGTGTTTAGATTTATAAACTGCTCGCTCTCATCAAAGCTTATTATTTTGGTATCGCAAGCCTTTAAAAGCTCTTTTATGGCGTAATTTTGATTTTTTATTTGCTCTTTTGCTATTTTTGCAATGCTTGGATTAAAAAATCCACAAAGCGGGTGAGTTTGGTCTTTATTTGATCCTATACAAATTTGCGCGCTTTTTGAGCCTTCAAATAACGCTAAAATCGTGCTTTCGTTGATAAAGGGCTGGTCTGCTGGGATTATAAAAATGCTAGAAGTAAAAAACTTATCTAAATTAGCCAGCACAAAAATAGGCGCAAAATCCTTAAAATCATCTTTTAACAAAGGTAGTGGCGGGGTAAATTTTTGCTCTTTTGCGCTAACTTGCACGCAAGCAAAAAGCTTGCTTAATTTATAATATAAAAAATGCGTTATCGTAGCGAAATTATCGTATTTTAACAAGCTTTTATCAAAGCCCATACGGCTTGATTTACCCCCAGCTAAAATTAAGGCATTTTGCATTTTTGCTCTTTTAACAAATTTTATAATATTAAAATTTTAAAGCCAAAAATTTAAAATTTTAAAGCCGAAATTTTAAAATTTCAAAACTCAAATTTTAAAATTTGCGCCAAATGCGCTAAGCGTAAATTAAAATTTTAATCTCTCAAAGCAATTTTTTGCTTTTTGGTGAGAAAAAATTCCTATCAATCCTTTTAATTTTTCATCCACACTAAAAGTAGTTTCAAACTCGCCAAAGCTTGTTTTTAGCGTGATTTTATCGCCATTTTTTAGTTTTGCAACCTTTGCAAAAAGCTCTGAGCCTAAAAGCTTGCTTTGCGGGTTTGTGTAATAAAACACGCAAGCTCCGTTAAAATCGCGCCCATCTTCAAGCTCGCCAAGCTCTCCATCAAAACTAACGCCCTGCCCTGCTAAATCCACGCTTTCAAGCTCAAAATGCTTACAAATAAGCCCTAGCATAAACTCCAAACTTTTTGCATTAGTTTCGTTAAAAATTTCAGGCGCAATTATTAGGCGTTTTGCCTTTGCTAAAAACTCTAAAATCTGCTCTATTTCTTCTTCGCCTACATTGCTTTCACCGCTTAAATAGCCAATATCTGCATCACTAAAAAACTCATTTTCTAAAAAAGTTTTCGCACAAATCATCATCAAAACAAAAGCAAGCGTGTCTATTTCGTATTTTATAATTTTGCTTTGGCATTTGCTTTTTAGCTCTTCATCATCAAGTGGTGAAAGCACTAAATATTCATCATTTGCGTTTATTAGATTACTTGCTCGTTTGCTTAGCATAGTAGCTAAAAAGAAGATTTTCATTTTAATCCTTATTTAAGCCTTATCACTTAAAAGCACCGCTATATAGCGCATTTGCTTGCTTTCATTTAGGGCTAATTTTATACTCATAGTTAATGGCACTGCTAAAAACGCCCCGCCAATCCCTAGCAAAAATCCCCAAAAAATCAAGCTAAGCACCACAGCAAGCGTAGAAATCCCAAGCCCAGAGCCTAAAAATCTAGGCTCGATAAAATTGCCTATTGCGATATTTACAATCAAATAAATAATAGCCAAATACAAAGCATAAATAGGTTCATTTACCAATAAACACATAAAAATCGCAGGCACCGCTGCTACTATGCTACCAACCGTTGGGATATAATTAAGCGCAAAAGCCAAAAATAACCAAATGCTAATATATGGAACATTAAAATAAATCAAAGCAGGTGCTAAAATAGCGGCCGTTGCGATCGATGAGGTGGTTTTAATGGCGATGTAATGGGTTAAATTTCTAGCAAAATTACCGACCACGCTTGAAGCAAAATCACCAAAACTAATAAATTTTTGAGCAAAAATCGGTGCTTCAAAAAGCATAAAAATCACTAATAAAAGCACTAAAAAGCTTTTAGTTACAATCTCGCTGGTGCTTTTTAAAATCCCAGTAGCTGAGCTAAAAATGCGCTCTACATTTAGTGAGATTAGCTCGTTTGCGTTAGTGTTTATGCCACGCTCTTGTAGCCATTGAAGCAAATTAGCAAGCACGCTTTCAAACTTAACGCGATAAATTGGCAAATCAGCCACAAAAGCACTAATTGTATTGCTTAAAACTCCACCAAGCAACCATAAAATCGTCCCAAAAATCCCTACCAAAAATACTATCGCAAGAGCGCGTGGCACGCGATAATGCGTTAAAATTCGCATCAAAGGCAAAACCGCCACGCTAATAAAAATCGCTAGCAAAAACGGCACAACCACGCTAGCTGCGGCATTTAATCCAGCACAAATGATCACAAAAGCAGCAAAGAGTTGAATGTGTTTCATAAAATACCTAAAAAATAAAATTTAAGCTAAAATTATAACTTAAATTTGGCATTATAATTGCTTAAAAAATCTCAAATTTTAATAAATTTTAATTTTGGCGATTTAGGACTAATTAAAATTTAAAAGGATCAAAATGACAAAACACGAATTAGGCAAACACATAGAAAATATCCTAGATAAAGGCGATAAAATCAGCATTTTTGAAAGAAATATTTTAGCAATTAGCACTTATTCGGCCACGCTCGCAAAAGAACTTTTAGAGATTAAAGAGAATAAAAATTTTAATGTTTATATGGGCGCTGATCCGCTAGCTTTAAACATAATTAACACAAAAAATTATGAATATTTATACAAAAATCCACTAGATGATGTTACAAAACAAATAAATGAATTTGAAAAAAAATATGCGCGCTATTTGGCTCTTTTTATTTACGGACTTGGCAATGGAGTGCTGATAAAATCGCTCTTAGCAAATGATAGCCACAAACGCATTATAGTTTTTGAGCCAGAAATTGAGATTATTTTTATAGTGCTAAACCTAATCGATTTTAGCATAGATTTACACCAAAATCGCCTAGTAATCGCGCATTCAAGCGTGTTTAGCCCATCGCATTATTATGCTATTGCTAGAATGGACGAGGTGCTTTCTAGTGCGAAATTATATGATTTATACATAAATTGCCCGTATTATTTAAGCTATAAAAATGATATGCTTAAAGTAAATCGCTTTATGAATGATGCGATAAAACAATGCATCCAAGAAATAGGCAACGACTGCACAGACGCACTCACAGGCATAAACCAAACCACAAAAAACATTCCTCAAATGCTAAAAAACCTAGCTATTTCAAGCATTATAAAAGCGCGCAAAAATAAAGTAAAAAGCGCCATTATCGTATCCACTGGCCCCAGCCTTGCAAAGCAGTTGCCTTTATTAAAAAAAGTGCGCGAACACGCAAGCGTTATTTGTGTAGATGCGAGCTACCCGATACTAAAAAAAGAAGGCATCGTGCCTGATTATGTAGTAAGCATTGAGCGCGTGCCAGCAACTAGTAAATTTTATAACTCCACGCCAAATGAATTTGATAAAGATATAATTTTTGTAATTTCAAGCTTGATGCACGAAGATACAGTAGCTAAAATGAAAGGGCGCAATGTTTCTTATACAATGCGACCATTAAATTATGAAAGAGGTTTTAAGGATAAAGATTTTGGCTACATGGGCTCAGGGCCATCAGCAGCGCATTTAGGGTTTGATTTAGCCTTAGCCTTAGGGCATAAAAAAGCCATTTTAATAGGCCAAGATTTAGCCTTTGGCGATAATGGCACGAGCCATTCAAAAGGGCATATTTTTACCGAAAGAGAAACCGATATAGAAAAAACAACTATCGAGCTTGCGCCAAAATATGGTGGCAAGGGCTTTGTTAAGACTAATACTTTTTGGAATTTATTTAGAAGATATTTTGAAAACTTAGCAATGCTACATCGCAAAGAAATCAAGCTTTATAATTGCACAGAAGGCGGAGCGCGCATTAGCGGAGTAGAAGAAAAACCATTTGAAAAACTAGTAGAAATAATCCTAAAAGAGCCAAAAAAACACCTAAAAGCTATAAAACCACTAAGCCAAAAACGCCAAGCTGCTAAATTGCAACGCTACCAAAAACACATAAAATCCACCCTGCGCTATGGTCAAAACCTACAAAAACGCGTAGAAAAGCTTTTTTCAGCCTTAGTAAAAGAAATTGAAAAAGTAAAACTCTTAAAACAACAAGGCAAAGAAAACAAAATCAATTACGCTCGCTTACAAGCTTTTAGCGATAAAGTTGATGTGATAAAAGATAGCCTAAGTGATAAAAGATTTTTAAGCAGTTATTTTACTATTTGTGGTGCTGCGCTTAAACATAAAGATTTAGATTTTGCTAAGCTTGTAGTGCGCCAAGCAGATACTTACGAGCAAAAATGCGAAAAACTTTATGAATGGGTTTGCTTACAAGCTCATTGGCTTTTTACCATAGCAGGTTATATAGATGTTACAAATGAAAACATCTTAAATCAATCAAAAGAATGGCTAGAAAAATAATTTTTTGGCAAGCTAAAATTTAAAATTTTAACTTTAAATTAGCTTGCTAAATCAACACACAAATTTTATAAAAGGCTGATTTTTACATATTTCTTACTTTTATTTTCGTAAAATAATATTTAATTAAAATTTTAAATTTTATCTTCTTGCTAGCTAAAAATTCCTTAACAACGCAGATTTATGCTATCATTGCGCGAAAATTTTAAGGAGAATAGATGAAGATTCTTAAACGCGCCCTAACCTTTGAAGATGTGCTTTTAGTGCCACAATATTCACAAATTTTGCCAAAAGAAGTAGATATTACAAGCAAACTTACAAAAAACATCTCTTTAAATGTGCCTTTAATTTCAGCTGCTATGGATACAGTTACAGAACACCGCGCAGCTATTATGATGGCGCGCATAGGTGGCATAGGCGTAATCCATAAAAATATGGATACACAAAGCCAAGCAAAAGAGGTGCGCCGTGTCAAAAAAAGTGAGAGTGGGATTATTTTTGATCCGGTTTTTATAAGCCCAAATGAAAGTGTGGCGCGCGCGTTAGAGATTATGAGCGAATACCACATTTCAGGTGTGCCAGTAGTTGATGAGGCTAAGATGCTTTTGGGCATTTTAACTAATAGAGATTTGCGCTTTGAGATAGATTATAAAAAACCAGTGCGCGAGGTTATGACAAAAATCCCACTAATTACCGCTCCAAAAGGTTGCACACTTGATGATGCGGAGAAAATTTTTGCTAATAATAAAGTAGAAAAATTACCTATTGTAGATGATGATGGTCGCTTAGAAGGCTTAATCACCATAAAAGATCTAAAAAAACGCAAAGAATACCCAAACGCAAATAAAGACAAATACGGCAGATTGCGCGTAGCAGCTGCTATTGGCGTGGGCGCGCTAGATAGAGCCTTAGAGCTAGCAAAAGCTGGCGCGGACGCACTTGTAATAGACAGCGCGCACGGACATACTAAGGGCATAATAGACACATTAAAAGAAATAAAAAAAGCCCTACCTGATATAGATGTAATAGTAGGAAATATAGCAAATCCAAAAGCTGTTGAGGATTTAATACAAGCAGGTGCTGATGGCATTAAAGTAGGCATTGGGCCAGGCTCGATTTGTACCACGCGCATAGTTGCAGGCGTTGGCGTACCACAAATCACAGCCATTAGCGACTGCGCTGAGGCTGCTAAAGGCTCAGGCGTGCCTATAATAGCAGATGGTGGTATAAAATACAGCGGCGATATAGCCAAAGCCTTAGCAGCTGGTGCTAGCTCTGTGATGATAGGTTCGTTATTTGCAGGCTGTGATGAAACGCCAGGCGAGCTAGTAACTTTCCAAGGCAGGCAGTATAAAAGCTATCGTGGCATGGGTTCAATCGCGGCTATGGCGCGTGGAAGCTCAGATAGGTATTTTCAAGAAGGCACGGCTGCTGAAAAGCTAGTGCCTGAGGGCATCGAAGGGCGCGTGCCTTACGCAGGTAGCATAAAAGCAGTAGCTCATCAATTACTTGGCGGGTTAAGAAGCTCGATGGGGTATTGTGGTAGCGCAAATATCACAGAATTTCAAACTAAGGCTGAGTTTGTAGAGATTACCTCAGCAGGCCTTAGAGAAAGCCACGCCCACGATGTAATAATCACGCAAGAAGCCCCAAATTACCGCGTTAAATAGCAAATTTACAGAGCGCTTGCTCTGTAAGCAATGATAAATTTTAAAATTTTTTCATTTAATAATAAATTTTAAAATTTGCTAATTTTAAAGATAAAATTAAAATTTCTTAGCCAAATTTTAAGATATTATTTTAAGGATAAAGTTTAAAATTTCTTAGATAAATTTTTAAAATTTGTGATTTTTAAGATAATTTTCAAATTTTAATCACGCTCTACCACTTAAAAGTGGCACAAACTCGCAAACATCAAGCTTTTGGCTTGTAATTTCATCGCCAAATTTTGTGTATTTTATTATGTTTTGTTGTTGGTTTTGGCCAACTGGTGCTACTAAAATCCCGCCATCTTTTAGCTGAGAAAAAAGGCGCTCAGGCACGCTCACACAGCCACAACTAAGCAAAATACGATCATAAGGCGCATAGCTACTCCAACCATTATTGCCATCATCAAAACGCACAAAAACATTATTTACCCCAAGCTCTTTAAAGCGCGCTTTTGCGGTATTTGCAAGCGTTTCTATGCGCTCAATGCTAAAAATTCTATGCGCCAAATGCGATAAAATCGCAGCTTGATAGCCAGAACCACAGCCTATTTCTAAAACATTATCGCAGTTTTTGGCATTTAAGGCTATGGTCATTTTAGCCACGGTTAGAGGCGAGCTAATCCACTGCCCGCTATCAATAGGATGAGCATCAAGGCTAAAAGGATCGGCAAATGATGGAGCAAAAATCGTGCGTGGGGTATTTGCAAAAGCTTGTTTAATATCTGGGCTAAGATTTAAAATTTCGCTGATTTGGTCGGCGAGTTTTGCGCATTTGGCAAGTTCTAGGGCTTGTATTTTCATGGGCGCGCATTATGCCAAAGTTTGTTTAAAATTTGCTTTTAATTTTAAGCTAGGGTTAAAATTTTGATTAAATTTAGCAAATTTTAGATAAAATCAACAATTTTGCTTTTAGGAACAATTATGAAAAACCGCATAATAATCGGCCTTGGCCTACTTTTAGCCTTTGTAATTTTGGCTTGTTTGGATATTTCGTGGATAAATTTTATACTTTTTGCCCTGCTTTTGTGTGCTTGCGTGAGCGAATCTTTAAAATTTTATAGCATAGAAAATCGCGCACTGGTTTTATTAAGCCTTGTATTTTTTACTTTTTTGCCTTTTATGAATGCTTTTTATGTGATTTTTTTAATGCTTGCAATAATTGCTGGCGCGCTAGCTTTAATCCAACATAAAGAGCCAAAAATCATTTTGCCATTTTTGTATCCAGTAGCGCCGATATTTTTGATGTTTGGCTTACTAAAAGATCAAGGTATGAGCGCGCTTGTTTGGCTTGTGCTTTGTATAGTAGCTAGCGATAGTGCGGCCTTTTTTGGCGGGAGATTTGCTAAGGCCAAAAATAAAGCGCACGCCCTTTGTCCATCAAGCCCAAACAAAAGCATAGAAGGCGCGCTAGCTGGTGTGATGGCTGGGGCAATTATAGGATATTTGTATGCGATAAATTTTATAGAAATTAACGAGCAAGCAATTAGCCATTTTAAAGCATTTGGGATTAGCATTTTAGTAGCGATTTTTGGGATTTTTGGCGATTTATTTGAGAGCTATTTAAAGCGCATTGCTGGCATCAAAGATAGCGGCACCTTGCTAGCAAGCCACGGCGGGCTGCTTGATAGGGTTGATGGGCTTTTATTTGGCGCGGTAGTGCTCGTTGTGGCCTTAGGATAATTAAGCGATGATAATACTAGGCTCAACAGGCTCAATAGGCCAAAACGCTCTAAAACTAGCAAAAGACCATAATATCAGCATTTTAGCCCTTGGAGCTAATAAAAATTACGAACTCTTAAACGCGCAAATCGCAAATTTTAAACCAAAACTAGTGTATATGGCCGATAAAAATTACGCAAAAAAAATCAGGCATAAGCGAGTATTTAGCGATTTGGCTGTGTTTATGAAAGCTTGCGATAGCCAATGTTGTAGCAAAAATACCACACTAATTAACGCTATTGTGGGCTTTGCCGGACTTATACCTAGTAAATTAGCCCAAGATTATGGCTTTAAGCTAGCCCTTGCAAATAAAGAAAGCTTGGTAGCTGGCGGGGCTTTTTTGCGCTGTGATGAGATTATGCCTATTGATAGCGAGCATTTTGGTTTAAAATTTTTATTAAGCAATAAATTTTGCGCCCCATCAAAGCTTATTATAACAGCATCGGGCGGAGCTGTGCGCAAGCTAAAAGCCAAACAAATCGCAAACCTAAGCCCAAAACTCGCCCTAAATCATCCCACTTGGGATATGGGCGCAAAAATCACCATAGATAGCGCAACAATGGCAAATAAACTCTTTGAAGTGCTTGAAGCTTTTTGGCTATATAAATGTAAAAATATTGACGCGCTTATTGAAAAAACCAGCACGATTCACGCTTTGATAGAATTTTATGATGGCTCAACCACAGCCCACATCAGCGCGCCTGATATGAAACTAGCAATAGCCCATGCCATCGGGCTTGAAAGCAGAATTTTATCGCCCCTAAATCTTGCTGATTTAACATTAAAATTTAAAAAAATAAACCTTAAAAAATATCCTATTTTCACGCTAAAAGATTATTTGCTAGATAACCCAAAACTTGGGGTTATAGTAAATGCAGCAAATGAGCAAATGGTGTATAAGTTTTTAAAAAATGAATGTGGTTTTTTAGATATTAGCAGGGCTTGTTTTAAAGCACTTGATAAGTTTGGTTCGGCAAAAATTTCGTGCTTTGGCGATATTTTAGAGCTTGATAAAAAAGTTAGAGAATTTCTAAGTAAATAAGGGCCCGTGATGATACTAGCCATAGAAAGTAGCTGTGATGATAGCTCGCTAGCTATAATGAGCTTAGATGATTATTCTTTGATCCATTATGAAAAACTAAGCCAAGAAATTTGGCACGAAAAATACGGCGGAGTTGTGCCTGAGCTAGCTTGTAGGCTTCATGTTAGTGCGATACCAGCGATGTTAGAGCGCGCAAAACCATATTTTAAGC
Organism: Candidatus Campylobacter infans; assembly: GCF_013416015.1. Lineage (NCBI taxonomy): Bacteria > Pseudomonadati > Campylobacterota > Epsilonproteobacteria > Campylobacterales > Campylobacteraceae > Campylobacter > Candidatus Campylobacter infans. The sequence goes on from NZ_CP049075.1 coordinate 1,098,365, forward strand.
AACTAAAAGCACTTTGTGCTACTAGCGAGCCAGGACTTAGCGTTAGTTTAATAGGTGGAATTTGTGCTGTGCGCGCTCTTAGCGTAGCGCTTAATCTAAAAGCCTTTGGCGTCAATCACCTAATCGGCCATATTTATTCGCTTTTTTTAACAAGCCAAATTAAATTACCACTTGGCGTGCTTTTGGTTAGTGGCGGGCATACTATGGTGCTTGAAATTAACCAAAACCGCGAAATATCCGTGCTTTGTGCTACTAGTGATGATAGTTTTGGAGAAAGTTTTGATAAGGTAGCAAAAATGCTAGATCTTGGCTATCCAGGTGGGGCTAGGATTGAAAATTTAGCCAAAAATGGCGATGATAAAGCCTTTAATTTTACCCTGCCATTAAAAGAGCAAAAACGCCTAGAATACAGCTTTTCAGGCCTTAAAAATCAAGTAAGACTAACAATACAAGAGCAAAAAAAATCAAATCTTTTACAAGATAGCATTTGTGATATTTGCGCTAGTTTTGAGCGCGTGGCTTGCTTGCATATTATGGATAAATTAGAGCGCATTTTTGCTTTGCGTGAGTTTAAGTATTTTGGCGTAGTTGGCGGAGCTAGCGCAAATGCTAGGCTTCGTGCTAGTATTTGCGAACTTTGCCTAAAACACGGCACGCAGGTGCTTTTTGCGCCTTTGGAGTTTTGTAGCGATAATGCTGCGATGATAGCGCGCGCAGGTGTGGATATATTTAAAAATAACGCATTTAGCGAGCAAATCACGCTAAGAGCAAGAAGCCAAATTGATAAAAGCAAGTTATTTTAAAATTTAGCCTAAATTTTAAAATTTGGCTTAAATTTTAATTACACAAGCACTAAAATTAGGCGTTTTAAGCTAAAAATGGCTAAAATACGCAATTTTGAGGTTAAAATGAAGCAAATTAGCTTAGCGCATTCACCAGATGCTGATGATATTTTTATGTATTCGGCTATAAAATTTGGCTGGTGCAATGCGCATAATTTAAAATTTCAAGCCAGCTCTGCTGATATACAAACGCTAAACACGGCATCTTTGCGTGGAGAATACGATATATGCGCTATTAGCTTTGGATTGTATCCGTTAATATGCGATGAATACGCGCTTTTACGCACGGCCATAAGCTTTGGGCAAGGATATGGGCCAAAGCTCATAAGGCGCAAGGATAAAATTTTAAAGCCAAATTTTAAGGTTGCGCTAAGCGGTGAAAACACGACAAATGCGTTGATTTTTCGTATAGCTTACCCAAAAGCGCGAATAATTTATAAAAATTTCTTGGATATTGAAAATGCTGTTTTAAGCAAAGAATGCGATGCTGGCGTGCTAATACATGAGAGCATTTTGGATTTTAATGATGAATTGTGCGTGGAGATGGAGCTTTGGGATTTATGGCAAGAATTAGCCGGCGATTCGCTACCATTGCCACTTGGCGGTATGTGCTTGCGCCGCTCTCTCCCACTTAGCGATGCCATAAATTGCGAAAAACTCTTAACACAAGCCGTAAGCGTGGCAAACTCGCATAAAAAAATGCTTAGCAAAATGCTAATGGAGCGAAATTTAGTACGCGTAAATGACGAAAAATTAGATATTTATTTAAGTTTATACGCAAACCAAAACTCAGTAGAATTAAGCCAAACACAAATAAAAGCCCTTGATAAGCTTTTTTATCTTGGCTTTAAACATGGCTTTTTTGCGCGTTTAATTACTTGCCAACCAAATCTCATACCGCGCGAGTATATGGATTATAGAAACTCTTAATTAAGGATAAAAAAATGCAAAGTGAATTAGTAGGACTTGGAGTGCAGACCTTTAAAATAGCACTTATTTTAGCCTTGCCGATGTTATTAAGCGGTTTGATTGCTGGTTTGATTATTAGTATTTTTCAAGCCACTACGCAAATAAATGAAATGACGCTTTCATTTGTGCCAAAAATTTTACTTGTGGTGGCGGTGCTTATTTTTTTAATGCCGTGGATGATGAATGAAATGATCGATTTTACGCGCTCCGTGCTTAATAAAATACCAACATTCATTCAATAAAGCTATGAGAATTGATTTTGCCAAATACAGCTCTGTAAAAATTGGTGGAGTATTAGATGTAGAGCAAATCACGCCAAATCAAAGCTTTGATGGCATTGTTATAGGCGGGGCAAATAATCTTTTAATAAGCCCGGATTTTTCAGGCAAGCTTGGCATTTTAAGCGATGAGTTTAATTATATAAAATGCGAAAATGGCTTATTAAAAATTGGAGCCAAAACAAGTTCAAAAGATATTTATAAATTTGCTAAAAATAATGATATTTCGGGCTTTGAAGCCATAGGTCAAATTCCTGGATTTTTAGGCGGACTAATTAAAATGAATGCTGGCTTAAAAGGGCTTAGCATTAGCGATAACCTAATAAGCCTAAATTGCGCTGGCAAAAGTTTAAGCAAAGATGAATGCGCTTTTGCGTATAGAAAAAGTGAAATTTCAGGCGTGATTTTTGAAGCAAGTTTTGAGTTAAGGCACGGCTTTAATGACGCTCTTAGCAAGAGTTTAAGGCTTGCGCGCTTAAATCAGCCAAGCGGGGCAAGCTTTGGATCTATTTTTAAAAATCCAAGCAATGATAGTGCTGGCAGGCTAATAGAAGCAGCCGGCTTAAAAGGCCATAAAATCGGCGCTTGCGAGCTTTCAAAAAAGCACGCTAATTTTTTAATAAATCACGGCAATGCTAGCTTTAATGATGCACTAATTCTAATAAATCTAGCAAAAAAACGCGTTTTTGAATGTTTTGGTATTTGTTTAGAAGAAGAGGTTGTTGTGCTTTATTAAAATTTAATTAACACAAAAGCTTCAAAAGCCAAAATATTGGCAAATTTTAAAATTTGCTCTGTGAAATTTTAAATAAATTAAAATTTAATCCAAAAATCTAAAAAAAATAAAATTTTATCAAGCTATTAAAGCGCGCCTTGCTGGGTAAATTTTAAAACTTTTATCAAAACGCTAAATAGAAAATTTTACATCTTGCTATATTTTTTTTTAATTTTTTCTAAGGTGCCGTTTGCTTTCATTTGCTTTAAAATTTCATTTACTTGGGCTAAAAGCTCGGGCTTGTTTTTAGAAATAGCGATGGCGAAATTTTCACTAAATAAGGGTGAGTTTATTTGTGCTAGTTTTGGAAAGGATTGTTTATAATCGGTGGAATTTCTAACTAATAATAACAAATCTATATCGCCTGATGTTAGAGCTTTTAGCGCGCTTTTTGTTTGTTTGAAAGTGATCACACTAGAATCATCAAAATATTTTATTGCATAATCTTTGGCGATTTTTTCGCTCAAAGTGCCTGCAATAGCGCCAATGCGTGATTGGCTTAGTTCTTTCATAACATCTATTAGCTCTTTTTCATTTTTAGCCTCTAATAAAACCTTGCCTGTATAATTTGTGCTATTTACTAAAATTTCAATATTTTCGCCGTGATAAATTTGGCTAAAATTTACAATTTTCTTGCTTTTATCATCTGGGCTTATAGCACAAATTGCGCCATCGACATCTACTGAGCTTACATATTCTATTAAATTATATTGTCCAGCACTTAAAAGCAAGAGCTTTGAATTGCTTGCATTTGCTATTTGTTGGATAATTTCTATATCAATGCCTTTTAATTGATTATTTTGCGTGTAAGAAAAAGGTTTATAAGTCCCACAAGTTACGATTATTAAATCTTTTTGTTTGCCACAAGAGCTTAGCAAAATACCAGCAAAAATTACCAAAATAGCTTTTTTAAACATTTCTTGCCTTTTTATATTTTTTCTTCATCTTTAAAAGCGCAAATTTCACTCCAAAAAGAGCTTAGCAAAAAAGCATAAGCACTAAGCGCACTTTGCTTTCTTATATAATCCCTATCGCCACTAAGATTTATTTTTTTAGAATACACACTTTGCTTTGATGCAGCAGCGATAAAAACCGTGCCAACTGGCTTTTCTAAGCTGCCACCGCCAGGTCCTGCTATCCCGCTAATAGCCAAGGCATAATCAGCCCCACAAAGATTTAGCGCACCTGTTGCCATCGCTTCTACACAAGGCGCGCTAACAGCGCCGTGTTCATTTAATATACTCTCATCTACATTTAGCCAAATATTTTTAATATAATTTGCATAACTTATCACCGAACCAGCAAAAATCTCGCTCACACCTGGAATTTGACCCAAAAGACAAGCCCCAAGCCCTGCTGTACAAGACTCAGCCAAGGTAATACTAGCTTTTATTTCTTTAAGGCGCGAAACTATAAACTCTACGATATTATCACTAGCTATAAAATGCCTGACAAAATTATTTTTAACCTCAGCCAAAAAGCCATCTAATTGTCCAAATTTTTGAGATATAGCCTTAACATAAACAAGATTTTCCAAAATATTACTAGCAATAATTTGGACATTATGAACCACGCCAAGCTCTTTAAGCACGGATAATGCGCTATTTTTATCAATATCAAGCAGATTAAAGCTAAGCATTTTGTCTTCTAAATGTAATAAAAAAGGCGGTAAAATTTGCGTAGGTATGGCTTTTAAAAGATTTATTTTTGCATTTTCAAGCTCTACTACAAAGCTATCTTTTGCTTCAAGTCTTGCTCTACTTGGTGCTAGCGTGGTGTCTTTTAACTCTAAGGTATCATTGCTTAGGGTAGATAAAATTTTAGCGATAGTAGAAAAGTTTGCATCGCTTGCTACGATGGTAATTATTTTAGTGTGTTTGGCGTATTTTTCTATTTTAAATGGCAGTTCGTTATCGCCATCTCGCACATAAAAAATCAACGCACTTTCACCAAAATGATGTAAATATTGAGAGCGAATATAAGCTAAAAAAAGCTCATTTATATGCAACTGCGAACCTACAATTAATAAAATATGTTTCATCTTGCCTCTTTTAAAAAATTTTGCATTTTAGCAAAATAAGCTTATTTTATGCAAGTATTGGCTACAATCGGCAATTTTTAAAATTTTCAAAAGGCGAAAATATGGATTATAAAGATACTTTGCGCTTGCCAAATACAAGCTTTGCTATGAGAGCAGATTTAAGCCAAAATGAAGCAAAACGCTTTACAAGCTGGGACGAAAAAAAAATCTATGAAAAAATGAAAAAGGCTAGAAAGAGCGTAGATTTCACGCTTCACGATGGCCCACCATATGCAAACGGCCATATTCACATCGGCCACGCTTTAAATAAAATTTTAAAAGACATTATAGTTAAAACGCATTATTTTAATGGCGAAGGCGTGCGCTTTACGCCAGGCTGGGACTGCCACGGCTTGCCTATTGAGCAACAAGTAGAAAACAAACTAGGCCAAGCTAAAAAAACAATGGAAAAATCAGCCATTAGAGAGCATTGTAGAGCCTGGGCTAAGGAATTTATACAAATACAAAAAAATGAGTTTAAAAGCCTTGGTTGCGTGGCTGATTGGGACGAGCCTTATCTTACGATGAAATTTGCCTTTGAGGCTGATATTTATAGAGCGCTTTGTGCTGTGGCTAAAAATGGGCTTTTGATTGAGCGTTCTAAGCCTGTTTTTTGGAGCTGGGCGGCGCGCTCAGCACTGGCTGAGGCCGAGGTGGAATATCAAGATAAAGAAGATTATAGTATTTTTGTAGCATTTGAGCTTGATGATGATGCTAGTAAAAAATTAGGCGTAAATGGCGCAAAAGCCGTTATTTGGACGACTACGCCTTGGACTTTACTAGCAAATCAAGGCATAAGCTTAAATCCAAATGAAACCTACATAATAAGCGAAGAAAATTTAATTTTTGCTAAGCCTTTGCTTGAAAATTTAGTAGCAAACGGGCTAACAAGTGGCAAGATTATAAAAGAGTTTAGCTCAAAAGAGCTTGAAGGCTTACACGCCATAAATCCGCTAAATGAAAGAAAATCGCTATTTATGTTAGGCGAGCATGTTTTAATGGATGGCGGCACTGGGCTAGTTCATACTGCCCCAGGACATGGCGAAGATGATTATTTTGTAAGCTTAAAATATGGCCTTGAGGTGCTAATGCCAGTTGATGAAAATGGTTGCTATGATGAAACCTTGCGCTCTAAAAAACTTTTAAAAGATGAACTTTTAGATGAGTTTATCGGCATGCATATTTTTAAGGCAAATGATAAAATAATAGAGCTTTTAGGCCAAAATGCGCTAAAAGTTGGCAAGTTTATACATAGCTATCCGCATTGTTGGCGCACGCATAAACCTGTAATTTATAGAGCCACTAAACAATGGTTTATCGCAATGGACGAGCCAAAATTAAATGGCAAAACACTAAGACAAGTTGCGCTTAAAGCCCTTGATGATGTGAAATTTTACCCTGAAAATGGCCGTAATCGCATAAGTTCAATGATAGAAAATCGCCCTGATTGGTGTATATCAAGACAGCGCGATTGGGGCGTGCCAATAGCGTTTTTTAGGCACAAAAGCACAAAAGAGCCGATTTTTGATGAAGCTGTGATGAGCCACATCGCAAATATTTTTGAAAAACAAGGTGCTGATGCGTGGTGGAGCATGCAAATAAGCGAACTTTTACCAAGTAATAGCGCATATAACGCAGATGAGCTTGAAAAAGTTTATGATATTTTAGATGTTTGGTTTGATAGTGGTAGCACCTGGAATGCTGTGCTAAAAAGCGGGCGTTATGATAGTGGCACTTACCCAAGCTCGATGTATTTAGAAGGTAGCGATCAGCACCGCGGATGGTTTCAAAGCTCACTTTTACTAAGCTGTGCCATAAACGCGCACGCTCCGTATAAAAGCGTGCTAACACATGGCTTTACCGTAGATGCCAAGGGCGAAAAAATGAGCAAATCAAAAGGCAATGTCGTAGCCCCTGATAAAATCGCAAAGGAATTTGGCGTAGAAATTTTACGCCTTTGGGTTGGGCTTAGCGATTATTCGGGTGATTTAAAAATTAGCAATGATATTTTAAAGCAAAATACCGAGCAATACCGCAAAATCCGCAATACAATCCGCTTTTTACTAGCTAATATTAATGATTTAAACACAAACCTAAACGAAGCTAAAAAAGCAAATTTTACTTTGATAGATAAATGGATATTAAATAAAGCAAGTGCTGTATTTAGCGATGTTGGTGAGTGTTTTAGGGCTTATGATTTTGCAAAAGGCTTTAATGGGCTTTTAAATTTTTTAAGCAGTGATTTGAGTGGAATTTACCTTGATATTTGTAAAGATAGACTTTATTGCGATCATATAAACTCAGCGCGCAGATATAGCGCACAATGTGCTATGGCATTAATTGCTAGATCTTTGCTAGCTTTAATCGCGCCTGTGCTTACATACACGGTTGATGAGGCCATGCATTCAGCCCCTAGCGTGCTAAAAGAAAATATGCAAGATGCCTTTGATTTAACGCAATATCCGCTAAATTTTAATTACGAAATAGAAGATAATTTACTTCTAGCAAGCCGTGAAAAACTAAATGAAATAGTAGATTCTCTCAAAAAACAAAAACTTATAAAATCTACCTTGGAGCTTGAAATAATCACAAATAGTAGGCGCATTTTAGCTATGAATGAAAACAATGGTGGCGATATACAAGATTGGTATATGGTAAGTGCCATAATGGCTGATGGCGAGGGTGAAATTTTAGGCGAGTTTGAATGCGAAGAGGCAAATTTCCGTATCATCAAAAGCAAAGCTCACAAATGCCCGCGTTGCTGGAAACTAGCAAGCACACAAGAAAACACGCTTTGTGTGCGTTGTGATGAAGCATTAAGAGCTTAATATGAATGAGCCAGTAAGCTTTATGCTCATAATAATTACCATAGTAATATTAATGGCTATTACAGCCTTTGGCGTGTATTTTGTAAATAAAAGGAAAGTAAAATGATCAGTTTAAAACAAGCCCTAAAACTAAGCGCAAGCCAAATTAGCGCGCTAAGAGCCGAGCTTAAAGAAAAAATCAAAGCCAACAACGAACTTGGCGCGTATATCGAGCAATTAACCAACACGGATTTAAGCGAGCAATACTCTGGCGTGCCTATTGCCATAAAAGACAATATTCAAGTAAAAGATTGGGCCATTACTAGTTGTTCTAAAATTTTACAAGGCTACATAGCACCTTATAATGCCACAGTAATTGAAAAGCTTTTAAATGCTGGGCTTGCTCCATTTGGGCGCACAAATATGGATGAGTTTGCTATGGGTAGCACGACAGAATCTAGCTTTTATGGCAAAACACTAAACCCACTAGATCATACACGCGTCCCAGGCGGTAGCAGTGGTGGTAGCGCAGCAGCAGTTGGCGCTGGACTTGCCATAGCCGCACTTGGTAGCGATACTGGCGGCTCTATCCGCCAGCCAGCGGCCTTTTGTGGATGTGTAGGCTTTAAACCAAGCTATGGCAGGGTTAGTCGCTATGGCTTAGCTGCTTATTCAAGCAGCTTAGATCAAATAGGCCCAATTACGCAAAATGTCGAAGACGCCGCCATTTTATACAATATCATCGCAGGCCATGATGAAAAAGACAGCACTAGTTTAAATCAAAATTTCACGCCATCAGCCCCAGCTCTTAATCCAAACCGCAAACTAAAAATTGCTTTAATTAAAAATTACACAGACGAAGCAGATGCAGAGGTTAAAAACGCCATCTACAAAGCCGCCGATGCGCTAAAATCAGCAGGCCACGAAATAAAACAATGCCAGCTAAGTAGCGCAAAATACGCTATTGCAGCATATTATATCATCGCCACAGCCGAAGCTAGCGCAAATCTTAGCCGTTATGATGGCGTAAGGTATGGCAAACGCGCAGATTGCGATAATTTAAAAGATATGTATGCGCTTACGCGTGGCGAGGGCTTTGGGAGCGAGGTTAAGCGCAGAATGCTTTTGGGAACCTTTGTGCTAAGTAGCGGGTATTATGATGCTTATTACATTAAAGCTCAAAAAGCGCGCGCTTTTATTGCCAAGGCTTATGCTAGCATTTTAGATGATGCGGATTTGCTTTTAATGCCTGTAACGCCAAATGCGGCGTATAAATTTGGCGAGCTAAAAGATCCGCTAAAAGCGTATTTAAGCGATGTTTATACGGTTAGTGTAAATCTTGCTGGCTTGCCAGCTATTAGCGTGCCAGTGGCTAAAAATGCCGATGGATTAAGCATTTCAGCTCAGTTAATAGGTGGCGCATTTAATGATCAAAGCGTGCTAGATGGCGCCCTTTGCTTAGAGCAAATGCTAAAAAATTAACAAAAGGCAAACAATGAATGAAACAAATTTTAAATTACAGGGGGTTCTCCCAACTCGAAAATAGCATAAACACCATAAATCACAATATTTTAGCCTTACACAGACAATTAAATTTTATACAAACTTTACTTCTTAAAAATTCTAGTTTAAATGCCATTTTTGATAGCATTTATGAGACGAATTTATGGGGTAATGGTAGCGGCAGTGGCTCAAAAGAAACCTTAAATCAAGGCTATGTCGCGTTTTTACAAAATTTTATGCGCGAGAGTTTAATTTCTAGCGTGGTTGATGTAGGTTGTGGTGATTGGCAATTTTCTAAAAATATTGATTTTAGCAATATTTACTACACAGGCTATGATGTAGCTAGCTTTGTAATAAACGCCAACAACGCAAAATATGCCAAAGATAATATCACTTTTGAGCATTATGATGGCGATTTTAGCCAAATTAAAAGTGCTGATTTGTTGCTTTGTAAAGATGTGCTCCAACATCTACCTACTAGCAAAATACACGAATTTATCAGCATTTTACCTAAGTTTAAATACGCCTTAATCACAAACGATATCGCAAATAAACAAATCGCAAATTTTGAAAACAAGCAAATAGCTCCAGGACAATACAGACCGCTTGATTTAAGAAAAGCACCTTTTAATCTTAATTTAGAGCCTGTATTTATGATAACAAGAATGCCCGCCGAACCCGATATTTGCGTAATGCTATATAAAAATGAAAAATTTTAAAACTAATTTTGATTTATAAAAATAACTTTGCTAAGCACTTGTTACTTGCGCGAATTTTAAATGAATTTAGTTTAAAATTTTATTCTTAATTATAAATTAAATTTTTAATCTTATATCTTGCCATTAATTTTTAAAATAGCTTTAAACTCAGCTATATTGGTATCCCAGCCGTTTTTTAAAAAGGGCATAAACGGCTCTTTATCGCTACTTTTATGATAAAGCGCAAAAGGCAAGGTGCCGATAGTTTGCGAGAGCAAATTAACACACGCATAAACTGCGCTGATTTTGGTTGCTTCATTTGCGCTGAGTGGGGTTGTTTTGTTTTGTAAAAATTCGCTTAACCCTAGCTCGCTATCATTGCGCGTAAAAATGCCGATGTGGGCGTGAGTTTGCGGGGCTTTTTGCTTTGATTTAAAAAAATTTATCATTCTTTTTAACCTTAAAATTTTTAGAATTTTAAAGCGTTAAAAAGAATTTAGCAAGAGTTAAAGAGAGCTTAAAAAGCTTGACATCTCATCATCTAGTTTTTCATCGTTGATTTTTAGTTTAACGCGGTTATTTACGCCAATGCCAAGCACCTTTTCAAGTGCTAAAAGTCGCTTTTCGCTCTGATCTAGCGCGCTAAAAACTGGATTTAGCATTTCAGCACCTGCGCCTGTTAGCGTAGTGGTGGGGGCTTGCTCGCATTCAGCACTGAGCCTTGCGTTGCGTTTAAGCTCTGCGACATAGCGCGTGATTATTAGATTATCGACATCTGCGCTAGATGTTGTTTCTTTTAGCATTTTGATAAGTTCGCTTTTTAAATCTTGGGGCTGGGGCGCGCTTTGCTCTAATTGCGCGGGGGCTTGCTTTTGCGGATTTGCTCGCGGGCGCGGGTCTTTCATTATTAGAGCTTTTGTTGAGTTCATTTTTGGCGAATTCTCGCGCCAATCCAAGCTTGTAAATTAGGCTATCTCTCATTTGGTAATAATCATCTTTATAAAGCTCAAAATATATACACTGATTATCTGTGTGGGTGGATTTAAAATTTAATATTTTAGCCATGCGAATGGCGCGTTTATTCTCTAGTTTGCAATATGCTTTGAGCTGTTTAAGCCCTAAAATTTCAAATGCCATATCATAGATAGCGCAGTATGCCCCAAGAGTAATTCTAGCCTCATCAAATTGCTTTGGTATAACCATAATCTCGCCAGGTATAGCGGTGCAATCTTGCCAATTAATTTGCTGAAAACAAAAATACCCAATAGCTATATCATCGACAAAAGCCATATAATAAAGCGAATTTGGCTGGTTTTGAATGGAGTTAAACCACTTTAATTGCTCTTCTTTGGTTATGTGTGTGCCATTTTGGCTTAGCATTAATTTAGCGATTTTCGGGTCATTTCGCCAACTTCGTAAAATCTCTATATCTTTTAGCTTTAATTTTTCGATTTTGACGCCATATCTATTAAATTCACTCATTCATCAAATCCAATATATCACCAACGATTTTAAGCTCTTTTAGCTCATCATATGTAAGTGTATGCCCATAATCATCAGCTAGCATAATAATAGTGCTAATCTTGCCCATTGAGTCCCACTCGGCTATGGATTCTAGCGTAGTTTGCGGGTTAAGTGGCTCATCACACTCTATTGTATCTTTGAATTTAGCTATCTTTTTATCCATCTTAATCCTTTATATAGTTATAATCGTCCCGCTCCACGCAAGACCTATGCCAAAACCGGCTATTAATACCTTATTTGTAGGTTTTATCTTGTTATTTTCAATGGCTCTTTTTAACGCTATTGGTATGCTAGAAGATGATGTATTGCCTACATTTTCGATATCATAAATCACCTTAGAATTATCTAATTTCAAGCTTTTGGCAATGGCTTGAAGTATCAATAAATTGGCTTGATGAAAGACAAAATAGTCTATATCATCTAAATTTAGATTATTGGCTTTTAGGGTTTGTTTGACTAAATTTGGAATCTCTCTAATGGTAAATAGAAATATCTCTGGACCATTCATGGTAAGGGTATTTGATGGGGTTTGGGCGTTAAATGGATTTGCGTAGCCACCATATTTTTTATACATACTAAAAAACCCGCCCCCATCTGTGCCGCATATGATTTGACCGATTTTATAAGCGTTGCTATCATCGATTATAGTCGCACTTGCTCCATCGCCAAATAATATTCTTTGTGCCATATCACTATTTTCAAACATTTTATAGCACATATCAGCTGTGCATAGCAATACCCTTTTCACGCTTTTAGAGATTATTAAAGATTTAGCTATTAATAATCCGTGAGCGTAGCCGCTACAAGCGATATTAATCTCCATTGCGTTTGTGGTTTTGGGTAAATTTAATTTATGATGAAGGAGATAAATCGTAGCTGGCTGGAGATAATCAGGCGATTGAGTACAAAGCAAAAGCATATCTATACTAGCTGGGTCTATATCATACCCATTAATTAAATTTAAAGCCGCCTTAGCCGCTAGGTCGCTAGTAAGCTCATTTGGGGCGGCCTTGTGGCGATATTTGATTCCTGATTTTTGATAAATTTGCTCACAACTATACTCATCACTTTTAGCAAGACTAGCAAAGTAGCTATTATCTATAGTTTCATTTGGCAAGTAATAGGCTAGTTTCATGCTATTTTCCACTTAAATTTCATCATTACCCCCCCCAGAGCTGATTTTTGATACACTCTGCGGTGATTTTGCTAGATTGAGAACTTAGCAAAAATAGCACCGATTTAGCTACATCGCTAGGCTCTATTAAGCCAAGTGGCATTATCTCATTTAGCTTTGATTTGTGGGCTTCTTGGGATATGAAGTTATTTACAAAATCATCATACATAGGGGTATTTACATATAATGGTGCTACGGCGTTGATCCTTACTCCTTTTTTGGCGTATTCCTTGGCTAGGCTCGATACGGCTGAGTTTAGGGCTGCCTTACTAGCTCCATATAGACTAAGTCCAGGCTCAGCACCAAAAGCTGCCATAGAGCTAATGGCTACAATGCTAGTATCATTTTTGACATATCTATTATGCTTTAATGTAGCCTTAGCTAGAGCGAAAAATGTTAGTAGATTTATATTAATTAGCTCTTGCATTTTAGTTAAATTTAGATCACGAAGTAGCATTGGGCTTAGCACGCCAGCGCTATGGATAAAGCCATTTAATTTAAATTTATTAGCAAATTTCGCCACTGCTAGCTCAATGCTATCAAGCTTGTTTGAGTCAAATATCGCTATATCGTGGTTATTTGGAGAGTTTAGCTCATCTTTTAGCTTGTTTAAAGAGTTTAAATTTCTACCAAGAAGTAGCAATCTAGCGCCACTTTTGGCAAGCTCTTTGGCTACGCATTTGCCTATGCCTGATGTGGCTCCGGTGATTATATAAGTTTTATTATCCATTTACCCCCCCCATTTAGTTTTATATTATAGTATAGCTCGGTACTACGATATATCAAATCTATCAAATATATCGTCCCAAGAGCGTAAAAACATAGCTCAAATTTCAAGCTAAAAATCGCAATAGATAGCACTATAGCAAGAAGGCTTGCATCAATCCCAAGTAAAATTCCACGCTCTAAAAGATATTTTTTAAGCCCAAATCTATAAATTTTATTTAATTTTTTTAATCTTTTATGGATAAAATGCTTACAAAATTGCTGATGAAATAGCAAGGTAGAGATGATAAAAATAGTGCAAAATATACTAACATTATAAAGATAACTAGCTAAGATAATAAGCCCAAACCACGCTATATAATCGCAGGTATAATCAAGAAAGTAGCCTAATTTTGTGCTTTGATTTTTAAGGCGAGATAGCGTTCCATCGGTATGGTCTGATATGCTATAGATTAAAAATAAAATTCCACTTAAAACATTATGCCCTAGATAGAGCAAAATAAATGAGCCAATAATACAAAATCCACCAAAAATTGTAACTTGGTTTGGTGTGATATTTGTTTTTGCAAGTGGTAATAAGATAAATTTTTGGACTATTAAAACTCGCCAAATATACTCAGTTATATAATATGTCGGTTTGACTTCTAGGCGGTCAGATTTTTTGAGTTTTTCATCTAATTTCATACTTCAACCTCTTTACAAAAGCTGGCATTTATACTCTCATCACTTATAATAAGTTCGCAATTTTTACTCAAAAAATCAATCAAAGAAGTTTGTTTATAGCCTAAAAAATAAAATTTTTGGAAATTTTTTATTAAGCTTAAAATAATTGGGGGGGGTGGCAATATTTTGGATTTTTGCATTTTGTTCCTTTTTAAAAAATTAATTTTAACCAAATTTAAAATAAAATTATACAAAAAAATATATAATTTGCGCTTAAATTTTAAGTTCAGGCTTTTTTATGAATAAAACTCTTTTAATTATTATTTTGCTTGTGTTTTTATTTATAATTTTAGCTCTTGTGTTGTTTCTTTTATATTTTAGCATTAAATCACGCGCTAAAAGCGATATAGATGTAATAGAGCTAATCAAAAACGCCAAAAAACCAAGCCTAAAACAAATAAACGACTTCTTAAAATCCAAAACCGCATCAAAAAATGATTTAAACATAATCAGCGAGTATTTTTTAGCAAATTTTAAACTGCCTATTAAAAGCGATAAAATCACAAACGAAGCAAATGAACAGCTTAATTTTATTAAGTATTTTGCTGGCTCAAAAAACGCAGATGCTAAAATGATCTCAGCCCTAAATGCTGCTTTAAAAAAACTTAATCCAGATTATCAAAACGAAATAGATAAAATGGAAAAAAGTGGCATACAAAATCGAAATTAAGGAAAAAAATGCTAGATATTTCGCTAATTATGCTTGGCGCAGGCGATAGCTCGCGCTTTAAAATGCCCACAAAAAAACAATGGCTAAGGATCGCTAACGAACCTTTATGGCTTTATGCTAGTAAAAATTTGGCCAAAATGCTACCCTTTAAAAAAATTGTAATCGCCGCCAAAGAAAACGAAATAGCTTATATGAAGCGTTTTGAGCCAAGCTTTGAATACATAATCGGCGGCAAAACGCGCCAGCAAAGCCTAAAAAATGCCCTAAATTTTGTTGATAGCGAATATGTAATGACTAGCGATATCGCGCGACCTTGCATTTTGCCTGAGCTAATTTCAAGGCTAATAAATCAATTAAACAACGCCCAGTGCATAGTCCCAGCGCTAAAAGTTGCCGATACTGCCATTTTAGGCTCTACTAGCATAAATAGAGATGAGCTAAAACTTATCCAAACTCCGCAAATTTCGCGCTTGGGGCTGCTTAAAAAAGCACTTGAAAATAACGAAGATTTCACAGATGATAGCCAAGCAATATCAGCAATAGGCGCTAAAATTTGCTATGTCCAAGGCGATGAAAAAGCCCGCAAAATAACCTTTAAAGATGATTTGGCTTATCTTAATTTGCCAAAAGCAGATAAGGTTTTTTTTAGTGGTCATGGCTTTGATGTGCATAGTTTTTGTGCTGGCGAATATATCACGCTTTGTGGGGTCAAAATCCCATATATTAAAGCATTAAAAGCACACAGCGATGGCGATGCGCCCTTGCATGCTTTGTGCGATGCGATTTATGGGGCTAGTGGGCTTGGGGATATAGGCGAGCATTTTCCAGATACTAATGAGCGCTATAAGGACGCTTGCTCTAAGGATTTACTCGCAACTTGCGTTAAAATGGTGCGAAATTTTGGTTTTGATATAGTAAATGCGGATATCACAATACTAGCCCAACAGCCCAAAATCACACCATTTAAAGAGCAAATGCGCCAAAATGTGGCTAGCATTTTAGGTGTAAATGAAAATTTTGTAAATATCAAAGCTACAACTATGGAAAAAATGGGCTTTATCGGGCGCGAAGAAGGCATAGGCGCGCTAGCAAGCGTTAGCTTGAAATATTATCAATGGCATAAGGATATTTAAAATTTTATCAAAATTTGCCATTAAATTTTAACATCACACTTAATGCGCGCTTGCCTAGCACAAATATTTTTATTTACCTCGCACAAATTTAGCTTAAAATTTTAATTTATTAAAATTTCATAGCCTAAATTTATGCTCTTAGCGCGGATTTATCAAGCCATAAATTACGCTATAAACCCGCTAGCTAGCACTCTGGCTTGCTCATCATAAAAGCACGCTAGTTGCCCGCTAGCTATCGCACTTGCAGGACGCAAAAGCTCTACAAACACGCCACCGCGCCCATTTTGGCGCACCACGCACGGCACAGGCTCGCTTTTGTAGCGAATTTTTACAAAGCATTTGAAACTAGTTTCATTTGTGAAATTATTAAAATTTAAAGTCTCAAAACTTGTTTTTTCAAGCTCTTTTTTTAAACCAACGCTTATTTCGTTATTTTCAGGATTTATAGCCGTTACAAAATGCGGCTCGTGCGCGCCATGCACTCTAAATCCTTTGCGCTTGCCGATTGTATAATTCATATATCCATCATGCTCGCCAATTGCCCGCCCAGCGCTATCTCGCACCACTCCGCGCATTTGCGTGTTAAAATGCCTGGCTAAAATTTCTGTGTAGGAATTTTCTACAAAACAAATCTCACTGCTTTCTTTTTGCGTGGCTAGCTCGGCGATTTGTGGAAATTTTGCCGCATTTGCTTTAATGTCTTTTTTTAATTTATCACCAAGCGGGAAAATAATATGTGAAAGCACGGCAGGTTCGATATTTGAAAGAAAATAACTTTGATCTTTACTCTTATCAACGGCCGCTTTTAAAAGCCCATTTTCAATGCGCGCATAATGCCCCGTGGCGATTTTTTGGCAGCCATTTTTCTTAGCAAACTCCCATAAAGCCCCAAATTTTATCAAGCGATTACAATGCGCGCAAGGATTGGGCGTAATGCCCTTAGCATAAGAACTAACAAACAAATCATAAACATCGTGCTTAAACTGCTCTTTTAAATTTAAAATTTGTGTCTTTATCCCCAAAAAATCACCGACTTTTTGCACATTAGCAATATTTTTTTCGTGATAATTTGGCTTATCGTGGAGCATCATATAGCACCCAATCACGCTAAAACCAGCATCTAATAAAATTTTGGCACTCATCGAACTATCTACGCCACCACTTAAAGCTATTAAAACCTTCATCTTTACCCCAGTTTTTAAAATGCTATTATATCGCTAAAATATTAGCATTTTCTTAAAAATATACTTTATTACTTTATTTATTTGCTTTTTTAAATTATATTTTAGCTAGTATTAGTATAATCGCGCGCTAAAAGGACGAAAATGCACTATATCACAATCTTTGGCTCAGCTAGAACAAAAGCAAACGATAAATACTACAAAGCCGCCTACGAGCTAGCAAAAAACCTAGCAAAGCAAGGATATGGCGTCATTACAGGCGGTAGTAGCGGGATAATGGAAGCAGCAAATAAAGGTGCTTTTGAAGCTGGCGGCAAAAGCATAGGCATAAACATCAAGCTCCCGCACGAACAAATCACAAATCAATATTGCACGCTTGTTAAAATTTCCAACAAGCTAAGTGAGCGCAAACTTTTGCTAATAGAGCAAAGTTGCGCTTTTATCATAATGCCTGGCGGTTTTGGCACGCTTGATGAAGCATTTGAGGTGCTTGTGCTAGCTTGCACGGAGCTAAAAAAAGCAAAAATTATTTTTTATGGGAGAGAGTTTTGGGCTAAATTAGTAGAGTTTATGCGCGAGGTTTTGCTAGCTCGCGGTATGATAAATGAGCTTGATTTTAGCTCTTTTGCCCTACTTGATAGCAGCGATGAAGTGCTTGAATATTTGCGCTCTAATTCATAATTTAAAATTTGCCCTAAAAATGCCAAAATAAGGGCGAAATTTTAAAATTTACCCCTTAATCAAGCATACTAAAATCATCTAATTCTTTTACTTTTCTAGCTACAAACATAGAACAAATATCAAAAGAAAAACTTCTAATAATTTCTACTTGAAAACCAGCTTTTTTTAGCTCGCTCTTAAACTGCTCTTTGTCTAAAAAATTTTCAATGCTTTGTGGGAGATATTCATAGGCATTTTTATTTTTGCTGATAAAACCGCCGATTTTAGGTAGCATTTTTAGCAAATAAAAATCACGCAAGTTTGCCATAAAGCCCTTTTTTGAGCGTTTTGTAAATTCTAAAACCAGCAAATAACCGCCATTTTTAAGCACTCTATTAAACTCGCACAAAGCCTTCTCGCGCTCACTTACATTTCTAATGCCATAGCTTATTGAAATTATATCCGCCCAATCGCTTTCTAAGCCGGTATTATCGGCATAAGCGCACTCTAAGCGCACTTTTTCATTTTTGATAAATTTTTTGCGCGCTACTTCTAGCATACCTTTGCTAGGATCAATGCCAGCTATGCTTTTAATAACAATATTTATCAGCTTTGCGCGCTTATCCCACAAACTTATCATATCGCCAGTGCCGCAAGCGATATCAGCGATATTTATGCTATGATGTGAATATTTTTCTAGCACAAAATCCACCGCACGCTTGCGCCAACTTTTATCTATGCCAAAACTCAAAATGCGGTTTGTTATATCGTAAGTTGGCGCGATACTATCAAACATTTGTACTATTTTTTCTTGCTTTTGCACTAAAATCCTTTTTCTTCGTAAATTTTTAAAATTTCTTTAATTTCATCGACTTTTTTATAAAGTTTTTGATTTTTTTTGTCTAATTTTTTTACACTTTGTGCGATATTTTGGCTTAATTGCTTTTTAAAATCGTCCATTTGCGCGCCATTAAATGCTTTGTTTAAAATTTTGTATTTTACAATTTGATTAGAGTTTATGCTGATATTATTTAATTTTTTAGCGAATTTGGCAAATTTTTGGCTTTGATACAGCGAGCCAAAAAGACTAGCCAAAACAAAAAGCTCATTTGCTTTAATGCCGATGGATTCGTAATTTAAGCTATAAATTTGAGTTAAAAACATATTGATTTTACGAGAAAATAACGGCGCAAGCGTGCTTTTAAGCTCATTTTTACCAAGAGGCGATGAATAAAAAAATTCATCATCATGCAAAACAAAAACCCACTCTTTTAATATATTTTCTAATTCATGGCTTTTTGCGATACAATCATCTTCAAGCACAGAGCGTTCGCGCTCTAAGATAGCGAAACTTTGAACACCGATATTTTGAACTTGTAAATATTCGCATAAATAATTTTTTTTGGCTAATTCATTAAGGTTTGTTGTGTAATTGTTTAACAAGCTTAAAAAAACATTTAAAATTTTTTCATCAAAAATCGCCCCGAAACTTTGCATAATCGCTATATTTTGCATTAAAATAAAATTTAATTCATTTATGCTTTTTGTGTTTTTGTGTGCTAAGAATTTATTTAGGGTCGCTTTTAGCGGTTTTATTAGCGAGATAAGCACGCATCTAATCCCATCATAAGCGCTTATTACCCCAGGGCTTTGCAAGCTAAAATTAGCTAAGTTTTGGGCGTATTTTAAGGCGTTTTGATAATTAAATTTAAAGCGAGGATTGCCAAAAAGTGCCACATTATTAAGCGCGTAAGAATCGTTATTTGTGATATTTTCAAGCACTAAATTTTCAATCACGCTAGGCAAGTTAAAATTTTTTAATTCATCAGCATCATTAAAAGAAACTTCTAAAATAGCCAAATCGCAAAAATCATAAAGCAAAATCACACAAGGCAAATTAGCCAAACTAAAAGTAAATTTGCTTTGTAACAAAGCATTACAAATCGCGTTTTTATCGTTATTACTTAGGCTTAGGGCGTTATTTTTTAGCCTTAAATAATACTTCGTTTTTTCACAAATAAAATTTTTGGCTAATTTTGAAAATATCTCTTGTGAGTTTAGTAAAAATCGTAATTTTAAATCTGTCATTTGCGCCTAAATTTTAAAGTTTAAACCGCAAATTTTATCAAATTTGACTTAAAAGAAAATTTAATTCTATTTTAATACTTATATTTGTAAAATCACGGCTTTATTTAAAAGGATAGCTGATGCGATTTAACGAAATAATCAAAAATTTGCCCGTTTATGAAGCCGGCAAACCAATAGAATTAGTTGCCAAAGATTTTAAAATAAATCCTAAAAAAATCATAAAATTAGCAAGCAATGAAAATCCATTTGGCTCATCGCCGCTAGCCATTAAAGCCATAAAAAAAGCAGCCAAAAGGGCTAATTTATACCCAGATGATAGCTACCATGAGCTAAAAAATGCCCTAGCCAAAAAATTTGAGCTAAAAAGCGAAAATTTTATTATCGGTTCTGGTTCTGATGAGGTGATTGAGTTCGCCTTAGGCGCAGTTTGTAATGATAAATTGGGCATTTTAACAGCAGGCGTTAGCTTTGGTATGTATGGAGTTTATGCTAGCCACATCGGCGCGCCACATTTTAAAACAAAAAGCCAAAAGCACGATTTAGCCGAGCTTTTAGAACTTTATGAAAAACACAAAAATAGCATTGGCGTGGTTATTTTATGCTTGCCAAATAATCCACTTGGTGAGTGCGAAAACGCTAGCGAGATTGAAAATTTCATAGCCAAAATTGATAAAAACACTCTAATTATGCTTGATTGTGCTTATATGGAATTTGCTAGTTTTAAAGACAGCAAAAAAGCCATAAATCCAAAAAAATTAGTGCGAAATTTTGAAAATGTGCTGTATTTGGGAACCTTTTCAAAAGCTTATGGATTAGGCGGAATGCGAGTAGGATATGGCATAGCAAATGACGAAATAATCAAATCCTTACATAAATTAAGACCACCATTTAATATCTCAACGCCAAGCCTAGCTTGTGCTATTGCTGCTTTAAATGATGAAAATTTCATCATCAAAACGCTAAAAAACAATCTCCAAGAAATGAAAAAATATGAAAATTTTGCCAACAAAAAGGGCATAGAATTTATCCCTAGCTACACAAATTTTATCACCTTTAAACTAAGCCATAAACACGACAGCACAAAGCTTTGCGATATTTTATTATCGCGCGGGATAATACTGCGCAACCTTAAAAGCTACGACCTAAACGCCGTTCGCATCACCATAGGCACAAAAGCACAAAATAAAAAAGTCTTAAAAGAACTTGATGGCTTATTTAGCTAAACTTCACCACTTTAAAAGGCAAAATTAAATTTTAATTTTGCCTTTTGCCATATTTTAAAATTTCAAATATTTTTAATATAAATTTTAACTTAATTTAAGCATATTATAAGCTACAAATCTTATAATTGCGCCTTTATTTTGTAAAAAATGAAAGGATTAAAAATGACTAGAATTACAAAACCTAGCGAAGTTAAGCGCGAATGGATCGTGCTTGATGCTAAGGGCGAGATTTTTGGTCGCTTGCTTACAAAAGCCGCTGTGTATTTGCGTGGCAAGCATAAACCAAGCTATACTCCAAATGTAGATTGTGGCGATTTTGTCATCATCATAAATGCCTCAGAGGCTATTTTTACCGGCGCAAATAAAGCCGAAGATAAGCTTTATCATCGTCATTCGGGTTATTTTGGCTCAGTTAAGAGCGAAAAATTTGGCCAAATGCTAAAAAACAAACCTGAAAAACTCTATAAACTAGCAATGCGCGGTATGCTACCTAAGACAAAACTAGGCAAAGAAATGATTAAAAAATTCCGTGTATATGCAAGCAGCGAGCATCCGCACACCGCACAAATACAAAATAAAGGAAAATAAAAATGGCTTCTACTACATACGCAACAGGCAAGAGAAAATCAGCAGTCGCTAAGGTATGGCTAAAAGCTGGTAGTGGCAAGATTATAGTAAATGGTATGGATTTAAACACTTGGCTTGGCGGACATGAAGCCATCAAGCTAAAAGTCGTCCAGCCCCTGCTAGTAACCAAACAAGAAAGCTTAGTAGATATTAAAGCTGTAACGCTAGGTGGTGGCTACTCAGCCCAAGCCGAAGCATTAAGGCATGGCATTTCGCGCGCACTTGCAGCCCTTGATTTACAATTTCGCAAAGCACTAAAACCAGAAGGCTTGCTAACCCGCGATAGTCGCACCGTAGAGCGTAAAAAATACGGTCGCCGCAAAGCCCGCCGCTCTCCACAATTTTCTAAACGCTAATATTTTGCTTGCAAGCTTCAAGCTTGCAAGCACTGCTTTTATTAAAATTTATTTTTAGCAATTAGTCGCTTAATTTACCAGCAATTAAACCTTAAATTTTAAAATTTGCGCTGTTAAAATTAAAATTTTAATTTCTCAAATATTTTAATTAAAATTTCTCAAACATATAAGCTAGCTCTAAGCCCTTTATAAGATTATCAACCACAGAGCTAAAATGCGCTTCTTGCTCGCTTGGCTTGCCCAAAAGCATTTGCTTGCCATCAATTTGCACGCTTGGCACAAAATTACCCATACGGCATTTTTTTAATAAATACTTTATAATATCGGCCTTTGAGTGTTTGCCATCAAGCATAGTAAATATTTCATAATCAGTGCTATTTAGGCGCAAGGCTTGATTTAAATAACCGCCCAAACACAAAGCCTGCGTTTTATCATTTGCCAAATACCGCACCAAAGGCATAAAATCCTGTCTTAGGCGCGATTTATTAACTTCGTATTTAATATCAAAAAGCCTCTCATAACTTATAAAAATACTACTTGTAACCGCTGATATATCATAAATATGGCCTATTAAAGTATTTTGCGGGACTAGCTTTATGGCTTCGCGCACGCTAATGCTAGCTGGATAGGCGTCATAAAGCGCACGCACCAAATGCTCAAGCTCTAAGCCCTTCGCGCGCTCTTTTAAATACTCGCTTTTATCACTAAGACAAAGATGAAAATCCATAATGCGCTCTTGCATTTTGGCGTGATCTAGGCATATTTTGCTTTCATTTTTTTTAAGGGTTAAAAGAGAGTGGCGAAACTGCGTGGAGTTAAGAAAATCAAACATTTGATCTTTTTCTATGCGGTTTTTCCACGCTAATTTGGCGTATTCTTCGACAGCGGCGTTACTAAACTCATTATAATCAAAATGTAAATGCATATCCTCAATATAAGCAAGCCCTAAATCATTGGCATCAGCGACAAAATCTATCAAATACGAGGGCGAATTATAAATTTCTAAATATTCGTGCATAATGTAGCTAGGGTTTTTATTATCTTGAACTTTTTTGTTGTTATGGGCTTTTAGCTCTCTTGTTAGGATTTGATAATCATGGGCTGGGCTGCTTAATGTAGTGGTTTTATATGCGCCTATTTCAAATTTTAAAGCATTTAGAGCGCATTGTAATTTTTGTGCTGGCTCTTTATCAAAATCTATATCCTTACTAGCAAAACGCATAAAATCGCGCGTTATTTCTTTAAATTTCCAGCCTGGGTAGGTGTTGTAGCTTATCATTTGCACGCCATTTTCGCTTAATAACTTCGCGCCTATTTCATAAATTGCCTTTTTTACAAAATCAGGCACCCAGCTAAAAATGCCGTGAGCTATGATATAATCAAACTTGCCGTATTTAGCGACCCCCCTAGCTATATTTGCTAAATCATCACTAAATAGCTCTATATTTTTTAGCCCTAGTTTATTGATAGCTTTTTGGCCTTCTTGGATTTGGCTAGTGGCTAAATCCACGCCTATAAAATTTGCGCTTTTATGCTTTATGGCTTGTGCTATTATGTTGCCACCGGCTGCACAGCCAAGCTCTAAAACGCGCGCATTTTCTGGTTTTGTGGCATTTATCCCATAGCTTTTTGCTACTACATACATTCTATCTATGCTTGCGTTTATGAAAGCATTTGATTGATATGGCACTTTATCATAAGAAGTTTTTATTAAATCATTTATCATCTTTTTTGTCCTCTATAATCTCAGGTTCGCCAAATAAAATATTAAGCTCATTTATATTTCTAAGCTCATCTTTACTTAGGGCTTGCTCGCTTAATGGGGTTATTGAAATTTCATTTGTGCTAACTTGCTTATCGCTGGCATTTGGGTTATTATTTGCGCTTGGATTAGGGCTAGCATTTTGGCTAGGGATATTGCTTGGATTAGGGCTAGCATTTTGCGCGCTTAAAATATTATTTAGCACATCGTCATCGCTTTTTGGCAAGTCATTAGGGATTTTTTGCACCTTAAACTTATCGCTACCAAAACTAGCCAATGCTAATTCTTTAATCACGCCCCAATACTTGCGCTGCATCGCGCTTTGCTCGTTATTTGCTCGCGAGCTAAGGCTAATAATGCCATTTTCAAAACCATCAAAACAAATACACTCTTTAAAACACTCGCCAAGCTCGTAATTTCTATCATATATCAAGCCTAAAAAACGCTCATACATATCAGCGCTTGAAGGCTTTTGTGCTTGCTTTGTTGGTGCTGGCTGATTAAGCTGCGGGTTAAAATTTGTAGCATTTGTGGGAGTTTGCGCGCTTTTTGGCAAATTTTGATTTGTTTTATTATCTAATGAGCTTTGCGCGTTTAAAATCACATTATCGATATTTGGGATATTAAAGCATTCTTTCATCATAAATAGCGTTATATACAGCACAAACTCAGCATCGCTGCCACTATTTAGCATATTTTTTGCCTGGCTTAAAATGCGAAAAAATCGCTCAAAAATCAGCAAAGAAAAACTAGGATTTGGCGAGATAAACTTAAATTTTAAATTTGAGATTAGCTCGTTGATTATCATAACCGCATCGCTTTCGTTTAATTCTTTTATAAGCGCGCTTATATCGGCATCTACGCCATTTTGAACCACTTTTAAAATTTCATCTATTTTTGCTGGATCTAAAATGCCTAACATATCGGCAATTTGCGTAGCGCTGATGTTTTCGTGGGTGAAAATTATAGCTTGATCAAGCAAAGTAAGCGTATCGCGCAAAGAACCCTCGCCCGCTCTTGCTAAGATATTAAGCGCGTCTATTTCATACTTTATGCCCTCTTTGCTTAAAATAAATTCTAAATGATGGACGATATTTTGAATGCTTATAGGTTTAAAGCGAAAGTGCTGTGTGCGCGATAAAATCGTAGCTGGTAACTTTAACGGATCGGTTGTGGCCAAAATAAATTTTATATAACTTGGCGGCTCTTCAAGCGTTTTTAAAAGCGCATTGCAAGCTTGCTGGGTAAGCATATGTGCTTCATCAATTATAAAAATTTTAAATCGCCCAGACATCGGCGCATAGCGCGTTTGCTCGGTTAAATCCCTAATATCATCTATGCTTCTATGGCTTGCGGCATCAAGCTCAATTATATCAAGATGGCGACCTTCATTTGCCATCACACAACTCTGACAAACCTCGCAAGGATGGGAGCTAACGCCCTTTTGGCATAACAGCGCCTTAGCAAAAATCCTAGCCGAGCTAGTCTTGCCACTACCTCTAAGCCCAGAAAACAAATAAGCATGCCCTAAACGCTCGCTATCAAGGGCGCGCGAAAGCGAGCTTGCGATAACATCTTGGCCGATTAATTCGGCGAAATTTTTAGGACGATATTTTAAAGCTAGGGCTTGCATTGATAACCTCTTATGCGATTTAATAAAACAAAGGGTAAAATTTAGCTAAAAAATACAAAAAGCTTGCTGAATATAAACAAAACAATCCTAATTTGGCAAAATCCACGCAGAATTTATTTAAAATTTTATCAAAATCACAAGACAATCGCATTTTTTAAAATTTTAATTATTACTAGCGGAGTATTTAAAGCAAGCTCAAACAATGAATATAGCGCGTTAAGCTGAGTTAAGATAAAAATGGTGGAGCCAAGCGGGATCGAACCGCCGACCTCTTGAATGCCATTCAAGCGCTCTCCCAGCTGAGCTATGGCCCCGCAAAAAAGATTGTGATTGTAGCGCATATGAGCTTAAATTTTGCTTTTTTTGCTAATTTTAAGTTTTGTTTTGGTATGATTACAGCCTTTTTTGTAAAAATACGCCCAGGTGGTGGAATGGTAGACACAAGGGACTTAAAATCCCTCGGCCTTTTGGCTGTACCGGTTCAAGTCCGGTTCTGGGCACCACTGCTATATTTATTGATTTTCTATAATTCTTTTTAAGCATTTTTATTTCATCGTTTCATAGCTTTTAGTTTTTTGTAAGCTTTTTTTAATTTACACTACTTTACCAAGTTTTTTAACCAATGTTAATAAAGCCTAAAAGGATAATAATGCCTAAACTAATAACCCACAGCTAAACGCTCTAAAACACGATGGTAAAAATCAGTCTGCACCCACGCAATACCCCGTAAATACAACAAATAGGCTTTATGCTTTTTGCTACGCAAGCGGTAAAAATGAGAAAAAATATTTCGGTATTAAATCATATTTTATTAGTAGCTAAAAGAAAGCAACTTATACAAAATTACGATTTCTTAATGCTAGTTAAAACAGAGCTAAATAAAATCCTAGAAAACAAAAAATGTGTTCATCACAAAGGGCTGATTACAGATGATTTCGAGCTAGATGAGGACGGCATAAAAATGCTAATAAATGCGGTGTTAAACTCAAATACTAATTTAATAAACAAACTGCTTTTTTCTTTTATGCTTTTAAGTCCGCAAAGGTAGGGCGATTTAAGAAATTTAAGATGCGAAAAGGCGAATTTACAAAAAGGCTTTATTTGTTTTAAATTAACTAGTAATTTTAAAAGTAAAATTTTATTTGCTATATTAATGGTGTGTAGTTAGCAAACTTTTTATAATCTTTAATGATGTTTAACTAAATCTATAATAGGATAAAAGTATTAAATACGCTCATTTAAGCATCACAAAATTAAATAAAATTTTTTGTGCCTTCTGGGCATTACCATTTTTATCAAAACATCCAGTAATAACTCCATCTGTAACGGCAAAGATTTTCCCTATATAAGGTAGCTTTTCACCATTGCGCATTATTACTCTAAGCTTGCTCAGCCAATGTTCCAGTAAATGCTATATACCCACTAAAACCTGCCATAGCTATATCTTTTGAATCAGCCATTGTTTTTTACTCCTTTTTTAATTAAAATTTCTTTTATTTTATATAGCTCGTTTTTGTGTAAAAGAATGCCGCTTAGGTAAGCGTGCATAAATTTTGGTTCACACTCTAAAATCAAGTTTTTTGTCAGCTCGTATTCAAAAAGCTTAAAGCTTTTTATCTGGCTATATGCCCTAACTATAACCTTATTTAGGCAATAAACCTCTATCCTATCATCAAAAAGCATAATTTTTTTAAATATAAGCGTTATATCAAGAAAGCCAACTCCAAATACACCAAACAATCCAACACAGAACAACCAACCACTTGTTTTAGCTTATTGGCTTTTGGCTCTTGTGCCAAAAAATAGATAACCAAAGCCATCATTAAGCCTGTCGCAACTAGTATCAAACCGTGAAAAATCCTGCTTTTTGCCACAAAAATTGGCTTATCATTTAGCATTTCATTTTCATTCATTTTTTGCCTTTGATTGTTTTTAATAAATTCCAAAATCCACATTCTACCCAGCTTGATTTAAAAGCTATTTTATCACCATTATGCCCTGTCTTATAAGCATATATTGTGCTAAGCTTCCGCCTAATGAATGCCCTGCTATGCTTATTTTAGCATCTGGGTTTTGTGCTTGTATTCTAGCTATTTGCTCACTAGCAAAAGCAAAAGCTTGACTAAATTGCTTATTTGTAACATCACCAAGCAAGCCTGTGCTAGTAGCTCCCATTATTAAATTATCACGATAATCTTGTGCATCATTACTGCCACGAAAGGCTATAACATATTCGTTTGTGTTTGTATCTTTAAACACAGTTGCACTAAAACCACCAGTATCAACTCCAAAAAATTTTGATTTTTCATTAATTTGGTCGATAACTTCAAAACTAGAATTTGTAGCAGGGTTATAAACAGCATAATTATTGCCAATATCTTTATTGCTTTGTTGTTCATTTTTTATCTCTGACTCTGAGGCATAAGCCTTGTTTGCTAAAAAGGCAAAATCCTTAACATTTGTTAGTGTAACATTTTTCATTTTTTTTCTCCTTTTTGATGTTGTTTTAATGCGCTAAGCAATAATTCAAATTCTTCATCTAATTGCGACCACGAGCCTGATTTTAAATCATAAAATCGGTAGTGAGTAGGATAGTGTCCATAAATAGGTAATCTAGCTAATAGTGGCTTAGCATAATACAAGCCATAAATAACACCTACTTTTTTTCTCTTACTTAAATCATTTTCTTCATTTGCCTTGATAGATTCATACACATAAATATTTTTAAAAAGTCTTTTAACTGGTAACGATGAACAAAAATCTACATTATCTATACATTTTTTAAATTCGCTAGATGGGGGAGCAAAAAAATTACTTTTCATATAACCAAAACCATCGATTTTATTTTCACTGACCTGAACCGTGTAGTTATTGTCAAAAATAATTATTTCTGGCACTTGCGATGTTTTTACCATTATATACATTATTACCTTTTGTGGCACTTCAAGCTGCCAAGCATACACTAAAAGGCACGCGCTTGCTATTGCTAGCCTTAATTTTGTAAAATTTATAAAGTATTGCTTTCTTTTAAGTATTAGTATGGATAAAATCATTACAGGCACGGCAAGAAATAACGCAGCCCCAAAGCCAAAATATAAAATAAGCAAAGTAAAAATCGCATAAAAAACCAAAAAGCCTATTTTTACGCTAAGCCTTTTACTAAGATTTAGTACGCCAAAAAGCACATAAGCATACAAATAAGCAAGCAAAACACAAAAAGGCACAAACATAAGAATAATTATCAAAAAAATCATAAAATAAAATTCCTTTAAAAAATTATTTAAAAAAGCAAAGCCGTATTTTAACTAAATCTTATATCGTTACCAAAAAATTAAAATTTCCAAACAGCGCACCAAGCAAAGCTAACAATAAATAATAAGTTGATATTTTTTAGCTGTTTATATTAAAATTTCATAATGTAGATTTTTGCTAGCATTAAAATAGCTAGCTAATTTTTTGTTTGATTAAATGATTATTTGTCTTTTTAAAATTTAAAATTTTGTTCTAGCTAAGTTAATAACTAGAACAAAAACGCATAAAACAAAAAAAATAATTAAAATTTTATTTATTAAATAACAATCCCTTAGCGATTTCATCAGCGTTTTGCTTGCTTGTTAGCTCGCTAAGGCACGCTAGGGCAAACTCCATAGCAGTTGCTGGGCCGCGAGATGTTGTGATATTCATATTTGTAACCACATTATCCTGGCTTGGTGCGTCTTGACTAACCTGGCTTTCAAACCCAGGATAACAAGTATAAGCCCCGCTAATGGTGCCTGCGCGCCCTAGCACCATAGGCGCAGCACAAATTGCGCCAAGTTTTTTGCCCTTAGCATTAAAATCAGCCAAAAGCTCTTTTAAGCGCGTATTTTTAGCTAGATTATCAGCACCAGGCAAGCCACCTGGTAAAATAATCATATCAATTTGGCCAAAATCTGTCTTTTCAAAAAGCCCATCAGCCATCACGCTAAGCCCATGAGCGCCTTTAATTTCAAGCCCATCAAGCCCAAGAGCCAAAACATTAACCCCGCCACGCCTTAAAACATCAATAACGCTAATTGCTTCGATCTCTTCAAAACCCTGAGCTAAAATAACAGCCACATTTGCCATAAAAACCTCCAAAAAATTAAAATAAGCTGAAATTATAGCCTAAAAGCATAAAATTTAGCTAGAATAGCGCGCAAATTTTAAAGGACTAAGATGAAATACGGAGAAAAAGAAATCGCAAATTTTGATATAGATAAGGATTTTGAGCTGTGGGAAAATACCACAAAGTATGATTATATGATGCGTATAAGCTTGCTGGAATTTACATGTTTGTGTCCGCGCTCAGGCTATCCTGATTTTGCTAAAATTTACATTGATTATGTGCCAAATGCCCTTGTAGTAGAGCTTAAAGCCTTAAAGCTTTATATAAATAGCTTTCGCAATCGCCATATAAGCCACGAAAACTCAGCAAATGAAATTTTTGAACTCTTATTAAATAAATTAGCCCCAAAATATTTACATTTAAAAATGGAGTTTAACCCCCGCGGTAATGTCCATACCGTAATAGAACTAGATTCAAACCAAAACGCACAAAATCCTTATAATTTATGCCAAACATTTAAAAAACAAAAAATTCATAGCTTTTAAGGGCAAAAATGATAAATGCAAAACTAATAGAGCATATTTTTAAAGCAGCTAGCATTTCGCGCTGGAATGACTACCCAAAAATGATGGATTTAAGCGAGTTAGACAAGCAATCACACAAGGCGATAATTGCATATTTTTTAGCCAAAATCGAGGGCGGATTGGATATGAATGCGCTAATTGAATGTGCTATTTTTGATTTTTTAAGTCGTGTGGTAATTACTGATATCCGCCCTGATGTCTTACACTACATTCAAAAAAACAAAGCCAATGAGCTAAACGAATGGGTGCTAAGTAAAATTTCACCAATAATTGAAGGACTTGATGATGGCTTTATAGAACGCTTACAAAATTATTTAAAAGAGCCAAACCTACACCAAAAAGAGCGTAAAATTTTAAAAGCCGCAAGCTACTTGGCTACGCGCTGGGAGTTTAATATAGTCTATCAAACCAGCAAATTTTTAAGCGATATTAAAGAATTAAAAGCAAAGGTAAATGAAGAATTAGAAGATTATAGCGAATTTGCTGGCGTGCGCCAAATAGCGATGAATCAAAAGCTTGCGCGCCTTGTGGATTTAAGTGGGCGATTGCGCTTTCAAAAGCGTTGGGCGCAAACTCAGCGCATACCGCAAACTAGCGTGCTTGGGCATATGTTGGTTGTGGCGATTTTGAGCTATTTTTATTCACTTAAAGTCAATGCGTGTAGCACAAGGCTTGAAAATAACTTTTTTTGCGCTTTATTTCACGATTTACCAGAAAGCTTAACAAGAGATATTATAAGCCCCGTAAAATACGGCGTCAGCGGGCTTGATGCCATTATAAATGAATACGAAATGCGCTTGATTGATGAAAAAATTTTACCGCTAGTATCTGAAAAACTTAGAGCTGAGTTTGCCTATATTTTAGGCGTTAGACAAAAGCAAAGCTTAAAAGAGCAAATTTTGCCAAATTTTAATGGCGATGAATGCGAATTAGACGAAATTTTAGGGCATTTAAAAGACGAAAAAATTTACATAAAAGATGAGTTTGAAAATAGAATTTTAAGCACAAATACCCAAGGCATAGCAATTAGTGGCTCGCTTAGTGCTTATAATGAAAATAAATTTTGCGCCATCGATGGCAAGGCTTTAAAAGCTTGTGATAAACTAGCGGCCTTTTTTGAAGCTGGAATTTCAATTAGCTATGGCGTTAGCAATGCTGAGCTAAAAAACGGCTTTAAAGGTGTTTTGAGCAGTTTTGAGAAGCTCTCAAATGTAGAGGGCGTGGATTTTTTACAAATCTGTAAGGATTTTAAAGAGCATTTTGGAGTTAATTTATGATAGTTAGTAAATATAACGCAAGCGGTAATGATTTTATTATATTTTCAAGCTTTTTAGCTGGCAATAGAAGTGCGCTTGCAAAAAAATTATGTGATAGATTTAGTGGCGTAGGTGCTGATGGGCTGATAGTAATTTTGCCAGCAAATGATGAAAATTGCGATATTAGATGGGAGTTTTACAATAGCGATGGCTCGCAAGCTTTAATGTGTGGTAATGGCTCGCGCGCTGCTGGGCTGTATGCGTATATGCAAGGCCTAACAGGCCAAAAACTTCGCCTTAAAACAGGCGCTGGGATCATAAACGCTCAGGTTTTTGCCGATGAAACTACAAATGAAAATCCTAACAAAAACTTAGCCCAAGAGCCTTTGGACACTGCTAATTCAATGCTTGTAGAAGTTGCACTAACAAATCCAAAAAAACTAAGTCAAAGTTTTGATGAAAACGGCAAAACTTGGCATTTTTACGATACGGGTGTGCCACATTTAATCACTTTCATTCAAAATTTAGCCGATTTTGATTTAGATTTAGCCAAAAAAATGCGAGAAAAACATAACGCAAATGTAAATTTTGCCCTTATTAAAGATAGCCAAAATATCGCAGTGCGCACCTATGAGCGTGGCGTAGAAAATGAAACTATGGCTTGTGGAACGGGTATGGCAGCAAGCTTTTATGCGGCATTTGAGCTAGGCCTTGTAAAAAATCAAATTAGCGTGCGCCCAAAATCAAATGAAGAATTATTTTTGCGTTTTGATGAAAAAATTTATTTTAAGGGCGCGGTTATAAAATGCTTTGATGCTATTTTCTAGCCTGCTTGTGCTAGCTTTGTTTAGCATAAATTTTAAAATTTCGCTTTAAATAGCTTAAAATTTCATAAATTTTAAAAAAGGATTAAAATGCTAGATCTAACCCTTTGTGCCTTACAGCTTGGCACTTTACCACTTAGTGATTCAAGGATTGATTATTATTTAAAGCTTGCTAAGGATAATGGCGCAAAAATCGTGCTTTTGGGCGAATATGTGCTAAATACATTTTTTACCGAACTTATCAAAATGCCAGGCTCAATGATAAAAGAACAAAGCGAGCAAAAACGCACAGCCTTACAAGCAATGGCAGCAAAATACGAACTAATCATCATCGCTCCAATTATTTTAGTGCGCGGTAAAGATTATATAAAAGCCATAGCAAGATTTAGCCCAAATAGCGTTAAATACAAGCTTGCGAACGCTTTAATGCCCTATTCGCATTGGAATGAAAATAATTTTTTTAAAACAGCCAAAAACATTGATATTTCAAGTTTTAGCGTTGATGGGTTTAAGTTTGCTAATATTTTTGGCTTTGAAGCACATTTTGATGTATTTTGGCGCGAAATTGCTGCCAAGCGCGTTGATTGCGTGCTAATTCCTAGTGCTTGCACGCTTGATTCTAGTCTGCGCTGGGCAAATATGCTAAGCTCGCAAGCGTTTAGATATAATGCGTATATTTTGCGGGCAAATCGCCTTGGTAAAGCAAAGTTTAAAGAAGGCCAAAAAGAAGTAATAAGCGAGTTTTACGGCGATAGTATGCTTATAAATCCTAACGGGCAAATCAGCCAAAAACTAGATGAAAAAGAAGGTATGCTAATTTGTAAAATAAGCAAAAGCGAAATCGCGCAAGCACGGCGCATTTGGTGTTTTAGCCAAATCGCTCGCAACCTTGAAAGCTACAAAGAAAATATTTAAAATTTATAAATTTTAAAGCAAATTTGATAAAAGACGCGCTAATAAAATAAAATTTTAATTTATTTAGTAAGTTTTAGTCAAAAATCTTAAAATTTCAAGCGCAACTTTTAGCCAAAAGTGCGCTAAATTTTAATTTATTTATGGGATAAATTTTCTAAATTTAGTAAATTTTGCTTAATTGCCGCATAAGCTTGTGCGTATTTTTTGGCTTTAATGGCGTTTAATTTTGCGTTTATAATTTTAATTTTTTTGCCAAATTTTAAAATTTGAGCGCAAGCTACCCCGTTTTCATCTCCAATGGAGCAAATTAACTCCGTGCCATTTTTGGATTTTAAAGCCTTACACATTTTAAAAATACCAGCTGAGGGCGCATAAAACGCGCTAGTACCAAGCAAAGCAATAAATTTTGCTCCGCCGATTTTTGCTTGATTTTCTAAATGTAAAAGCTCATTTTTACTGATTTTGCGCCCACGCACGCTAGCATTTAGCGCGAACATACTTTGCCCATGCTCGCCAAACATTTGCGCGCTTACATCGCTATTTTTAAGTCCAAAATGCGTGGCTATTTCGTATTTTAAACGCGCACTATCAAGCTCTCCGGCCATACCAAGCACACGCTCTTTTTCAAAACCGCTAAATTTTAAAGCCACGCTAACCATCACATCAAGCGGGTTTGTAACTACGATAATTACGCTTTTTGGCGCGAATTTGGCAATTTTGCTTGCCCACAAACTCACTATGCTTGCGTTTTTGCTAGCTAGCTCATCGCGGCTTTGCCCATCTTTTCTAGCAAAACCAGCCGTTAGCACGCAAATATCAGCATTTTTTAGCATTTTATAATCATCGCCACCTTGTATTTTTGCGTTTATATCAAGCAAGGTGGCACTTTGGGCTAAATCTAATGCTTTGCCTTTTGCTAAATTCGCGTTAATATCGAGTAAAACAAGCTCTTTTGCGATTTTATGGCTAAGCAATAAAAAAGCAGCACTTGCGCCGACATTGCCGGCACCAATCATCGCTATTTTCATTATTTGCTTAGGGCTTCGTTGAAAATTTTAGATGAGCGCATTATACTCGTTGTTTTTTCATCGTTTAATTTATAATATCCGCCCAAATCCACGCTACCGCCTTGATTAGCGTTTAATTGAGCAATGATTTGGTCTTTATTTTCATTTAAAAATTGCGCCAAAGCTTTAAAATTTGCGCCCAGTTCGCTATTTGCTAGCTCATTAGCCCAGTAAAATGCTAGATAAAAATGCGAACCGCGGTTGTCGTTTTCGCCAACTTTTTTACGCGGGGAATTATCGTTTTTAAGATAGCTTGATATTGCTTTATCTAGCGTGCTAGCTAGCACATTTGCGTTTTTATTGCCACTTGTGTTTGCTAAATGCTCTAAGCTTGCCCCAAGAGCTAAAAACTCGCCCAAACTATCCCAGCGCAAATGATTTTCATCTATTAACTGGCGGGCGATTTTAGGTGCTGAGCCACCAGCACCTGTTTCAAATAAACCGCCACCATTAAGCAAAGGCACGATTGAAAGCATTTTTGCGCTCGTGCCAAGCTCCATAATAGGAAATAAATCAGTTAAATAATCGCGCAAAACATTGCCAGTAACGCTTATGGCGTCTTTACCTGCTCTAATAATTTCTAGGCTTTTTTTCATAGCAGCACTTGGCTCTAAAATACTAATATCAAGCGCGCTTGTATCGTGTTTATTTAGCTCTTCGCGCACGATTTTTATCATATTATTATCGTGGGCGCGTTTTTCATCTAGCCAAAAAATCGCCGCGCTATTTGTGGCCTTTGCGCGCGTAATGGCTAGCTTAATCCAATCCTTAATAGCTTCATCTTTTGCTATCATTGCCCTAAAAATATCGCCTTTTTTTACATCAAAACTTAAAGTATTTTTACCATCACTAATGCTAAATGTGCCGTCATTTTCAGCGATGAAAGTTTTATCGTGGCTGCCGTATTCTTCGGCTTTTTTAGCCATTAAGCCCACATTTGAAACCGAGCCAATTACTGCTGGATTTAGCGCGCCATTAGCTTTTAGCTCATCAATTATGCTAGCATAGATTGTCGCATAAGTTTTATCAGGTATTACAGCTAAACTTTGGCGCTCATTGCCATTTTTATCCCACATTTTACCGCTATTTCTTATCATATTTGGCATTGAATTATCGATTATTACATCACTTGGGACATGCAAGTTTGTTATGCCATTATCACTATCTACCATAGCAAGATCAGGGCGAATATTTAAAATTTCATTATATTTGGCGATTATTTTATCTTTTATGCTTAGATTTTCAATTCTTGCAAAAAGATCTTTTAAGCCATTATTAGCATTTACACCGACATCTTTAAGCTCACTACCAAACTCAGCAAAAATTTCTTTAAAGAAGATCTTTACAAAATGCCCAAATATCACAGGATCACTTACTTTCATCATCGTAGCTTTTAAATGCACAGAATATAAAAGATCGTCTTTTTTAGCTTCATCAATGGTTTTTTCAATAAAATCATCAAGCGCGCTAACGCTCATAAATGTGGCACTCAAAATATCGCCCTTATTTAATTTAATGCCACTTTTTAGCAATGTTTTTTGCCCATTTTCGCTCTCAAAACTTATACTAAACTCACTGGCCTCGCTTGCGATTAAAGATTTTTCATTACTATAAAAATCGCCCTCATTCATATGTGCTACGCGCGTTTTAATGCTTTTATCCCAAGGGCCGTTTTTGTGTGGAAATTCCTTAGCGTAATCTTTTACCGCCTTAGCACAACGCCTATCAGAATTACCCTCTCTTAAAACCGGATTTACCGCGCTCCCAAGCACTTTTGCATAGCGCTCTTTTATTTCATTTTCTGCTTCGTTTTTTGGCTGGGCTGGGTAGCTTGGCACTTCAAAGCCCTTAGCTTGAAGCTCCGCAATAGCCGCATTTAGCTGTGGTATAGAGGCTGAAATATTTGGTAGTTTTATAATATTTGCTTTTGGATCTTGTGTTAATTGCCCTAAAATTTCTAAATAATTTGGCACTTTTTGCTCGTCTTTTAAATGCTCAGGGAAATTAGCCAAAATACGACCAGCTAGCGAAATATCCATAGTTTCAATGCTAACATTAGCGCGTTTTAAGTATTCTTTAATAATAGGAAAAAGCGAATAAGTTGCAAGCAATGGGGCTTCATCGGTGTAAGTGTAAATGATATCACTCATTTTGTGTCCTTTTGTGAAAATTTTGGCGATTGTAGCACAAAATCTTTAATGAAAAGGGAGTAAAAATTTTTCTTTTTTTAAATTTATAAAATTTTAAGCCATTAAAATTTATAAATCAAAACTTAAAGCCTTTTTGCGTTGGCATCTATCCATTTTATAAGCCCTGAAATATCATCTAAATCATAATTTGGGCTTAATTTTATTTGCTTTAAATTTGTAGCAAAAGCATTGGCAAAAGGCACAAAACTTTCATCAATTTCATCTCTAAACACACAAATTCTAGGTAATGGCAAGTATTTTAAGCCCTCAACTAGCAAATAATCAAACTCTCCAAAATGCCTTATAATCTCGCCTAATTCATCTTCGCTGCTGTTATTTTGGGTGGAGAATTGTTCTTTTTTAGCATTATGAAGAAGCGAGTTTATGCGCTCCTCGCCTCCAAAAAATCCTTGATTTAAAAAAATGCTTGTGCGTTTTGGGCTTAGCACCGCAACTTGCGCGCCCACATTAAAAAAACGCGTGCTGTCTTTTTGCGGCTCGCCAAAACTAGCCTTATCGCCTGGATCGTGCTTGATAATAGCCACTTTAAAGCCACGCGCAATTAGCTCTTTTGCGATTTTTAAAATAAGCGTGGTTTTACCGCTATTTGAACGCCCACTAAAACAAACCCCAAGCCTTTTCATTTTTGTCCTTTTAAAATTTGGCGCGTATTTTAGCCAATTTAAAGAGTTTTTAAGTCTAATAAAGTAGGCTTTTATGAAATTTTAAAATTTTAAAGGATAATTATGTCGCAAGCAATTTTTAACAAAATAGTTGAAATTTTAAAGGCCAATCAAGCAAATTTTAAAATCATCGAGCATGAGCCTTGCGGTAAATCAGCAGATGTGGCAAAAGTGCGTGGCACAAAGCTAAGTCAAGGTGCTAAGGCTTTGGTTTGCCATGTAAAAAATGAGCAAGAAAAATTTTATGCCTTATGCGTGCTAAATGCCGATAAAAGCGCGGATTTAGACGCCTTAGCAAGGCAGTTAAACGCAAAAAAAGTAAGCCTTGCCAGCCCAAAAGAAGTAAGCGAGCTTAGCGATTGCGTTTTTGGCGCGATACCGCCTTTTAGCTTTAATGAACGACTTAGGCTTTTTGTAGATGCTGGCGTGTTAGAGCGCAATGAGCAAATCGCCTTTAATGCTGGGCTTTTGGAGCGTTCTATCATAATGAGCGCAAATGATTATAAGCGCATCGTGCGCCCTTGCGTGATACATTTTGCTAGCGAGCCTGCGCCAGCCATCACGGATGCGAAATTTTTAAATGGCGAGCTTGTAGGTCTTAAAAAGCTTTTGCGCGATAAAAAAATCGTGCTTGTTTGCCTGCCAAAATTAGGCGAGCATAAAAAGCTCTTAGATGATGAAACAGCTAGTATTTGCGGGCTTAGTGGATGTAGCGATGAATGCGCGCAATACAATAAATTTCACAATGAATTTAAAGCATTAGGATACGAAATAATCGCTCTTAGCACGCTTGATTTTGAAAATGCCAAAAACTTTGGCTTAGCTTTTAATAATTTAGCCATGATAAGTGATAAAAAGCTTGAATTAGCAAAGCCTCTAAGCCTTGAAACTATGAAAACAAAAGACAATAAACACTTTTACCATCGCCAAACTTTAATCATAAAAAACGCAAAAATTATCAAAAGATTTGATCGCATAAGTGAGCCTAGCAAAAATGCCAGCGAGGTTTTGGAGTATTTAAAAAGCTAGCCTTGCTTTAAAGATTAAAATTTATGCTTGCTTAGTAAAATAAATACCACGCATTCATTTACTAAGCAATGCTAATCTAAACCCTAGCCTTTACTAAATCAGCTATCAAAAAGGCAAGCTCTAAGGCTTGATCGGCATTTAGCCTTGGGTCGCATTGTGTTTGGTAGTGGTTTTGAAGCTGATCTTCGCTAATGCCGATACTACCGCCAACGCATTCTGTTACATCTTGGCCTGTCATCTCTAAATGCACGCCACCAGCTACCGTGCCACAAGCCTTATGGATTTCAAAAAACGAACGCACCTCGCGCATAATGGCTGAAAAATCGCGCGTTTTTAATCCGTTTGCGGCCGTTTTGGTATTGCCGTGCATAGGATCAATACTCCATACGATATTTAAGCCTTCTTTTTTTATTTCATTTAAAATTTTCGGCAAATTTTGCTCTAAAAGTTGTGCGCCCATGCGAATTATGATATTTAGCCTGCCGGCGATATTTTGCGGGTTTAGGATATTAGCCAAAGAGATTATATCGCTAGCTGTGGCATTTGGGCCGATTTTACAACCTAGTGGATTTTTAATCCCGCTTAAAAAATGCGTGTGAGCATCATTTACTCCGCGCGTGCGCTCACCAATCCAAAGCATATGCGCACTACAACAATACGGCTCGCCACTTAAACTATCAATGCGCGTAAGTGCTTCTTCATAAGGAAGTAAAAGCGCTTCATGTGATGTATAAAGCGTGGTTTGGCGAAGACTTGGAGAGTTTATAGAGTTTATCCCGCAAGCCTCCATAAAGTCCAAACTTTGAGTAATTGCATCGCTTAGGCTTTTAAATTTTTCATCTAAATTAGAATTTTTCAAAAAGCCTAAATTCCAGCGATGAACCTCGCGCAAATCAGCCAAACCTCCGCTTGAAAAGGCTCTTAATAAATTAAGCGTGCTTGCGCTTTGATAATAAGCTTGAATCATTCTTTGAGGATCTGGCACGCGCGCTTGCTCGTCAAACTCATAGCCATTTATGATATCGCCGCGGTAACTTGGCAAGGTTTTATCGCCTATGGTTTGCGTGTCGCTGCTTCTAGGTTTAGCAAATTGCCCTGCTACGCGCCCTACTTTTACCACAGGGCAACCGCCAGCAAAGGTAAGCACAATGGCCATTTGTAAAAGCACTTTAAAAGTATCACGAATGCCATTTGCGCTGAAATTTTCAAAACTTTCAGCACAATCTCCGCCTTGGAGCAAAAAAGCCTTGCCATCATTTACTAAGGCTAGCCTTTTTTGTAATGATCTAGCCTCGCCAGCAAATACTAGCGGCGGCAAGCTAGCAAGCTTTGTTTCTACGGCTTTTAATGCGTTTTGGTCTGGGTAGGTTGGTTGTTGTAAGATATTAAAATTTCGCCATGAATTTTTTTGCCATTGCATATTTTTATCCTTAATTTTTATAAAATTTGCGATTATATCGATGTTTGCTTATTTTTTTATAAATTTAAGCATTTTATAAGCTGATATTACTAATAAAATTTTATTTAAAATTTAGTTCTTTTAGATTTTTTTTAAGAGAATGCTCCATAGCAATTCTTGCTTTTTGTAGCCAATTCTCATCGCTAGTATCTGCTAAGGCTAAATACTCCACTACTAGCTTACCACGGCGCGTGCTTAGCTTTTTGGTATCTAGCAAATGGCGCGAACCAGCTATTACAATGGGCTGGACTTTAAGCTGTAATTTTTTTGCCAAAATATCAGCGCCTTTATGAAATTTTAAAATACTTTCTCCATCGCTTCTAGTGCCTTCTGGGAAAATCATAATGGGGCGATTTTGGGCGATTTGTTCTTTTGCTTGGCTTAGGATTAAAGCCATTGAGCGCGGATTTTTGCGATCAATTGCTATCATTTTTGGGATTTTTAGCATTTTGCCTATGAAAAATAATTTAGCAATTTCTTTTTTGGCTATCCAGCAAATATCTTTTGGATGAATTTCTTCAAAAATCATTATATCAAGCATACTTTGATGATTTAAAATATAAAGATTTGCGCTTAAATCCAGCTTGCCAATTTCTTTAATCTCATAGCCTAAAATTTTACGCTGAGATTTAGCCCAAGATCTTCTTAAAGAGCGTTGATATTTAGGCAAAACGCACATTATGCTGATTGTGATAACTATGCTAAAAAGTAGCTCTAAAAGCAAAAAAAAGCTAGTAATTTTATTTAAAATTTTCATTTTGCTACTTTAAAATTTTAAGTTTTATTTAATGCGTTGATTTTGTATCCAGCCTATTTTATCATCATCTAATAAAACCTTAGTGTAGTTTTTATAAGTGCCTAGGATTTTTAGATTTTTCTCGTTTTTAATGGTGTAAAAAATGCGGGAGTTTTCCATCGGCAATATTGAAATTTCGGTATTTGGCTTTACTGTTACTTCACTAAAAGGCCTAGCATCATAAAGCGCATAAACGATAAAAATTATGCCTAAAATCAAGCCATAAATTGAGCGCCAAAGCACAAAGCTAAGCAAGCAAACTATGGTAATTGCGTAAATTATGATGCTTTTATATGTGGCAAGTTCGCTAGTTTTTGGGTTTAGGTTCGTTTGGGTGCTAAGATTATCGCCACTAATTTTAATTGGCAAATCAAAACTTTTATAGCTTTTAGAGATGGCGTTGAAGTAGCTAAATTTTATATTTGTTTCATCTTGATTGCTGATTATAAAATAATTTGCGCTCATTGAGCTTATGTCGCCTTTTAAATTTTCAATGCCTTGTTTTTGGTATTTTTTTGGTAAAGAAAACTCACTTAAATTGCCATTTCTTACCTCTAATTTTATTAAAATTAAATTATTTAGCTCGTTAAATTTTGAACTTTTTATGCTTTTTATTATTAATTCATCAGCCACCACATTACAAAAATCATCTTTTGGTTCAAGCGGCGTGATTGCGGGCATTTTGGGTGCTTTACCGCTGCGTTTTACTAGCTCGCCACCTCTTTTCATAACCACAGCGATCTCATCAATGCTTGCATCAAGTGAAGTAAGCTCAAACCACAATCTAGTGGAGTATTCCCCTTGTGCTAGCTCAGTAAAATTAATTTTTTTATTTATCAATTTTGCGCCATTGCTTTTTATAGATAAACTAGGATTTAGCCTTGTAGTACCAGCCATATGCGCTACCACATCTATATAAAATGGCTCATAAACATAAACGCTTTGTGCGCTGGTACTTAATGTAATGTCTAAATCGCCCAAATGTGAGTATTGGTATAATTCATCTTTTGTAGGCTCAGGTTCGTCAGTGCCTAAGATGCCAGAAATTTCACTAACATCAAAATTTAATGGGAGAGAATAATTAGCTGATTTGCTTTGGCTTGAATTATCTGGGTTTGATTGTTTGTAGTTTGTGTTTATTTGCGGGTTAGCTTTTTGGCCTGTTTGTTCGCCTTGCATTAACTCAAAAATGCTTTGTTCATTTGCTAAAAGCGCGCAAGCAAAAACCCACACTAAGCTAAAAATTATTTTTAACAAAGAAAACCTTTTAGCATTTTTAATCCATCATCACCACCTAAAATGCTCTCGCAAGCGCGCTCAGGGTGTGGCATAAGCCCAAAAATATTTTTTGCTTTATCACAAATGCCAGCAATTTGCATTTGTGAGCCGTTTAAATCACAAATATTACCGGCCTTATCGCAATATCTTAATAAAATTTGCTCATTATCTTCTAAGGCTTTTAATGTGATTTTATCAGCATAATAATTGCCCTCGCCGTGAGCTACTGGGATATTTAAAATTTCGCCATTATCGCAAAATTTTAAAAAGGCATTGTTATTTGATATTACTTTAATATGCGTAAATTTGCTAATAAAACTCATACTTTCATTTTTGAGCATAGCCCCTGGCAAAAGTCCTAGCTCTAAAAGCATTTGAAAGCCATTGCAAATACCTAAAATTTTGCCACCTTTTTTAGCGTGCGAGATTACAGCGCTCATAGCTGGGCTAAATTTTGCAATAGCGCCCGTTCGCAAATAATCCCCGTGGCTAAAACCACCAGGCAATACAATTAAATCCGCATTGATATTTGTTTGCGTATGCCAATACACGCTAACATCGCAGCCAAGCAGGCTAAAAGCATATTTGCTATCTTGCTCACAATTCGTGCCAGGGAAAGTAATTATTGCTACTTTAAATGCGCTACTCATCGCCATTCTCTAAAATTTCATAATCTTCAATCACAGGATTTGCTAGCAATTCATCACACATTTTTTTTAGCTCCGCTTTGCTTGGGGTTTGTGTAAAATCTATAATAATTTGCTTGCCAATGCGCACATCTTCTATGCCTTTAAAATTTAGCGAAGTTAGAGCGTGGCGCACTGCCTTGCCAGCAGGATCTAGCACTCCGTCTTTTAAAAATACATTTATTTTAACTTGCATTTTTGTCCTTTTTAAAATTTTATCTTGTGATTTTGAGCGATTAAAACCAAATAATCCCCAACACAAATAAATCCACGCCACCTAGCAAAACAATCCAAACTCAATTTATTTTATATTTTGATAATAAAATATTTTTAAAATTTGCTAGCAATTACCGCCTTTGCCAAGCATTAAGGATTATTTGGCGCTAT
This sequence comes from Candidatus Campylobacter infans, assembly GCF_013416015.1. Lineage (NCBI taxonomy): Bacteria > Pseudomonadati > Campylobacterota > Epsilonproteobacteria > Campylobacterales > Campylobacteraceae > Campylobacter > Candidatus Campylobacter infans. The sequence goes on from NZ_CP049075.1 coordinate 1,141,037, forward strand.
TATTTATTAAAATTTCTTAGCCTAAAATTCTTTTTAAAACTTCTTCATAAGCTACTTTTATGCTGCCACCATTTATATCTTGGCGGAAAATATCTTTATCCATTTTTTGGCCGGTTTTAATATCCCAAAAGCGACAACTATCAGGGCTAATCTCATCAGCTAGTATTATTTGCCCATCTTTATCGCGCCCAAATTCAATTTTAAAATCTACAAGATTTAAACCCTTGCTAGCAAAAAATGGCTTTAAAATTTCATTGATTTTGCGCGCTTGATCTTTAATATAATTTAAATCTTCTTGCGTGCTTGCATTCAATAAAATCGCGTGTTCATCATTTATAATAGGATCATGCAAGGCATCATCTTTATAGCAAAACTCCACCAAAGCAAAAGGCAAAATTTTGCCCTCGCTAATGCCAAGGCGTTTTGTAAGACTGCCCGTTGCGATATTTCGCACGATTACTTCAAGCGGGATTATCTCGCATTTTTTCACCACTTGCTCGGTATCGCTGATGCTTTGGAGCATATCAGTTTTTATGCCCGCATTCATCAAAAGCTTAAAAATCTCGGTTGAAATTTTATTATTTAGCGCGCCTTTGCCACTTTCATTGCCCCTTTTTGTAGCATCAAAGGCTGTTAAATCGTCTTTAAACTCAGCTATTAATAAATCAGGCTCGCCTAAGACGCTCCACATTTTTTTGCCTTTGCCCTCATAGATCATTTTATCTTTTTGCATTTTTTTCTCCTTGTGGGTTTTCATCTGTTTTTTGTAATTTTTGCATTATTTTGATGGTATCAATAGCTGTTTTTAGCTGAATATCATCATAAATGGCGCTTTGAGTGATTATATTTTTATCATCTTTTATTTTTTCTTTTTTATTTGAAATTTTTTCAAGTTCGCTTTTTAAATGCTGTTTAAGGTCGCTTTCTTTTATATTAAAACCATTATCATCATTTGGCACTTTACCAGGATAAACTAGCACATCAGGGCTAACGCCAACAGCTTGAATAGTGCGCCCGCTTGGCAGATAATACCTTGCCACAGTTAGGCGAATGGCCTCTTTATCATCAACAGCTAGTATCATTTGCACGCTACCCTTGCCAAAGGTATTTTCACCAACTACTATGGCGCGTTTTAAATCTTGCAAAGCACCACTAACTATCTCGCTAGCACTTGCTGAGCCATTATTTACTAGCACGGCCAGGGGCAGATTTGTGATTTTTTTATTAGCCTTTGCCTTGTGAATTTCATTTTTTTCGGTGTTGCGCCCTTTTTGGCTTACTATTACGCCATCATCTACAAATAAATTAGTAAGCTCAACAGCTTGGTTTAATAACCCGCCAGGATTATTTCGCAAATCCAAAATAATTCCCTTTACATTTTTATTTTTATTGATAAATTCTGTAGCTTTTTGCGTTACATGCTCATCAAAATTACTTACGCGCAAATAAAGCAAATTTTCATTTTCTATATGCTTTGCCACGACAGATTCTACTTTAATAATATCTCGCGTGATATCAAATTCCAGCGGTTTTTTCTCGCTTTTGCGAACTATGGTCAGCTTTACATTTGTTTTAGGCTTGCCTCGCATTTTGCTTACGGCCTCATCTGTTGAAATGCCTAATGTAGATTCGCCATTTATGCGCAAAATCACATCGCCAGCTTTTATGCCAGCTTTAAACGCTGGGGTATCATCAATAGGCGAAATAACGGTTAAGGCGCCGTCTTTTACGCCTATTGTTATACCAAGCCCGCCAAACTCACCCGTGGTTTGAATTTGCATTTCTTTAACGCCTTTTTCATCAAGATAGCTTGAATGCGCGTCTAAATTACTAAGTAGGCCTGAGATTGTTTTATCAGCAATTTGTGTGAAATTTAAATCATCTACATAATATTTTTCTACCACAGCCATGGTTTTAGTAAGCTTATTTAATGCTTCTAGGCGTTTTTCTTGCGGAGTTTGCGCGCTTAAATGCGAAAGAATACCTAAGCTAAAAGCCAAAAAAAAGCCAAAAGCTCCAAAAAATGATCTCATAATCTATCCTTTGCCTTACAATAAAGCGCGCATTTTACAAAAAACAAACTAAATTTATAGTAAATTTTGCCTTAATCTACTCTCTAAAATTTGTAAATTTTAAAATTTTATTAGCACTCTAATAATATAAGTGCTAAATTTTATCAAAAACCTTGACAAAGATAGACTAAAGTTATATAATGCGCGCCTTATAAAGCTTAAAGGAGAAAACATGGCAAATATCTTAGAAATTTTAACTAATCAAACACGCTCTATGCTTGATAATTCAGCATCGCTAGCCATTAGTAGCAAGCACGCTCAAATCACTAGCTTGCACTTTTTATGGGCGATAGTTAGTGATTCAAGTTCTGTGCTAAATCAAATTTTTAATAAATTTGATGTTAGTAAAGAAGCGATTTTGCTTGATATTAAATCGCAAATCGCAAATATGCCAACCAGCTCAAATGTAGATAAAAACAACATGCAAATAAGCCAAGAATTGCTTAGTAGCCTAGAAAAAGCGCGCGCATTAATGCTTGAATTAAACGACAGCTACATAGCACTTGATACTTGGATTATCAGTAATCTTGATAGCGAACCACTCAATAGCACCTTAAAAAAATACATAGATTTAAGCGAATTAAAAAAAGAACTTCAAGCTTTAAGAGCTGGCGCTAAAATAACTAGCCAAAGCGGCGATGAAACGCTTGATAGCTTAAATAAATTTGGCGTGGATTTATGCAAAAAAGCACTTGATGGAGAGCTTGATCCTGTAATAGGCAGAGATGAAGAAATTACGCGTATGATGCAAATTTTAATACGCAAAACAAAAAATAACCCTATTTTATTAGGTGAGCCTGGCGTTGGCAAAACGGCTATTGTAGAGGGTTTGGCGCAGTTAATCGTAAAAAAACAAGTGCCAACAAGTCTTGCAAATAAAAAAGTAGTAGCCCTTGATATGAGCGCATTAATAGCAGGCTCTAAATACCGTGGGGAATTTGAAGATCGCCTTAAAGCCGTAATTGATGAAGTAAAAAAAGCTGGTAATATAATATTATTTATAGATGAAATTCACACCATCGTAGGCGCTGGTGCTAGTGAGGGCAGTATGGACGCTGCAAATATCCTAAAACCAGCACTTGCGCGCGGAGAATTACACACAGTTGGTGCTACCACGCTTAAAGAATACCGCAAATATTTTGAAAAAGACGCTGCCTTACAGCGTAGATTTCAGCCAGTAAATGTAAAAGAGCCAAGCGTAAATGAAGCCTTACAAATACTTCGCGGGATCAAAGATCGCTTAGAGGTCCACCATAGCGTAAGAATAGCAGATAGCGCGCTAGTAGCAGCTGCTAAGCTAAGCGATCGCTATATTAGCGGGCGATTTTTGCCTGATAAGGCTATTGATTTAATAGATGAAGCAGCCTCTGAGCTAAAAATGCAAATAGAAAGCGAGCCATTTGAGCTTTTACGCATTAAAAGAGAAATAGAAACTCTAAGCGTAGAAAAAGAAGCCCTAAAAATGGAAAATAATGCTAAAAACGATGAAAGATTAGCCCAAATCGAAAAACAAAGCGCCGATTTAAATGAAAAGAAAAATACCTTAACCGCGAGATTTGAAAACGAAAAAGCTGTATTTAATGCTATTAGCGAGAATAAAAAAAGCATAGACAGCCTAAAAAACGAAGCCGAGCTAGCAAAAAGAGCTAGCAATTTTGAAAAAGCAGCTGAGATAGAGTATTCTAAAATCCCATCAGCGCAAGCCAAAATTACAGAGCTAGAAGCAAAATGGGAACAAATGAAAAAAGATGGAGTTTTGCTTAAAAATGAAGTTGATGAGGATTTAGTGGCTGAAATTTTAAGTAAATGGACTGGCATTAGCGTGCGCAAAATGCTAACTAGCGAACAAGAAAAATATTTAAATATAAAAGAATATTTAAGGCAAAGCGTAGTTGGACAAGATGATGCCCTAGATGCGCTTTCAAGGGCTATCAAACGCAATAAAGCAGGACTTAGTAGCCTTTCAAGGCCAATAGGTAGCTTTTTATTTTTAGGCCCAACTGGGGTTGGCAAAACCCAAAGCGCAAAGGCCTTGGCGAAATTTTTATTTGATGATGAGCGAGCGCTCGTTCGCTTTGATATGAGCGAATATATGGAAAAACACAGCGTATCAAGGCTACTTGGTGCGCCTCCAGGATATGTTGGGTATGATGAGGGTGGACAATTAAGCGAGGCCGTGCGCCGTAAGCCTTATAGCGTGCTTTTATTTGATGAAATAGAAAAAGCGCACGCTGATGTGTTTAACATACTTTTAGGGATTTTAGATGATGGGCGAGCAACTGATAATAAAGGCGTAACGGTTGATTTTAAAAACACAATAATTATCCTAACAAGCAATATCGCAAGCTCTATAATTAGCGAATTGAGCGGGCAAAATCAAAAAAATGAGCGAGAAATTGCCGTTAAAGCTGAGCTTAAAAATTACTTTAAGCCTGAGTTTATAAATCGCCTTGATGATATAATTATTTTTAATCCCTTGGGTCAAACTCAGCTTTGTAATATCGTGGATATAATGTTTAAAGACTTACAAGCCGTGCTAAATAATCGTGGCATAAAAGCAAACCTAGATGAAAGCGCAAAAGAGCTAATCGCAAAAGCTGGCTTTGAGCCTGTTTATGGGGCTAGACCGCTTAGACGCGCGCTTTATGAATTAGTTGAGGATAAATTAGCTAATATGATTTTAAAAGGCGAGCTTGAAAACGGCGATGATATTAAAATAAGCGCCAAAGATGATGAAATAATCATCACTAAATAATTATTTTCTTAGGCAGTTTTAACTAATTTTTAGCTAAAACTGCTTTTAAATTTTAAAATTTCTAAAATTTTAGTATTTCAAAAATTTCACAATATTTTTACATTTTATATAAAGTTTTTTGTTTGCTTGCCGATTTATGCGATATTTAAAATTTCAAAGCGCGATGTGCAATTTATTTAGCTTGCGCTTTTTAAGTAGCACAAAGTTAAAGCTACCACAAAGGATAAAAAATGAATATAAGCTCACTAACTACGCACACGCTAAACATACAAACTAATTATAAATTACCAAAAATTGATCCAAACACTCCCTTGCAGCAAATAAAACAAGGTGAAAATATCAATAGACTTGGCGATAAAATAGAGCCTTGTGATTATCATAACTTTTATTATGGTGACATAAATACAATCCAAAAATATTGCTCAAAGACATACACCAAAGAAGAAGCATTAGATAAGTTTATGGTTAGTCAAACACTAAGCATCTTAAATGGTTTTTTATATAAAACAACATTTGGTTTCTCAGATATGCTCGTTGCTGAGGATGTATTTAAAACAAGAAGGGGTACATACATAGAGGACTGTTATTACCCAACATTTGACAATGGATATTTTATGGAAGCAGACTATTATGAGTATTATCAAATCCCACATGAAACCTATCTAAACTCTTATGCAAACTCAAATTTAATTAATACAAAATTTGGCAAGGCTGAGATATTTTTGGATTTAGCTGACAATGATGGTATTTTTAGCAAAAATACTCAGCTTTTTTATTTTGATAGCGATGGTAATGGCTTTGTAGATGAAAACGATACATATGTTGGCACTCTTAGCAAAAACGCTCAGCTTTTTAGATTTGATAGCGATGGCAATGGCTTTGTAGATAAAAATGATATGTATTTTGATAAATTAAAAATAAGAGCTTATGATAAAGATGGTAATAAAATCATCAAAAAACTTGGCGATGTGGTTGATAGCATAGATTTAAAAGAATTTATAGATAGCAAAGAAAATGCCATTAAAAAATTTAAAGCAACAAAGGATAACTACAAAGATATGGATATATATGAGAGATGCTTACAAAGAGTAAAAGATTATAATCCATATCATATGTTTAAAGCTGAGGTAAGATATGAAAGTATGAATGATGATGATATAAAAGAGCTTGCAAAACTAGCTGATAAAGATGGCTGGATACAAATCAAACCAAAGCGTAATGCTGATGGCGAATATTACGGGCTTACTGGGCTTGCTTATGCCAAACAAGGTGTTGATGGAAATTATAGATTAGAAGAGCTAGGCTTTGCTATCGGTCGTGGAAGAACTACAAATTTTAGCTTGAATAACGAATACGACATTTTAAATAACAAGGTTACTTGGAGAGATGAAGATGTCGATTCTTATCAAAATCAGCAATACACTAGATTTATAAACTTATATAATGATTACATGAATGAGATTAACAATAAAAATAAATATTTAAGCACACTTGATGATGAAACAAGGGCAAAATACCAAAATGTAAAATCAGCCGTTATGTTATCAGCAGAGCGTGATTTTACCGCTGCAACTGGCTTAAAATTTAGCCTAGAAAATCTCCAAAAAGTAAAAGATAGCTTTGAAACAGATAAAAAAGCCGCAGCAAATATGCTAATAGATACAGATTCGCTAACTGCTATAAGAATAAATGAAAACGGCACTTTTACGCTTAGATTTAATAGCGGCAGAGAAATAAATGTAAGCAAGCTTTACAAAGACAGCGGCAAGGCTTTTAACGAGGCATTAAATGTAAATGCTGATTTTATGGATGAAAAAGAGCTAAATGAAAAAATAGATTTAAGCGTGAGCGTGGTTAAAATCAAAAATGAAACCACAGGCAAATTAGAAGAAAAATCCCTAAAAGATTTAGGCGTGGAGCTAATCCAAAAAACCACAAACGGCAAGCTTTTTATCCTTAGAACCAAAGAGGGCAAAAGCATAGTTGTAAATCAAATTTACACCAAAACGCAAAATGAAGCACAAAACAGCCAAAACGCCCAAAGCGTCATAGATGAAAAAGAGAAATTTTATCCAAAGCCACTTAAAATTTGGGCTTAAAAGATAGCGGGATTAAAATTTTAATTTAAACCCGTGATGAATTAAAATTTAAGTTTAAATATCGCGCCAAATTAAAAATCGATTAGCTTAAAATTTACTTAATCTAGTGAAATTAAAATTTAAAATTTAAGTTAATTTTTAGCGTGGTGATTGCTTTTTGCCACGCTTATATTAAAATTTAAGATTAAAATTTATTTAAAAATTTCTTTATTTTTTGGATTAGATTTAAAAATATCGGCGCTTTTTTGCACCTCATCGCTGGTTTTAGCTGGTGGGAGCGAAAGATTTACTAGTAAGGTTGTTTTATCAATGCTAATGCGCAAAACCCCGCTAAAATCTATACTAACGCTTGAACAAAAATTTTCCTCCCCAAAACTTGTCTCAAAAATCAAACTTTCATTTATAAGTTTTGCGCTACTTAGCCCATAACCGCTAAGAGCAAAAAGCGCTACTTCATTTGTGAGTTTTAAATGCTCTGGCAAGGGCGGATTAAAGCGCACAAAGTTCATATTTACTAACACATCAAAACTTTCATTTTTGCTTAAAATCAGCTCAAAGCACTCTCTAACATGGCGTTGCATTAAGCTTACAAATTCCTTGCTAGCTACAAAATCATCACCCATTTTATCCCCTTAACTCCATAAACTCATCGACTAATTTTTGAATTTCATTTATACCGATTTGCCAAAAATCCTTACTTTCTATATCAAAGCCAAACATCGCCACCATATCTTTTGGAGATTTTGAGCCACCAAGAGATAAAAACTCAGTATAAACCCCGTTAAAATCAGCAAGTTCGCCACTTTTATAAAGTCCATAAATTGCAAGCACCAAAAGCTGAGCATAAGAATAAGCATAACAATAAAATGGCGAATGAATAAAATGTGGTATATAACTCCACCAAATCCCGTAATATTCATTTAATTTAAGAGAGTCCCCAAACATCTTGCGTGAATGTTTTAGCCAAATTTCACTAAGTTCATCGCTGCTTAATTCCCCGCTAATCGCGTGTATTTCACGCTCAAAGGTGGTAAAGTTTATTTGCCTATAAAGCGTTGCAAAAATATCTTCAAGTTTTGCGCCAATTATTGCGCGTTTTGTGTTGTTATTTGCTTGATCTTTAATGCGTTCAAATACCAGCATCTCGCAAAACACCGATGCGGTCTCAGCCGTAGTAAGTGGCGTATGCGAGCTAAGATAGCCGGCTTTATAGCTTAAAAACTGATGAATGCTATGGCCTAACTCGTGCGCTAAGGTGTAAATATCACGGCGTTTATTTGTGTAATTTAACAATATAAAAGGATGTAAGCTACTTACACTTGAATGACTAAATGCGCCATTTACTTTATTAGTAGCTGGCATTACATCGCACCAGCCGTGTTTTAGCCCGTGTTCTGCTATCTTGCCAAACTCATCATCAAAATCATAAAAAGCATTTAAAACTATCTTTTTAGCATCTTCAAAACTAAAATATTCATCATCATCACTAAGCGGAGCGTATCTATCATAATCATACAACTCTTCAAATCCTAAAATTTCACGCTTTGTAGCATAATATTTAATAGGCAAATCAAAGCTCGCCTCGCTAGCTTCAATTAGCGCATCAACGCTTTGCTTGCTGATTTGATTGCTTAAATCCCTAGCACTTTGTGGATATTCATAACCTCTAAGCTCGCGCTCATTGCGTAAATCTGCGCGAATTATATTTAAAATATAAGTAAGCAAATGTAAATTACTCTCCAAGCCTTTTGATAGGCTAAGTGCTGCATCTTTTCGCTCATCGCGTTTTGGGCTACTTAATTTTGCTAGCACCAATTCTTCGCTTAAACTATGCCCTCTATAATCAAAACGCATCCTAGCCATACTTTCATCAAAAAGGCGAGAAAATGCGTTTGCGCCAGTATTTGCCGTGCGTAAAAGTATGCGCTCTTCGCTCAGGCTTAATTCATATTTTTTTTGCTTGGCTGAATTGCTTAAATAATATTCATAGCCTTTTGTTTGCTCTATTAAATCTTCTTGTTTTTGTTTTGGCAAGGCGTTAAATTCAAGCATAAAAAAGAGCAAATTTTCTTCAATCTTTGTAACTCTATCTTCAAAATGCGCTAAAATTGCGCCCTTGCTAGTATCTTTGCTAAACATTAAATGAGCATAACTTAGCACCTTCGCTACGCTTTCGTTTAAAATTTCATATTCTGCTATTGCTTCATCAAATTTTTCTTGGCTTAATGCGTAAAGTTGCTTTTCGTATTGTTGCTTAAAATTAGCACTTTTGCTTTCTAATTCATCGCAAAAGCCATTAGCACCATCTTGGCTAGCAAAAAACTCGCCCAAATCCCATTCATACATTATCTAATCCTTTAATTAGCAAAAATTGTGAAATTATAGCAAAAAACACGCTAAACGCGCCAAGAAAATACACGCATTAAAATTTGCTTAAATTTTAATACTAGAAATTTTATGATTTTAAAAAGCTGTGTTTAAGCTAATTTAGCTAAATTCCGCCCTTTATTTTAAAATTTGCTGAGGATAAAAATGCAAAAAGATGTGGTGATTTTACTAAATATGGGCGCGCCAAATGATTTAAGCGAGGTAGAAATTTTTTTAAAAAATATGTTTAATGATGAATATATTTTGCCTATTAAAAGCCCAAAAATTCGCTCTTTTGTAGCCAATCTAATCACTAAAATACGAAGCAAAAAAACTAAAAAAATCTACGAAACCCTAGGTGGCAAATCACCGATGGTAGCCATAACGCAACGACTAATTACTAAATTAAATTTTGTCCAACAAGATTTTGTTTTTGATTATGCTATGCGCTACACAACGCCTTTTGTAAATGAAATTTTACCAAAATATAAAAATGCTAAAAGCATAACTCTTTTTGCGCTTTATCCGCATTATTCGCAAACCACCGTGCTTTCAAGCTATGATGATGCCCTAAAAGCAGCTAGCGAGCAAGGCATAGAAATTTCAAAAAAAATCGAACCATTTTATAAAGATGATGAGTTTAACACAGCTATCGCAAGCTCGATAAAATCAAGCCTTAACGATACAAAAAGCGCGCATTTAGTTTTTAGTGCGCATTCTTTGCCAAAAAAAATGATAGAAAATGGCGATTTATATGAAAAGCACATCAACGAACACATAGAACTACTTAGTAAAAAGCTTGATTTTAAGGGCATTCATTTAGCTTATCAAAGCCATTTAGGACCAGTAAAGTGGCTTGAACCAAATATTTCAAAGGTGCTTGATGGGTTAAAGGGCGAGCGCGTGGTTATTTATCCGCTTAGCTTTTGTATTGATTGCTCTGAGAGTGATTATGAGCTAGAAATTTTATATCGTGCTTATGCAAAAAAAATAGGCATTAGCGAATATATCGTGGTTAAAGCCCTAAATGATAGCACGGATTTTATGCGTTATATTTTAAATAAATTAAAGCAAACTAATGCCTCTAAGTAATCTTAACCAAGAGCAATTAGCAGCAGCTAGTGCTAGTGCTGGGCATAATCTAATAATCGCATCAGCAGGCACTGGCAAAACTAGCACCATAGTAGCGCGCATAGGATATTTGCTAAACTCTGGCATAAAGCCTGAGCGCATTTTGCTTTTAACCTTTACAAATAAAGCCGCTACTGAGATGATGGAGCGACTTAATAAAAAATTTCCCAAAAGCATTACAAATAAAGTGCTTGCTGGCACCTTTCACGCCATTTCTTATAAATTGCTTAAATCTATGAATAAAAACATAATCTTAAAACAACCCAGCGAACTAAAAACCTTGCTAAAAAGCCTGGTAAATGCTAGGCAGTTTCATCATTTAAGCGAGCTTAGTGCTTATGGCGGGGCATATTTGTATGATATTTTTTCGCTTTTTACAAATAGCGCGCTTGATATTAGCTTTAAAGAATGGTTTAGCCAAAAAAACCAAGACCAAGCAGTATTTGCTGATATTTATGAGGATATTTTGCGTGAGTTTGAAAGCGAAAAGGCGCGTTTTGGCTATGTGGATTTTAATGATTTATTGCTCAAAATGCGCACAGAGCTTAAAAACGAAAATGCGCCAAGTTTTGATGAAATTTTAGTAGATGAATACCAAGATACAAATTCCTTACAAAGCTCGCTAATTGATGCTTTTAATTCAAAAAGCCTTTTTTGCGTGGGCGATTTTGATCAAAGCATTTATGCCTTTAATGGCGCAAATATCGAAATAATCGGCTCTTTTAAGCATAGATATAAAGATGCTAAAATTTATACCCTAAATACAAATTACAGAAGTAGTGCTAAAATTTTAAAGCTAGCAAACCGCGTGATATCCATAAATCCACGCCTTTATGAAAAAGAGCTTAAAGTAAGCAGAATTGGCGAGTTTAAATCCCCTCAGCTTTTAGTTTATAACGAGCTAATCTCACAATACAAAGGCATAGCTCAAATAATAAAAGATTCAAAATACGATAAAAGCGATATAGCCGTAATTTTTCGCAATAATTCAAGTGCTGATGGCATAGAAATAGCTCTAAAAGAATTAGGTATAAGCTCAAAACGCCGTGGTAGTGGTAGTTTTTTTGATAGCTTAGAAATCAAAGCTCTTATTTGCTTGCTTGCTTTAAGCCTAAATGGGCGCGATATAATGAGCTTTATAGAGATTTTTGGCTACGCAAAAGGCGTAGGCGAAGCTAAGGCTAAACAAATTTTTGATTTGCTTAGCCAGCTTGGCGATGGAGATATGCGCTTAGGGCTTTTATGCCCGAATCAAAACGCAAGATTAACGCATAAAAGGCGCAAAAATTACGAACTTGGGCTTTTTGATGATATGCTAGATTATCAAAATGCTACAAATATCGATGAAAGCGCATTTAACGCAAATTTTAAAGGTCATCAAATTTTAAATTACCTAAACCAAAACGGGGCTAATTTTTTAAATGATCTCTACTGCCTTTTAGCCAGCCTCAAAAACACAACAAACACGCAAAACGCCATAAACACAGCCATCAATTCACGCATTTATGCTAATATCGCACAATTTTTAGCCCATAAAAAAGCCCTGCGAAAAAACTTCACCCTAAATGAAGAAGCCAAACAACAAGCTTATGAAAACATCATCACAAGGGCTAAAAGCCTAGCTCTTATTAGCAATACTTATAAAGAGCTTGCTAGTTTTTATAATTTTTTAGTGCTTGGCAAGAGTGAGTTAAATAGTGGTAATGGGGTGAATTTATTAAGCGTGCATTCAAGCAAGGGCTTGGAATTTGGGCAAGTTTTTGTGATTGATTTAGCAAATACGCGCTTTCCAAACTTGCGTTTAATGGCACAAGGCGGGAGTTTAGAAGAAGAGCGCAGGCTTTTTTATGTAGCAGTTACAAGAGCAAAAGATGAGCTTTATTTAAGTTACGCAAAATACGATAAAAACGGCAAAACTAGCTTTGAAGCAAGCCAATTTATTCAAGAAGCTGGTTTTGTGATTGAATAAATTTTAAAAGCGCGTTTAAAATTTAAAATAAATTAACATTAAAATTTCACTTTAAAATTTTAAAAAATTTACTTAAAAACTTAACTTTTTTAAATTTTTTTAGCTAAAATCCAAAAATTTTTTAAAGGCAAATAATGAAAAAAATTTTTAAAAGCTTCAAAAAAATCGCAATCAGCATAAGCGATGCCCTAAAATACGCTGATTTTAGCTACTCAAACAGCACAAACGCTACGGGCGATACCCAGCTAAAATTAGACATATTAAGCGATGAAATAATCACAAAAAAACTCTCAAAACTAAAATGCATAAAAGCCCTAATCAGCGAAGAAAAACAAAACGCCCTACAACTAGAAAATAGCGGCAAATACATCATCGCTTACGATCCACTTGATGGCAGTTCGCTTGTAGATGTTAATTTTGCCGTAGGCTCGATTTTTGGCATTTATAAAAACGAATTATGCCCGCAAAATTTGATCGCTAGCGCATATATCATCTATGGACCGCGCACTGAATTAGTGCTGTGTAAGAAAAAAGCCTTATTATTTAGATTAAATAAAAAAGGAAAATTTAGCCTTGTGCGCGAATTAAAATTAAACGAAAAAGGCAAGCTAAATGCCACAGGTGGCACACAAAAAGCTTGGGAGCAAAAGCACGCTATGCTTATAAAATCGCTATTTGATGAAGGTTACCGCCTAAGATATAGTGGCGCGATGGTTAGCGATTTGCATCAAATTTTATTAAAAGGTGGCGGGCTTTTTAGCTATCCACGCAGTGCTGATGCGCCAAATGGCAAGCTTAGATTGGCATTTGAAATTTTACCTTTTGCGTGGATTTTTGAGCACGCAAATGGCGCAACTAGCGATGGCTCAAATGATAGTTTATTTGATTTAGACCTAAAAACCCCGCACCAAACTAGCCCTTGTTATTTTGGCTCAAAATACGAAATCAATAAGGTAAAACAATGCCTACGCTAAACTCTAATGAAAATTTTAAAGCAAATCAAAATAGCTCTTTAAATATAAATGAGCCAGAAAGTGCCATAGATGAAAAAGCAAAATATTTTAGCCTTGATTTAGAAAATAAAACCAAAGAACTAAAACAATGCCAAGCAGAGCATAATCTAAACTCTTGCTTGCCCTGCTCGCAGCTTTTAGCATGTAAAAAGCGCAATGCTTATGTAAAAGCAGCCTTTGATAAAATGTGTCAAGGCGAGGATAGAGGATTTATTTTTTAAAATTTAAACAAATTTTAATGTTTAAATTTTAACACCCGCCCCAAAAAGCTAGAAATTTTAAATATTTACACGCAAAAAGGATAATAATGCAACAACACAGACCATTTTGGAGTTCGCGCTTTACTTATGTGTTAGCAGTAGCTGGCGCGACTGTTGGCTTTGGAGCTACTTGGCGTTTTCCTTATTTAGTAGGGCAAAACGGCGGCGGCGCGTATGTGCTAGTTTTTATTGTAGCGATGATATTAATTGGCATACCGATGTTGCTTGTAGAAAATGCCATCGGGCGAAGAATGCAAGTAAATGCTGTTGATGCTTTTGGTGGCAAAGTAAATGGGCGCGAAATTAGCAAATATTGGCGCATTGTAGGATATGGCGGCCTTGTGGGTGCTTTTGGCATTATGGCTTATTATATGGTAATTGGCGGCTGGGTGCTTGATTATATTTATAGCATTTTGCTTGGTGATTTAAAAATTGGCAAGGGCATTTTAAGTGCTGAGCAAACAAGCAGTTTTTATGAAAAAAACATAAACAATTCACCGCTTGAAATTGGCATTTTTACCTTTATTTTTGTGGTTATAAATTATATTATTTTAATTAACGGCGCGGTTAAGGGCATAGAGCGCGCAGCAAAATACCTGATGCCACTTTTGTTTTTGCTAATGCTTGGAATGGTTGGGCGCAATTTAAGCTTAGATGGCGCGCTAGAAGGAACGATTTATTATTTAAAGCCAGATTTTTCTAAGATTAACACAAAACTTTTTATAGATGTTTTGGGGCAGGTTTTCTTTGCTCTTTCGCTTGGTTTTGCTACTATAATCACGCTTTCAAGCTTTGTTAAAAAAGATGAAAGCCTAGTTCAAACCTCCATAATCACAGGCATTTTAAATACCGCAATAGCCGTGCTTGCTGGATTTATGATCTTCCCATCGCTTTTTACCTTTGGTATAGAGCCAAACTCAGGGCCTAGCTTGGTATTTAAGAGCTTGCCGATAGTCTTTTCGCATATGTTTGCTGGTGATTTTGTAGCGGTGGCATTTTTTAGCTTATTGATGATAGCTGCGCTTACTACATCTTTGCCTATTTATGAAGCAATTATTACAGTGCTTGAAGAAAAAAGCACGCTAAGCCGTAAAAATTGCATTCTAATCGTGCTTGGCGGGATTTTTATTCTAGGCAATATTCCTAGTTTATTGGCCACAAATATATTAGCTGATATTAGCATTTTTGGTAAAAATATTTTTGATGCTTATGATGCGATTTCGGCTAATATTTTCTTTGTGCTTACTTCATTGCTTTGTGCGATATTTGTCGGCTGGGTGCTAAAAGACGAGGCTAAGGCTGAAATTTTAAGAGGTAGCCAAAAATATGCTAAATTAGTAGATATTTGGTTTTTTTATGTTAAATACATTATTCCTTTTATCGTTTTAATCGTATTTATCAGCAGTTTTTATGATAATTTTATAAAGTAGGCAATTATGCTATATATTTTACTTGCGCTTTATAGCATCGTTAGTATTTATGAGCTAGGCCTTAGCTTGCTAGAATATAATTTTGTAAAAAAAGCCATGAAAGAGCAAGCTGTGGTCTTAGATAGTGCTGGTTATGAAAAAGCCGGTCTTACTAGGCTTGTGAAATTAAAATTTTCTATGTTTGTTGAAATTTTTAATTTAATTATGCTTTTTATTTGGTCTTGTTTTGGCTTGGCATTTTTGAGTGAGCTTATCAACACTCTTAGCCAAAATGCGCGCTTAAATGGCGTAATTTTGGTGCTTAGCTTTTTATTAATTAGCACAATTTTAAGCTTGCCTTTTGCTATTTATGAAAGTTTTGTGCTAGATAAAAAGCTAGGATTTAGCAATTTAACGCCAAAACTTTTTATCAGCGATACACTCAAAGAACTTGCGCTTTTGTGCGTATTTGCAGGACTTGGCGTGTGGGCGTTTAGCCTTTGTTATGATTATTTGGGGCGTTTTTGGTGGGTTTATGCTTATGTGATTGCATTTTGCGTGGTTTTATTGATAAATCTAATTTATCCAACCTTAATCGCACCTATTTTTAATAAAATGACCCCTCTTAATGACGAAAGCCTAGGCGTGGCTATTTCATCATTGCTTGATAAATGCGGCTTTAAAAGTAGCGGGGTATTTGTAATGGATGCAAGCAGACGCGATAACCGCTTAAATGCGTATTTTGGCGGACTTGGTAGCACAAAAAGAGTGGTGCTTTTTGACACGCTGATTGAAAAATTAAGCCAAGCTGAAATTTTAGCCGTGCTTTCACATGAATTAGGGCATTTCAAGCATAAAGATATGATAAAAAATATCATTATGATGGCTGTGGTGATGTTTATATTTTTTATTATCGCAGGCTCGTTAAATGCTAGCGTTTATGGGGCTATTGGCTTAGATGAGAGTGCTTATTCGCTTATTATATTTTGTATGCTTTATGGGGCGATTTTAAATGCGGTATTTACCCCTTTAATGTCGGCATTTTCGCGCTCACACGAATTTGGAGCAGATGAGTTTGCCGCAAAATTAACCAACAAAAACGATATGATCCTAGCCCTAAAAAAACTAGCTAGCCAAAATAAAGCCTTTCCGCTTTCTCATAAAATTTATAGCTTTATTTATGACTCACACCCTACCCTAGCCCAAAGGATTAGCCAACTTGAAAATAGCTGATGCTCTAAGGCTTTTTAGCACGCAACTTAGCCCAAAACAACGCCGCGATCTTATGTGCTTTGCTTTAAATATTAGCTTTGAAAAGCTATTTTTAAGGCTAAACGATGAACTTAGCAACGAGCAAAAAGATGAATATTTAAAGCTTTGCGAGCGTTTAAGCCTTGGGGAGCCTTTTGAGTATATTAGTGGGGTGTGCGAGTTTTTAGGGCGCGAGTTTATGGTAAATTCTAGCGTTTTAATCCCGCGCATTGAAACTGAAATTTTAGTGCAAAAATGCCTAAAAATTGTCAAAAGACAAAATTTTAAAAATATTATTGATATAGGCACAGGTAGCGGAATAATCGCTATTAGCCTGGCTTTAAGCTTGCCAAATACCAACATTTTAGCCACAGATCTTAGCCTCAAAGCCCTACAAACAGCCAAAGAAAATGCTAAAAAATTTGGCGTTAAAAATATCAGTTTTTTACAAAGCGATTTATTAGAAAATTTTAACCAAAACGCCGATATAATCATCTCAAATCCGCCATATATAGCAAGGGATTATCCACTTAGTATTAGCGTATTAAATGAACCTAGTCTTGGGCTTTTTGGTGGCATTAAAGGTGATGAAATTTTAATTAATCTAATAAAACAAGCCAAAAATCGCTGTAAATATCTAGCCTGTGAAATTGGCTACGACCAAAAAGCCAGCATGCAAACTGCGCTAAAAAACGCAGGATTTAAAGCGCGTTTTTATAAGGATTTAGCAGGATTTACAAGAGGTTTTATCGCCCATATTTAAAATTTCAAACTCAAAATAAGTTAAATTTTAAAATTTATTTGCAATAAAAGCTATTTTTGCTAAATTTCGCCCCTTAAATAAAGGCAAAAAATGAACGAAAAACAATACCAAAACGCCATAAAAATTTTAAATGAATGGGCGCACGCCTACTACACCCTAGATAAGCCAATAGCCAGCGATGCCGAATATGACGAGCTTTACCGCCAAATTTTAAACTACGAAGCAAAAAATCCACTTTTAATAGCTAGCAATTCACCAAGTCGCCGCGTGGGAGCTGAAATTTTAAAAGGCTTTGAAAAAATGGCTCATATCAAAGCACTTTGGTCTATGGAGGATATTTTTGATCAAAACGAGCTAAAAGAATGGTTAGAGCGTGGCAATAAACAAAATTTAGAGCTTTATATAGAGCCAAAATTTGATGGGGCTAGTTTGAATTTATTGTATGAAAATGGACAATTATTTAGCGCAATTACGCGCGGTGATGGCAAAATCGGCGAAAATGTAACGCAAAATGCGCGCACAATTACTAGCATACCATTAACAATCCCCTACAAAGAACGCATCGAAATTAGAGGTGAGGTTTTAATAACAAAGAGCGATTTTAACGCCATAAACCAAGAATTAACAAAACAAGGCAAGCAAACACTAGCAAACCCGCGAAACGCCGCTGCTGGCAGCCTAAGACAGTTAGATAGTGCTATTACGCGCTCTAGGAGGCTGAAATTTTATCCTTGGGGCGTGGGCGAGAATAATTTAAAATTTACAAAACACAATCAAATAATGGAATTTATTCACTCGCTTGGCTTTTTACAAGATGAGTTTTGCGTGCTTTGCGTTGGCTTAGAAAACGCGCAAAATGCGTATAATGAGCTTTTAAGGCGCCGCGAGAGTGCTAGTATTTTAATGGATGGGATGGTGCTAAGATTAAATGATGTAAGCCAAGAAGAAAAATTTGGCTACACGGTGAAATTCCCGCGCTTTATGGTAGCTTATAAATTCCCAGCGCTTGAAAAAAGCACCATTATTTTAGATGTTGTGTGGCAAGTAGGTCGCACAGGCGCGCTCACGCCAAAAGCGATTTGCCAAAGCGTAAATATCGATGGGGCAAATGTCCAGCATGCCACCTTACATAATTATGATGAAATTTGTCGCCTTGGTGTGAAAATTGGCGATGTGGTTAGCATTATCCGCAGCGGCGATGTGATACCTAAAATCACAGGCGTTTTAAGGCCAGGGAAAGAGCAAAAAGAAATTATTAAGCCAAAATTTTGCCCACAATGTGATAGTAAGCTTTTTGATGATGGGGCTATTTTAAAATGCCAAAATCTTGCTTGTAAGGCGCGCGTGCTAAATAATATGATTTATTTTGCCAGCAAAAAATGTATGAATATCGATGGGCTTAGTAGTGCGACAATCAGGCTATTTTATGAACTTGGGCTAATTAAAAATATCAGCGATTTATATAGATTAAAACAAAGCGATTTAGAAAATTTAGAAGGTTTTAAAGATAAAAAAATCGCTAATCTTTTAAACGCCATCGCTGCTTCTAAAACGCCTAGTTTAGAGCGTTTTATAGCATCGCTTGGCATAGAGCTAATAGGCGAGGTTGCTGCTAAAAAAATAGCCCAACACCAAAAGCAAAATTGGCGCAACGCAAGCTATGATGAATTAATTAGCATAGATGGTTTTGGCGAAAATATGGCAAAAAGTTATTTGGAGTTTATGCGCATAAATCGTGAAAAAATCGATGAACTTTTAAGCTTTATCACGCCCAAAATACAAACGCAAACCCCGCAAACCAGCCAAATATCTAACAAAACCTTTGTCCTAACTGGCACACTAAGTGCGCCACGCCAAAGCTTTAAAGAACGCATCGAAGCACTTGGTGGGCGCGTAAGTAGCGCGATTTCATCTAATACTGATTTTTTGCTTTGCGGGCAAAATGCTGGCTCTAAACTAAATAAAGCAAAAGAGCTTGGAGTAGAAATTTTAAATGAAGCTCAGTTTAATGCCCTAATCACACAAAATAATGAATGATTTTAGGCTGGTTTTAGAAAGTTGGGCAAATTAAATTTTAAAATTTGTGTTTTAAAATTTAAAATTTGGGCGCGGAATTTTAAAATTTGAGAACAAAATTTTAAAATTTGAGAGCGAAATTTTCAAGCATTAAAGCTCGTCAATCATTTGCTTAATTTGCCTAGCAGCGTAGCTTATTTGCTCGTGCGAAATTACATAAGGTGGCATAAAATACACGCAATTTTCTAGCGGGCGAAGCACCAAACCACGCTTTAAAGCCTCAAAACGCATATTTTTCACGCTATTTTTTGGCACATTTATTAAATCAAAAGCCAAAACCATACCACATTGTCTAAAATTATGCACCTTTTTGTGATTTTTTAAACTAGCAAACTCAGCTAAAATAAACGCGCTCAAAGAGCGGTTTTTTTCTATGATATTTTCATCTTCAAATATATCTAGCACGGCATTTGCCCCAGCTGCTGCTAAGGCGTTGCCTGTGTAGCTGTGAGAATGCAAAAACGCTCGCGAAAAATCCCCCAAAAACTCATTATAAATACTATCATTTGTAAGCACCACACTAAAAGGCATAAATCCGCCAGTTATCCCCTTGCTAATACAAATAAAATCAGGCACAAAGCCAATTTGATTAAACGCCCACATCGTGCCTGTGCGCCCAAATCCCACAGCAATTTCATCAAAAATCACATCAATGCGAGCATTTTTTACCATTTCGCACGCCTTTTTATAAAAGCTAGGGCTTGGCATATTCATATTGCCAGCACATTGTATTAGTGGCTCGGCAATAAATGCGCTAATTTTATGCCCATAATCTTTTAAAATGCTCGCAAGATCGCTTAGGGCTTCATCTTCGCTTACTTCATTATCTTTAAAACTCATTGGCACCTTTGTGCTAATTGCGTTTATTAAAATTCCGCCATAACTAAGCTTATAAATCTCCACATCGCCAACGCTTAAAGCCCCGATGGTTTCGCCGTGATAGCTATTTTTGAGATTTAAAAATAGCGGTTTTTCAAGCCCTTGTAATTTATTTTTATGATAGCTCATTTTTAAAGCAATCTCCACGGCCGCACTGCCATTATCCCCATAAAAACATTTATTAAAAGGCGCGCCAAGGCTAGCACAAAGTCGCTCGCTTAGTTTGATAATGGCTTCGTGCGAAAAACCAGCTAATATAACTTGTGCTAATTTATCTGCTTGATTAGCAATGGCTTTTGCTATACGCTCATTACTATGGCCTAAAATATTTACCCACCAGCTACTAACACAATCAATATATTCTTTACCATCAAAATCCCTTAACACCGCGCCATAAGCTTGTTTGATAGGAATTATCTCATCATAATCGCTCATTTGCGAACAAGGATGCCAAATATGCGCTAAATCGCGCTTTGAAAGCTCTGCGTTAGTCATTTTATCCTCGCTGGTATTTTAAAATTTTAAATATGAAAATTTATTGCTTTTTGCGTAATTTTACCACAGCAATGGCTATGCCACCATCATGGCTAAGGCTTACAAATGCGCGCTTTTTTAGGCTTTTTTGCTTGCGTTTTTTATAAGCAAGGCGCGCGTGTTTTGAAATTTTAACACAAGGTGCGCCAAGCGGGCTTTTAAAAATACTTATATCACTAAAATCACAATCCTTGCAAATACCGCATCCTAGGGCTTTTGCCGTTGCTTCTTTAATAGCCCAAAAGCCAGCAATGCTAGCATCATTTTTAGCCAAGCTTAGTTCTTTTTCGTTTAAAAAACGCCCTAAAAAACGCTTGCCAAACTTAGCTTTAAGTTTTGTGATGCGATCTATGCTAATTACATCAACGCCTATCATTGCACGATAAAATCGGTAAAAAAGACATTTTTAATATAGCCATCGCGTAAAATTTCATTTAATTTAGTGGCTATTTCATCTTTTAAGCGTTCTTTGCCTTTTGCGGTGCTGACATCTTCATAGGTTCTTGATGTTAAAATTCTAATAATTATATCACGCAAAAGTGGCTTTTTTTGGTCTATTTCAGGCGTTAGCGTTTCTGCGCTTAATTCTAAGTTTATCTCCATTTTAAGATAGCGCGAGCCAGTTTCGCTAAGCAAATTTACTAAAAATTGATCTAATGGATACATAGGGCCGACATTAAAAAAATCATTAGAGCGTTCTTTTGGCATAGAGCGAGATGGTGCTTTTTGCTCTTGCGTGGCCGCTGCTACTGCTGCGCTACTTGCTTGCTCTGCGATTTTTTCGTTTTCTTCATTGCCACCCATCAATAAAACCACAAACAAACCTATAATCACCAAAAGAATTACTAAAATTCCAATAACCACAACAAGCACCAAACTAGTGCTTTTTTTCTTTTCTTTATTTTCTTCTTCTGCCATTTTGATCCCTTTAAATTAGATTTTTTTAATTGTAGCAATAATCATACCATTTAAATTAGCCTAATTTTTTAAATAACTCCACACTATCTAAACTCTCCCAAGGATAGCTAGGCACGCCCACTTGCCCTTTTGATGCGACATCAGCGTATAAAAATGTATCTTTACTAGGCTTATCTAAGCCAAATTTTTTAGTAATCCAGCGTGGTGTAAGTGCGAAATTTTCATACACAAAATCACTCAAAACATCATCGCCCACGCTTTTAAGATTTGTACCCATACAATCAACGCTAATGCTAGTTGGTTTTGCTACGCCTATTGCATAGCTAAGCTGAACTATGCATTTTTTAGCAAGTCCAGCAGCTACGATATTTTTGGCTATATATCTAGCAGCATAAAGCCCGCTTCTATCGACTTTTGTGTAGTCTTTTGAACTTTGTGCGCCACCACCTATTGGCGAATACCCGCCAAAACTATCTACGATTAATTTGCGCCCTGTTAGCCCGCTATCGTGTAATGAGCTATGATTTACATAACGCCCGGTAGGATTTATATAAATTATAGTATTTTGCGGATCGTATAAATTAGCTGGCAAGCCGGCATTATCGATTAACTCTTTAATCGTGCTTCTTACCTCGTCTATGCTTAAATTATCAACACTTGGCGCACTTACTACGATGGTGTGAATGCGCTGTGGAGCGCAGTTTTCAAAATTTTGCTTAGTGCCATAATCAATGGTAACTTGCGTTTTAATATCCACACCAAAACGATCAGGATGATTTAGGGCGTATTCATAAACCTTATCACATAGCATTCTTGCGTAAGTAATGGCTGCTGGCATTAAATGCTGTGTTTCACAACTTGCAAAACCAAACATTATACCTTGATCGCCAGCGCCTATTTCGCCACTTGCTTGATCTACGCCTTGATTTATATCAGGGCTTTGCTGATTTAAAAACACATCAACTTCAAGATCTTGTGGATGCAAGCATTGCTCGCGCGTAAAATGCGGATTATCAAAATAACCTATTTTTTTAATAGATTCTTTTACTATATCGCGGTAATCTTGATGCGTAAAATCAACCTTAGCATTTACCTCACCGCCGATTACTACATGCTTGCCAGCTACAAAAACCTCACTTGCTACGCGTCCATTTGGATCTTGCTTTAAAATCGCATCCACAATGCTATCAGCTATTATATCAGCGCATTTATCAGGGTGTCCTGGACTTACTACTTCGCTTGTAAATAAATACATTATTTATCCTTGAATATATTTGAATGTAAAAAATGGCGCCCATTGTAGCAAATTAACTTTAAATAAGCGTAAAATTAATAAATTTTAATCTAATTCATTTTAAAATTTTAAAATTTAAAAAGCACAAATTTAGTTTATTTTTATATAATCAGCGCTTATGAGTTTAGATGATTTATATTTTCATAAAGCAATGGGATATAGTTTTATAGGGCATTACACGCCATCGCAAAATCAAAATTTTTACAAAGATTTAAACGAATGCAACACAAATATCAAAGAATGCAATCTTTGTCAGCTTTGTAAAATCCGCCAAGATAGCGTTTTAATCGATATTTGCGAGCATAGCTATGATGCAAAAATTATCTTTGTATCCTTAATGGCTTATGATGGTATAAAGCGCGATATAGACGCATTTAAAGCTTTAATCGGCAAGGAATTTTCAAACGCATATTTTAGCTTTTTGCTTAAATGCATAACCACGCGCTCTAAATTTGAAAATTTTATCGCAAATAACGATATAAACGCTAATTTAAAGCCTTGTAAGCCCTATTTTGATTTAGAACAAAAAATGCTTAAACCAAAAATCATAATAGCACTTGGAGCGCAAGTATTTAAGGCTTTGATGGGAGAAAGTGGCTATGCTTATACTAGCGTTCGTGGCGGATTATATAGGTTGGGTGATATGCTAGTTATGCCAACGCACGATTTGGCATTTTTAGCAAAAAATCCTAGCTTAAAATGCGAAATAATCGCAGATTTACATAAATTAAAGGCTTTTTTATGAAAAAAATTATTTTACTTTTTGTTTTTTTAGTGTTTTATGCGCCAAATGCGCTCTTTGCTAAGGCTGATAAACTCTCAAATATCCCACCAGCAAGCTTGGAGTTTATCAACCTAGAACCACAAGAATGCAATATAGCCTGTCTTTTTGAACTACTAAAAAAAGGGCGAGTGTTTAGTTTTATTTCTCGTTTTGGGCAAAATATTTCAAATACCCAGTTGCTAAATGCTTATTATGCTATATTAAGCGGGGTTGAATTAAATAGTGCTGAGGCGATTTTTACGCCCATTAATGCTAATGCCAAAATCGCCGTGCTAATCCCAAAACAAAGCATCAAAAGCTATTCTTTTATCGTAACTAACGCTATTTTAGCCTACACAGCTAGCAGCGATAAGGCTGTGGCTATAAAATTTTTTATCACCAAAGATGAAAGCACCTTAGATGAAACAATCCTAGCCCTACAAAGCGAAGGTTTTAAGTATGTAATCGCACCAATAACTGATGCAGCCTTGCCTATCATATCAGCACAAAAATACGAAAAAATCTTTTTTTACATACCTACTTTACACGCTAGCTTAGCAAAAGAATATAACGATAATATCGTCTTTGGCGGCATTGATTATGAATCACAAATTAGCGCGCTTTTAGAATACGCAAATAATAAAATCGCTAGCTTTGGCGATGGTAGCAGATTAAGCCAGCTCTTAAACGAGCAAGTTAAAAATTTCGCCCCAAATGCGTATATTGATGTAATAGACAATAAAAGCGTTGATTTAAAAAGCCATTTAGATAATAACAAAGCCTTACAAAATGCTTCGATTTTCTTAAACACCACATTATTGCGCGCTTCGCTTTTAGCATCGCAATTTCGCGTTTATGATTTAGAGCCACACGCAGTGCTTTGTACGCAAATATGCTATGATCTTGTGCTTTTTAATTTATTAAGAAGTGCTGATAGGGCTAAAATGCTTGTGGCTTCATCTTTTGGCGATATTGATGATGAAATTGTGGCAAAGGCAAAAATTCTTGGCATTGATTTAAAATTTGATAGAGTAGCTTATCCTACTATTTTTGGCCTAGATTACATAATCACGCAATTTTTATTTAACGGCACTAACGCGCGCTTTAATGAAATAATCAACAACGGACAAGTAGCTTATCGCACGCATATTTATAAGGTAAACTCAAAAGGTTTTGTCAATATAACAAAGCAAAAAAGATAATTTATAAACACCAAAAAAAGAAGCTTTTAAGAATTGCTAGGCTATAATCGCGCCCTTTATTTTATTTTAAGGAAAAAATATGAAAAGAACCTACCAACCACACAACACGCCTAAAAAACGCACTCATGGATTTAGAGTGCGAATGAAAACCAAAAACGGACGCAAGGTAATAAACGCACGCCGCGCAAAAGGCAGAAAAAGATTAGCGGCTTAATTTGGCAAAATATGCTCGTATCAGGCTTAATGCTGAGTTTAGCACCATCTATAAAAATGCTAAAAAATGGCACTGCGAGCATGCTAGCGTGTATTTTCTAGCTAATGAAAATGAGTTAAAATTTGCGCCAGTAGCTAGCAAAAAAATCGGCAATGCTATTAAAAGAAACAAAGCCAAAAGACGCTTACGCGCGGTATTTGCTAGCCTTTATCCAAAGCTAAAAAACGGCTCTTATATAATAACAGCCAAGCAAAGCTTAATCAGCGCGCCTTTTAGTGATTTAAGCAAAAATTTAATTTGGTCTATCTCTAAAATAGGCGCTTTTAAATAACATAAACAAAATGCAAAAATTTATAAATGAGCTTATAAGCTTTTATCAGCGTTATATTTCAGTGCTTTTTGGGCAAAAATGCAGGTATTATCCAAGTTGCTCAAACTACGCTCTTTGGTATTTAAAAAATGAAAATTTTTTCATAGCTAGTTTTAAAATTTGCCTTAGAATTTTGCGTTGTAATCAGCTATTTCGCGGTGGCGTGGATTATCCTATAATCAAACGCAAGCATAATAATCCAGCGCGCCTAAAAAAACTAGACAAAATTCCAAAAATTAGTTATTTTTTAGTGCCAATCAAACAAAACAAATTTTATTTAATTAAAAATTTTAAGGAAAAATAGTGATTGATAAATTATCCACTCAGGCTAGACTTTTTATTGCCATCGTGCTATCTATGGTGTTTTTTGTAGCTTATGATTATTATTTTTTGCCCAAAAAACAATTAGATCAAAACTCTACCTCCATAGAGCAAAACGCTCAAAACACCCAAAACGCCCCAGCAATAAAGCAAAACGCCCCTGACGCACAAAACGCCCAAAACGCCCCAGCACAAAAGCAAAGTAAAATTTTAGTAAAAATAAGCGCACCTGATTTTAATGCTAGCATTGATGAGTTTGGTAGGATTTCAAATTTTATCCTAAGTAATGATAAGTTTAAAAATGAAGAAGGCGAGCAAACAACTCTAATTGCTCCAAGCCACGAACCTCTGCCACTTGAAGTGCGTTTTGCTAACACAGAGCTTAATAACCTAGCCTTTAAAAACACATACAGCGCAAGCTCAAATGAACTTGATTTAAATACTGGCGCAAAAAGCGTGATATTAACTCAAAATTTAGGCGATAAAACCCTAATTAAAGAAATACTTTTTTACCCAAATGGTAGTTATGATCTCAAAGTAAGCGTTGATGCTGATTATTTCATCACCGCAGGGCATCGCCCAAGTGCGCAAGTAGATGGCTATACAGTTCATGGCACAATGCTACGCACTAGTAGCGATAGCTTAGAGATAATCGAAGATGGCGATGCAAAAGGCGATGAAGTATTTAGAGGTATAGATTTAGTAGCTAGTAGCGATAGATACTACACCACGCTATTTTATGATGAAAACAAAAATTTAGAAGTATATATACAAAATGCCAAAGATGAAAGCACCCTAGCCTTTATTAGAACTAGTGGCGCGCTTATGCTAAAAGGCTTTATAGGGCCAAAGAATAATGAACTTCTAAAAAGCATAAATCCGCGTCTAAGCGATGTGGTAGAATACGGCTGGTTTACTTTTATCTCAAAACCAATGTTTGCCTTTCTTAACTGGCTTTATGGCTATTTGGGCAACTGGGGCTGGGCGATAGTAGTGCTTACGCTAATAATCCGTGTGATATTATTCCCGCTTACTTACAAAGGTATGGTATCTATGAATAAACTAAAAGATATCGCGCCTAAAATGCGAGAACTCCAAGCCAAATACAAAGGCGACCCAGCCAAACTAAACGCACATATGATGGAGCTTTATAAAAAGCACGGCGCTAATCCTATGGGCGGATGTTTGCCGATTTTGCTTCAAATACCTGTGTTTTTTGCGATTTACCGCGTGCTTTTAAATGCTATCGAGCTAAAAGGTGCTGAGTGGATTTTATGGGTTAATGATTTGGCTATAAAAGATCCGTATTTTGTGCTACCTATTTTAATGGGCGCGTCTATGTATTTACAACAACGCATAACGCCTACTACTTTTAGTGATCCAATGCAAGAAAAGCTAATGCGCTGGCTGCCGGTGATTTTTACATTTTTCTTTTTGATGTTCCCAGCAGGTCTTACGCTGTATTGGTTTATTAATAACCTTTGCTCGCTATTACAACAATACCTTGTAAATAAAATGTTTGCAAAGCATAAAGCAGAAGAAATAGCAGCACACAAACAAGCTTAAAATTTTAATGTGAGGTAGATATGAAAATACAAGCATATTCTTTACAAGAAGCTTATATGAAAGCATCAAACGAGCTTTCAAGCTCAGCAGCAGATATCAATATACAAATTATTTCAAAACCTTGTGCTGGAATTTTTGGCTTATTTAAAAAGCTCGGCGTTTTTGAAGCTACAATTACTAAAAAAAGCAACCCTCACGCCAAAGCAGAAAAACACAAAAATAATAAAGAAATAAAAAGCCAAAAAGCAAGCGAAAATAACCCAAAAGAAGCTTTAACCCAAAACGAAGCTAAAATTTTAAACACCCAAGATAAAAGCCAAATTTTAAACACACAAACCCAAGCCCAAATTTTAAACGCCAAACCAGAAGAGCCAACCACCCAAAAGCCAAGTAGCTTTAATGCTTATAATGATATTATTGACAATTTCAACACAGAAAGCAAAGAAAAAGCCAAAGCCACGCAAGAAATAGCCCTTAGCGTCCAAAATGATCTAACAAGGCTTTTTGGTGTAAGCTCATTTAAAGTCAATCCGCCAGAGGTTAGCATCTATGATCAAAACACGCTATATATTAAAATAGACGGCGAAGATAGCGCACTTTTAATAGGCAAAGAAGGCTACCGCTATAAAGCAATTTCTTATCTTTTATATAACTGGATAAACGCAAAATACGGCTTAAATATACGCTTTGAAGTGGCTGAGTTTTTAAGTAATCAAGAAAATATCATATCAACTTATCTAGCAAGCCTAACCCAGCGCATAAAAGAGCAAGGTTTTGGCAACACAAAAGTGCTTGATGGCGTGCTACTTAAAATCGCCTTAGAACAATTAAGAACACAATTCCCAGATAAATATGTAGCCATCAAAAACAACGATGAAGGCCGCTATATTGTAGTTAGCGAATTTTATAAAAAATGACAATCTTAGCAGCTGCTACTCCAAACGGCACAGGCGCCATAGCCATAGTGCGCCTTAGCGGGCCAAGGGCATATGAGCTTGCTATGATGATGATTGCCCCGCAAATTAAAGCTGGCAAAAATCTCACCAAAATAATCACAGCCCACAACCCAAAAAGCCTAAAACCGCGTTATGCCCATCTTTGCAAGCTTTACTCTCAAAATGCCGAGCTAATAGATGAGGCCATTGTGATATATTTTAAAGCTCCGCATAGTTTTAGCGGAGAAGATATTATAGAGTTTCAAACCCACGGCGGCGATGGCGTTAAAAATTTGATTATTGACGAGCTTTTAAGCCTTGGCGCAAGGGCGGCAAATCCTGGGGAGTTTAGCAAGCGTGCCTTTATAAATGGCAAATTAAGCGCAAGCAAGGCTGAGAGCATTCAGGCTCTAATACAAGCAAGAAGCACAAGCGCGGTTAAAATTTTAGCCAGAACGATGAACGGCGAGCTAGATATTTTCGCAAATGCTCTAAGGGCTGAATTGATAGAAATTTTGGCTTATTGTGAGGTTAGTATTGATTATGCAGAAGAAGATTTGCCCCCTAGCCTTTTAGCCCAAATCCACTCCAAGCTAAATAACGCCATAACAAAATTAGAAAAAATCATAGAGCTTTCATGCTCGCGCCGCGGTTTAATCGATGGCTTTAAAATCGCCATAATCGGCCGCCCAAATGTAGGCAAAAGCTCTTTATTAAATGCTTTTTTGGCTTATGAGCGAGCCATAGTAAGCGATATAGAAGGCACCACGCGAGATAGAGTTGAAGAAAGCTTACACCTTGGCTCCCATCTTGTTCGCATCATCGATACAGCAGGCATTAGAAATAGCGATGATACAATAGAAAATATAGGCATAAGCTATTCTAAAAAAGCTCTAAATGACGCTGATATTATTATTTGCTTATTTGATGCTAGCACAAAAGCCACAAATGATGATTTAGAAATTTTAAAACTTGCCAAAAACTCAAATAAAAAAATATTTTTTGTGCTAAATAAATGCGATTTGGCTATAAATTTTAATCAAGTACTACCAAAAAGCATTAAAATCAGCGCAAAAGACGATATCAGCGAGCTTAAAAGCCAAATAATTAGCTATTTAAACGCCCAAGATACTAGCGAATTACTACTAAGCTCAAATCGCCAAATAAACGCTTGCCAAAATTGCGCAAATGCCATTAAAAACGCAAGCTTTAAACTAAACGAAAATGAATTAGAGCTTTTTGCTTTTGAAATAAACCAAGCCCTAAAAGAACTAGGCAAAATCACCGCCCCACCACTTCATAGCGAAGTGCTTGATGTGATGTTTGGTTCATTTTGCTTAGGAAAATAATAAAATTTAGCTACAATCACGCCCAAAAAGGATAAAAAATGGATAAAGAAACAATCAAAGCACATAAAATCAGCGATGATGAATATAATAAAATTTTAAGTATTTTAAAAAGAGAGCCAAATTTGCTTGAATTAGGCATATTCTCAGCTATGTGGAGCGAGCATTGCTCATATAAATCTAGCAAAAAATACCTAAACGGCTTCCCCACAAAAGCCCCGTGGGTAATCCAAGGACCAGGCGAAAATGCAGGCGTCATAGATGTAGGCGATGGCTGGGCTGCTGTTTTTAAAATAGAAAGCCATAATCACCCAAGCTTTATTGAGCCTTTTGCTGGCGCAGCTACTGGTGTGGGCGGGATTTTTCGCGATATTTTCACCATGGGAGCAAGGGTTGAAGCTAGTATGAATAGCTTGCGCTTTGGCCAAATCAAAAACAAAAGCCAATATTTAGGGCTTAAAAGTAGCAAGCAAAATGATTTAGAAATTTCAAAACACCAAAGATATTTATTAAAAGGCGTAGCAGCTGGCATTAGCCATTATGGTAATTGTATGGGCGTTGCTACAATAGGCGGAGAAACTAGCTTTGATGAAAGCTTTAATGGCAATATTTTAGTAAATGCCTTTGGGCTTGGAATTTGTAAAAAAGATGAAATTTTTTACGCAAAAGCTGGCGAGGCCGGCAATGAAGTAATATATGTAGGCTCACGCACAGGACGCGATGGCTTAGGCGGCGCTGTAATGGCAAGTGATAGCTTTAACCAAACTAGCAAAAAATTACGCCCAACCGTACAAGTTGGCGATCCATTTGCGCAAAAATTACTAATGGAGGCTTGCTTAGAATTATTTAAAAAAGATTTTATCATCGGCATTCAAGATATGGGCGCAGCAGGGCTTACATCAAGCAGCTTTGAAATGGCTGGCAAAAGCGGAGCTGGTATGCGCTTAGATCTTGATAAAGTGCCTATGCGCGAGCGCGGTATGAATCCTTATGAACTAATGCTAAGCGAAAGCCAAGAGCGTATGCTAATATGTGCTAAAAAAGGTTATATTAAAGAAATTAAAGCCATTTTTGATAAATATGAATTACACGCTGAGCTAATAGGCGAGGTAACAAATACAGGGCAGATGGAGTTATTTTGGCATAAAGAGCTAGTAGGCTCTGTGCCGATTGCGCCTATTACGGAGCTTGCGCCTATTTTAGATAGACCAACATCACGCCCAAAGTACCTCGATGAAATTTCAAATTTTAACATAAACCTAATGCCAAAAGTAGATGAAAACACGGCATTTAAAGCACTTTTGGGCGATGAAAATGTGCTAAATAAAGCCTTTATTTATGATCAATATGACGCCCACATCGGCACAAATACCATCAAAATGCCAGGATTTTTAGGTGCGAGTGCTATTAGGATAAAGCAAAGTGGTGCTGCTATTGTAGTAGCTAGCCAATGCAACACAAGGCATAATTTTATAAATCCGCAAATAGGCGCCGCAGCCGCTGTGGCAAGTGCTGGGCGCAAGGTAGCTATGAGCGGAGCAATGCCCTTAGCCATTACGGATTGTTTAAATTATGGCAACCCGCAAAACCCTGAGGTTATGTGGCAGTTTGCTAAGGGCTGCGAGGGCATAAAGCAAGCTTGTAGCGCGCTAAATACGCCAGTAGTAAGCGGTAATGTAAGCTTGTATAATGAAACAGAGGGCATTAGCGTCCAGCCAACACCAACAATTGTAAATGTAGGCTTGCTAAAAGATGCCACAAAACTACTAAATAGCGTGCTTTGCTTGGATTGCGATGTGTATTTGCTAGGAAAAACTACTGGCGAGTTTGGCGGGTCGTTATACGCAAAAGTGCTTTATAATGAATGTGCTGGAATTTTAAAAGATATTGATTTTAAGGTTGAGCGCGCACTATGGGATTTAGTAATTAAAGCAAATGAAAATGAGCTTTTAGGCTTTGCAAACTCCGTTGGCAGTGGCGGTGTGGCAATTAGCCTGGCTAAAATGAGTGCTTGTGCTAATCTTGGAGTAAATGCATTTTGTAGCTTTTTAGATGATGCGTTTTTATTTGATGAAAGTTTTACTCGCGCGCTAGTGGGCGTAAAAAAAGGTAAAAATTTACAATTTGAAAACCTAGCTCAAAATTTTGGCTTAGAATGCGTAAAAATCGGCGTTGTAGGCGGCGATGAGTTTAAATTAAATAATATAAAAATTTCTTTAAACGAGCTTAAAAAAATTTATTTTGATGGCTTTGCTAAGATGATTAATGAGTTTTAATTTTATTTGCGGTGGTAAATTTTAAAATTTATGCCACCGCAAAATCCCTAAGCCAAATTTTAATTAAACTTAAAATTTTAAAATTTTTCATATTAAATTAAGCAAATTTCTTATATAATCTGCGCCTTTTTTTAAATTTAGTTGAAAGGATTTACTGTGCCAACCATCAATCAATTGGTTCGTAAAGAGCGCAAGAAAGTGATTGTAAAATCCAAATCTCCAGCGCTAAAAGAATGCCCACAAAGAAGGGGAGTTTGCACTCGTGTTTATACCACAACACCTAAAAAGCCAAACTCAGCTCTTCGTAAAGTTGCCAAAGTTCGCTTGACAAGCGGATTTGAGGTCATTAGTTATATCGGTGGTGAAGGACACAATCTCCAAGAGCACAGCATTGTGCTAGTTCGTGGCGGTCGTGTTAAGGATTTGCCGGGTGTGAAATACCACATAGTGCGCGGTGCGCTTGATACTGCTGGCGTTGCCAAAAGAACAGTATCTCGCTCTAAATACGGCGCAAAACGCCCAAAAGAAGGCGCAGCTAAGAAATAATTTAGCCTAGTTTAGCGAAAGCTTATTCATTGACACAGGTTAGGCTCTATGCTAAAACCTGAGTAAAATTAAAATTTGAAGGATTTACAATGAGAAGAAGAAAAGCACCGGTAAGGCCTGTGATGCCAGATCCGGTTTATAACAGTAAAGTCATCACTAAATTTATAAATTCCCTAATGTATGATGGCAAAAAAAGCGTGGCTACTCAAATAATGTATGGTGCGCTTAAAGCCATCGAACAAAAAAACAAAGAAGCAAAAGGCATAGAAGTTTTTGAAAACGCTATGGACAATGTGCGCCCTATAATGGAGGTAAAATCTCGCCGTGTTGGTGGCGCGACCTATCAAGTGCCTGTTGAAGTGCGCGCAGCCCGCCAGCAAGCCCTAGCCATTCGCTGGATCATAAGCTTTGCTCGCAAAAGAAGTGAGCGCACTATGATAGATAAATTAGCTGGCGAATTACTAGATGCTGCTAATTCTCGTGGCGCAGCATTTAAGAAAAAAGAAGATACTTATAAAATGGCTGAGGCAAATAAAGCCTTTGCTCACTACCGCTGGTAAGAAAGGGATAAAATGGCAAGAAAAACTCCCCTTAATAGAGTTCGCAATATCGGTATTGCCGCTCACATCGATGCTGGCAAAACCACAACTAGCGAGCGCATACTTTTTTTCACAGGTATGAGCCATAAAATAGGCGAAGTCCATGAAGGCGCGGCCACTATGGACTGGATGGAGCAAGAACGCGAGCGTGGCATTACCATCACATCAGCTGCTACTACTTGCTTTTGGAAAGATCATCAAATCAATCTTATCGACACCCCAGGACACGTGGATTTTACCATAGAAGTAGAACGCTCTATGCGTGTGCTTGATGGTGCTATATCTGTATTTTGTGCTGTTGGTGGCGTCCAACCACAAAGCGAAACAGTTTGGCGCCAAGCTAATAAATACCGCGTGCCAAGAAT
Organism: Candidatus Campylobacter infans; assembly: GCF_013416015.1. NCBI lineage: Bacteria > Pseudomonadati > Campylobacterota > Epsilonproteobacteria > Campylobacterales > Campylobacteraceae > Campylobacter > Candidatus Campylobacter infans. Next base: position 1,174,330 of record NZ_CP049075.1, read on the forward strand.
GGTTTTTGTAAATAAAATGGATCGCGTTGGTGCTAATTTTTTTGGTGTAGAACAACAAATAAAAGATAGATTAAAAGCTAATCCAGTGCCTATTCAAATTCCAATCGGCGCAGAAGATACATTCAAGGGCGTAATTGATTTAGTAAAAATGAAAGCGCTTATTTGGGATGATGCCAAAGGCCCTAGCCTACCTGATATTAGCGAAATACCAGCTGAATTAATGGATAAAGCACAAGAATACCGCGCTAAATTGCTCGATGCTGTGGCTGAAACAGATGATGCTCTAATGGAAAAATACCTTGAGGGCGTAGAACTTAGCGAAGAAGAAATTAAAAAAGGCATTAAAAAAGGTTGCCTTAGTATGTCATTAATACCTATGCTATGTGGCACAGCCTTTAAAAATAAAGGCGTTCAGCCATTGCTTGATGCTGTGGTGGATTTCTTGCCATCACCTGATGAAGTAGCTGAAATAAAAGGCATGTATGAAGATGGCACAGAAGTAAGCGTAGCCAACAGCGATGATGGCGAGTTTGCCGGCTTAGCATTTAAGATTATGACAGATCCTTTCGTTGGTCAGCTCACCTTTGTGCGCGTTTATCGTGGCTGTTTGGAAAGTGGCAGCTATGTATATAACAGCGTAAAAGGCAAAAAAGAACGCATTGGACGCTTACTTAGAATGCATTCAAATAAGCGCGAAGAAGTTAAAGAAATCCACGCAGGCGAAATCGGCGCGGTAGTTGGCTTAAAAGATACATTTACAGGCGATACCCTAACAGGCGAAAAAGATCATGTAATATTAGAAAAAATGGACTTCCCAGATCCGGTTATTAGCGTAGCTGTCGAGCCAAAAACCAAAGCAGACCAAGAAAAAATGGGCATAGCCTTACAAAAACTAGCCCAAGAAGACCCAAGCTTTAAAGTAAGCACAGATGAAGAAAGTGGGCAAACCATCATCTCAGGTATGGGTGAGCTACACCTTGAAATCATCGTTGATCGTATGCTTAGAGAGTTTAAAGTAGAAGCCGAAGTTGGCAAACCACAAGTTGCATACCGCGAAACCATCAAAAACTCAGTTGAGCAAGAATACAAATACGCCAAGCAATCAGGCGGACGCGGACAATACGGCCATGTATTTTTACGCATCGAGCCAGTTGAAGCAGGCAGTGGCTTTGTATTTGTTAATGATATTAAAGGTGGCGTTGTTCCAAAAGAATACATCCCAGCCGTTGAAAAAGGTTGCCAAGAAGCCCTACAAAATGGCGTGCTAGCAGGCTATCCTGTCGAAGATATTAAAATCACGCTATTTGACGGCTCATACCACGAAGTAGATAGCTCTGAAATGGCATTTAAACTTGCTGCTTCTATGTGCTTTAAAGAAGGTGCCAGAAAGGCTAGCCCTGCGATATTAGAGCCTATGATGAAGGTTGAAGTAGAAACGCCAGAAGAATACATGGGAGATGTTATCGGCGATTTAAATAAACGCCGCGGACAAATAAACTCAATGGACGAAAGAAGCGGAAACAAAATCATCACAGCATTTTGTCCTTTGGCTGAAATGTTTGGCTACTCTACTGATTTGCGCTCTCAAACGCAAGGACGCGCCACTTATTCTATGGAATTTGACCATTACGAAGAAGTACCGCGCAATGTAAGCGAAGAAATCATCAAGCAAAGAAACGGCTAATCTGGCCTGGCAGCTTGCGCTCGCAAGCTGTCTTTATAAAATCCCTATAATTTTTTTGTCCTCATAGCTCAGCTGGATAGAGCGCAAAATTCCTAATTTTGAGGCCGCAAGTTCAAACCTTGCTGGGGACACCACTTAATGTTTTCTTAAACCATTTTTACTTCTCAAAACTTCTCACAAAACGCGATTATTAGGGCATTTGCCGTTTTCTTATGTTTGATTAAGTTTTATTAAGTTATACTCTTTTTGAGAATACAGCCTATCAGGTAGCCTATCAGGTGGCAAAGCTTAAAAGGCAAAACACCGAACCTTATTTATTTATGGGTTAATTTATTTTTAAGCTTTAACCCCTAAAAGAATAATTTAAGTTAGTTTTTAAAAAGGGGATAAAAAAAATAAATGGGCTTAACAACGCTAGCAGAGTTTAAAAAACTTACACACAATCCAAAGAACAAAGATTTTACACGCATAGCACTAGACGACAACGGCAAACGCTTTTTTATTTATATTTATTACACAGGCAAAAGGATTTTTTATTATCGAACGCGCAGGGGGCAGTGGGTTAGATTAGGCGAATTCACGCAATTATTTAGCCTAGCGCAAGCGCGAGCAAGGGCGGATTTACTTTACGCCCAAGACGCGTTAAGCCCCATTGACAAAAAAGAGCTTACAGCAAAGCAAACGCGACAAACATACACCCTGCGAAATTGTTATGATGAGTTTTTTACGCAAGCCTATAAGCTTAGTGGTGAAATCGGCTCAGCTGAATATGAGCGAGCGCAACGCAGGCGAAAAAACGCTAACCGCCACATTCAAAAGTGGATTTTACAACCATTAGGGGATAAATTGTTAAGCGAGCTTAATGAGCAAGACTTAATTAACGCATTCACAAACACAAAAAATCCGCCTTGCGCCGATACTATGCGAAAAAATCTATCCACCCTAAGCAATATATTAGCACCTGCAGAGCGCAAGGGCATAATTAGCGATTGTAGTTTTATCGACAAAGCGCGCCAAAAGCTTAATAAGATACTAGAAAGCAACAGCCACGAGCCCAGAGAGCGCGCAACGCTTTTAGACGATAAAAACCGCCTAGACGAGCAAAAGACAAGCGAGCTTATAAAATGCGTGATGGGTGGCAAAATGAGCCTACACGCAAAGCTTTTGTTTGCTTTTATGATGATTAATCCGCAACGCCAAAACGAGCTTAGGCATTTGCGCGCAAGCGATTTAACGCGCGATAAAACCGCGATAAAATACCACGCCCACAACAACAAAACATCCGCGCAAGCTCTTATCCCGCTATCACCGCAAGGGCGCAGGATTATTGAGCTAGCATTGAAAATCAGCGGGGGAAAATACATTTTTAGCATTAACAATACGCCAATCAGCGATAACACGCTAAACAAGTTTATAAAAGAAAATGGGCTAAATTTTACAATGCATTCAATCCGCGCAACATTTGCCACATCAATCCAAGCCAGCGATGAATTAGGCGAAAATAGCATTTACCGCAAGAAATTAGCGGATATTATAATGCTCCACATCACGCAATCTGCGGTCGATAAAGCCTATTTTTTAGAGCAAGCCAAACAAAGCGAGCTTTTGCGTGTTTTAGAATTTTGGGCTAACAAAATAGAGAATTTGGGGCTTGATATTGACTATTTAGAACAGCAAGTAAAAGATTTGCTAAATGAATAAACCTTTTTTTTATGGGGTTGAATTAGAATTTTAATCCGTAAAAATTTTAGTTTTTTAGGTGTTTTTTAAATCCACTTAAAAAACAGCCCAAACCACGACACCATCGGCATTTGCGGGCATTTTTTTAACAAGTGGGCTTAAAAAACAGGCTAAGCACGATATAATCGGCATTTGCGGGCACTTTTTTTTGTGTTTTTTAGATTTTTAGAAAAAAGGCGGGTAAATTCTTTTGTTGATGCCTTTTTTGTCAATTTTGCTTTTAAACTTAGTAGCCCCCAGAATTTAGCCCATAAGATAAAAGCCTTTTATCTCTTAGGGGCTTAGCTAGTTGCTAGTTACATAGCTAGTTACATAGTATGTAACTAGTTTTAAAGCACGATATAATCGGCATTTGGGCTTAGCTAGTTACTAGTTACATCACACACCCCCTTAATGTAACTAGCTACCCCCTAACCTCAGCAATCCGCAAATTTTAATCATTTTATATTTATAAAAAAGCGCAGTGGGCTGAGGTTGCCACCCTAGCAAATGCCACAAGGCGATGAAATAGCAAAGGGTAACAGCCTTTTTTTATTCTATGGGCTAATCCACTCCACTAAAAAAAACGCCCTTAAATTTCAAGCCAAATAGTGATTTTTTTTCATAAAATCTCACAAAACAAAAAAAGGCTATTGACAAAATCCTTTTAAAGATTGAAAATTACGCAAAGAATATAAAACAATTTGAAAGGAGCTTTTATGAAAGCATTATTTACCACAAAACAGGTGGCGAAAGCCTTGAACATATCAAAGGCAACGCTAGACAAATACGCGATGGCGGGGGCAGACAAAAATCATCCCCTTTACCTACAATTTTCAGGCGGTAATGGAGCGTTAAGGCGTTATCCGCGCTACATTGTAAAAGCCAAATTAATAGAATTAGGCGCAAGCGAGCAAGATGCAGAGCAAACGCTCCAAGAAATTGAGAGCGCAAATGCTTAGCATTAGCGAACTCCGCGCGCGCGGGTATTTAACCCGCGATAATGTCGCGCAAATTTTAATAAATTTGGGCTACAAGCTCAGCGCGGATTATAAGTTTAAAATCCGCGATGAGCGCACGCCGTCCGCAAGCGTTGATAAAAATGGGCGCATTTGCGACTTTGGCGGAAGTTTTAGCGGGAGTATCTTTGATTTTTTAAAAGATATTCACGGATTAACGCCAAAGAGCGCAAACGAGCTTTTAAACGAGCTTTGTGGCACAAAGGACAGCAACAATCCCGCACCCTTAACTTTTCAGCCCATAGTGAAAAAATCCACGCATCCGCAAGCAAGGCAACCTCAGCCACCGCAAGCCAAGCAAGTAAGCGCAGGGGAGCTAGCCGAGCTTAACAGGGTAGCAAATGAGCTAAGCTTAAATGCGCTAGCATTATTTAACAAAGCCCACTACATAGAGCGCAAAGGCGAGCAAAGCTTTTATGAGCGTTTAAATGGCATTGATGTAGCGCGCCAAGTAGAAGCCTTTACAGCGCAATTTTATTACGGACAATCGGGGCTTTTTAATTCAACCTTTTTATCCGCATTTGCGCCAAAAGGACAAACCGCGCTAAGTTTTCTTATTCTTAGGGGCTTATTAGGTTACGATTTTAGGCGCGAGTGCTTGGCGTGGATTTTGCGCGATGAGCGTGGCATAGCTAAGGCAATAGCTTACAATCAGCGCGCGCAAGGGCTTAAATGGCTCAGGGCTAAAAACAGCGATAATAGCTTTATCCCAAGACAAATCCGCAACACGAACGCGCCTATATTCATAGCCGAAGGAGTTAGTGAGATAGCCATATTTTCATTGCTAGATTTTGATTTTATTTGCCTACAAAACATCGGCGAAATAAGCAAAGCTAGCAAAGGCACATCCGCAAATTTTAATGAACTTTTGCCAGCTCTTAAAGATAGAAAAATAGCGATTATAGCCGACAATGACGCGCTAGAACAAAACAAGGCATTAGCGGAGTTTTTAAACGCAAATGGCGCGCTAGCTACTGCTTATTATTTTTCTTTGGATGTTAAAGGCTATGATTTGCGCGACTTTACGCGGGATTATTTTGCTAGCCTGAGCTTAGCGAGATTAGAAAACGCGCTAACAATGCCCGAGCAAGAAAAACGCGCATTTATGAACGCGCTATTTAAAGCGTTGAATAAGGTGGCTTAATGAAAAGCCTAGATAAAATTTTAAAAGAGCGCAAATCGCTAGCACTAGCGGACGAGCTTTTGAAAAATTACAATTCACAAATTAATTCAATTTTGAAAGGATTTAAAATGAAAAAAGACTTTACCACGCTAAACGAAACATTAAACACAACAAAGGAGCAATTAGCAATGAATAGTTTTTTAAATAACACTTTGCCAGCAGAGAGCTTGCCAACGATTGACGAGCAATTAAAGAAATTCGGGGAAACAATAACGGGAACGCCCGCCCCGCAAAATCAAGGCGGACAGGAAATAATCGTCAGCGACAATTATACCACGAATTCGCAGATTTTGGGCGGGAATAAACAAAATTTTAAAAAAGAGAAAAAACCACCTTTAAAATTAGTTACGGCGCAAACGCTCACAGCATACACGCGCAAGCAAATCGAAAACGAAATGCCCGCAGAATTTTTAATGCCGGGCAAGTTTTTAGAGCGTGGCGCAATCACAGGCATTTACGCAAAAAAAGGCACAGGCAAAACCTTTTTAAGTTTTGCTATTATCCAATATATCCTACTCCACAAAAAAGATTATAAAATTTTAGTATTTGATGCGGACAATTCAGCAAAAACACTAAAAGCACGCGGACTTTTAGAACTAATGGAGCTTTATGGCGAGCGGTTAAAAGTTTTTGGGAGCAAGCTTAACTTTACTAATGCAAAAGGCGAGCAAGAGAAAATAAAACCGCGCGAGCTTTTAGCGCATTTAGCACAAAGCTATGATTATGAAAACGCGGATTTAAGCGAAACAATAATTATCTTAGATACCGCACGCAAGTTTATCAACGGCGATTTAAACAGCGATAAAGTGCTAGATGTGGAGTTTTTTGAGCCATTGGAGAGCTTGCGCGCGCAAGGCGCAACAATTATTTATTACCACCACACAACCAAAGGCAAAGGGCAAGATTTAGATGGCGATTTAATATGTAAAAATAGCGGTGGCTTTGCTGACAATGGAGAGAATTTATTTGAATTAACGCGCATTGACGAAATAGACGGCATAGCCACAATGTCCCTAAAAGTAACGGACTATGGCAAATCGCGGGACAAATTCGAGCCAATCGCCTTTACACTGCCAATATCACCAGAAACAATGGCTGGGGCAATAAAAAGCCAAAGGCAAGCTTTTCAAATCGCAGATTATGGCGTTGCCGCGCTTAATGACGGCGGGGAAAAGCAAGAAATGAAAGATGCGCTAATTGAAAGCTTAGCAGGCGGAAAAACTCTTAAACAAAACGAGCTAAGGCAAGCTATGAAAGCATTGTTAAAAGATATTGGGGCTAGCAAAATATTAAGTTTTATTAATGAATTTGGGGGCTACTTATGCGATATTCAAACAGCAGACAAGAACGCAAAGCTCTACACGCTTAAATCCACATCCACAGCCAAAATCTATGAATTAGACTAACCACATCCACAGCCCGCAGAATTTAGCCCATAAAAGAAAAATTGCTTTTTTGGGCTAATTCATTTACTTTTTTATTTACTTTTTTATCCACAATCCCTAGCTCTACACAAAAAAACTAAAAAACAGGAAATAAAATACCTTGAAATAATGAAATAATAATCATATCCTGTTTTTTAACCTACTTTTTAAAAAAAATACCTTGAAATAATGAAATAATCGCGCGCATTCAGTTTTTTAAGTGGATTTAAAAAACAGCTAAAAAACACAAAAATAAAATAAAATCTAGCTTAAATCATTTGTTTTTTATTTAGTTTAGAATAGCCTGTGATTTTTTCTATTTATGGGCTAGCTCAACCAAGCTCCACACCACTTTACTAAACTTTTAATTAGCAAGCTTTTAAAATCGCATTTAAGCCACCTAGCAAGCACGCTAAGCGCGATACGCTAGCAAGGCAGGGGGTAAGGGCGGGCAAATCTCTAAGAACTTTTAAACGCCACACCGCGTGGGGAGTTTTCATTTTGCGCGTGGCAATTTTTTAAAACCCCTTTTGTATTATCTAGCACTTGGCAAAATCTAGCTTTTATTTGCTTTTAGAATAACCTGCGCTTTTTTCATTTTATGGGGATTTTTAAGGCAATTTTAAAAGTAATATTTTAGAATGTTTAGCGTGTAAGATTTTCAAGCTTTAAAAATCGGCATAAGCATACACCGAACAAATAGCAAAAAATGAGCTTATAAGGTAGCCTATCAGGTAAAAAAAGCTTAAAGCCGTCAAAGCGCGATAAATAGGTAGTCGGCTAGAAAAAATAGGTGTATGCTGGGGACACCACTTGTAAATTTTAAATTTGCTTTAAAATTTTAAACTTTGCCTTATGGCTCGCGCGAATTCTTAGCTGATTAAAATTTGCCTTAAATTTTATGCCAAATTCTCAGCTGATTAAAATTTTAAAATTTGTTTTAAAACTTTAAAATTTGCCTTTAATTCGCGCTAATTAGCCCAAATCTGCCCTTAAATTTTAAAAATTTCAAACAATTTATAAAAAAAAATTTAATAAATTTTACAAAAAAATTTCATCAAAAAGCTAAACAAATTTTTACTCTTACCGATATGGCATTTGTTAACACGAAGTTAAACATCAAATTACACGCAAGCAGCGTAAGAAAGGTGCAGAATTTACCCGCGAATTTCGCTAAAAAAGCTCTAAAAGCTCTAAAAGCTCTAAAAGCTCTAAAAGCTCTAAAAGCTCTAAAAGCTCTAAAAGCTCTAAAAGCTCTAAAAGCTCTAAAAGCTCTAAAAGCTCTAAAAGCTCTAAAAGCTCTAAAAGCTCTAAAAGCTCTAAAAGCTCTAAAAGCTCTAAAAGCTCTAAAAGCTCTAAAAGCTCTAAAAGCTAAATCACGCTAAGTTCAGCTCCAAATAAAAGGAGTCCCAATGGGTTTTCGTATCAACACAAACATTTCGGCGATGAATGCTTATGTCAATTCATCATCAACCAGCAGAGCGCTTGATGAGAGTATCTCAAAGCTTAGCTCAGGTCTTAGGATAAACAAAGCAGCAGATGATGCCTCAGGTATGACCATAGCTGATAGCCTAAAAGCCCAAGCAAGCGCGCTAGGCCAAGCCATAGCAAACGGCAATGACGCAATAGGCATTGTTCAAACTGCCGACAAAGCAATGGACGAGCAATTAAGCATTCTAAATACAATTCGCACCAAAGCAGTTCAAGCAGCACAAGATGGCCAAACCTCACAATCACGCGAAGCTCTACAAAGCGATATTTCAAGACTACTTGAAGAGCTTGATAACATAGCAACAACTACTAGCTTTAATGGCCAACAGCTCTTAAATGGTAACTTCTCCAATAAAAATTTCCAAATCGGCGCATATGCTAACCAAACAGTTCAAGTTTCAATCGGTGCTACTGCTAGTGATAAAATCGGGCTTACTAGGTTTGAGACATCGGGCTTTATGGCGTTTTCGACAGCTGCAATAGCTTCTGCTTCCCTAACACTTAGTGGCATAGATGGCTATGGCGAATACAAATTCCAAGATATATCAAAAGAAGAAATGCAAAAAGATGGGCTTAAAGCCATAGCTGATAGAATAAATGGCGTGAGTGATTTAACAGGCGTGAGCGCAAAGGTTTTAAACACTATTACTTTTACAGGCGTGGTTCAAGAAGGCACTATAAATGGGCTACAAATAAATGGTATAACAATAGGCAAGGTTGAAGTAAAAGCAGGCGATAGCAATGCTGTGCTAATAAATGCCATAAATAAGGTAAAAGAACAAACAGGCGTAGAAGCTAGCAGAAAAGATGGTAAATTAACCCTAACAGCAAGAGATGGTAGAGCTATTAAACTAGAATTTAGTGCTGCAAGTAGCCAAATAGGCGCGCTTTCAGCTTGTTTTAGCGAAACTAGCGGTATGACAATTTTAGGTAAATTAACCCTAATCCGCCAAGATGCTAGGGATATAGTAGTTAAAATAACTGGTGGCGGTCAAGCATCTAAATTTAGCATATGTAAAAATGATGGCTCTGATGGCGCAATGAGTGGCGCAGTAGTTAGCAAAACTAATCAACAAACCGTAAGTCTAGGTAATATGAATAGTGGCATATTAAGCTCAAGCTTAGCTGCTGCAATGGGATATTTTGGTGGTGGTATAACAGCTAATGACCAACTCAGTGGCGTAACCACATATTACGGCGCGCAGGCGATGATTAGCATATCCGAATCAGCCCAAAAAGCCCTTGATAGAATTCGTTCAGATCTAGGCTCCGTTCAAAATCAGCTACAATCAACCATAAACAACATCAGCGTAACCCAAGTAAATGTAAAAAGCGCAGAAAGCCAAATCCGCGATGTGGATTTTGCCACAGAAGCAAGCAATTTCAACAAATACAACATCCTAGCCCAATCAGGCAGCTACGCGATGAGCCAAGCAAACACAATCCAACAAAATGTTATGAGATTGCTACAATAACTAGCTTTTAAAGCTTTAAAAGTTTTAAAAGATTTAAAGACTTTAAAAACTTTAAAGGGCGGGCATTGCGCCCGCCCCATCAAAGCAAAAAGTTTAAATCCCCCCAAAAATTTTAAACACTCAATAAATTTTAAAAATAATTTTTTATAAATTTTAAATCTTGGCAAATTTTAAAAATCCACTAAAAATTTTAAAAATAATGTTCATAAATTTTAATGATTTTTAATAAGTAAATTTTAAAATCTTGGAGATTTAAAATTTGGTTATTTTTTGCTAGCAAGAATTAAAAATATCTAAGCAACAAAGGCTTAGCAGGGCTGAAATCGCCCCGCCCGTCCTAGCGTTGAAGCAATATTATCTCAATTTTAGCGCCAAAAACGCTAATTTTAAGATATAATACCACCTTAGGACGCTTGTTTTGCTTTCGCATACAAGATCCTTTATCGTTTATTTGCCTCCGCCAAAGCTTCGGCGGCGGCATTATATCAAAATTTTAAGCTACTTTTAAAAAATTTCACAAAACTTAAAAAGAATTTTTATAAATTTTAAAAGATGAAAAATCCAAGCAAATTTTATTATAAAATCCAAGAATTTTAAATCTTGGCAAAAAGTTTAATGAGTTTTAAAAAAACAAATTTTAAATAAGCAAATTTTAAAATTTCAAGCAAGTAGAGTTTGAGAGGTTGCGGAGAATGCCAAACGCAAACTCCGCACAATAAATTAAGCTAATTTATAATTTTGAATTAAATTAAAATTTAAATATTTATAAATTTGGCTTTCTTTGCCAGCTAGTTTTGCTGGGACGATTTTCATATATTCATCGACACTTGGCAAGCGACCTAGCATAGCACAAACTGCTGCTAGCTCGGCTGAGCCTAGATAAACTTGCGCGCCCATACCCATGCGATTATCAAAATTACGCGTTGATGTAGAAAACACCACGGCATTATCGCGCACACGGGCTTGATTGCCCATACATAGCGAGCAGCCTGGGATCTCCATTCTAGCGCCAGCTGCGCCAAACTGCGAATACACGCCCTCGCTTTTAAGCTCTGCTTCGTCCATTTTAGTAGGTGGAGCTATCCAAAGGCGCGCTGGCACTTGACCCTCGCCTTGTAGCACCGCACCAAGAGCGCGGTAATGCCCAATATTTGTCATACAAGAGCCCACAAAGACCTCATCGATATTTTTTGGTCGTTTTGGATCGGCTAAAATTTCGCTTAAAGTCGCCACATCATCAGGATCATTTGGGCAAGCCAAAATCGGCTCTTTTATTTCGTCTAAATTTATTTCCAAAATAGTATGATATTTGGCGTTTTTATCGGCTTTTAAAAGCTCTGGTTTTTCTAGGAATTTTTGCATTTTTTCTTTACGGCGTAAAAGGGTTTGCTTGCTTTCATAGCCAGCTTCTACCATCGCATCAATTAAGGCGATATTGCTTTTTAAATATTCTATAACAGGCTCAGTATTTAACGCCACAGTACAAGCTGCCGCACTGCGCTCAGCGCTAGCATCGCTTAATTCAAAGGCTTGTTCTACTTTTAAATCAGGTAAGCCCTCAATCTCTAAAATCTTGCCAGCAAATACATTGATTTTATTTTTCTTTTCAACGGTTAAAAGCCCTTTTTTAATGGCGTAATAAGGTATAGCATTTACCAAATCGCGCAAGGTTATGCCTGGTTGCATTTTACCGCTAAATCTTACTAGCACGCTTTCGGGCATATTTAAAGGCATTGAGCCTAGCACGGCCGCAAAGGCTACTAATCCGCTACCTGCTGGGAAGCTTATGCCAATAGGAAAGCGTGTGTGTGAATCGCCGCCAGTGCCAACAGTATCAGGCAAAACCATACGATTTAGCCAGCTGTGAATTACTCCATCGCCTGGGCGCAAACTCACGCCACCACGGCTAATCATAAAATCAGGCAAGGTTTTATGCGTTAGCGCATCGCTTGGTTTAGGGTAAGCTGCTGTGTGGCAAAAGCTTTGAAGCACGAAATCCGCGCTAAATCCTAAACTTGCTAACTCTTTTATCTCATCTCTTGTCATAGGGCCTGTGGTATCTTGGCTACCAACTGTGGCTGTAATAGGCTCTACATACATACCAGCTCGCACACCTTCAAGCCCGCAAGCGCGCCCGACCATTTTTTGTGCTAGCGTGTAGCCCGCGCTTTCATCGCTTTGTGGCTGAGCTGGTTTAATGAAAATATCCTCAGCACCCATTCCTAGCTCAGCTATTGCTTTATTACACAAACTTCTAGCGATGATTAGCGGAATACGCCCGCCTGCTTTTATTTCGTCTTTTAAAGTATTTGGAGTAAGCTCAAAGGTTTTTATACAAGAGCCGTTTTTATGGATCTCGCCTTTTAGCGGATATATGGTAATCTCATCGCCCATTTCTAAGCCATCTACATTTACAAGTATAGGCAAGGCTCCGCTATCTTCATTGGTGTTAAAGAAAATTGGCGCAATGATTGAGCCAAGAATTACGCCACCGGTTTTTTTATTTGGAATGCCCGGGATATCGCGCCCGATGTGCCATTGAATTGAGTTTGTAGCACTTTTGCGTGAGCTACCAGTGCCTACTACATCGCCTACATACACCACTTCGCGCCCTGTTTTTTTAAGCTCGGCAATTTTTTCTATGCTACCTGGTTGGCGTTTAATTAGCATTGCGTTTGCGTGTAATGGTATATCTGAGCGCGTAAAAGCATCGCCTGCTGGGCTTAAATCATCGGTGTTTGTTTCGCCTGGAACTTTAAAAACTACGGCTTCGATTTTTTCTGGGATATCTGGGCGAGATTTAAACCAGCTAGCATCCGCCCAGCTTTCTAGCACTGATTTTGCGTACTTGTTGCCCTCTTTTGCTAATTTTGCTACATCATTAAAATAATCATGCACAAAAATAGTATTTTTTAGCACATTTGCAGCTTGGCTTTGGATATTTTCATCATTTGAATGCAAACAGGCAATTAGCACAATCACGCTATAACCGCCAAGCATAGGTTCAAGCATTTTAATAGCCGTGCTTTTATCTATTAGAGGGCAGTTTAGATTATGGTTGATTATTTCATTTAAAAACTCTGCTTTTACCTTTGCGCCATCATCAACGCCAGGATTTACACACGTGGCTAAAAGCTCGACTAATTCAGGCGTTGGCTCGCTTTTTAAAGCCTCGCATACTTGTTGTGTTTGTTCTTTACTAAGTGCAAGTGGTGGTATGCCAAGTTTGGCTCGTTCGGCTTTATGCGCGTTATACTCGTCAAAAAAGCTCATTTTTTATCCTTTGTGTAAAAATTTTTGGCGGATTTTAGCAAAGTTTTTATAACAAAAACAAAAAATATTTAGCTAAAATTTTATTTTAACTTTTTTTTAAGGATTAAAATGCAAACAATTTATCAAAGCCCCATTGGTAAAATCATACTTAAAAGCAGTTTTGGCAAGCTAAATGAGCTTAGATTTATCGATGAGCTAGAATGCTCTATGCTAAAAGCTAGCAAAAGCTGTGATAGTAATACTTTACTAGCATTAAAAGAACTTGATTTATATTTTAATGGCAGGTTAAAATTTTTTAAATGTGAGTTTGAAATTTTAAATGCTAGCGCCTTTGTGATGGCGATATATCAAGCATTGCTTAAAGTAAAATACGGCCAAAGCACGACTTATAGCGCGCTAAGCCAAAATGCTGGGTATTTGCGCGCACAAAGAGCTTGTGGCAACGCGCTAAATAAAAACCCTCTTGCAATCATCATTCCTTGCCATAGAGTGCTGGCTAAAAGTTCATTTGGTGGCTACGCACAAGGCTTACAAAGAAAAAAATTTTTATTAGAATTAGAAAAATCTAAGATCTTACAATAAAGGTAAAATTTTATAAATTTAGCATTTAAACGCCCAGCAAAATTTCTAGCATTTTATAAAAAATTTTAAAATTATGGCTATTTGGCATAATTTAAATAAGCCGCGCACACGCGCTAATTAGCGCGCTTTGAACGATCTTGCTAGATTAATAGCAATTAAGCCATATTTTTGAGCTTAAAACTAATCTTGGGCTCTTTTGCTAGCAAATAAATAAAAGCCTAGCGAGCTTATAAGCACAGCCACGCCAGCGATTAAATAAACGGCATAAAGTATATCATTTGGGCTAGTTATGGCAAACTTAAACACAAGCATTAAAGCCTCAATAGCAAGTGCGATAATAATCGAGCCTAAAAACCTCACCATCGTGCGCGCTACGCCATTTTGGCGTTTTTTCTCACGCCCTAGCACCTCTTCATCCACAATGGCTCTAACCAAATCAAAAATAGCAAGCGCAAGCGTTAAAATAATCGTGCTTTCAAACATTTTGGAAATATCAATTTCGCTAAGATTTTCTATAACCAAGCTTGTAATGCCAAAATAAAAAAGCACGCTCACCACGCCAAAAAGACCTAGCGCAAATAACGAATATATCACGCGTGTAAAGTTTTCAAAAATATGCGCTAGCATACTTGGTGAAATCATTTTTAAGATATCTTTAAGCGAAATATCCATACAAACTACAAATTTTAATTCACCATTTTCATCATAAATTGGCTCGCTCGCCGTAGTGCAAAGCTCGCCTGTAAGGCTACTAGGATATGGATCGCTCAGCACGCAACGCCTCTCACGCACGGCGCGGTAATAATACGCCTTATTTGCGCGGTTTGCGCCATTACCGGTGATTTTTGCTTTATCTAGGCTGATATTATCACCAATTTGAACGCCATCAGCACCCAAAATATAAAAAGCATCAAATTTTTCAATCTCATGTGCGATTTTATCAAACCCTGATTTTATCGCATTTAAACTCACGCCCGGCAATTTATTTGGAATATTTCGCTCAAATAAATAAGCCAAATAAGCCCTTGCGTTATAGCGGATTTGGGAAAAATTGTGAATGTCTTTAATTAGCATTTGAATCCTTAATTTATTTATACTTAATTTCTAGCGCAAATTTTATATTTAAAATTTTAATTTATTTGCTAGCTGTTTAAAAAACTCAGCTTGGTTTTAATTTCTAGCGCAAATTTTAAACTTGAAATTTTAATGCCCAAAAGCTTTTAGCAAGTTTTATATTTAAAATTTCAAATCTATAAACTCTTTAAAACTTCTTTAAATGCCTTATCTAGCCTTTTAAAGCCCTTTTTCATCTCATCTTTGCTTATGTTTAATGGTGGCAAAAATCTAAGCGTGGCCTTGCCTGATTTTAGCACAAGCACGCCGTTATTTAAAGCAGCTTCAAAAAGCAAACTCAAATGCTCACTTTTATGTAATTCAAGCCCGCACATCGCGCCAAGTCCGGTGCGCGCTTTGATTAGTGTTTTGTATTTTTTGGCTAGTTTATCAAGCTCTTTTGTAAAATTTTCAATCATCTTATCTATTTGTCCGCTTTTTTTAAGGCGCAAAAGCTCGCCAAGAGTGTAATTGCCAGCGCTAGTTGCTAAAAAATTACCCCCAAAAGTGCTACCGTGATCGCCCGGGCTAAAAATATCATATTTACTAGCACACGCCCCAATTGGCACGCCTGCGCCCAAACCCTTAGCAAAGGTGATTATATCGGGGCTAATGCCATAAAGCTTGCTAGCTACAAACTCGCCCGTTCTATACACGCCACATTGAACCTCATCAGTAATTAATAAAATATCATTTTCTTTACAAAATTTTGCTAATTTTGCTACTTCTTTTAGCTCTAATGCGTGTATCCCGCCTTCGCCTTGAACCAGCTCTATTATCACGCCAGCCGTGCGCTCGCTAGCATTTTTAATAATCTCATCTATACTATCATAATAACTAAACCCATCAGGAAAAGGCTCAAAATGGCTTGGATGAAATTTTTCTTGGCCTGTTAGTTTAAGCGTGGCTATTGTGCGGCCGTGAAAGGAATTTGCTAGCGAAATAATTTCATTTTTACCTTTTGGCGCGCCGTATTTTCTGGCTAATTTTATAGCGCATTCATTTGCCTCAGCCCCTGAGTTTGCAAAAAACACATAATATTTAGAGCCTAAAAGCTCGCAAATACGCTCCCCAAGCTCATTTTGGGGCGCAATTTTATAAAGATTTGAGCTATGAATTAGCGTGTTTGCTTGCTTTGAGATAATGCGCGCAAGTCCCTTTGGCGCGTGTCCTAAGCTACAAACCCCAATCCCTGAGCCAAAATCTATAAAATCCCTGCCATCATCAGCTATAAGCGTGGCGCCATGACCTTTTTTAAAGCCTAAATCAACCCTAGCATAATTATTCATAAGCATTGCGTATCCTTTGAAAAAATAGGCAAAATGCTAGCAAATTTTAAAATAAATTGCCCTTAAACTAAGCTTTTAAAATTTCAAAGCAAAAAATAAATCTTTATGTATTTTTCAAGCATTTTTGGCTAAAATGCGCGCTATTTTTACAAATTTTGGAGCTAAGCGATGAAAATATGGCAGTTTTTGCTCTTTTTGCTACTTAGTTTTGGGCTGAGTGCTTGCTCAACTTTTGGGCAAAAAAAAGACAACACACTTTTTAATCTAACCCCGCAAGCGTGGTTTTCACAAATTTTAAAAGATTTACGCGAATTAAATTATGACGCTGCAGATGAGCATTACATAAGCTTTACAAGCGAGCATATAAACTCCCAGCTCTTACCGCAAATCACGCTTATATTAGCTAATGCTTGTGCTGAAAATGAAAAATATTTAATGGCAAATTTTTATTTAGATGAATACATCAAACGCTTTGCTAACCGCGATGAAATAGAATATGCTAAATTTTTAAAGATTAAGGCAAATTTTGATTCATTTTCTAAGCCAAATCGTAATCAAAAATTAATGATTGATAATATCAACCAGATTGAAAATTTTTTATTAGAATACCCAAATACTCAGTATCGCCCGCTAGTTGAAACCATCTTAGCCAAGCTAAAACTAGCACAATTTTACCTAGACCAAGAAATAGCCAAACTCTACGAGCGAACAGGGCGCGATGAAAGCGCACAAGTATATAAAGATAGATTAGAAAACACAAATATAAACGATAAAGATATGATAAAACCTAACTTGCCGTGGTATATGTTACCATTTGAATAAGATAAATTTTAAAAAAGGATAAATTTTGAATCTTCCATCTAAAAATGACCCTATGTTGCCTGTAATTATAGAAAATGATGTTTTTTTGTATCCGTTTATGATTACGCCGTTATTTTTAAGCTCAAAAAGCGATTTAGATGCCTTAGAACTATCCTCACAGCAAAACACGCCAATAGTAGTTTTACCTAGCAAAAACAATATGAGCTCAGGCTTTGATAGCTGCTATGATGCGGGAGTTTTAGGCGTAGTAATGCGAAAATCCACTATGCCAGATGGCAAGATAAAAATATTATTTCAAGGCAAGTCAAAAGTCCGCATCCTAAGAGCAATAAGCAGCTCACCGATGATAGCCTCAATAGAGCAAATCAACATAAGCTTGCCCCCAAAACCAAAAATCGAAGCTTTATTAAATGTGTTAAAAGATAAATTATACGCCCTAACCAAAAGCTCGCATTTTCTTAGCGATGATATACTCCGCGCCATCGAAGATAATGACGATGCCGTGCGCGTATGCGATATAATCTGCTCAGCCTTGCGCCTAAAAAAAGATATTGCTTATGATTTTTTCATTGAAACCGACCTTGAACAAAAGGTGATAAAAATTAGCGATTATATCAGCGCTGAGATAGAAACAAACAAATTACAAAAAGAAATCAAATCAAAAGTGCATTCAAAAATCGACAAAGTAAATAAAGAATATTTTTTAAAAGAGCAATTAAAACAAATCCAACAAGAATTAGGCGCAAATAACGACCGCGATGAAGAACTAGCCGAATACAAAGCGCGCTTAGAGAGCAAAAAAAACTTTATGGGCGAAGATGCTTATAAAGAAATTTCAAAACAAATTGAGCGTTTAAGCAAAATGCACCCTGATGGCTCAGAAGCTAGTATGACCCAAGGCTATTTAGACTGGGCGCTTGATGTGCCATTTGAAAAGCTAAGCAAAGAAAAATTAAGCATAGCTATGGTAGCAAAACAGCTAGATAAGGATCATTTTGGGCTTAAAAAGCCAAAAGAACGCATTGTGGAGTATTTTGCTATGCGAGAATTGCTAGCTAAAAGACAACTTGAAGCCAAATCTGCTAGGGGCGTGATTTTATGCTTTGTAGGGCCTCCAGGCGTTGGCAAAACCAGCCTTGCAAACTCAATCGCGCGCGCTTTAAAACGCGAATTAGTGCGCGTAGCTCTTGGCGGCTTAGAAGATGTGAATGAATTGCGCGGACATCGCCGAACCTACATCGGCGCTATGCCAGGGCGCATAGTTCAAGGCTTAATTGAGGCTAAGGTTATGAATCCTGTCGTTGTCCTTGATGAAATAGATAAATTAGCAAGAAGTTACAGAGGCGACCCAACAGCCGTGCTTTTAGAGATTTTAGACCCTGAGCAAAACTCAAAATTTAGAGATTATTATTTAAATTTTAATTTAGATTTAACTAAGGTAATTTTTATCGCCACGGCAAATGAAATAGCCCCAATCCCTGCTCCACTTCGCGATAGAATGGAGTTTATAAGCCTAAACTCATACACCCCGCAAGAAAAATTTGAAATTTTCAAGCGTTATTTACTGCCCCAAGAGCTAGAAAAACACGGACTAAGCCCAAATGAAATAAACATCTCAAAGCCTGCAATAAACGAACTTATAGAAAATTACACAAGAGAAAGCGGAGTGCGAAATTTACGCCGTCAAACAGCAAATATCTTACGCAAGGCGGCTGTTAAAATTTTACAAAATGAAGGCGAAATTTCAATTACACCTAAAAATTTAAGTCAGTATTTAGATAAAAAAGTTTATGAAATAAATCCTACCGCAAAAGTTGATAAAATCGGCATTGTAAATGGTTTGGCTTGGACTAGCGTAGGTGGCGATGTCTTACGCATCGAAGCCATACGCATTAAAGGCAGTGGCAAGCTAGAAATAACCGGACAATTAGGCGATGTGATGAAAGAAAGCGCACAAATCGCATTTAGCTTGATAAAAACCTTAATTGATAACGCTAAAATCAAAATCCCACAAAATTTAATCTATAAAAATGAAAAAGGCGAGGATATTAGCGTTTATAGGGGCTATGATTTGCATATTCATGTCCCAGAAGGTGCTACCCCAAAAGACGGCCCAAGTGCTGGTATAACGATGAGCGTGGCAATTGCAAGTATTTTAAGTGATCAAAAGGTGCGCCACGATGTGGCAATGACTGGTGAGATTACGCTAAGTGGCGATGTGCTGCCAATTGGCGGGTTAAAAGAAAAGCTAATTGCTGCTTATAAGGCAAAGATTAAAACCGCGCTAATCCCGCGCAAAAACTACGAAACAGATTTAGATGAAATTCCAAATGAAGTTAAAGATAATATGCAAATCATCGCCGTTAGCACAATAGCCGATGTGCTAAAATACGCGCTAGTTAAATAAACGGCTCAATGATGGGTGAAATTTTATTGTAATTTAAAAAAGCTTGTTTTATAATTTGGGCTTATTTTATAAGATTAGTTTAAAATTTCGCTTGTAAATAATAGGTGTGAAAATCAAAAAGCGCGGAAAATTAGGATTAATGGTGCCTGAGGGGAGACTTGAACTCCCGACCTCCGGCTTATGAGACCAGCGCTCTAAACCAGCTGAGCTACCCAGGCGCACCAAAAAAGGAGCGGATTATAACCGCACTAAGCTTATAAATGCTTTAAAATTTTAAAAAAAGGATGAAAAATGAAAGGTTTTTTAGTTTCACTTGGGACAGGTTTTGCTGTTTTGCTTGTTTTTGTGCTTGGGGCGTTGTTTGACCAGTTTATCAAACTAACCAAAAATAGCGATGACGACCTTAATATCAACCAATATGTGCAAGTAAGTATCAGCGCAAAGCCAGATATTTACCGCTCTAATCCTAGCTTTTATGCCACAGATTTAAGCGAATACGATAAACCAGCTATAAATACGGCGTTTTCAGCGATTTTAGCCCTTGTTAAAACAAATGATATTTGCACGGGCGGTAGCTATTACACATCGCTTGCTGGCAACCAAAACAGCCAAAAACAAGAGCTTAGATTAAACTCAAAACTAAGATGCGAGTTTAATGCTGGTAAAATGGATGCTTACAACGAGCTGATAAATGGCATCAATGATATAATCAAGCAAAGCCCTGTAAAAATGCATGTAAGTGCGATTATACCATCATTTAGCGATACAGCAAAAGAGCAAAACGAAGCAAAATTAAAAGAGCTAATTTTTGAGAAAATAAACCAAAATGAAAGCAGTTTATCAACGCAATTTTCTAAGCGTTGCGTGGTTAAAAACATCTCATTAAACGATGTAACAAATGCGGAGTTTCAAAGCCTTAATACGCCTCGTATGCTAAGCGCAAACGATGGAGGCGAAGAAATCACACCACCAGAGCTAAGCGATATCAAAATACAAATTGGCGCAAATGTAGATTTTTCTTGTAAATAAAATATTTGGGCTAATGAGCAAAGCCTTATTAGCCTAATCTTAAATTTTAATTAAAATTTACACAATTTTTAAAAAATTTCACGCCTTTTTTAAAATTTCTCACCTTTTTAAGATTAAAATTTGCTAGTTAGCAAACCAAACAAACCCTCATCAATTTTATCAAAGATATTCAAGTTATTCCTTATTTTTGCTTGCTTAGCACGGCGATTGTTTCTATATGATTTGTGTGTGCGAATTGATCAAAAAGGGCCAAATTTTCAATCCTATGCGTAGGCTCTAAAAGCCCTAAATCACGCGCTAGGCTCTCTTGCGAGCAAGACACATAAATTATATTTTCATAATCTTTCATCATCATCAGCACATCTTGGCTACACCCTGCCCTTGGCGGATCTACTAAAATATGCGAAAAATCATAATCTTTTAGCCTAATATCTTTTAATCTCTTATATTCCCTGCCCTTAAATGCGCTTATTAGCTCGTCTGCGCCCATTCTTATAAATTTTATATTTTCTGCTCCATTTAATATCGCATTTTGCTTGCTAAGAGCTATGCTTGTTTTATTTATTTCACTAGCAAGCACGGCATTAAAATGCCTAGCTAGTGGCAGGGTAAAATTACCATGCCCGCAGTATAGCTCCAAAAAATCGCGCCTTTTTTGCTTTTTGATTTTTTCGCAAACATAAGTTATCATTTTTTCATTTATAGCGCGATTTGGCTGAATAAAGCCATCAAAACTAATCTTATATTTAAAAATTTCGCCAGCAATTTTTAAGCTTTCATTTAAAATTTCACTACCAAAAACCAGCTTTTTGCCACGACTTCTAGCCACAACGCTAATCTTTAAAGCCCTAAAAAGCTCGCTCAGTTCATCTTCAATGCTTAAAATATCCTTATGATAGAGCAAAATCACGCAAATTTCATCACAGCTTGTTACAAACTCCACCCCAAAAACGCGCTCTTTTAATTTAAAATTTTCATTTAATCTAGCAAGCAGTTTTGGCATAAGATCAGCAATTTTTTCATCAACAATGGCGCAATTTTGTATTATCACAGGCCTTTTATCTGCCTTATTCATAGCATAATTTAGCCCATTTTCATTATGCCACAAACGAAACTCAGCCCTAGATCTAAATCCACTAAGCGCGCTAGCAAAAAACTCTATCTCCCCATCATAAAAGGGCTTTAAAATTTGCCTTGTGCGCTCTATTTTTAGCTCTTTTTGCGCCCTGTAATCACCATCTAGCACGCAACTAGCGCATTCATTAAAGCTAGCACATAAAATTTTATTCATCTTCGCGCCAAAAGCTAAATCCAGCCCAGCTTTGGCTAACTGGCATAAGCTCTACATAATTTATATTTACATGCTCAGGTAATTTTGCTATATCGCTTACAATTTGTGCTATATCATCAGCGCTTAAATATTTTGTGCCATCATACACGGCATTTGCGCGCTTATGATCGCCTTTAAATCTCACATCGCTAAACTCAGTTTTAGCAATGCCAGGGGCTACCACGCTAACGCGAATATCACGCCCTGCTAAATCATTTCTTAAATTAAGGCTAAATTGATGCACAAAGGCCTTGCTTGCGCCATATACATTTGCGCCAGGATACGGCCAGCACCCTGCCACACTGCCTAAATTAAAAATTATCGCGCCCTTATTTAAATGCCCTAAAAGCGCCTTAGTTACATAAACAAGCCCTTTTATATTTGTATCAATCATAATCTCAAAATCCTCCAAGCTAGCATTTGGCGTTTTTTCTTGCCCTAAGGCAAGGCCTGCGTTATTTACTAAAATATCAATCCTAGCCCATTCATCTTTTAAGCTATTTACCGCGCTAAAAACCGCATTTTTATCCCTTACATCAAGCTCTAAAACCAAACACGGATTTTTTAAAATTTTAGCTAGCTCTTGTAGTTTTTGCTTGCGCCTAGCACAAATTATCACGCTATATCCATCATCATCAAGCCTTTTGGCAATACTTGCGCCAAACCCAGAACTAGCCCCTGTAATAAAAGCAATTTTACGCATTTTTATCCTTTCAAAAGCGCGCAGTATAGCCAAAATCCGCTATAATTGCGCTTTTTAAAAAAGGCTTAAAATGAAATTTCAAATCCTAGCTACTGATTCACAAGCCCGCGCAGGCGCCCTAAATACCGCGCATTCTCTAATCCAAACCCCAGCCTTTATGCCAGTTGGCACGCAAGCTGCCATCAAAAGCCTAGACGCGCACGATATGCAAGAAATCTTAGGCGCAAAAATCATTTTAGCAAACACCTATCATTTATATTTACGCCCAGGCTCAGCCCTTGTGCATAAATTAGGCGGCTTACATAATTTCACTAAATTTCAAGGCTCGTTTTTAACAGACAGCGGCGGCTTTCAAGCTTTTTCTTTAAATTCCAAAGCAAAAGCCGATGAAAATGGCATTACCTTTAAAAGCCACATAGATGGTAGCAAGCATTATTTTACGCCAAAATCCGTTTTAGATACCCAATACGCCCTAAATAGCGATATAATGATGATCTTAGATGATTTAGTAGCCCTGCCTGCAAGCCCTGAGCGCATAAAGCTAAGCATAAAACGCACGCTAAAATGGGCGCAAGAATCCCTAAATTATCACAAAAGCGTAATTTCAAGCGATTTAAATAATAGATTTTTTAATGCCAAAGAGCAAAATATTTTTGCCATTATCCAAGGTGGCGTTGATAAAAATATGAGAAAGCATTGTGCTAGCGAGCTTTGCGCTATGCATAGTGGGGATAAATTTTTTGATGGCTTGGCAATTGGTGGGCTAAGCGTGGGTGAGAGCGCAGAGCAAATGTATGAAACCATAGAAGCCACCCTGCCCTACACAGATGCGCTTAGGCCACGCTATTTAATGGGTGTAGGCACGCCCGAAAACCTAGTAGAAAACATCGCAAGAGGCGTGGATATGTTTGATTGCGTTTTGCCTACAAGAAACGCAAGAAACGGCACGCTTTTTACAAGTTTTGGCAAGCTAAGCATTAAAAACGCCCGCTTTAAAGATGATGAAAGTGCGCTTGATAGCCAGTGTCAATGCTACACCTGCGCTCGTTATAGTCGTGCTTATTTACACCATTTATTTCGCGCTGGCGAGCTTAGCTTTTACCGCCTTGCTAGCTTACATAATTTACATTATTACCTAAACTTAATGCACCAAGCAAGAAAAGCAATAATTAAAGGCGAATTTAGCAAATTTTATAAAGACTTTTACGCTAAAAGAGTTGCTTAGTTTTGCGCTTAAAATAAATTTTAATTTAAGACCAAATTTATTTTTTAAAAAGCAAATTTTAATTTAAAGGCTGAAATTGCTTGCTTTTTGCGCGCTAAATTTTAAAATTTATCAAGCCACAGCCAGCCAAAATGCCCCAAAACCCAAAAAAATTTAAGCTCATCTTGCTACAATTTTAATCTTAATTTTTGCTAAAAAGTGAGCTTATATGCTAAATGCTAAAAAAGCCTTAATTTGTGATTGGCTAGATGTTTATAGCGGTGCTGAGCGTTGTATAGCCGCATTTACTGATATTTATAAAGATTTTGATATATATTCACTAGTTGATTTTATGGGGCAAAAAGAGCGGGGTACCGTGCTAAAAGGCGCACACGCTAAAACTAGCTACATTCAAAATTTGCCCTTTTCAAAAAAGCATTTTAGGCTGTATTTACCGCTATTTGCAAACGCTATCGAAAGTTTTGATCTAAGCTCTTATGATATAGTCTTATCAAGCTCGCATTGCGTAGCCAAAAACGCCCTTACAAACCCAAACCAGCTTCACATCAGCTATCTTTACACGCCCACGCGCTATGCTTGGGATATGCATTTTGAGTATTTAGCAAGGCTAAATCCGCTCTTGCGCCCGCTAGCTAGAAAAATCTTACATAATTTTCGCATCTGGGATGCAAGCTGTGCTAATAGACCAGATAAAATAATTGCTATATCACACTTTATCGCCAAAAGAGTGGCTAAAATTTATGGCAAAAAAGCCGATGTTATCTACCCGCCAGTAGATACTTTAAATTTTAAATTAAAAGAAAATAAAGACGATTATTACATTACTTGCGGGCGTTTGGTAGGATATAAGAGAGTGGATTTATTAGTAAAAGCATTTAATTTAAACGGCAAAAAGCTAGTAGTTGTAGGTGATGGCGAGCAATTAAACGCGCTAAAAGCCATCGCAAAGCCAAATATCGAGCTTTTAGGGCGCGTAGATAATAATGAATTAAAAAATTTGCTACAAAATGCGCGTGGCTTTGTTTATGCTGGGATTGAGGATTTTGGCATAGCTGCTGTTGAGGCGATGAGTTGTGGCACGCCCGTAATTGCTTTTAATCTAGGCGGAGTAAGCGAGAGCGTAAAAAATAGCCAAGCACAAGGCATAAAAAGTGGAATGCTATTTAACGAGCAAAACGAAACTAGCTTAAATGACGCTATTAAAGCATTTGAGAGCGATCTTGCTAGTTTTGAGCCAGCCAAAATTTGCCACTACGCCCAAACTTACAGCACACAAAATTTTAAAACAAACATTCAAAATTACATAAGCAATGCTTACACAAATTTTAAAGGTTTAGCTTGAAGCATTTAAAACTAGGCATTAGAGCGCTTTTACGCCCGCAAAATCAAGCCCTAAAAACTATCCTTGATACTATTTTAGTGCTGATTTTTGCTCCATTTTGGCTAAGCATTTTTGCCCTAATTGCCCTGATTTTAAAGCTCAAAGAACCAAAAGAAAAAATTTTTTTTCACCAAAACCGCCTTGGCAAAAACGGCTCTGTGTTTAAATGCTTGAAATTTCGCACGATGACTAGCGAGCAAGACTTTATGGAGCAGTTTTTACAAGACAACCCAGACGAAGCCGAGCATTACGCAAAATACCATAAATTCAAACGCGATCCGCGCGTAAATGCCTTTGGCGCGTTCTTGCGGGCAAGCTCGCTTGATGAATTGCCCCAGCTTTTTAATGTGCTAAAAGGCGATATGAGCTTGGTTGGCCCGCGCCCTTATATGGTCAGCGAACGGCACGATATGAAAGGATATTTGCGCTTGATTTTGGCCGTAAAACCCGGCATTACAGGGCTTTGGCAGATCAACGGACGCAGCGAAACTAGTTTTAGAACTAGGCTAAAAATGGACTTGCTTTATGTGAAAAATTGGAGCATTTTAGGCGATTTTGGCATTATTTTCAAAACGATTTTTGCCGTAACCTTAAAAAAAGGCGCTAGATAATTAAAATTTTAAAATTTTTTTGAAAATTTTAAATTTACTGCGCTTTTAATTCTGTAAAATTCTTGCGCCTATTTTGTAAAATACCAAATTTTAAAATTTCAAACCCCACGCGAAAGCCAAGCGCAAATTTTAAAATTTTAAAATTTCAAAATTTCGCCCAAACCCTAAGCTACAAAAGCTCATTAAAGAATGAAAACACAAATCTAGGCGATATTAGCGTAATATAAATTGTCTTTGATATAGGAAAAATAAAGATAATCACAAATTGATTTTTTAAGCAATGTCTTGTAATTGTCAAGTTACAATAAATTTTCTAGCTAGCCACTTCTAATGCTTTTATCTTGTCAAGCTCGTCTTTTTGGCGATTTTTGCTCTCGCGTAGTTCTATTTCGCTTTGTAAATCTATAAAAAAACTATCACTTACACCAAAGTATTTAGAAAGCCTTAGGGCTGTGTCAATGCTGATTTTGCGTCTGCCGTGTAAAATATCTTGTATGCGTGATACTGGCACATTTATGTCCTTTGCCACCCTATACGCTGAT
Source organism: Candidatus Campylobacter infans (assembly GCF_013416015.1). Lineage (NCBI taxonomy): Bacteria > Pseudomonadati > Campylobacterota > Epsilonproteobacteria > Campylobacterales > Campylobacteraceae > Campylobacter > Candidatus Campylobacter infans. The sequence continues at coordinate 1,200,632 of NZ_CP049075.1, forward strand.
AGCCCAAAAGGCTTGATAAACTCTTGACTTAAAATCTCTGCTATGCTTGGTAATTCTATCTTTTTCATCTTTATCCTTTGTGATAATTTATTATTTCTACATCGTAAAAATCGTTTTGATTTTCTAGCTTAAAGCAAATGCGCCAAACATCATTTATTCTTATACTATGTTGCCCATCTCTATCCCCAAAGAGCTTTTCTAAGTGATTTGATGGTGGCACTCTAAGGTCGTTTAGATTGCCTGCTTTATCTATCATCAAAAGCTTACGCAAGGCTATTTTTTGGATATCAGCTGGCAGTTTTTTTGAAAAGCACTCATTAAAAATAAGCTCGGTTTCTTTGCTAGAAAAACTTTTAATCATAGCAAAATTATACACGAATTATAGGCATAAATCAATGTTTCATAATGTCTTTTAGAAAAAGAAGCATTTTACTAAAATTTCTAACATATAAATAAGCATTTATAATTTTCTTGCGCTTATTTTGTAAAATACCAAATTTTAAAATTTTAAAATTTCAAACCCACGCAAAAGCCAAGCACAAATTTTAAAATTTCAAAATCTCACCCAGCCCAAAACCCAAAAACCCAAAAACCCAAAAACCCAAAAACCCAAAAACCCAAAAATTCTAAAATTCTAAAATTCTAAAATTCCCAAAAAAATTTTAATCCCCCAAAGTCTAGCTAGGCCAAGCTTTTAGCATTTTTGCTACTTGATTTTTAAAAAAATTGTTAAATTTTCTTAATTTTTTGTTGTTTTTTTTTTTTTTCTTATGCTATAATTCGCGCGTTTTTTTAAAACTATCTTTCGCGGTTTATTTACATTTATTATTTTTGTTGCTTTATCTTGCGATTCTTTAAAGCGCGATATAAATGTGAATAAACCTAAATCACACAAGGAGAGAATATGGCATTAACCAATCAACAAGTCCAACAAGCTTATCTTTCAGTTTTAGGCCGTCCAGCAGAAGGCGATGCTGTTTTATGGGGCAGTTTAGCCACTGATGTACCAGGGCTTATAAACACAATAATCACAATCCGCAACGGGGTAGATTTTAACAAAGACAACACAATCTTTGTCCAAAATCTCTACGAAAACCTCTTAGGTAGAACAGGCGATGATGAAGGGCTAAGCTTTTGGGTAGCCGCTTTAAATGCCGGTATGAATCACGGAGAATTAGTTACATCTTTTATAAGTTCAGCCGCTCAAACCTTAAATGATCTTTACACCATACAAAACAAACTAGCCCTAGCAGAGCAAATTTCAACTCAAATCAAAACCATAAAAGGCGGTGCGCCAGCTGAGGCCAAGTTAAAAGCACTTATGAACACAATTGATGATAAAACCTCTATCAATGATATTCAAGAAGATATAAACCACTTCATAGGCCAATTTAACGAGGCTAAAAAAGTTACCGTAAAACCAGGCGCCGATGAGCCTACAATAGGCAGCGATGAACACGCAAGCACCTATAACGCCACCGTAAATTTAAACGATGAAAAAACAAATCTAAACATCGAAGGTAGCACCTCTTTTGATGATACCTTAAATCTTACAGTAAAAGGCTCATCAAGCAACAACACCTTCAATAGTAGCGATATAGGCCAACTCTCAAATCTAAACACAATCAACCTAAATCTAAGAGATTCAAGGCTAACTAATAGCAACATAACCACAAGCGACCTAGGCGCACAAAATTTAAAAATCAAAGGCACCAGCGCAGATAATATCACAGTAAATAGCCAAATGTCCCTACTAGATACAGGCGATGGCGGCGATACTCTCAGCGTAAATAAAAGCGTAGAAAGCATTAAAACCGGCAAAGGCAATGACAAAGTAACAATCAACGCCAAAGTAGGCACACTAGATACAAGCGCAGGCAATGATAATATAAAAGTAAATGCCCAAGTAAATAGCATAGACGCAGGCTCTGGCAATGATATCATAGATCTAGCAGCCGGCTCAAAAATCAACAAACTAAACGCAGGCGCAGGTGATGATATAATAAACATAAGCCAAAAAGCAAATATCAAAAATGCCCTAATTGATGGTGGCGCAGGCTTTAACTCTCTTAAACTTTATGATGGCTTAGTGGATCTAACTCAAACCACCCTAAGTGGCATAAACGCTCTAAGTGGCGAGGCTAGATTAAAGCTTTCTCAAATAGGCGCTCAAAATTTTATTTTAGGCGTAGAGCGTTTAGATAATTTTGCTGAGCCAACTGGCGTATTTGATAGCGCAAAATTAGAAATAAAAGCCGAGCAAGGTTCTATGGATTTAAGCAAGCTAGCAATAGCCCAGGATTCCACAGGCCACGAGCTAAAAATTTTAGATGTGAAAAACTCTGCCATAAAATTAAATGACAATAATTTAGGCAACTCAGATGGTAGCGATTCTACCAAAGTAAGCGTTTATGGCACAGACGGCAACGATACTATCACAATAGAAAGTGGCAAGGTAAGCTTGCTAGATTCTCTAAGTGGCAATGATACAATCACCATAAGCAAAGCCGCAAGCATAGCTATACTAAACGCAAACGATGGCAAAAACAAAATCACAATAGCCGGTAAAGTAGGCACACTTACAACAAAATCAGGCGATGATAATATCAGCGTAAGTGGCGAGGCAGGCACCATAAACACAAATGATGGCAATGATATAATAAATATCAGCGGTCAAGCAAATCGCCTAGATACAGGCGCAGGCAATGATAATATAAGCCTAAGTGGCGCCCTAAAAGAGCTAAACGCAGGCAGTGGCAATGATACAATCAACATAAACCAAGGCGCAAAAATCCGCGATTTAAAAGCAGGCGATGGCGATGATATCATAAGCATTCAAAAAGGCGCAGATATAAATAACGCTAAAATCGATGGCGGTTCTGGCTTTAATTCGCTTAAATTATCAAATGGCGAGGTGGATTTAAGCAAAACTAGCCTTAATAATATCAGCGCAATTAGTGGCGAGGCAAAATTACAAGCAAATCAAGTAAATAATAAATCCCTAACCCTAGGCACAGGGCAAAAAGATAATTACGGCGATCCTAGCGGTGTATTTGATAGTGCTACTTTAAATATCCAAGCAGATAAAGCAGACCTAAGCTTAAATAATCTAAAAATAGCAAGCGGTTCTAAAAACCACACCATAAACATTCAAAACGCAAAAGAAAGCCAAATTAGCCTAAACGATAAAAACTTAGGCAATGACGGCATAGATGATGTAGAAGTATTTGCTAGCAAGGTAAATGTAGCAGGCACAGCAAACAAAGACAAAATCACGCTAAAAGAGGGCAAATTTGCTAGCTTAGACGCAAATAATGGCAATGATATTATAAACATAGAAAAAGGCGCCAGCCTAGCAAGCCTAAAAGCCGGCGATGGCAATGATACTATAAATATAAAAGGCAAAGTAAGCGAGCTAGATGCTGGAAATGGCGATGATGATGTTATTGTAGAAAAAGATGCAGAAGTTAAAAAACTAAACGCAGGCGCAGGCGATGATATAATCCGCGTAAAAAATGGCGCAAAAATTGAGCTTATAGATGGCAACACAGGTAACGATACCCTAGCCTTTGATCAAAGCTCAGGTGGCACGAGCCAAACACCAACCGATATATCAAAAACCACTATTTCAAATATTGAAATTTTAGATGGCTTTGGTCTGCTAAGTGCTAAGCAAATAAACGGCCAAAGCTTTATTTTAGGTGGCGATAAAAATAAAGAAGTTGATGGGCAAAAACTCTTGGGCAATGCTAAATTACAAGTAAAAAGCGATGATCTAACAAACATAAATCTAGCAAATCTCAAATCCCAAACCGGCGTTAAAGACAACACCGTAGAAATCCAAGATGTAAGCGAGGGTAAAATCACCCTAAGCGATGCAAAACAATACATCAAAGAAACAATCAAACTAACAGCAAACGCCCACTCAGTAGATATTTCTAACATCAAAGGCGGAGATAAGATTGATTTTGAAAATATTCAAAAATTAACTGGTAGCACTGGCACTGGCACAAACAGCGCAGCAAGTAGCCCAGAAGCCCTAGATAATTCTACAAACAAAACCATTTCAAGCTCTAAGCTTTACACTATCAACCTAGTAAATGGCTCAGTAGATGATTTAAGCTCTCTTGATAGCACACTAAGCACTTATAGCGTATCAACTGGCGCAAACGCCCTTTTAGCCATAAATCAAAACGGCAAGGCACATATCTTTAAAGTAAATGGCCCAAGCACAACGAGCAAGCTAAATTCTAATATGCTAAAACTTCTAGCCATCACAGACTCAGAAATCAACCTAGGCACCACAAAGGTAATAGGCAATACCATAGAAATAAATGGTAGCGTAACAATCACCATAAATAAAGGTGATACAAAAGTCCAATCAGCAGGCAATGCAGATACCGTATTTGTAGGCTCTGTGGATATAAGCCAAGCAGACCAAGGCACGCCAAATAAAGAAACCCAAATCATCGGTAGCAAAGACTTCACCGACACCCTAGCCATACAAATAACTAGTGGCAGCAGCACAGGTGGCACAACACAAAAACTTGATAAATCAAATTTTGAAAAAATAGTAGATACCAGCAAGGTTAAAGATGTAGAAAACCTAACCCTAAGCACAGGCAGCGTAGAAGTAGATTTAGAGCTTACTAATACCAACGGCAATTTCCAAAATGAAGTAACCATCGCAGGCTCAGGCACTACAAAATTACAAGTTAAACAAGACACGCAAAAAATCTCCCTTGGCTCAGGCTCAGGCGATGTAACGGTATCAAGCGCAAGCGTAGGTGATCTAAACCTAGGTGGCGGGCAAAATACCCTAAAAGTAGAAAATAGCGGTAAAATCGGCGAAGTAACAGGTAGCAATGAGAAAGACACCATAACAATCTCAGGCTCAGGCTCGGTAGATAAAATCACCACAAATGGTGGCGCAGATACTATCACCCTAAGCGGTAACGGCACGCTAAAAACGCTAGAAGCAAGCAGTGGCAGTGATACCGTAACCATCTCAGGCTCTGGCTCTATAAGCCATATAACAGGCGAAGGCAAGGTAACAATAGCCGATCAAACAACGCTAAATAACACACTAGACATCGGCTCTTATAAAAATAAACTAACCATAAGCGGTAGCTCTGCTAATGTTAAAAATCTACTAGCCGATGATAATAAAATAAAACTAGAAGCTAATTCACAAATAGAAAAACTACAAATAAAAGATGGTGGCAATGTAAGCGTAAGTGGCAGTGGCTCTATCACCTTTGATACCACAAACGATACTGGCACGCACACGCTAACAGTAGGTCAAGACACCACGCTTAAAACATTCACAGCCGGCTCAGGCGATGATACTATCACCATAGCAAATGGCGGTAAGCTAAGTGGCGACAAAATAGGATTAACAAACGGCAACAATACACTAAATATAGCAAGCGGTGGTAATGTGAGTGCGCTTACAACTATTACAACAGGCAACGGCACTAATAAAATCACCATTGATAAAGACGCCACAGCCAGCCAACTAGCCAACATCAACCTAGGCAATGGCACTAACACCCTAGATCTTAGCGTTAGCGGAGCTACAAACGGCATTACCGTAAGCGGTGGCAGTGGCACTGATAATATCAACCTAAGCGGAACAAATGGCAAGATTGCTACCCTAAACGCCGGCGCAAACTCTACAAACATAAGCTTAAAAGCAAATGATAACACCATTACAACCATAAACGCAAACGACAAAGGTAGCACCATAAATATAGCCTCTGGCTCAGGCACGATCACAACCATAGAAGGCAAAAGTGGAGCCGATAGCATATCAATAGGCAAAGGCAACACCATCAGCGAGATCAAAACCGGCACGGGCGCTATTAGCATTGATGGCGAGGGCACTATCACCAAAGTAACAGTGAGCCAAAACGCCTCAGGCGACATTAGCATAGGCAACGGCACCAAAACCACAGTTAATGAGCTAGTCGCAGGCAATAACAGCACAAATCAAAATATAAATTTTGATCAAGGCTCAGTCATTACCACGCTAAAAGCAGCAAGTGGTGGCACCCTAACCCTAAACGGCAACGGCGAAGTAACTACCCTAAATCTAAGTGGTGCCACAACCGAAAACATCACCATAGCAAACGGCGCAAGCGTTAAAAATTTCACCACCGATCAAAATGGCTCAGACAATATAACCGTAGCAAATGGCGGTAAATTAGATGTTACCGATACTAGCAAAACCCTAAATTTTAGCGGTGGTAATGACAAGCTAGAAGTCCAAAGTGGCGGCGATATAAGCACCATTACAACAATCACCATGGGCGATGGCTCTGGCTCAGTAACCCTAAAAGATGGCGCAAAGGCCGATAAGCTAGCCACCATCAACCTAGGCAATGGAGATAACAACCTAGATCTTGGCATTAGCGGAGCAGCAAACGGCCTTACCGTAAGCGGTGGCAGTGGCACTGATACCATAAAAGTAAGCGGAGCAGGCAAAATCACCACCCTAAACGCTGGCCAAAATGCAACAAATATCGAGCTAAAAGATGGCGGCAGCATAAGCACCATACACGCAAATAACACCGCAAGTAGCACCATAAGCGTTTCAGGCTCAGGATATATCGATAAAATAGCAGGCAATACCCAAGATGATACCATCACGCTAGGCAAAGATATCACAGTAGGCACTATTGACGCCGGCGTAAATAAAACTACAACCATAAATGGCGGTAATATCACTACCCTAAGCACAAAATCGACAGGAAATGTAAGTGTAAAAGTAGATCAAAAAGCAAATATTAAAACCATAGACACTAGCTCAACAGGTGGGCCAGTAACAATCAGTGGCGCAAGCACAGTAGATAGCCTAACAGTAGCTGGCGAAGTAACCATCAGTGGCGCAAGCACGGTTAATAGCCTAACAACAACATCATCTGGCGCAATAACAATCAGCGGTGCTGGCACAACCCTAAAAAATGATTTAAACGGCAAAAGTGGCGCAAATAACAAAATCACCATAGCAGATGGAGCCAAAGTAGATGGCACTATAAATCTAAAAGCCGCCGGAGACGATACTCGTGGTGCTAGCACATCAGGTGATGTGGTAAATATCTCAGGCGCAAACACAGTGGTAAATAAAATCGACACAGACTCAGGCGTAAAAACTATCACCCTAGAAAACGGCACCATAAACACCATAGATGCAGGCTATAAAAAGAACGATATTTTACTAAGTGGCTCTGGCACGGTTAAAGAGCTAATCACAGGCGATACCGCAAGTAGCGATACCCACAAAATCCAAATCGGTGGTAATGATACAAGCAAAATGCTAAGCGTTGAAAAATTCACAGCCGGCACAGGCAAAGATGAAATCACCGTAGCAAGTGGCGGTAAAATTTTAAACCAAGAAATAAACCTAAACAATGGTGATAATACATTTAGCGTAAGTGGCGATATAAGCGGGGCTAATAAAATCCTAACAGGTAGCGGAGCAAACACCATCACCCTAAGCGATGGCGCAAAATTAAAAGACAATTTAATGGTAGATTTCTCAAATGCTGGGGATAAAGCAAGCACACTCGCCATGAACGCCTCAGGCTCTATTAGCGTTACAGCTAGCAAAAATACCACAATCAGCGTATCAGGGGCAAATACCGACAATAGCAAGGCTAAAATCGACACCCTAAAAGCAGGTACAGGTACCACTACAATTAATTTCACAGATAATGCTAAGATTAAAACTATCAACGCAAACGAGCAAGCAGATAGCACAATCACAGTAAGTGGCACCGGCACCATAGAAAACATAAGCGGTAGCGATACAAAAGACACCATAAACATCAATGATGCTAATTCTAAAATCACCAACCTATACGCAGGCGCAAGTGGCACAGATATTACTTTCTCAGGTGGCGCAACGATAACTACTCTAAATGTAAGTAAATCAGGTAGCGAGATTAACATACGCAACACAAGCACAACAGACGCTACTATAACTAAACTAAGCACAGCAAACGGCACAGGCACACATAAAATCGATGTAGATAATAAAGTTAAAATCGCAGGCTTTGAAGCAGGCTCAGGCGATGATAGCATAACCGTAAAAAGCGGTGGCACCATTTCGGCGACTTCGCTAGACTTTAAAAGTGGCACTAACACCCTAGATCTAAAAAGTGGCGCAAACATAGCAAGTCTTACAACCTTAAAAATGGGCGATGGTGGCAACGCTAATCTAACCATAGAAGATGGCGTAACATTTGGCACAAGCGCTTTAAACATTAGCCTAGGCACAGCCAGCAACGAGCAAGGCGCAAAAAACACCTTTACCCTAAAAGCAAGTGGCGATAAAATCACGCTAAGCGGTAGTTCAAGCCTTGATGACATCACCGTAGCAGGCAATAACGCCAAGCTAGGCACGCTAAACGCTGGCACAGGCACAACGCAAATCACCCTAAACGATAACGCCACCATAACCACCATAAACGCCAAAGACACAGAAGGTGGCACTATAAATATATCAGGCTCAGGTAGCATTACTACAATAGTAGGCAATAGCGGTGCAGATACCATCACCCTAAGCAAAGATATCAAGGTTACAACCTACACAGGTGGCACAGGCGATGATAATATCAACCTTTCGGGTGCTACTATCACCACCCTTGATACCAACACAGGCAACACAACCATTTCAGGCGATACCGCAAATCAAGGCACAGTTAATGAGCTAAAAACCACCTCAGGCGATTCTCACACTATCACAGTAAGCAACGCCACTATAAAGAAATACACAGCCGGACAAAAAGATGATACCTTGATAGTTTCAAACGGTGGAGTAATAGGCGATACTACTAACAACACACTAAATTTCAGTGGTGGTAATAACACCCTAATGGTTAAAAGCGGTGGCGACATAAGCAAGCTAAGCACAATCACAATGGGCGATAATGGCAACGCTAATATCACCATAGAAAACGGCGCAACGCTTGGCACAACAACTATCAATCTAGGCACAGCAACAACAACGAATGGCAAAAACACCTTTACGCTATATGCCAGCGGTGATAATCTAAGCCTAAGCGGTAGTTCAAGCTTAGACGAAATAACCGTATCGGGCAACACTGCTAAATTAAAAACAATTACAGCCGGAGCAAATCAAACGGATATTAAACTAGGCGGTTCTAGCTCTATTACCACAGTAGATGCAAACACCGAAGCAAACACTATCAATATAATAGCCTCAGGTTCAAGCACAACATCTAACCAAACAGGCACGATAGATAGCATAACAGCCTCTGGTTCATCCAAGCATATAATTAATATAAACGATAAAACTCTCGTTTATAGCTACTCTGGCAGTGGAAACAGCCAAAATGAAATCAATGTGAAAAAAGGTGGAGCTATTGGCGATATCACAACAGCTAGCGGTACTGATACAATCACACTTGAAGCTGGTTCGTTTTTTATGCTCAACAAATCAAACCAAGCTCCTACAATAAACACAGGCAGTGGCGATGATACTATCACCATAAATGGTATTTTAAGCACAACTGGCTCTAATGTTACAATAGACTTTGGCGATGGCACAAATGATACATTAGTATTAAGCGGTGATGCTGTAATTAGCAATAAAATTACTGCGATTAAAAATGTTAATAAAATCGATTTAACAAATTCTACTGCTACTAATATAGATTTTAGCAATGTAAGCGGTTCAGCCAATAGCGAAGTAACAATAGATAAAGTAAATTCAAATAGCACCATAACACTAAGTAAAGATAATAGCACAAAAACAAAAGTTGTGTTAGAAGGTAAAAATGCAACGATTTTAAATGTAACCTCTGGCGATAAGATAGATTTTAGCAAAGTATCAACCGAGCTAAGCACGGCCATAAACACAGGTAGCTTTACTTCTGCTAATACAACAGGTTCTAGTATCTCAGCTAGTGGCACATATGTATGGCATGAAGGAATGAATGATTTTAGCAACGCAGAACAAGTTAAAGCTAAAATCAAAGATGCCGCAAGCAATTTAACGAGCGGTCAAAAAGCCCTTGTCGCCATTAATAATAGCGGTGGCAATACCAACGATAATAAATCAGCTATTTATCTAGTAGAAGGTGGCAACAACAAAGAAATAACCCTAGATCTTTTAGGCATAGTAGGCCATAAAATAGACAACCAAGACAAACTAGCAGCAAGTGGCGTTATAGAGTTTAACTAATCCATAACTTAAACTATATCAAGCCTAAACTTAATATAGTTTAACCCTAAGCTTAGCCCACACGGGCTAAGCCTTTACTCTAAATCCTTTAAATTTCAAAATCAAAAAACAAATTTCAAAACTTGGCAAATTTCAAAAATAAATTTCAAAAAACACCGCAAATTTTAAAAAAGAAGTTTTAAAAGCGAATTTTAATAATGAAATTTTAAAAGCAAATTTAAAAAACTAGCAAATTTTAATAATAAAATTTTTGGTAATTTTAAAAAGAAATTTTAAATCCCGTTGCGGTCTTTTAAAGCCTTGCTAAGTGAGAGTGTATCAACATTTTCTAGGCTTACGCCAGTTGGAATGCCTTGGGCGATTTTAGTAAATTTTAAGCCAAATGCGCTTAGCTCGTTTTCTATGTAAAGCATTATGGCATCGGCATTTATGCCGGGCGTGAGCGCGAAAATCAGCTCTTTTGTGGCATTTTGCGTGATGGCTGCTTTTAGCCCCGCAAGCTCATCAACGCTTGTAAGCACGAAATATAGGCCATTATAAGAATGTGAGTTTTCAATGGTGATGATATCTTTTGGGTTTTCGACCACGCATAAAAGCTCGCACTCCCTGCTAGAATCTGCGCAAATATCGCATAATTCATGCTCACTTATAGCTCCGCAACGCTGACAATGGCGCAAAAATCTTATGGCCTCTTCTATGCTTGAAGCTAAATTTCTACCCAAAAACGGATCGCCCAAAGCCACAAAATAAGCGTATTTTTGCGCGGATTTTTTGCCAACGCCCGGCAAACGCGAAAAACACGCTACTAATTCATCAAATTTTTCACTTTTCATTAAACACCATTGATTTAAAATTTTATTTTTAAAGATTTTGATTAAAATTTGAGCCTTTAAAATTTGGCAAATTTTAAAATTTCAAAACACGCGCCCTAGCCTGCTAGCAAACTGCGCGCCACCACGCCCGCGAAACTGCGAAACGCAAATTTTAAAAATTTTAAAACACGCCCACAAACCCGCAAAACTCTGCGCGCCCGCCCGCAAAAACGCCACGCGCAAACGCCAAATTTTAAAATTTTAAAAACTCACGCCACGCAAAACGCAATCTTTAAAATCCCGCCCATTAAGCCTCGTCAAAAAACACGCTAAATACATGATAGCCGTCTTCATAAGCATAAACTAATTTAAATTTATGCAACTTACAAATAGTTTCAATGATATAAAGCCCAAGCCCCATACCGCTGGTTTTAGCGTTTTTCTCGCGCACAAAAGCTTGTAAATAATGCTCGATTGGGTATTTGAAGGCTTCGCCGCTGTTTTTGACAAAAATCTTTTTATCATCGCAACCGATGATGATTTTACCGCCATTTGCGTATTTTAGGGCATTATCAATTAAATTTTTCAAGCACAAACTAAATAAGGCAAAATCCACTTTTAGTAAAGGATTGTTTTCTTCATTTATTTGCACGCTTATACGCTCATCCCAGTTTTCTAGCATTAGCATATCGCGGGCTTGCTCTAAAATTAAGCTAAAATGGTATTCTTCGTATTTTAGCGCGTAACTTTTGCTAAGTAATTGCTCGATTTTGGCGAATTCATTTATTAGCATATTCAAGCGTTCAAATACAGCTATAAGGCGTTCTTTTTTATTTTCATCATCTAGCATTTCGCTGATTATGCGCCCTTTGCCAATTGGCGTTTTTAGCTCATGCATTATGGTGCGCAAAAATAACTGCCTAGAAACTAGCAAATCTTTAATCTTACAAGTTGCTCTATCAAACTCATAAGCAACCTCGCTTATTTCATCGTTTTTGTATTTTTGCTTGATGTGGCACATACTATCTAAATCGCCCTGGGCAAATCTTTTGATATTATTTCTTAGCTCTTTAAGCGGTAAAAGCGATAAATAAATAGAAATAAAAAGCCAAGCCATCACAAAAAAGCTAAGCAAAAATATAAAATATAAACGCCCGTTTTCATTTATACTTGTGCTTTCTAGCAAAATTCTAATGTCTTGGTTGCGGATTTGTAAATATAAATCATTTTTATATAGCAAGGTTTCTACTATGCCAATTGGGGTTTGGTTTGAGTTTAAAATTTCGGCATTTTTTAAAATTTGCTTTTTAGTGTTTTCGCTTTTTACATAGGCAAGGTCGAAGTTTTTAAAATACTCATCCCAGTTTTCAGGCAGGGTGGATTTATCATATAATGAAACTAGCCAAGCTATTGCGCGGATATGATCTGTGCGGATTTTATCGTGGAAATTTTCACGCTGTAAGCGCGTAAAAACTATAAAAAGCACACAAAGCACCACGACCCACACCAAAAAGATCATAGTAACTTGTGTGCGAATAGAATTATTCATTTGCTAATTTAGCCTATTAATTTATAGCCTATGCCACGCACTGAAAAAATATGTTTTGGATTTTTTGAATTATCGCCTATTTTGGTTCTTAATCGCCCAATGATCACATCAAGGCTTTTTGAATCTTTATCTTTTAAACTCTTACAATGATAAACTAATTGCTCGCGCGATACCGAAAAGCTATGTTGCTTAATCAAATACTCTAAAATTTCATACTCAGCCGGCGTTAGCGTTAGGACTTTATTATCAAAGCTAATCTCGTGGCGTTTATCGTCTATTTTAAAAATACTATCGCTTGCTTGCTCGCTTGATTGCGTGCTTTTTTTGTAGCGGCGGATTAAGCTAGTAATGCGCGCGTGCATTTCTTTTGGATCATAAGGCTTTGGCAAATAATCATCAGCACCGATTTGTAAGCCAATTACCCTATCATTTACATCTGAGCGCGCCGAACTTATGATGATAGGTATGTCGTATTTTGAGCGTATTTCTTTACAGACTTCAAGCCCATCAAGGCCGGGCAAGGTAAGATCTAAAATCAATAAATCAAAATTTTTGATCCCAGCACTTATGCCAAGGTAAGGATCTTCGTAATTTGTGATTTTGATGTTGTATTTTTCTAAATACTCAGTTAGTGCAGCTGCGAATTCGGTGTCATCTTCTATCATTAGAACATTAACCATGTTTAACTCCTTAAATTTTAGTGCGCTTATTGTAGCTAAAATTGCTAAATTCTAATATAAATTTAATAATTTTAGCTACAATCCCGGCTTTAATTTTATTTTTTAGGATTTAGCTTTGGAATTTGATTATTATGAAATTTTAGAACTCTCACGCACAGCAAGTGGCGATGATATCAAAAAAGCATACAGAAAATTAGCCCTAAAATACCATCCAGATCGCAATCAAGGCGACAAAGAAGCCGAAGAAAAATTCAAACAAATAAACCAAGCCTACGAAGTATTAAGCAACGATGAAAAACGCTCTTTATACGATAAATACGGCAAAGCAGGCTTAGAAAATAGCGGGTTTGGATTTAGCGATATTGATATTAGCGATATTTTTAATACATTTTTTGGCAGGCGAACCGCAAATTCCAGCAGATCGCGTAGCAGTATGCAAGAGATATATGAAGTGGATTTAGAAATTATTATAAATTTAGAATTTAACGAAGCTGTTTTTGGCTGTGAAAAAGAGCTAGAATACAGCTATAAAAGCCCTTGCGATACTTGTAAAGGTAGCGGGGCAAAAGACGGCAAAACAAGCTCTTGTGTGTATTGTGGTGGCGCAGGACAAATACAAATGCAACAAGGCTTTATGAGCATAGTTCAAACCTGCCCGCATTGCTATGGCAGTGGCCAAATGATACAAGATAAATGCGAAGAATGCGATGGCAAGGGCTTTATGGAGCAAAAAAATAATATTAAAATTTCAATCCCAGAAGGCATAGATAATGGCAATAGAATCCGCGTAAGTGGCAAAGGCAATGTAGGCAAATACTCCACAGGCGATTTATATGTGCGCGCAAGGGTAAAAGACCACGATAAATTCATCCGCCACGGCGATGATTTATATATAGAAATTCCTGTGTTTTTCACCCAGGCTTTATTAGGCGAGAGCATTAAAATACAAAATTTAAAAGGCGATGATTTAGATTTAAACTTGCCAGTTGGCACAAAAGATAAAAAGCAAATAATATTTGAAAACGAGGGCGTAAAAAACGCAAGAACCAAGAAAAAAGGCCGCCTAATCGCTCAAATAAAAATCAACACCCCAAATAGCATAAATGACGACCAGCGCGAGCTTTTGGTAAAATTACAAAACAGCTTTGGCATAAAAAGCGGGCAAACTCACGCTGGCGATGATGGAATTTTTGATAGAATAAAGGGCTGGTTTTCTTAAAAATAATTGCTTTAAAATTTGGCTTAAATTTTAAAGCGCAAAGGCAAAAAATGCAAAAATTAAAAGATTATATAATAAATAAAATTTTTTACATCAGCAAACAGCCGGTGCTTTTTGGCGATTTATTAAAGGCAAATGCGCTTTTTAATGAAGGTATGCTAGTAGATCCTGCTAAGCTAAATTATCGTTTTCGCTATGGCTTGCTTTATGGGTTTTATAGCGTGATTTGCGTGCTGATTTTGCTTTTTATGATAGCTCTTGTGCATGAAATTTTAAGAGAAATAGATTTTCATTTTTCTGTGATTTGTACCGCGCTTTTTACAGCTTTTGTGTTTTTGGGTTTTGATGCTTTTAAAATTTGGGCTAGGCGCGAGGTTTCACTAAAACAAATCAAAAAAGCCTGGGCCTTGCATTTTCCGTATTTTCCCTATGAAAAATATTCAAAAATCATAGAGCAAATTTATCACCAAGCACATCAAGATGAAATCCCACGAGGCAAGCTTGAAAAATACATCTTTGATAAATTAGTAGAATACGCACAAAAACAGCAATAAATCTCACAACAAAGGATAAAAATGTTTCAATTTGGCATACATAAAATTTTAATCGCAAACCGCGGTGAAATCGCTATTCGCATAGTAAGAGCGTGCAAGGATTTACACATAGCAAATGTCGCAATCTACACAAAACCAGATGCTGAATGCTTACATGTAAAAGTAGCTGATGAGGCTTATTGCGTTGGCGATGAAGCATTAAAGGGCTATT
This sequence comes from Candidatus Campylobacter infans, assembly GCF_013416015.1. NCBI lineage: Bacteria > Pseudomonadati > Campylobacterota > Epsilonproteobacteria > Campylobacterales > Campylobacteraceae > Campylobacter > Candidatus Campylobacter infans. Next base: position 1,215,867 of record NZ_CP049075.1, read on the forward strand.
TAGATCCAGCCAAAATAATCGAAGTAGCCAAGCAATGCGGAGCCGATGCCATACATCCAGGCTATGGCTTTTTAAGCGAAAATTACGAGTTTGCCAAGGCAGTAGAGGATGCTGGGCTAATTTTAATTGGCCCAAAAAGCGAAGTAATTTATAAAATGGGCAATAAAAATGTAGCAAGAAATTTAATGAAAGAAAACGGCATTCCAGTAGTGCCAGGCACTGATCCGCTAAATAATTTAAGCATAGATAAAATCAAATCCTTAGCCAAACGAATAGGCTATCCTGTGATTTTAAAAAGCTCAGGTGGCGGTGGCGGGCGCGGTATTCGCGTGGTTTTAACAGAAAATGAGCTTGAAGAAAATTTTCAAAGTTGCAAGCGCGAAGCAAAGGCATTTTTTAATAACGATGAAGTTTTTATGGAAAAATATGTAGAAAAACCGCGCCACATAGAATTTCAAATTTTAGGCGATAATTACGGCAATATCATACATTTATGCGAGCGCGATTGCTCCATTCAGCGCCGCCATCAAAAGGTGATTGAAATTGCGCCTTGCCCTACAATGAGCGATGATTTACGCAAAAGAATGGGCGTAGCTGCTGTGGCCGCTGCAAAAGCAGTAGGCTACACAAATGCTGGAACGATCGAGTTTTTATTAGATGATTATGATCATTTTTATTTTATGGAGATGAATACACGCATCCAAGTAGAACACGGCGTAACCGAAGAAGTAACAGGCGTGGATTTAATCGCGCGCCAAATCCGCGTAGCAGCTGGGGAGATATTAGATTTAGAACAAAGCGAAATAAAAGCGCGTGGCACAGCCATTGAAGTAAGAATCACAGCAGAAAACGCACAAAAAGGCTTTGCCCCAAGCCCTGGCAAAATCACCGGCTACTTCCCAGCCCTAGGCCCTAGCGTGCGCGTAGATACGCATATTTACGCAAACTACGAAATACCGCCATTTTATGATTCACTCTTAGCTAAACTGATAGTAAAGGGCAGTAGTTATGATTTGGCTGTAAGCAAGCTTGAACGCGCGCTAGATGAGTTTAAGATTGAGGGCGTAATAACCACCTTGCCATTTTTACACGCGATTTCAAGGCGCAGGCATTTTAGAAAGGGCTTTTTTGATACAAGCTACCTTGAAGAGCGCTTAGATGATATTTTAGAAAATACAGCTAGCGAAGATAGCGAGATCATCGCAGCCATCGCAGCAGCAAAATTAAAGGCAGCAAAATGAATGATTTTTTAAGCGATTTAAAGGCTATAAAAGGGCAAATGATAAAACAAAACCCAGCACCAAAAGCCAAAAAAAATCCAAAACAAGATGAGTTTAAAGAAATTTTTAAAGACAAAACCGAGCTAACAGCCGAAAATAAAGAGCAAAAATTTAAACGCTTACAAGATGAATTTAGCGCGTTTATAGAGTATAACAATATAAAAAAGATTTAAAATTTTAAAATATTTGAAAGAAAAATTAAAATTTTAAAGGCTATGTAATTTTAAAATTTAAGGCGCAAATTTTTAGTTTTTACCTTGCTTTAAGCAAAATTAGCTACAATTTGCGCTCATTTTTTAAAAAAGGACAAGCGATGCCAAAGATGAAAACCGTTAAAAGCGCAGCAAAACGCTTTAAAATCGGTAAAAACAAAATCAAGCGTGGCTCAGCATTTCGCAGTCATATCCTAACCAAAAAATCACAAGAGCGCAAACGCAATCTTCGTGGCCCACATTACATTGACAGCACGAACGAAAAAGCCGTACGCGATATGCTTTGTAAATAGTTTTTGACCCCAGTCATTCAAACCGCCAAACTAAATGGCAAAGTCCCAAATGGGCGCCAAATTAAAGGATAATTATGGCAAGAGTTAAAACAGGCGTAGTTAGACGCCGCAGACACAAAAAAATCTTAAAATTAGCGCGCGGGTTTTTCAGCGCACGCCACAAACATTTTAGAAAAGCAAAAGAGCAATTAGAACGCTCATTGGTTTATGCTTTCCGCGATAGAAAGGCCAAAAAGCGTGATTTCCGCCGTCTTTGGATCATTCGCATCAACGCAGCTTGCAGGTTAAATGATATAAGCTATTCTCGCTTTATGAATGGGCTTAAAAAAGCAAAAATCGAACTAGATCGCAAAGTGCTAGCAAACCTAGCCATAAACGATGCTAGCGGATTTAGCAAAATAGTAGAACTTGTAAAACAAGCTCTAAAATAATTCACGGCGCTTTATGCGCCAAGCTCATAAAATTCGCCTTATAATTTAATGCAAAATTTTATCTTTAATGAAAATACCTTAAATTCTAATTTTACCGCAGAATATTTTTTTAAAAATTTACCGCCAAGCTGGCAAAATGTGCTAAAAAACGAGTTTAAAAGCCAATATTTTACTCAAATAATGCACAAGCTAAACACAAACAACACAAAAATTTATCCACCCAAAGAATTAATTTTTAACGCCTTTAATCTCACCTCATTTGATAGTATAAAAGTAGTGATTTTAGGCCAAGATCCTTATCACAAGCCAAATCAAGCCATGGGGCTAAGTTTTAGCGTGCCAAAGGGCGTAAAAATCCCGCCAAGCCTAGCAAATATCTTTAAAGAATTAAAAAATGATTTAGACATCGATACTAGCGCATTTAATGGCGATTTAACACCCTGGGCAAAAAGGGGCGTTTTATTGCTAAATGCTAGCCTAAGCGTAAGCCAAAACGCCCCAAATTCTCACGCTAATTTTGGCTGGCATAGATTTAGCGATACCATCATAAAAACCATAAGCGAGCGCAAAAATCATATAGTTTTTATGCTCTGGGGCAATTTTGCAAGGGCAAAATCTAGCCTGATTGATGGCTCAAAGCATTTGATTTTAGAGAGCGCGCACCCTAGCCCGCTAGCGCGCGGGGCGTTTTTTGGCTCTAAGCACTTTTCAAAATGCAATGAATATTTACAAAAAAACGGCATTTGCCCGGTGCAATGGGATTTAAGATTTTAAAATTTTAAATTATTTTAGCTAGTATTTTTTAAAAATTTTAAATTAAAATTTTAAATTTTTAGACCAAAAATTTGTAAAATTTTGCTAGATTTTGGCTGTGTAAATAGCGCGTTAATGGCATTTTCTAGCAGTATTTTAAAAGCACTAAAATATTTTTTATAAATATTTTAGAAAAAATAGCTAGAAAAAATAAAAAAAGCAAATTAATAATAAAATTTTAATAAATTTAAAATTTTAACAAGCCTAAACTTTCAAAAATATGCTATACTTCGCATTTTTAAGGTTTAAAATGCACGAAAAATTCTCTAAAATAGGTTTTGTTTTGGCTATGGCTGGCTCTGCTGTGGGGCTTGGTAATGCGTGGAAATTCCCCACGATGGTAGGCAATCACGGCGGTTCTGCTTTTATTTTATTGTATTTATTTTTTACTATTTTTGTAGCAGCTGTGGCGTTTTTGGCTGAATCTGCCGTTGGTAAATTAGGCGAGAGCGACACGGTTACGAGCTTAGAACGAATCGCGCCAAGCCATAAAAAAGCGTGGAGTTTGGGCGGATTTTTTATGATAGGTGCTGTGCTGATAGCCTCGTTTTATTTAGTGGTTATTGGCTGGATCGCGTATTATGTGGTTTTGAGTTTTACTACTTTGCCCACGCAAGCAAGCCAAGCGGGAGAAATTTTTAACAATCTAATCTCAAATAACGCCGCAATTGAAATTTTATGTTTTAGCGCGGTTTTTGGCGTGGTGTTTTACACGGTTTCAAAAGGCATAAAAAACGGCATTGAACGCTTAAATATGATAATGATGCCTATGCTTTTAGTTTTGCTTATTTTAATGTTGCTTTATGCCTGCTTTAAGGCTGATGGCTTTACTAGCGCGCTGGCTTTTATTTTTATCCCTGATTTTAATAAAATTTTTGATGCGGAGATTATCCTTCAAGCCCTTGGACTTGCGCTATTTTCGCTATCGATTGGGGTTTGTACTATTTCTACATATTCAGCTAGCTTAAATGAAGATACAAATGTATTTAAATCCGTGCTATCAATCATCGCCATAAATATCGCTGTGGGCGTAATGATGGGGCTTATCGTGTTTTCATTTATCCCTATAAATGCCAGCCAGTCAGCAGCTTCTGGGCCTGGGCTGATTTTTGTATCGCTTTTATCGTTATTTGGTAATCTTGGCATAGTTGGCAATGTGCTTGGGGTAATGTTTTTTATCTCTTTGCTTTTTGCTGGTATAACATCGGCTGTATCGATGATAGAGCCTTTTGTGCTTTATCTTATAAATCATTTTCATTTTACGCGCGTAAATGCCATACTTAGCATAGGCGCTTTTGTGTTTATTTTAGGCGTTCTTTGCGCGCTTTCATACTACGAACCTAGCGCAAATGCTTTGAGTTTTAGTTTTGGCGCTAATAAAGCAAAGCCATTTTTTGATGTGCTAGATTTTTTAACCTCAAATATCTTAATGCCACTTGGTGCGCTGTTTTTTAGCGTTTTTGTTGGCTGGGTGCTTAAAAAAGAAGGGCTTGTAATTTTATTTTCTAACTATGTGAGCGTGAGAATTTTTGAAATTTGGTATTTTTTACTACGCTTTATTTTACCGCTTGGCATTATCGCTGTGGCAATTTATAGCCTAGCAAAAGCCTAAAATATGCTATAATCGCAAACTTTTTTAAGGATAAAAGATGAAAATCATAGAAGGAAACCTAGCCTTAAATGGCAAAGAACGCGTGCTAATCATCAATTCACGCTTTAATCATATAATCACAGATAGATTAGTTGAGGGCGCAAAAGACGCCTTTTTACGCCACGGCGGCGATGAAAAAAACCTAAGCTTAATGCTTGTCCCTGGTGCCTTTGAAATACCACTAGCACTTGAAAACGCCCTAGCAAGCGGTAAATGGGATGGGGTTTGTTGCCTTGGCGCAGTGATTCGTGGCTCTACTCCGCATTTTGATTATGTGAGCGCAGAGGTAACAAAAGGCATAGCAAATGTAAGCTTAAAGCACGCAAAACCCGTAACTTTTGGCGTGCTAACTACCGACAGCATAGAACAAGCCATACAAAGAGCTGGCTCAAAAGCCGGCAACAAGGGCTTTGAAGCGATGACAGGCTTGATAGAATTATTAAGCTTATTTAATGGATTAAACAAATAAATGGCAACCAGACATCAATCCCGCTTTGCTAGCATAAGCTTGCTATACGCACATGAAATGGGGACTTTTAGTGATGAATTTTTAAACGAGTTTTTAGATGAGCAAAAAATCCGCAATGAGCCAAGAAACTTTACTATATCGCTATTTGAGGGCGTTTTAGCAAATCAAATAAATATAGATAATAAGTTAAACTCGCTTTTAAATAAATGGATATTAAATCAAATCGGTGCCATTGAGCGCGCTATTTTGCGCCTTGGCGCGTATGAGCTGATGTTTGCTAACACAGATGCTAAGGTGATAATAAGCGAGGCCGTAGCATTAGCTAGCGAGTTTAGCACCGAAAACTCGGTTAAATTAGTAAATGCCGTGCTTGATAAAATCGCCAAAAATCCACAACTTTTAAGCGCTGATGAAGTAGCAAAATTAAATGAAATTTTAAACGCCGATGATAGCTCTGACAAAGAAATTTTAAATAAAAATATTAAAATTTCAAAAGCCAAAAAAGAAGCTTTCAATAAAAATATCAAAATTTCAAACAAACAAAACAAAAAATCACCAAATAAACGCCCAAGCCAAAAAACCAATAACCCAAAAAATCAGCCAAATTCCTTTAAAAAACGCCCCGCCAAATTTCAAACAAAACGCGTAAAAAAGGACATAAAATGAAGCTTTGCGTAGCTCTTGATTTAGAAAGCAAAAAAGAATGCTTAGAACTTGCTAAATCTTTAAAAGGGCTTGATATATGGCTAAAAATCGGTATGCGCGCATTTTATAGAGATGGGATAAATTTTATAAACGAACTTAAAAAAATTGAAAATTTTAAAATTTTTTTAGATTTAAAGCTTTATGATATACCCAAAACTATGGCAGATGCGAGCTTTGAGCTAGCACAAATAGGCGTTGATATGATAAACTTACACGCAAGCAGCGGAGAAGCCGCAATGAGCGCGGTGATAGACCGCCTAAACCAAGCAAAAACCAGACCCTTAGTGCTAGCAGTTACGGCGCTAACTAGCTTTGATGATGCTAGCTTTAAGAGCATTTATAATGAAAACTTAAACAAAGCCATTTTGCATTTAGCTAAAATTTCAGCAAAAAGCGGGCTTGATGGGGTGGTTTGCTCAGCCTTTGAAAGCGCGCAAATCAAACAAGCCATAAGCAACGAATTTATAACGCTTTGCCCTGGAATTCGCCCTTTTGGCGAGAGCAAAAACGACCAAAAAAGAGTAGTAAGCTTAGAGCTAGCAAAAGAGCAAAAGGCAGATTTTATCGTAATAGGACGCCCAATTTATCAAGCAAAAGAACCACAAAACATAATAAAACAAATTTTAAAAAATATATAATTGCTTTATTTAATGATTTTAAGGCATTTTAGCGCACCTTGCTTTTCGTAAATACTGCGCTTTTTGCTTGATTTATAAATTATAATTAAATTAATTTATTAAAATTTTATTCATAAATTAATGCTTGAATATTTAGCAAAATACTGCTTATAATCTGCCAGAATGCGTGGTGATATTAGCATTAACTTGAATATATTTTTTTAAGTTTAGCTTTTTGAGATTAATGTATTATTTAGGTATTGTTTAAATTTTAATTTTTGCTTGCTTGGCTTATTTTAGAATTTAATATAAATTTTAATCACACATTTTAGCTATTTTATTTGAAATTTCTAAGCTAAGCTCTGGGCAAAAGATATTTTAAGCATAATGTAAGTATTGCTTAGTATAATTGCGCTTTTATTTTTACTGGACAGGTGGGTGAGTTGGCCGAAACCACACCCCTGCTAAGGGTGCAGGTCCTAACCGGGCCTCGAGGGTTCGAATCCCTCCCTGTCCGCCACCATTACGATTATTTCATACTTTCAAGGCAATTTAAAAATATTTTATCGCCCCTATGACTAGGCAATAGGATTATTTTAGTGTATTTTCTAGCTCAAATTAGGTTACGCACGCCTTAGTGTCAATCTCAATCGCCCACGCTGTGCTAAATCCTGCTTTTTTAAAACCAAGCTCAATCCCGCCAATGCCCGCAAATAAGCTACCTATTTTCATTTTTACTCTTTAATTTTTGTATAACACTAAATCTCGGTTAAAATCTTTTAAATTTTGATTTAAATAATTTACATAAACACTATAAATCATTTTTGGCGTAGAATGACCCATTAAACTTGCTAGCCTTACAGGACTGGCGTAATTATTTGCTAGCATAAAAGTAGCGTAAGTATGACGCATAGTATAAGGTCTGCGGTATTTTATGCGTAAATCTGCTAAAATTTGAGCCCAAAATGTTTGAAACACGCAACAATCTTTATACGGGCGGTTATACTGAGTCTGTAATAGATAAATTCTATCTTTATCCTTATTTATAAAATCTCTTAAAATATTTTCAAAACTCTTTAAAATAGGCACTTGTCTTTTGCTTTTTAAAGTCTTAGGTTCGTTCTCTCCAAAGCGTGAGCGTGTAGCATTGATATTTATTATTAAATTGTCTAAATCAATATCTTTAATTTTTAAAGCTAATATCTCACCCGTTCGCATACCAGTAAAAAATCCCAAATATAAAAATATTTGAAAATTCTTAGTATATTGCTTGCTAGCTTGTAATATTGCTTGGACTTCACTATCATTAAATGGATGAATTTTTGGTGTATCGTGATGTAAATTTGCTAAATGTATTAAAGGATTTTTACTTATTACTTCATCTTGTAAAGCTAGCTGAAATATTTGTGATAATGCGCTTATATAATGTTTTTTACTTTTATTGCTTACATCATCTATTGAATTAAGCCAAAGTTTGATAATACTAGGTTTAATCTCATTTATTTTCATATTTGAAAAATAACAAAGCCTATTTTTAACTATACCACAATTTTTATCATAAGTGCTAGCTCTCCAATTTTGCTTACCAAATTTCAAGTAAAGCTCTGCGTAATAATCAAAAGTCATATTTTTATCCTTTAAAATACTTGAATTTCGCTTGAATTATTTAAATTGTGTAAGCCATCAATTTCAAGCTTAATATTAAAATAATCTAACATTGATTGTTTAAGTGTTTTTATAATTTTTAAGCGTTTATAAATTTCATTTTCTACTAGCGCAAAATGCGGAGTATTTTGCTTGCCTAAACTTATGTAATATTGAATTAAATCATAATTTTTAAGCCTATTTGGAAATTTTATTAAAAGAGGCTTCACTTTAAAATCTAACTTTTCTTTTTTAAAGGTTATTTTTACTTTTTTACTTAATGGACTATATAAAGCTTTTTGGTATTCGTGTAGCACTACGCCCTTAATGCTATGTTTAAAAATCCCGTTCTCATAATGAATAAGCTCATCATTAAATACATTTTCAAGTCTAAAATATTGCTTTTTAATGTCCCATTCGCAAATCCAATCAGCATTATTTTTTATAGTGCATAAATTATAAAAATCCTTGAAAAAAAAATTAATTTTTCTATAAATCCATAAAGGAATTTGATGTCGTGAGCTTATAAATCTACGCACTTTATACTTAACATACCAAGATGAAATAGCATTTAAATTTTTAGATTTATTAAAATTTACAAAACTTTTATTTATGTATTTTAAAATATAACCTGACGGATTATTTAAAGTCCATTGAAAACCGTTGATTTCGCCATTAAATATTTGCTCTTTGCTTAAATAATTAGTTTTTAAATTTTGCGATGCGTAAAAAATGTTTTTAAAAGTTTTTAATATGTAATCATGTGCGAACTCAGGGTAAGATAAAAGCGCATGAATGTGTGGCACGCCGTCTTTTTTGTGCGGCTCAAAAGCTCTTATGTAATATTTTTTAAAATTTTTATACTTAGTATGAATTCTCTTAATAAATGTATGCCACAAATGATTTAAAAGATTTATTAAATCATTTATAGTAAATACTTCGTCATTGTTTAGTTTTTCTGCTAAATAATAAGGTAAAAGCCTTTTATCTTGTAATTTAAAGCGTGAAAAATCGCCACGCAGAGCGTCCCTAAAACAACCATTTAATGTAATAGTCAAAAATGAAGTCTTTAAATTTTCATTAAAACAAAAATCTTGTATAGTATTTACTCGGTTATTAAGCTCAGCATAATATCTAGGACTAATATTTGCGCTTAAAGAACAATCAAGCAAGCTTTTAATTTGTCCAAACTGACTAATAAAGCTTTGATTTTCTAGCCACTTTCGTTGTCTTTCTACCTTTAAATTTGCGTTTTTAATATCAATTTTTGAAATGCCAAACTTAATTATTTCATTGTTTGAGTGAAAAACTGACATTTTTTTATTAATTTGACAAGGCGCTGCGCTTTTCGCGCCCGCTACTTCGTAGCGGCCGCTAGAAAGCGCAAGCACAGCGCCAGTATCTAAATCAAATAAATATTCATTATTTAACATAAACACCGACCTTATTATCATTAGAAATTAAAGAATTTTGTTTTTGGCTCTCATAAGCTAACACCTTACCATAAGAATTTGCGCTAGCAACTAAATCTAATAAGTTAGCAATAGAGCTTCTTAATTCGTCAGTGTCGCCATTTTCAAAATAGCAAGATATATCATCGCTAATAAGCTCTAATCTATAAACAAGTCTATTATAAGGTTCTCTATACATTCTAGCCACCTTAAAGAACTTCAATGCTAATGCTTAAAATACTTTCGCTCAACTCTTTATTTTTAGTGCTAAAAATATATTGTAAGATAGGAATATCTTTCAAAATAGGAATGCCCTTTTTAACATCAATGTTAGTGCTTTGATTTATACCGCTTAAAACGATTATTTCGCCTTTTTTCAGCCTGTAATTTGATTTAAGCTCTTTTTTGCTAGTTTTAGGGGTTAAACTATCTCCCGTGCTTAGTAAATTTTCATAAATAAGATTCAAATCTACATCTATCATGTCGCCAACTATTACAGGCTTTAATGTTAGTTTTAAGCCGACATCTCTATATTCATAAGTATTTTGAGTTTGAACGGCAGATTGAGTATAAGTGCTAGTATTACTTAAAAAAGGCAAATTTTTAACTGAACTAAAATTTACTTGTATATTATTTTTAGCCACTAAAAAAAGCGAAGCTTTAATTTTAGTAATATCATTCTTATCTAAAAATTGTAAAACACCATAAAATTCATTGCTTTTTTTAATAACATTGCTAGATTGAGTGTAAGGAACAGTAAGCATATTAAAAAATAATTTAAAATCTTTATGCTCTGATAATTCTAAAAGCGAATTAATCTCAGTGCCACGCTCTTTTAACACATTAGTTTCAGTTTCTAAAATCGTAATTTTAAAGCTTACTTGCTCTTTTTCTTTTGTGTCAAAATTTGGCAAATAACTTATAATTTCACTAAATTGCTTTTCACTAGCTTTAAAAACAGCTGAATTATCTTGCGATATATAAGTAGCGTTTTTTTCATACAAACTAAGAATAGAATTTAACTCATCAAAACTATTGCCAGAAAGTTTAATATAATAAAGATTTTCATTAATAGATGAATTTTCTAAGCTTTCATTATTTACAGCATTTTTTTGATTATCTGTTAAATTATCTATAAAATAAAAATCATCTAATTTTAAAAACCTTAAACCTTGAAGCTCAACCATTTTCTTAAATAAACTCAAAGAAATTTTAGGATTTTTACTACTTGTAAAAAAAATATAATCATCAGGGACAATCGAGCCACTAATTAAAATTTGAGTTTTATTTTCTACACTTGCTAAATCAGCAAATTGTAATAAATTAGACTTAACGATTTGAGCTTTGAGAACCAAAGCCAGCAAAAATGCTATTATCAGAATTTTTTTCATCAGTTTTACCTTTGTATTCAATTTTTAAAGGCTTAAAAACATCATTTTCTAAAAGAAAAGAATATTTAATAAGACCAGAAGTTAATTGTCTAGCAGAGCGATAAAGAATGCGAGTATCATGTATAAGTTTAAAAATTAAATCTCTATCGTATTCATTAATAGAATTTTCAAAAATACAATAAGAATAAGAACAAGTAAAAACAAAATAATAAGAAAGCAATCGCTCTTTATTTTCTAAATTTTGATTAAAATTTTTAACATATTGAGATAAATCATTTTTTGGCAAATTTTGTGCTTGAGACGAAATTTTATTTTCAGGTTGTTTAATGTTTTGTGTATCTGGCGTAAAAAAAGCAGACATAATAACTTTAAAAATAATAAAACAAAAAATAAAAAGAACGAAAGCAATTAAAAAGAATTTTTTTACAGCACTTTTACCTACGCCGTTATTGCCACTATGATAAAGATTAAAAATTTTTTCGTCAAAATCAATATGTAATTTTTTAATTAAATCTTTTTTATACAAATTTGCGGTAGTGTATTGTGAATATCTAAACTTTTTAGAAAATAACCTATGCGAACTATCACTAGCTTTATAAAAGAATTCAGCAACATTTTTATAACAAGGCGCAACTAAACTAAGACTTTGTGTTATAAAATATAATTCTTGGTATAAATGTCTATGATAAGTAAGCCACCAAACCAAAACATCATCAGCATTATTAAAAAAATTATGTATCTCATCAATTACAAATAAAGCTTTATATAAATCTAAATCTTTTAGCAATTCAATTAATTTATTATCGTCTGCTTTTTCAAAAACATAGGAATTATAAACTAAGCTTATTTTTTCGTAAAATTTGTCATATTCAAATTTTTTAATTTTATCGCTTGATTCAAAATTAAACTGATTTATATTTGTGTATGCTACAACAAAGTCTTTATCATCTTTTTTATCATTCTTTTTTAAAATTTTGTCTAAAAAATTAGGCTTATTTTCTTTTATAAAATAATCATATAAAATTTTAACGCCAAAAAAAGTTTTACCTGAGCCGGGATTGCCAACAATGTAAGTAATTGCCATTACTTACGACCTTTAATAGAATTTGCGCTAGCACCAGAGCTTAAATTGAAAAATTCTAATAAAAAGCCTACAACAAGCTGATAAGCCTTAGCAAGCAACAAATAAGTAAATAACGCCAAAAAACCAAAATACAAAGGACTTAACAAAGTCCAAGAATCATCCAAAGCTTTAAAAAATCCTATACTGTTTAATATATCAGTAGCTAAGCCCAAAATATCATTTTCACCGCCACCATTTTGAACAGTATTTATTTCATTTAAAATTCTTTTTACTAAATCATAAATCTTTTTTATAAAATTTAAAAAACCAGTAAAAACTAAAAACATTACAGAAAAAGTGCCTGCCTTAATCAAAGGCAAAAGCATAGATGAAAAAAAAGAACCTACACTGATTTTATCTAAAAACCTAGTTAAAAAAGTAACTGCTATACTACTTAAAAAACCAATTAAACTACCACAAAAACCCCAAATAGCAGCAAAAAAAGCAGGCATAAATAATCCCCTTATTTAGAATGTAATGCTGGTAACAGCATAACTATCAATCTCAAAAAAGAACCTACACCAATAACCAAAAAACTAATAAAAAATACAGCATAAGTAATACTAGACATTTTACTAAGTGGCTCGCATAAATCAATCGTAGCAGTAGAAATGCCAAAATCATAACTTCTAGCACAAGAATTTACATTTTTATGTTTTATAGGACTATTTATAGCAGATTCAAACTCTTCAATAGCACTTTTTGCTGAACTATCAAATTCTTTTAAAAAGCTTTCAAAATCTGAAAATATGCCAAAAAAGCCATCAAAAAAACCATTACTAGCTTTATCAATAGAACCTTCTACATTGTCTAAATCACCTGTACCATAATCAATACCACCATAATTACCACCAGAGCCTGAACCGCCAGAACCATCATTGCCAGAGCCATCGCCGACAGAACCATCACTGCCTGAGCCTGAGCCACCAGAGCCATCGCCGCCTGAGCCTGAGCCACCACCGCCAGAGCCATCACCGCCAGAACCATCGCCGCCAGAACCATCACTGCCTGAGCCTGAGCCACCAGAGCCATCGCCGCCTGAGCCTGAGCCATCGCCGCCAGAACCATCACTGCCTGAGCCTGAGCCACCAGAGCCATCGCCGCCTGAGCCTGAGCCACCAGAGCCATCGCCGCCTGAGCCTGAGCCTGAACCTGAGCCTGAGCTAGAACCACCAGAGCCATCGCCGCCAGAACCATCACTGCCTGAGCCTGAGCCACCAGAGCCATCGCCGCCTGAGCCTGAGCCTGAACCTGAGCCTGAGCTAGAACCACCAGAGCCTTCACCGCTAGAGCCACCACCACCAGGATTAGATATTTCAGGTATTGTTATACCTGCGTTACATTGAGTATTTAAAATTTCAGCACCTTTACGGGCATAAATATCATTTGGATTAGCGTTTAATCTTGAAGTATATTCATAAATTTTTGCTTTGGTAGCAAGGCTATCACAATTATCAGGGTCTTCTTCTTTGTCAAAATCAGGCAAATTAGATTCAACCTTATCATTAGTTAAGCAAATTTTGTCAATACCAGAAAGAGTAGAAGGATTTTTCGTGCTATCTAGCCAAAGCTTATGATCAAACACAATATTGCCATTACCGCATTGTAAAACACAAGATGATGAGTTTAAATACTCGTTAGGAACATTTTTAGAACCCCAATCTTTATATTGCCAATTCACAACTTCAATAGAACCACAATTAACGCCATCAGGACCTTGAACACACGAACCGCTAGAAAAAGATTTTAAACCATCGCCAATAGAATGCCCGATATAATCACTATTATTAATAGTTTTACAATAACATTTAAAACGATCTACTCTATTTGTAATAGTTTCGCAACTATCTACACATTGATTTAAATTTTGAGACCAAAAAAACCCTTTGGACTCATCACAATTTGGAACGCATTCGCCAGTGTCAGTATTAATTTTATTAGGTAAAGAACAACCAGTAAATAAAAAAGTAAAATTATATGCATTTTCATTAGCATCAGAAGCTAAGAAATTTGAATAACCACCATACAATCCAGATCTATTTTGAGGAATACCTAAGCCAACAAGATTTACTGTATAATCTGATTTATAATAAGACTTATCTTTTATACTCCAATCTGGCAAAGTAGGCGTGCCAGAAGAAGCATTTTCGTAAAAATATGAACTCCAAACAGTGCAAACATTATCACTATAAGCAGCTAGGGTAAATTCATTTTCTTCATAACAAGCAAGTTGATCAACTACATTATCATAATCATAAGAAAGGGGCAAACATCTAAGAGAATTTATACTATCAAAAGTTATGCCCCAAGGATTTGAAGGAATACTAGTATTAAAATTCGCATAAAAATATCGATTAGCAAAAAGAATATAATATGCAAATGTATCATTACCGCTTTGGAAAGAACGACCCTTAAAAATAGAAGTAACTTCACTAGTTTTATGAATAACTTCTATTGTTCTATTTTTAAATTTATTTATACATTTTGATAAAGTTTCAGGCAAAACAATATTATCAGGGCGAGCACCATAAACAATACTATTTAAAATAAATAAAAATAATAAAATTTTTTTCATTATATTTATACTATTGAATGCGTATTTTTAAACCGCATCTTTCATTAAATTTGCGGGCAAAAATTTTTGAATACTCATCATTTGGATTTTCTTTTAAAGAATTTAGAATAAACATTAAAAATTTTTCATTCTTACAAAATTCTTTATAATCGCTTTTTATTGATGAAGCATTTAATAAACTTAATTTTAATACCATTAAAACAAAAAAAATTTTTATACATTTTTTCATAAAAACCTACTTTAATAATTTATTTGTAAAAAGCGTAAAAGCTAACAAAACAGGTAATGCCGACACAGTAAAATAAAAAAAGATTGTAAAAAAATAATCAAAAGCAGGAACATCTAAAATATTTAGCATATTCTATGCCTTTGCCAACAAAGATTTTAAAATTCTTTGAGAAGTGCAAATAAGCTTAAACATTTTTAAACAAATCTCAGCATGCTTATTTTCTTTTAAATTCATAAAATACTCATATCTCAAATAATAATTAAAAGCTAAGTCATCAAGCTCTTTTTCATAAAAAAGATGCTCGTAATGAAATCTATTAAGCATAAAATTAAAACCTTTCTAAATTTTAAAGGGGTAAAAATTTTAATCAATCAGAGAAAAATAATCAGTCTTAAAACTATCATCAAAATTGCCAAAAGAAACAAATTTTTTTAAATTTTGGTAACTTTCTAAACAAAAATCACAATAACTAGAAGGCATTTCATATTGTTTAGAATCAATAGCCAATCTATGAAAAGTACAAGTGCTAAGAACTAAACCAACAAGGACATTAAAATAATGCGCTGGATTTTCATACATAGTTACTTTATAATTATTGTGAGAAATAATTTTATGTTTAAAATAATCTTTAATGTTAAAGCAATAGTAAAAAAAACATTCTTTTTTTTCTGGGTTATAAACAGGAAAAGCAGTTAAATTACAATATTTTGATTCTTTTTTCATTTCAGGTAAAAATTCGCGCGCAACTTTTAAATACTCTTCATTAAAAACATAATAAAATTTTTGAAAATCAACAAATTTAACCAAATCGGTTTTATTATTCATCAGTGTAACCTTTTAAAAAATTAAGCTTTTATATTAGTAACAATATAAAAACTAATAAACATAAAACAAAAACCAACCAAAATACCAGTAAGAGACATTAAAAAAGCATAATCACTCATCAACAAATCAGTTAAAATATGTTTATTACTTTCTAAATTATTCATTTTGTTAATCTTTATTTAAAACATTAAATGCAAAAAGCACAGACTTAGCAGCAGCGCAAAAAGCAATAAGAACACCAAAATAACTATTTATAAATAAACCAAATTTAACAAAAGATATATCCATAAAATGCCTTCTATGCCCTGCAAAAGCAGAGCATTAAAATTAACGAATAAGAGCAATGCCTTTTTTAGCGGCCCACATAACAGCGCAAGCAGTTATTACTAAACCTGCAATGCCCATAAAAGTATCAGTGCTCAAAGAACCTGTAACAGAGCCATCAGTGTTCATAGTAACAGCAGCAGAAGCACTACTAGCAACAGCAGAAACTAATGCAACACCTGCAAGAATTTTAGTTTTTAAACTAGAATTTTCTTTCATCGCTTAACCTTTCAAAAAAAATTGACTATCACTGCCAGCATCGTTAATAGCCTTAATCAAAAGCCCAAAAAAGGGCTTTTTGTTAAAACTATTTAGAAATTGATTTTTTCTCAGATAAATTTTTAACATTTACTACAGACACTTCAAATGAACCATCATTGCGCCTTACAGGCAAATCAGCTTCTAAATATATAGGGCGTTTATTAATTATTTCTTTTTGTAATTGCATTGCTAAATTACCTGCTTCTTTATCATCAGGGCAAGAAATTTTAAAGCTTAATTGTCTATCAAAACTATTAGCAAAGCCTGTATCAGTATCGATTGTATCGTTTTGAATAATGTTAGTGCAGATGATTCTAACACTTGAACCATAATCGACTATTTCGCCTGAGTCGTTTTTAAACTTGCCTGATTTAACGGCTTTCACATAGCCACCTAATACTTCGTAAGAGATTGTGAATTGATGCTGCAATATCATCAGTTATCCTTTAAATTGCGTTTATTTCATCAGTGTAACCATAATGACTAGCCGCACTGATGATAAAAGGACAGCTAGTCAAAAGAGTAGTTTAAAGACCTGCTCAGGTCAAAAATTTGCTTAAATTCGTATTTTTTAGCTAAAATAAAGTTAAAAAACGAAATTTAAAGCGAAATTATGCGAAATTATGCCTAAAAAAAAAGGAAATGTCAAGTAATTTTTTAAAAAAAATAAAAAAAAGGTGTGTTTAAAATGGAAATTGCTAGAAAAATCAGAGAAAGTAGAGAAAGAAAACGAATGACCCAGAAAGAATTAGCAGAAAAAATAAGAATTACGACTAAAACACTACAAAATTATGAAAATGGCTCCACTAAACCAAACAAAGCTATTTTAGATGAAATTTTAAAAATATTAGAAATAAGAGAAACTAACGAAAAAGAACAAGAACAAGAAAACGAGCTTTTAAGATATTTCAGAAAATTAAATGAAATAGAAAAAGAATTTTACATAGCAGATATGAAAACAAGAATTTTAAAAAAGGAAATTGAATAATGTTAAAAATAATTATATTCTTAATAAGCCTAGCTACTATAATTTTAATTTTTATGGCTTTTAAAAAAAAGAAAAAACAAGAAAATAAAATAATAAAAGGAAAAGAATACGAAACAAAAATAGCAAAAATATACGAAAATAAAGGATTTAAAATTTTTTATAACGGAATCTCAAAAGGAAAAAAAGATGAAGGCATAGATTTAATTGCCTGGGCTGATGATGAAGTAATTTTGATTCAATGTAAAAACCACGAAACACAAATAAAACAATCAACACTTAAAATTTTCTACGCAGACACTCAAATGTATATAATAAACCACGAAAAACAAATAAAAAATAGAAAAGTAATTAAAAATTTTGTGTCAAATTCTAGCCTTAATTACGGGGCTAGAATTTGGCTAGAAAATAACAAAACAAGTATAGATTTTATTCAAATACAAGCATAAAATAGGGTTCGAATCCCTCCCTGTCCGCCACCAGTTCTTTAAAGTTGTTTTCAAAAGCTTTCACAAAATGTTTTTTAAGCCCGATTTTTAGAGCGTTTTGCTAAAAAGTTGCTTTCAGTTTGTTTCATTATAATTCAGGTTACAATCCAGCACCAAAGCAAAATTTTAAAATTTTTGTCACCCTTTTTCAAAAAAAAGGACAAAAAATGAAACTTACAAACGCGTCTATAAAGGCATTAGTGCCAAAAAAAACCATATATTACAGCAGATGAAATAGCTAAAAACTTAAACTTTCAGCAAGGACTATTAAAGAACATTTCACCATTCTAAAAGCAAAATTTAATAGAGTATTTTGGTAGTAAAAAAACGGATATTAGATAGTAAAAGGCTAGCATAATTACTAAAATTATTAACTCATTACAAGTGTAAAAGCATGGGGTTAAAACCACAATTCTAGCGATTATATCGCGCTTTTGCATAGTTGTAATTTTTAAATTACAACTATGCTACAACGATGAAAATATTTCCTGCTTTATTTTACTACCCTTTATTATGTTTATTATTTATACTCATCTTTTTTGGATGTTGTTATAAATATCATCTGAAAGTGGTGCAAAAATCTCATTCCTATAAATATCGTTGTCCAGCAACGCACCATAAAAAGAGCTAAAATTCTCATAGTTACTTGTCAAAATATCTACAACTTCATCATTGTAAAGTTTTGTAAAATCACTTTTAGTATTATTTTTTGCTCCGCTTTGTAGTGTTTCGCTATTTAGTAATTGATTTGTGATGTCTATTATTGCTTGAATTTCTGCGTTTTCTTCCGCGCTTAGCCCTAAGTTTTCATTGATTTTTCTTATTATATTTGAGAGTAGATCTAGCTTAGATGTTTTGATTGTCATCGCCCCAAATGCGCTAAGCTCCATTACCGGATCTGATATCACTTTTACTCCCGTATAAGTTTCATTTTCTAGAACTTGGACATCTTCTATGCTTATATTTATTTCTATATTCTCGCCATTTTTTACGACTTCTACCATATGTCTTAGCAAAATATCTATAAAAACATATCTATTTTTTAGCTCATCGCTAAAAGTATCACCAAAAATGAGTTTTAAACGCACATAAATATTTAAATACTTTATAAGCAACCCTTTAAATTCTTGTTTGTGCTTGTCATCTAGCTTATTTATTTCACCTACTACTTTTGTAAAATACGATTTTATCCTACTTTGAGCTTTTTTACCCATAGTAGCAATAGCATTTGCTACGCTATATTCATCAAGTGGCATTAAGATATTATATCCATCTATCTTTGCGCTAATATCAATCAAATCAGCCATATCAATTCCGTCTTTTAGCCAAGTGTGCGTATAATACGGCGCAAAGCTCTCCATAATATCATCAAATTGATTTACAAAATCAAGCACAAAAGTAGTTTTTTGTGGATATTCAGGGCAAATTCTATTTAGGCGCGAGAGCGTTTGAACCGCACTTATGCCTTTTAGCGTTTTTATCACATACATCACGCAAAGCTTGTTTTGGTCAAAGCCAGTTTGATATTTGTTTGCTACAAAAAGCACCCTTCGCTCATCTTTGTCAAACTCTTTTGGCAAAGCACTCTCACTTATGCCATTTATCCCACGCTCGCTTAACACTTCGCCATCTATCACTACTTCGCCACTAAATGCTATCAAAGGCTTAAAATCATATCCTTTGCTATCACAATAGTCCTTAAACGCTCTAAAATACCTTATCACGCTCTCTATATCCTCACACACCACCATAGCCTTTGCCTTAGCGCCCAGCAGAGCAGAGCCACTACCAGCAAAATGCTCGGCTATCACGCCTACACGCTGTTTTATGATATCACTATTATTTTTGATTATATCTCTTATTTGGCGTTTTGCTTTGCTTTCTTTTACTTCTTTATCATCTTCGTTTAGCGCTATTTTATAAAATGTATTAAAAGTAGTATAGTTTTCTAACACATTTAGAATATAGCCCTCTTCTATGGCTTGTTTCATTGAGTATAGATGAAATGGCACATAAAAGCCACTTTCGTTCTTTTGCCCAAATATCTGCAAGGTGCTAGACTTTGGTGTAGCTGTAAAGCCAAAAAGACTGATATTGCTAGGCTTGCTCGCACCGCCAAAATCACTACTTAGCGTATCTAGTAAAGCCTCCATATCTCCACCGCTCGTGCTTGAGTGCGCCTCGTCTATTATCACCGCACTTCTTATGTCAAAGTTTTTTAAATCATCTTTGATATACAAAAACTTTTGTATAGTAGTTACTATTATTTTTGTATTGCTTTTTAGTGCTTCTTTTAGCTCTGCTGAGCCACACTTATCGTCTAGGGTTTTGATAAAACCTTCTTGGTGTTTTAGCTTTTTTATCTCATCTTGGAGTTGTCTATCTACTACCTTTCTATCAGTTACTATTATTACACTTTCAAAGCACACAGAGCCATTTTTGTATAGACCACTTAGTGCGTATGCTAGCCATGCTATGCTTTTTGTCTTGCCTGAGCCTGCGCTATGCTGAATTAGATAGTTTTTATATTCATTGCTAGATAGGATATCGCTTTGTATTTTATTTACTAGATCCATTTGATGATAGCGAGGGAATATCATCATGCCATTTTCTTCAAATATAAAATTTACTATTAAGTTTATGATATTATCTTTTACTAGCACTTCTTCCCATAGATACCACACATCACTTATTTTATCATCTCTATTGTCATTTCCTGCGCCTGTGCTACTGTTCTTGCCTTTGCCTTTGTTAAAAGGTAGAAATTTTGTCCCATAGCCTTTTAGCTCTGTGCTCATATAGCACTCGTGTAAATCCAGCGCAAAAAACACCACCGCCCCAAGCCTAGCATCAAATAGTCTTGTAGTTGGGTTTCTATCCTCTTTATACTGCTTTATAGCGTGTTCTACGCTCTGGGCTGAGTAATTGCTTTTTAGCTCCATACACGCAAAGGCTATACCATTTACAAATATTACAAGATCTACACGCTCTTTATTGTCCTTATCAGCATTTACTTCTTGCATTATGCTTATTTTGTTTTGCTCGTATTTTTGTGCTAAATCAGCGTTAAAGCCTGATCTTTGTCTATCATAAACTAGCTTAAAATCATAGCCATTTATATCCACACCATTTTTAAGGCAGTATAAAATTCCCTCTTTTATGATATATTCATTTATTTTTGCGATTATTTCATCATCACTTAGATTTAAAGCATTTAGGGCTTTTTCTTGCGTAGCTTTTAGAAATTCCAAAAGCAACTCTTTATCCATTGCTAAATTTTTATCATAGCATGTAGCACTTCGCTCAAAAATTCCATTTTTGGCAAATTCTTTTATTATATCAGCTTGATATTGTGTTTTTTCATCATATATAGTTTTAGCCATTTTATCTCCTTTGGAATTATATTTAAGTAACTCTTTTAGTTTAGTTTTGATTTTTTTAATAGCAATGCTGATTGCTATTAAATTTCTAAGCTTTTTGCTTCTACTAAATTTTTCATTTTATTTAATGTTAAACTCATATAAATATTCATTCTAACTGAAATCCAAAATGATGGACTTTTCCCAAAAATAGTACCATATTTTGCAGCATCCATAAAAAATTTGTAACCCCAATTATCTACTATATTAAGTTTTCTTATAATTTCATTTTCCCAGAGTGTTTGAGCGATTTTTATATATGCTTCTTCGGTACTTGTCACTTCATCTGTCCTATTTTTTTTATAATAAACTACTGCTTCATTATTATTTATAACTGGAATATCAATTCTAGGAATCCAACCCCTGGCCTTCATGTCGTATCTTATAGGATAAGTACAGCCATAATCACCATAACAATATTTGCTAGATAAATTTTTAATATAATACTCTTGCTCGTTTAGTTTAATCTTCCCCTCATTCTCAGACAAAGTTTTTGGAAAGCTTGAAGCAAGATAAATTAGACTTTTAAAATTTTTTATATCATTAGCTGTATTTAATTCATTATATTTATCCAAGCAGTCTAAAATTAAAATAATCTTTTTGCGATTATCAATAATCTTTAAATACTCATTTAAATTTTCATCAACAGGTAGTCTTAAAGCAAGGGTTTCGAACTCATCTAAATTTAAAATTTGCTCTTTTACATCATCACTTTTATCGGAAGCAAAGTGAATGCAAGGAATTAAATTTTTAAAATCTTTTTTATATTTTTTTACAAATTCAACCCATTTTTTAAAACCATTATTTGGGGATAGAAAATCTCTAATTTCGTTGTTAATCAAATTTTCTTCTGTGGAAACATCTAAAATAAAATGAATATCCTTAAAATCTTCTTTTAACTCATTCATTTTTTTATCAATACTTCCAGTAAGATTATTTTTACTTATGCGTGACTTTGTAAGTGCTAAAATAGGTAAAATTCCATTTTTATTTTCTAATTTTGAAAAAGCTCTCAATTCTGAACTTCTAGTTTTTAAAGCTGGGAAATAAAAATATTTCATCAATACTCCTTTATTAAACCAAGCCTATAAGCTCTATATTTTGCCGCCGCTGCCGAAACGCCAAAATGTTCTGCGATATCTCCTAACCTAGTTTTTCCACTTTTAATAATATTCAAAAAATCATCTTTTGGCATTAAAAGTTTTGCCGCAAACTCGTTTGCTTCAAGTTCTTTTTGATTTTTTGTATTTTCGCTTCTAAATAGTGCCACATCTTTTATGCTTTTATTATCTATTAAATATTCTCTATGCATACAATAATGCCCAAACTCGTGAGCCAATGTAAATCTTCTACGCTCATAAGA
The DNA here is from genome assembly GCF_013416015.1 of Candidatus Campylobacter infans. Lineage (NCBI taxonomy): Bacteria > Pseudomonadati > Campylobacterota > Epsilonproteobacteria > Campylobacterales > Campylobacteraceae > Campylobacter > Candidatus Campylobacter infans. The sequence goes on from NZ_CP049075.1 coordinate 1,238,416, forward strand.
ATGGTATTTGTTTATTGTAATTATAAATCCATCACCGATATATTCAATCATACCACTAATTTCTGAACTTAAATCATCATCAATAACCTCAATATTATCAAAAGTATTAACATAAGTATAAATATCAAATGGTGTTAATGTTATGTTCTTATCTTTTGCGTCTAAAAGCATCATATCCCAAGTTATTATTTTTGTTTCTTTTTTCTCTTTTTTACTTGATATAAATGCCATATTGCTATCCTTTAATCTGACTGTTGTCAATCTTTATATATTCATCTCTATGAGAATCTTCTTTTCCTTCTAGTGAAGACAATCTTCGCTCTATATCATCATATTTACTATCCACAATGCGTTTAATTTCTTGAGTTATAAGTTCATTTTTTCTATCCTCAAATTCATTAGATTTAAAATATTCATCTATTCTATCATTCATTTGATCATTGATTTTGCTCCTTATATACACAAAAGATAATAGTGCAAAAGTTCCTAAAAGTGCAACTGTAATCATTAAGATATTTGAATAAGTGCTAGTATAAATTCCAAAATAATCTTTTGGAGAAATAATTTTATTTTGTGTAATCAATGTTTCTAGTGTTGAATTTAAGTCCATTGTTACATTCATTTCATTGCTGACAAAATAGACATCAGAAATTTCTTTACTTAAAAAATGCCAATGCATTAAAAAGCATATAATAGTATAAGTAAACAAAATTAAAAAACTTATCCAATTTAAACTTATCACATTTAATTTTGTCACGCTAATTCCTTTAAGTAAAATCTATTTTTTAAAAGAAAAAAATCTCTTTCATTTTTAAATGCTTCAAAACACTCCAAATAAGCTTCTTTTAAATCTTCAATTAGTTTCTTTTTAATTTCTTTTTGTGAAAAATTCTTAGATATAAAATTATACATTTCAAACACATTTTTTTTATTTTTTGCTAATTTTTGAGCACTACTCCTAGAAAGCAAAAGTGCTCTACAAAAAGAGCTTGGTTTATTTTTTAATGGTTTTTTTATTAAAGCAAATTTACCGCAATCATGTAAAATAATTCCTATTCTTTTATCTTCAAATCTAGCTATTTCTTTTTTAAACTTTTTATCCAAAACCAAGTAAAAATAATCAAATGTTAATAAATAATCCATAATCTGTCCATCAATTCTGCGCAAATCATCTCTAGCTGTCTTAATCTCATAAGCAATCAAATTATCCCCATTTAACAATATTAAATCGGCAATTCTTTTCGCCTTTAAAAAAGGTATTCCACTAGCCATTAAATTAATATTTTTATATTTTTTCAGTAACCAACATGAAAATTTCTCACAAAAATCGTATTCACAATCAAACATAAAACTACCTTTTACACACTCAAATAAAATAAATTTTTATTATTAAATATAAATTTTTACTCACTCCACTCATTTTTTTTATAAATTCCAAGAATGCTTATTTTATCATTAGAGTTCTTTGCGAAATTTTTTCGCTCTTTCTTTGCTGTCTTTTGCGATACAATAAAAAATATCTTGCATTTCACTCTCAAATCGTGGTGTGGTGGTTATCGCCATTTTTCCATCTCTTTTTCAAACTCGCTAAAAGGTCTAGTCTTGATCTGGCCTAATTTGACTGCTGCAACATCAGCTTCATAGATTTTATATCTTTCATCGTTAAAGCTTTGTATTTTTATCTCTTTGTCGTCTTTGCGTGCTAAATTTGAGCAATACTTGCGATTTGTTCTAATAGTGCATTATCAGCTTTTATCATCAAACCTCTCATTCTAACTCCTTTTTGATTTTTGAAATTATAGCAAATTTAAATCTCTTTTTTACCTGTTACACACTCATATATCAGGGCTTTTTTGTATTCTTTTAGAGTTTTTATTTGCTCTTTGTAGTTTGCGCTTAAATTATCGATTTTCTCGCATTTTTTATCCAAAAACCCTGCAATTTTTTCTTGCTCGGCAAGTGGGGGATAAATTACGCTTATATTATTTAAAATTTTATTATTTATTATAGGTAAAGTATTAGTAGAAGCCTCTAAAATTATTTTATGTTTTATAAAATGTAAGTAATAAAGCAAAAATTTAGAATTTATATTAAATGGTACTAAAGCTGTAATTTGTTGATTACAATAACTTTTTTCTAACAAATAACCAATTTTTCCAACAGTAGCACCTATACCAATCAATAAAATTGTATTACTATAAAATAAAGAAAAATTACTAATTTTTAAAGATTTTTCAGTTATAAATTTATCAGCTTTAATGTTAAAATTTTCATCAATATTTGCTGGTGTTATCCAAGGATAGCCATTATTTTCAACATTTATACCAAAACTATTATTAGGTGTTCCGCCTGTTTTTAATTTCGCTATATACTTGATTTTTGAAATCTCCCAGTGTTTTGGGATTTGCCCTATCCAAGGAATTCCGCTATCTTTAAATTCTAAAATTTTAGGATTTAGCCCTTTGGTTACGCATTGTGTGATAAGGGCTTTTTTGTACTCTGCTAGGCTCTTTATCTTTTGTTCTAAATTCTCTATACTGCTATCAATACTAGCGCACTTTTTATCCAAAAATTCTGCAATTCTCTCTTGCTCGTTAAGTGGGGGATAAGGCACTAAAATATTTTTCATATTACCCCAGCGAGTACTCCATAAATCATCCACAATTCCATTGCCATATTTATAAAATTCATCAGCAAATAAAGTCGTGTGAAAAAGCCAATCAAAATATTTAGAATTCATATTTTGTCTAGGCTCTAAAACAATATTGATTAAAGACACAGAACCATTAAACTTTGAAATTCCGCAAGAGCCACGACGATCTAAACGGCTATTTATCACAAAATCACCTATTTTAACAAGTTTTCTATTATCTCCATTATCTGTTTTTGCTGCATTTTCTAATTGTGGCAAAATTCCTTTTTTGGTAACTGAAAGTGGCTCAAAATCTTTATCACTTACTTTTTGATTTCTTTGTGAATATAAATGATTTATTTTTGTTACTTCCCAATGTTTTGGAATTTCGCCTATCCAAGCAATACCGCTATTTTTAAAGTTAGTATTTTTAGTATTCATATTTTAAGTTTATCCCATATTCTAAATTTGATATTCCATTAAAAGCATCTTTAAGATTAAAATCAAGCCTTAGAAGTAGAATTTCTATATTTGTTATGATTGACTTTGCTTTGACTTTTGGCGGTCTGTTATGAAATATATTATTTCTTTCTTTTCTAATGCGAGAAAAAGTATTTAAAAGATGTTCTTTTGTGCCAAAGCTTGGTAAATTTTGATTTTTGTATTGTTTTTCACCAGCGAAAATAGGCTGAAAAATTGCCCAGTTATTATCTATAATATTTTCTAAATCCCCTAGCATAAATAAATCAAGCACTTCAAAACTATTTGCTGTTTCTAAAAAATCTTCATTTAGCTTATTTATTTTTACTATATGATTTACTTTTTTAATAAGCCATAAATTTAAGCGATTTACAAACCAATCATCTTTTAAATCAGGGTTTGAGCTGTAATTTTGCGATAAAATAAAAGCCATTTTTGAGCGAAGTGCTGTTTCAAAAATATGAATAATCAAAAATAATGCGTGATGAGTTTTTATGCGTTTATTATAAATACTAATAACCAAATCAAATATATTTTCTATATTTCCATGTTTTTTTATGAAAATTCCAGCTTCTTTTGCGCTACCTAGCAAATATCCATTGTGTAACAAGAATATTGATTTTTCTAGTTTTTCAAAGCCTTTGAGATTTGAGCTTTCATCAAAACCGATATTTTCACATAGCTTTTTATATGCTTGCGTTTTTAGATACAATTTCTTATCCTTTTATAATCTTGTAAGAAAATTTATCATATAATCCACGCAGTTTAGGGATCAAATCGCCATGACTTAGGTGAATACTCGAAAGAGATGATACTCTAAGCTTTTTTATATTATTTCTTTTATTACTCATCAAAAAGCCCATTTTCAAGCTCTTTTGTTTCTTTTTCTAATCTTTGGAATTCTAGTTTTATTTGCTCTGTGCTTTTTGGGCTTTGGTATTTGTAGAAATAGCGAGTAAAGGGGATTTCTGCGCCGATTTTGTTTTCATCAAAAGCCTTTGCCCCTTTTAAGTGTGGCAAGACTTCTTTTTTCATATATTCATCAATATCGGCATTTATGTTTATTATCTCGGAGTCTTTTGAGTCTTTGTCGTATAGAATTTCGCCTTTTTTGTCTGTTTGAATATCTGCGTTTTCATCATCACGGCTTAGGGCGGTGGCGATTTTTTCTAGGGTTTTGGCGTCATTTTCTAAAACTGCTTTAAGCACTTTTATAAACTCGTCTTTGTTTAAATACACTTTATGGCTTGTTTTTGCTTTTAGCTTTTGCGTGATATTTTCGCAAAGCATTTTTGCGCCTTTTTGCTTTTCTAGCTCTTTTTGCTCTTTTGGGCTTAGTTCGTCTTTGGCTAGTAGGTCTGCTAGCTTGCTTTCATTATAAAATGCGCTTGGTAGATTTTCTAGGCTTTCATCTGTGATAGAGTAGCTTTTTTGAAGTGGGGTCATAATGGTGTATTCTTTGTAGATAAACTCGCTATTTGAGTAAATTTTACATAAATTTGAGTTTTGAAATTCTGTGTAGATTTTGATTATTTGGGCGATGTTTTCTTTGCTTAGCTCGTTTCGTTTGTTTCCCATGGCTTTGCGAAGTTTGAAAAAAAAGTGAGCTAGCATCTATTAAGGCTAGTTTGCCTTTGCGATCCTTAGGCTTTTGTTTTCTTAGCACCCAAATATAAGTGGCTATGCCTGTGTTATAAAAAAGCTCAGTAGGCAAGGCGATAATAGCATCTATATAGTCGTTTTCTAGTAAATAACGGCGAATTTGGCTTTCGCCTGAGAGTGTATCACCGCTAAAAAGAGGCGAGCCGTTTTGGATAATGGCGATTTTGCCATTATCTTTTATCCTTTCTAAGGCTGATTGCATAAAAAGTAGCTGAGCATCGCTTTTAGCTGGCAAGCCTGCTAGAAAGCGAGATTTTTCTTCAAAGGCTTTTTTTACAGCATATTCTACGCCATCTTTTGCCTTTTCTCCACCCCAGGGCGTGCCAAAAGGTGGATTTTCTATGATGAAATCAAATTTTTCATTTGCGAATTCATTATTTTTTAAAGTATCAGTTTTTAGGATATTTTGCTCTTTTTGACCTTTGATTAACATATCGGCTTTACAAATAGCATAGGACTCGCCGTTTATCTCTTGTCCGTAGAGATAAACTACGGCGTGTTTGTTTTTTTCTTTTATGGTTTCGTTTGCGACTGAGAGCATACCGCGCCTGTGCCACAAGCTTGGTCTAGCACAGAAATAACTCTATTTTCTCCGCTAACATCAGCATCAAAAAGTAGAATTTCTACCATAAGAGCGATGATATCACGCCCTGTGTAGTGGTCGCCTGCTTCTGCGTTTTCGCTAAATCTGCGTATAATGTCTTCAAAGATGTAGCCCATTTTGTGATTTGGCACGCTTGCTGGGTCAAGGTCTAGCTCGCTAAAAGCCTTTACTATGCTAAAAAGGCAGTTTTCTTTATGCATTTTTTCTATTTGTTTTGGGAAATCTAGATTTGCTAGTATTTCTTTTATATTTGCGCTAAATCCGTCAATGTAGTTTAAAAGATTTGCTTTTATGTTGTTTTGGTCGTTTAGTAGCTCTTTTAGATCAAAACGGCTTGTGTTATAAAAGTTATATCCGCTTGCTTTTTCTAGCACAGTAACTGGACAGCTAGCATCTGCGCTAAACTTGGTTAAAACTTTGCTTTTGGTATCAGCCAAAGCACACTCAAAACGGCGTAAAATCACCATAGGGATAATGACATCTTTGTATTTGTCGCTGGTGTATGCGCCACGGAGTTTATCGGCGATATTCCAAATAAAATTTACTTCTTTGCTGATGTCCATTTTTTACCTTGTTTTAGTGGTTTTTTTGATATCATAGCATAATATGGAGCAATTATAAAAGAGATTTTGGGCTTAATGTTTGCCTAAAAAAACTAAAATACTTTTTAAAATTTCAATTTTACTACTTTTTGCAACATTTAAAATTTACATTTAAAAAATATATTTTTTTCTTTGCTACAATGCAAGGTTTAATTTAAAATTAAGGAGCGAAAATGCAGACTATCGATGCCATTTATGCGCGCCGTTCTGTGCGCAAATACCAAAACACAATGCCAAGCGATGAGCAAATCACAACGATTTTACAAGCTGCTTGTATGGCACCATCAGCTACGAATTTACAGCCGTGGTATTTTGTCGCGGTGCGCTCAAATGAGAAAAAAGCCGAGCTTTTAAGCTTTATGGAAGGCGTAAGCGAAAAAATGCGCCCGATGCTTGAAGAGCGTTTTAAGGATTATCCTGAGGTTATTAAAGAAACGCTAACTTTTATGAAAAGTCTTGGCGATGCGCCTGTTTATGTGCTGGTTTTTGAGCAAAAAAATTACGAACATAAAAATTTTGCCGTGCTTCAAAGCATTAGTGCTGCTACGCAAAATCTAACCATCGCTGCTGCTGATTTAGGGCTTGGGACTTGCTGGATGACAGCACCTATCCAAACCGGTTTTGGCAAAATCATAGCCCAAAAATACGCCCCAGATAAAGGCGAAATGATAGCTATGCTTACGCTTGGTTACCCTGCAACACAGCCTAAGGCTCCAAAACGCAAAGATGATAGATTTGTGATTATTTAAGCCAAATTTTAAAATTTCATCTTTATAAATATGGCTTTTAGCAAGTTTGGCTAAAAGCCACTAGTATTACCGCGCCCAAATTTTAAAATTATCTTTTAAAATTTTAAACTTTTAAACTAAGCTTTTACATTATAGCCAAGCTCGATTTGCTCTACTTTTTCATAGGCGTTTTGCGTGTTTTTATTGCTTAAAAAAAAGCTATTTATGATTAGCCCTTGCGCGCTTATGGCTTGTTTTAGTTCGCTTGTGCGCGCTAAAATCATATCCTTAAAATCAGCCTTTGCGGTTTGAATGCTGATGTCTAAATATTTATTTTCACTAAGTCCTAAAACCACGCTTATATCGCCAAATTTTATAAAATTTAGCTCAATTCTTGCATAAAATCTGTCTTTTTTCCCGCGTTTAAAGGCTACTTGGGAGCTAGCTAGCTCGTCCCAGGTGTATGGCAGGTAGGTTTGGATTGAGTTTTGTGCGTAGCTCATTAGCTGGTGGATTTCGATTTGGGTTAGCATTCTATTTACTGCTTGGTTTATGTTTTGTAAATTTTGAGTTTGTGAGCTTTCGCGCAGGTTTAAAAGCACGCTTTTTAAATCATTTTGTAAGTTTTTTAAGGCTTCGTTTGGTTCATTGGCTTTTATTTTGCTAAGTTCTTTTTGGGCTATTTTACTAGCGCGCTCTAAGCTTTTAATCTCGCTTAATTCGTTTTTTATATTTGCTAGTTTTGGGTCTATTGAGGTAATTAGGCTATTTATGCGGTTTGCGATGGCGCTAATTTTGCTTTGGATATTTGTGCCGTTTATATTTTGGCTAATGGCTTGATTTAAAAGATCTTGTGGCATAGCTTTAAAATCCTTATTTAGCATATTTTGGGCTAAATTCTGGGCTGGATTTTGGCTTTGGCTTGTTTGGTTTTGGGCGTTGTTTTGATTATTTAGGGCGATTTTATAGTTTTTATCGCCGTTTTTTAGCATTTCAAGGGCGGATTTTAGCTCATTTGCGTTTTGGTTTATTGCTTGGCGGATTTGCTTGGCTGGTTTTAAATTTTGTGCTTCAAGGTTTAGATTATTTATGCTTTTCATTATTTCATCTAGGTTTTTTTCTAGCGTGTTAAAAGCATTGATTGATGAAGCACTTGGCTTTGGATTTTGGCTTAATTTATCTAAAAATTTTACTAAATTTTCAAATTTATTAGCCCCTTCAAGCAATAAATTAAGCGCCGAATGCTTAATAAGCGCGTTTTTAGCATTTTTACTAGCGCTTAAAAGCTCGTTTAGATCGTTTAAATTTTTACTAGCGCTCGCATCATTTGGCAGATTTAAAATGCCCATTTTTAATTCATTTGAGCTAACATTTTTCATTAGGCTAATTAGCTCTTTTATTTTGGCTGGAAAGCTTTGTGGTTCTAGGCTTTGAGCGATTTTAGCTTCAAGCATTATGCCTGAGTTTTGGATATGATTTGTAAGGCTTTGGGCTTTGATATTGTCTATTGGCTTAATGAACTTTTGTAAGGCCTGTGTAAATTTTGATAATTCTTCGTGGTTTTTTAGCTCTTTTAATAATTCTTTTATATCGCTTGCTAAATTTGGCGCAACTTGTAAGGCTTTGCCATTTAGGCTTTGTTCGCCTGATTTTAGGCTGTTTAAGAGCTTGTTTGTGAGATTTGCTAGCTTTTTATCAATTAAAGCACTTTGCTCATCAAGTATATCGGCTTTTGAAAATAAGCTTTTTGGGCTTTGCTCGGTGGTAGTTTTTTCGCTTTTACTAGTTTTTTTATCTTTTAATTCTTTATCAATTATTGGCTGGTTTGGTTGATTTACTATAATCATTTTACTTGGCTTGAAAATATTTTAAATCGCCTTGTAAATGGCGTTCGTTTGTCTTTTTGCACGCTTTTATTAAAGCTAGCAAAAATTACCAAAAAACTAAGCGCAAAAGCATAAAAATACATAAAGCCATCTGCGCCAAAAATTTTCATCAATTGGCCTATTAGTGGCGTTGCTATCAAGCTAGCTAATAAATAGCTAAATAACTGCGCCCTGCCAACTTCTACACACATTGTTTTATCTTTTATCTCATCATTTGCCCTAGCAAGCGCAAGCGCATAAAGCACGAAAATCCCAGCACCCAGCGGAATAATCAAAACATAGCTTAAAATTCCATTTGGCTTTAAAAATATAAAACCAAGCACAGCAGATAAAGAGAGCAAGCAAGCTACAATCATAGCATTTTTGCGCCCAAATTTATCGCTTAAATTCCCAAAAAACAAATGCGATAAAAATCCGCCCATCATTCCTAAAATAATCACCATCGCTGCGCCATTCTCGCCTAATCCACTAAGTATAGCCCAAAGCGTTGCCATACTCAAAAAGCCATTTATACAAAATCCGCCTATAAAGCTAGCTATTAGCGCAAGGCTAGGCACTGCGTAAATATTTGGCATACTAATTTTTGTAGCGTTTGGAATGCTAGGACTTTTAATGCCCAATAAACTAAGCGGAACAAAGCCTAAAACAATGAAAATAGCACTAATTATAAGCACATGGGCTGCGCTTAATTTTAAAGCAATAAAAGCTGCACCAATAGCAAATGAGCTATAAAATAAAACCTCATAAATTGCAAGCGTGCGAGAGCGAATTGAGTTGATTATGCGAGCATTTATCCAGCTTTCTATTACTAGCACAATGCTATAATAAGCAAAACCCATAAAAAAGCGCAAAAATCCCCATAAAATTAAGCTATCGCTAAAAACACCAAGCAATGCAGAAAGCGCAAAAATAGCGTTAAACACGCTAAAAGCTCTAATATAGCCCACGCGTGCTAAAAGCCACTGCGCACAAAATGTGCAAGTTAGCGCACCAGCGAAAAAGCACGCATTTACAATGCCTATGCCAAGCTCACTAGCATTTATGCGCGCTAGCAAAACCCCAGCCGAGCTTACCAACAAGCCATCAGCGATAAAAACAAGCCCGCCAGCCATCATCAAGGGAGCAAGAGATAATAAAATTGCTAAGGTAATATTCAATTTAATCCTTTAAAACATTAGCTAAAAGCGCGCCAAAGGGCATTATCGCAACGCCAGCTAAAAAAGATATCGGCTCAAAAAGATTATTTTTAAGTAGTCCAAAAAAACAAAGCACCAAAAGAGCATAACCCGCCAAGCGCAGTGGCCCAAAAGCGCCAATAAACTCATACGCACTAAATGGAATTTTAGCTTTTGTGGGGTTTTTTGCGTTTGGATCATTAAAATTTGGCTTAGTTTTTGGGGTTTGTTCTGTTTTATTTGGGGTTTTAGTTAAAATTTCATCATAATTATTTTTGCTAAGCTCATCAATTTCATCGTCAAAAATTTCATCATCAATATCGTTAATAAGGACATTTTGCGCTTTTAATTTTACGCGTTTTGCATAGCTATAAAAGCTAGCAAGAGCTATTAAAAAAGCACAAATCAAGCCAAGCTGAGAATTAAGAATATGAATAGCTCCAAAATACGCACACACGGCTATCAAAGCCAGATCCAGCCCAGCATAAAATAAAGCAAATTTTTTAAGCATTTTCGTTTTTTGGATTATCATTTTTACAAGGATTTTGATTTAGCTCATCGTAGCTTTTTTGCTGAGATTTATACGCTTTATAGACATTATTTATAGCAGCTGCTACGCCTATGAAAATGCCAATACCAAGGGCGAGATTTGAGCCTGTAAGGCTTCTTGCCCACCAGCCAAGCCCAAAGCCTATAAGCACGGCTACTACGATAGAAATCCCAAGACTTAGGCTATTTGCAGCAGATACTAAATTTTGTGTTTTTGTCAAAGTAGATCCTTTAAATTTTGTTAGTTAAATTTTAATTTATTGTAAATTTTAACTAGTGATATTATTAAAATTTACATCAATGATAAGCGCGATTTCATCGCAGTTTGGAAAGTGTTTGCATTTAATGCAATCGCTCCAAATTTTTTGTGCTGGCAGATCTTTTTTATCAATTTCTTTAAATCCTAGACTTTCAAAAAATTCGCGCTGATAAGTTAGAGTAAAAACTTGTTTTAGCTCCAAATCACAAGCTTTTTTTAAATGCTCATTAACTAATGCTCGCCCAACTCCCATGCGCCTTGCGTTTTTATTTACGATTAGGCTGCGGATTTCAGCAAGCTTGGCGTTTTGAACATGCAAAGCACAATATCCCAAAAGCTCGTTTTCATCGTTAAGAGCTAGTAAATATGAGCGGATATTTGTGGCTACTTCGTCATCGCTTCTTGCTAGGATTATGCCACGGGCTACTTCATCTGCTACTAAATCTTGCATGCGCGCTATATCGCTTAGTTTTGCTTGTAAGAGTTTCATTTTGATCCTGCTAAATTTGGCGCGATTTTACTGATTTTTTTATAATGATTAAATAAAATTTGGCTAAATTGTGATTTTGCTTTTAATCTCGCGCCTTAAAGCTAGCAAAAACCATGCAAAATCCCATTATGAAAAGCAAAACAAAGCCAAGCCCAAAAGCAAAAAGCGTACAATGTGCCATATTTAAAATTTTAAATTGCGGTAGCAAAAACCAACCATCGCTGTATAAATTGATAAAATAGCTTTGAATATCGCTTAAATGGACATTTGGCGGCACTGCTGGGCTATCGATACCACAGCCACCAGTTGGCAAAAACAAGCTAGGCCACCATTCATCAAATTTTAAACCAAAAGGATAATGCGGATAAAGCGAGCAGTTTTGCACGCCAAAGGGATTTTCGCTTTGGATTGCGTTGTGGTTATTTAATAATTTAACGCTACACATCATGCCAAAAATACAAGCAAAAAAGCCAAAAGCATAGCCAAAAAGTCTTAAAATAATGATTTTTGGGTTAATACAAGCTACAATCCCGCCCAAAGCCATACACAAAAAAGCAAAGCGAATATAAACGCATTGTTCACAAGGTGGCATATATAAATAATGCTGAAAAAACGAATGCGCGATGATTACAAGCAAGATCGAAGCAAAAGCCATCAAAAACCAAATAAATCTTTGTTTTTGCCAAGTTGAAATTTTATTTATCATAATGAATTGCTTTCAAGATAAAAAAAGCATCAGTGGTGGCTCGGCCACCCCCGCAGCTAGCCTTAAAAATGTTGATTTTATGGGCTTTTGCGCTTGCTAGGCTTTTTGTAGTGGCTAATACGCTGACTAAAAGCCTAGAAGCTAAAATCCCGTTTTTCATATTATATTAACATTATCTTAATTTAGATTTAGCCTCCATAAAAACGCAAATTTTTCTTTTATTCGCCCGCAAAAAATTGCCAAAATCCTTTTAAAATTTTAAAATTTGCCTAATCAATTAAAGGTAAAAAAATGGGATTAAATCTAAAAGCATTTTTTAGTGTTGATACAAAAAACGCGCAAGCTAGCTTAAAGAATTTCACTGAAAAATTAAGTTCGTTTGACAAAATGAGCGCAAAAGCGCGCAGGGGCTTACAAAATCTAGCAAACGCAAGCTTAGCACTTCAAGGCGCGGTAGCACTTGCTAGCGCGGGGTTTAATAAAATTAGCTCAGCCACAAGCGCATTTATAAAACGCGCGGATGAAATGGGCGCGCTCCAAGCAAAATTAAAGCAAGTTACATCATCGCAAGCTGAGTTTAACGCAGTTTATAGCGAAGTTCAAAAAATCGCAAAAAGCAATTATTCATCGCTTGCTACAACTAGCGATTTATACATTCAACTCTCGCAATCTCTCAAAGAAATAGGTTATAGCTCTAAGCAAGTTTTACAAGTTAGCGATACGCTAAGTAAAGCCTTAAAAGCTGGCGGGGCAAGTGCTGATGAAAGCTCGCGCGCAATAGCGCAATTCAATCAAGCGATGAGCGTGGGCAAACTTCAAGGGCAAGATTTTAAAGCGATGATACAAGCCGCGCCGTCCTTGCTCAAATATATGAGCAACGCGCTAAATGTGAGCTCAGGACAACTGCGCGAGATGGCAAGTGCTGGCGAGCTTACAGCAGATAAGATAGCAAGCGCGTTTTTAAATATGAGAGAGAGCGTAGAGCAAGACTTCGCCGCAATGCCTACGAGCGTGGCGGATAGCTTGGTGCTTTGGGACAATGCGCTTAGCGGCTTTGTCGATAAAATCAACATTAGCATAAGTGCCACAGGCTCTCTTAGCTCTACAATTACTTACTGGGCTGAAACGCTAGAATCTGCGTCATCTACAATCGCTGCTTTTGTTAATAATAGCATTTATGGATTATCGCGCGCGTGGATTGGGCTTGAGGGGATTTGGGACTCGTTGATTTTATCGGGGCTTGATTTGCTCTCAGTGATGAATAAACTAAATTTTAGCGATAGTGCAGATGGATTGTCTGCGTGGATTGACGAAAAGCGCGCAGAGCATAGCTTAGACAATATCGCGCAAGAATTAGAGAGCTTAGACAAAATCACAAAAGAAATCGATTTACAAATATACTCAAAAGACAACGCCACCGCTGATAAACGCGCACTTGAAGCCACATCGGGCGCGATAAAACAAGTAAGCCAAACAGCCGTGGCAAGCGAGAAAGACATTCTAAAAGCAAAAACGCAAGCACTTAACGCGCAAATTGCTTATTATAAAGCTATTAAAGATTACGCTGGGCTAAATAAAGCAACGCTAGCAAAATACGAATTAGAGCTAAGCGAGCAAGTAAGTGCTGGCATTTTAAAACGCTCACAGCTTTATGAAATGCTCGCAGCCAAACGCATAGAGCTTGAAAAGAGCGCGCAAGATGAGATTATTAAAATTCGCAATGCTGAGCTAGACGATGAAGCGCGCCACTACGAAATTTTAGGCGATTACGCTAAGCAACGCGAAGCTTTATTAAAAAAAGCATCTGCTCTTGCGAATGATTATGTGAAAAAATACGCGCTCACATCGCAAAAAGAAATAAAAGCTGTAAATGCTTATTTTCAAAAAGAGAGCTTAAAAGCTATTGAGAATGTAGAAAAAGGCTTTAATGGCGCGGTAGAGAGCGTTTCAAGCTCTTGGGAAAATATGATATCAACGATGAGTAAAGAGATTGAAAACGGGCTTTTTGACGCGCTAAGTGGCAAAGGCAAAGAAGCGTTTTCAGGGCTTGGCTCGGCTCTTGCTAAATCGTTTTTAAGTCCTTTTGCTAGCGCGTTTAGTCAAGGCGTTGGCGGTCTGCTAAATGGCGCGATGGGTGGCGGAAAGCTCGCAAATATCGCAACACAATACGGGCTAACGCTTAAAGACGGGGTCTATTCAGGCTCAATTAATGGCACTGATGTTGAAATTTTGAGCGATGGCACGATTAAAAAAGGCAACGCGATATTTTCACAACTTGGTTTAAGTGATAGCACCGGCAACGCAATATCAGGCGCACTAAATATCGCCTCGGGGTTAAAATCGGGGATTGATTTATTTACAAATGGCATTTTTGGCGGGGTCACTAACTTAACCGCGCCTATTTCAAATGCATTCGCAAATCTTGGCTTTGCTGGGGCTAGCTCGTTTGTTAGTGAATTTGGCGTTGGGATTGGCTCTGCTTTTGACTTCACATCTTTTGGGCTTGGAAATATGGGCTTTGGCTCGGCTTTTAGCGGTGGCACGGCAATGGGCGCAGGCGCATTGCTTGGCGGTGCTGGGCTTGGCTATGGGGTCGGCTCTCTTGGTGATATGCTTTTTGGGGCTAAAACAAAAGCCGGTGCCCTCGGCGCGATTGGCGGCGCGATTGGCACTGCGATTTTGCCGGGCGTTGGCTCAATTATCGGCTCGCTTTTAGGCTCAGTGGTGGGCGGAATTTTTGGCTCAACTAAGCAAATCGATGCGGGCGTAAGCATAAAACAAGGATTAAATCTAACGCAAGCTGGGCGCGTAAATGCTAGCAACGCGCAAATGTTTAGTAAAGAGCAATACAAATCTTGGTTTAGCAAGAGTGAATCAACTAGTTACAGCGCGATTGACAATAAAACGCTCTCGGCTCTAAATAAGACTATTAGCTCGCTAAATAGCGTGTTAGATGATATAAAAGATAACGATTTGATGATTAATAAGGGCGACTTTGGCAAAAATTGGGGCATTTATAAAGAGCTTTTACAATCTAGCGCGCTCGCTTTTACTTCTTATGAAAAAGGGAATTACACTTGGAAAGATTGGTATTTGGGCTATGATAAAGAAGAAGATGCTCTTAAAAATCTAATAGAGCAATTAGCAAAGTATAAGCAAAACTCAATCGAGCTAAAATTAAATAATAATTCAATAAAAGCTTTTGAATACGCAAGCGAATCAGCAAATAAGCAATTTAAAAATTTGGGCAAATCGCTTGGCGCGTTTGGCGATGAAATATCAAGCGTTACGCAAATATCGGCAGAGTCTTTTAGCGCGCTTTACGAGCAAGCAATAAAAACTAACTTCACGCCCGAAAATGTGGAAGCGTGGAATGAGCTAGTAGAAGCTTACAACAACGCAAATAAAGCTTTAAAAAGCTATTTACAAGCCTTGCGCGAGTTTGACAAGGGCGTATATAGCGCGCTTAGCGGGATTAAAGCCGCGTTTGGCGATGATACGAGCTTATTACAAATCCAATCAATAAAAGCTAGCTTTAAATCATTAAATAACGAGCTTGGCACGGGACTTAGCGACATTTTCGCTGCGGCAACGAAGTTTAGAAATATGAGCCATTCGCAAATGAGCGAATTTTTAGCAACTGATACAAGCCAACGCACCGAGCTAGTAAATTACGCTACGCAATACGCGCAGGCAGGGACAACCGCGCTAAACAATGTAAAAACGCTAATTGAAAACTACAAGCAATCAGTAAAAACACTTGATGCGCAAATAGCAACGATTAAAGACAATCTAAAAACAACGCAAGATAATATCGATAAGCAAATCGAGCAATTAAAGCTCAAAAATCAACAAGACAAGCTAAAATCTGAGCTTACAATCTTACAAGCCCAACAAAAGCTTTTACAAAAATTTAAATCAATCGCGGATGATTTAAGAATGCAAGTATTCTCAGTAAAAGAAATTGATGCGCTTTATTCATCAACGCTCGAAAAAGCCCGTGCGGATTATAGAGCAGGCAATTTAGACAGCGAATCATTTAACAATCTCCAAAAAGTAGCCTCAAAGCGCGGGGCAAATTTAGAAAATTCGGCAAGCTCAGCTGAGCAGTACCGCTTTGATATGTTACTGATGGCAAATGAGATAGAGAATTTAGCGGGTAAAAATGAAGTAGAAAATGTAGAATCCAAAATTAAAAAGATAAACGCGCAACTTGATAAGCTCTCAAGCGATTTAGGCACGAGCTTTGAAGCTCAGCTTAAAGCACTTGAAACATCGCGCGCTGAGGCTCTTACATCAGCTAACAATCAAATCGCAGCAATAGGCGAGTAAAAAACAACGCTTGAAACAACGCTAAGAGAGCAAATAAGCGTTTATACCGAGCTTTTTGCTGAGCTTGGCGGGTCTTTTAAATCTAGTTTTAGCGAGCTAGTAAGTGCGCTTGGCTCTAGTTTTAGCTCTATTGTAAGCAAGCTAGAATCTATCAAAACATCATCAAGTGCTAGCTCGTCAAATAAAAAACAATCCCGCGATGATAAAATAAACGCGCTTTATAATAAGTATTTAGAGCGCGATGCGGATAAGCCGGGCTTGCGCTTTTGGAGCGATAGCTCGCTTAGCATTTCGCAAATTGAAACAGCTATTAAAAACTCACAAGAAGCCCTAGCACTTAAAAAATTAAAGCCATTTGCTAATGGCGGGATTGTAACGCGCGCAACGCCCGCGCTTATTGGCGAAGCAGGCTACCCAGAAGCCGTTATCCCGCTAAAATCAGGCAAAATCCCGGTGGATTTTGGCAGCAATCTTGGCACAAATCTTGGCGCAAACGCTAACGCTAATAAAATTTTAGAAAAAATAGCAAACGATATAAGAGAAATAGCCTTCACGCTAAGAAATGTTAGCGATGGCGAGGCGCTTTATACAAAAGCTGGCTAGCTACTTGCTAAATTCTTTTTGATAGTTTAAAATTTTGAAAAATAAAGGTTTAAAAATGGCTTATTTTAAGTATAAAAACGCGATTTTAGGCGAGCTTGGCAGAGCAAGCGAAACAAGAATATATCTTAATACTAGCAAAATCGGCGCAGAGGTTTATTTAGCAAATGATAGCTTTAATGAGTTTAATTGCGCGCAAATTTTTGGCAGTGATGATGAAGTGCTAAGCTTTAAGGCGAGCCAGCACAGCGCGCTCAATTTACAAGAAATAAATGAGAGCGAATTTACCACGCTAAAAAAAACTAGCAAAACTTACGCAGATGAGCAAAGCGAGCTAGCCCGCGCAAAAGAGCGAAAATTACAAGAAATTCAAAGGGCGCGTGATAGCTTGCTAACTGACAGCACGCTTGAAATAGCGGGGCTTGGCACAATCAACGCAGGGCGCAAACATTTACAAAATGTAGAAACGCTTATTAAGCTAGCCACCGCGCAAAAGTTAAAAGAAATTGATTTTATAATGTTTGATAACTCAATGAAAAAGATTAGCTTAGAGCAATTAAGCGCGATTGATTTACAAATGAGCGCGCGCGCAATGAGCGTTTATAGCCAAGCGCAACTCTTAAAGATGAGAATTAACAACGCGCAAAATATTAGCGAAGTAGAAGCTATCGCTTGGGAGAATTAAAATGATAGAAAAAGTAATAGTGCGCCCCGTAGGAAAAGACAAATTCGAGCTTTACGCAGATTTTCAATGTATGCTAGGTGGCAGGTCTTTTACAATCAAAAAAGGCTTTATCACCAATGGCGCAAATATCCCGCGCGCATTTTGGAGCATTTACCCTCCAAATTCGCCAGAGTATTTAAGCGCGGTAGTGCTCCACGATTATTTATGCGAAAAAGCGCGCCTTGGCGGTTACACTTATAAATTCGCCGATGAAGCGCTAAAAAGAGCACTTGGGGAGCTAAAAGTTAGCAAGTGTAAAATTTTCATTTTCTACTACGCGTGCAGATTTTTTCATAAAATTTTAAGGCGGGTAAAATGATGAATTTTAGCTTTTTTGCGGGCGTGGTCGTTATGTTTTTATTTATCTTTGGCGGCATTTATGTGAGCTTTTTAAATAGCAAGATTGAAAAGCTCTCACAAGATTTAAGCCTAAGCGCATCAGCAAATAAAAATCTAGCACATAGTTTAGACGCAAAGGCGCAAGAATTACAAAATTTAACCAAAATTTTAGAATCAGCAAAAAAGAAAAACGAGAAAGAAAGAGCACATGTTGAACGCGTTAAATATAAGATTATCAAAGACAATAATGCTACTTGCGTTAATGCTGTTAATGATGTTTTTAAACGGTTGCACGCACGAGATAGTAACTACTCAAATGCCCATTAAGCGCGCAGATATTAGCTCTCTTTTAAACATCAAAAGAGATTTTAATTACACAGCAAATAACGAGCAAGAAGCCGCACTTTTAGTGTGGGATTTATATCTATACACACAAGAGCTAAGCTCAGCACTTGAAAGTTGCGTTGAACTTCATTATAAAAATTTTAAGGACTAAAAATGGAAACAGCAAACGGCTTAATAGATATAGCAAATAAAGCTGAGAATCTCTCAATTGTGGGCATTTTGGTGCTAATTATTGCTTGCGGGATTTATTATAATTTAACAGTTAATAAATCCCACAACACAATGCTTACATCAATTCTAACAGCAATAAACGCGCTTATTAGAGATAACGAAGAAGCGCGCAAATTGCGCGAGAAAGAGCTAGAGCTAGCAAGAGAGCGCAGAGAGAGATTTAGTGAAAAATATCAATCAGTGCTAAGCGAAATCACCAAAAACACGCAAGATATTAAAGAAAAAATAACGAATTTAAGGATAAACAACAATGGATGAATTAAAACAATCAATCATTGAAAACGAGGGATTTAGCGCAAAAGTCTATAAAGACACACTAAATAACGACACGGTGGGTTTTGGCTTTTTGTGTAGCGCGCTCACGCCTGACGAGCTTGCGCTTAATAATTACCAGCTAGAGCCAATGGAGCGCGAATCCGCAGAGCGAATTTTAGATTTAAAGCTAAAAAAATTAAAGGCTGAGGTTTTTAAAACTTTTGCTTGGCTAAGAAATCAACCAGATCCCGTAAAAGATTGTGTAATTGAGATGTGTTATCAAATGGGCATTAATTCAGTGAAAAAATTTTACACCACGATGGGCTTTATCAAAACATATCAATATGAGAAAGCTTACGAATACGGGCTTAAATCACTTTGGGCTAAGCAAACGCCAAAGCGCGCAAAACGCGTGCTAGCTAAGCTTTTAAGCGCGGAGCAGGAGTGAAAATGAATGATGAAAAGCTAATTTTTGATATAACGCTTGACGAAGTTAAGCAGTATTTGAAAATTTTAAACGATGATGAAAATGAAGTGATTAAAATTTGCTTTTTTGGCGCGGTTGGGTATTTTGAAACTTACACGCAAAGAAAGCTAAGCGAGTTTAGCGAGTTACCGCGCGAAGTGCGCCTGTGGCTACTATATAAATGCGCGGGATTTTACGAGATAAGAGCCAGCGCAAGTGATGCGCGCGCAAATCTAGTAGATAGCTCACACATCGATATAATGATAGATTTTTACCGCAAAAGCCCTATAAGACTAGGGCTTAATGAGCTTGACAGGATACAAGCGCAATTATCCGCGCAAACTAAGCTTTTAAAACAAGCTTACGCGCAAATTTTAGAAATTAAAAATCAAAAATCCAAGGAGTAAAAAATGAGTTTTAACAAAGAATTAAGCGAGCTTTTAAATAGAGTTGAGAGCTTAGAAAACTGGTGCCAAGGTGCGCAAAGTGGCGTTTTTACGCGCCCGCAAACGCCAAGCGCGAATGTTGATTTAAGCAATTATTTTACTAAATCACAAAGCGATGAGCGATACGCAAAAAAAGGCGAAATTAGCTCATCCACAGCTGGCGCAAAAGGCGATAAGGGCGATAAGGGCGAGCCGGGCGAAAAAGGCGCAGACGGCGCAAGTGCTGGCTTTGGCACGATTAGCGCGGAGGTAGCACAAGCAAATGAGCTAAGCGTTGAAGTAACCGCCACTGGCGAAAATACCGCAAAAAATCTAAATTTTGTTTTCAAAGGCTTAAACAATGTGGCCGCGCAAGCTAGCGCAAAATCTTATGAAAAGTTTGTTATTGTGGGCGTTTGGGGGCAATCAAATGCTGTGGGCTATGATGAGAGCGTTGCCACGCTTTATGATGTGCCAAAATATGAAAACAGGCTTTTTCAAGTAAGTTGTAGAGATGATAAGCTAAATATCGAGCCTTTAACGCTTTGTGCGAAAAACATTCAAAATATGGAGAGCGATGTGTATAATAAAAGTGTATTCACCGCGCAAATCAAAGAATCTCGCAAGGTTTTTGGGCTAAAAGACGGGCGTTACACAAAAGGCATTCATTTGCCACTAGCAAATCTAATCGCATCCGCAATCCCTGACGACTACGGCGTATTAATCGTGCCGGGCGCATACGGCGGACAATCCATTACGAGCTTTTTAAAAACTACTACTAGCTCCACAGGATGTGCTGGCGGGTATTACGCAAGATTTATAAAAGCGATGAAAAAAGCACTTGCTCAAGGCGCGCAAGCAGATAAAAACATTTTAGCTGGCATAATTTGGTGCCAAGGCGAACAAGATTCGGGTGAGCTAAGCGGGCTTGCGTATAAAGAAAAATTCTCCACTTTAATAAATGATGTAAAAACGGATTTAGCAAGCTTTGCTAATAGAACAGCTTTTAATAGCTTAGATAAACTTTGGTATTGCTACGAATACCCACTTCATTTCAAAAATCAAAAATATGGGCGCGATATTTTAACAGCGCAAAAAGAGCTTTTAGGGATTAGCAACTATGTAAAAGTAGATGACAACCACCCAACCAACACAGCCACCTACACATCAGCTATCAAAGAAGCTCACTACGGGCAAAACTATTTTAGAACCCACATCGCCCCTAGCGTTTTTGAAAAATTAAAAGAAAATGGCGCGCTTTTAAGTGCTAAAATCTCAGAGCCTGAATACATTGCTAAAAGTGAATATATAAGCAAAATTGACGAGCTAAGCTCTACAATATCAATTCTAAAATCTAATTTAGAGATTTTGAGCGGGAGCTCTAACACTCCAAAATGGCGAGCAACCAAAATAAGCGATTTTGAGCGGTTTATAGGCACTGATAAAGATATTAAAATCAGCGATACATCTATTGATTTTAACGCCCAGCACGCAGGAATTTTGCTACCCCAAAATGCTAAGGGCGTAAAATATACAGCAGATTTAGTAGCGCAAAATAAACTGCTTTACATCGTAACAGCGATTTATCAACAAAAAAACATCTCACGCGCGCTAGCTACTGAGTTTGACGCAAGTTTTCAATACGAGTGGATAAATATCAACGCAAATTACGACAATAAAGCTTTTCAAATTAAAAAAGCCGATAATTCTAATTTATCAAAAGACGAGCTAAACGCGTTTTTTACCCACAACGGCACATTTACGCTAATATTTAATGACGCTAAAACTGAAATGACTTGCACCAAAGATGGCAGCGATGAAGTGCTTAAATTACAGCTACCACACGCAAGCGATTGGATAAACCGCTTAGGCTTTGTTGGCTGGACGGGCTTTACTTCGCGCGGTATTAAAAACTTACAAATTTTAATCTAAACGGCGTAAAAATGAATATTGCTAATTTAAGATATAAGCTAGCTTTTTACACTTTTAGCGAGCAAATAAGCTCGCTTGGCGAAACTATTAAAAAGCCCTGCTTTTTGTGCGAGGCGTGGTGCGAATTGCTAGCTTTGAGTGGAAGTGAGCTAGATTTAAACGCGATTAATTCGCAAGTAACGCGCTTTAAAATAATCACGCGCGCAAATCGAATGCTCCACTCGGGGCTAATCGCTCGCTACGGCGTGGGCGAGAATGCGCGCTATTTTGATATTAAAAGTGTGATTGACGAATCAGGCAAAAATAAGTGTTTTGTGATGGTAGCTGACGAGCTAGCAAGGCGCGAATTGCTAAATGATAGCGTTAATGAGCGCGATTTTTGGGGGGTTGATAATGCTAGTAGTTGAGCCTGTGGATTTTGAGATAAAATCCACATCCGCAGTAGATGAAAGCTTGCCGATTTGGAGCGCAAATTTGGCTGTCAAAAAAGGGCAAGATTATATCTATAACGGCAAAAAATACCGCGCAACTAAGGATTTTACATCTAGCAAAAGCCCCGATTTAGATACCGAGAATTTCGTTGATTATGGAGCTACAAATTCGCGCGCTTTTAGCGATGAGCTTTTACACTCGCAAACCACAGCAAACGGCGATTTACTAATAACAATCAATGTAAAAGAGCGCGTAAGCGCTATAGCGTTTTTAAATTGTTATTGCTCGCGCATTGAAATACCAAATTTAGATATTCGAGGCGCAAATGGCTGGGTTAAAAGTTGGTGGGACTACTTCTTTGCGCCTGTTGGCTTTAATGCGCTAGTGCGTGAGTGTGGGAGCTGGTGGCAATATTTTTATGGCGGATTTAGAGTAAAAAAAGATATATTTTTTAAACTGCCCGAGATGAGCGGGGAAATTCAAATCATTTTACGCGCACAAGATGGCAAATCCGCGCTTGGAATGCTAATTGTGGGCAATTCGCAATACATCGGCGAAACGCTAATTCAACCTGAAATTTCTGCTATTAGTTACGCAAAAAAGACAACTGACGAATGGGGCAATTCAGTAGTGAGAAAGGGCAAAACAGCAAAGCGCGCGAATTGTATGGTAGTAACGCAAACAAAAGATGCTGATAGAATTGTAAATGTGTTAGATAATGCTAGAAATCGCGGATTGTCGCTTTTTGTGGGCGATAGTAGAGCCTCAGACGGGCTTGATAGCTTAACGATTTTTGGCATTTTAAGTGATTATTCGCTGCGCGTAAATGCACACGATTATAGCGAGCTTGATTTGAGCTTTGAGGGTGTGATTTAAAATTTTGCCTTTTTCTTTACAAAATCCTTTTAAGAATTTAAAATTATCAAAATTTTAAAAAGGTGAAAAAAATGGCAAAGCAAATTACACAATTACCAACCCCACCAAGCTCACGCGACACATCCAACTTTAACGACCGCGCAGACGCGTTCGTTCAAGCACTGCCAAAATTCGCAACTGAAACTAACGAATTAGCGCAAGAAATAAGCCAAATCAGCGCGCAAAATCAATCCGCGCTACAAGCCACAAAACAAGAAATTACAACTCTTAAAGAGCAATTTGCTAGCGAGCTTACGACAACTATTCAAAGCAACGAAATGCGCTTAAATAATCTTGCTAAATCATCGCAAGATACACTAAGCGATTTGACAAGACAAGCCCAAGCAAATTTAAATAACGCAATTAGCGCAAAGCAAAACGACTTAAAATCTATCATTGATAGCGCAAATGCTAATCTTAACGCACAAATCGCCGCAACCGGCACCGGCACTGGCGGGGGCTTTAAATACAAAGCAGATAGAAATCCATCTATTGCCGAGCAAAACGCGCAAATTGGCGCGCTTTGGCTAAATACATCCACCGCTGAATTTTTTATTTGCGAGAATGCCGAAATTGGCGCGCAAGTTTGGCGTGGCTCACAATCAACAATCATCAGTCAAAACAACCAGCCAACCCCGCCAACCAACACCGCAAATTTTGTTAAAGAGCTAAGTGCTAACACTAGCTATTCTTTTGTATTTTCAGGGGCAACTGACAGTGATGGCACGATAGAAGCTTACGAAGTTAGCGAAATATCATCGCCCCTGCTTGAAGTAAAAAACAAACGCGTAAGCGCAGGCTCGCCCCACGAGTTTGTCGTTAAAGCAGTTGAAAATGATACAAATATTAGTTTTAAAGTAGCCGCGGTCGATAATGCCGGCGCGCTAAGCCCGCGAATTGCGATTAATCTAAAACTATTATCAAATCAAATACCAACCGCGCCAACCAACACAGGCGATTTTGCTAAAACAATAAAAGCAAATTCTACTTATAGTTTTGCGTTTTCGGGAGCAACTGACCCTGATGGCTCAGTTACTAGCTACATCGTCCAGTCTATCTCTCAGCCTAGCCTAGTAGGCGTAGAGTCCGCAGAAATTAGTGCGGGCAATTCTCACAAATTCATTATCAACGACATAAGCGTAGATGAAACGCGCGTAAGCTTTCAAGTGCGCGCAAAAGACAACAGGGGCGCGCTCTCAGAGCCTGTGAGAATTGAAACATCCATTAAAAAAGACAAAACTATTTATGGCGAGCTTGGCGGATTTGGCGCGGGGCTTGCTTACAATAAAGAGCACGCGCTTGAAAATGGGCTAATAGCAATGATTGATAACGACAATCCACAATCGGCAAATTTTGCCAATTGGCAAACCCCAGATGGCTCAGTGTTCGTTCAAATACCTTGCTTTTGGTATAAAGTCGATTTAAATACGCGCATTAAAGAGCTTTACGATACGCCCGAAATTTCAATATCTTTTGAGTCAAAACCGGGCTACATTCGCCACTATGGCTTTGAAAAAAGCGATGGCACAGCGTATGATTTTGTTTATGTGAGTAAGTATTTAATATCAAACAGCGCAGGTTGGCGCACTGGTGGCAAAGCGTGCTTTAAGCCGGGCTGGGCTGTGTGCTCTTGGCAAGCAAGTAGCAAAATCAAAGATTCATTTGAGTGTAACACAATTGATTTTTTACAGGGGTATAATTCATCCATCCAAAATAACGCGTTTTTTATAGATGCGGTAAAGCAAGTAAATGAGCGCGTATGTCTGCACTCAGCATTTTTGCGCGGGGCGCATTACTTGTTAGCAGAAGCCCATAAGCAAGCCTGCGTGAAAAAATACGAAACAAAAGAAAAAGTCCCCGAAAATATTTGCGCGTATTTAAATAAATCCCTGTTGTTCGCGCAAAAAACATCAGTTGATAAAAAATATACAATGTATTACACTAAGGAATGTCGGGGGCGTCAATACTCGACCCAGCGCGTTGGCGCATATGCTACAGGGCTTGATACGCGTGCGGGCTATACTTGCCATAACGGGCAAGCGTGCGGGATTAGTGATTTTGGCGGGGGATATAGTGAGTGCGATTTAGGCATTTTAACGATTTTAGATCAAACTTACGCACTCAAAGGCTTAGATTTATTGCCCCAAATTACGAGCAAAAACGCCTCCACGATTAGCAGCGATTACGCGCAAATAAGCACCACGGGGCGAAACGCCACGGGGCGCGCAGGCAATAGCAACGCCGGCACAAACCCGATTTTTGCGTATTCTAATCTAACGCAAGATAGAATGCTTGATGGCGCGCTATTTACGCTAAATACCGCAAAAAGCGAGCTTGGCACATATGCTTATGGAGCAATGAATTTTATTGCCCCAGACACCACGCAACGCGATCCGCAAATTCGCGCTTACGGCGGGGGCGTTAATGCGCTCCCTTACGCGCCAAATGTTGGCTATGTCGTTGATGAGAGCATTGCCACAGGTGCGCTTTTTAGTAGGAATGTATATTTAACGGGCTCTCACCCATTTCACAGTGCGCGCGCGGTGCTAGTGCCAAAAAGATAAGATGTCAAGCGAGATTATCAAGCAAGCGCGCGATTACATCGCTTGCGCAAATAAAGAGCTAGCAAAAAGCGAGTATTTTATAGACGAAAAGCTAGCTCTAAAAGTCGTTGGCTTTGTTTCGCTTTTGCGACATACGGGGGGTAAATTCGCAGGGCACCGCTTTGCGCTTTTGCCTTTTCAAATAAAATTTTTAATCGATGTAATAGCAACGCTTAATAAAAAAAGCTTAACGCGCAGATATAAAACCGCTTTGCTCTTTTTACCCCGCAAAAACGGCAAAACCGAGCTAATCGCCGCTTTGCTAAATTATTTTTTGTTCGCAGATAGCGAGCAAGGCAAAGAGATTTATTGCGCGGCGAATGAAACCGAGCAAGCAAAAATTATTTTTGGCGCAATGGAAACGATGATAAATCAAGACGCAACTTTAAGCAAAAATTGCTCTTGCTTTAAATCTACAAAAACGATAGAAACCAAATCAAAATTTAAAAATTTTGTTAAGGTGCTAACAGCGAATGCCTCTACCAAGGATGGCTTAAAGCCTTATGTGTTCGTCTATGACGAGCTTCACGCTGCCAAAGATGGCGAGCTTTGGCGGGTGTTAGAGGAAGGCACTATTAACCGCGCAAACCCGCTTGCAATTATAATATCAACAGCAGGCTACAATCAAAACGGCATTATGAAACAAAAATACGATTACGCAAAGCAAGTGCGCTCAGGCATTATTAAAGATGATAGCTTTTATTCTATGATATTTGAAGCCGACAGCGCAAACTGGCGCGATGAGGCTGAGTGGATAAAAGCAAATCCCGCGCTTGGCTCTGGCGTTTTGATTGAAAACTTGCGGGATAGATTTTTGAAAACGCAAGGCAACAGCGAAGAAGAGCTTAGCTTTAAGACAAAACACCTCAACATTTGGGCGAGTTCATCGAGCGCTTGGATTGATGATGAAATTTGGCAATCCGCACCAAAGCTTGAAATAAGCGAGAATTTGGAGTGGTTTGGCGGGCTAGATTTAGCCTCGGTTAATGATATTACAGCTTATGTGTTATTAGCGCGGATTGATAGAGAAAACGAGCCGCCGCTTTATCAAATAAAGCCATTTTTTTGGCTACCTGAAAGTGGCGCGCAAGCAAGGGCTAGGCGCGATAGAGTGCCTTATTTGTCTTGGATAAATCAAGGCTTTATTCGCGTGACGCCGGGAAATGTGATAGATTATGATTATTTAAGGCGCGATATTGTAGAAATTAACGAGCAATTTAATATCAAGCTTTCAGCTTATGACAGGTGGAATAGCCACGAAATTATGAATAAGCTACAAAATGACGATGGGCTGGCTTTTTCACAATACGGGCAAGGCTTTGCCTCGATGAGCGCGCCATCTAAGGAAATTTACTCGTTAGCGATGAATAAACGCTTAATTCATAACGACAACCCAGTTCTGCGCTGGATGATTTCAAATGTAGAATTAGAGCGAGATGCGAGTGATAACATCAAGCCGTCAAAGAAAAAATCGCGCGAAAAAATTGATGGCGTGGTGGCTTTAATTATGGCGTATGCGATGATGAGTTTAAGCGGACAAGACAAGCCAGTCCCTGAGCCATCAATTCGCTTTTTATAATTAAAATTTTAAAGGGAAAATGAATGAGATTAGAATTATCACAACATCAAAATTTGCCAAGATTTGAGAGCAAAGATTTAGATTTTTATTTTAAATGGCTAGATTATAGCGAAGTTGCTAAAACGCCATCAGTGCGCGAATTCTCGCGCTTTGGGGTTTGCTATCAAGGCTCTAAAAATAAAATTGCTAAAAAGATAATAGAGCTTTTGCCAAAGCGCAAGTATTTTGTCGATTTATTTGCGGGCGGATGTGCGATGAGCCATTGCGCGCTAATATCTAATAAATATGAAAAAATCATTCTAAACGATACTAACGCCGATATTTTAAGGCTTTTTAAAGGCGCAATTGCGGGTAAATACAAAGGGCGAGATGAATTTGTAAGTAAAAAAGAGTATTACGAGCGCAAAAATAGCGATGAATTTATAAAATATGTGTGGAGCTTTTCAGGCTTGGGCTTACATTATATTTACGCAACTTATAAAGAAAGCTTTATGGGGGCTTATGATAGCGCGACCAAGGGCGATTTTAGCGAGCTAAAAGAATTTGGCATTTCAAGCTTGGATGAGATAGCCCCTGCGCTTGCGCGCGCAAGCAAATTTAGGGATTTTCTAAAAGTAAGCTTTGGCGCGCATAAAAACCTGCAAAAAGAGCAAATGCGCGAGTATTTAAATAGCGCGCGCAAAAAAGCGGGGCTTAGTATTAAAGAAGTAATTGCGCGCTTAAATACATCTAGCGCATCGCATTATTTTCAAAAATTGCAATGGCAAATGCCAACGCGCGAAAATTACGAAAAAATGCGCGAATTTTTAGAGCTTGTGGATTTTGATGAATTGCCCGCAACTGCCTCCACTTCGCTTACAAACGCTTTTTATTTGCTAAGCAGTGTTAGCAGCGCGAGCGAGCTAAAACATCAGCGCGTAATAACTCAGCTAAATGAGCTTAGCGCGCTCGAGGGGCGCGCAAAAGATATTAAAATTTTCAATAAAGATTATTCAAAAGTAAGCTTGCCAAAGCCCGCTGAGTGCGTAATTTACGCCGACCCGCCGTATTATAAAACGGAGTGTAAAGCCTACAGCAAAAGCGCGTTTAATCACGCCAAATTTTATGGATACTTAGAAAAGCTAAAAACAAAAGGCTATGATATTTATTTAAGCGAATATTGCGCGCCTAGCGAGTTTAAAGAAATAGCAAATTTTAAGCGTGGTGGCTCAAAATTCACCAAAAATCGCGTAGCAATAGAGCGATTATTCACACTCTAAGCTCGCGCGATTTAAACTTGCGCGCGGGGCTTTTTTATAAAAGTAATGCTCGTCTTGTGCGGTGGTGTTAAAATAGCTCTGCTCCACAAAGCTCTCGCGCCCAAGCTCTCTATAATCAAGTGCTTTTATTAGCGCGTTTAGCTTGCTCTCTATCTCTTTGCTTTGCTCGCCTTGCTCGATAACTTCGAGTGAGTCTAAATTGACTACCCATCCGCGATAGAGCAAAATTTCTACATCATAATATTCGTTGCTCTCCCAAGTTTCGTCAAGCTCGAAGCCATCATCGTCAATCGTGCACTCTAATAAATCAATAAAAAAATTATCGACCACCAAAGCGCGCAAGTCGATGATATTATTTAGAATATCGCTTATTAGCGTTTGGCTGTTGATATCTAAAACTTCGCTTAGCACAACAGCGCGATTTGGCGTTTGCCAGCTCTTGTTATATTCAGCAAATCTTAAAATATCACGGCGCGAAGTGATACCCCAACCTGGCGCAAATTTGTAGATTAAATCGCCATCGTAAGTTTGCCCAACCGCGCGCCCTAGTTTTGCTCTCTCCATTTTGCCCCCCTTAAAAAAGGCGCGATAATAACAAAATTTTACTTATTCATCGTTGAAATCCACAAATTGTGAATACCACGCGCGCGCGCCTTGCCATTTAAAATTATGGAATTCTAAAAGCCATTTAGTGAAAAACTGGAGCAATTCTAAATTGTAAAAATGAAAATTGCTAAGGAGTGAGTATGCGCGCATGTAGTAACGATTAAAATCTTTACTAGAAAAGCTTTTTTTAGAGCTTTTCTTATAAGCTATATAATCGCTCGCAAACTCAGTGCGCCAAGACCTGCGCGGGGTGCCTTTCTCTGCTAGATAGCGATAGCGCGCGTCTAACGCATAAATAATATCTATTAGCTCAGCGCGTGCTTTTAATCTAGCGTATATTAAATCATCATTTATGAAATATTGTTTTCTAAGTCGCTCTTTGGTAAATCTTTTTTCAAACGCCCCATAATAAAGCGAAAAACGAAAAGACTTGGGGCGCGCTTGTATTTTTTTTTCTAGGTTTATTAATTGCGTAATAAACGCATCCACGCTAAGCCCGCGCGCGTTCGCATAATCTCGCGCTAAAATATATCTATCGCTCATCTTAACTCCTTTTTTATCTCTCTAACGCGCTCATCATTTCTTTACTAAAAGCGCGTGCGTTGCGCCCGCAAAAAACGCTAACCAAATACAAAAAGCGCGTTGCATTTCTTTTTGCGGTTGATAAATCTTTTTTATCAATCGATTTTAAGAATTTATTGTAAGAAGTAATTAGCTCGCTTATAGCTACCGCGCGGGCATCTTTACAACGCCACATCATATCAGCGGTGTTGATGATTTGTTCTTTGCCTTGCTGGGGGAAGCACGCTATCATAAGCCACGCGATTTTACACACACTTTTTACAATGCAGATAAAGTGCGTAGAGCCGTCAAGACTGTTATTAAGAGTGCGGGCGTATTCTTTGCTTGATTTTTCAAAGCTTGCTATTGCTTGATTAGTTAAAACATCATCATAAAGCGATAAAATCTTAAAATTTTTAATCATCTCGGTCATTGTTTGTCCTTTTTTAAATAGTAAATTTTTAGCTTTTCTTTAAAGCTTGCTAGCAACATTTTCAAATCTTGCGCTTGCTCGCTAGCACTTGCGCTAAAATATTGAATAATCGCTAATTCTAGCGCATCAATCTCTTTTTTTAGCTCTTTAAAATACATCATTTTTTCTATCTCTTTTGGATACATTTTCAGCCCTTAATCCTTTTGCGCCCCTATTTTATTTGCTAGGCACACTAAATTTTGGAATGAATTTAACACACTAGCTCTTAAAAGCAACGCGTTTTGCATTCGCGTATTTTTTGTTTCATCTAGTGCTTCACCCAGCGTTTCACTGAATATTTCATCTATTATTTTGCCGTCCTTGCTTGATATTTTTTCTAAAATACAATGTAGATCAAACGCATAATCAACCGCGGAATAAGAGTTAAAGTTCTTATTTAACTTTTGTAAGCGATTGACAAATCTGTCTAATTGTTCGCTGCTTTTTTCTTGCCTAGAGGCGTTATTAATAAAGTTTTCATCACTCATTTTTGCTCCTTATTTTGCTACATTATGTAAAATTTAACCAAACAAGCTTTTAAAACGGAATATCATCATCGTTTGGGAAATTATCATCAATAATCGCCTTATCCCAATTATCGCCGGGGCGCAAATTATCAAAATTTTGCGCTTGTTGCGCGCTGGCTGGTCGCTGTGATAGCGCGCGCTTTACTTGCGCAGACCCAGGCAACTGCGCGGGCTGAGCTTGTTGCGCTTGCGGGGCTTGCGCCCATTGCGAGCGCACATCTTGGGGTTGCGCTTGCGGGGCGAAATTTTGTCTTGCTTGCCCAGCTGCGCTTGGCTCCGCTTGCGCGTTTTGTGCGGATTGTTTTGGTGAAATTACTAAATCTTTAATGATGATTTTATAGCTTGTGCGCGGATTGCCCGCGCTGTCTTGGTAATTTTCTTGGGCTAGCTCACCACTGATGGCGATTATATCGCCGACTTGGGCGTGTTCTAGCTTGCTAGCGTTATAATCAAAAGCGATAAAATCTAAAAAGCAAGTTGATTGCGTAATCCACGCGCCCGATTCTTTGTCAAATGCCACTTTATTTGTAGCAAGCGAGCCAACGCAAAAAATTGCTCCATTTTGCGCTTGTTTGAAGTCTTTTTTAGCTAAGCGCGATTTTAACGAAGTTATAATAAACATCATTTGTCCCTACGCGCTTTGCGCATCAAATGCGCTCAAAACTTCGTCTGCGCATTCATCGCTTACGCCAAACTCGATAAGCTTAGCTTTTACAATGTTGCGCGGGTAAAGTCGCGCTTTGCGGTAGTCCCGCCCGCCCGAAAATTTTAAATAAAATGGGTGGTCTTTATAAGCTGGGCTTGCTACTCTATTTAGCGTGCCAATTGAGATATTTAAAATTTTTGCTACTTCTTTTGTTGTAAATAATGCTTTCATAAAAAGCTCCTTTTAATTAAAATTTTCAATTTTTTTGATTTTTGACTTCATCAGGCTCGGCGGGCGCAACATCGATTGTTTCATCATTAAATAGCTCTTTTTGCGGTGTTGGCTTATACGCGCTTAAATCTTGTTTTGTGGTAGCTACGCGCTCTTCGTCTTTACTCTGGGCAAGCATATCATCTACTTCTTCTTTGATTTTTACGCCGAGCTTGATTTGCGGATAAAATTCGCTTATAAAAAAGCTTTGCGCGCGATATCTAAGCATTAACTCAGGCATTGTCTGCCATTTTGACCCAGCTTTGCCAAGCCAACCCTCTTTTTTGGCAATATCTAGCGTGATTGTCATCCCCTTTAAAACTTCACCTGAGGCACTATCAATCGCGGTCGCGTAAGCTGATGTTTTATCATCGCTTATAATCGTTTTTAGTGGTGATTTTATTAAGCCTGAGGCGTTTAGTCGCCCCACCATATACTGAGTTGAGAAGGCGGGTTTGTCTTTAATGATGTAGAGATTTTGTGCTATCTCTAACACGCTAGCACCTGTGCGCTCGGCTAAATCATAAATTATTAAGGCACTCGCTACATCACCGCGCAGATTTTGCGGAAAAAACGCGCACTTAGCCAGTGCGGATGCTCGTCTTTGCTCTAATTCAAAAGCCTTAGTTTTTAGCTCTAATGCTACTAATTCATTACTCATTTTTAATCCTTTTAAAATTTTAAATCATTTGAAAAATTACACTAGCTACGCACGCTGAGAGTATAAGAATAATCAGCGCGACAAGCACATCATTAATCTTGCGCCAAAGCGCAACAGACTTTAATTTTGCTTTATTTTTTAGTTTAAATAGCTCAATCATCGCTTTTCTCGCTTTGTTCATCTTTTGGCAAAATTCTCGCAAACTTGCGCGAGTTCGTCAAAAATTTTTCTTATTCGCTCTTGCTCCATCTTAGCCCCTTTTTTTTATAGATTTTAAATAAGTGCTTACAGCTTTGCTATTAACATAGCGCGCTACAATCGCCCAAGCGCGCCCGCGCTCATCTATATAAGCAAAGCGCAAAATACCGTCTCGCAAGCCTAGCTCGCTAAGCTTTTTAAACAATGCTAAATCCATTTTAACCCCTTTCAATATCGTAAAAACTTGGCTTTACGACAAGCTCCATTTCATAGATAAAATCCCCATTATAATTTAAGGCGATGTTCTCGTAAAGCGGCGGGTAAAAGCCATTTTCTCTACAAAATTTTAGCTTTTGTAAGCGTTTTGAATATATCTCGCGCCCGCCGTCTAAATCCGCGTAATCAATTCTAAAAATCCCGGTTAAAAACGGCGCGGTTTTTTCAACGACTATGAAAAATACACTATCAATTTGAATGCCATTTTTTTCTAAAATATCGGCATAAAAGCTAGCTTGTGTGAAGTAGCCAAACGCGCCCATTGCGCGTTTAAAATCCTTTAAAGAGCTAGTCGTCTTAACATCAATTAAGGCATTTGTGCTAGTAGATAAAAAATCAACTTTACACTTACACTTAACCCCATTAAGCTCCGCAAAAAACGGCTTTTCAGCCACACCTGAGCTTAAAAGCTCTCTAACGCGCGGGATTGAGTAAATGCTTTGCTCCATCGCGCAAATTTGCGCGAAAACATCCGCGCTTAAAATCTCTTTGCCCGCGTTTTTTTGGCAAAATTCATCATAATATGCTTTGCCAGCCTTTGTGCGCCTGTCGCAGTTTTCTAGCACTGCGTATTCGCTAGCAAAGCTCTCGCGCTCTAATACTAGCTTATGAAGTGCCGAGCCAAGCGCAAGAGCTTGCGTTTGCTCTTGCTCTAACTCACCTAATTTTTTTAATTCAAGCTTTCGCGGGCTTTCAGCAAATAGCTTTAAATCGCTATTGCTGATTTCTGGGCTCGCGTGGTATTCGCTATTCGTCATTAAGTCCCCCTAAAATGTTGCGTTCGCAAAATTGGGCTAAACTTGCGATTTTTTGAGCATCTCTTGTTGTAGTGTTAATAATCAATCTAATTCTGTCGCAATATATTTCAAAATCTATCGGGTTTCGAGTTGAAGCTCGCTCGATGTAATTAACTACTATACTCAGTTTGTAATTGCCGTCTTCGCAAACATCATAATTAACATCTATTGACAGTGAATAATCTGCATAAGACCCCTCGATACGCACTAGTTTGTGTAATAATTCATCGTTTAATTTTGCGTTTAGCTCGTTTTTTAAATCGATAACATTTGTGCTTACATCATTAAGCGCGTTTAGTGTTTTTTCTATATTCATTTCTTGTCCTTTTTTTGAAATTTGCGCGGGCAATGCTCGCAAGTGTTTAAAATATCTCTTGCTATTTTTAATCTCGCTTGCTAAACTCATTTTTAACGCTCTCCCATAATTTTTTATACCATTTTTTTGATTTTTCTTTTTCAAGTAGAATTTTATACCACTCTACATCAGCCATCAAAAATTCGACTTCTTCCTCTGCTAGCTCATACAAAAGTTTGTATGTAATATCATTTTCGCTAACATTTTTGTCTTGAGCTTTATTTTTTAAATTCTCTCTCATAACTCGCCCTAGGTGATATTTTTTAGCATCTATCGTATTTTTTATTTCAGTTTTTAACTTAGAAAAAATTTTTTCTTTGTTAGTGGCATCTATAAAACTCATTTTTTAACCCCCGCTTTTTCATTGAAATTTGCGCGTGGTTGCCGCGCGTAAATTAAATTTCTCTCTCTTTGAAGTAGCTTGTGCGTTCTACTTTGTTATTATCGTAAGCCCAATCAAAGTTAATAGTGTTATCTATTAACCTGTATTGCGCGCGCTTAAGCATTTTATTTGCGAAATCATCGATATCGCTTAAAGCTTCGTTTAACCATTCATTTTTTTTAAATTCTTGTGAGAATTTAGCTTTTAAAGTAGCAATAAAGTCTTTTACTTGTTTAATTGCCTCGACAACATTTGCTCTATTTTCATTGATTGAAAAATTGCGATAGATATTGCCACAATCATAAAAACAATAATCTAAATTATTCACATATTTAGCAAAATCGCGCCTAAACCTTGTCATCTCATCTTTTAGCTCATTTGAGAGATTTTTATCATAATCATAAACGCATTGCAGGCGGGCATCAAAATAATCATCTACATCTTTTATAAAAGCTGCAAAACTAGTCCAAATCGTTATTGATAGTTGCTTTATAACTGATATCTCATTTTCATATAGCGAACGATTGTATAAGCTAGCGAATTCATCGATTTTATCTTGTGCTTCTTGTGTGAAAAGTTTTTTTCTGCGATTAAATTTGCGGCAACATTTAACAAAAAAAACCTCATCGCTGTCCGCGTTGTTTTTATTTGCTAAGCTATTATTTAAAATAAAGCTCTCGTTATTTAGGATATTTAAAAAGCGCTCTTCATCACACTTGTAAAGCATCTTTAACGAAGATTTTAGCAACTCACTCTCGATTAAATTTTGTTTGAAAAAGTTTGCGTTTTTCATTTGATGTCCTTTTTTGTTTTATTTTGTTTTATTTTGTTTTATTTTGTTTTATTTTGTTTTATTTTGTTTTGAAATTGAATAACTAGTGAAAGTTAAAAGCCTAAAAATTTTACCTATTTTAATAGCTTAGCATTTAGAGTATTTTTAGCTTTTTTAAGTGTTTAACAATGATAATTTAAAAAACTTGGGCTTAAAAGCCCCGCAATTTTTTTGCTTGGTGGAATATTACTAAATATTACTTTAAAAATTACTTAAAGTAATAAAATATATTACAAAAATTTATAAATCAGCTTGATTTAGACTTTGTAAAAATTATAAAAATTTGTTATACTTGATGAAAAAAGGGAAATGATATGGAACACTGGGTAGTTGTTAGCTTTTTTTCGCTAGTTTGCTACATTATTTATAAAACTTACAAAAAGCCTAAAAATTTTACTTATTACGCTATTAAGCTTAGCGAGCTTAACAGCGATGAAATAGTAGTTATCGATTTAGAAACAACGGGCTTAGACGCGTTAAAAGACAAAATCATAGAGATTGCTGCGCTCAAATACAACTTCAAAACCGAGCAAACCACGCAAAAATCGTGGATAATAAACATTAAAAAACGCCTGCCAAAAGAAATTAAGGCTCTTACTAATATTAGCGATGAGATGATTAAATCGGGCGTTGATATTAAAAGCGCGCTACAAGAGCTAAGCGAGTTTATAGATGATAATGTAATAGTCTGCCATAACACCAAATTTGACGCGGGATTTTTGCTATATAATTATCATCGATATTTAAAGCGCAAGTTTAAAAACGCGTTTTTATGCACATTTTTAAGTGCAAAAGAGTTTTTGCCATATCAAAAAAGTTACAGCCTTGCGAACTTAGCGCGCGATTTAAACCTGAGCTTGCCAACGCACCGAGCAAGCGATGACGCGCTTGCCACATTAGAGCTTTTAAAGCTAATTATTCAAATAAGAGATGACGAAATTTTAGACAAAAAGCAAACAAAATATATTAAAACATTTGCGCGCGCTTATCGCGGGTGGATTAGCGTTATTTTGTATTTAATCAAAGCTGATGCGAGAGTAAGCCCGAAAGAAAAAGATTGCGCGCTTGCGCTTTTGCTTTCTTTTGATAGCGAAAAGCTATTAAATAGCGAAATAATCGCAAGCTTTTTAAAAGAGCAAGCACCTGCGCGCACTAGCTTTGAAAAATACGCTAAGCAAATAGCCAAAAACGACAAAGAAAAATTAAAGCAATTTTCACAAGAAATAGCAGATATTAAAAAAGAGTTAAATGCAGTTGAAAAAGAAGCGTATAATTTTATACAAAGCTTATAATAGCGTTATTTAATGCCTTGCGGGTCAAACTGAAATCCGCTGCCGATTTTTACTGAAATTCGCCCAAAAACGCAGGCTAAAATCTCCCATTCATAGCCCGTTGATGATGCCGTAAATGGCGGGTAATTAGGGTTAATGCTAATTAGCTTTATATCGTTGTTTGGCAAAAACTCAACGCGCTTAATATAAATTATATTATCAAGCCTAACTAAATAAATCCCCGCGCGCTTTATATAGTTGCGATTTGCTAGCATTTCAATCATCATATAATCGCCATCGCTAAACTCAGGCTCCATACTATCGCCAAGGCACCTAATTATTTTGGCGTATTTTGGCGAAATACTGCCTAAAAACTCGCTTGGCAGGGCAATTTGCGCCTCTACGCGAAAATCACTATCTAAATAGCCCTCAGTGCCAAAGCCTGCGACCATCTCAAAAACATCAATATTGTGAAAAGGTGCGCTATTTGTCATCACAGAGCTATTATTTAATAAATAATCAACGCTAACCCCAAAAATTTGTGCTAATTCTTGCGCTTTTTCTAAGTTAGGCTTTTTCTTATTGTTTAGCCAGTGGCTAATCGCAGGCTGGGTTAATTTTAACATTTTTGCAAGCTCTATGCTATTGATTTTTTTTGCTTTCATTAATGCTTTTAATTTTTCACCAAAATTCATTTTTTGTCCTTTTTTTTTGTGAATATACTAAAAATTTTATTTTATTACAAATAACTTTAAGTAATTTTTTATAAAAGATTTAGTAATATTTTTTTATGAAAAGTTATAAGCAAAAGTTAATCCAAAAATTAAGCGAATATCACCTCAAGCGAAATAGCATTAATGTTTATCTTTGTAGCTCAGCAGATAAACGCCCGCGCTCAGACATTGTTTGGGAGCTTTATTTAGACAAAAAATGGCGCATACCTAAGTGCGCATGGGGCCGCAACATTCGCGCTTGGCTAGCTAAAAATGGCTGTGAGAAGTCGCAAAGATATTGCGAAAAAAGGGGGATTGATTATCAAAATTTTGATTTTAGTTAAGAGTATTTAGCTATCGCGCCACTTTTTTTAATTTTTCAATTTTGTGATCTCTATTTTGTTAGATTTCTCATATCAGTTTGTCCTTAGTTTAGTTTTGAAAGTGGCGTGATAGGTGAATACTTAAAATTTTATAACAAGCTTTTAGCTTGCGTTTTTTAACATTTTTAAAAGTCTTATAGAGCAAAGCATCACTCTCTTTTACTAGAATTTTGCCCCACAAATTTTCTGTCCTGCTTTATAAGACTTTTAAAAGTGTTAATTCTAGGGGGCAAAAAAATGAATTTACAAGAATTAAAACAGCTTTACAGCGCAAATAACACAGGCATTTATTTACAGCCCACCGCGATTGATTTGTGCGGGGGCAATATAAAAGCCGCGCTCGCTCTTACTCAGCTTTTAAACTGGTTTTTTTACACAAACAGCACCGAAATTTACAAATCAGATCAAGAGCTTTGCGATGAATGCTATTTAAATTATGAAAATTTTAGAAAACAAGTAAAACCAGCATTAAAACAGCTAAATTTTCTAAAAATTGAAATAAAATCTACTCCGCCAGTAACTTATTATTTTTTAGATATAAAAGCCCTTGAAAAAGCCTTAAAATCGTTATCGCGCCAATTAGGTAGAAAATACCAAATTAATATGGCAGAAAATACCAAATTAATATGGCATAAAATACCAAATCAATATGGCATAAAATACCAAATCCTACCTATATGCAAAAATAACAACAAAAATAACAACAAAAAATACGCGCGCGAAAGCGCGCTAGGGGTTAAGCCAAAAAGCGAGCGATTAAATCAAAATTTTTTAAGCGACCAAACAAGCCTTAAAGCTAACTCTACAACAAGCCTTAAAAATAATAGCGATTTAAGCGCGAAAGAGAGCCACCAAGAGCCAAACGCCACTTTAAACGAAACCAACCACCGCCAAAAAGCGAAAATCGATTTACGGGCTTGCTAGGGGCATTAAACGCGCTATCACTGAAAATGAGCAAAACGAGCAACCCGCTGAGGTAATTTCACCCGAGCCCCTAAAAGAAAAGCCAAGCGCAGCTCCACAAACAAGCGCGAATAAAAAGCGATTGCTACAAGCTAGCGACAAACCCGCAAATATTAGCGAGGATTTGTGGAGCGAATATTGCGAGTTTCGCAAAGCGCGCAGGCAATATTATTGCGAAGTTTCAATAAAAGCCCATTGTGAGAAAATCGCAAATTTTGCCGAGCTTGGCGAACAATCGCTTAAAAATTCAATCTCTAACAATTGGGTTGGCGTATTCTTGCCATCTCCGCAAAAACCCCCGCCCCAGCAAAGCACGTCCCCGTTTTTTTCAAATTCGGGGCTATCCGAGCAAACACAGCGCGCGTTTGCTGAGTTTTTAGCAAATGAAACGCCAAAACCGCCCGATAAAAGCGAATATATCGAGTTTTTAGAGCAAGAAAATTAAAATCCAAGGGAGAAAACAATGGAAAAGCAAGAATTCATCGAAATTTTTACGCCGTTTTGCGAATATTTTAACGCAAAACTTAACACTAGCGCGCTAAATATTTATTATCAATCGCTCAAACACTTAGAGCGCAAAAGTTTAGAGCTTGCGCTGTTTAGAGTAATTCAAACTTACGAATACGCAACGCTCCCAAAAGTCGCAACTATTTTAGCTACTTTTAGCGATGATAACGAAGCTAGCGCTGGGAGCGCGTGGGATACGCTAATTTACGCGATTTATGAGTGTGGGGCGTATAAAAGCGTTGATTTCAAAGATGAAGCTATCACTCACGCGGTAGCTCACATCGGGGGCTGGGCGTTTATCAATAACGCGAGCGAGCAAGACTTAAATCAATTTATCCAACCAAAATTTAAAAAGGTTTACTTGCTTTATAAATCCACCCCATCACTGATGGCGCAAAAGATATATTTGCGCGGGCTTAGCGAGATTGAAAACGCAAGAGAAAATCACCCCCGCGATGAGTGCTTTTTGATTGAATGCGCTAATAAAAAGCCCGAGCGGGTAGCAAATCCAGTTACGCAACAAATCGCCGCGTTAAATAATATTTTAAATAAAGCTCTAACAAAGGCGAGCAATGGATAAAATCACGCTATTTGTGCCATTTAAAATTTGCGCTAAATACAGCCTAAATAGCGTTTATGCGGGGCTGAATTATTACGAGAGAATTAAGCGCGCTAATGATATTAAGCGCGCATTTATCTTAGCTTACAAGAACGAAATTTTAAAGAATAAAGAGCTTAGAGAGCTAGCAAACAATGCGCGCAACTCTCAAAATTTTATCTTTAAAAATCCTGTAAAAATCCATTTTTCATATTGCGGAACGCGCCTAGATTTAGACAATCATAGCTTTATTAGAAAGTGTATGATTGATGAAATGCGCGCGCTAAACATCATCAAAGACGACACGAAAAAGTATTTAACGCAAATTAGCGAGAGCTTTTGCGATGATGAAAAAAACTCTGGTGTGGTTATAAAATTAGAGGGTTAAAGCAACGATGGCAACGCTTATAAATAATTATTTTTTAGCGCAAGATATTGAGCGTGAATGGGGACTTCATCGAAATTTTTTTAAAAAGCTATATCAAAACCCCGGTTTAAGATACGCCCAAATCAAATATCTATCTATCGCAAATAGCGTATTTGTCAGCTTTGGCGCGGAGTGGAATGCGCGGATTCTTAGCGATAATCTTTACGCGTTTAAATTATCGCCGGGCGATGACGCGAGCCTTTGCGACTGGGTGTTAGATATTACCGAAAAAACGCGCATTGGCTTTTATCAAGTAGATTTTTAAAAAGGACAAAAATGGCTGTGATTAAAAAATACTGCTTTGAGTGTAAAGCATTCGTTGAAACTCCCCACAACCACCGCGACAAATCCGCTAGCAAAGCTTATGATAAGTTTTTTAGAGATAAAGAATCTAGCGCGTTTTATCACTCAAGCGCGTGGAAAAAAGTAAGAAAATTATTTTTAATCCGCGAGCCTTTTTGTAGGGAGTGCGGACAGCCCGCAAGCGATGTAGATCACATCGTCCCAATTCGCTCGGGCGGAGCTAAGCTTAATTTTAGCAATTTACAATCACTTTGTAAAGCTTGCCATACCCGTAAAACATTGCGTGAGCGCGCTTAGCGGGGCTTTTGCTTAGCTAGGGGCGGTCAAATCTCTATAGGGCAACCCCCCGTCCACCGCGTGGGGAGTATTCATTTTGCGCGCGCCGATTTTTGGGGGCGGTTTTTGTAGCCCCAAATTATGAATTAAAGGGATATTATGAAAAAAAATAACGAATTAATAAGCATTTCACAAGCTTGCGAAATGCTAAACATCAATAAAAAAGGCTTTCACCGCTACAAAGGCAATATGAAAAGCGTGGGTGGCAAGTATTATTTAAGCGATGTTTTAGAGCTAAAAACAATCCGCGAGAATTCGCCAAAAATGAACTCAACAAAAGCTCTAATGATGAAAGACCCGCGCCCGCGAGCAAATCCGCAAAAGCAAGCCCCCGCGCAAATAGCTGGGCGCGCGCCCGCGCAACAAGATTTAAAAAGCGAAATTATCAAAATGCTAAAAGAAACGACATCTAGCGCAGATGTCGATAATCTAATCATCACGCGCTATGTCGCAGAG
Organism: Candidatus Campylobacter infans; assembly: GCF_013416015.1. Taxonomy (NCBI): domain Bacteria; kingdom Pseudomonadati; phylum Campylobacterota; class Epsilonproteobacteria; order Campylobacterales; family Campylobacteraceae; genus Campylobacter; species Candidatus Campylobacter infans. The sequence continues at coordinate 1,279,166 of NZ_CP049075.1, forward strand.
CTTAAACGCAACGCAAGGCTCAGTGCTGAATGCGAGCAAGCCCCCACCACCACGCTAACAGGCGCAGGTGCTGAAATGCTAAATCCCGTATTTAGCGCGCTAGACCAGAGCGAAAAGCGACTTTTAGCACTTGAAAAAGTGCTCGGCATTGGCGTAAATAACCGCGTTAAACTAAAAATCAACGATGAAAAACTAGACGATGAGATGTCAAGCTTTTTAAGCTCTCTTTAACTCTTGCTAAATTCTTTTTAACGCTTTAAAATTCTAAAAATTTTAAGGTTAAAAAGAATGATAAATTTTTTTAAATCAAAGCAAAAAGCCCCACAAACTCACGCCCACATCGGCATTTTTACGCGCAATGATAGCGAGCTGGGGTTAAGCGAATTTTTACAAAACAAAACAACCCCACTAAGCGCAAATGAAGCAACCAAAATTAGCGCAGTTTATGCGTGTGTTAATTTGCTCTCGCAAACTATCGGCACCTTGCCTTTTGCGCTTTATGAAAAAACGCCAAAGGGCGCGCAAAAAGCCAGCTCCCACGAGCTTAACCGCTTAGTAGAGATTGCGCCAAACGAGAAAATGAACTCTGTTGCATTCTTACAAGCATTAGTTTATAATACGCTCCTTTATGGCAACGGCTTTATAGAGCCAATCCGCGCCCGCTCAGGCAAAATTTTAGAGCTAAAACTAATCAAATCAAAAAATGTTTATATCAACACTGATTTAGAGCGTTACGAAGTTTCAAGCGACAAGGGCAAAACGCGCATTTACAAATACAATGAGCTAGTAAATGTAATGTTTCAGCCTAGCGATAATGGTATTAAGGGCTTAACGCCAATAAGCGCGTGCCAAGCAAGTTTAAAGCTTAGCAATGCCCTAGACGCTAATGCTAACGCGCTGTTTAAAAATGGCGCAATGCCATCGGGAGCGTTAGAATTCCCGCAGCAACTAAGCGATGAGCAATATTTAAAGCTTAGCAACGCGATGAACCGCGATTACAACGGCAACAACGCCCACGCCACGATGATTTTGGATGCGGGCGCGAAATTTCACCCGATCTCAATGAGCAACGCCGAAGCACAATTTTTAGAGCTTAAAAATTTTCAAATCGCTGATATTGCTAGAATTTTTAGAGTGCCGCCGCACCTCATCGGCGATTTATCGCGCGCTACATTCAATAACGCCGAGCAACTAAAAATCACCTTTGCTGATTCTACAATTCGCCCGCTTTGCGAGTGTATAGAAGCGTCATTTAATCATCGCTTGCTAAGCCCGCACGAACAATCAAAATTTTACTTCAAATTTAATCTAAGTGGCATCTTGCGTGGCGATGTAAAAACCCGCTTTGAAGCCTACAATTTGGGGCGCAATATGGGCGTTTATAGCGCAAATGATATACGAAAATTAGAGGATATGAACGAAATTGAGCGGGGCGATATTTACTTACAACCACTAAACATGAAAGATGTTAAAGATGATACTAAATAGATTTGTAGAGCATTTTACGCGCGAAGCGGGCTTAAATCTTTATTTAAACGAAGCCCCAAACAGCGCAAAATTGCCATTTTGTGTGTATTCGGTAATTTCCACAACAGACAACACTTGTCTTAACTCGCGCCAGCAAAGAGCCCCAATCGCGAGAGAGTATTTATTACAAGTTGATATTTACGGGGCTACTTTTGCGCTCACGCAAGAAAAATGCGAGCTTGCGCGAGCTGCGATTTATAACTTTGAAAAGCCAATAATTGAGCTTAATACGCAATATTTAAAAGACGATACGAGCTATCGCGCAATGATTGAGTTTAGATTTATCGAGTAAAAGGATTATTATGGAGAATAAAATTTTAACAAGAACTGCTAGCTTTTTGGCGGGGGGCGAGCAAGCAAACGACAACGCAAACGCCCCGCTAACTTTTTGTATTGTTAGCAAAAATAGCGATGCAGGGCGCATTGATTTTTTCACAGGCGAATACTACATCGAGCGTTTAAGCGTTGCCGGAGCCGATACTAGCGAGCTTACAACGCTATTTAAAGACCACGAGCCAAGCGTTGATAATGCCATCGCTAGAATTGAGAATATTAGAATTGTAGATGATGAATTGCTTTGTGATTGCGTATTTTCAAGCGATAAATCCGCGCAAATTATACGGCAAAAATACATCGAGCGCGTGCTAAGCGATGTTTCAATTGGCTATTTAATAAATGATGAGCGCGTAATATCCCCAGCCAGTAGCGAAACTAGCGAGATTAGAGAAGTAACATCTTTTAAAATTTTAGAGCTTTCGGCTGTGTGGAGAGGCGCGGATTCGGGCGCAAAAAAGCGCGAAATTTTATCGCTAAAATCCGCACAAAATTTAAGTTTGGCAAGAGAACGCGAAATAAAAATAAAAGAAAAAATCGCGGGCTTGCTAAATTCTTTTTGATAGTTTAAAATTTTGACAAATTTTCACAAGGAGTTCTAAATGAGTTTAGAGATTAAACGAGATGAAGCGCAAAAAATCATCAATGAAATGCGCGCTTTAAACGACCGCGCACAAAATGAAAAGCGCGATTTTACAGCTGACGAGCAAGCTAAATACAGCGCACTAGATGCGCGCTTTGATAGCTTACAAGCAGAGATTAAACGCGCTGAAAAGCTTGCTGAGCGCGAAAAATTTATGGATGAAAGCCCAAGCTACGCCGGGGCAAGCCAAGGCGAGCGCGAGGCGATGAGCGAGCGCGAACTTAACAGCGCGTTTTTTAGGATGTTGGCAAAAAGTCCGGGCGAGCAACACCAGCTAGCGCGCGCGCTTAATATTACCACCGATGCAGATGGCGGATTTACCGTGCCTAAAAGCTTTGCTAGCTCAGTAATTGAAAAGCTAAACAAAGAAACACTAATGAGAAAAATTAGCTCAGTAATATCCACAAGCTCAACAACGCAAATTCCCGTAGAAGCCACCCGCCCAAGTTTTGCGTGGCTTGCCGAAGCGACAACATTTACCGAAACATCCGCGCATTTTAGCAAAATCGAGCTAAACGCCCACAAATGTGGTGGTGTAATAAAATTATCAACCGAAATTTTAGAAGATTCATCTATTGATATAGAAAACTACATTAGAAATAAAATGTATGACGCGCTTAGTGATTTAGAAGAGCAAGCATTTTTAAATGGCACCGGCACAAATCAACCAACCGGCGTTTGCTCTGGGCTTACAGCTAGCGTTACAACAGCAACGCAAACGACAATCAAATACGAAGAAGTGCTAGATTTATATTACGCGCTAGCTAAAAGCTACCGCGCAAACGCTTGCTTTATCGTTAGCGACAGCTTTGAAAAGCAATTAAGGTTAATTAAAGATGGCAACGGCTTGTCAATATGGCAACCCGCTTTAAGTGCTGGCGCGCCTAACACGCTTTTAGGTCGCCCAATCTACACAAGTGAGTTTTTGCCAGCAGTGGCAAAAGATGCAATGCCTGCGATATTTGGCGATTTTAGCTATTACCAAATAGCAGATCGCGGCGGGATTAGCTTACAAAGATTAAATGAGCTTTACGCGATTAACGGACAAATCGGGCTTTTAATTCAAAAGCGCGTAGATGCTAAGCTAACACTAGCTGATGCCGTTAAGGCTTTAAAAATGAAAAACGCATAAAAGGAGCTTAAATGTCAAACAATAAAAAAATATCAACCGCGCCCGATTACACCGGGCTAAGCGTGAGAGTAGTTGAGTTAGCTAATAACCCAAATTTCCCAAAAGAATACACGGGCGATGTGGCGGTAGGCTTTTTAGATGATTACCCAACGATTTATGAAGCCACGCGCGAAGTTACTAAATACAAGCCTTTAAATGATAGGGATTTTGCGCAAATGGTTTCGACAGGAGCTATTGAATATAGCGCAGTTTCAGCAACTATTCTTTACGACCCCGCAGGCAATGATGGCGTAAATCAAATGAAGTCAGCATTTGAAAAAAATGCCGAAATTGGTTTAATTATGGAGGCTTATGACAATGGCGAATTAACCGGCACAACTTGGCTACAACGCGTGAAATTATCAAAATTTGCGGTAAAAGGCTCTAAGGGCGGTAAGATGCAAGCAGAAATCGAAGCTGAAATTTTAGGCGAGCCAACCGAAAAATCGAAAAATCAAGCTTGGTTTGATGAATCCACAAGGCGCGTAAATGAGGCGCAATTAGCAGTAGATAAAGCAACCGAGCTAAACACAACAGCGCAAGCAGGACAAGATGAAACCGCCAAGCAACAAACAAAAGATGCGCTAGATAAAGCAAATGTAGTGTTAGAAAAAGCAAAAGAAATTCAAGCAAAAGCGCAAACCGCGCTAAATGCTGAATTAAGTGCTTAATTAATTAATCCCCCGCGCTCGCGGGGCAAATTTTAAAAAGGTAAAATAATGTTAAACAAAAATGATTTTTTAAATCTCCATATGCAAAAAGCCCCTGCGCGAGTATTCATCACATCGCTAAATGACGAAGTAGAGCTAAGAGCTTTAAATATTAGCGAGCTTGAAACATTTATAAAGCTTACAAACGATGAAAAAACTAAGCTAGATGCTATTTTTTATGTGGTGAGCACTTGTTGCGTAAATCCAAGCTTTACAGCTGACGAGCTTAAAATTCTAAACGCAACAGCATTTAAAATAATTGATGAAATTGCGACAAAAATTTTAAATATCTCACAAGAAACATCTGCGATAACTCCCAGATAACGCTTTTCTTTTCAAACTCTGCGCCGAGCTTAAAATCCCCCACCCAAATTACTTAAAAACAATTTTAAGCCCGGGCGAGTTGCGAGAATGGGTAGAATACTACAACATTGAGCCATTTTTTGCTGACAGGTTAGAAGCTCAAATGGCGCAATTAATCGCAATTATCGTAAATTTTATGGGGGGCAAAGCATCTGCGCAAGATTTTAGCATTAGCAAAGCCCCGCAAAAATCAAAAATCCAAAAAAAGCAAGAGTTTGAAAAAGCAATGCGCGCAATGATTAAAAGGGGCAAGAATGAGAAGTGCCAAATTTGAAGTAAAAGGGCTAAAAGAACTAATGAAAAGCTTAGAGCAATACCCGATCGCAGTTAAAAAACAGGCGTTATTGCCCGCGCTAAAAGAAATTACTAAGCGCGTAAGAGATGAAGCCCGCAGGCTCGCCCCACGCAAAACGGGCGAAATGCGACTTCACATCGTAAGCGTAAGCTCGCGCACAAAAACGCGTGATGAAGTTGCGCGCTCAGTGCTAGTAAAAAAAGTGCGCAAAGTCTCGCGCAAAACTTACGCGAAAATGATTGATAAAAAGATAAAAGTGCGTCTTAGAAACGCAAAATACCAAGACGACCCGACAAAAAAAGTAAAGCTAGACGCATTTTATTTTATTTTTGTTGAGCACGGCACTAAGCACGCAAAAGCAAAGCCTTTTATGCGACCCGCAGTTGAGAATGCGCGTCAATACGCACCAAAAATTCTCTCAGATCACATTGAGCTAGTTACAAAAGACTTTAATTCAGGCAAGCTTGCTAATCCTGCGCAGCTAAACATACAAGAAAATGGAGCAGGTTAAGTTAATTTTCAGCGCGGGGCGGGCATAATTCGCAAATATCTTTTAACAAATCAAATATGCTCGATTGCGCTGGCTGTCCGCCCAGTGCAAAATCTTGGCATTGCTTATTCATTTAGCAAATCTTTTACTTGCTGTTCTAAATAGTCAATATCAAGCCCCAAATTCTCTATTTTGTTAGCCCAAAATTCTAAAACACGCAAAAGCTCGCTTTGCTTTGCTTGCTCTAAAAAATAAGCCTTATCCACCGCCGATTGCGTGATGTGGAGCATTATTATATCTGCTAATTTCTTGCGGTAAATGCTATTTTCGCCTAATTCATCGCTGGCTTGGATTGATGTGGCAAAAGTCGCGCGAATTGAATGCATTGTAAAATTTAGCCCATTTTCTTTTATAAACTTGTTTAATGTGTTATCGCTGATTGGCGTATTGTTAATGCTAAAAATGTATTTTCCCCCGCTGATTTTCAATGCTAGCTCGATAATCCTGCGCCCTTGCGGCGATAGTGGGATAAGAGCTTGCGCGGATGTTTTGTTGTTATGGGCGTGGTATTTTATCGCGGTTTTATCGCGCGTTAAATCGCTTGCGCGCAAATGCCTAAGCTCGTTTTGGCGTTGCGGATTAATCATCATAAACGCAAACAAAAGCTTTGCGTTAAGGCTCATTTTGCCACCCATCACGCATTTTATAAGCTCGCTTGTCTTTTGCTCGTCTAGGCGGTTTTTATCGTCTAAAAGCGTTGCGCGCTCTTTGCGGTTTTTGGGCGCGGTTGGCAAAATCTCTTTAAGCTCACTTCGCGCCTGATCTATGAATGCTAAATCATCAATTAATCCGCGAATTTTAGCTTGTTTTAGCAGTGTTTTAAACACTATTAAACACTTCTTAGTTGTTTCGCGCGTTGGTAGCTCGTCAGGGTTTTTAGTAAAGTTATTAATTAAAATTTGCGCGTTAAACTCGCTTAATAATTTATCCCCTAAGGGCTGTAAAATCCATTTTGGCAAGCGTTTTTTTGCATCTTTTCTCTTGCGTAAATCATTCTCGTACTCTCGCGTGCCAACTTCGCCTCTAAGCGCGTAAGCTTGCGTAAAAAGCTCATCATAGCATTGTTTTAGCGTGATTGCAGTGGCGCGTTGCTTTGGCGTTTTTTCTAAGAGATTAAGCGCGTCTTGTGCGTAAAGCTTTGAATAATCTTGCTTAGCTCTCTCTCGCGTGTAAAGCTCTGTAAGCTCGCCTAATTTGTGCCACTGCCCGCTTATACTTTTATAATAAAATTCTTTTTTATTAGTTGGATAAACCCACAAATAAAAGCGTGTCTCACCTAGCCCGTAACGCGTTGCGCGCTTGCCGTCTTTTGCGCTATGGCGGAGTGTTTTGATCTCTCTTGCTGTAATTTGCTTTGCTGTGCGCCCCATTATTTCGTCCTTTTTTTAAAAAATTAGGCACTACGATTAGGCATTTTAAGCAGTAGTGCCTAATCTAGTGCTTAAAAAGATTGATGAATAATTATAAATTATGTTTAATAAAGAGAAGTTTAAAAAGCCTAAAAGCGCGTTTTTTCAATTGTTTGTGATAATCTTTGAGAAAAGAGCGGGGGGCAATAAAAAGCGTCAGTGGTGGATCGGCCAGGACTCGAACCTGGGACCATCCGGTTATGAGCCGGATGCTCTAACCAACTGAGCTACCGATCCAAAATTAAATAAAAAGCGCAATTTTATTATAAATACATAAAATTTAGCTTAAAATTTATTGATTTTATTTAACATTAAAATAAAATTTATAACACAAAAAGCAAAAATATAGTCCCTAAAATAATGCGATACACGCCAAAACTAATATAAGAAAAACGCGATACAAATCTTAAAAATAAGCGCAAAACCAAAAGAGCCACCACAAAAGCCACCGCCCCACCAAGTAAAAACAATAAAATATTTTGGCTATTTTCTATGAAAATTTCGCGGTTTTTGTAGCTATCATAGAGTGTGGCCACAAGCATTGTAGGCACAGCTAGCAAAAAGCTAAAAGCAGCTGCTGCTTGCCTTGATAATCCGCACAATAAGCCAGCGATGATAGTAGCGCCACTGCGTGATGTCCCAGGTATCATAGCAAAACACTGCGCCAGGCCGATGATAAAGGCGTGTTTATATGAAATTTGCGAAATTTCATCTTGCGTATTTGCTTGGGTGCTAATTGTGCTGATTTGTTTAAAATTTATTTTATTTTTGCGAAGTTTATACCATTCTACAATTATAAAAATCACGCCACCAACAATCAAGGCATAAGCTACTGTATTAGGCGAAAAAAGCTCTTTAATATATTTATAAAGCATTAAACCAATCAATCCAGTAGGCACAAAACCAATAATAAGCTTAATTATTAGATTAAAATCGCGCCCTAAACGCTTAAAAAACATCACAATAACAGCCAAAATGCTACCAAGCTGAATTACAACCTCAAAGCATTTTAGCGTCTTATCTTGCTCTAAGCCTAAAAGCTTTGCGCCCAAAATCATATGCCCTGTGGAGCTAATGGGCAAAAACTCACTCAATCCTTCAATAAATCCTAAAATCACAACCGAAAAAATATCCATCTTTTACCTTAAAATTTTAATTAAAATAATCCTTAAAATTTCGCTTTTAATGCTTTTATATTTTCTTTTATACTAAATGGCTCATAGCAGGCTCTAACCACGGCTATTAAATCAACGCCGGTATTTTGTAGCATTGCGATATTACTAGCATTTATGCCGCCTATGGCGCATACTGGAATGCTAAGGCGCTGTTTTGCTGCTTTTATTACGCTAAGATCGCATTTAGTGGCATTTGGCTTTGTGCTACTAGTAAAAAGTGCGCCAAAGGCAGCGTAACTAGCACCATAATTTTCAGCCTCAATAGCTAAATCTAAGCTATCATAGCAGCTTACACCAACTATGGCGTTTTTGCCTAAAATTTGGCGTGCTTGCGTTAGCGAGCCATCATTTTTGCCGATATGAACGCCATTTGCGCCTACTTGCTTGGCTAAAATCGCATCATCATTAATGATGATTGTTGCGCCACGAGATCTTGCGTATTTACAAATATTTTTTAAAAGCTGGGTATCATGCGGGATAATTTTGCTTCTATATTGAATTAAATCCACGCCAGCATTTATAAGCTGGCTAATGCTATCAAATAATTTATTTCTTGGTGTAAAAACATCATCACTCAAAGCATAAATTTTCATCTTATCCCCAAAAAAGCGCGCATTATAGCAAAAAGCATTAAAATTAATACTAAAATTTCTAATATATAAAATTTTGTGCTATAATCCGCACTTTTTTAGCATTGCTTACAATTTTAAAGTGCCGTAATTGCTTGTATTGGCATATTTTAAGGATATTTAGATGATTAAAACAGGTGAGTTAAAACAAGCCATTCAAAAATCAAAACGATGTATTATTTATGCGGGAGTTTTTAGTTTTTTTGTGAATTTATTAATGCTAACTCCGCCACTTTATATGCTTCAACTTTATGATAGAGTAGTTAGTAGTCGTTCTGAAAGCACTTTATTTTTCTTAACCTTAATAGTAATGATTTTATTTGCTGTGATGGGCATTTTTGAGGTGTTAAGATCAAGAATTTTAATTATTTTTGCCAACCAGCTTGATATGAATTTAAGCGATAGAATCTACGATGCTATCTTTAAACTCTCATCGCGTTATCCAGGGCGTGTTAGCTCTCAGGCTATGAGCGATTTAAACTCCATCAAGCAATACATGAGCACAAATGGAGTTTTTGCTTTTTTAGATGCTCCGTGGTTGCCTATTTATGTAATAATTTTATTTTTATTTCATCCTTGGTATGGCTGGTTTGCGATTTTTTCTTCTATTGCGCTTTTTGGCGTGGCTTTATTAAATGAAAAAGCCACAAAAGATGGGCTTAAAAAATCAAACGATACTTATAAATCAGCCATTCGCCTAATAGATACAAACCTAAGAAATAGCGAAGTAATAAATGCTATGGGTATGAATGAAGCCCTTAAAAAGCATTGGCGCAAACGCCACGATGTTTTCTTAGAATCTCACAGCCAAGCTAGCGCACAAGCTGGCGTTTATGCAAATATTTCTAAAAGCACGCGCGTTGCTTCACAATCGCTAATGCTAGGGCTTGGCGCTTATTTGGTGCTAACTATGGAAATAACCCCTGGTATGATGATAGCGGGTTCGATTTTGCTTGGGCGCGCTCTTGCTCCGCTTGATATCTTAATAGCTAGCTGGAAACAATACAAAAGCACAAAAGATAGCTATGAAAGATTAGATAAATTTTTAAACGATTTCCCAGTAGAGCGCGATAAATTAACCCTGCCTGACCCACAAGGTAGCATTGCGTGCGAGAGCATTTCTCTTGTTCCACCAAACGCAAAAAGACCAAGCCTAATGGGCATAAATTTAAGCTTAAATGCTGGTGATATGTGCGCGATAATTGGCCCAAGCGCTGCTGGTAAAAGTTCGCTAGCTAGGGCGATTTTAGGCATTTGGCCATTAGCTCATGGCGTGGTGCGAATAGATGGAGCTGATATAAATCAATATTATAGCGATGCGCTAGGACAGCATGTGGGATATTTGCCACAAGATGTGGAGCTTTTTGAGGGCACTGTGGCTGAAAATATAGCGCGTTTTGGCGAGATAGATAGCAAGGCAGTAGTAGAAGCTGCAAAAGCAGCAAATGTCCATGATATGATACTTCGCTTGCCTGATGGCTATGATACGCGATTAGGCATTGGCGGGACTAGTCTTTCAGGCGGACAACGCCAGCGCGTAGCTCTTGCAAGAGCTCTTTATAAAAATCCTAAAATCATCGTGCTTGATGAACCAAATGCAAGCTTAGATGAAGAAGGCGAGCGCGCATTGCATAATTCTTTAATGGCTCTAAAAGGCAAGGCTACAATTTTAATGATTACTCACAAATTAAATGTGCTTCAAAGCGTAGATAAGATCGCTGTGTTAAATAACGGGCAATTAGTTTATTTTGGCGAGCGCGATAGTATCTTAGCTAAGCTTGGAGCAGTAAAACCAGCCCAAGTAGCAGATCAAACACAAACACAAAAAGGGTAATTGCTGATGTTACAAAATGAAGATAAGGTAATAAAATTTGGCACAATTTTAATAGGCGCTTTTATTGCGGTTTTTGTGCTATGGATGGGTTTTGCTCCGCTTGATAGCGCGGCTGTGGCACCAGGCAAGATAGTAGTTTCAAGTAATAAAAAACTAATCCAGCACCTTGAAGGCGGTGTGGTAGAAAAAATCTATGTAAAAGATGGCGATGTAGTAAAAGCGGGCGATTTATTAATAGAGATTAAAAACGCTCAACTAAACAGCACCATAGATATATTAAAAAATGAATATTTACAAAATAGCGTCATTGTAAGTCGCTTACAAGCACAAAGAGATGGCAATAAAACCATCACTTGGGCTGATGATATTAAAAACGAAAAAGGCTTTGAGCTAGCAGCTAGCGGACAAGAAAGCATTTTTAACGAGCAAAATAAGCTATTAAATGATGAAATTAGTATCTTAAAACAAAGAATAGACCAACTTCAAAACCAAATAGAAGGTACAAGAGCTATCGTTAGCTCACGCACAGCGCGCGTAGCATCATTAAATGAAGAAGCAAAAGAATGGCAAAGGCTATATAAAGAGCAATTAACCGATAAAATCCGCTTGCGAGATATAGAGCGCGACCGCACCGAAGCACAAGGACAAATCGCTAATGGCAAAGCTGAAATAGCAAGACTTTTAGTCCAAATCTCCGAAACCGAACAGCAAATTTTATTTAGAGAGCGCAGCTTTAAAGAAGATATCCTAAAACAATACGAAGATGCTAAAACTAAGCTTAATGACACAGCAGCCAGACTTCGCGCTATGCAAGATCAACAAGAAAGAGCAGCCATAAAAGCCCCAGAAGATGGCACCATAGTAGAGCTTAACGCACACACCATAGGCGGAGTAGTAAAACCTGGCGAAACCATAATGAGCTTAGTGCCTACAAATGCTGAATACATCATAGAAGCGCAGTTGCCAACCGTGCATATAGATAAGGTTTTTGAAGGCTTGGATGCGGATTTGATGTTTAGCGCATTTAATACGCAAACTTCACAGATTGTAGAGGGCAAGCTTACTTATGTATCAGCTGATGTGCTTGAGGATCGCTATGGCAATCCTTACTACCAAGTAAAAGCCGAGCCAACCGAGCGCGGTTTAGAAAAAATCAAAGAAAACGGCTTTTTTTTCGTGCCTGGAATGCCAGCAGAAGTAGTGATAAAAACGGGTCGCCGCACTATGTTAAGCTATTTGCTTAAACCATTTAGCAGAATGTTTGCAAAAGCATTTAATGAAGATTAAAATTTCAAGGATTAAAGATGAAAAAAAGCTTTCTTAAAATTTCTTTTATAGCCTTTATTGGCATTAGCATCGCAAACGGAGCTGATGTTAGTTTAAGCAAAGCTTATGAAATGGCATTAGAAAACGATAAAATCGTAAAAAGCACGATGTATGAAAATTTAGCTGCCAAAGAGCGCACATGGCAAGCTACTGCTACGCTTTTGCCGAGCATAGAAGCAACTTATGTATATAATGGCGAAAAATACAACAAACAATATCCTGGCATCAAGGATAAAATGGACGAAACCTACCAACGCTATGGCGTTACGCTAAATCAGCAAGTTTTTCGCCCTGATTTATGGTATGGACGCGCACAAGATAGCCTAAGAGAAGATGGCTATGATTTGATCTACGAACAAGCAAAACAAGATCTAGCAAACCGCGTGGCAATGGCGTATTTTGAGCTTGCTTATGCTAATAAAAGCTTGGAATTAGCAGCTATTTTAGAAAATACCAATCGTTTAAAATTTGATCAATTAAGCAAGCGTTTAGAGCTTGGCCTTGCTAATAAAATGGACACGCTTGAAGCAAATGTGCGCTACGATCAAGCATTGCTTGGCGTTAGCAGAGCCCAACGCCGTATCGAAGTAGCAAAGCTAGCCTTAGCCAAGCTAACAGGGCAAGAAATAGGCACTTATGATGATTTTGAAAATTTACAGCTTGATTTTTTTGAGAGCGTGGATACTAGCAAATATGAAAATGTCTTTGCCAATCACGAATACCAACAAAGCCAAATCGCATCTAAAATCGCCATATATGAAAAAAATAAGCGTATCGCAGCCTTTTTGCCAACTGCTGATTTTAGTTTGAGTTATTCTAATTATGACTATAAAGAAAAAGTGCGTTTTGGCGATGAAAAAAATAAAGTAGAAACAATGTTTCGTGTGAGTATGCCGATATTTAAAAGCGGTTTAACTTATGCGAGAATGCAAGAAGGCGAATATTTAAAAATGTCAAGCCTAACAAAAGAGCTTGATACACAACGCAAGGTAGAAATCGATCAAAAAACCGCCATTAGTGATTTTCGCAATTATCTAAGCGAGGCTAAGATTATGAGAAATTCCGTCCAAACCGCTAAGCTTTATCAAATCTCAGTAGAGCGCGGTTATAATGAAGGTTTGCGCGATGTGATAGCGCTTTTTGATGCGCGCGCTAGGGTTCATCAAACAATGCTAGATTCGCTAGAAGCCTCACATAAATTGGTGCTAGCTTATATTAAACTTGAATACTTAATCGGCGCAATTAGCCCTCAAACTATTCAAAATTTACAAAGCGTTTTTGTAAAAAAATAAATAAAATTATGGAGTAAATTTTAAAATTTTGCTCTTTAAAATTAAAAATAAATTTTAAAATTTCTCCACTAAAAGATTAAAATTAACTTCTAAAATTTTGCTTTTTTAAAAGAGTAAAAAATAAATTTTAAAATTTTATTTTTTTGAAAGATTAAATTTTATTCCGCCCTTATTAAAAAATAAAATTTTAAACTAAAAGCGCGATAAACTACTTATAAACAGCTAGCGAGCGCACATAAATAAATTTTAAAATTTATTTATTATTAGCTGTGCGAGTATTGCGGCTTTCTTTTGCTTGTTTTTCTAATTGCTTTTTTTGGATTTTGAAAATATGCTCATCAAGGATAATGATAGAAAAAGAGCCTTCAATAACGCGTATATCATTAATAAAGCCCTTTACTTTAACTTCGCGTTTTTTGCTTTCATTAAAAAATGCCTTGGCTTCAAAAGAGATTATATCGCCGACTTTTGCCGGGGCCAAAAAATTAACGCGCGAGGCTATTGTGATTAAAAATTCACTATTGATAGCCACTTGCGCAGCATAATTGGCCGCTGTATGTAAAAAGCTATTAAACACCAAGCCATCTTCATCATAAGCCATTTCTTTTGTCGTGCTAAAACGAGTTTTTGCAAAATTTTCTTTCATATCATAAACATAGCCTGTATAAACTGGCTTAATTTCATTTCTTATTTTAATTTGGTTTTCAAAGCGCGCAAGATCTTCGTTATTTAAGGCTGAAAACTCGTTTATTTCGGGGTTTGGTTCTTGGGTTATGATTTGTTCTTGATTGTTTTCTTCGTTTGGCATTTTAACCTCTTAATTTTACATAAATGCGTTTTGGTGGCGCGTAGCCTTCTATGGTAAAGGCTTTATCATCGCTTAAAAACTGCTCTAAACTCTGCCCATAAATCCAAGGCGTTAAGCGTTGTTCGTTTTCGTCTGTAAGGCTAGAAAATAACGGCTCAAAGCTCTTAAACTTAGCCCTATACGCCCAGCCTTCAAGCGCTTTAAGACTTGGGATAAAAAATACATTGCTCATCTTAGCATAGCTTTTAGCAGGGCTTAACACTAGTTCATCATCACGCTCTATAAAAAGCGTATCAAGTATTAGCTCGCCATTATCGCTTAGGCCTGCTTTTAGCTGTTTTAGTGTGCTAATAGGATCGCTTCTGTGATAAAGCACGCCAAGGCAAAAAATCAAATCAAACTTGCCTTGCGCCCTTGAATAAGCCGGTAAATCTTGCACGCCTAATAACTCATAAGCAATTTTTGTTCGTAAAAAATGATTTATAAAATAAAATTGAGAAAAAAATAATTTTGATGGGTCAAAACCTACGATTTTTGCTGGATTTTGAGCTAATAAACGAAACATATAATAGCCGTTATTGCATCCTACATCACACACGCGCTTATTTGTAGCATCAAAATATTTTAAAAGAGCGTTAAATTTTATAAAACTATTCCATTCAGCATTTATAAAAAGCTCGTTTATTTTAAATGGGCCTTTGCGCCACGGCCTTAAATCAAGGGCGATTTTTGTGATTATTTCATCATCGGCACCATTTAATTTTAAGCTTAAACAATCCGCATTTTCAAAGCTTAATAACTCACCTTTTAGCGTGTTGATTTGAGCTAAAAGCGCATCTAGGCCAGCTTGATTTAAGCCCTTATTCATTTTTGCTTTCTTCTTCTAGTTGTTTTTCAAGCTCATCGATGGCTTTATTTTCTTCTTCTTCGTTAATTTCTGGTAATTGCTTGATTTTTGTGTGGTTTTTTGATTTTTTTGTAGGGAGTTTTTTGATGTCGGCAAAATCAATTATATTTTCATCGCAGACCTTATGATACATACCCGATGCATCGTAAAACTCGCGGCAATCATTATAATATCTAGCCGAAACCCCGCGTTCATTAACATAACACGCGCTAAAAAATACAGGCAAAATAAATAAAAGTTTTTTCATATTTAAAATTTTAAAATAAGCTAGGGCGGAAAACCCGCCCAGAGTTTAATCTAGCATAAAGCGTTTAAAAGATGGCGCGTCTAAATCATCAGAATTTGGCCTGATATTTGGTCTAGGCGCTGGCTTATGATAAAAATCAGCAAATAAATCATCTGTGCCTGTTTTTTGCGTAGGCATAGGTTTGATTTGTTGTGGGGTTGGGTCGATTTTTTCTTCTTCTTTGTCGGCAAAACCTGTGGCTATTACGGTAACTTCTACTAAATCTACTTGCATATTTTCATCTGTAATGGTGCCAAAGAAAATATCAACCTCGCCATCATCATCAACAGTATCTCTAAGCAAGCCCATGGCTTCGTGTATATCGCCTTGTGGATGAGCTGGATGAAAGCGAAAATTAGCTAGCACGCCTTTTGCGCCTTTTATGTCTATGTTATCAAGCAGTGGCGATTGTATGGCGCATTTTATAGCTTCTTGGGCTGAATCCTCGCCCGTTGCTTGCCCTACACCCAAAAGCGACAAGCCACGATGGCTCATCGCCGTGCAAACATCGGCAAAATCCACATTTATATCACCATCGCCTGATTCAAGTATAACAGAACTCATACCGCTTACCGCATTTGCAAGCACAGCATCTACTATCTTAAAGCTATCTTTAAAGCCTACATTTTTGCCAGCTATTGCTAATAATTTTTCATTAGGGATTATTACTATACTATCGCATTCTTTTTTAAGCTCGACTATGCCTTCTTGGGCTAATCTCATGCGTCTTTTACCTTCTGAGTGAAAAGGGGTGGTTACTACTGCTATGGTAAGAGCGCCTATATCTTTGGCTGCGCGAGCTACAATAGGCGCAGCGCCCGTGCCTGTGCCACCACCAAAACCTGAGGCGATAAATACTATCTTAGCATCATCTAGCATAGCTTTTATTTGCTCATAGCTTTCTTCGGCTGATTCTCTGCCAACTTCTGGGCGCATACCTGCGCCAAGCCCTTTGGTTCTTTTTTCGCCAAGTTGTAAGGTTGTGTATGCTTGTGATTTTATTAGAGCTTGTGCATCGGTATTAGCTGCTAATAAATCTACCCTATCCATACCTGAGAGCTTGTTTATACCTTCGCGTATAATATGATTTATGGCATTACCGCCGCCACCACCTACGCCTATTACTTTAATTTTTACATCAAAAGCTATTGTGTTACCTTCTTCTATGCTAAAAGCACTCATTTTTAACCCCTTAAAATAAATTTTTAAAATAATTAATTACTTTAACCAAAGGATTGATTTTTATCCTAGGTTTAAATACTTTTTGATTTGTTGAATCGCCTTCAAGTTTTATGCCTAATTCACCATTTGCGGATATTGGCAGTTGATTGTTTTGTGCATTAAAATTTGAAGCATTTGTCCTATCTAAATCTTGCACACTCGCTAAGCCAGTGCTTTTGCCAATAATTGGCGGTTCGCCTTTATAGCGCATTTTGTGTTCGCTGTCTTTTTCATATGGTGTAAATTTTCCAGCGCCATATAAGCATAAACCTATGGCACATGAATATGCTGGGTCTTTATAATCATTATCTAATCCTTCTATATCAATTGGTTTGGCTATGCGCACTGACATATTATTAAATATTAAAGTAGCTAGTTCTCTAAGTCCTTCAAGCTTTGTCATACCGCCGGTTAATACCACGCCTGCGCCACAAAGATGGGCATAGCCTGAATTATTTAGCATTTCAGCTAGTAATAAAAGGGTTTCATTTACCCTAGCAAAAACCACCTCAGCTATGATATTAACATCTGTTTGACGCAATTCATCCTCATCGCCTATATCTGGCAATAACACCTTTTCTAAGCCTTGTCTTTTAATATCGCCTAGTTTTAGCTTAACATCTTCTGCTTTTGAAATAGGCGTGTGGATAATAGCTGATATATCATTAGTAATAGAAACTGAGCCAACGCCCAAAAAATCAGCATAGCGCATAGAATTTCCAGCATGAACTATCATATTGCAAGTTGCCCCACCCATATCTATTAGCGCAGCGCCAAGGGATTTTTCATCTTCATTTAGTGTAGCAATTGCCGAGGCATAGGCTGCTAAGACGATATTATCAGCCTTTAAGCCTGCTTTTTCTACTGCCTTGCGTAGATTTATCACAGATGAGCGTTGGGCTGCTATGATGTGAGTATCTACTTCGAGTCTATTGCCATTCATACCAAGTGGATCTTCTATGTTTTCTTGCTCATCAAGTTTAAAATTATACGGCAAGGTGTGGATTATTTCATACTCGCTAGGAATTTTAACCCTATACTCCACATCTTCAAGCAAGCGTGAAATTTGAGCCAAATTTACTTCTTTTTCTGGCATATTTATAGCGTTATTGGCTTCTATGTTTTGTATATCTTTGCCACTAAGTGAAACTATTACGCGATCATAATTTGTTCCAGCGATGCGCACTACATCATCTACTGCGGATTTTATGGAGTTTGCTGCTAATTCTATATTTGTGATGGAGCCTTTTTTTAGCCCTTTTGATTCGCAAGAGCTAATGGCGATTATTTTCACACCGCCTGAATTATTTAATTCTGCTATCGCAGCGCAAATTTTAACAGATCCGACATCTATACCTAAAATTTTAGCCGACACTTTCAACCTTTATTTATAATATTTTTTAATAATGTATTGTTTTTGTAAGGCTAAGATTAAGCCTTGTTCTAACTGAGATTTTTTGATATTAGCTGCATTGCTGGCTAATAAACTAGCAAATTGCTTATTTGGCGTAAATAAGTTTTGCTCGATAATTTCATAAACCACAGCCTTATCATTTAGCAAAATATAACCACTTTTATCAGTGCTGGCAAAAACCTTGCTGATAAACTCTATGCTTTCTTCTTGGCTTAAACCTAAAATATTTTCATCGCTATCTTTTGAAATTTTAATCTTTTGTTTTAATTCTTCTTTTTTTTCTAGGCTCGCCTTGGCATTTGCTTGTAAATTTTCACGCATTTTTTTGAGTTGCAATGCGCTTAAAACATCGGCCTTTGCTTCTTCGTAGCTTTTTGGTTGCGGGGCGATGATTTTGGCTATTTTGGCTATTAAATATCCATTTTTATAAGTAAATGGTTTTAGCACTTCGCCTTCTTTTGCGTCTTTTAACTCATCGAGTGGAAAATCATTTGTGTTGGCGCTGTCTATTATTAAAATTTCACTAGCGTTTTTGTCGCCTTTTTTAATTTTTAAATACTCTTCAAGCGCGCCTTTTTTGGCGTTTTTAAAGGCTAAATCAGCCATTACAGCACTTTTTGCTTCTTCAAAAGGCATAATTTTATCGCTACCATCTTTATAATCAGCGCGGTTTTCATCATAATATGCTTTTAGCGCGTTTTCATCGATTTTTTCATCTTTTGCTACTGGGATAAAATGCGTGTTTAGCTCGTATTTTTGGCTAGATAAATATAGATCTTTATTTTTATCCCAGCTTTGTTTTATTTCATCATCGCTGATTTTTGGCAGTGTGGCTAAAATTACTTTGGCTTTTATTGTATCGCTCATTGATATATCGGCATTTAATAGCTCTTGTGCTAGGGTGTCGGCTTTTAGTCCTAGGGTAGAAAGAAGTTTTTGTGCTAGCAAATTATCTTTTAATTCGTTTTCGTATTCTTTTGGGGTGATTTTTAATCTTTGTAGGGTGCTTTGATAGGTTTTTGTATCAAAGGTGCCATCTTTTTGAAAATTAGGTGTTTTGATTAGCTCGCTTATAAGCTCTTCATCACTTATATCTAACCCCAAATCCTTAGCATAATTTAAAAGCAAAGCTTGATCTATTAGGCTTTGCGTGGCGATATTTACTAAGCCTAATTGCTCTGCTTCTTCTTGGCTTAATTGTCTTTGGCTTAGCTGAGAATAATAATTAAAAAGCTTGGCATAGGTTTGCTCAAAACGCTGATAAGATATATCTATGTCGCCGACTTTTGCTATTGAAGTAGCACGGGATTTATTAAAATCATAAGCTCCCCAGCCCACGAATCCAGCGCCAACAAAGGCTATCGTGCTAACCCAAATAGTAACAACTAGATATTTTTTGTGTTTTTGCATCCAAGTAATCATTTATAACCTTAAAAAAATGCGAGATTTTACCGCAATATTCTTTAAAAGAGGCTAAAATTTCTATGTTTTTTAACGCTAAAATGTGAAAAATTTTAAAGAATTTCACAAACTTTCACATAAAAAGTTAAATTTTCTTAAAAAAGAGCTAGAAATTATTAAAATTTATCCGCAAAAAGCCAGAAATTTTAAAATTTTAATTAGCTTTAAGGGCAAAATATTTTATTGTAATTTTATTTATAAGCTAAGTAATAAGCCGGGCTAGCGGATTTACAATACTCTACTAGCCTAGCAAAATTAAAATTTTAATCTATTAATAGCATATGCAAGATCCAATAACAAAACGCCGAACCGAGCATAGCTGCTGGTATGGTAATAACCCAAGCAAGCCCAATAGGTTTAAGCAAGGACCAATTCGCGCTTTTATTATATAATCCTATGCCAAGCACAGCACCAATTAGCACATGCGTAGAGCTAATAGGCAAGCCCATGTGAGTGGCTACTAAAATCACCACAGAGCTTGCTAGCTCAGCGCTAAAACCTGTCGTAGGCTCTATGTGAGCGAGTTTTGAGCCTACTGTGGTAATTACTTCTTTACCCAAAAACCAAAGCCCTACAACCAAAGCCACGCCAAAGGTGGCCATTGCGATAAACG
Source organism: Candidatus Campylobacter infans (assembly GCF_013416015.1). Classification (NCBI taxonomy): domain Bacteria; kingdom Pseudomonadati; phylum Campylobacterota; class Epsilonproteobacteria; order Campylobacterales; family Campylobacteraceae; genus Campylobacter; species Candidatus Campylobacter infans. Next base: position 1,299,133 of record NZ_CP049075.1, read on the forward strand.
GCACTGGCGAGCTAGAATTAATTGAGCTAGTTTTTAGCACATCTAAAATCGCCGCAAAAGGGCCTACGGCGTTTGCTATATCGTTTGCGCCGTGAGAAAAAGCAAAGCTTGAGGCTGTAAAGATTTGAAACCATCCAAATACGCGATTTATGCCTTTTATAGGATTATCTTTTTTTATCATATTTACAATTGCAAAGCTAATTAAATAAGCACAAATTGAAATAACAAAAATCATCCAAAGCGTCTCAGCCACGCTAAAATCAAGCTTTAAATTTTTTAAGCCCTTAAATAATAAACTAGCTGAAACCACAGCCGCGCCACAAGCTGCTACGATTGGGATATTCATACGCATATATTTTAGCACATCAATACTGCGCTCGTTTTTTTTCATTCTTCTTAGCTGGTCGCGGTATTCGCTACGCACGGCAACGGTGTTTGTTATATCATCTTCGTCATCTTCTTCAGCAGCCGCGGCTACTTTTCTAAGGGCTGAGAGTTGCTCGGCCTCACTTTTTGTGCTAAGTTCTTTAAAATATTGATTTTTATATGTTTTGCGCTCTTTTTTTAATGTTTTTACTTTTTCGTGTAATTGCACAGAGGGCGTGATGATTTTGGTTTTTACATAGCCAAAAACCATATAAGCTATTATTCCGCCAGCTACTGGGCTTATAAACCAGCTAGCTACTATTTCTAAAACCTTGCTCCATTTTATTAGCCCAGCAGTATCGCTCCAAGTGCCAAAATGTATCATTCCCATAGTGATACCAGCGCCTATTATACCGCCTACGATTGAATGGGTAGTAGATACTGGCATACCAAATTTTGTAGCCACAAACAACCACGCACCAGCACTAAATAACGCTCCCATCATAACCCCAGCAAATGCCATAGGTGGTACTGAGCTTTGATCTGATAAACTAATAATCCCGCTTCTTATGGTACTAGTTACTTCGCCACCAGCAAATATCGCACCGCTTAGCTCAAAAACAGCTGCGATTATTAAAGCCTGCTTAATGGTAAGGGTTTTAGCGCCCACGCTAGTACCAAAACTATTTGCTACATCGTTGCCACCGATATTAAAGGCCATAAATATACCAAAAACACTAGCTAAAATAAAAAGTAAAAGATGATTGCTTGGAATATAATTATATCCCCAAATAAAAAAAGCAAAAACTGAAATTATAAAAAATATCAAGGCAAAAAGATTATCTTTGCCAGCAAAAATTCCTCTAAACACGAATCCTCCAAGTATTGTTTATTTATCTTTATTATTTATTTATACTTTACATAAATGCCCCCAAGCTTGGTTTATTTAGAATTTGCTATTAAATTTGCGTATTTTACGGCCTCTTCGTAGCTTTTTGTGCTAGCAAGGCCTTTGTATGCTATATCAAAAGCCGTGCCGTGATCTACGCTGGTGCGGATTATTGGCAGATTTAAGCTTACATTTATTGATTTATCAAAATACAAGGCTTTTAGCGGTGCTAGACCTTGATCGTGATACATCGCTACTAGATGATTGCAAGATTTGAGCGAGTTTGCATTAAAGGCAGCATCAGCTACTAAGGGGCCGATGAAAATTTTATTATTTAAATTATGATTTGCTTTTTTGATGGCTTTTTTGATGGCTTTTTCTTCACAACCTAGCACGCCATTATCGCCAGCGTGTGGATTTAAGCCTAAAACACCGATTTTATTAAATTGAGTGCAAGCATAAAAATCAAGCAAAAACTTAAATAAAGCTTTACTTTTTATTTGCTTGCTTACTTTTTTTAATGCTAAATGATCGGTAAATAAAGCGCAAAATAGCTCTTGGCAACCTAACATCATAATGGCTTGTTTTTTGAAAAAATCGCTTAAAGCATCTGTGTGGCCTACATATTTTATGCCAGCTTTTTGCCAGGATTTTTTATTTATTGGTAGGGTTACTAGCGCATCTGCTTGGGCGTTTTTTGTGAATATTAGGGCATTTTTAAAGCTTAAAAAAGAAAATTTACCACTTTTTTTGCTAATTTTACCTGGATGAATTTTAAAATTTTCCCCGCATTCATAAATTTTAAAATCAGCCGGGATATTGGCATTTAAAATTTGTGCGCCTTGGAATAGCAAATTTTGATTTATAAAATAAATTGGATTACAAAAAGATTTGATTTTAGAATGCGCTTTTATAGCGATTTCTAGCCCTACGCCGTTTATATCACCGATACTAATTGCGATGGTTTTCATGTAGCTTCTTTGAAAAAATTCACAAATACTAACACAATATAACTTAAACGGCTCTAAACAATCATAAAGATTTTGGAGCTTTAAGCAAATTTTAATAATTCTAGCTTAGCAAGATTGTTTGTGAAATTGTAAAATTTGCATTGAGAGTTTTACAAATAAACTCGCTTTTTATATTTTAATAAAGATAAATTTTAAAATTTGCGTTGAGGGTTTTATACAAATTGTAAGAATTTATTAAAATTTTATTTATTTTTTTCTTCGCTAATTAGCGTTTGTATGTATAAATTGATATGCTCCATATCATCTTGGCTTAATTTTAGCATTACATCTTGTTTTACATTGGCTAGGCCGTATGCGCCTTTTTCGCCTAAGCCACCGTTTTTATACTGCTTCATCATTTCAAGTCTTACGGCAAAATCCAAATCCTTAATTGGCGGAACCTCGCCCATATAGGCTTTTTCGGCTTTTTGGCCGTGGCAGACGATGCAATCTTTTGCATATAATGCCTTGCCATGATTTATTTTGCTTTGTAAAATTTCTTGCTCGCTTTTTTCATTTTGCGCACAAGAACTAAACGCTATGCTAATGAATAAAAAAATAAAAAATTTGATTTTTAACAAATATTTATCCTAAAAATTATTAAAATTTCATTGAAATTTCAAATTTTAAAATTATATTAAAAGTATCTTAAAAGTTTTTGAATTAACATAACTATTATTAAAATAAAATTTTCATTACAAGCTTAAAATAGTTATTAATTTATTGTTATAAAGTTATTTAGTTACCCGCCTGTTTCATAAAAGGCTCGTGTGGAAATTTCATCATCTTGCCATCTGTTTTTTTCTGGTTTATTTGCTAAAACATCAGTTAGTATTTGCTTAGCGCTGGCTAAATCCCCGCTTTTCATCGCCTTTAAAATGCTACGCCCTTCATCAAAATACAAACAAGGTATCAACAAGCCCTCACTACTTAATCTAATGCGATTACAAGTAGAGCAAAAATCGCAATTATGCGGATTTATCAAGCCAAAAATATAGCCATTTTCAAGCACAAAAAGTCTGCTTGGGCTTTGCTTGCTCTTGGTAATTTCTTTGATTTTATGCGTTTTGGATATTAGGTTTAAAATTTCATCAGAGCGCATGGAGCTGATTTGGCTGCTAGCGTGGGAGTTTTCCATATATTCAATAAAACGGATTTGCGCGTTGATATCTTGGGCAAATTTTAATAAATCTAACAATTCATCATCATTTATCCCGCGCATTACAACAGAGTTTAGCTTTACTTTAAAGCCTAATTTACAAGCCTCATTTATACCTTCTTTTACTTGCAAAAGGCCATCATAGCGGGCAATTAGCTTAAATTTTTGCTGGCTTAGGGTATCAAGGGAGATATTTATGCGTTTTAAGCCTGCATCTTTTAAAACGCGTGCTTTGCTTTTTAGATAGTATCCGTTTGTAGTCATTGCCAAATCAACAAAAGGCGCGTAATTATAAATCATCGCTATAAAATTATGAGCATCTTTTCGCACCAAGGGTTCTCCGCCTGTTATGCGGATTTTTTTAATCCCGTTATCAATACAAATTTTAACAAAATCAAACATCTCTTCATAGCTTAAAATTTCATTATGGCTAAGACTTTTAATGCCACTTTCTGGCATACAGTATTGACAGCGAAAATTACATTTTTTAGTAAGTGATATACGCAAATAATCAATTATTCGCCCGTGTGCATCTACTAGCATTTTTATCTTTTAATTATTTGAATGTTTGCGCTTACGCGAAGTTTATTAAAATAATCTTCTATCATCGCTTCTTTTTCTTGAGCTATCATAGCTTGGGCCACATTTTCTTCTATATCTTCAAAATTTGGTGTGTAAATACCATCTTTATCATTTATTTTAAACATCACATAAAAGCCGCCTTGTGGGATAATTGGCGTAAAATCGCCTATTTTTGTATTAGCAACAAGCTCGACTAAGCGCGCATCTGTGCTGGTGGCTGAGATTTTTTGAGCTTTTGCGCTTAGGGCGTTATTTGGTTTTTTAGCCTTTAAATTTTCTAAATCTTGCGCATTTTGAGATGAATATTGCGTGATAGTAGCATTTATAAAACGCGAAAATAAGCTTTTGTTATTTTGGTAAAATCTGCGCGCATTTTCTTGGGTTATGTTTGCGTTTGGGCGGTTTGTTATGTTGGAGTAGAGTTTTTCTAGGGCTATATTATTTTTTACTTGCGCCCTAAAATCATTTATATTTACGCCTTGATTTTTTAATGCTTGTTCAAAATCGCTCCAATCCTTAAAGCCAGAATGCGCGCCTATTTGGCTCATTTGAGCGTTTATTTCAATCTCGCTAGGATTTATCTCCATGGCTTTTATTTGCGCATCTTCTAGCTTTTGGCGGATTAAGATATTTAAAGCTTGGCTAGGGCTTATTTTTAAAGCATCAATTAGTTTTTGTATGTCATAATCTGTTATTATCTCGCCATCGATTATCGCGCTTATGCCATTTATGTATTTGGCGTTTGCGCCACTAAGAAAAAAAACGCAAAAAAGCGCAATTAAAATTTTGTAAATTTTAAAATTTCTAAACATTTTAACCATAAATTACACCTTTTTAAACAAAATAAAGCTAGAATTATAGCCAAAAATTTTAAAAATGGACTAGAAATGCTTACTACTAGATTTGCCCCAAGCCCCACTGGCTTTTTACATGTTGGCGGACTTCGCACCGCACTTTATAATTATTTATACGCTCGCAAAATGGGCGGTAAATTTTTACTTCGCATTGAAGATACAGACCTAAAACGCAACTCACAACAAGCCGTAGTAGCAATACGCGAGGCCTTTAACTGGTGCGGATTAGACTACGATGGAGAAGTAACCTATCAAAGCCAAAGGTTTGAAATTTACAAAAAATACATTGATGAATTATTAAAAAATGGCAAGGCCTATAAATGCTATATGAGCAAGGTAGAACTTGATGAGCTTCGCGCTAGCCAAGAAGCTAAAAAGCAGCGCCCAAGATATGACGGGCGTTATCGCGATTTTAACGGCACACCGCCTGCTGGCATAGAGCCTGTAATTCGCATAAAAGCGCCAAATGAAGGCAAGATTGAGTTTAAAGATGGCATTAAGGGCTTGGTTAGTTTTAATTGCGATGATATTTTAGATGATTTTATAATCGCGCGAAGTGATGGCACGCCAACTTATAATTTTACCGTGGTAATAGATGATGCGCTAATGGGTGTTACGCATATTTTGCGTGGCGATGATCATTTAAGCAACACTCCAAAACAAATTGTGCTTTATGAAGCACTTGACTTTAAGATCCCTGAGTTTTTTCATGTGGCGATGATAAACGGCTCTGATGGTGCTAAATTAAGCAAACGCCACGGCGCAACCGATGTGATGGAGTATAAAGATATGGGCTATTTGCCTGAGGCTTTGCTAAATTTTTTGGTGCGTCTTGGCTGGTCGCATGGAGATGATGAAATTTTTAGTCTAAATGAAATGATAAATCTTTTTGATCCACACGATATAAATAAAAGCGCTAGCACTTATAATTTAAGCAAATTAGAATGGCTAAACGCACATTATATTAAAACCTTGCCTTTTGAGCGTTTAGCTGATGCTTTGGAGCATTTTGATATGGATTTTAGGGCTATGCCAAAGGGTCAAATGCTACTTGATATGCTTAGAGCGCGCGCTAAAACGCTAGTTGAGCTAAAAAGCTCAGCCTTTATAATCATAAACGAGCCAAAAAACTATGATGAAAAAGCCCTTAAAAAATTTGTAAATGACGAGAGCAAGGCACTTTGTAGATTATATTTAGATGCTCTTAGCTCTTATGAGGGCGCATTTGATGCTAGCGGGATTGAAAGCTTTACAATGAAATTTTTACAAGCCAATAATAAAAGCTTAAAAGATATAGCTCAAAATATCCGCATAGCATTAACGGGTGGGGCGGTTAGTCCTGGGATTTTTGAAATAATGGAATTTTTAGGCCAAGCCCAAATCAAAACTCGCATAGCAAATTTTATAAAAAACGCATAAAAGGATTAAAATGATAAAAATCGGCATACACGGAGCAGGCGGTAAAATGGGGCGCGAGATTATCGCTAATTTAGCAAACTCTGGCGCGGTTTTAAGCGCAGCTTATGATAAAAACGCACAAAATATCAGCGATTTAGCACAAGCTACAACTAGCCTAAAAGAGCTTTTTGATAAAAGCGATGTGGTGATTGATTTTAGCATTGCAGCTGGGGCTAGCGATCTTTTAAATTATGCTAGAACAAACCCAAAACCGCTAGTAATAGGCACAACAGGCCTAGATGAAGCCACGCAAATTTTAATCAAACACGCAAGCGCGGCTATGCCTATTTTACAAGCTACAAATATGAGTTTAGGCGTGGCCGTGCTTAATCGCTTAGTAGGCCTTGCAAGTAAAATTTTAAATGATTTTGATATAGAAATCGTAGAAATGCATCACCGCAAAAAAATCGATGCGCCAAGTGGCACAGCTTTAAGCTTAGCACAAAGCGCAGCCCAAGCTAGAAATTTGGATTTAAATAAGGTAAGGGTAAGTGGGCGAGATGGCGCAATAGGCGCAAGAAAACCTGATGAGATTGCTGTAATGAGCCTAAGGGGCGGAGATATTGTGGGCAGGCATAGGGTTGGTTTTTATAATGATGGAGAATTTATAGAGCTAAATCACACCGCTACAAGCAGGGCTACTTTTGCAAAAGGTGCGATAAAAGCAGCCATTTGGCTAGCCAACAAAGAGCCAGGCAGATATAGCATAGATGATAGTTTAGGATTATAAAATGTGCGCGATAGTAGGGATAATAAATCAAGAAAGCGCGGCTAAAAGTGCTTATTATGGCTTGTTTGCATTACAGCATAGAGGCCAAGAAGCAAGCGGAATAAGCGCAAGTTGTGAGCATCACATAAGCACGATTAAGAAAAAAGGCTTGGTAACTGATGTTTTTAATGAAGAAAAATTAAACTCTCTAAAAGGCGCGATGGCAATAGGACACAATCGCTACTCCACAGCTGGCAAAAATAGTGGCGATGATGCCCAGCCAGTAGCTGCTAAGTATGATTTAGGCGAGATTAGCATAGTTCATAATGGCAATTTAATAAACAAAAATGAGGTTCGCAATGCGCTTGTGCGTGATGGCGCGATTTTTCAATCAAATATGGACACAGAAAATATCTTGCATTTAATAGCCAAAAGCACGAAAAACACGCTAACAGATCGCATAATTGAAGCACTTGAAAATATTAAAGGCGCTTATTGTTTGCTTATTTTAAGTCGTTCAAAAGTTTTTGCGGTGCGAGATCCTTATGGCGTGCGCCCTTTAAGTCTTGGCAGGCTAAAAAACGGCGGCTATATCGTAGCTAGCGAAACTTGTGCCTTTGATTTGCTTGGGGCAAAATTTATCCGCGATGTGCGACCTGGCGAGATGTTAATTTTTAGCGAAGGCAAAGATGAATACAAAAGCGTTCAGCTTTTTACGCCAAAACCGCGTATTTGCGCGTTTGAATATATTTATTTTGCTAGGCCTGATAGCGTAATTGAGGGCAAAAATGTTTATGATATTCGCAAAAAATTAGGGCAAATGCTAGCGCAAAAATCAACTTGTAAGGCCGATTTAGTAATCCCTGTGCCTGATTCTGGCGTACCTGCTGCTCTTGGCTATGCTAAAAGCGCTGGGATTGATTTTGAGATGGCGATAGTGCGAAATCACTATGTAGGGCGCACTTTCATCGAGCCAAGCCAAGAAATAAGAAACCTTAAAGTAAAATTAAAATTAAATCCTATGAGCGCTGTGCTAAAAGGCAAAAGTGTCGTGGTGATTGATGATAGCATCGTTAGAGGCACGACTAGCAAGCGCATTGTAGAAATGTTGCGCCAAGCAGGAGCTAGCAAAATCCATATGAAAATCGCCGCCCCAGAGATAAAATTCCCTGAAATTTACGGCATCGATACCCCGACAAAAGAAGAGCTAATTAGCGCGCAAAAAAATGTTAATGAGGTTTGCGAGTTTATCGGTGCCGATAGCTTGGAGTTTTTAAGCATTGATGAGCTTAAAATGGCACTGGGCGCGCAAAATGAATATTCTTTGGTAAGTTTTGATGGGGATTATTTTATCAAATAGCCTTGCTTTGTAAATTTTATGGCTTATTTAGCATTTATAAAATTAAAATTTAGGCTTAATATTTGAAAAAATCGATAAAATTTGCCTTTAAAATAAAATTTTAAGCCAAAATTATTTATTTGTAATATCTATAAAAGCTAAACCTAAATCTCGTAGCAAAACTAGAAAATAAAATTTATCTCACAATTTTTGCTATGAAAATAAGCAAAAATTTTAATTAAAAATTATTTGCTACTATATACATTTGCGAATTTTAAAAGACATGGTTTTGATTAATGGGTGTTTTGTCTAATTTTATCACTCACAAATTATTTTTTTTAATATTCATTTTTTTACCTTAAATAAATTTTCTTCCCAAAAATGTAGCAAAATTGCCCCATTTGAATATGGATTCTACGCTCTTAAAGCCTGCGTTTATTAAAAGTTCGCGGTTTTTGGCCTCGCTAAAAGGCACTAAGACATTTTCAAGCGCCTTGCGTTTATTAGCGATTTGAGTTTTGCTATAACCTTGTGCTTGTTTGTAATTTTCATAAAGGCGCGTTATACTCGCATTTAGCGTGCTTTCATCATAAATTAACTTCTCGCTAAAAATTAAAATTCCGCCAGGATTTAATGCGCTAAAAATCCGCTCTAAAAAGCTAGCTCTATTTTGCGTGCTAATAAATTGTAAGGTGTAATTGACAATAAAAGCATCGCATTTTTGGAGCTGGCATTTTGACGCATCAGCACAAATTAGCTCGATTTTTGCCCCATAAGCTTGTGCTTTTTTGCTGGCTAGTTCTATCATCGGCGCGCTTAAATCAAGCCCACAAAGCACCAAATCGCTTCTTGCTTGTGCTAAAAATAATAAAAGGCTAGCAGTAGAGCAGCCAATATCGCACACGCTCGCATTTTGCGGCAACAAATCGCACAGCAATTCGCAAATTATCTTGCTTGAAATATCATAATATGGCACAGAGCGCGAAATCATATCATCAAACACGCTAGCAACTGCTTGGCTAAACTCAAAGGGCGCATTATTTGGAGTAGAAAATAATTCATCTTTCATAACTTGCCTTTAAAATTTTAATTGATTTTAGCATAAATTTATTAGGCTAAGAGCATAAATTTACACTAAAATTTCAGCTAAGATCTCTAAGGTGAGTGGAGTTTTGAGTGAGTGTTAAATCACAAGTTTTTGCTACATTTTTGGCAATTTCTATATCTTTTGCGATTTGGTTTTTTAAATCTTTTAGATCATAAAATTTCATATTATCGCGGATTTTTTCTATAAAACAAATGCGGATATTTTTTGGCGTACTTTTTAAATTTTCATCTATTATGTGGTTTTCTATGCTAAAAAGCCCATCAGTGCTAACGCGCGTGCCTATGAAAGTAATTGATGTGTAGGTTTTATCATCTATACGCGTGCGTGTGGCATAAACGCCATCTTTTGGCGTGGCATAAGGATAAATTATAAGATTTAAGGTAGGGTAAAGCTCGTGCTTGCCGATGCCTTGACCTTTTATCACCTCGCCTTCTACGCTGTATTCACGCCCTAGCAAGCGATTTGCGCGGTAAATATCGCCATCGCTTAAAAATCGCTTAATTGCTGAGCTATGGACGCCAAGCCCATCAAAACAAAACTCACTTACAACTATCACCTCGCCATTAAAAATCCTGCCCAAATCGTGCTTATCCCAGCCTCTATCCTTGCCAAATTTAAAATCATAACCTACCACAATGCGCTTTAAATTCTTAAAATCCCTACACAAAAGCCCGATAAAATAATCCCCGCGCAAATTTTTAATGTTTTTTAAATCATAGTAAAAACAAGGCACGCTAGCATATTCTTCTCGCCTTTGTTTTGGCGTTAGCGTGGCTTTGTCGCTTTCAATGATAATTAAAGCCCCATTTTCTCCAAGGCGTTTTATAAGCTCTTTATGGCCTTTGTGAAGCCCATCAAAATGCCCAATTGCCACAGCTTGAATATCGCTTTTTTGCGGATTTTTGCTACAGGCGGTGTCGCTTTTAAAATTTGCGGGCTTGGCGTTAAAATTTTCATCATTATTTATATTTATTTGGGCTTGGCCGCTGGCCTTGCGTTGTTTATTTATCTCATTTATCATATTTAAAGTAGCCTCATCCATAATCTAGCCTTTTTTATAATAAAAAAATATTTCTTGGTTGCCGTTTTTACCGCTAATTGCGCATTCTTGCTCGCAAAAAAGCACCCAGCCAAGCTCTCTTGCTTGCTCTTTAAATGCCATTTTTGCCTTTGTGATTTTTAGCGCGTCATTTACCACGCCTTTTTTGCTTCTTTTAGCATCTTTGCCTACTTCAAATTGCGGCTTAAAAAGTATGATTATATCATCATTTGCTAGCTGATTTATGCTAGGGATTATGTAGCTAAGTGCTATAAAGCTAACATCAGCCGTAATTAGCGCAAATCTTTGCTGGCAACTCTTAGTAAATTCCCTAATATCTGTATTTTCGTGCGTTTTTACTCTTTTGTCATTTTTTATTATATCTGCTAGCAAAGAACTACCTACATCAACACAATCTACGCTACAAACTCCATTTTCTAATAAAATTTGCGTAAATCCGCCAGCACTTGATCCAATATCTAGCGCGCATTTATTTACTAAATTAGGCGCAATTTCAGGTTTATTATTTTTTAAAAATTCCAAAAACGCCTTTAATTTTATCGCGCCACGACTTACGAATATTTCATCATCGCAAGATATCTTAGCCTCGCTTGATATATTTTGGCAAGGCTTTAAAATAATTAAATCATCAGCTTTAATTTTGCTTGCTTTTATTAGCTCACTTGCTTTATTTCTACTGATATTTAAGGCCTTTGCCACTGCTAAATCTGCTCTCATAACTCACCAAAAAATTGCGTATTTTAAAAAAATTTTATTTATTTTAAACTTAGTTAGCCTTAATTATTTTTATTTTTAAGGTATTTTTAAATAAAGCAAAAAATCATAAGCTTAGGCCAAATTTTATTATCAAAAGCTCTAAAATCCGCTACAATGCGCCATCAAAAGGACAAAAATGTCAAGGATTTTTTTAAACCCTCCCTTTATGGGGACAAATGAACTAAAATACATAAACGAAGTATTTAAAAGCAATTATATAGCGCCACTTGGGGAATTTGTGGATAGATTTGAACAAGCCATTAAGGCCTATACTAACGCGCCTTACGCGCTTGCGCTAAACTCAGGCACAGCGGCCTTACACCTTGGGTTAAAATCACTTGGGCTAAATGATGGTGATTGCGTGCTTGCAAGCACTTTTACTTTTATTGCTAGTGTTAATCCTATAATTTATGAGCGTTGCGAGCCAATTTTCATCGATAGTGATGAAAGCTGGAATTTAAGCCCAGAACTTTTAGAAAAAGCCATAAAAAGCGCGCCAAAAAAGCCAAAAGCACTGATCTTAACGCATCTTTACGGACAACCAGCAAAAATAGATGAAATTATGCAAATTTGCTCAAAATATGAAATAGCCGTTATCGAAGATGCTGCTGAGGCGCTTGGGGCTAGATTTAATGATAAAGCCCTTGGTTGTTTTGGGAGTTTTGGCGCGTATAGCTTTAATGGCAATAAAATCATCACTTGCGGTGGCGGCGGTATGCTAATTAGCAATGATGAAAACTTACTATCTCACGCAAGATATTTAAGCACGCAAGCGCGCGAACCCCTGCTTTATTACGAGCATAAACAAAACGGCTATAATTACCGCCTAAGCAATGTTTTAGGTGCTATTGGCGTAGGGCAAATGGAGCTTTTAGATGAGAGGATAAAACGCAAAAGAGAAATTTTTGAACTTTATAAAAGCGAGCTTAGTGATGTGGCTGATTTTATGCCTGAAATAGCGCGCGGGCGTGGCAATAGATGGCTTAGCACGCTAGCTTTTAAGCAAAAAGGGGCACATTTAAGGGTAATTGATGCGTTAAACCAGGCAAATATCGAAAGTCGCCCGCTATGGAAACCAATGCACACACAAAGCGTGTTTAGCGGAGCAAAAGCCGTGCTTAATGGCACAAGCGATGATTTATTTGCGCGGGGATTATGCTTGCCAAGCGGGGCTAATATGAGCGATGAAATGGTGCTAAAAATCGCTAAAATAATAAAATCCGCACTTTAAAATTTGCGCACGAAATTTTAAAAATCTACATAATGAAATTTTAAAATTTGTGCGTAGAATTTTTAAAATTTTAAGTTAAATTTTAAAAATTCACATAATAAAATTTCTAGAAATTTATGCGTATAATTTTTTAAGATCTATATAATAAAATTTCTAAAAATTTTCAAGTTAAATTTTAAAAATTTATAAAAGCCGTAAAAATTAAAACGCTTGCTTGTAATTTAACTTACAACGCCCATAAATGCTAGCAAATTTTAAAATCCGCCTAGCAAAAACTATTTAAAAATTTTAAAAATCAAATTTTAAAATTTAAAAAACCAGCACTTAAAAAATAAATTTTAATCCACATCTAGCTTATTTTTGTAATCATTTAAGGAATTTTGCCGACTGGCTAAATATTTGTTTAATTTATGTTTATTTTCTTCAAAGAAAAGTTCAAAATCGTTTTTATTAGAAATTTTATCCTCGCCAAAGCGATCAAGCATTACATTTGAATTGCCCACAAGCACCAAATATTTGCGATTTTCGTATTTTAAAAGCATTAATTTATTTTGCTCATCAAGAGATTTTTGGCATAAAATTTTAACATCGTTAGCATTATCTAAGCCAAAATCTAAATCAAATTTTACATTTGCTTTATCAACCTCGTTATTTTCTTGTTTTTTTTGTGTTTGTGCTGGGATGTCAAAGGATAATTTTTGATTTTTAGTGCTTGGTTTTTCATTTAGCTTTTTTTGTTTTCGCACAATTGCTCTTTTAATAATCAACAAAATCACGCACAAAACGCCCAAAACTACAATCACACTGATATATCTATTATCTAAATCCGCGTTTTCTTGCGTGTTTATCGCGCTAAAATCTAGCGCGGCATTTGTGATTCTTGCGCGCATACTTAAAGCATCAGTGCTTTTTGCTACCATTATTTTAAGTTTATTTGCTGATTTAATCTGTATTTGTAAGGATTTATCGGCGTTTAAGATGCTTATGGATTCTAAAATTTTAGAATCAAGGTTATTGGTGCTGGCGTTATTTGTGTTTAGATTATCAAAAAGTAAAAATGTAAGTCCGTTTGCGTTTTGCTGGCGGATTTTGTCGTTAAATGGCTCATCAAATTCTAGCATAATATCTACATAATCATCTTGTATCGTAAAATCATAACTAAGCAAATTAGCAGCAAAGCTAAGATTAAAAAATAAAGATAAAAGCACGCCAATTCGAGCAAATTTCATTGAGAAAGCTCTTTTTTAAAATACTGAATTACAGATTTTGAATCTAAAATTTCATTTATGCGAATGGCTAGGTTTTTTTCATAAACCATAACCTCGCCCTTGCCAAAAATGCAATTATTTACATATAATTCCACACTCTCGCCCGCTGGCTTTTCAAGATCTATAATGCTCCCTACTCCAAGAGATAATAACTCACGCACACTAATACTTGATGTGCCAAGCTCACTAATAAAATCCACATAAATATCTAATAATTCATCATAGCCGTGAAAAAGTCCATTTGGGCTTAGTTCTTCATTTGTCATATTTTTTTATAACCTATTTGGAGTGTTTCGTTATTGATTTTATAAAGTTCTTTTTCGTCAAATTTTATAGGAAAACTTTCTACAACGCCTAAAAACTCAGGCGTGCCAAGCTTGGTTTTTACATTATTTGCATCAGTTAAAAGCATCTTGGCATAGCCTATGATTTGGTTGGCTAATTCGCGCGAAATATCGGCTAAATCACTTTGATTAAAATTTGATTGTAAAAGTTGCTCGGCTACTATATTTAAAAGCTCATTTTTAAAATATAAATAAAATTGATACTCACACATTACGCCTTTATCATCTTCAATATAAAGCGGTATAGATGAGCCATAAACGCCATTTTCTAAACTTGCATTTTTTTCAAGCTTTGCTCCCATCACACCGCATATATGCAAGATAGATTCGCCAACTGCTTGCATTATCTCCATATCTAACTCCTAAAAAATTGCGCCATTATACATAAAAAGGCTTGAAAATCCTTTAAAATTTTAAAATTTTAACCATAAAAGCTACTTTCTAGCGATCTCTATGGCTCTTAGCTCTCTTATTACATTTACTTTTATCTCGCCTGGGAATTGCACCCTTTCTCTAATTTCATTTGCGATTTCTTTTGCTATAAGCACAGCCTCATCATCATTAACCAAACTTGCATTTGCTATTACGCGTATTTCGCGCCCTGCGTTTATGGCATAGGCTGCTTTTATGCCTTCTTTTGAGGTTGCGATGTTTTCTATTTCTTGGACGCGTTTTAAAAAGGCTTCTAAAACTTCACGCCTAGCACCCGGTCTTGCAGCTGAGAGCACATCAGCAGCGCAAACTGCTGCACTTTCTACACAATCAGCCTCAACATGCCCGTGATGTGCGTATATGGCATTTATTACCGCAGGATGCTCTTTGTAGCGTTTGCATATTTCAGCGCCTAAATCCACATGTGAGCCTTCGTGCTCGTGAGTTAGGGCTTTGCCTATATCGTGGAGTATGCCAGCGCGTTTTGCTAGCTTTTCATCACCACCTGTTTCTGCTGCTATAATGCTTGCTAAATGCGCTACTTCTAGGCTGTGAGCAAGGGCGTTTTGCCCATAACTTGCGCGAAATCTTAGCTTGCCAATTAATTTTATTATTTCAGGGTGCATGTTGCTTATGCCTAAATCCATTAGGATATTTTCGCCCTCTTCTAGTATATTTTCTTCAAATTCTTGGCTTACTTTTTTGTAAATTTCTTCTATCCTGGCTGGTTGTATGCGCCCATCTTCTACCAAAAGCTCTACTACGCGCGTAGCTATTGCTCTGCGGTATAAATTAAAGCTACTTAAAACTATCGCATTTGGCGTATCATCTATAATAACCTCCACGCCCAGCACCATTTCAAGCGTTTTGATATTGCGCCCTTCTTTGCCTATTATGCGCCCTTTTAGCTCGTC
Organism: Candidatus Campylobacter infans; assembly: GCF_013416015.1. Lineage (NCBI taxonomy): Bacteria > Pseudomonadati > Campylobacterota > Epsilonproteobacteria > Campylobacterales > Campylobacteraceae > Campylobacter > Candidatus Campylobacter infans. Next base: position 1,314,612 of record NZ_CP049075.1, read on the forward strand.
ATTTTTGATATTTACCACATTTATCAATCTCTCAGCAGCAAACTCGCCAGCAAAACGGCTAGTAGCTTGTGCTAAGATAAAATTTACGCGCTTTTTTATTTCTTTTTTGGTTTCTTCTTCGTATTTTCGCACTATGTGGGCTATGTCTGCGCGGGAGTTTTCTTCTACTCTGGCTAAAACTATGGCTTTTGCTTCATCTTGGGTTAGCCCTGCTTGGCGTTCTAAGGTTTTTAGGGCTTCTTGCATTTTTTCTTGGTAAATATTTTTTAGATTTACGCCCTCATCATATAGGCTTTGAGCTTGAAATTTTTGCTTTTCTAAATCACTTCTTTGGGTTTGAATTACATCTAATTCGCTTTTGATTATGCCCTCTTGGCGCTGTATTTCGTTAAATTTTGTGTTGTATTCTTTTTGTAATTGTGCGCTTTTATCTTCATAAACTTTCTTAGCTGCTAATTCTGCTTCGCTTACTTTAATATTTGCATCTTTTAAAACATTTTTTGCTTCAAATTCTATGGCCTTTGCCTTAGCCTTTGCTTGCTCTACAAAAATTCCGTAGCTTGCTTCGTTTATCTTGCGAGCTACTAAATAACCAGCTAATGCGCCTGCTATCAGCATGCAAGCTACTAGCACCGAATCTAAATATTGTATCATGCTTTGTCCTTTTATAAATTTTATAAGGCGTGAGATAAAACTCAGCCCTAATATCATGCAAACAGCAAATTTTGCGCCCTATAAACAAATCCAATATGCTTACAAAAATCACGCAAGGCATATAATTTAAAGAGCTAAAAAATCTATCATAAAAGCCTTTGCCATGCCCTATTCTTGCCATATTTGCATCTACTCCTATTACTGGGATTATTGCTAAATCAATCCTTGGTGTGCGACCATTAGAGTCATTAGCTTGAAGTATATTAAATCTGCCCCGCGTAAAAGGCAAGCGCAATTTTACAATTTTCAAACTTTCATCTAGCATAAATGGCACAAAAATATTGATATTTTTACTTAAAATTTGCCTTAAACGCAAAACATCTACTTCATAATCCGTTGGAATATAAAGCAAAATATTTTTAGTTTTTTTATTTTTGATAATATTTTTTAATACGCCTAAAACGCTATAATGAACGCATTTTGCTTGATGATTTTTGTTTGATTTTAATTTGCTTTTGGCATAAATTCTAAAAGAATTTTTATCTAGCATTTATAAACTTTTTGATAAAATCTGCGCTTGAATTCAAAATTTAGGGCAAAATATGAAATGCGCACGCGCCATTATATCATTTATTTTTTTAGCTTTAATGCTAGTATCTTGTGATAATCAGCAAAACCAAAACGAAACAAACTTGCAAAATCCCCAAGATAGCACCCAAACAAACGAGCCAAGCCAAACCACAGCCCAAATAGGCCTAAATTACTACCAGCCATTTACTCTTTATTTAAGCAGTGGCAAAACAATAAACATGCAAAAAACCGAACAAGGTTTTAAAACAAATAGCGATAAAATCATTTTACTTCACTTTTTTACCAGCTCTTGTGGCAAGCCTTGTATGGTTCAAAGCGCGTATTTACAAGGCTTTGCAAAAAAATACCCTGATGATTTACGAGTAATTGGAGTGTTGCTTGAAGATCACGATGAAAATAGCATAAGGGATTTTGCCAAACAAGAAGAAATAAATTATGAATTAAGCTATGGTCAAAATAATTATTTAATCGCAAAAGCGGCAAATAGCGAGCTAGATGGGATACCAACTAGCATTTTGTATGATAAAAACGGCAATTTTATACGCTCTTATGATGGCATAACTCCGCCTGAAATGATTGAATCTGACATAAAAAAAGAGCTATAAAATGCCTTTTGCTTTTAAAATTTATATATTAAAAAGGGTTTTTTATGCTTAATTTTTTATCCAAAACTTTAAATGTTTTTAAATCAAACACAAGCCAAGTAGTTACAAAAGATGTGCTTTTAGATGCCCTTTTAGAAGCTGATGTAAGCTATGAAATAGCAGAAGAAATAATTTATTATTTGCCACCACAAGAACGCGTAAATAAAGATGATTTAGAGCGCGTGATGAAAACTTATTTTTTATACAGCCACGAATTACCAAGCGCAAAGCCACTAGTTACAATGCTTATAGGCGTAAATGGCGCTGGCAAAACCACCACCTCAGCCAAACTTGCTAATTTACACAAAAAAGCCGGCAAAAGCGTTATTTTAGGCGCTGGTGATACTTTTAGGGCTGGGGCTATCGAGCAGCTTAAACTTTGGGGCGAGCGTTTGGGCTTGCCAGTAATTGCTAGCAAGGCAAATGGCGATCCAGCAAGCGTGGCATTTGATACAATATCTTCTGCGCTAGCGCGAGGCATAGAAGTAGCCATAATCGACACCGCAGGCAGATTACAAAACCACAAAAATCTAGGCGCAGAGCTTGAAAAAATCGTGCGTATAAGCAACAAAGCCTTAAATGGCGCGCCACATCAAAAGCTTTTAGTAATTGATGGCACCGGCGGGCAAAACAGCATAAATCAAGCAAAAGCCTTTAACGAGCTAATCAAACTTGATGGCATTATCATTACAAAGCTTGATGGCACGGCAAAAGGTGGTGCGCTTTTTGGTGTGGCACGCGAGCTTGAATTGCCTATTGTTTATATAGGCACTGGCGAGGGCGTTGATGATTTACAAGGATTTAGTGCGGATTTTTTTGTAAAATCCATAGTTGAGGCGATATTTTCTAGGTCGCATTAAAATTTTAAAGTTATGAAAGCCAAGAAGTAGCAAAATGGCTCAAAACAAAAATCCCTTAAAATCTGGCATCAAAAAAGCAGTCGCCCTAGGCTATAACAAAGAACGCGACAATGCCCCAAAAATCCTAGCAAGCGGCAAGGGCGAACTAGCAAATAACATAATCCAAGCCGCAAAAGAACACAATATCCCAATCAAAGAAGATAAAGATTTAGTAGAAATTTTAAGCAAAATTGACATAAACCAAGAAATCCCGCCAAATCTTTACAAGGCCGTAGCTGAGGTGTTTAGCTTTTTATACCGCACCACAAAAGATTAAAAATTTAAAATTTCTTAAAATTTAAGGATTAAAATTTAAAATTTCACAAAGATTAAAAATTTTAAAATTTTAAAATTTAAAGATTAAAATTTAAAGTATGTTGAAGCTAGCGCACAGCGCAAAATATTTTAAGCCAGCGAACAAGCGCATTAGGCAACGCCAAAATTTTAAAAATGAAAATTTAAAAATTAAAATTTAAAAATTTCACAAAGATTAAAATTTTAAAATGTAAAAATTTCAAAATTTAAAGATTAAAATTTAAAAAAATTAAATTTTAAAATTTAGCAAAATTTTTGCGCTGTAAAATCTTTAAGCCAAATTTTAATTTACTTGCAAATCTTTTCAACACACAAAGACGCAAGCATTAGCCCAAAGCTAGCCGTTACCCCCATAAAACTGCCAAGACGCGTGCATTTTGGCGTTTCATTTGAGCAAACCACCATAAAATCGCCCTTAAAATTTGCCCTGCGTAATTCATAGCGGATTTTGCGCGCAAAAGGATCATTGCTTGTTTGCCAAATGCTTTTAACGCTGATTTTGCTAGCATCAATGCGCCTAGCAGCACCAAGTGAGCTAAAAAAACCTATGCCTAATTCATCGCATTTTTTGGCTAGTAAAATTTTAGCTTTTACATCATCGATAGCGTCTATTACGATATCATAAGCACTAAAATCAATTTTATTTATACTATTTTCATCGATGCGTAAATTAAAAGCTATTATCCCAGCAAAAAGGCGTGAAAAAACCTCAGCTTTTAACTCCCCCACAAACTCGCTGCCGATTTGGCGGTTTTGATTAGTGATATCAAAACTATCGCAATCAAGCACGCTAATATGCCCTACCCCGCAGCGATACAGCGCGCTAATTGCCGCCCCACCAACGCCGCCACACCCGCAAACTAACATTTTTGCTCTTTGTAATTTTATAAAATCATCGCCAAAAAGCCAGCGCGAGCGCGTGAATCTATCTATTTTTTCTAAATTTTGAGAGTTAAAATTTTGCTCGCTTAAATTTTGCTTATTTAAAATTTGCTCGCTTAAATTTTGTGTGTTGTTTATTGTAAGCATTTTTTTAAATTCTCTAAACTTTCATAAGCTGTGGCATCAAATTTTATGGCACTAAGACTAGCATAATCATTTAAAATCGCGCCTATATCGGTATTTAAATCATTTGCGCTTTCACATTTAACGCAAGGCTCGCCTATCCAAATATAGCCTCTCCCGCGCGGATCTATGGCTTCTTTTATGGCTACATCATAGTTTTTTTGCCCCATTTTTGTAACTTTTAGCCCTTTATAATCTTGCTTGCTCACAGCTGGAATGTTAAGATTTAAAAACTCTTTTTTAGCAATTTGTAGCTCGTTATTTAAAATTTTTTTAATAAGATTTATGCTGATTTTACAAGCCAAATCATAGCCATATTTATCCAAGCTATCACCAGCATAAAACTGCGAAATAGCAATGCTTTTAATGCCTTGAAGTGCGCCTTCTTTTGCCCCAGCGCAAGTGCCTGAGTATGAAATATCCTCAGCCACATTACACCCGTAATTGATCCCGCTTATTATAAGATCTGGCATAGCACTAAAAAACTTAGCTAGGCCTATATACACGCAATCTGCCGGCGTGCCATCTTCAAGGCGGTAAAAATCATCACTGATTTTAAACAAATGTAAAGGGTTATGCAAGCTTAGCGAATGCGAACAAGCTGATTTTTGGCGATTTGGGGCTATTGTAAGCACGCGCACATCGCTTAAATTGCTTTTTAGCATATTTTGTAAAGCCACAAGGCCAGCCGCATCAAAACCATCATCATTAGTAAGTAAAATTTGCTTCATTTTAGAGCCTTTTTTTTTAGTTTAATTGCTATAATAGCAAAAAATCTAAGGAAAAACATTGAAAATTTTAGCCACTTGTTTAGAAAACTCAGCAAATCTACATTTAAAAAGCGTGCTTTATGAGCTAATTAAACGCGAAAAAATAGAACTTTATGGAATTTTCAGCAAAGATATAGAAAATTTCTTAAACTCCCAAGATGGCTGTTTAGCGCACGCAAGCTATGATAGTTTAGAGTTTAATGCGATGGGCTTTATGCAAATTTTACCTTTAATTTTTAAAGCCAAAAGAGCCATTAAAGAACTCAAACAACTAGCAAATAGCGTAGATGCCGTGCTTTTAATAGATTCGCCAGATTTTAATTTGCCTCTTGCTAAGGCTTTAAAAAATGCCAAAATTAGAGCAAAAATTACTTATTACATCTTACCCCAAGTTTGGGCATGGCGTAAAGGCAGGGCCAAGCAAGTTGAAAAATACTGCGATAATATCGCATCTATTTGGCCTTTTGAAAAGGATTTTTATCAAGGCGCAAGCTTTGTTGGTCATCCGCTCTTAGATGAGATTAAGATTCAAAAAAACCCACAAAAAAGCAATAAAATCGTCTTTATGCCAGGTTCAAGAAAACAAGAAATTTCACACTTAATGCCGATTTTTCGCACTCTTGCGCCTTGCTTGAATGAAGAAAAAATCATCGTAGTTCCCCAGTATTTGCGCGGTAAAGAAAATGAATATTATGGGGATTTAAGCGGATTTTCTTTAAGTTATGATGGGCTTGATGCGCTAGCAAATGCTGATTTTGCCTTTATTTGCTCTGGCACGGCTACTTTGGAGGCTGCTATAATTGGCACGCCTTTTGTGCTTTGTTACAAAGCGCGCGCGTTTGATATTTGGCTTGCAAAAAAGCTAGTAAAAATCAAGCATATCGGGCTAGCAAATATTATTTTTGATTTTTTACATTTAAAGCCCTTACACACCGAGCTTTTACAAGATGAGCTAAATATAGATAATTTATTAAAAGCTTACCACAGCGCAAACCCTAGCGATTTTTTACAAGCTTCAACTAAGCTTAAAAGCTACCTACAAACTGGCAGTGCAAAAAGCGTGGCAAATATCATAATGCCGTGGAGATTTAATGCTTTTAATTCTTGGTAAAAGCACAAATTTTAATGCGCGCAAATTTTAAAAGCACTAAAATTTTAATGCGCGCAAATTTTAGGCTTTAATTTGTGATTATATCGTAGTTTTGCGGTATTTTCGGCTCTAATAATTCTTTGTTTATGACTTCATTTTTGTGCGTATTTTTTAGCGTGATTTTAACATCATTGCCTAATTTATCTGTGTAGCTAATTTGTGCTGGCAAGGCATTTTGCGTGAAAATGCGGTATTTTACATCATCAAAATTTGCCTCAAAGGTGCTTTTATTTATTTGTTTGGCCCCGGATAAAAGCGTTAAGAGATCGGGCGCATCGCTGATTTGCGTGATAACAGCTTGCTCTAAATCAGGCTCTAAAATTGTGATATTTGTTTTAGAAAAATACACAAATTTTAAATTAGGATTTTCATACTGCCAAAACGCGCCAAATTTTGAATCTATAATAAAATGCCCGCTATAAGTGATGGATTTATTTTGGTTAGTTATTGTTTGCGTAAAATCACTTTTTAAGGTATCAAACTCCAAATCATTTGCGTTTAAAATTTTAAAACTCAAAACCAAAAATAAAAAAAATCTCTTCAAAATAAGTCCTTTTATAAAAGCTTTCAAGCATTATACTAAGCAAAAATTAACGCAAGATTAGTTAATATTTGCGCTTTAAATTTTCACAAGGCAAAAAGATGATTAAAAGCATTGCTAGAAAGATTTTTGGCACAAAAAACGATAAAGAGCTTAAAAAATACGCAAAAAGAATAAGCGCGATAAATTTATTAGAATACGAATACGGCGCGCTCACAGACAGCCAGCTACAAGCAAAATTTGATGAAATTAAGCTAAAAGTAAGAAATAACGAACTAAGCTTAGATGATGTTTTAAATGATGTATTTGCCATAGTTAGAGAAACATCAAAGCGCGTTTTGAATATGCGCCATTTTGATGTGCAGCTAATTGGCGGCTTGGTGCTAAATGATGGCAAAATAGCCGAAATGAAAACTGGCGAGGGCAAAACGCTAGTTGCTACCTTACCCGTGGTATTAAATGCACTAAGCGGTAAGGGCGTGCATGTAGTTACGGTAAATGACTATCTAGCCAAGCGCGATGCAACGCAAATGAGCCAGATTTATAATTTCTTAGGTCTTAGCGTTGGCGTGGTTTTGAGCGGACAAAATGATGAAATGGCGCGAAAAGAGGCTTATGCTTGTGATATTACTTATGGCACAAATAACGAATTTGGCTTTGATTATTTGCGCGATAATATGTGCTTTGAAGCTGATGCAAGGGTTCAAAGAGCGCATAATTATGCTATTGTAGATGAAGTTGATAGTATTTTAATAGACGAAGCGCGCACACCGCTAATCATCTCAGGGCCTACAAATCGCACGCTTGATGGCTATATCAAAGCTAATGATGTAGCAAAAGCCATGCAAAAAGGCCAAGCCCCGCTTGATACACTAGATAAAAACGCCAAACCCACAGGGGATTTTGTAGTAGATGAAAAAAATCGCACCATAATGATCACAGAACAAGGCATACAAAAAGCAGAAAAACTTTTTGGCGTGGATAATTTATATAGCCTAGAAAATGCCGCCCTTAGCCATTATTTAGATCAAGCCTTAAAAGCGCATAATTTATTTGAAAAAGATGTTCAATATGTGGTAAGAGATGGCGAGATTGTGATAGTTGATGAATTTACTGGGCGTTTAAGTGAGGGCAGGCGATTTAGCGAGGGCTTACATCAAGCCTTAGAGGCAAAAGAAGGCGTAAAAATCAAAGAAGAAAGCCAAACCCTAGCTGATATAACCTTTCAAAATTATTTTCGCCTTTATAACAAATTAGCTGGTATGACAGGCACAGCCCAAACAGAAGCTAGCGAGTTTAGCCAAATTTATAAATTAGATGTAATCACCATTCCTACGAATCTACCAGTGCATAGATTAGATAAAAACGATGTAATTTATAAAAGTGAAAAAGAAAAATTTAAAGCCGTGATCGAAGAAATAAAATCAGCAAATGCCAAAGGCCAGCCAGTGCTTGTAGGCACTGCTAGCATAGAAAAAAGCGAAATTTTACATAAGCTTTTAATAAATGAAAAAATCGCGCACAATGTGTTAAATGCCAAAAACCACGAAAAAGAAGCACAAATCATACAAACAGCCGGCGCAAAAGGCGCTGTAACAGTGGCTACAAATATGGCAGGGCGTGGCGTGGATATTCGCATAAATGATGAAGTGCGCGCTCTTGGCGGGCTGTATATAATAGGCACAGAAAGGCACGAAAGCCGCCGCATAGATAACCAACTCCGCGGGCGTAGCGGGCGTGGGGGCGATCCAGGCATTAGTCGCTTTTTTTTAAGTTTAGAAGATAATTTATTAAGGATTTTTGGCTCAACAAAAATTAAAAATATAATGGATAAATTAGGCGTAGAAGATGGCGAAAGCATAGAAAGCGGTCTAATAACAAGAGCCATAGAAAACGCACAAAAAAAGGTAGAAAGCTTACATTTTGAAGCCAGAAAGCATATCCTTGAATATGACGATGTAGCAAATGAGCAAAGAAAAACCATCTACAAATACAGAAACGAGCTTTTAGATCCAAATTTTGATCTAAGCGCAAAAATCATCTCAAACCGCGCTGAGTGGGTAGCAGATATGCTAAATAACGCCGGCCTTTATGCCCAAGATTTAAGCGAGAATATCAATTTAGATGCGCTTTGTGCGCAAATTAACGAACAAAGCGGGATAAAATTAACGCCAAACGAGCTAAACGGGCTTGATTTTGATGAAATTTCTAAAAAAATAGAGCAAATTTTAAGCAATAATTATGAAGAAAAAATGAGCCAGCTAAGCCCGCAATCTCGCCAAAATATCGAAAAAATGCTGTATTTACAAATACTAGATCGTGCGTGGAGAGAGCATTTATACCAAATGGACACGCTAAAAGCTGGCATAGGCTTGCGCGGGTATAATCAGCGCGATCCCCTAACTGAATACAAAAAAGAAAGCTTTAATTTATTTATGGAGCTAGTTCGCACGCTTAAAATCACCTCAGCTAAAACCCTAAGCCTAGTGCGTTTTGAGCTAAGCGATGAGAGCGCAAATGAAAGCGGCCAAAGCGCAAGAGAAAATAAAATAAATAAAAAACCAAGCAGAAACGATCCTTGCCCTTGTAAAAGTGGCAAAAAATATAAGGATTGTTGCGGTAAAAGTGGGCCTAAATTTTAGTTTTCATAAATTTTAATTTTTGAAATTTTAAAAATTTTGAGTTTTAAATTTTAGTTTTTGAAATTTTGAAATTTCATAAATTTTAAGTTTTGAAATTTTGAAAATTTGTCAATTTTGAAATTTTATAAGTTTTAAATTTTAATTTTTGGAATTTTAAAATTTTAAGTTTAATTGAGCGCACAAATTTTAATTTATGCCCTAAAAATTAAAAGTAAATTTTAAGTGTGAGTTATGGAAAATCCGTCTTTTTTAAAAGAACAAATCATTACTTATCTTGGCAATAAGCGCTCTTTGCTTGCTTTGATTGAATGCGCTATCAACCAAATAAAAGCAGATTTAAGGCTTGATAAAATCAGTTTTGCTGATGTATTTTCTGGCTCTGGCGTGGTTTCGCGCCTTGCCAAAGCGCATTCAAATATAATCTACGCAAATGATTTAGAGCTTTATAGTTTTATCATAAATCAATGCTATTTAAGCAATTTTAATAAAATTTTAAGCGATAAAATTGATGAGTTTTATGCTTTTTTACACAAGGATTTAGAGCTTAAAAAAGGCTTTATTAGCGCGCTTTACGCCCCAGAAAATGAAGAAAATATAAAAAAAGGCGAGCGAGTATTTTTTACCACGCAAAATGCTATGTTTATTGATTCAATAAGGCAAAAAATCGAGCTAATCCCAAAGGATTTTCAATGCTTTTTTATAGCACCGTTATTATATCAAGCTAGCGTTCATAATAATACTGGCGGAGTTTTTAAAGGCTTTTATAAAGATCAAAATGGCATTGGAAAATTTGGCGGCACAAAAGAGCAAGCACTTTCGCGCATTAAAGGACAAATCAGCCTGCCAAAGCCGATTTTTTCAAATTTTAATTGTGATTTTTGTGTAAGGCAAATGGAGAGTTTGGATTTTGCTAAAAGCTGCGAACGCGTGGATATTGCGTATTTAGACCCGCCTTATAATCAGCACCCGTATGGCTCAAATTATTTTATGCTTAATTTAATTGCTTCTTATAAAAAACCAAGCCAAATAAGCAAGATTAGCGGAATTCCAAAGGCGTGGAACAAAAGCATATACAACCAAAAAGCAAAGGCAAAAGATGCCTTTTTTACGCTCTTAGCTAGCCTAAAAGCAAGATATTTAATAATCTCATTTAATAACGAAGGCTTTATTAGCAAGGCTGAGTTTTGCGAGTTTTTAAATAAAATCGGCCAAACACAAATCCTAGAAAAAAAATACAACGCCTATAAAGCCAGCAGAAATTTAAATAATAGAGATTTACACACAACTGAATATTTATACATCATAAAAAAATAAATGCCTAATTTATGGCAAATTTTAATGCCAGCGCATTTATAAATTAAAATTTATAAAAATGGAGCATAAAATGCTTGAAATTTTAAAAATTAGCTTTAAAAAGGCCAAAAGTGGTAAAATATTTATTATTTCGTTATTTGCGCTTTGATAAATCCCAGCCTTTTATTGCGCTTTGCTCGCTGCTTGCGTTTTTGGGCGTTAGTATAGGCTTGATGGTGTTAATAATTGCTATGGGCATAATGAATGGCTTTGATAAAGAATTTGAGCGCAAGCTTTTTGCGATGAATTATCCAATTACGATTATTCCAGCATTTCGTGGTGGCATAAATGATGAATTAGTAAAAACTTTAAGCACGAAATTCCCGGATTTAAAATTTAGCCCCTATCTTAGCACTCAAATCGTCTTAAAAAATGGCGACTCTCTTGAAGGTGGCTTAATTTTTGGCGTAAATTTTGATAAAGAAAGACAAATAAACTCAGTGCTAAATACAGCCTTAAATAAGCTTCAAAAATCCCCACAAAATTTTGAAATCATCATCGGCAAGGGCTTATTTGATGAGTTTGGCTTGCGCCAAAATGATAAAATCACTGCTATTTTTATGCACTCTAATCCAACAGGTTTTGGCATCAGCCCACAACTAAAACGCTTTGATGTAAGTGGATATTTTCACTCAGGCCTAATAGCCTATGATAAGGGCTATTCATACACAAGCCTTAGCGCACTAAGAAAGCTTTTAGGCTTAAACCAAGGCCAATATCACGGCATTCATGTATTTTCAAATAATCCAAAAAAAGATATAAACGCGCTAAAATCCACCCTGCCTGTTGGCTTTGGCGCGATTGGCTGGTGGGAGCAAAATGGCAATTTTTTCTCAGCCTTAGAGCTTGAAAAGCGCGCTTTGTTTATTGTTTTAATGCTTATTATTTTAGTAGCAAGCCTAAATATAATCAGCTCTCTTTTAATGACCGTGATGAATCGCCGCGCTGAAATCGCCCTACTTTTAGCACTTGGAGCAAGCAAAAATGAAATTAAAAATAGCTTTTTCGCACAAGGTTTGGTTATAGGCGGGAGCGGAATTATTTGTGGTTTGATTTTGGGCTTAATTGGCATTTGGCTTCTTGGAAATTTTGAGATTATATCATTGCCAGCTGATGTTTATGGTAGCTCAAAATTGCCTATGGAGCTTAGTTTTAGCGATTTAATGCTTACTTTATTTGGCTCTTGTGTGATAGTAGCAGCTTCTAGCTTTTATCCAGCCAAAAAAGCAGCAAATGTAGATGTATTAAATACTTTAAGAAACGAATAAAATTTGCTTATATTAAAATTTAAAGGATTTATATGGACAATAAAGAAGAAGTAGTAATAATAGAAAACAACGAAAAAAACGAACAAGAAAGCACAAAGCAAAATAGCATAGATGAAAGCCAAGAGTTTATACCGCTTGAAGAATTAGATACCATCAAGCAAAGCACAATCTCCCAAGAAGAGCAAATAAGCCACGAGCCAAAAGAAAAAAAGCTTAATAAAAGGCTGATTATTTTAATATCTGCTGGCCTTTTAGGGGCTGTGCTTTTGGTGATGATTTTATTTTTATTGCTAAATAAAAACGAAGAGCCAGCCCAAAACGAGCCACCAATTCAAACCGAGCCAGTAAAACCAATAGAAAATAGCTATAAAATCGATAAAACACGCATCGAAGATATGATAAAAAAAGCAAACTCACTTTATGAAAATGGAGATAAATTTGAAGCCTTGAAAATTTATGAAAATGTGGCTATTTATAATGAAGCACTTTCGTATTATAACCTTGGCGTATCCCAAATGAACCAAGAAAAATTCCAAGATGCCATCACAAGCTTTCAAAAAGCCATCACAAACCACGAAAATACCGATGTTTCAGCATTAAATGCTGCTGTGTGTGCCTTACATTTAAAAGATGAAAAACTATTTCATCATTATTTAGATATCGCGCGCGCTTATCTAACTAAAAATTCAAGCGGATTTTTATATTACAGCGCGCTAATTAATTATTACCGCGGATATTATATAGAAGCACTTTATATTTTAAATAGCATTAAAGATAATTTTTATTCAAATAACGCGCTGTATTTGCGTTCTAAAATTTTAAGTATGTTAAGGCTTGATAAAGACGCCATAAACGAACTAAACAAAGTAAAAGACTACAACATAAACTTACCGCTTGGGCTTTTAAACGCTAGAATGGGCAATTATCACCAAGCCCTAACCCACCTAAATAAAATCAAAGAACCAGACCCAAAAGCCCAAGAAGCAAAGCTAGCTAGCACGCTAATCTTACTTAAATTAGGTATGTATGCGAGCGCAGCTCAAAATTTAAAAGAACTAAATGATAAAAACGCAAGCATAATTACTAGCATTTATCCTATAAAAACAGCTTTAAAAGATGATTTTTTCAACCTCAACGCAGCTCAAAAATCTTTTAGAGAAAAAGACTTTTTTCACAAGCAAAGCACTTATGGAATTTTATTTTACTACACGCCTTATCAAGTTTTTAATGCCGACCAAACCATAGAATACACGCAAAAAGGCGGTATTAGCGTTTTTATAAATCAAAACAAAGAAGCAGATGAATACCTAAAAGCCTCAGGCCTAATCAGTAGCGTAAATGCAAAGCTAACAAAAGCTATCTCAAAAGTGCTTTCAAACGAGCTAAGATCAGCAAACAAGCTCTTTAAAGAACTAATCAAACAATACCCAAATCATCATGTTTTACAATTTAATCTAGCATTAAGCTATGCTCAGCTTTTTGATTTTGCAAATGCTTATAAGCACTTTATCACAAGCTACCATCTAAACCCTAAAAACCATCTTGCAGGCATTTATGCCGTAATTTGCGCACAAGTAATACACAAAGATTATCGCAATTTATACAATGAAGTAAGCGATGGCATAAATGCTGATGATAGCTTAGAGCAAGATAATTTTTATTCTACTTTATTATTTTTTGTGCGCGATAATACAGGCGCGCTAAATCGCTGGCTAGATCAAGATAAAGCAAAAGATACCTTAGAGCACGCTTTTAGCTATATAGCTAGCGTTATGACAAATAGAAAAGATGAAAGCAAAAAGCATAGCTTGGTGATTTCAAAAACCTTGCCAAATGATTTATTAAGCGGACTTTTGGAGTTTTTAGCATACAATGAACACTCAAATATCAAAGAATACGCCAAAAATGTGCAAATAAATTTTTTTAATGCAAAAATCGATTTAAGCGCGATTTATGGCGGATCAAGCATAGTGCGCGAAATTTTTGTCAAGCTTTTACAAATTTCAGGCCTAGTTGATACCTTTCGCAATGCCGTAATACAAGACTTAAAGCTAGCAAGTGCCGATAAAATCGATGGTATGCGCACAACTCTTGCGTATTTGGATTTATTTTCACGCCATTATGACGAGGCTTATGAAATTTTAAATGATTTAGTCCATAACAAAAAAGAAAATGACGCCCAAACGCTATTTTTAGCAGCAGCTGCTAGCGTGGGTGCTGGGCATTTACACAATGGAGTAGCTTATTTAGAGCTTGCCAAACTCACAAACCCCACAGCACCTGGCAACCGCGTAGCACTTGGCTTTTTATACCACGAGCTTGGCAACATACCAGCAGCCATTTCACAATATGAAAGCCTAGGCAATAGCGATTATTTAAATAGATTTTTTACTTTTCATTTGGCTGAATAATTTAGTCAAAAAGGCCAAATTTTAAAAGCCTTAAAATGAGCTAAAAATATGATTAAAAATTTATTTATACTAGCGTGGCACATTTTGCTAAAATCGCGCTTTAAATCAGCTATCAAAAACAAGGTAAATAATGCGTAATTTTATCCTAAAAGAAAATAAAATTTTATTTTTACTTATTTTAAATATCGCAATTTTAATTTATGCTTGCGCTAATATAAACATAAGCTATGACGAAGCCCAAATATATTTTAGCCATAGCTCATTTTTACGCAAACAAGGCTTTTTACACGAATTAACCGGGCTAAGCATGAGCGCATTTGGCGATATTTTAGGGCTTGATTTTGCCATTAGAATGCCTTTTGTATGCGCTCATTTAATAAATATTTATTTATTTTATTTGCTAAGCCGTAAAATTTTAATTAGCCACGATGATAGCATTTTGAGTGTAGTGATTTTTATGTTTTTGCCTGGCGTTTTAGCTAGTGCTGTGCTAGTAAATAATGCCGTTTTTATCATTATGCTTAGCCTTGGCGCGCTTTTATGTTTTAGTTATTCTCGTTTTAAAACGCTTATTTTTTTATTTATTTTTAGCATTTTTATTTCAAATGCTTTTATTACGCTTTATTTGGCTTTATTTTTTTATGCGCTTTATACTAAAAATCGCGCTTATGGCGTGCTTGGGGCTATATTTATATTAGTTTGGCTTTTTGTTTTTGATTTTGAAATTTCAGGCAAACCACGCGGTTATTTGCTAGATACTATGGCTATTTATGCTGCTGTTTTTTCGCCTTTTATTTTTATTTATTTTATTTATGCGCTTTATAGAATTTGGGTTAAAGAAAGCAAGGATTTTTTATGGTTTATTAGTTGTGTGGCTTTTTGTTTAAGCTTGATTATTTCGGTGCGCGCTAAGGCTCCGCTTGAAGCATTTTTGCCATTTTGTGTGATTTTTTTGCCACAAATGCTTAGGTTATTTTTAAACTCTATGCGCGTTAGACTGCCGGCATTTCGCACAAAATATAAAATTTTAGGCGCATTTTTGCTTTTTAGCTTAATCTTACAAAACCTAGCAAGCATTTTTAATGCGCCCTTATATTTATTAAACCAAAACGCTAAAAATCATTTTATGTATAATTATGATATAGCAAAAGAGCTAGCTACTAAATTAAAGCAAAATGATGTTTATAGCGTCTATACCAGCGATGAAAAGCTAAGACTTAGATTAAAATTTTATGGCATTGATTCTAGTTTTAAGGCTAGACTTTCTACCCAGCAATGCGCCAAAAACGCTAGCAAAATTAGCATTGAAAAGCTAGGCAAACAAATCGCCCTATTTTATTTATGCAAATAACAGCTAAATATGCTATAATCCCGCCCAACTTCAAAAAGGACAATTATGAAAAAAGCTTTCACATTATTAGAATTAATTTTTGTCGTGGTAATTGCTGGGATTTTGGCCTTTGTTTTAATCCCAAAATCAAGCGACACAAAACTTCTTGAATCAGCAAATCAACTCATCTCGCATATTCGCTACGCACAGCAACTAGCCCTAAATAACGATCAATTCGACCCAAACGATAAAAATTGGTATAAAAAAATGTGGAGAATTGAGTTTGAAAATAACGGCACTTATAAAGTTTGGCGTGGCAATGAAGCTCAATCTAATAAAATAGCACCCGATCCAGCAAATCCTGGCCAAAAGCTAAAAGATGTGCAATTAAAGCGCGGAATTATCGCTAAGGCTAATAAAAAGGTTATCTTTGACGAGCTAGGTCGCGTATATAGCGATCAAGCCACAACTAAATCTTATGAACATAAAATAGATCAAAACACCACCATTAAGCTATGTAAGGGCAGTGCTAGTAGTGATTGCACAGGCAAAGAACACATCAAGCTAAGCATAGAGCCAGAAACTGGCTATATCTTGCCAGAGCATTGTGGCGCCGCAAATAAAGATGGATTTAGTAGCTGCAAAGTTTTAGATATTTAAAACCAAAAAAAGCAAATTTTAAAATTTGCTTTAATCGGCTAAACCAAAGGAAAATATGAAAAGAGCCTTTACTTTAATTGAGTTAGTTTTTGTCGTGGTAATTGCTGGGATTTTAGCTTTCGTTTTAATACCAAAATCAAGCGACACAAAACTACTCCAAGCCACAAATCAAATCATCTCGCACATCCGCTACACACAATCTTTGGCCATAAACGGCGATCAATTCGACCCAAACGATAAAAATTGGTATAAAAAAATGTGGAGAATTTCTTTTAGCAATATCAACAACAAAAAAGACGACAAATATAATGGCTGGAATTATGTCGTTTGGCGCGATAGCCAAGGTAATAGCACAGCAAATCCAAACTCTCCAAAAGAAATAGCCCCAGATCCAGCAGCGCCTGGGAAATTATTATACGCTAATGTTAGCGGCGGGCATAGATGGGTAAGCGATAGCACAAGAAACCCAAAGCTAAATTTAACCAACACCTACAACATAAAAGATATAAAATTCGCAAATTTTAAAAAAAAGAACTCAAAAACTTTAATTTTTGATGAATTAGGGCGCGTTTATTCGCCTAAAATAGATAATCCCTACGACAACAAACACGACCAAATAGCCACCATCACGCTAAGTAACGCAAGCGGTGCTAGCATAACCATAATGATAGAACCAGAAAGTGGCTATGTGTGTATCGCTAAAAAAGAAAAAGATCTAATCACTTGCGATGAAAATTATAATTTATAAGTAAAAAGGCTTTGCTCAATTAAAATTTCAAAGCCTAAATAAAATTTATTCTTGCAAACAACTTACAAGCACGGTATTTACGATATCTTCTACACTACACCCACGGCTTAAATCATTTATAGGTTTATTTAATCCTTGTAAAATCGGCCCAATCGCCACCGCATTACTAGCGCGCTGAACGGCCTTATAGCAGATATTACCAGCATTTAAATCAGGGAAAATAAACACATTTGCGCGCCCTGCCACGCAAGAATCTGGCATTTTTAATTTTGCTACTTTTTCATCAACGCTAGCATCAAATTGCATTGGCCCATCAATGCTAAGCGTGCTATCAAGCGCGCGAGCTTTAAGCATAGCCTCGCGCACAAAATCCACCATTTCGCCTTGTGCGCTATTTGCTGTGGCATAGCTTAGCATAGCCACCTTAGGCTCTAAGCCAAAACCGCGCGCCGTGCTGGCTGTGGCTAGTGCAATGCCCGCTAGCTCATCAACGCTAGGCTTAGGGCAAATCGCACAATCAGCAAAAATCCACACCTTATCTTTTAAACACATTATAAAAGATCCGCTCACACTACTAACGCCTGGTTTCATCTTAACAAATTGTAATGCCGGGCGGATAGTTTGGGCTGTGGTCGTGCTAGCTCCGCTTACCATAGCGTGCGCTAAGCCTTTATAAACTAACATTGTGCCAAAATAAGTGCGATCTTTTATCAGCTCATCTGCTTGGCTCTTACTTAAACCCTTATTTTTTCGCAATTCATAAAGCGAGTTTGAAAAATCCTCTAAATACTCGTTATTTGCTGGATTTATAAAATTAGCCGAGCCCAAATCGCAATTTAACTTGCTAGCTTTCATTAAAATTTCATCTTTATCGCCTAATAATATAATCTTACAAAGCTTATCTTTAAGCAATTCATCACAGGCTAAAAGCACGCGCTCATCATCACTTTCAGGCAAAACCACAACGCGCGAAAGCCCGCTTGCTTTAAGCCTTAATTCATTTAAAAAATCACTCATTTTTAATCCTTTGGAACTAATTTTGCTTATTATAGCCCAAATTCTAAATTAAACACAAAAATGGAGCCAAAATGACTAAGCAAAATTTCATAATGTTAAGTATGGTAACATTTAGCTTATTTTTAAGTGCTTGCGCAAATACCGATCCAAACATCGCAATGACGCCACCGCCGTATGTAGAGCAAATGCCAAACAAAGAAACGGGGCTTGATGTAAATTATGCAGGTTCTATTTTTGGGCGTGGCGATAATCCGTTATTTTCTGATAAAAAAGCCATGAGTGTTAATGATATAGTAACAGTAATAATCCAAGAAAACGCTAACCAAAGTAGCAAAACCAGCAAAAGCACCAAACGAGATAGCACAATTGGGCTTAGTGGCGGAAAATTTACAGGTCCGCAAAATACAAAAATAGGCAATTTAGCAAATAAATTAAACAATTACACAGATATTGGATTTAGCGGTGGTAGCGAGGCTGGATTTAGTGGCTCAGGCTCTACATCGCGGGCTGAAACCTTTACTACTACAATAGCTGCGCGCATTATAAAAGTGCTATCAAATGGCAATTATTTTATAGAAGGTAGCAAAGAAATTTTATTAAATAACGAAAAGCAAATAATGCAAATTACAGGCGTGATTCGCCCTTATGATATCAACCAAAATAACGAAATAAACTCACGCAATGTCTCAGACGCTAAAATAATGTATATCACGCAAGGCGATTTACACAAAAGCACCTCAAAGCCTTGGGGAACAAAAGTAGTTGAAACCATTTGGCCGTTTTAATTAAAATTTTAAAATTTGCGCCTTTATTGCGCAAATTTTAATGCTAAAAGTTAAAATTTTAATACTCTTAATTTTTCATACCCAAAAATACAAATAATTTAAGTTAGATTTTGTAATAATCCCAAATTTTAATTAAATTTTAATTAAAGGTAACACAATGAAACACGGTGATTTTACCCAGCTAGCCAAACACTATCACAACCGCCCTGCGTATTCGCCACTGCTACTTAGCAAGCTTATTGCTTGTATAAATGATGATGGCAAAAGCGCACAAAATTTACAAGTTGTAGAAGTCGGTGCTGGCACGGGCAAGCTAACAACAATGCTAGCAAGGGATTTTGGGTTTAGCGTAAATGCTATCGAGCCAAATGATGCGATGAGAAATGAAGGCGAAAAAGCCACACAAGGACTAAGTGTCAAATGGGCAAAAGGTAGCGCAGAGCAAACAAATCTCCCCGCGAATTTGGCCGATTGGCTTATAATGGCTAGTTCATTTCACTGGACAGATCCTAGCAAATCTTTGCCTGAATTTGCACGCGTGCTAAAAAGCCACGAATTACAGGGGGGGGGGGGGTCGTATTTTACGATTATCTACAATCCCCGCGATATAAAAGAAGGCTCAATTTTTTATGAAATCGAGCAAGAGATTAAGGATATTGTTCCAGAGCTTAATCGAGTAAGTAGCGGAACGCAAGATACAAAAAAATGGGACGAAGTGCTTATTAGCACAGGGCATTTTACAGACTGCGTTTTTATGGAGTGTGCTTATAGCGAAATATGGAGCAAAGAGCGATATATGGGAGCTTGGCACTCTGTAAATGACATACAAGCCCAAGCAGGGCAAAAGAGATGGGAGCAGATTTTAGCGATGATAGAGTCTAAAATCGCACCATTTGACAAGCTAGAAATTCCTTATAAAATTCGCTCTTGGACAGTGCGCAAGGTTTAAAAGGCAAATCTGCTTTGTGCTGGGTTTTCTTAATAAAAAAGGGACAAAATGAAACAAGAAAAATTAGTTGAAAATGTGTGGGATTACAGCAAACACGCGAAATTTTATGAATTTCGCCCAAATTACGCGCCAAAAAGCATTGATATGCTTATAGCGCTCGTAAGTAAAGGCGCAACTTCGCTTAAAGTTGCTGATATTGGTGCTGGGACAGGAAATCTAAGCATAATGCTTTGTGAGAGGGGCTTAAAAGTGATAGCAGTAGAGCCAAATGATGCGATGCGAGAAATTGGCATTGCTCGCACAAAGGGGCAAAATATAGAGTGGGTGCGTGCTACTGGGCTTGAAAATGGCTTAGAAAGTGGCGCATTTGACTGGGTAACCTTTGGCAGCAGTTTTAATGTGATGGATAGAAACGAAGCGTTAAAGCAAACACATAGGTTGCTAAAAAATGATGGTTACTTTTCTTGTATGTGGAATCACAGGGATTTAAACGACCCTTTACAAGAAAAGGCAGAAAACATCATCAAAGAATTTGTGCCAGATTATACGCGTGGCATTAGACGCGAAGACCAACGCCCTATTATTGAGGCGCACAAAGAGCTTTTTGATGAAATTTCGTATTTAGAGCAGGATTTTTATTTCACGCAAAGTTTGCAAAATTATATTTTGGCGTGGCAGAGTGTAAAAAATCCTTATTGGGATTTAGAAACTGATGCGGGCAAAGATTTATTTGCGCGAATTTGTGAGAGATTTAAAGAAAAATTACCAAATGAATTTCGCATAAAATACACCACAAGGTGTTGGAGCGCGAAAAAGGTGTGAGAGCAAAAGGACAAAAATGCAAAAGCTTAAATTCCAAAGCAAAGGCAGAAATTTGCTTGCATTGCAAGGGCTTTTGAGTAATGGCGAGGTTTTGCCATTACTCATTTTAAGCAAAAAAGATTTGCCAAAAAAAGATGATGAAAACGAAGAGAAAAATAAGGCACAAATTTTTGCCAAAATTCAAGCTTTAAATTCCAAACGCATTATTGTCCGCTCATCATCTTGCGATGAGGATAGCCACACGCACTCAAATGCTGGGGCATTTTTAAGCAAGGCAAATATCAAAAGCGATGATAAAAATGCTGTGTTTAATGCCTTAGAAGAGGTTGCAAATTCTATGCCAAATGACAATGATGAAATTTTGATTCAACCCTTTTTACAAAACATTGTCGCTTGTGGCGTGGCATTTAGCGTGGATAAGGATAATTTTGCGCCTTATTTTTGCATATCTTATGATGAAAGCGGAAGCAGCAACGCCATCACAGATGGCAGCAGTAAAGAAAGTAAGAATTTTTTTGCTTACAAAGATGAAATTGATAAAATCACTGACAAAAAAATGGCACAACTTATAGCGATGATAAAAGAGTGTGAAAAACTTTTTTCTTGTGAGTTTTTGGATATAGAATTTGCCTTTGCAAATCTTGGAGACAAAGAAATTCTTTATTGTTTGCAAGTGCGCCCACTTGTAATGAATAATAAACTAAATTTATTCAAATCGTTGCCAAAAGAAGCATTAGGTAGGCTCTATCGTAGGTTAGAAAATTTACAAGAAAAAAGATGGGGCGTGCTTGGGGAGCAATTTATCTTTGGAATTATGCCTGATTGGAATCCTGCCGAAATCATCGGCACTCGTCCTAAACGCCTTGGGCTTAGCCTTTACAAAGCTATCATCACGGACAATATCTGGGCGTATCAGCGTGATAATTACGGATATAGGGACTTGCGAAGCCACCCTTTAATGCACTCGTTTTTAGGAATGCCCTATATCGATGTGCGACTTAGTTTTAACTCTTTTGTGCCAAAAGATTTAGATGAAAAAATTGCCGAAAAATTAGTAAATTTCTATTTACAAAGCCTTATAAATTCGCCACATTTGCACGATAAAATCGAATTTTTTATCGTGTATTCGTGCTATGATTTTAACAGCCCCAAAAAACTTAAAAAATTACTCCAAAATGGCTTTAATGAAAACGAGATTAAAAGACTTGAATTTGCGCTTTTAAATCTCACAAATGACATTATAAATCCTAAAAATTCATTATTTAGAAAGGATATCGCAAAGGCGCATAAATTAAGCGTGGCTTTTGAAAGTGTTAAAAATTCAAATTATTCTTTAATAGATAAAATTTATTGGCTTTTGGAGTGTTGCAAACGCTACGGCACTTTGCCTTTTGCTGGTGTGGCTAGGGCTGGATTTGTAGCAATGCAAATGCTAAATTCGCTCGTAGAAATAGGCTTTTTAAGCAAAAAACAAAAAGAGGATTTTTTAAATTCTTTAAACACCATAAGCAAAAAACTCTCAACCCAAAGCGTAAATTTAAACGCACAAAATAAAAATGAGTTTTTAGCACAATTTGGACATTTGCGCGCTGGCACTTATGACATACTTTCTCCGCGCTATGACAAGGCGTTTGAAAAATACTTTTCATATCATACAAACACGCAAAAACCAAAAAAGAAAGCGTTTAGGCTAGATTCTAACAAAATGAAAGAATTAGACACGCTTTTAACACAAAATGGCTTAAAGATAGATTCGCAAGCCTTTTTTAGCTTTTTAAAAGACGCTATAGAAGGACGAGAAAGCGTGAAATTTGAGTTTAGCAAACTTTTAAGTTATGCGATAGAACTCATAGGCGAACTTGGCGCGTATTATGATATAGACAAAGAAAATATGGCGCATTTAGATATTCAAAGCATTTTTACGCTGTATTCATCTCTTTATCCTAAAAACCCAAAAGAGCGGTTTTTAGACGAGATTGCGCGACACAAAAGTGAGTATAAAATCACCCTTGCGCTCAAACTCCCGCCACTGCTTTATGAACCAAAGCAAGTATATCACTTTTTTACGCAAACTTCTTTGCCAAATTTTATCACTCAAAAAAGCATAAGTGCTAAAATAGCCTTTGAAAATGATGAGAATTTAGAGGGAAAAATCGTGTTGATTAAGGCGGCTGACCCTGGGTATGATTATTTGTTTTCTAAAAATATCGCTGGGCTAATTACTTGCTATGGCGGAGCAAACTCACATATGGCAATCCGTGCAAGCGAGCTTGCCTTGCCATCAGTCATCGGTGTAGGTGAAGAAAAATTTATGCAATTAAGCAAAGCAAAAATCATTCAAATTGAGTGTGCAAGCGAGCAAATACTATGTTTATAGCTATCTCTCAAAGACTTGCAACACAAGAGTCTTACAAAGAGTTAAGACAAATTTTAGCATTAGAATGGGGACATCTTTTTAAGAGTGAATTTAAAGGCTTTTTGCCCCTGCCTTTGTGTTTTGAGATTCCATTTTCTAGTTATGAAAGCGCGATAAAAGCTTGCATTTTAAGTGGCGGAAATGATTTAAGCGAATTTGATGAAAGCATAGAAAATAAAATGCGCGATGATTATGAAAGACAAATTTTAAAGCGTTGTATAGAGCTTAAAATGCCTGTTTTAGCCATTTGCCGCGGGGCGCAGTTTATGGCGCATTTTTTTGGCAGCACATTAAAGCCTTGTCAAAATCATATAGGTTCGCATTTGGTGCGTGATATTTGGGGAAGTGAGTTTAGGGTGAATTCTTTTCATCGTTATGCGATTGCGAATTTGGGTGCGGATTTAAAATGTTTAGCACTCGCACAAGATAAAACAACCGAAGCGTTTAAACATAAGAATTTGCCCTTTTACGCGCTTATGTGGCATATTGAGCGGGAAAATGGTTTAAATGATACAAGGATTTTAAATCAATTTAAACACGAAATTTTAAATTTTAAAGGTTTGCAAAAATGAAAGTAGCAAAGGCGTTGATTTTAGCAGCTGGCTTTGGCTCGCGCCTTATGCCACTTACCAAAAATGTGCCAAAAACGATGGTAGAGTATAAGGGAAAAAAGATTATAGACTATGAGATACAAGCCTTGCAAAATGCTGGCTTTAAAAGCGATGAAATCGCCGTTGTAGGCGGATATAAATTTGAAATTTTGCGCGAGTATTTAGAGCAAAATTTCGGCTTAAAACACTTTTTTGAAAACAAAGATTACGCAAGCACAAATATGCTCCACTCGCTATTTTGCGCTAGGGATTTTTTGCTTGAATGCAAAAAACAAAAACAAGACATTATCATTTCTTATGCAGATATTGTGTATTTTGCGCCTTGTGTTGTGGCGCTGCGTAAAAAAAATGCGGATATGGCAATTTGCGTTGATAAAGAATGGAAAAGGCTTTGGAGTGCGAGATTTGATGATATTTTAAGCGATGCTGAAACCTTAAAAATGCGCGATTGTAATGGGGAATTTTATATTACAGAACTTGGCAAAAAGCCCCAAAATTTAGATGAAATTCAAGCACAATATATGGGACTTTTTAAATTTTCACATAAGTTTTTGGATAAGGTTATCGCCCTTTATGATAGCCTAGATAAAAATGCGATTTTTGACACACAACCTTATAATAACATTTATATGACGAGCTTTTTGCAAGCGTTGATTGATAAATATCATAATGCAAAAGCAGTGATAGTTAGCGGTGGCTGGTGCGAGATAGACTTTAAGAGTGATTTAGAAGTGGAGGTTGTGAAATGAAAAAAGGTGCTGTGACATGGCTTTGTGGTTTGGCTGGTAGCGGAAAAAGCACTTTGGCAAGGGCTTTAAATGAACTTTTAAAGGCAAAATTTGACAATGTTATTTATTTGGACGGCGATGAATTACGAGAGATTTTAGAGCATTTTTCTTATGAGAAACAAGGGCGTATTGATATGGCAATCAAACGCTCAAAACTAGCAAATTTTTTAAGCAAACAAGGGCAGATTGTTATCGTTAGCACGATTTCGCTTTTTAATGAAGTGTATGAATTTAACCGCGCGAATTTGCAAAATTATTTTGAAGTTTTTGTTGAGTGTGAATTTGAGGAACTAAAAAGACGCGACCAAAAAGGACTTTACACAAAAGCACTTAGTGGTGAAATAGCAAATGTCGTAGGCGTTGATATTGCCTATGATACGCCTAGTCCAAATTTTACAATAAACAATACCAAAACAATAGATTTAGACAAAAAAAGCGCCTTGATATTGAGTGAGTTTGAGAAATTTTTAAAATCATAGGTAAAAAAATGAATCAAAATTATAAAACTAGCAAAATACCTTCACAAATTATTAAATTTATCCTAAAAACTACTTACACAAATTTTAAATTACATCAAAATTTGCCTATAAAATTTTTGTGCGGCCGGCTAAACGAGAGAGAGAGAGAGAGAGAGAGTAAGTCCGCACACTACATTTATTTATATTATTACAATCTACAATTTTGCGTGTTTGCAAATAAATGCGCCGCAAAACCTTTCACACAGCTTTTTGCATTGCAACAAGGAAATATCCTATGCCACGTAAAATAGTCTATGTCGCAATGAGCGCTGATTTAATCCACCCAGGACATATCAATATCTTAAAAATCGCCAAAGATTACGCCAGCAAGATAAAAGGCGAGGTGGTAGTAGGCTTGCTTACCGATAAAGCCATAGCTTCGTATAAGCGCTTGCCTTATATGAATTACGAGCAACGCAAAGCCGTGCTAGAATCCATCGCGCTAATTGATAGAGTAATCCCACAAGATACGCTAAGCTATGAGGGCAATATCCGCCTTTTAAAGCCAGCTTTTGTTATACACGGCGATGATTGGAAAAGTGGAGCGCAGGTTAAAACGCGCCAAAATGTGCTTGATACACTTGCCGAGCTAGGTTGTGGCGAGCTTATCGAGCCGCACTACACGCAAGGCATTAGCTCCACGCAGTTAAACGAAAATGCCCGCGCTATCGGCATTAGCACTAATGCTAGACTCTCACTTTTGCGCCGTCTTATTAGCGCTAAAACCCCTTTGCGCTTTATAGAAACACACTCGGCACTTTCAGCACTTATAGCCCAAAACGCCTTTGTTAATCGCAATGGCACAAAGGTTGAATTTGACGGCTTTTGGAGCAGTTCTTTGACGGATTCAACAAGTCGTGGCAAGCCAGACATAGAGGCTGTGGAGCTACAAAGCAGGCTAAATACCATAAATGAAATCTTTGAAGTAACCTCCAAGCCACTTATTTACGATGCTGACACAGGTGGGAAAATCGAGCATTTTACCTTTGCGGTGCGGAGTTTGGAGCGCACGGGGGTGAGTGCTTGTATCATCGAGGATAAAACGGGCTTAAAGAAAAATTCACTTTTAGGCAATGAAGTAGCACAAACCCAAGATGATATAAAGGATTTTTGCGACAAAATCCGCGCAGGCAAAGAAGCGCAAATCACAAGTGATTTTATGATTATAGCAAGGATTGAGAGTTTGATTTTAGACAAAGGAATGGAGGACGCGCTAAATCGGGCGTTTGCCTATGTCGATGCGGGGGCTGATGGGATAATGATACACTCACGCCACAAAAGCCCAAATGAAATTTTAGAATTTATCGCTAAATTTCGAGCTAAAAATTCACTAACGCCCATCGTAATCGTGCCGACAAGTTTTAATGAAATCACAGCGCAAGAACTTGGCGAGGCTGGGGCAAATATCATCATCTATGCAAACCACTTACTTAGAGCTGGCTTTGTGGCGATGAAAGAAGTAGCCCAAGGGATTTTAGAAAATGACAAAAGTGCAGAGATAGAGTCTAAATGTATGAGCGTAAAAGAGATTTTATCTTTAATCCCCGGGACAATATAGTGTCAATTTAGCGGATAAAAGCACGAATTTGTAAATTAAAATTTAAAGGATAAAAATGGCAAAAATTGTGATTTTTGGTGCAGGCAACTGCGGACGGCTAATCGCCCAAAACCTTGCTGGCAAGGGCGAGGAAATTGTTTGTTTTATCGACAACGACCCACTTAAAGCAAATGCTAGCGTTACACTAATGCTTAATAATGGGGGGGGGGGGGCGATAACGCATTGAGCGAGCCGCTTAAAATCCACACAAGCGAAATTTTAAAAACACTAAATTTTGATAGTGTGATTGTTGGCACTTTTACGGGATTTTATGAAATCCGTGCGCAACTTGAATCTATGGGAATCCCGCGCCACAAAATCGATGTCAGCCACATTGAATTAAGTGTGCGTGCAAGGGAGGCGTTTTTGCAAGATTTTGCAAAAGAAATAAACGCTCAAAATTTAGCGGGCAGTGTCGCAGAGCTAGGCGTGTATCGTGGCGATTTTGCACGGCGTATCAATGAATGCTTTAAGGACAAAACGCTTTATTTGTTTGATACTTTTGAGGGCTTTGAGAACAAGGATTTAACCCAAAGCAAAGATGGCAAAATGGGCGCAAATCTTGGCAAAAAGCACTTTTCAAATACAAGTGTAGAACTTGTGCTAGGCAAAATGCCTTATCCAAAGCAATGCGTTATCAAAAAAGGCTGGTTTCCACAAAGTAGCGCAGGCTGTGAAAATGAGCGGTTTTGCTTTGTGAATTTAGACGCGGATTTGTATGAGCCGATTTTGGCTGGATTAGAATTCTTTTATCCTAAAATGGTTCGCGGAGGCGTGATTTTAATCCACGAGTATTTTTCAGCTGGTTATGTGGGCGTTAAAAAGGCTGTGAATGAATTTGCGCATAAATTTGGGCTTTGTAATTTTCAGAAGCTACCCATAGGCGATAATTTAAGCATAGCAATCATTAAAATTTAAGGAAAAAAATGAAAACAGAGGTTTTTGGTGCGAGGTTAAAGGGGCTAGGATTTAGCGATTTTATCGGCGTGCCGTGTAGTTATCTTGCACCGCTGATAAATTGGGCGATAAACGAAAACGCTTTTATAATGGCAAACAACGAAGGCGAAGCAGTGGCAATGGCTAGTGGGATTAGTTTAAGCTCACTTTGTAATAAAACGCGCCGTTATGGCGTGGTGCTTATGCAAAATAGCGGGCTTTCAAACGCACTTTCGCCCTTAACAAGCCTAAATCATACCTTTGAAATTCCTATACTTGGTTTTGTTTCTTTGCGTGGCGAGCCAAACGAGCAAGGGCAAAACACCGATGAACCGCAGCACGAATTGCTTGGGCGTATCACAGATAAGCTACTTAAAATTTGCGAAGTAGAATGCGCCTTTTTAGACTCTCAATTTGAAGTGGCGTGCGAGCAACTAACAAGGGCTAAAAAGGTGCTTGAATCAAACAAAAGTTTTTTCTTTATTGTGCGCAATAATTGCTTTGAAAAAGTAGCGCTTACAAACAATCCGCTGAATTTAAATTTGAAAAATTCATCATCACAAGAATTTGCGTCAGTGGATTTTTTTGAGCGCGAGCAAGAGAGCCAAAAACCTACGCGCTTACAAGCTTTACAAATTATCCAAAATCTTAGCAAAGATTGTGCTATTTTTGCCACCACAGGCAAATGCGGGCGCGAGCTTTATGAGCTAGAAGATAGAGAAAATCAGCTTTATATGGTAGGTTCTATGGGTTGTGTGAGTGCTTTGGGGCTTGGTGTCGCGCTTAAATCAAGCAAAAAAATCATCGCCATTGACGGCGATAGTGCCTTGCTTATGCGACTTGGTGCGTTAAGTGGCAATGGCTATTACGCAAAGGTTGCTAATAAGGGAAATTTTTGCCATATCTTGCTTAATAATCAAAGCCACGACAGCACGGGCGGGCAGTTTAATCTTGCCCCATTTGTGAATTTCGCGCAAGTGGCTAAGGCGTGTGAATATAGCACAATAAAAGTTGCGCGAAATTTAAGCGAATTTGCCGCGTTTTTGCAAGAATTTTTAAAGGCAAAAAATGGCGGTGCGTGGTTTATTTACCTACAAATCGCAAAGGGCAGCAAAAAGAATTTAGGACGCCCTAAAAGTGCGCCAAAACAAGTAGCACAAAGATTTAGCGCGTGGCTTAATGAAAGCTAGGATAAATTAAATTTTAAATTTATGGCAAAAAATTTAAGATAATTTTTAAGGAAAATAAATGCGGTTTAACTACCACAACCCCGTTAAAATCCACTTTGGCGTAAAATGGCTAGAAGCGGTAGAAAATTTAGCCCAAAGGCTAAAAGATACGAAATTTTTACTCATCACAAGTCAGGGTTTTAGCAAAAGAGGATTAAGCGCACAAATTCAAAATGTGCTTGCAAAACAGCTTGCGGGCATTGTTGATGAGATTACGCCAAATCCGCAAATAAAGCATTTACAAAGCATTAAGGCAAAGTTATGTGATTTTGATGCAATCATAGCTCTTGGCGGAGGAAGCGTGATAGATAGTGCGAAATTTTTAAGCGTAGATAGTGTTTTTGAAAATGATAATTTTACAATCAAATCACAACCCAAAAAACTTTTTGCCTTTGCCACTACTTCTGGCACTAGCTCCGAGCTCACGCATTGGGCAACCGTGTGGGACAATGACGCTTTTGTTAAACACTCTTTAAACGATGAGATTCTCTATCCACAAGAGGCGATTTATGACCCAAATTTGACGCTAAGTCTGCCACGCCAAACCACTATCTACACGGCACTTGATGCTTTAAGCCATAGTTTTGAATCCATTTGGAACAATAACGCAAACCCCATTTCCACGCATTACGCGCTGATGGCGATTGAGATTATTTTGCGTGATTTAGTGGAGTTAAGTCAAAATTTACACTCACTTCAACTTCGCTCAAATTTAATGTTAGCAAGCATTTACGCTGGACTTGCTTTTTCTAACACACAAACCGCGCTAGCTCACGCATTGAGCTATCCGCTGACTATGCGTTTTGGCACGCCACACGGATTAGCGTGTAGTTTTAGCTTGCCCTTGCTTTTAGAATGCTTACCACGCAAAAGCCACGCTTTCGTGCTTTTGTCGCCATTTAAGCCACAACTTTTGCAAATCTTTGACAAGCTTGAAATTTCTATTTTGCCAAAAGATTATGGTTTAAACGATGAATTTATCGATGAAATTTTTAGCACACTCAATTCGCGTGCAAAAAACGGCGTTTTTGATATAAGCTTAGTTAAAGCAAAACTCAAAAACCCTTAATTAAAACAAAATTTTAATCTTTAAAATTTTAAAATTTCAAGCATTTTTATCCAAATCCTCAGCCACTTGTGCGGCAATGCGTAATTTTGAGCTATCAAAATGCGTGTAAATGCGCGATGTATCAAGGCTAGAATGCCCGAGCGCTTCTTGAACTAGCACTAAATCTTTTTGCTTTTTATAAAGCATAGTAGCAAAGGTATGGCGGAGCATATGCGCGCCGTTTTTTTCCTTGCGTATCCCAGCACAAAACAACACCTGCTCGACAATACGGCTAATATATGCTTGCGTAAGATGCGTGCCTTTGGAATTTGTAAAAAGCAGGCCATCGCTACTTGCATAATTTATCCCCATTTCATCAATTAAATGCTCTATCAAATGCCTTTTAATCATCACAATGCGATATTTGTTACCCTTGGCGCGTATGCGAATGGTGAATATATCGCCATCTGCTGTAATGTCGCGCCTTTTTATATTTAATGCCTCGCTTACGCGAATGCCTGTAAAAATGATAATCTTAATAATCAAACGATTTCTAGCGGTATTTTTTTTAAAATCCATCTCATCAATGGCGTTTAAAAATTTATGCACCTCATCTTCATTCATAAACTCAGGCAATTTCACGCCCTTATTGCCAGTAATTCCGCCCCAATTTTTTAGCTCTATATCATAAACATGCGCCTTGCCGTTTTCATCGTTTTGGCGGCTAAGGTATTTAAAAAAATTAATTGTCGCCATACGAAAATTTTTTTTGCTAGCATCTGATAGCGCGCCTGTCGTGCTTGCAAGCACTTCGCTAATTAACTCTTCATCGATTTGTGCCAAGCTAGTTAAGCCATAAAAACCCAAAACTTCATAAATTTTTTTAAGTGGCGCAAAATAAGTATTCACGCCAGCTAGTCCAGCATTTCTAGCTTTTTTTACTAAGCCATCTAGCTGGTTTATATTTTTTACGCCTTTTGTTAGTTCGTAGTTTATGCTAGCTAGCACGGCAGGTTCGCGTAATTCTTTATTTGAAAGTGTGGTTAGTTTATATTTTACAAAGCGAGCAATCCAAAAAAGCAAGCTATCTTTAAAATTTTCTTTACAATCAAGTTTATATTTCATTTTATCTCTTTTGGCTAAGGTGCTGATTTAAAATTTGAAAGAAATGCGATTATAGCGAGTTTTTATTAAATTATGCAAGTTTTATGCGCTCTTTATAATCTGGCATAAAACTAGCTATATAATCATAAAAACTTTTTTGATGATGATTAAAACGCAAGTGTGCTAGTTCGTGTAACACCACATATTCAGCAAATTTTGGATCCTTATGAATTAACGCGGTGTTTAAGTTGATGTAAGCTTTTTTGTGATTACAGCTACCCCAGCGCGTTTTCATTTTTTTAAAACTTACGCGCTTTATTGGCTTATTAATTAGCTTGGCATAATGCGATATATACGCATTTAGCATAATTTTAGCCTGCTCTTTTAAATAATCTTGTAAGCTTGCTTGATCTTTTGCGGTGATATTAAAAAGCCAAATCTTTACGCCATTTATATTTTCATCAAAACTAAGCTTATATTTTTGGCCTTTATATAAAATTTCATTTGCGTTTATGGAGTTTTGCTTGATTTTGGCGGTGGTTTTGCGTAGCCAGCTAAGATTTAATTCTAAAAATTCAAAAGCAGATTTTTGCGAGGTAAAAAGTGGCACATTTAAGCTTATATCGCCATTTTTAGCCACTTTCAAGCGCAGATATTTTACATTTTTTTTAAATATTTTAATCTCAAATTCATAAAATTTCATATATTTAAAATTTTAAATAATCTTAAAGCCTTTTTAATCCAAAAGCTTTAAGATTTTTAGGCTAATTATTTAAGCACTAAGCCCATTGTCATTTCACCGCGCATTATCCATACCATCGAGCGTTTGCCGATTTTTTGCGTGTTTGTTAGCTCTGCTTTTAAATCGCTTACTTTTTCAATGGCGCGTTGATTTACTTGCACGATTAAATCGCCTTTCATAAAGCCTACATTTTTAGCTTGTGAATTATCTTCTACTTTTGTTACTACCACGCCTTTTGCGTTTTGTGAGATTTGAAATTTCTTGCGGATATTATCTGTTAGATTAGCTACTTCTAGCCCAAAAACACTAGCATTTCCAGCACTTATGCTAGAAGAGTTGCCATCTAAATCTGCTAATTTCACCCTCACATTATCAATTTTATTTGCTCTTTCATATGAAATATTTATTTGGCTGTGTGGTTCTAAGGCACCGATGAAATTTTTAAGATTGGTTGCGCTGTCTATTATTTTATCATTTACTTTAATTATTAAATCTCCGCGTTTTAGTCCTGCTTTATCGGCTGGACTGCCTTCTTGGACGCTCATTATTAAAGCGCCTTCTTTATTTAAATACAGCTCTTTTTGATCGTTTGTGAGATTGCCAATACTTACGCCTATATAGCCACGGGTGATTTTGCCATCTTTAATTAACTTTTGGGCTATATCTTTTACCATATTTGATGGTATGGCAAAACCTATGCCGTTATTACCGCCACTTCTGCTTAAAATGGCTGAGTTTATGCCAACTAACGCGCCTCTACTATCTACAAGCGCACCGCCTGAATTACCAGGGTTAATGCTCGCATCTGTTTGGATAAAATCTTCATATTGATTTAAGCCAATATTATTTTTATTTAAGCCTGAGATTATCCCCTGACTTATGCTCCCGCCTACTCCAAAAGGATTGCCAATAGCAAATACAACATCACCTTCAAGCAGTTTTGAGCTATCAGCAAAACTAATGGCTAAAAAATCTTTGCCTTCAATTTTAATAATTGCTAAATCCGTTTTAGAATCTGTGCCGATGATTTTGGCTTTATATTCTTTTGAGCTATCTAGCATTGTTACGCTTATTTCATCGCTATCTTCAACCACATGGTTATTTGTTACGATATAGCCGTCATTTGAGATTATCACGCCTGAGCCTAAACCGCTTGTTTTTTGGCTTTTTTGATTTTGTGGGGTATTAAATTTAAAGCCAAAAAATTCTTCAAAAAACGGATCATTAAAAGGGCTTAGAGCGTGAAAATTAGTTTTGATTGTGCGAGATGTGGAGATATTTACTACTGATTTTTTTGCAGCACTTATGGAGCTAGAAAAGCTTAGCACTCCGCCATAATCAGCCGGATTAGAGCGCGCATAATCGCTAGGTGCATCTTTAAAACTAATGCTAGCCGCGCTTAAAATCCCGCACATAAACAAAGATAAAAATGCTTTTTTCATATTTTAATCCTTTATTAAAAAATGTTTTGCAATTATAAGAATTAGCCTTAAATCGCAAATAAATGTAAAATAAATACCAAAAATTTTAAAAACTTGAGTAAATTTGACTAAGGTTTTATGATATAATCACGCGCAAAAATTATAAGTGAGGTAAAAGCAATATGAATAACAGCTTATACGAAACCCTAGGTGTCCAAAAAGGCGCAAGTAGCGAAGAGATCAAAAAAGCCTACCGCAAATTAGCACGCAAATATCATCCTGATGTAAATAAAGATGAAGGTGCCGAAGAAAAATTTAAAGAAATCAACGCCGCTTATGAAATTTTAAGCGATGAAAATAAAAGAAAACAATACGACACGCACGGCGATTCAATGTTTGGCGGGCAAGATTTTCACAAATTTTATCAAGGCAATGGTGCTGATATAAATGATATTTTAAATAGTATTTTTGGTGGCGGTTTTAGTAGCAAAAAGCGAGCAAGTTTTAGCCAAGATGGTTTTGGGGGATTTGAGTTTGATAGATTTAGTGGGCAAAATTTCGCCTTTAATAATAGAATGAATGCTGGCGCTAGCTTGGATATAAATTATGAAATCAGCATAAGTTTAGAAGATGCTGTAAATGGCGCTAAAAAAAGCATTGATATAAATGGAGTTGCCATTAGTTTTAAAATCCCAGCAGGCATTAATGATGGCGAAAAACTTAGGCTAAAAGGCAAGGGCAGAAGTTATAAAGGGCAAAATGGCGATGCTATTTTAATGGTAAAAATCAAAACAGATGAAAATTTTAAACGCGATGGAGATGATTTATACGCAAACCTTGAAGTGCCGTTAAAAACAGCACTTTTTGGAGGTAGCATAAGCGTTCATACCTTTAAAAAAGATGTGAGTTTAAAAATCGCCCCTGGCACAAAAAACGCTCAAAAAATCCGCATCAAAGGCTATGGCGTGCCAAATCGCAAAAGCGGGATCTTTGGCGATTTATATCTTAGCGTGAGCGTGGTTTTACCAGATGTTAATACTCTTGATTTAGAGCTAAAAAAACTACTCCAAGAAAGGCTATAAAATGCAGCAAAACTATGATGAGCCAGTGTTTTTAATAAGCGTTGTTGCCAAAGTGCTAAATATCCATCCACAAACCCTAAGACAATACGAGCGCGAGGGTTTAATACAACCATCGCGCACAGACGGCAAAATGCGTTTATACAGCCAAAAAGATATGGACAAGATTAAAACTATTTTATGCTTGACGCGAGATTTGGGGGTAAATTTAGCCGGCGTTGATGTGATTTTGCGCCTAAAAGAACAAATCAATGAATATGAAATTTTAATCGAAGAGCTAAAAAGCCAAACCAAAACCCCAGCCCAAAACATAGAAAAAAAGCGTTCTTTGGTAAAAAAAAGTAAGTTTGATTTAATTTTTATTAAAAAATAAAGTTAAAATTTTAATGTGGGTTTGCTTGGCAAGCATTTGTGGCTGGGCGTTTATTTTAAAGATATTTTAAAGCAAACATTTGAAATTTTATGCGTTTATTTTAGGCAAATATTTTTGTTTTGGGTTTAATTTTGCGAGCATATTGAGATTAAAATTTTAAAATTTGTCTTATTTTAAAAAAGTAAAAATTAAAATTTAAGAAAAAATATTTTTCATTTTGTTTAAAAATATTAGAAAAATTATTTTTAATATATATTTAATGTAATTAATACTTTTAGTGATTATTTCGTGTTTTTATTCATTTTAGATAATATCAGTGTTATTTAAAAACTTACTTAAAATTTAACGCAAATTTAATACAAATTTAAGCAATAGTTTTATCAATTTTTGTTAAAATTACGCATCATTTAATGATAATTCCATCACAGGAGGACTTGATGCAACCAAGCAATGCATTAAATTACGACTTTGGCGTTGCTAAATTGTTCATGTTTTCTACGCTAATTTTTGGCATCGTGGGTATGGGAATTGGCACGCTTATAGCGTTTCAAATGGCATACCCAGATCTCAATTATATAGCTGGAGAATATGGCACTTTTAGCCGTCTTAGGCCATTACATACCAATGGCGTGGTATATGGCTTTATGCTTTCGGGTATTTGGGCGACATGGTATTATGTAGGCCAAAGAGTTTTGAAGGTGTCAATGAATGAAAGCAAATTTCTTACTTTCATTGGCTATTTACATTTTTGGCTTTATATTGTGGTTATCGCTCTTGCGGTAGTTACGCTATTTGCTGGTATTTCTACTTCAAAAGAATACGCAGAACTTGAATGGCCGATAGATCTTTTGGTTGTAGTAGTTTGGGTGCTTTGGGGCATTTCAATCTTTGGACTTATAGGCATACGCCGTGAAAAAACGCTATATGTATCTATTTGGTATTATGTAGCGACATTTTTAGGTGTAGCAATGCTTTATTTGTTTAATAATATGGCTGTGCCTACTTATTTTGTAGCTGGCATGGGTGATTGGTGGCATTCTGTTTCTATGTATGCTGGCAGCAACGATGCGCTAGTACAATGGTGGTGGGGACATAACGCCGTGGCATTTGTTTTCACAGTGGCAATTATCGCACAAATTTATTATTTCTTACCAAAAGAAAGCGGGCAACCTATTTTTAGCTATAAACTTTCTGTATTTGCATTTTGGGGCTTGATGTTTGTGTATTTATGGGCTGGCGGACACCATTTAATTTATTCAACCGTGCCTGATTGGATGCAAACTATGGGTTCAATTTTCTCAGTGGTGCTTATCTTGCCAAGCTGGGGTTCAGCCATAAATATCTTGCTTACAATGAAAGGCGAATGGGATCAACTCCGCGAAAGTCCGCTTATTAAATTTATGATTTTAGCTTCTACATTTTATATGTTCTCAACCCTTGAAGGACCTATTCTTTCTATCAAATCAGTAAATGCCATAGCGCACTTTACAGACTGGATACCAGGGCATGTGCACGATGGCACACTTGGCTGGGTTGGCTTTATGACTATGGCAGCGCTTTATCATATGACCCCACGCGTATTTAAGCGCGAAATTTATTCTAAATCTTTAATGGAAGCACAATTTTGGATCCAAACAACTGGTATCGTGTTATATTTTGCGTCTATGTGGATAGCAGGTATCACACAAGGTATGATGTGGCGCGCCACTGATGAATACGGCAATTTAGCTTACACCTTTATAGATACAGTAACCGTGCTTATCCCATACTACTGGATACGCGCTATAGGTGGCTTATTATATTTAATAGGCTTTTTCATGTTTGTTTATAACATACTAAAATCTTTGAGTGCAAGAGAGCTTGAAAAAGAGCCTGTTAGCGCATCACCAATGGCAGCGTAAGGGAGGATGATATGTTTAGTTGGTTAGAAAAAAATCCATTCTTCTTCGCAGTTTTTGTTTTTGTATTTATTGCTTATGCTGGTATAGTTGAAATTTTACCTGATTTTGCTGATAGAGCAAGACCTACAAAAGATACTAAACCTTATAGCGTATTAGAGCTTGCTGGGCGTCATGTTTATATCAGCGATAGCTGTAATGCATGTCATTCACAGCTAATCCGTCCGTTTAAAAGCGAAACTGACAGATACGGTGCTTATTCAATAAGTGGCGAATTTGCTTACGACCGCCCATTTTTGTGGGGTTCAAAACGCACAGGCCCTGATTTAGCTCGCGTAGGTAATTACCGCACAGCTGATTGGCATGAAAATCATATGAAAGATCCAGTTATGATGGTGCCAGGCTCGATAATGCCAGCATACAAACATATGTTTAGCAAAAATGCTAATATAGAAACAGCTTATGCTGAGGCTTTAACTGTTAAGAAGGTATTTAATGTGCCTTATGATACAGAAGGTAATCCTAAGCTAGGCACTTGGGAAGAAGCGCAAGAACAAGTAAAAGCAGAGGCGCAGGCTATAGTTGATCAAATGAAAGATCAAGATGTTAAAGATGCATTCGCTCGTGGCGAAATCCGCCAAATAGTAGCGTTAATAGCATATCTAAATAGCTTGAAATAAGGCAAAGCTATGAGTGTAGAGACTATGAGAGAACTTCAAGGATATGGTTTTTTTATCCTTCTTGTCGCTATGGTGGTTATATTATATAGCTATTGGTTTCATCTAACTCGCTCTGAAAAGTCAGGGCGCAGAAACTACGAAAAATACAGCCGTTTAGCCCTAGATGATAATTTAGATGATAAAACCATAGAAGCTAAACAAAACTCTACATCTAGCGATAATAGGAGCAGTAAATGAAATGGTTTAATTTAAGTGATAATATCAACTTACTTACTTTCATCGGCGCCATAGCTATTATTTTGATTACAGTTGTAGTCGTAGTCAGGCTATTTGGAGCTATGAAAGCAAAATCGGAAAAAGGCGAACTAAGCGAAGAAAATTGGGATGGTATCGGCGAGTACAAAAACCCATTGCCAGTAGGCTGGGCTGTGTGCTTTGCTGGTGTGATTATTTGGGCTTTATGGTATTTTTTAGTGGGTTATCCGCTAAACTCATATTCACAAATCGGCGAATATAACGAAGAAGTAAAAGCCTATAACACATCTTTTGAATCAAAATTTGCGAATGTTCAAGGCGATGAATTGATTAGAATGGGCGAGCAAGTATTTTTAGTCCAATGCTCTCAATGCCACGGCGTAGATGCTACTGGCATAAATGGCAAAGCAGCAGATCTTACAGCCTGGGGTAGCGAAGAAGCCATCTATCAAACAATAGTTCAAGGCTCAAAAGGTATGAATTATCCTCTTGGCGAAATGTCAAAAGGCGCTGATTTAGGCATAGATGATGCTACGGCAAAAGCCATAGCTGCTTATGTAGCACTTGAAATTTCAGCTATCAAACAAACCAAAAACCCAGCTCTTGTAGAAGCAGGACGCGAAGCCTATGTAACTTGCACAGCTTGTCATGGCGAAGATGGCAAGGGAATGGATGCAATGGCACCAGATCTTACAAAATACGGCAGTGGTGAATTTGTAGTGGATGTGTTAAATCACGGCAAAAATGGCTTTATCGGCTCAATGCCTAATTTTTCAACAACAGGCGTGCTAAATGCTGTACAAGAAAAAGCCGTTGGCGCATACATAAGCTCACTAAGAGGAGAATAAGATGGAAAATACAAATAGAAGCGTATTTGCATTTCAAGGAATTCCTGGTATGTTAATAGCTACTGTATTGCTACTTAGTATATTAGCGGTGCTTACATACTTAGGTATAATCGCCCAACAAGATGCGATGCAAAAACCTTATAATTTTGAGCGTAGCGAATTAACAGATGTAAAAATGCTAGACAATACAGATACTAAATTTAAAATAATGAGAACCAAGGAGTAAATATGAAAGTACTTGATTATATCATCGTTCTTGGGCTTATAATTTCAGCGGCTGTGTGCGCGTGGAGCGTATTAACCCCAAATCACCTTTTTATCGGCTGATTTTTTAAGATGAGCTTATGTAGCGCATAAGCTCTTAGCAAATTTAAGCGAGCTTGCATTTGCTGGCTCGCTTTTTTTATTTAAGGGTTTTTTGTGTTTAGAAATTTTATATTTATTTTCTTTTTATCTTATTTTTTGAATGCTAATGTTATAGATGATGCAAGGCTTTTAAATCCTAATGTTTTAGATAAAATAGGCAAACTAGGCAAAGAGCTTGAAAGCAAAACCGGCATAAAAGTAGTTTTACTAACAAGCCAAAACAAAAATAATCTAAGTTTAAATGAGCTTGTAAAGCCGCATTTACCGCGTGCGCCTTATGTTCTTTTGGTGCTTGTGCCAGCTAAGGCAGGCCAAAAAAGTGGCAAGGTGGATTTATTTCTTTCAGATGCGAGCTTAGTAGATAAAGATGAAATTTTAAGTCCGCGCCCAAACACAGGCTCGATTTTGCCTATTTTGGTGGCAAATAAAGCAGAAGATATCTATAACGCTGCTTTATTAAATGGCTACGCTGATATTTGCGAGCGCATAGCAACTAGCAAAAACATCACGCTAGAAAACGCCATTGGTAGCTCAAACCGCACCACTTTAAATATCTTGCGCTATTTAATTTATGGCTCAATTTTACTAGTTGTGGGCCTGCTTGCTTATAAAAAATATTTCAAAAAAAGAGAAAATGCAAATGAATAGCCAAAACCTCACGCGCGCAAGGGCTTATTATTATGAGTTTTTAGCCTTTGCTTTTTTCTTTTATGGCGATGATGATAGCAGATTTAATATTTTTAAAAATCAAGCCAGCTACTTAGCACAAAGTCCTTTAAGTGATGAAAATAAAGGCGATTTTGACTTGCTGGGTGGGATTGATTTTGCTGAGTTTAAAACAGAGCAAAATGCTGTGCTTTTTGATTTAAGCTACGGAAATATTCCTTTGAATATATCATTTTATGATGAAGGGCGCGATAATGGCGCACAAAGGCTTAAAGTAATTGAAATTTTAAAAAAAAGCAAATATAGAAGAAATTTTAAAATCTGCCAAGAAAGCGAGGATTTTATAGGCTTTGTCCTTGCGCTTGTTAGTTCGTTTTTAAAAGATAGCTTAAATGAAAACGCACAAATTATAAAAGAGCAAAATTACAATAGCTTAGAGCTTGCAAATGAGCTAATTATTGCCGTGCTAAATCCTTTTATAGACGAGCTTTGCGAGCTTTTAATGGCTCATAAAGATGCTAAAATTTTTAAAGCACTCGCAAATATTATGAATGAGTTTATGAATGTCGAGCGAGTATTTTTAAACATAAAAGCACCACCTAAAAAGGCTACAAGTATGGCAAAAACAGCAATGGCTATGAAGCCATTTAAAACCAAAATGCCAAGCGCAAAAAGCAAAATCCACTGGGATGAATTTAGCCTTTTATAAAATAATTTATTTAAATTAAAATTTCTAAGTAAATTATATTTAAAATTTAAATACAAATTTTATTATATAGCGATATTTAGCGCCAATTTACAATCTAAATCTTTAAAGCTAAATGAGTTATAATTATTTATAAGCAATTAAACTTTATCGCTCAAAAACTAAAATTTTGAATAAATAAATTCTAAACTATCTCAACTTAAAATTTTAAATTAAGCAGTAATTAACTCTTAAATAAAAAGCCCAAATTTTAAAGAATTATATAAAATTATTGATTATTTCATTATTTTGAGATTTCTTAATGCAAACTTATAAAAAATAACTAATTTCTAAATAAAGTATATGTTAAAAAGCAATTTATTACAATTTTACGCGATAAAACCACACAGAAAGGATCAAAATGCAAAATAGACGCGAGTTTTTACGCAAAAGCCTGAAAATAGGCGCCATAGCTGGTGCGGTAAGCCTTGGAGCTGCTAGCGTTGGCCCTTCAAGCAAAGAAACTTCAAGCAATGGCGTAGTAAGCGGTAAATCAAAGAAAAAAGAAGTGCTTTACCATAAAACAAAAATATGGGAGCAATATTATAAAATCGCATACTAATAAATATAATTTAGTAAGTTATAAAGATCAAAATTTATGAAAGGATAAACATGAGCGAGAGCAAAATTGGTAGGCGTTCGTTTTTAAAGCTAGCCACGCTTGGTGCGGCTAGCTCTACTTTATTTGGTGCTAGTAACCAAACACTAAGCCAATTACCAGCAAATGCGCCAGATCCATATCCTGGGTCAAAAAAAGTGCGCACAATATGTTCGATTTGTAGTGCGGGTTGTGGCATAGAAGCTGAGGTAAAAGATGGCGTTTGGGTGCGCCAAGATATGGCTATAAATCACCCTATGTCACAAGGTAGCCATTGCTGTAAGGGCATAGATCAAATAGATCTAACCAAATCAAAACAGCGCATAAAATTTCCTATGAAAAAGGTAAATGGCAAGTGGGAGCGTCTTAGCTGGGAGCAAGCCATAAACGAAATAGGCGATAAACTCTTACAAAT
This sequence comes from Candidatus Campylobacter infans, assembly GCF_013416015.1. Classification (NCBI taxonomy): domain Bacteria; kingdom Pseudomonadati; phylum Campylobacterota; class Epsilonproteobacteria; order Campylobacterales; family Campylobacteraceae; genus Campylobacter; species Candidatus Campylobacter infans. The sequence continues at coordinate 1,355,559 of NZ_CP049075.1, forward strand.
TAGAGCCGAAGATGGACCTGATTGCGTGGAGTTTTTAGGCTCAGCTAAATTTAGCAACGAGCAAGCCTTTTATTTTAGAAAATTTGCGGCATTTTGGGGCACTAATAATATAGACCATGTAGCCCGCATTTGACATAGCGCAACAGTCGCCGGTGTGGCGAATACTTGGGGTTATGGCGCTATGACAAATCACTTTGGTGATGTGGCTGCGAATTCAAAGGTAATTTTACTAATAGGCGCAAATTCTGCCGTGGCAAATCCAGTTGGTGCTATGAAGCACTTTTTACAAGCCAAAGATAGAAATAATGCGAAGTTAATAGTAGTAGATCCTGTTTATACAAAATCAGCAGCAAAGGCTGATTATTATGTGCGTTTGCGCCCAGGAACTGATATAGCATTTGGCTATGGTATGCTTCATTTGATCTTTAAAAATGGCTGGGAAGATAAAAATATGCTAAAAACTCGCACCTATGCCATTGAAAAAATCCGTGAAGAAGCGGCAAAATGGACGCCAGAAGAAACGCAAAATGTTACAGGCATACCAGCAGAGCAGTTAATACAAATCACGCGTATTTTTGCTACTACTAAGCCTGCTACCTTGGCTTGGGCTCTTGGCGTTACTCAGCATTCTGTTGGTAGCTCTAATACAAGGATTTATTCTATCATTCAGCTAGTCCTTGGTAATATGGGCATAAAAGGCGGTGGCTGTAATATAATCCGTGGCCACGATAATGTCCAAGGCGCAACAGATATGAATAATTTAGCAGATTCTTTGCCGGGTTATTATGGCTTGGGCGATGATGCGTGGAGGCATTATTGTAAGGGCTGGGGGCAAGACTATGATGAGTTTATCAAGCGTTTTGCAACTAGCGTAAAAGAGCCACGAGATAAATTAGGCCAAGCTGTAAAAGGGACAAATTTTAAACAATATTTTTATTACAACCAAAATCACCCAGAAGAGCGCACTTGGCGTAATGAAAAGGGTTATTCGCTTTCTAAATGGTGGCAAGGCGTGCTAAAAGAAGAAAATACCTTTTCTAGCGGTAATTTACGCGTGCTATGGGTTCAAGGCACAGGCATAACCTCTATGGCGCATTTAACCAAAATCAAACAAGCCATAGATAAGCTTGATATGCTAGTGGTTGTAGAGCCTTTTGTTAATGAAGTGGCGATTTTGAGCGAGAGAAAAGATGGAGTTTATATCTTGCCAGCTTGTACTCAGTTTGAAAGTAGCGGTTATGTAAGCGCTACTAACCGCTCAGCACAATGGCGCTCACAAGTTATTAAGCCTATATTTGAAAGCAAACAAGACCACGAAATAATGATGCTTTTTGCTAAAAAATTTGGCTTTTATGATGAATATGTCAAGGGCTTGATGATGGATATTGTAGATGGAGAGCCAAAGGTAGTAAAAGATAGTTTTATTTGGCCAGATGATGCTACAAATGAAATCGCAAGATGCACTCAAAGCATAGGCAATATGGGGCGCACAGCAGATAGATTAAAAAGACATCAGCAAAATTGGGAAAATTTTGATCCAAATACCTTAAAAGGACGAGAAGGCACCCCAGTAGCTGGTGAATACTACGGCTTACCGTGGCCTTGCTGGAACAAAAACCACCCAGGCACGCCTATAATGTATGATATAAGCACACCTGTATGGCAAGGCGGTATGGGATTTAGAAATCGTTTTGGCTTAGAGCATAATGGCATAAGCCAGCTTGCCGATGAGAGCGTAACAATAGCTGGCTCAAAAATAAAAGGTGGCTACCCACAAATCACCAAAAATAATATAGAAAAAGTCCTTGGCATAACCCTAAGCAAAGAAGAAAAAGAAAAAATGGGTAGCTCGTGGAGTATGGATTATAGTGGCACAATCTTAAAATACTGCGAAAAATACGGCATTAGCCCTTGTGGTAATGCAAGAGCGCGCGCTATGGTTTGGGAGTTTGTAGATCCTATACCAAAACATAGAGAGCCAATTCACAGCCCGCGAAAAGATTTAGTAGAAAAATACCCAACCTTTGGCGACCAAGAGCGAAATTTCCGTGTATCTACAAAATTTATAAGCGAACAAACAGCAAAAGATTGGAGCAAGGATTTCCCTGTGATAATTAGCTCAATGCGCCTTGTAAATCTTAGCGGTGCTGGTATGCTTGAGCGCACTAGCAAATACCTAGCAAATATCACACCTGAAATGTTTGCGCATGTAAATCCTGCCCTTGCTGGCAAATACGGCATACTTGATGGAGAATATATGTGGATTCATAGCCCACAAGGCACGAAAATTAAAGTCAAATGCATTTATTCGCATTCGGTTACGCCTGATAGAATTTGCTTGCCTTATAATTTTGCTGGTGTGATGCAAGGGGTGGATTTAAGCGCGCGCTATCCTGAGGGCACAAAACCTTACATCATAGGCGAAAGCTCAAATACAATAACAAATTACGGCTTTGACATAGTTACGCAAATTTCAGAATTTAATGCCGGACTTTGTCAATTAGAGCGTTGTAAAGATCAAAGTATGTTTAAAACGCAATTTTTTGACGAGGAGGCAAAATAATGGCAAGAATGAAATTTTATGTAGATAACAACCGCTGCATTAGTTGCTTTGCTTGCCAAGTAGCTTGTAGCTCAGCACATGAGGTGCCAGTAGGCATAAATCGCCGTAAGGTCATAACCCTAAATGATGGCATAGAAGGCAAAGAAGTATCTTCTACCATAGCTTGCCAGCATTGCACCGATGCGCCTTGTGCGCAAGTTTGCCCTGTAAAATGCTTTTATATCCGCGAAGATGGCATAGTTTTACACGATAAAAAAACTTGCATAGGCTGTGGGTATTGTTTGTATGCTTGTCCTTTTGGTGCGCCACAATTCCCAAGAGATGGTGCTTTTGGCATTAAAGGCGCGATGGATAAATGCACGATGTGTGCTGGCGGCCCTGAGCCTACAAACTCTCACGAAGAGCGCGAACTATACGGACAAAACCGCATCGCTGAGGGCAAAATCCCTATGTGCGCGGCGATTTGCTCAACTAATGCTTTATTAGTAGGCGATGCCACCGAGGTTTCAAATGTATATCGCAAACGCGTCCTTAGCAAGGCAAACTCGGGGCGCACAAATGAATTAGGATTATAAATAATGAAAGGAATTTTGGCTCTTTTATTGTGCGCGCTTTATGCCTTTGGTGCTAGTGGCTCAAACCAGCAAAATAGCGCTATTTGGGGCGATGCCCGCATAGAAAATATAAATAAATACCAAGACGGCCTAGCACCACTTTGGGTAGAGCTTCAAGGCGGACATTATTTTGCTTATGCCTTAGTGATTTTGGTTGCTGTGGTGGTTTTTGCTTTTGTTTTGCATTATTTAATAGTTGGGCCACGCCATTATCGCCACGATGGGCAAAAAATTTACGCCTTTAATTTATTTATTCGCATAATCCACGCCCTAGCTGCTATTAGCTGGGTGATTTTAGTGCCAACTGGTGCCATTATGATGTGGGGCGAAAGTTTTGGTGGCGGTGCTTTTGTGCGCTTTTGTAAAAATGCCCATGGCTTTGCTACCATACTTTTTGCCATTAGCGTTTTGCCTATGGCAATTTACTGGTTTAAGGCAATGCTACCAGCCCTTTATGATATAAAATGGATGATGATGGTAGGCGGATATTTAAATAAAAAGCATCAAGCCATACCAGCTGGCAAGTTTAATGCCGGACAAAAAGCTTGGTTTTTCATAGCAGTGCCTGGTGGGATTATTATGATAATAACGGGCGCGTTTATGTATTTTATGGATTTTGCCAATGGCGATGTTGCTAGCTTTTTTGGTTTAAGCCAGATTGAGCTTTTGCGAGCTAGCGCGATAATTCACAATACTCTTGGCATAGTTTGTGCCGTGTTTTTGCTAGTTCATTTATATATGGCAGTAGTTGCCGTAGCTGGGGCAATACACTCAATGATAACTGGCTACCAAGAAGAAGAAGAAATCTACACCCTTCATCACTACTGGTACCAAGAGCTAAAACGCAAGGGCATAGTCAAAAAGTCCAAATATGAAGATATTTATAAACCATTAGAGTAGATTAAAATTTGCTTAAATTTTAATCTTTTTGGCGCGCTGGTTTAATTAGCGCGCTAAATTTCAATTAAAATTTCTCTAAAACATTTAATAATTTATATAAATTTCAATTAAAATTTCTCTAAAATTTCATAATTTGTATTACGCTTAGCAGGAATTTCGCCCAAATCTTTAATAAGCGCAATCATTTCATTTTGGCTCATTGAATTACTTGCGCCAGCTGCTTTTACGACATTTTCTTCAAGCATAGTAGAGCCTAAATCATTTGCGCCAAATTTTAAAGCCAACTGCCCTATTAAGCTACCTTGCGTTACCCAGCTGCTTTGGATATTTTTTACATTATCTAAAAACAATCTAGCCACTGCTAAAAGGCGCAAATAACGATTAGAGCTTTGTTTTTTAATTTCTGGGTGTTCTTTGATTAGTTTTGTGTTTTTGCTTTGAAAACTCCATAAAATAAAAGCACGAAAGCCACCAAACTCATCTTGGAGTTTTCTAATTTTTTCAAAATGCTCTACTATCTCGCGCTCATTTTCAAGCGTCCCAAACATCATAGTAGCCGTTGTTTTCATACCTATTTCGTGCGCTGCATTATGGACATCAAGCCAAGCTTGGGATTTAATTTTTTTTGGCGCGATTATTTGACGCACTCTATCACTTAAAATTTCAGCCCCAGCACCTGGTATGCTATAAAGCCCCTTGGCTTGTAATTTTTTAAGCACATCTTTATAGCTTAATTTTGAAATGTGCGCGATATAATCTATTTCTTCGGCTGAAAATCCGTGAATTGTGATTTGTGGATATTTTTTGGCAATATGATCTATTAAATCCTCATACCAGCTTAATTTAAGGCTTGGATGAACGCCACCTTGAAATAAAATTTGCGTCCCGCCAATAGCTAGCAATTCATCAATCTTAGCATCAATCTCATCATAGCTTAAAATATAAGCATCATCGTCTTTTACGCGCCTACAAAAAGCACAAAATTTACAATCCACCCAGCAAATATTTGTGTAATTTATATTTCTATCAACTATAAAAGTGGTGATTTTTTGCGGGTGCAAGGCTAATTTACGCTCATAAGCCATACGCCCAAGCTCGCATAAATCGGCATTTTGTATTAAATCAATGGCTTCATTTACGCTCATTCTTTGCATTTTTAATCCTTAAAAGCCGTGATTTTACACCAAATTTACAAATATTTAGCGCATTTTAAAGCAATTTTTTATACAATCAGCAATTCTATCACTTAAAAAGAGCGCAAAATATGGGTAAGGTATCATCAGCTACCATTGATACAGAAAATGTTTATGAAGATCTAAAACTTGCATCCCAAGCATCGCAAGTGCCTATAAATGATGTGGATGTCGATATTTTAGCAATTCACACTAAATATATTTTAGGCGATGAAAATGCCATAAGCGTAGATGATGTAAGTATTTTTGATGATGATGAGTTTTTTAGCGACCCAAAGCTTTTAATAGAGCAAAGCTACCGCGTACGCTATTATGATAAAACCGTAACGCCAAAAACCAAATTACCTAAAATTTCAATCTCTGTAAATAAAACCCTTACCAAACTACTAGCCAAAATAGACGCTACAAACAAAATCAAATACACCAGTGATTTTAGCGCAGAATTAGAAAATGCCATAAACCGCCAAATTTTAAAATATGGCTTTTTAATAGGCATAAGAAACGCAAGCCTAAAAAAAGAAATCAAACGCATAACAAGCGCGCTTAGGGTAAATGGCGAGCTTGGAGAGGATATAGTTTTTGAAGTAGCAAGCGGAGTTTTGCCAAAATATCCAGTAGATGATGCCCTAATCTATCATTATAAGGAAAAAATTTGTAACGAAGGTGATGATCCAAACGCAAGCGTGCTAGCTGTTGTAAGCGAGGGAGAGGTGGTAATAGAATATATAAAATCTCAAACCGGTCATCCAGGACGCAATCTAAAAGGCGAATTAATCGCTGTGGGCGAGCCAAAAACCCAAAACCAAACAGAAATAAAAACCACCGATAAAATCGAAAAAATCGAAGATGAAAATAGCATAAAATATATCTCCAAACAACAAGGCTATGTAAGCGAAGAAAATGGCGTCTATGATATTAAAGAAAAGCTTGATGTAAATGAAATAAGCCTAAAAACCACAGGTAGCATAGATGCTGGGCTTGATTCTGATGTAACAATAAATGTAGCAGAAAGCGATGTGATGAAAGATGCTATTGGCGCTGGAATGAGCATAGAAACTAGCATTTTAAATGTGCAAGGCTCAGTAGCCCAGGGCGCATCAATTACAGCAAAGCAAGTAAATATCGGCGGGCAAACACACGGCAAAAGCACAATCAAAGCCAACAACGCCACAATAAATGTTCATTTAGGATATTTAGAGTGCAGCCAAACAGCCATCGCAAAAAGAGTAGAAAGCGGCACAATAATTGCCAAAGTAGCACGCATTGAAAGCGCATTAGGCGCTACCATAATAGCAGAAGAAATCTACATCAAAGAATTAGTCGCAAACTGCAACCTAATAGCCTCAAAGCTAATCGTAATAGATCAAATTTTAGGCTCTGATAATCGCTTTGTAATAGATTTAATGCAAATCCCCGAATACGCAGCCAGCCTAGAACAATACAGCAAAGAAAAAGCAAGCCTAGGCAAAGAATTAAGCAAAATGAAGCAAATTTTAGAAAGCAAACACGCGCTAATAACCCAAAACACAAGCTCGGTAAATTTTGTAAAAAAACGCATCCAAGAGCTTGAAAATAACAACGAGCAAGTGCCAATGGGGCTAATAAATAAATTAAAAGATTACCAAAGCTTAGTTTATGAATATAACGAAAAAGCAAAACAATACAAAAACAAAAATGAACGCTACTGCGAGGTTATAGCCAAGCTTGAAGAATTACAAGATATGATTTTTGATAGCAAGATAATCAATAAAGGGCGCTGGGCCGAATTAAATGATATAAAATTTGAACTAATCGAGCCAAGGCGAACCATCACATACAGCACGCGCGAAAATGAACTAGCAAGAATGATAACCTTAAAGCATTTAGAAATCGCTGGCGAGAGCTTATATGAGCTTAAAAAATCCAACGAACTCCCACCAGAGTTTATGTAAATTTTAAATTAAGGCAAAAAATGATCAAGGCAATTGAGGGTGTAATTAGCAAAAAAGAGCCAGCTTATATTTGGCTAAAAACTACTAGCGGGGTTAGCTACGGCATAGCAGTATCTTTACAATGCTCGCCCAAACTTACTCTTGGCGCAAAATGCGAGCTTTTAATAACTCAAATAATTAAAGAAGATGCTAATTTGCTTTTTGGTTTTATAGACGCAAGCGAACAGCAAATTTTTGAAATGATGCTAAAAGTTAGTGGCATAGGCCCAGCTACTGCTATGGCAATTTGCTCTACCCTAAGCCCAGCCCAAGCCCAAAAAGCCGTGCTTAATGGCGATTTAGATGCCTTTAAAAAAGTCCCCGGAATTGGCCCCAAAACAGCCAAACTTTTACTAGCCCAGCTAAGCGATGCTAGCTTTATAAATAGCCAAAACGAAAACCCAGTGTGGCACGATGCGCTTTTAGCCCTACAAGCCCTTGGCTTTAAAAAAGAGCAAATTTTACCAGCGCTAAATGCTTGTAAGAGCGAAAATACCGTGGATTTAATCAAAGAAGCTTTAAGGATATTAAAAAAATGAAATTTGGCATTGTTTTTGGCGGAGCTAGCTGGGAGCATGAAATCAGCATAGTTTCAGCAGTGGTAATGAAAAGAGCGTTAAAAGCTGATCTTAGCTTTATATTTGTAGATGCGCAACGCAATTTTTATGAAATTTCGCCTGAGGATATGAGAGCAAATTTTTTCTCTCTTGGCAAATATAAAAAATGTCCCAAACTCCATCTAACGCACGGAGGATTTGGAAAGCACGGAGTTTTTGGGCTAAAAAAACTTGATGTGGATTGTTATATTAACCTAATTCACGGCTGCGATGGTGAAGATGGCAAGATCGCAGGGCTTTTTAGCTTTTATGAGCTTAAATATATTGGCCCGCGCCTAGAAGCTAGCGTGCTAAGCTTTAATAAACATTTAACTAAACTCTTAGCTGCTGCTTGTGGGGTAAAAACCTTACAATACCAAACCTTGCGCCGTGACGATGATTTAGCTTTACAAATGCCAGTAATTCTAAAACCAGCAAGACTTGGTTCAAGCATTGGCGTTAGCGTAATTTCGCAATTAAATCAATTACAATATGCGCTAGATGTGGGTTTTGAATTTGATGATTTAATTATCGCAGAGCCGTTTATTCAAGGCGTTAGAGAGTTTAATTTAGCAGGTTTTAAAGCAGATAAAGAGTTTGTTTTTTCAATGATTGAAGAGCCAAGCAAAAAGGCTTTTTTAGATTTTGAGCAAAAATATCTTAGTTTTAGTGGCGATAATGCCAAAAAAGCCGATATAAGCGATGAATTACAAAGTGCCTTAAAGCAAGCTTTTATTAAAATTTACGAAGCTGGTGGCTTTGATGGCGCGCTGATTAGGTGCGATTTTTTCAGCATTGATGAGCAAGTATTTTTAAATGAAATCAACCCAAATCCCGGCTCGCTGGCTAATTATTTATTTGATGATTTTACCAGCGCTGTTATCAAGCTAGCACAAAGCATAAAAATCGAGAAAAAAATTAAAATAGAATATAATTTTATCAGCCAAATTAGCGGGCAAAAAGGCAAAATGGCATAAAATTTAGCCAAATAAAATTTACGAAAGAAACTATGAAAACATTAAAAAACCATCTAGGCGTGATTTTTCCGCTTTTAATTTTGTTATTTTCAATAGAATTTAGTGTTATGGCAGATAGAGTGCTAAGCCAGTATGAAAACTCAATGACAAGCGATTATAACATCATCGTAGTCAGCAAAAAAGAATTACCAAAAGATCTTATTAGTGCTAAAATTTTAGCTTTTAAAGAGCTAATTCGCCTAGACACCTCAAATGTATTAGAGCGCATCAAAAACGAAATCCCAGAGCGAAATTTTAAAGAACTACAAAATAGCATGCCTTATTTTTATTCTCTAAAATTAAGCATTTTTCCAAGCCCTGAGATAATGAATAAAACGGCCAAAGATTTAGAAAAAATCAGCGGAGTAATGAGAGTAGAAACCTTTTCTAAAACGCATGATAAAATTTATCGTATCTTAACAATTTTTAAACTAGTAGCACAAGGCTTTACGATTTTAATCGCATTAATGGGCGTGGTGCTGATTTTCAATCAAATGAAAATTTGGCTTTTTGAGCATAGACGCAGAATCTCAGTAATGGCGGATTTAGGCGCGCCTTACTGGCTAAAATCAGCCATGCTTTATAAACTTGCCATAGTTGATAGCGCAATCGCTACTATTATAGTTTGTGCGCTTTATTATTATCTACCATCTATGCTAGATCTAGCCTTAAAAGATACAGGCATAAACACGCCTAGTATAAATATTTTTAATGATAGCGCCGTGCTATTTAGCGCTAGTATTTTAACATCAATAATTTCTGTTAGCCTTGTAATGATTCGCACAAGGCAAAAATGATGAGAGTTTTTATAGTATTTTTGTGCTTAAATTTTATCTTTATAGCCACGCTTAATAGCGCGCCAAAACTTAGCACAAAAGATAAAATCGCCACAAATGAAAAAACCCTAGCCACAAATAAAAATTTAGAAGAAAAGCTAAACAAAAAACTAGACGAACTAGCGCGCGATATCGTAAATAGCGAAGCCGAGCTAAAAATCACACAAGAAAAAATCGATCAAATGCAAGCACAAGTAAATAAACTAGAATCCATCGCAAAATCCGCTGATACCGAGCTACAATCCCTAAAAGAACAAAACGCCAACTTAATAAAATCCCAACGCCAAATCGAAGAAAATATGCTAAAAGCCATCAGCGAAAAATTTGCCTATGATTTAATCGCCCCGCAAGATTACGCAGAAAACCAAGAAAGCATCATAGCAAATGAATTATTAGCCAGCCTAAACACAAACATAAACGCGCAATTAAGCAAAATGGCGGTGGATTATTCTAAAACAACAAATCTTATAAAAAGCCAGTCAAAAAGAATAAGCGATATTGAGTTTAGCTTACAAGATTTTCGCTCAAAGCAAGAAAAATTAAAACAACTAAGCCAAAAACAAAACGAAGAATTATCCAAGCTAAAAAATGATAAAGAATCTTATAGCGAGCAGCTAGCAGCAATTAGCACGCAGCAGCTCGAACTTCGCGCCACGCTTGAAAATTTAAAAATCATTGAAAAAGATGAAAAAGCCAAAGAAGAAGCCAGATTAAAAGCCGAGCAAATCAAAGCCGCAGCAAAAGCCAGCAAAAAAACGCTAGCAGATAACGAACCACAAAATGTGCGCAAAATGGGTTCAAGCTATCAAAGTAGCGCAGTAAAAAAATACAAAGGCGCAAAAACAATCGCTCCGCTTGAAAACTTCACCCTAAAACAAGCATTTGGGGATTATACAGATCCTGTTTATAAGATTAAAATTTTTAATGAATCCGTGGTGCTTCGCTCAACCACGCCAGATGCAACGGTAAAAAATGTGCTTGATGGCAAGGTGGTATTTGCCAAGGATACAGCCGTGTTACAAAAAGTAATAATTATGGAAAACACAGATGGCATACACACGATATACGCGCATCTTAGCAAAATCGCTCCAACCATAAAAGTAGGCTCTAAAATCAAAAAAGGCTATGTTATAGGGCGCGTGGAGCGTGATTTGACCTTTGAAGTAACGCAAAAAAACTACCACATAAACCCAATGGAGTTAATCAGCGCAAAATAATTTAGCACCAGAAAAATTTTAAACTATTTTGCCTGTAATTAAAATTTGGGTTTTTATATTATTAAAATTTGCCACTTTTCTTAAAAGATTTTGGGCGTAAATTTTAAAATTTGGGATTGAAATTTTAAATGAAATAATAAAAAATTAAAATTTTAAATAAGCTAACAAAATTTGGGATTGAAATTTTAAAGCAAATAAGAAAATTTGCCACTTTTCTTAAAAGATTTTTGGCGTAAATTTTAAAATTTGGGCTTGAAATTTTAAATTAAGTCAGTAATTAAGCCTTAAAAATTAAAATTTCAAATCACCCAATCATTCACAAAGCAAATTTTAACTTAAAGATTCTACTACTTTTTTGGTTTCTTGCGCTATGGCTAGCTCTTCATCTGTTGGCGCAACGATAATTTTTATCGGCGAATCTTTCGTGCTAATTTCACGCACTAGATGAGAAGGGCTTTCATTTAATGCATCATCAATGCAAATGCCTAATTTTTCTAGGCCTGCGCACACGCTTTGGCGCACCCTAAAATCATTTTCGCCGATGCCTGCGGTAAAAATTATACATTTTGCATCCTCAACCAAGGCCAAATACGCCCCAATATATTTTTTAACCCGGTGAATAAACATGTCATAAGCTAGCTTTGCCATTTCATCGCCGCCATACATACGCGCTTTGATCTCGCGCATATCATTAGTGCCACAAATCGCAAAAAGCCCGCTTTTTTTGTTTAAAATATTATCAATCTCACCGCCCGTTAAGTCCGTATTTTTTAGCAAAAATGGAATTATCGCAGGATCTATATCGCCTGAGCGCGTCCCCATCATCAAGCCTTCAAGCGGAGTAACGCCCATGCTCGTATCCACGCATTTACCGCCTTTTATAGCGCACACACTAGATCCTGAGCCAAGATGCAAGCTAACCGCATTTAAACTAGCAAAATCCACACCCAAAAGCTTAGCAGCTTCTTTGGCGACAAACTCGTGGCTAGTGCCGTGCGCGCCGTATCTGCGGAGTTTGTGCTTATTATAATATTCAAGCGGCAGGGCATACATATAAGCAGCTTTTGGCATACTTTGATGAAAAACAGTATCAAAAACTGCGACATTTGGCGTGCTTGGGCTTACGCGCATGGTTTCTCGCATACCTGCAAGATTGGCTAGATTATGTAAAGGCGCAAGTGGCACAAGACTTTCAATCTTGCTTAGCACATCGTGATTTATTAGCACGCTAGCATTAAACACATCAGCGCCTTGAACCACTCTATGCCCGACAGCATCGATATCGCCAAGACTTTTTAAAGAACCACTTTCAAACAACAAATAATTCATTATATCAATGCCAAATCCGTGATTTGTAATAGGCAAATCGCGCTCTGCTTTAAAACCGCTTAATTCATTTGTGATTATCGCGCGCGAATTATTTGCGCCAATTTGCTCAATCAAACCCTTGCAAATCACGCTCTCATCGCTCATATCGAAGAGTTTAAATTTTATAGAACTAGAACCTGAGTTTATAACTAAAATTTTCATCATTTGCCCTTTTTGCGTTTTATGCCAAGCTTTGATTATACGAAAAAATCTAAAATCTTTTATAAAATAAGGATAAATTAAATTAAAAATAAAGTTAAAATGTTACGATTTTACACATTTTATAATTTTTATTATATTTTTTTGTATTTAAAATTTTAAAATTTCTTAGCAAAACTCGTTGTTGCCGTTTGTTTTTTTTTTTTTTCTAAAATGCGCTTTTTCATAAAAGGATAAAAATGCTAAATTTTAACATAATCACAAAGCACCCAATGCAAGAAATGATCGCAAAAGAATTATTAAATAGTCCCGATGCTTGGGAAAAAATCCAAACTCTTACAAAGGGTTTAGATAAAACTAGCACCGAATGTGTCTATCGCATAATCTCGCGCGTCCAAAGCGCACTTTTAAGCCAAGATGGGAGTTTTGGAAATTTAAGTGCTGATGAAAGTGCGAAATTAGAAAAAATTTGCTTTGAGTTTTACCCAAATATCTTTATGCTCACGCCATCGCGTTATTATTATGATGGATATTTTTTGCCAATAAAGCATTTTGAAGTAGGCGTGTTTTGGGATAAGCACTCAATGAATACATTTGATCAAACAACTCTGATAAACATCAAAGATAAAGATATTATCGATGTAGGTGGCTTTATAGGCGATAGCGCGCTAATTTTTAGAGAATTTACAAAAGAAAAAATCCACACCTTTGAAGCCACTAGCAAAAACTTCGAGCTTATGCAAAAAACCTTACAAATGAATGAAAGCTCTCAAATAATCCCAAATAAACTTGCCCTTGGTAGCGCAAAAGGCAAAATGAAAATAAACCTAGCAGGCTCAGCAAGTAGCGCGATGTATAGCTATAATAACGGCGAATATGAAGAAGTTGATGTAATCACCCTAGATGAATATGTGCGCGAAAATAACCTAAAAATCGGCTTTATAAAAGTGGATATTGAAGGTGGGGAGATGGATTTTTTGCGTGGTGGATTAGAAACCATAAAAACCCAGCGCCCAGCTATGCTAATTAGCATTTACCATCACCCAGAGCAATTTTTTGGCATAAAGCCCTTTATTGAAAGCCTAGATCTTGGCTACAATTTTAAAATCCATAAGCCAGTTGATAACACCATAAGCATTGAAACCGCGTTATATTGTGAAATTTTAAATTAAGCAAATTCTATAATTTCTAGTGGCATGATATAAGCTAAATAAATTATGATGAAATTTCAAGGCTAAATTTTAATTGCGCACCTTTAAACACGCAAAGCAAAGCGCAAGCAAGTGTGCTAGCTTGCGCTTTAGGCTCACATCAAATAAATTATTGGCACTATTGTTGGGTATTTTTTAATTTTTCTAAATATATGCTTGCGAACTACTTGGCGGATTTGATTTTCTAAGGCTTTGGTGTCGTTTAAAAGATCATCGCGCACATTTGATAAAAACTGCTCGATCACGCCTTGAAGCTCTTTGCTTGTATTTGCGCGCTCGCCAATTAAGCCGTGAGTAATTACGCGATTTTTAATCAAGCGTTTTGCGTTGCGATCGATTTGTGCCATTATTACGATTATACCGGCCTCGCTTAGTTGCTGGCGGTCAATTACTACATCATCGCTTATTTGCTTGCCGATTTGATTATCTATGAAAGTTTTGCCAGTTTTTACGGTGCGTGCGCGCTTTAAGTAGCGTTGTGTTAGCTCCATTTGATCACCATCATTCATCAAATAAATATTGCGCTCATCGACCCCGCAAGCTATGGCATGCTCTTTATGCCTTAAAATGTGGTTGTATTCGCCATGCACAGGCAAGAAAAATTTTGGTTTTATTAAGTTTAGCATCATTTTTTGCTCTTCGCTAGCTGCATGCCCGCTAACATGAATTTCGCTAAAATCTTGATACGCCACGCTTGCGCCATTTTTTAGCAAATAATTTAGCACAGCCGAAACGCTTGCTTCATTGCCAGGTATTGCCTTAGCAGAGATGATTATTTGATCGCTTGGCTTGATTTTGATGTATTTATGCTCATCAGTTGCCATGCGATAAAGCGCGCTCATTGTTTCACCTTGCGAGCCGGTGGTAACAATTAAAATTTCATTATCTTTATATTTAGCCACTTCATTTGCATCTATGAAAATTTCTTTTTTAAGCGATATATAACCTAGCTCAATCGCAGTAAAAAGATTGCGCTCCATACTTCGCCCTATCACACAAACCTTGCGCCCGTGCTTTATACCACGCTCTATGGCTTGAAAAACGCGGTGAATATTTGAGCTAAAAGTGCTCATTATAACGCGCCCTTTTGCCTTATCAAAAAGCTCATCAAAGGTCTTGCCTACACTATTTTCACTTTTTGTTACACCATCGCGCCAGCTATTTGTGCTATCGCTCATCAACAAAAGCACGCCCTCTTCGCCATAATGAGCCAAGCGGTGTAAATCAGTAGCATAGCCATCAATTGGCGTAGGATCAAGCTTAAAATCGCCCGTGTGAATTATCACGCCCGCTTTTGTTTTAATTGCTAGCGCGCTTGCATCAATTACTGAGTGCGTTATATGGATAAACTCCACCTCAAACTCGCCTATTTCATAAATTTTACGCTTTTGTATAGGACGAAAATAACTTCTATGCGCCTTTAATCCGTGCTCTTCAAATTTATTGCTTATCATACCAAGTGGCAAGGGCGTTGCATAAATTGGGAATTGAAATTCCTTAAAAAAATACGGCATCGCACCAATGTGATCTTCGTGTGCGTGCGTTATTAACACAGCGCGCACCTTATCTTTAATTTTTCTTATATAACTAAAATCAGGCACTAAAATATCAACCCCTGGCATATTTTCATCAGGAAAACTCATTCCCACATCGACAATTATCGCATCATTATCCGTTTCAAAAATGGTCATATTCGCGCCTATTTCGCCAAGTCCGCCAAGTGGAGTAATGCGCACCTTAACGCTGGCATCATTTGCGTTTTTAAGAGGATGCAAGCGCTCATAGTGCATTTGTTTATTTGCTTTTATGCTTGCTTGCATCGCCTTTTGCCAGTCTTCATTGCCACTTAATTTTATTGTATGAGTGGATTTTTTAGAGCGTTTTTTGTTTTTATCTTTTTGAAAGTTTTGAGAGTTTTGTTTTGTTGCGTTATTAAAATTTGGCTGATTTTGGGGATTTTTTTCTTCGGTGGTGAAATTTTGAGTGTTGTTGCTTTTTAATTGCTCTCTTGCTTGCTCAGCAGCTGCTTTTGCCTTGGCTGCGGCGTTTTGTTTTTGTAGATTTTTGCGATGATTTTTAAATTTTTTGGCTTTATTTGGAGCATCTAGTGGAGCGCTTGCGTTAAAATCATCAGCTCCAAAAAAACTATCTACTACATTCGTGGTTGCTTGATTGGTGCTATTTTCATTTGTATTTTGCATTGCTAAATTCCTTAAATAAATCTAAAAATAAGGTAAGATTTAGCTCGTGAGGACGGATAGTTTGGCTTAGATTTAAAATTTTAAAAATCTGCTCTAAGCGCGTTTTATCAAAATTTGTGCTGAGATTTTTTAAAAGAGTTTTGCGTGGAGAGATAAAAGCTAGCCTCAAAAAATTTTCAAAATTTTTAATTTCTTTGTTTTCAAGTTTAGCTTTTTTGGCTTTAATTAGCCTAATTACTGCGCTTGTAACCTTTGGAGCAGGCTCAAAACAATTAGGCAAAACTTCAAAAAGCAGCTCACAATCCCCATATAAACTAGCCAGCAAGCTTAAAGCGCAATGCTCGCTTTGTTTTGGCTGTGCGCTAAATTTTAATGCTACCTCGCGCTGTATCATCACCACAAAACCAAGACAACGCTCATCGCGTAAAGCCCTTAAAATCATATTTGTAGCGACATAGTATGGTAAATTAGCAGCCAAAAAATACGGCTTTTGGCTAATTTCATCATCACAAAGCGCGCTCGCATCAGCATTTATTAACTCTAAATGAGCGCTTTTTATCTCATTAGCAAAGCTCTTTTGCAAAATCGCAAACAGCTCAGTGTCTATCTCAAAACATCGCAAACTATGGCAAATGCCTAAAAGCTCACGAGTTAAATCACCTAAGCCAGGCCCAATTTCTACGATTAAATCGCTCTTGGGAATCGCTTTGATGATTTTTTGCTTTACGCTTTGATCTTTTAAAAAATTTTGACCGAAATATTTTTTAGCTTTAATTTGCATTGGGCGCAGATTTTACACCTTGAAACTAAATTAAATGTAAATAAGTTTATTTGCCCAGAAAAAAGCCCAGCAAATGCTGGGCTAAAAAATTAAAATGATGTTTTTGGATCTTTTGATAAATTTTGCGCCCAAGGTAATTTTTTACCGCCTAATAAATGAAAATGCAAATGCATTACTTCTTGTCCGCCATTTTCGCCACAATTTGTAATCAATCTATAACCACTTTTATCCACGCCTGTAACAATTGCTACTTCTTGGATAAACCCGCTCATATCCCCAAACATCTCCCCAGGGCTTTGCTGGAAATTATCTATGTGATTTTTTGGTATTATTAGCACATGCACTGGCGCTTTTGGGTTGATATCATGAAATGCTAAAAATTTATCATTTTCAAGCACCTTATTGCTTGGAATTTTACCATCTACAATTTGACAAAATACACAATCCATCTTAAATCCTTTATTTTAAAATCAAGCGGGCGATTATAGCTTATTTTATATCAATTTTAAGTTTTTTAGCTAGAATTAGCACCAAAAATTTTAAAAAAGGCAAGAAATTGCAAGAATACAAAATTAAAATTTCAAACGCTTCTAATTTAAATGAATTAGAATCTTTAAGGCTTGAATTACTAGGCAAAAAGGGTAAAATCACCGCTGGCTTTGCTAGCTTAAAAGAACTTGACGCAGAACAAAAAAAGCAAGCAGCCGCCCAGCTAAATACCCTAAAAGACGAGTTTAGTGCGCTAATAGAAAATAAAAAATCACAGCTTGAAAATGAACATATCAAACAAACAATGCAAGCTGATGGCGTTGATGTGAGTTTATTTAGCCAGCCTTGCGAAAGTGGCGCATTACATCCTGTAATGGATACTATGGATAAAATCATAGAATACTTCATATCGCTTAATTTTAGTGTAGAAAATGGACCATTGATAGAAGATGATTTTCACAATTTTGAAGCATTAAATTTGCCACCTTTTCACCCAGCGCGCGATATGCAAGATACTTTTTATTTAAATGATTTTAGATTGCTTCGCACGCATACAAGCCCGGTTCAAATCCGCACAATGCAAGCTCAAAAGCCTCCAATTCGTATGATAGCACCAGGTGCGGTGTTTAGGCGGGATTTAGATCTTACGCACACGCCGATGTTTCATCAAGTTGAGGGCTTGGTGGTTGAAGAGGGCTTAAAGGTGAGCTTTGCCAATTTAAAAGATATCTTAGAAAATTTTCTAAAATATTTATTTGGCGATGTTAGAGTGCGTTTTCGCCCTAGTTTTTTCCCTTTTACTGAGCCTAGCACTGAGGTTGATATTAGTTGTATATTTTGCGGTGGTAGTGGGTGTCGTGTATGTAAGCAAACAGGCTGGCTAGAAGTGCTTGGTGCTGGGATTGTAGATGAGAATGTATTTAAGGCTGTAAATTATAAAAATGTAAGTGGCTATGCCTTTGGGCTTGGGGTAGAACGCCTTGCAATGCTACTTCACCGCATACCTGATTTGCGTAGTTTATTTGAAGCGGATTTAAGATTATTGGAGCAATTTAGATGAAAATAAGCACAGAATGGCTAAATGAATGGATAGATTTAAAAGATAAAAGCACGCAAGAAATCACGCAAGCATTAAATCAAATCGGCTTAGAAGTTGATAGCTGCCAAGCACTAAAAGTAGCAGATAATGTAGTAGTAGCTAAGGTCTTAGAGTGCCAAATGCACGAAAACAGCGATCATTTACATGTTTGTAAAGTAGATGTTGGCAATGATGAAATTTTACAAATAGTCTGTGGCGCGCCAAATGTCAAGGTTAATCAAATGGTAGCTTGCGCGCGCGAGGGCGCAAAAATCGGCGATATTACAATCAAAAAAGCAAAGCTTAGAGGCGTGGAGAGTTGTGGTATGCTCTGCTCAGCGCGCGAGCTTGGTCTAGGCGATATAAATGAGGGCATAATGGTGCTTGATGATAGCATTGGTGAGTTAATCATAGGCAAGCCATTAAATGAATATAGCGCATTTAATACAGATATTATAGAAATTGAGCTTACGCCTAATCGTGGGGATTGTCTTAGTGTGCGTGGCATTAGCAGGGATTTGGCTGCAAAATTTGATCTAAGTTTGAAAAAAATAAATTTTATTAAAAAAGATGATGACGAAAAAATCGGCATAGGTCGCTTGCTTAGCGTATCAAATACCGCCAATAACCAAAGCGCATTTTTTTATAAAATTATGCGTTTAAATGATTTTTCTTTAAATTTGCTCACGCTTTTAAGACTAAATTTATTAGAAAATGCAAATAAATTACCTATAAAAGCGATTTTACAATACGCAACTTATAGCAGCGGCGTGATTTTTAGGGCTTATGATTACGAAAAAATCGCTAAAAACAACGAAAAAATCAGCTTAAAAATCCAAGCTGGCAAATATAACGAAAGCTTAATTTACGCAAATGATGAGCTTTTAGCCGTAGCTGGCATACATCAAAACGATTTTGCAAGCGTGGATAAAAACAGCCAAACCATCATCATCGAAGCTAGCTACACACCACCGCAAATCATCGCCACAAGCCTAGGCAATGATAAAAATCAAGCAAAAGATGAAATCACTTATCGCACCTTGCGTGGCAGTGAGCCTGAGCTTGAAGTAGGCACAAGCTTGCTTTTTGAGCGTTTAATTGCCAGTTCAAGCCTATATGGTGGCGCTCAAATAATAAAACCAAACACAAAACAAGAAAATATTTTAATAAACGCTAACACAATTAGCCAAATAATCGGCCTTGAAATAAATAAAAACACCATAATTAAAATTTTAAAAAAGCTAAATTTTGAAATCAACACAGCCGAAAACGATGCCTTACAATTTTACGCCAAAGCACCATTATATCGCCACGATATACAAAATGCCCAAGATATTTGCGAAGAGGTCGTAAGAATAATTGGCATAGACAATATCAGCCCGCGCCCGCTAGAATTTGCCCAAAAATCATACACCAATCAAGCCCTAATTCAATACAAACAAGCCAAAATTTTACGCCAAAAGGCCACGATGGCTGGCTTTTTTGAATGCGTTCATTATGTTTTTGATGATGAAAGCGAGCTAAGAGAGCTTGGTTTTGCCCCTTGTAGCTTAAAAATCGCAAATCCTATCACAAACGAGCTTAGCGCACTAAAACCGACTTTATTAAATGCTTTATTAAACTCAGCCATTCGCAACGCTAAAAACGGCAAAAAAGTAATAAAACTTTTTGAATACGGCGAGGTTTTTAGCGCGCACGGCATTCAAAGCTCTAAATTAGCCTTTATTTCAAGCGGGCTTAATCACGCCCCAAGCTTGCTAAATGGCCAAAAAGGCGCAGGACTTAATTTATTTAATTTTGTTAATGATCTACAAAAGATTTTTGGCAAAATCGAGCTTAAAAAAAGCACGCAATATAGCTTTTTAAGCCAATACGAAAGCGCAGATATTTATCAAAATGGCGTAAAAATCGGCTTTTGTGGGAGATTTAGCTTAGAGCTTAAAAAAGACTTGCCAACTTATACTTATGTATGCGAAATAGATTTTGACAAAATAACCCAAACAAACACAATCATTAAAGAATACTCCCGCTATCCAGCAATCAATAGAGATTTAAGCCTGCTAGTATCAAATCAAATCAGCTACGACCAAATAAAAGAATGTATCAATAGCCTAAATATCAGCTCATTAAGAGAGTTTAGCCCAGTTGATAAATACAAAGATGAAAGCCTAGGCTCTAATGCTAGCCTAAGCATATCTTTTAGTTTTCAAGATAATAACAAAACCTTAGTAGATGATGAAATAAACGCGTTAATGGAGCAAATTTTAAATGCGTTAAAACAAAATTTAGGCATTGATTTAAGATGAAAATAACTCCATTAAAAAACTCTTTTGATATAAGCTTTACACAGCTTGCTAGCGATAAATCAATAAGCCACCGCGCGGCG
The DNA here is from genome assembly GCF_013416015.1 of Candidatus Campylobacter infans. Classification (NCBI taxonomy): domain Bacteria; kingdom Pseudomonadati; phylum Campylobacterota; class Epsilonproteobacteria; order Campylobacterales; family Campylobacteraceae; genus Campylobacter; species Candidatus Campylobacter infans. The sequence continues at coordinate 1,376,137 of NZ_CP049075.1, forward strand.
ATTTTTTCACTATTAAGCAAGGGCGAAAATCATATAAAAAATTATTTACAAGCGCAAGATTGCCTAAACACGCTAAATACCATAAAAGCCCTTGGCGCAAAGGTTGAAAACATCAATGATGGCGAATACATCATCACCGCGCCAGATAAAATTATTTCAGCAAATAAAATTTTAGAATGTGGCAACTCTGGCACGGCTATGCGAATCTTTATGGGCTTGCTAGCTGGCATAAAAGATGAGTTTTTTGTACTTAGCGGTGATATGTATTTAAATGAACGCCCAATGCGAAGAATCACAAAGCCTCTATCTAGCGTAGGGGCGAAATTTTATGGCAGAGATAACGCAAATAAAGCACCCATTGCAATTTGCGGGCAAGAATTAAACTACTTTAACTACCACAGCCCAATAGCCTCAGCCCAAGTCAAAACCGCCCTAATCCTAGCTAGCTTACAAAACAAAGGCGCGATAATTAGCGAAGATGAACTAAGCAGAGATCATAGCGAAAAAATGCTAAAAGCCATGGGCGCAAATCTAAGCCAAAAAATAGATAAAAACGGCAAGCACAAAATCACAATAAACCCGCTCCAAGCACCGCTAAATCCCCTAAATATCAGTATTCCAAATGATCCTAGCTCTTGTTTTTTCTTTGGCGTAGCAGCTGCGATTACTAAAAACGCAAAGGTAAAATTTCAAAATATTTTATTAAATCCTACGCGCATACAAGCCTTTAAAGTGCTTGAAAAAATGGGCGCACAAATTAGCTATGAAAAAAATGCTTGCTTATATGATGATATCGGCACGCTCACCATTAGCGCGCCTCAAGAGGGGCTAAAAGCAGTAGAAATTGACGATAAAATTTCTTGGCTAATTGATGAAGCGCCAGCACTTGCTATCGCTTTTGCTTGCGCAAATGGCACGAGCGTGCTAAAAAACGCAAAAGAATTAAGAGTAAAAGAAAGCGATAGAATAGCAGTAACCATAAACGCGCTAAAAGCTTGTGGCATAAAAGCGCAAGAATTAGATGATGGCTTTATAATAACAGGCGATCCACAAAGCAAAAATCTAAAACCTGCCCAAATCGACAGCCATGGCGATCATAGAATCGCTATGAGTTTTGCTATTTTAGGTTTAAGATGTGGAATGGAAATTAGCGGGGCGGAGTTTATTTCTACTTCTTTTCCAAATTTTAAACAATGCTTAGATTCTTTATATGGCGATCAAAACGCCAAATTTTAATATTAAACTTTTAAACGGCGGTAAATATGCAAATTGAAATAGCTAAAAATTGTGGGTTTTGCTTTGGCGTAAGGCGCGCGGTTAAAATCGCACAAAAAGCAAGCGGTGCTAGCACTATTGGCGAATTAATCCACAACAACCTTGAAATCAAGCGCCTACAAACTGAATGCAATGTAAAAACACTAAAAAGCATAGATGAATTAACAAACGAAAAAACCGCCATCATTCGCACTCACGGCATTACAAAAAACGACCTTGGAAAACTAAGTCAAAAAGACATAAAAATCATCGATGCAACCTGCCCTTTTGTAACCAAACCTCAAAAAATCGCCGCTGATATGAGCGCTGCTGGCTATGAAATAGTGTATTTTGGCGATAAAGAGCATCCTGAGGCTAAAAGCGTGGCAAGCTACGCTACAAACCGCGTCCATATCGTCCTTAGCACAGATGAACTTGAAAATATCAAGCTATCAAATAAAATCGCCCTAATCTCTCAAACCACCAAAAAAATAGAAAAATATAGTGCCTTGGTGGTTTATTTAATGAAACGCGCAAAAGAAGTGCGCGTATTTAATACAATTTGCAACGCCACGCTTGAAAACCAAGAAGCAGCAGAAGAGCTAGCTAGACGCGCTGATATAATGATAGTAATTGGCGGTAAAAATAGCTCAAATACAAAACAACTCTTTTTAATCTCCAAATCGCTTTGTAAAGATAGCTACCACATAGAAAACGCCGATGAATTACAAAAACAATGGTTTATAAACAAAAAACTTTGTGGCATTACAGCAGGGGCAAGCACGCCAGAGTGGATTATAGAAAACATAGCCAAAACAATAAAAAATTTCTCTTAATTTAAAAATTTTATAAATAAATTTTAAAATTTTAAAACCTGCGTTAAATTTTAAAATTTAAAAAGCTAATTAAATTTTAATTTATAAAAGCTAAAAGAGCTAAAAGAATGATTAAAACTACTCTTTCTACTTCAAAACGCGCTATTTTCGGGCTAGTTTGGCCACAAATTTTAATGATGTATTTGCTCTTTATCACAAATATCGCGCCACTTTGGGTAGTAGGCAAAATGGACGCACAAACACAAGCCGCACTTGGGCTTGTAATGCAAGTGATATTTTTTTTAAATGCCTTTTGTATAGCTTTAAATGCAGGCGCAACTGCTGTTATTTCACAATCAATGGGCGCTAATAGATTTTTTAGAGCTAGGCTTTATGTAAATATTTCTTTGGCGTTAAATTTTATTTTAGGTGCGCTTCTTGGCTTTTTAGGCTTGGTTTTTAAAGATGGGATTTTTGAGCTTTTAGCCGTGCCAAATGAAGCCAAACAAATAGCCCACAGCCTTTGGGAGATAATGATTTTTGCTATGCCGTGCGCTTTTATTTATCAAGGCGCGATGGTGATTTTTCGCTGTTTTGGCGATGTGATAACTCCGCTTTTTATAAGTGCTTGCATTAGCGCGCTAAATGTATTTTTATGCACTGGACTAGCTTTTGGGTATTTTGGATTTAGCAAGCTAGGATTTAGCGGGATTGGTTTTGCAAATGTAGCTACAAATGTGCTTGGTTGCGCGCTTTGCTTGATTTTGCTTTTAAAATTTGGCTTTTTAAAAATAAATAAAAAAGGCTTTTTATGGCTTTTTGCGCGCAGTATTTGGCTTAAAAAAGCCCTGCCTTATCTTTTTAGCGTAGCGTTAAACTCAGGCGCAAATAGCTTGATTTGGCAAGGCGGTAATTTAACTCTTTTTGCCATCGTTGCTAGCACGCCAATAGACCAAAGCGCCGCACTTGCTGGGTTTGCTGTTGGCAATAGGATTGAGAGTTTTTTATTTACGGCGGCTACGGCTTTTAATATGAGCGCTGCGGTGCTTGTGGGTAATTGCGTTGGCAAGGGCGATTTTAGCGCAGCAAGGCGCGTTAGCTTATGGCTTGTTGGCTCAGCTGCTGTTTTGATGAGCATTTTAGCTATCTTGCTTTTTCCTTTTAGAACTGAGCTAAGCGCGCTTTTAAGCAATGATAAAAGCGTTATTTTTTACTCAGCTTCTTATTTGGCTTATAATTTTATTAGCACGCCATTTTCTATCGCTTCTACGGTTTTTGCTGGCGTGATGGTGGGTGCTGGGGCAGCAAAATATAATCTTTTTGTTTTTAGCGGGACTTACTGGTTAGTGAGAATTCCCTTAGCAATTATTTTAGCGCATTTTGTTTGGGGCGATGCTAGGGGAGTTTTTGGGGCAATGCTAATCTCGCAAATAATCCAAACAGCGTGGATGAGCTATATTTTCGCAAGCGATAAATGGTTAAAATTTGGTATGAAAGATTTTAGCAAGCAAGGCTAATTAAGCGCGCTTAATTTAATCCGCGCTTAAAGCCATTTAAAATTTATAAATCAAATAAAATCCCGCGCCTAAAAGCTTAAATTTTAAAATTTCAAAATTTAAGGCGCGCAACTTTTTGAATTAAAATTTCTTTTTATTTGCATCGTCCATTATATCTTGGGCGATTTTATTTACATTTTCAGCGATTGTAGCTGATGCGACTGCGATGTTAGAGTTTTCTTCTGTGCCTACTTGTATGTTCGATACATTTTCATTTATGCGCTCTATATCGTGCGCTGAATCCGTTACAGAATTACTCATATCAGCAATGCTTTGAACTAAAATATTTGTATTTGTTTCAATCTCAGCTAGGGATTTTTGCGTTTTTTCAGCTAGGTTGCGAACCTCATCTGCTACCACGGCAAACCCGCGCCCATGCTCGCCAGCTCTTGCTGCTTCGATAGCCGCATTTAGCGCTAAAAGATTTATTTGATCTGCTATATCGCGGATAATGCCAGTAACGCTTTTAATATCTTGACTTTGTGTGGTTACCTCAGCTGTTTTTTGGCTTAGGCCTTGCATTGTTTGGTTGATATTTTCAAGCGCATTTACAGAAGTATGTAAAAGCTCAGCTTGGGTTTTTGCGCTTTTTGTTAGCTCATTTACCTTTTTGTTTAATTCATCGCTTTGCTCTTTTAGCTGGCTAGCAAATTCTGATGAAGTTTTAAGCATTTTAACTATTTCTTCGCCTAAAATATTTGTAACCTTTTCTACTTCGCCACTTGCATTGTCTATTCTATTGCGAAAATCTAATTTAGTGTATTCATTAAATAAGGCTGAAATTTTATTCATATCGTTGCCGATTTTTATGCTTAGCACATCAAGCAAGCGGTTGAAGTTAGTTTTAAGCTCTGAAAGTAGCGGATTGCCTGGGTTTTCGCTAATGCGACTTGTCATATCGCCATTTTCTACATTTTTGACCACTTCAACTGTATTTTTCACAGCCAAAACATCTTTATCGATTGTTTCTTTTGTGCGGATTAAGTTTTCATTTATTAGCCTTGACATTTGGGCTATTTCGTCATCGCCTTTTATATTTTCTATCAATTTAAGCTCTTTTGTTTCGTAATTTACATATTTAAAAGCACCAATTAATCGTTTTTGAACGCCAGCGAGCGGAGAGATAAAATATTTTATAACAAAGGCTAAAATCACAATACCTACTAGCGTACAAATAACCAACACACCTATGGCAAAAACCAAATCTTTATTTAATTTACTCTCAATATCTGATAATCTTGATGCCGCTACTATAACCCAGCCATAAGATGAAACCCTAAAAAAGCCATTGCGCACACTACCTTGTGTGTCTTTGTAAGTGATTATTCCTTCTTTTGCCCCACTTGCTAAAAGCTTATCTAACGCCTCTTTACTAGTACCGCTTGTGCCAGCTTTGATTATGGCGGCATCTTCATGTGAAAAAATCCTATTGCCAGCATTTATATCAGTTATAAATATATTAAGCGATGGCATTTGATCGTTTTTGAATGTTTTAAGGCGTTTTTGAAAAATTCCAGTATCAAGCTTAATATCTAACACGCCGATGAATTTACCATCTCTAATAATCGGCGCTGCAACATCAGCTATATATTTTCCTTGCAAATGCCCTGAAAAATCCGAACGCACAGGCATTATAGTTGCTTTTGGATCAACTTTTACCTTTTGATACCATTTACGCTCTAAAATATTTTCTGATTCATTGCCTTCATAAGTCGTGGCTACGCCATTTTGGTTAAACTCGCTAGCAAAATGCCTGCCATCTTCAAAAACCACTCTAAACATCGAATATCCAGTAACGCTTTGAAGTCTAGTCATTGTGTTTTTTATATTATCATCGTCATAAGCGATTTTTGAGATGATATTTGCCATATTTTGTGCGCGATTTTGAGTTTCTTTGATGGTAGTATCTACCGTAACAAACGCGCCCTCAACGGCAAGAGTTTGAAACTCTGTAAAGAGAGTTTTTGAATTTTGAGCTGAGCTACGATACATAAGCGTAACTAACACCACCAAAATAATAGCCACAATGCTAGCAGCGCAAGCTGTAATCTTAGCACTTAAATTAAGCTTCATAATAAATCCTTAAATGGTAAAATTGAAAGCGGATTTTAGCTTAATTACTTTTAAAGTAATTTAAAATTTTATTAAATTTTGATTTGATTTTTAAATTTTAATTTAGCAAGCAAAAAGTTTATAGCATTAAAATTTCTTTAATTTTTTGCTTGCTTTATCGTAAAATTTTGTTTTAGAGATTATCAAAATTAAATATTTTGAGTTGAAATTTTGAATAAATTAAGTTTTAAATATTAAGCTAGAAATTTTAACGAAGAAAAATTATGAAATTTTAAAATTTACCAAGCCAGTGCGAAAGAACACGCACTGGATAAATTTTACTCTTTTACTTTTTTACAACTTGGCTTATCACCTCTATAACAAGCCGTGCGGTAAATGCTTTGAGCAGCTTCGCGGTCTTTTGGCACGCCTATGCCATTTTCAAGCATTTTTGCTAGTTTTAAGCAAGCTGGTATGTGCTGAGCTGCTACGCATATTTGATTATAAGCGTGAGCGGCGTCATTGTAACGCTCCAAATCATATAAAATTTCAGCCACTTGAACGCAAGCGTTGATGTTTTCTTTGCCTTGAACGCAAAGCGCATCGTATTCATCAAGCTTTTTTTCTAATTCTTGCGTGTGCGAATCTTTATGCTCGGCTTCATTTGTAGGTTTGCTAGGTTTTGGATTTTTATTACAAGCACTTAGCAAAACTCCAAGCATTAAAATTGTAAAAAAAACTTTCAAAGCGCGCATTATTCATCTTTCCCTGTTAAATAATAAACCTCTTTGCCATCGATTTTTTTAAGCTTGAAATTATTATCTTGGGCCCAGTTATATACTGTTACATTAAAATCTTTAAGCATTGTAGGATCGCTAGAATCGCATTTAATCTTAAACACATCCTCACTATTTGATAAAGCCACATAGCCGTGATAGATTTTTATTTCATCATTAAGCGCGGCTAATTTATCAAGATCTGGCACGCTAAGGCCATTATCTTCTACGCAGCGGCGAACTTGATCTTTTAAAGCCTCATTTGGTGTAAGCCCTAGGCTAACTAAAATTGGTGTGTAATGCATTTTTTCTCCTTTAAGTTTGGTTATTTTGATTTTTGTGCAATTAGCACATCTTCTATGATTTTTTTGATATCGCCATCTAAAATGGCAGCTGTTTGGCTATATGTTTTGTTACTGCGCAAATCCTTAACTTGCTGAAATGGAAAAAGCACATAATTTCTTATTTGATGTCCCCAGCCTATATCGCTTTTTTCGATATTTGCGCTAGCTTCTTGCATTTTCATTTGCTCTAATTCATATAGCCTTGATTTTAGCATTTTCAACGCTGTGGCTTTGTTTTTGTGCTGACTTCTGTCGTTTTGGCATTGAACGACAATCCCGCTTGGAGCGTGCGTGATACGCACTGCGCTATCTGTTTTATTTACATGCTGTCCGCCAGCGCCACTTGCGCGGTAATAATCATAGCGCAAATCCTTTTCTTCAAGCTCTATTTCAATATTATCATCTAGCTCAGGGCTCACCATAACGCTTGAAAAGCTCGTGTGCCTACGCCCTGCGCTATCAAAAGGGCTAACGCGAATTAGCCTATGAATGCCGTTTTCAGCCTTTAAATATCCATAAGCGTTTTCTCCATGCACGATAAAACTAACATCTTTAAGCCCGGCCTCATCGCCTTCTTGAAAATCAAGCGTTTCTACCTTAAAGCCCTCTCTCTCGCAAAAGCGCAAATACATTCTATAAAGCATACTCGCCCAGTCATTGCTCTCAGTCCCGCCAGCTCCTGGATGAATGCTAATAATTGCGTTTTTATCGTCATTTTCTCCACTTAGCATAAGTGAAATTTCAAGTTCGCTAATTTTATTTTCTAGCTCGCTTGCATCATCAAAAAGCGCATTTATCGTGCTTTGATCATTTTCGCTTAAAGCTAGCTCATATAAATCCTTAGCATCTTTTTGGGCTGTTTTTGCTAACATAAACTTATCTAAGATCCTTGAAATTTTAACTTTTTCTTTTTGTATTGCTCCGCTTTTTTGCGCATCACTCCAAAATGCCATATCGCTTTCAAGCGTGGCTATTTCATTTAATCTAGCATTTAGGCTATCTGGTTTTATAATATTTGCGATGTTTAAAATTTTATTTTCTAAGCTTTTTAAAAGTTCGCTATATTCGTAATTATCCAAGTTTTTAATCCAAAATTTATAAAATAAAGCGCGCATTATAACAAAAGAATTTTTAAGATTATCTAATTTTATGCTAGAATTGCGCGCTTTATTCAAAAGGCGCTTTTTTTAAGGCGCAAATTCTAAGGTCTAAATATGCAAATTTTAAGAACAATTCAAGAGCTTAAAGCCTGGCGCAAAGCCCTAAATACAAATGATATAGGTTTTGTGCCTACAATGGGCGCATTACATAATGGCCACGCAAGCCTAATCCAAAAAGCCACAAGCGAAAACTCAGCCGTAATTGTAAGCATTTTTGTAAATCCTAAGCAGTTTTTAGCTGGCGAGGATTACACGCAATACCCGCGCAAAGAGCAAGCCGATTTAGCAATGGCAAAAGGTTGTGGGGCAAGTGCTTGTTTTTTGCCTAGCGAAGATGAGTTTTATAGTGGTGATGATACTTTAATATCTGCGCCAAAAGAACTTGCTAGCGTGTTAGAGGGTCAAATTCGCCCCGGGCATTTTGATGGAGTATGCAGGGTTTTAAATAAATTTTTTAATTTAATCAAACCACAACGCGCATATTTTGGCCAAAAAGACGCACAGCAATTATTAATAGTTCAAAAAATGGTAAAAGATTTTTTCATAGATATTGAAATTAAGGCTTGCCAAATCGTGCGCGAAGCCGATGGATTAGCTATTTCAAGCCGTAATGCATATTTAAATGAAGCCGAGCTTTTAGAGGCTCTAAAACTTTCTCGCGCGCTTAAAAAAGCAAAATCTTTAATAGATTTAGGCACGCTTTCAAGCGCTGAGATTAAAAAGGCTATGAAAGAAATTTTAGAACCGCTTGAAATTGATTATATCGCCATCACAGATAAAAATTTAATCGCACGCGATAATGTGGTGCTTGATAATACTTTAATCTTGCTTGCTGTGCGCGTTGGCAAAACGCGCTTAATTGATAATATTTGGGTATAAAATGCAAACACTTTATTTAATGTCGCTTGGCTGTAATAAAAACTTAGTCGATAGCGAAATAATGCTAGGTCGCTTAAAAAATTATAAAATCATCGATGATGCCAGCAAGGCCGATGTTATCATCATAAACACTTGCGGTTTTATCCAAAGCGCAAAGCAAGAAAGCATTAGAGCTATTTTAGAACTAGATCAAATGCGTAAAAATGGTGCTTTGCTGATAGTTACAGGCTGCTTGATGCAACGCTACGCAAAAGAGCTAATGGCCACCTTGCCTGAGGTGGATTTATTTGCTGGCGTGGGAGATTACGCTAAAATCGATGAATTAATAGCAAAACGCCAAAATAGCGATTTTAGCGCGCCTACATTTTTACAAACGCGCGATGAACGCGTAATTACTGGCTCAAACTACCATGCTTTTATTAAAATTTCAGAAGGCTGTAATCAAAAATGCGCCTTTTGCGCCATACCTAGCTTTAAAGGCAGGCTAAAATCGCGCTCGCTTGATGATATAATAGTTGAAGTAAAAAATTTAGTAAAACGCGGATATTATGATTTTAGCTTTATCGGGCAAGATACTAGCTCGTATTTGCTTGATCAAGGACAAAAAAACGGACTAATTAGCTTGATTGATGAAATAGAGCGCATTCCAGGTGTAAAGATAGCAAGAATTTTATATCTTTACCCAAGCTCCACAAGCCCTGAGCTAATCGAACGCATCGCACAAAGCAAGGTTTTTGCGAATTATTTTGATATGCCAATCCAACACATTAGCACCAATATGCTAAAAATTATGCGCCGTAACAGCTCACAAAGCACGATAAAATCGTTATTAGCTCAAATGCGCGCCATCAAAAATAGCTTTTTAAGAACAGGCGTGATAGTAGGCCACCCAGGTGAAAGCCAGGCCGATTTTAACGAGCTTTGCGAGTTTTTAGAAAATTTTAATTTTGATAGAATCACCGCCTTTGCGTATTCGCGCGAAAACGACACCCCAGCTTATGATATGCCTCAACTCCCAAGCAAAACAATAAACGCGCGATTAAAAAGCATTTCAAAAATCACCCAAAAAGCCACACAAACTAGCTTTAAAAACCTACTAGGCAAACGCGTTAAAATTGCATTAAATGGCCCTTCAAGCGAGGGCGAGTTTTTTTATGGAGCCAAGCTTTTAGAATGGGATAGAGAAATTGATGGCGAAATTTTAATCAACGATAGCCAGATTTTGGATTTAAAAGCAGGCGGGATTTATGAGTGCCAAATCAGCGAGTTTTTGGCGCCAAACTTAATAGGCCAAATCACTGCTAGCCTTTAAAACCTAGCTTTTGCCTAGCAAATTTTAAAATTTGGCTTTAAAATTTTAAAGTAAATTGTAAATTTTAAAATAAATTAGAGTTTTAAAATTTGCTTTTAAAAATTTTATCTTATAGCGTTAAACTCATATAAATTGAGCCACTTTGGCTAAACTTAAATAAAAATTTTTATAAATTTTCTTAAATTCCTTGACTTTTATTAAAATTTTTTGTTATATTTTCAGCACTCAATTCTTACGAGTGCTAATTTTAAACTACATCTTAACCGAAAGGATCAACATGAAATTCCAACCACTTGGAAAACGCGTATTAGTCGAGCGCGAAGAAGAAGCGACTACAACAGCCACAGGTATTATCATACCAGACAACGCAAGCAAAGAAAAGCCAATGAGTGGCAAGGTAATAGCCATAAGCAAAGAAGCAGAAGGCATAAAAGAAGGCGATAAAATCGTATTTGCTAAGTATTCAGGTTCAGAAATCACAATTGATGGCAAAACCTTTTTAGTGCTAAACACAGATGATGTGCTAGGCATTTTAAAATAATTCAAATTTACAAAAGGAGTAAAAAATGGCAAAAGAAATCTTTTTTTCAGATGACGCTAGAAATAAATTATACTCAGGCGTTAAAAAACTAAATGATGCGGTAAAAGTGACTATGGGACCACGCGGTCGCAATGTGCTAATCCAAAAAAGCTTTGGCGCGCCAAGTATCACAAAAGACGGCGTAAGCGTAGCAAAAGAAATAGAGCTAAAAGATACCCTAGAAAATATGGGCGCAGGTTTAGTGCGTGAAGTTGCTAGCAAAACAAACGACCAAGCAGGCGATGGCACCACAACAGCCACCGTGCTAGCTCACGCGATATTTAAAGAGGGCTTGCGTAATATCACAGCAGGCGCAAATCCTATCGAAGTAAAACGCGGTATGGATAAATACTCAGCCGATATCATCGCCGAGCTAAAAAAACAAGCCAAAAAAGTAGCAGGCAAAAAAGAAATAGCCCAAGTAGCGACTATTTCAGCAAATAGTGAAAGTGCCATTGGCGATTTGATAGCCGATGCTATGGAAAAAGTAGGCAAAGATGGCGTAATCACCGTTGAAGAAGCTAAAAGCATTAGCGATGAATTGATAGTAGTTGAGGGTATGCAATTTGACCGCGGTTATCTAAGCCCTTATTTCATCACAAACGCTGAAAAAATGCAAGTTGAGCTAAGCAATACCTTAATTTTATTATTTGATAAAAAAATTACAAATCTTAAAGATTTATTACCTGTTTTAGAACAAGTTCAAAAAACAGGCAAGCCACTTTTAATAATCGCAGAAGATATAGAAGGCGAAGCATTAGCCACTCTTGTGGTAAATAAACTTCGTGGCGTGCTAAATATCTCAGCCGTTAAAGCACCAGGATTTGGCGATCGCCGCAAAGCAATGCTTGAAGATATAGCTATTTTAACAGGCGGAGCAGTAATTAGCGAAGAGTTAGGACGCACGCTTGAAAGCGCAAGTTTAGATGATTTAGGCAAGGCAGATAGAGTAGTAATAGACAAAGACAACACCACAATAGTAGGTGGCGCAGGCACTAAAAAAGACATAGATGCTCGCATAACCCAAATCAAAGCACAAATTGCTGAAAGCACAAGCGACTATGATAAAGAAAAACTCCAAGAACGCCTAGCCAAGCTAAGCGGCGGCGTAGCAGTAATAAAAGTAGGCGCAGCCACAGAAACCGAAATGAAAGAGCGAAAAGACCGCGTAGAAGATGCCCTAAATGCTACAAAAGCAGCAGTTGAAGAAGGCATAGTAATAGGCGGTGGCGCAGCTCTAATCAAAGCAGCTAAAAAAGTAAAAAACAGCCTAAAAGGCGATGAGCAAATCGGCGCAGAGATCGTAAAACGCGCGCTTTTTGCCCCACTTCGCCAAATAGCCCAAAACGCTGGCTTTGATGCGGGCGTGGTAGCCGATAAGGTTGAAAATTCCAGCGAACACGAAGGCTTTGATGCTAGCAAAGGCGAGCTAACGGATATGTTTAAATCAGGCATTATCGATCCTGTAAAAGTTGAGCGCATTGCCTTACAAAACGCTGTAAGCGTGGCTAGCTTGCTTATCACCACAGAAGCTACCGTAAGCGATATAAAAGAAGAAAAACCAGCAATGCCAGCAATGCCAGATATGGGCGGTATGGGTGGCATGGGCGGTATGATGTAATCTGCTAAAATGCTATTATTTAGGCAAGGATTTAGCGTCCTTGCCTTTTAAAATTTCAATTATTTTTTTTATTTTTCTTTATAAAATTTCAAGTTATTTTTTTATTTTTGCTTTTAAAATTTTAATTATTTTTTTTTATTTTTTTTATGCCGTGTTGGCATTGCTAAGCAAGGCTACGCTAGCAGGATATAATCTTTTACCATTCTTTGCCTACCTTTGAAAAATCATCGTAGATATTTAGGTTTTCATCTGTGATTTTTTCGCATAAAATAGCCATTTCATCTTTGCTTTTTTCTACTATAAGCTTATTTTTTACTATGCTAAGGTTTAAGGGGGTATTTTCTTTTAAATTTAGCTGTTTTATAAGAAAATTTGGAACTCTAATCACCATAGAATTGCCCAATTTATTAAGTCTTACTTGCATAATATCTCCAAAAATTAAGTTTAAAATAAGTATAAGATTTTTTCATAAATAAGTCAAATTTATTTTTACGCCACAAAATACTTAAAATTTTAATAATATTTAATAATCATTAAATTATAAAATTTCGCTTTTTATTATGATGTATTCGTTATTAGAGCTAATTTTATTTGTTAAATTAAAAAAAATTTTCTTTAATTTAAGTTTAAGCTAAGCTAAAAGCTACTAATATTTCAGCCACTAGCTTTAAAAGCTAGGTATTTTAAAGCTAGGAGTTATTTTAAAGGAGAAAAGCATGAAAAAAGGCTTTACTATGATTGAGTTGATCTTCGTGATCGTAATTTTAGGTGTTTTGGCGTCTGTAGCGATACCAAGACTAGCAGCTACAAGAGATGATGCAGAGGTTTCAAAAGCCGCTACAAATTTGGCGACAGCCATAAGCGATATCACAGCCTACTACACAGCTCAGGGAGAGTTTCAAACTGATGGTAGTTTTGATAAAATGACAAGTGCAGTTACTAAAAATGGACAACTCAAGGTTAAAGGCGATAAGGTATGCACCACAATAAAACTTGAAGGAGGCAATGTCAATAATCAACAAACTTCGAATGCCGCTAAAATAAAATTCACTATCACTGGTAGTAATGATCCAGTATGCAAACAATTGCAAAAATTATCTGGTATTAAAAGTATGTGCGGACAAGATAATGATTTAACCGATAATACAGAATGCGCAATCCAAGTTGGTGGTTCTGGTGTTAAATTCTAACTTCATTATTAATTAATGTTAATGTCTTAACCTAAATTTTAGCTCCACTAAATTTTAAAATTTAGTGGAGTTTCTACTTCATTAAAATCCGCAAAATTTTAAAAATTTTAAAATTTTAAACCCGCCCAGAATTTAAAATAATAAAAAAACCAAATCAATCTTCAAAGCTAATGGCGATTGTAGCGGGCTTTGGCAGTTTTTTAAGGCTTTGTTTTAGCATTAAATGATCGCTTAGGCCAGAAATTTTGAGCGTAGAGCCATCAAGGCTAAATCTTGCTTGCTTAAAAGTAGAAAGCTCCCTAGCACTTGCTAGCAAAAAGCAAAGCCATTTTAGCGTTTTAAGCGGGGCGCAAAGCTTGCTAAACTCGCCCAAATCGTCATTATCAAAGTCCTTGCCGTGAAACTGGCAAATCACAGCGATATTACAAAGCTGCTCGTGCGTGTAGCCGTAATTTAACGCCGTCCGCACGATATACGCGCTATTTAAACGCTCTTTATAATAACCCAAGGCGCGCCCCACATTAAAGATTTTTGCCGCCACACTAAGCAAAAACAGCTCATTTTCCCCAAGCCTATGAAAAGGCGCAAAAACCCTAAAAAGCTCTTTTGCGGTATTTAGCGTGGCGCGATTATCAATAGGGCAAAAGCGATCTTGTAAGCTTTTAAGGCTAGGATTAAAATTTGCTGGAAATTTCACGCCAGGGCGCAAAATCGCGCTTAAAAACAAACCCTCTCTAATGCCAACGCCACTTGTTATAACGCGTTTTGCGCCTAAGCTCTCACATAGCTTTAAAAACACAAGCGCGCCACCGCGAATGGTATCAAAGCGATCTTTGCTGATATTAAAATTTTTAAGTCCTAAAACGCTTGAAAGCGCGATTTTACGGATATAAGCGCTATTTTGCGCATTAAAGGGATAAATAAAATTATGTAAGCTTTCAAGCGGATATTTGCGCTCTTTAATAATAGCCGTGCTAATAGCACGCAAAGAGCCGCCGATAGCGATTATATCGCTATTAGCAAAATCCTTATCAATGCCTTTTAAAAGCTTATTTATAAACTCGCTTGCGCCGTTTGCGTCCTTTTTATCATAAAAAAGCTCTTTTAAGCGCACGGTGCCGATATTTAGCGAAATAGTGGCTGTGATACGGCCATTTTGTATGCGCGCAAGCTCTGTGCTGCCGCCGCCTATGTCTATGGTGGTGGCGTTTTTAAGCGGGCTTAGCAAGTTTAACGCGGCTAATCCGCCATAATAAGCCTCGCTCTTGCCATCAACTACGCGCAAATTTATGCCCAAGCCGTTTTTTACTCTATTAATAAATTCCTTGGCATTTGGCGCATCGCGCAAGGCTGAGGTGCCAGTGGCTATTATGCGCCTTGCGCCGTATAATTTAATATAGCTTTTAAACTCGCTAAATGCGCTATAAACATTATCCATAGCCTTTTGCTGTAATACTCCGCCCTTTTCATAAGCGCCCTCGCCTAAGCGCACTTTAAGCTTGTATTCTCGCAAAATAAAAAATCCAAGACGGCTTGTGCGCTCAAAAATCGCCATTCTTGCGCTATTTGAACCCAAATCAATCACGGCTATTCGTTTTGGCATTTTGTGTCCTTATTTTTAATTTTTGCTTGCGTTAAAATTTTAATCAAATAAACTACGCCTAAAACTACGCCTTGTAAGCTCGTTTTTGCCGTATTTGGCTAGGGCTTGTAGGTGAGCTTTTGTGCCATAGCCCTTGTGCTTGTCGTAATCAAAAAGCGGATAAAGCGCGCTAAAACGGCGCATTTGGCGATCGCGGCTTACCTTTGCGATTATGCTAGCAGCGCTAACTTGTGCTATTAATTTATCTGCTTTAATCATAGTTTTAACCAAGCTCTCACCGTAATTACAATTACCATCAAATAATAAATCATAGCCTTTAAAATGCGCCTCTAAGGTCATTAGCGCGCGCTTTAAACACCAAGAAAGCCCGCGCTCATCTATTATATTATTTGAAAAAAACAGCACCAAATAATCGCATTTTGGTAAAATTTCATTATAAATTTGCTCGCGTTTTTTCTCGCTTAAAATTTTAGAATCAGCCACAAGCGCGCTCAGCTCATCATCAAAGCCGGGCTTAAACGCGCACCCAGCCACTACTAGCTCGCCAGCTAGCGCGCCCCTGCCAGCCTCATCTATGCCACAAAGCACGGCTAAGCTCCATTTTTACGCACTAAAAGCGAATGTAAAAAGGCAACTAAAATAATGCCAAAACTCAAAGTCCCAGTAATTAGCTCGCTAACTTCATAAAATATATTTATAAACATTATCACGCTAAGGGCTAAAATAGCGTAATTTGCGCCATGCTCTAAAAATTTAAACTCACTTAGCGTGCCGTGATGAACCATATAAAGCGTTAAAGAACGCACAAAAAACGCGCCAATGCCTAAGCCAATCATTATAATAAAAATATTTTCACTCATCGCAAACGCGCCTATTACGCCATCAAAGCTAAATGAAGCGTCTAAGGTTTCAAGGTATAAAAAGCCAGCAAAACCACTGCGCGTGGCTGCGGATTTAAAATTTTGATTTTGTAAGCCCTGGTTATGGTTATTAAAATTTGTAATTTTATTATTGACATTTTCATCATCGTTGTTATTAAAATTTGTAATATCAGCCTTTTCATCATCGCCTAAAAACTCATTTACAAGCCCTAATGCCATATGAACCAAAATCGCCGCAAAATACGCCATCGCATAATCGCTATTTTTGGTTAAATAAAGCATTATCATTCCCACAAGCACTGCTATAAAAACGCTTGCATTTTTAGCTTTTGCAAGAGCTAACATTACGCGATTTGCCTCAATCGCTCGTATCCAGCGCACATTTCGCCCAGCAAAGAAAAACTCCAAAGCAACCATCAACAAAAACGCCCCGCCAAAAATGTAAATTTCACCTTTATTTGCGCTTAAATGCTTGTGGTAGGTATCTACATCGTTAATGGCTAGCATTAAGGTTTCAACAATCCCAAGCTTTGCTACCATGGCAACGATAATAATAGGAAAGGCAAAACGCATACCAAAAACAGCCACAGGAATGCCCCACACAATAAAACGCCGGCGCCATTTTTCATCCATTTCTTCAAGGGTTTTAGCATTTACCACGGCATTATCAAAGCTTAGGCTAATTTCTAAAACTGCTAGTAACGCACAAATATACGCCGCCGCAAAGCCACCAAGCCAAAAGGCTAAAATAAGCCCAACAAAAGTAATAAAAAATGAAAAATAAAAAAATCGCATAACTCTCCCTTGGCTAAAAGTGTGTATTATAATAAAATTTTATTTATTGTTTGTAAGAATTTGCTTGATTTGAGTTTAAAATTTTAAAGTGGCGTAAATTAAAATTTCTTTGCCAAAACACAAATAAAATTAAAATTTCGCCACAAAACGCAAGCCTTTATGGCCGCAAATAAAATAGCCTATTTAACAGCTTGTGCCATATCCCACATAGGCATAAAGATACCAAGAGCCATAAGAATAACCATACCAGCGATGAAAACTAGCAAAATAGGCTCCACATAAGCTGAGATATTATCTAAGATATTATTAAAGCGCATTTTATAATAATCAGTAACTTTTTCTACCATTTCATCTAAGCTACCGCTACGCTCGCCAGCGCTTATCATTTGGACAAGCATACTTTCATAAAGCTTAGTTGATTCTACGGCGTATGAAAGGTTGCTACCGCGAGTAACTAGGGTTTTAATAGATGAAAGTTTTTCATTTAAATGATCATTATCCACGCTTAAAAATGCGGTATCAAGGGCATCGACTATTGGAATACCAGAGCGCACTAGCTCGCAAAAAATAAGATTAAAGCGGTGCATAGTGGCAAAAAATACGATATTGCCTATCAAATAAACCCTTAAAATGTTTTTATCAAACTGCTTTTTAAAATTTTTATTTGCGCGGTATAAATAAAACACGGTAAAAACCGCAGCTATTACAATGCCAGCGATGAAAAGCCCGTGATTGCTAAGTGCGGATTCTATGCTTAGCAAAATGCGCGTAGGCAAAGGCAACTGAGCGCCTAATTGCTCAAAAATCTCTCTAAATTTTGGCACAACCATTATCATAAGAATAACAAAGGCCGCGATGATGGCGATTATTACCGTTACTGGATAACGCATAGCTTTTTTGAACTTTTGCTTATTATCATAAACATCTTGGAGAACTTGCGTTAATTGCCCTAGGGATTCAGATAACTGACCCGTTTGCTCGCCTAGGCCTATTAAGGCTATGCTAACATTGCCCACTTCATCTTTAAAAGCGCTCATACTCTCTGTTAAACTCATACCGGCATTTAAGTCATCTCTTACGGCAGTAAAAATTTCTTGTAAGCGTTTATTTTGCGTGTTTTTGGCTACTTCGCGCACGCAGTCGTGGATGGATATACCAGCACCAGTCATTACAGTAAGCTGACGCAAAGTGGCGATATAATCCTCCATTCTAAGCTTTGGCTTAAAAATAGCTGCTAAACTAGACTGCAAAGCCTCAATAGCCGGTATGCCACCTTTATGCTCGGTGGTTTTTATAACCGTGCCACCGCGCCTGCGCATAGCTTGAGTTTTAGCTTGATCTAAACTATTTGCTCTAACCACATCAGTGTAGCGTTTGCTACCTTTTACTTGAACAACCTTATAACTTCTCACTTATTATCCTTTCGCCACTCTATAAACTTCGGCTATACTAGTAATACCAATAGCCGCGCGACGCATACCATCAGCAAAGAAATCCTTAAAGCCCTCTGCATAAGCTTGATTTGCAATTTCTTCTTTTGATGCGTTCTTGGCTATTAAAGATGAAATTTTATCGCTAACAGGCAATACCTCGCTCACCATTTCGCGCCCCACATAGCCAGTTTGCGAGCATTTCTCGCAACCAACTGGCCCATAAAATTGATAATCACCAGGAATTAAGTGCACAATTCTCTCCATTTGTGCCTCTGGCAAGGTGATTTTTTGCCTACAGCTTGGGCAAAGCTTACGCACAAGACGCTGAGCCTCCACACCAACCAAAGCACCGCTTAATAAATAAGGCTCTATTCCCATATCCATTATACGCGTAACGGCTGAAATAGCGTCATTTGTGTGTAAAGTAGAAAACACTAAGTGGCCTGTAAGCGCTGCTTGTATGCCTATGCGTAAAGTTTCTTGATCGCGAATCTCACCTATCATTACAATATCAGGGTCTTGGCGCAAGATCGAACGCAAAGCAGACGCAAAGGTAAGCCCTGCTTTTTCATTAACATGAACTTGCTGGATTAGTCCCATTTGATACTCAACCGGATCCTCAACGGTGATAATTTTCTTTTCAACGCTTTTTATATCATTTAATGCCGCGTATAAGGTCGTGGTCTTACCAGAGCCAGTAGGTCCAGTAACTAAAATCATACCATAAGGCGAAACGCTCATTTTAGTAAATTTTGCAAGAGTTTCTTCGGCCATACCTAAATCTTTAAGATTTATAATTACTTTGGATTTATCCAAAATACGCATAACTATACTCTCGCCGTTAATTATAGGCAAGGTAGATATACGAAAATCATACTCTTTGCCAAGAACTTGCACGCTAAAACGGCCATCTTGTGGTTTGCGGCGTTCGGCTATATCCATATTTGATAGCATTTTAAGCCGGCTAGCAAGTGGCGGATAAATATCCTTTTCAAAAACAAAAAGTTCAGTTAGCATACCATCTATACGGCTTCGCACAACGCAATCATTTTGCGTAGGCTCTATGTGTATATCGCTAGCGCGATTTGAAATAGAAACACGCAAGATAGTTTCAATAAGCTTTAAAACACCGCTACTTTCGTTTTCATCACCTTCGCCTGTGCTAGATTCTAATTCTTTGCGGATTTGAGTTACAATCGATGATACGCTTTCATTAAGTTCTAATTTTGCGAGCATTTTATCGATAGTTGTAGGATCGCACACGACAATTTTTAAAATTTTACGATTAAAAATCCCGCCTATTTTATCTTGTGAATCTATATCAAAAAGATTTTTAAAAGCTACATATACATTTACTTCATCTTCTTTATATGGCAACGCACCAAAACTTTTAAGATTAGAGCAAGGCACGGATCTAGCTAGATTAAAATCCACATCAGAATCATCTAATTTAACATATTCTAAATTAAAAGTTTTTGCAAAATAGCCTAAAAATGTATCCCTATCTAAACCAAAATACCCGGTAATATCATCTAAGCTTATACGAGTTCGTCTGTATAAAGTAGCGAGCAAGCTTACTATTTCGCTATCTCGCATACCTAACTCTTCTTTTAGAGTGGCTATGGTTCTTTTTGAGTTTATTTTAACAGTTAGGCTCTCAAAATCGCTTTGAGCGACCTTTCCTTCGCGCACTAATGCTTGTAAAATTTCTCGATTTATATCTTTGATATCTGCCATTTTTTATCCTAAGGTAAAGTGTTTGAATATATTTGTGAAATTATTGCTTGAATTTCTTGATTATCAGGGGCTTTGTTTTGAAATGTTTCTAGCACCCTAATAGCATCTTGTCTTTTATTCATTTTAGCCTGTGATTTAGCAAAGATTATCCAACCATCTGGGTCGTTTTTATCCATATCATTTAATGTCAAAGCCCATTTAGCAGCATTTTTATAATCTTTTTTATCATAATATTCTTTTGCAAGAAGCCTTACATATTGTATGTCGTGCGTTTTGTAAAAATTTTCTTTAAGAGTATCTATGGAGGTGTTAAGAACGGTAGATTCTATTATAACTTGCGCTTTTTTTTCTTTTTTTACTTCTTTTTCTTTTGCGCTAAATTTAGGTTCGTTTTCTAAAAAAACTATCTCATCTTTATTTTTATTATTTTGCTTAGATTTAGCGGTGTTTTTTTACTTTGGTTTTTCTAATTCATCATCATCGTAGTTATTGTATTTTTCATCAATTGCTTTTTGTTTTAGGTTTTGAATTTTAAGTCTTTGCTGTAATTCGTTTTTGGCAATTTGTGCTTCTTTGCTACTATCATATCCTCGTAGCAAAATAACCGTAATCACGACTATTGCACAAATACACAATGACGCAATTATACCTAGCTTTATAAACAATTTTTTACGATA
The DNA here is from genome assembly GCF_013416015.1 of Candidatus Campylobacter infans. Classification (NCBI taxonomy): domain Bacteria; kingdom Pseudomonadati; phylum Campylobacterota; class Epsilonproteobacteria; order Campylobacterales; family Campylobacteraceae; genus Campylobacter; species Candidatus Campylobacter infans. The sequence goes on from NZ_CP049075.1 coordinate 1,396,802, forward strand.
ATTAGATAAAAGTTTTTCTAACCTTTTAATTTCTAAACCATCAAGCATGTAATATCCCTAAGTCTAATGCTGCCATTAAAATGCAATTTTTTAATTCTTTTTTAAGTGTAGCTGGACTATTTTCTTCATAATACTCAGCTATTTCAAACACTTTATATAAAATTTGATTTAATCTTCGTAAATTGCCCTTGCTTATTTTATATAATAATTTTAAAGTTTTATTAGTGAAAATACTCATAGCAGCATTTTGCTCATGCAAAAATAGCTTTTTTTCTATATACATCAACATTTCATCATAAGAGCATAAATCAAACTCAACAATCTCGCCAATTCTCGTATTAAAGCATTCCTTAGCTAGCAAGTCCTCACTGGCTGTTTTATGCACCGTAAAAAGTATTTTAAAATATCTAGTATCAGCTATTAGGCGAATTTTTTCTACCAAATCTTTTGGATAAAGCTGGCTTTCATCTAGTATTAAAACATACTGAGTTTTTGGCATATTTGTTTTTGGATCCAAAGGATTTTCTTTTTCACACTTTTGAATTAAGGCTTCTGTATTATCACACAATACATCATCACCAAACAAACGCGTAGAAATCGCATTTATAAAATCTTTTTCACTAAAAAAAGGTTGTAAAAAAAATATAATAGGCTTTTTATCTTTTAAATCATTATAAATTCTTTGTAATAAAAAAGTTTTGCCAGTGCCTGGCGCGCCAAAAAATAAAATAATTTTTACTGGTTTATCCAAAGCACCGCAAATTTTGCGATAGGCGATTACTGTTTTGTCTAAACTAACATAACCGCTTATATCGCTATCTGAGAATATATCTTTTATATCTGTGTAGATATTTTTACTCATTAAAGTATTCCGTCAGAATATCCCAAAGATTTTAAAGAATCTTTAACATTACCTGTTTCGTTGATATTAACAACTTTTGGTGTAATTATAAAGACTAACTCTGTGCTTCTTAATGAATCTGTTACATTTTTAAACAAATAACCAATCGCAGGTATATCACCTAAAACAGGAACTTTATTTACATTTTTACCAGTTTCTTGGCTAATTAAACCACCTAAGACTATTGTATCACCGCTATTAACTTGCACAACAGTAGAAAGCTTTTTTTGTAAGGTATCAGGTGCTATGCTACGAGCTGCGGTTTGTCTTACATTATCTTCTTGATATTTAAAGGTATTTAAACTAGGATTTATGCGCAACATAATCTTACCATCATCGCTTACCTCAGGTAAAATATTCAACAAAATACCTATAAAAGTAGAATACTGAGTAACATCTTGTGTGACGGTAGTACCAGTATCAGAGCTTACATTTGAGCTAGTGATTTGATAATTTATATTATCGCCTACTGATATAATTGCTTGTTGATTATTCATAGTCATTACTTTTGGACTAGAAATAACCTTAGAGTTACCTTTTGTTTCAAGGAAATTAATTACGCCCTCTAAATTAATATCTACTCCACCGCCTAAAATAAAGCCACCAGTGATAGAGCGCATAGTAGGTATGGCTGCATTGCCTATTTCTCTTGTTATCCAATCACCATCTTCACCTGTGTAAGAATATTCATACTTGGTGCCTTGAAAAGGAATTCTATTACTTCTTGTACCGGCCTTGGCATTAGGACTTGGATCATTGCCTCTTCTACCAAATTTAAATGAACTAGGACTTCCATCGCCTAAATTGCTATTAAAGCTTAGATTAAATTTAGACCAATCAATACCTTTTGAAAATTCATTTTCAAGTTGGATAGAAATAATGCGAACATCTATCATAACTTGTTTTTTCAAGCTTTTATTTAGATTATTTATGTAGCGAGCTACACGATTTATTTGTGTTTTAGTACCAGTTACTGTTATTAGCCCAGCATTTGGATTAACCACAGGTGCTGGAGCGGCAAAATGCTCTATGCCGTTATTCATAATAGCTAAAATTTCAGCTTGTAATTGTGTCCAAAAATCAAATTTTTCAGTTATTTTAATGATATTTTCTTGTGATTCTAAGTCTGTGTTGTTTTCGTTTTGATCACTTAAATTTTCAAGCTCAGTAGGTGCTGAATCAGTAGATGCTCTTGTAACAGCACGACCTTCTCTAATAGATGTTATATAATCGATTTTAAAAGTTCTAGACTCAGTAGTAGCAACCTTTAAAACCTTTTTATTAAAGGTATAACTTAAATCATTATGAGTAATCAATATATCAAATATATCACTCAAACTCAATGATTTAATGTTTATGCCAGTGGCATCTTGACTTAATATGCTACTAGCATTCCTATCAGCTACAATAATACTAAAATCACAAGTTGAAGACAACTGAGATAAAATCTCTTTGATACTTGTATTATCATCCGAAATTTTGATGCTAAAAAGCCTGCGATCGCAACTAGCACCAAAAGCCAAAGTGCTACTTAGCAAAAATGCTAAAAATAGCTTAATTAAACGATATTGTGACATTGTTTCCCCTTTTTAGTTCTATCGTTACATTTGTATCTGTGTTTGGATCATTTAAGATTGCTTGTCTTGATTCTATCTTAATAAGTTTGTATTGTTCTATATCTTCATCAAGTTTATACCAAGACCCATTTATCCTTGCAGAATTGCCTACAATTGCGCTTAATTCAAAATTTGGAATAACTACAGCTGATTCAGGTTTTACTCTTGCAAAAGGATCTTTAATCTCATCTATTTGCTCTTGGGTAATTTCGCTCTTGCGCTCTTTTGCTATTTCTTCTATTTCTGCTGGCACATTATTTTGTTCTTGTGTAGCATTTACTTCATCATTTGCCGTCAATAAAACAAAAGAACAAAACATCAATGCTATTTTTATGAATGTTTTTTTCATATCCTTCCTCGCTTTAATATTCTTTTGTGTATAATTTTACTCATATCTTACGCCCCATGATGATATATTGATATGTCCATAGATATTGCCTTTATCATTAACTTTCATATCTATATCGCTTATATCTATCGCATCTATGCTTTCTTCTAATCGTCTTGTGTATTGAACTATGTTATTAAAACTTTCTGTTTCAAAAGTTACATTCACATCATACAATTTAGCAAAACTCAAAGGATTTACTTGATTAAGCATATTGTCTATTCTAATGATTGTTACATTAGTATCCAAAGCATCGCGTGCAATGTCGTTTAGATAGACATTTATATTGCTACCTGCTAGCAATTTAGATAGCTCTTTAACCTTTTGGCTAACCTCAGAATTTTTTTGACTCACGCTTGCAACTTCGCTTTGTTTTTCTTGAATTTCTCTATTGAGTCTAGCGATTTGACTATTTAATTCTTTTGGTTTATTTTTTAGGTCGTTGAGTTCTTTGTTGATTCCATTTAATTCAGATTCAACATTTTCTCTTACTTCAACAGCACTAGGATTAACCAGTAAATAAATTATATAAGCAACAGCCACAAATGCTACTAAAAAGATAAGCCTTTTGTCTTTATCTTTTTTACCTTCAAAATATTCGTCTAATCTTTGTATGTATTCTTCCATTATTTCACTCCTATTTTGATAGCACTTTGGTAGATACCCTCTTTAACAGAAATTTCCTTAGCAACTACACTATATCTATCAGAATTTTCTATAAATTTTATAAGCTTAGTGATTTTTATATCATTACTACTATTTAATACTACGGTTATGATATTATCACTATCAATGCTTATATTTTCGGTATTTACACCTTGATCATTTAAATATTTAGCTATATCATATAAGGTAGAGTTTTTCATTTTATACTCAACCTTTTTTGAATGGCTATCTTTAATGATATTTTCTTTAAGTTCAAGGTCGGCGCGTAAATTTGCTAATTTATCCTTAATGGCATTAAATTCTTTTTGGGTATTTTCTTTTTTAGAATTTAAACCATTAACCTCTTGCTGTAAAGATTCTACTTTTAACTTTTGCTCATCTCTTTCCATTGTATTCAAACCAGCTTGAACCAGCTCTACACCAGGCATTATCAAGCCAGCTACCAAAGCTACACCCATAAGAGCTACGAATTTACCACCATCGCGTTTCATAAATGCAGGCGGTCGGAGATATGGACTTAGATTTAAAGGGCTTCTTTCATCATCACAGCCTCTTGCGTATAAAAACATTAAAACATTTAAGAAATTTATATCTTGCTCGCCACCTTCAAAATTTAGGTTAAAGCTAAAATCTCTACATTCTATGCCTATGCGCTTGCTGGCTAAATCCGCTAAGCCATTTATTGTGCCTATATCTGTGCCTATAAATATTTTAGAAATATTAGCAGTTGATAAATCGCTTAAATTTGCAAAAACATCAGATACAAAATAAAGCAATTCATCTACGACATTAACCATTTCTCCGCTTACGCCGTCTTGTTTTAGCTTGGCAAAAAAATCGGCTTTTTCTATTTTTTGTCCGGTTATTGCTGGATACTGAGCGGCTAAATAATTAAGGGTATATCGCCCAAGAGAGCGCACAAAAGAGAAGTTTCCTTGATTATACACCACCACATATGCTTCATCATCGCCTATATAAATAAAGCAATCCACACTATTACTATCTAGCACACCTTGTTCATATAAGCCTTTATATAGCAACGGCTCTGGTACCACATAATCTATATATTCGGTATTAAACAGCAATGGTTGTAGATTTGTTTCTACGGTTTCAGCTGAAATCAAAAATACATCGTAGAAATTCTCTTTATCTTTTCTTGGCCCATAAGACATAAGATATTGCTGAGCATTATCTAATGCCAAATTACGATAAGCTGCATCTAAAAGAAAACCCTCAAGAGTTTCTCCACTTGAACTACCAGAAGCATCTAATTTGGTATAGTGCAATTCTCTATTCTTTACATAAGTAACAATCATAGGATCTTTTTTACTTATAGAAGAATAATCCTTTGGCTTTACGACATTATCTTTAAAAGCATAGGCCTTGCTTTTAAAGACATCTACGGTAGTAATTTCTAGTCCTTTTTTAGAACTAGAACTCTTGCCCGAGACTGTGCTCGGTCCCTTAAAGGAAGCTAAAAAGTTGTTTTTCATCAGCAGCCTCACCCCTAATTTTTTTTAAAAGTTTGGCATTATAACAAAAAAACGGCATTTTTTACTTTTTTTTAATTTTTTTTTTACTTTTTTTTTGAATTTAGTTAAAGAAAAACATTTTTTTTAAGACTTTTTTCATTTTTATGCCAATTTTTTTGCACTTTTACTTCAAGTCCTAGATAAACTTTTTGTCCGTCTAAGGCTGCTATTAGTTTTCTAGCTTTAATGCCGATATTTTTAAGAGCGCTTATTAAAATACCTTTATGGCTTTGGCTATCTGTGATGATAACTGCTTCTACACTGGTAAGTTTAGGTAAATTTTTCACGCCTTTTATCAGCACCTCAGCACTATAAGGCAATTCATCACTAACGCAAGCAAAAATCGCTTCAAGGATAAAATCTCTATAAATATCCTTGCTTTTTGCATCGCTTAAATCCTGGCTATCATAATATAATGGCGCTACTGGCAAAATTTTAATACATTCATTTAATAATTCATCTCTAAAAGCTGCCTTTTTTATGCTAACTGGCACAAGCGCGCTATAATTTTGGCTGTAAGTATTATATTGTGCTAATTTTGCAAAAAGCGCTTCTTTTTTGGCTAAATCTACCTTTGTGATAACGACTATATGCGCCTTTTGGCATTTTGCTACCTTTAAAATTTCTAAAAATTGTTCATAATCTTTAATATCATCAAAAACGCTAGCGCAAAATATCAAAGCATCGCAATCATTTAAACTTTCAATTGCTTTTTCATTTAAAATTTTATTTAATAGCTTTTGGCTGTTATTTAGCCCGGGTGTGTCTATGAAGATTAATTGATTTTGTCCGTGCATTACTATGGCTTTTAGTGTTCGCCTAGTGGCGTTTTGCTTGTGTGAAACTAATGTGATTTTTGTATTTAGCAAATAATTAATTAGGCTAGATTTACCTGAGTTCGTGCGCCCAATTACTGATATAAAGCCAGATTTTGCCATTTAATGCCTTTAAAATTTTAATAAATTGCCACTAAATACACAAATCCGCCAAACTCATTCACTTAAAATTTTACGAATCTTTTCAAAGCGCGTATTTATCGTGCCATCTATATTGCCACTATCGCTTAAAAGCAAAGCCCCGCCAGGACTTATAGCATCATCGCTGCTAAGTTTTATATGCGTATCGCCTTCAAATTGTTCGCTCAAATAGCCATAATCCTTGCTATTTACTTTTATTTCAACGCTTGCGGCATCTTTTAGCTCGCTAATTAAACTCTTAGCTATATTTAGCGCAACCTTGGCTGAGTTTTCTTTGATTTCTTTTAGCACCACTTCTTTTGCTATATCGATTGCTGTGTGGCTTAATTGCTCTTGTGTTTTTGCCAAAAACTCATCAAAACGCGCACTTTGTTCATCTAGCTTTTTAATGCTCGTGCTATATTTGCTCTCTAAATCTTTAATTTGCGCATCGTAGGCGGTTTTTGCGGCTTGTTCGCCTGCTTGCTCGCCCTCTTTTCTTGCTTTATCTGTTTCGCTAGCTAGGCGTTGTTTAAACTCGCTTTCTTGGCTTTCTATTTTCATTTGAAGTTTTATAATGTTATCGCTTAATTCATCTGTGCGCTTTAAAAGTTCTTCTATAAAGCTTGGTTGGGAATTTTGCGTGCTTTGTGGCTCTTGTGGTTCTGGCTGTTTGATTGCTGGTGTAATTACCTGAGTTGTTTCAAGCGAAGTATCTGCGGTGCTTTCTTTATCTATTTGCTCGACATTTATTTGCTCGGCATTTGCTTGCTCAGCGCATTTGCTTGGTTTTTCGTTGCTGATATTAGCGTTTTCTTCATTATCGCGTCTTGTGTTTAAAACCTTAAATCTATATGGTTTGATCGTATGTTTTTGGCTACTAGCGTCTATTACATTACTTTGCATTTTTACTCTTTTTCTAAAACAGCGGTTTTAAAATTTTACAATTTAGCCACAAAAACAGCATCTAAAACCACCATTAAATTTTATTCGATCATCTCGTCATTACCGCCTAATTGAACCACTCCGGTTTCAGCTAATTTTTGCACTGCTTCTACTACTTTGCGCTGTGCTTCTTCTACTTCTTTTACACGCACAGCACCAAGATAGCCCATTTCTTCTATAAAAGCCTCGCTTGCGCGCTGGGACATATTTGTCAAAAATCTTTGTTTTAACTCTTCGCTAGCACTTTTTAAGCCTACCATTAAGTCTTTTTTATCCACGACTTTTAGCACCTCGCGAATTGCTGTGTTATTAAGAGAATTAATATCTTCAAAAGTAAACATCATTTCTTTAATATTTGCTGCTAGGTTTGGATCGCTTTGCTCGATAAACTCGATTGTAGTTTTAGCCGCTTTTTGTCCTAAGCGATTTAGCGTTTCAGCCACGGCTCTTGTGCCACCTATTTCAACCTTATAGCTTGTTAGGCTTTGTAGTTTGCTTTCTAGCACGGCAGAAACGCGCTTAATCACGCTAGGGCTGATATCGCCAAGATTTGCCATACGCATCACCACCTCGCCCCTAATATCCTCAGGAAAATAAAACAGCGTCTCAGCAGCACTCGTAGCGTCCATATGAGCTACTATTAAGGCGATGGTTTGCGGGTGTTCTTTAACAATAAAATCAGCTAACTGCTGTGGGCGCACATTTTGTAAATAGCCAAAAGAGCGCGTAGTTTCCATAGATTTTTGCAATTTATCTAAAATTTTTTGCGCTTCTTCGGGACCAAAAGTTTTATATAAAATTTCTTTTGCGTATTCTAAACCACCTGTTTTAATATGCTGATTTGAAGCAAATAAAGCATAAAATTCTTCAAGCACCGCTGCTGCTACTGCTTTATCTAGCGTTTTGGCTGTGGCTATATGGCGCGAAATCTCCATAACAACCTCAGGATCCATATGCGAAAAAATCAAACTAGCCGCATCTTCACCCATTTGTATTATCATTATAGCGATCTTTTCAGGCATTGAAAGATCATCAAAAACCATTTTTTGTTCTTCATTTAATTTTGCCATTAAAAATCCTTAGAGCCACTAAAACTATTATCTGTTTTAACCATACTTTGAAGCAACGATGCCACCTCATCGCTTCGCTCAGCCACTATGCCCTTCATTTTTTCAAGTAATACATCATATTTTAAATCTTCTTCATTAAAGTCATCATTCATACCAAGCTCATCTTCTGCGCGTTTTTTAGCAGCTTTAAATCGCTCTATTGTATCTTCTGCTTCTTCTTCTACATCAATTTCTTCTTCAAAAACCGCTTCTTCTTGTGGTTTAGTATCCATTAGCATTTTATTCATAAACGGCACAATCACCTTTTTATAGAATACAAACAAAATTAAAGCCACCAGCAAATACTTCAACACAGGCAAAAGTGGCTTAATATATTCTTCTTCAAAGCGTTGAAATTTTGTAAGTGGCGTGCTTATATTATTAGGTCTAAACTCAAAATTGCTCACCGTTACTTGATCGCCACGCGCTTGATTATAACCCACTGCTTGCTCGACCAAAGAGCGTATTTGATTTACTTCATTTTCATTAAGCGGGATATAATTTATCTTGCTTGTAAGCTCGCCGCTTTCATCGCGCACATTTTCATATCTGCCATCTACTACCACAGCTGCGGTTAAACGCTTAATAGTAGCAAATTGCGGTTTTGTTTTGATTATTTGTTTTGAAATTTCATAGTTTGTGTTTGTAACGGTTTTATCGTATTCTTGCGTTGGTTTATTATCTTCTATGCCTTGGACTGGCCCTATATTACTAACAGCCCCTGGCACGCCGCCTAGCTCTTTTGGATCGCGCCCTACTTTATGCTCTTCTATATTTTGCTCGCTACGCACCACAGAATTTGGATCAAAAATTTCTTGCTCTTTATCTGTTTGGCTAAAATCAAACTCTATACTAACCTTTGCTGTAACTTTATCTCTACTGCCTACAAAACGCGCTATCATATCTATAATCTTAGCTTCATAATTGCTCTCAAACTCGTGCTTATAGCGAAGTTGTGCTTTTATTCTAGCGGCTTCTTGCTCATTTTGCATAGCCACGCTATCTTCGCCGACAGCAACGCCATCTTGGGTAACGATTTTTACATTTTCTAAGCTAAGATTTGGGATAGAGCCAGATACTATGCGCTTAATGCCATCGATTTGGCCATAATCTAATAATGAGCCATTTTTAAGCTTGACCACCACAGAAGCAGTTGGGGGAGTTTGACGCTCTGTAAAAACGCTTTCTTTTGGGAAGGCAATATACACGCTAGCGCGCTCAATAGGCTCTAAACTCTCTATGGTTTTGCTTAATTCGCCTTGAATTGCGCGTTGAAATTTTATGCGTTGCTCGCCTTCTGTCGCGCCAAAACTATTAGTATCAAAAAGCTCAAAGCCTGGTTTTGTTTTGCTAGCTTGAACTATCCCCAAGCTAGCCACAGCAATGCGCTCGCGATAAACATCTTTATTTGGCACTAAAATTGTATTTTCGTCTGCTAATTTATATTTAACGCCATCCATTTCAAGCTGAGCGATGATTTGCGCGCTTACAGATGGTTCTACATTAGCAAAAAGCACGCTATAACCAGAAAATTCCTCGCCCGATCCCTTAGGCGCGCGCGTAAAAAGCAACAAAAACACTATCAATGCCACCACAGCCACCACGCTACTTATGGCTACGATTTTTTGGCGTTTTGTAAGATTTAAAAATATGGTTGAAAGTTGCCCAAAAAGCTCTTTAAAATTATTCATTTAACGCATTGATCCCAAAAAATTTTAAAATTTAGGCTCCCATTATAGCAAATTTCTATGATTTACGCCCAAAAAACAGCTAAAATCTTGTTAAATTTTATCACAAACGCTAGCTTTTAAAATTTTATGGCTTTTTTTATTGAAATTTTATTCAAAAAATTGCTTAAAAATTAATAATTTTTATTAAAATTTTATTTAAAAATATTTTATATTAAATTCTAAAATTTTGAAATTTAAGGATTTGAACGAGGCTATGGCTATAAGCCGAGTTTTGTTTATGTAGTCATTTATCTTGCTTTAATGTCGCCATTAAAGTCTAGCAAAGCGTATATTTTAGGGCTTTACCACCGCTTCTTGCTGCGAGCTGGGTTTGCATAGCCACGCCGCTTGTTCTGGCTTGCGTGCTGGTGAGCTCTTACCTCGCCGTTTCACCCTTGCCAAGCGCGATGCGCTGGCGGTTTGCTTTCTGTTGCACTTTCCCTAGGATCGCTCCTGACATCCATTAGATGTAGCCCTGCCCTAATGCAGCTCGGACTTTCCTCGCTTATTTAAGCGCGACTACTTGCCATAGCGGCGTGATTATAGCGTAAATTTTAAAATAGCTTAAATAATTTAGCCAAAGAGTATTAAATTTTAAAATTAAGCCAAAAATCCAGTTAATGGAGAACTAGCTCGCGCATTTTGGCTAATATCTGCTATACCCGCTAAATACGCGCTTCTACCAGCTTTTATCGCCTCGCCAAAAGCGCGCGCCATCAATTTGACATCACAAGCTGTTGCTATTGCGGTATTTACCATCACAGCCGCACAACCCATCTCCATACAAAGTGCCGCCTCGCTTGGCCTGCCTATGCCAGCATCTACGATAACTGGCACCTTTATTTCATCTAATAAAATTTTTAACATATCTTTATTTAACAGCCCTTTATTTGAGCCAATAGGCGCTGCTAGCGGCATTACAGCCACGGCCCCAGCAGCTTCTAGCGCGCGCCCAGCATACAGCTCAGGATACATATACGCAAGCACGCTAAATCCATCATCGCTTAGCATTTTTGTAGCTCGCACGCTTTCTTCATTATCTGGGAAAAGATACTTGCTATCTTTAATAAGTTCAAGCTTAATTAGCTCGCCATAGCCAAGCTCGCGCGCTAATCGCGCCAAGCGCAAAGCCTCATCAGCATTATTAGCTCCGCTAGTATTTGGCAAAAGAGTTATATTTTTAGGGATAAAATCTGTAATATTATCGCTTTTTGTGCTTGCACGGCGCAATGCAAGGGTGATTATTTGCGCCCCACCACTTTCTATGCAAGCTTTTATTAAATTTGGATCAAATTTGCCAGAACCCATTATAAAACGGCTAGTAAAATGCCTATTTGCTATGATTAAATCATCATTCATCGCTAATCCTTTTTTAAAAGCGCAGATTTTAACAAGTCAAGGCTTAAAATTTTAAAATTTTCAAAACATATAATTTAATATTAAAATTTATCAAAATAAACAAAATTAAAAAAAATCTAAAAAAATTTTGGCAAAAATCTTGACAATAATTCACTCAATTTGTATAATTCGGCTAGCACTTACAAGATAAGAGTGCTAAAAATAAGGCAAAATAAAGTGAAAATTGATAAAAGAGAATTAATTTTAGAAAATATAATTCGCGCTTATTTAAAACAAAATGAGCCAGTTGGTTCATCTGTGCTTTGCGAGCATATAATAGAGCAAGGCAACGCAAATATCCCAGCAAGCACGATTAGAGTGTATTTTAAAAAGCTAAGCGATGAGGGCGCAATAACCAAGCTCCACATAAGCGGCGGGCGAATTCCTACTGTGCTTACGATGAGTTATTATTGGCAAGAACACTTAAAATTTAATGAAAAAATCAAGGTTACAAATGAAGAATTATTAAGTTTTTTGGTGTATGAATTAGGGATTTATTGTATGATTTTTGCCAAAAAAAATCCAAAATTTAGCGCCATAAAACGAATTAGTGATAAATTTTTGTTTTTAGAGTTTGAAGACGAGGCATTAAATATAAAATTTAACGCAAAAGTTGAAAAATTTCTACAAAATTTACTTGGCATTAGTTTAGACGAGCTAGAACTTGCAAGCATTCAAGTAGGTTTAAGCGAGCTAAGAGTAAAGATTAAAGAGCTAAAAAGAAGTAATATTTTTTACCAAGAAAATGAAAAAATCATTTTTGAAATTTTTAAAGATGAACGCATAAAAAATGCGCTAGAACCTAGTTTTGAGCGTTCTTTTACAAATAATTTAGCTTTTTGGATAGAAAGTGCGCACATGGGTTTAAAAACCCCAATACTTTATAAGGGCGAAAATGCGGTTATGATATGCGTTGGTAGCGTTTATAATGATTATGAAAAATTCTTAAATACTTTAAAGGAGGCATCGTGAAAGATAATACAGATCAAACAAGTAGTGTTAAAGATTTCTCAGCAGATGATGAAATCTTAACCCAAACAAACGAGCAAGAACAAAACAATCAAAACGCAAATGATGATGAATTAGTAAATTTTGACGAGCTAAAAACTGCTACGCAAAATAATGACGATAGCGCTCAAATAAGCGAGTTAAAAACTAAACTAGTTCAAGCGCAAGCAGATTTTGAAAATATCAAAAAACGCCTTGAAAAAGACAAAATCACTGCTGTAAATTTTGCAAATGAGAGTTTTGCTAGGGATTTATTACCTGTGCTTGATACGCTTGAAATGGCGATAAATGCTGCAGGTGATGATGAAGCAAGTGCTAAGATTAAAGAAGGCATTAGTTTAACGATTGATAGCTTTAAGCAAGTGCTAAATAAGCACGGCGTGCGTATGATACAAACAAATGAAGGCGGAGAGTTTAACCCACAAATCCATAACGCAATGAGTTATATTCAAAGCCAAACAATCGCAAGCGGACGCATCGCACAAATCTATCAGCACGGATATATGTATAATGATAGAATTTTACGCCCAGCAATGGTGCTAATTTCTAAATAAATTAAAATCTTAAATCAAATTAAGGAGTCTAAAATGGCAAAAGTAATAGGTATAGATTTAGGTACTACAAACTCTTGTGTGAGCGTTTATGAACGCGGCGAGAGCAAGGTTATACCAAATAAAGAAGGTAAAAACACTACCCCAAGCGTGGTGGCTTTTACTGATAAGGGTGAAATTTTAGTAGGCGATACAGCCAAACGCCAAGCAGTAACCAACCCGCAAAAAACGATTTTTTCAATTAAACGCATCATGGGTTTAATGATGAATGAAAAAAACGCAAGCGAGGCTAAAGCACGCTTACCATATCACATAATAGAAAGAAATGGTGCTTGCGCAGTAGAAATCGCTGGCAAAACCTACACTCCACAAGAAATTTCAGCCAAGGTATTGATTAAATTAAAAGAAGATGCTGAGGCGTATTTGGGCGAAAAGGTAGTAGATGCGGTAATTACCGTGCCAGCGTATTTTAACGATAGCCAAAGAAAGGCTACAAAAGAAGCAGGCACCATTGCTGGCTTAAATGTTTTACGCATTATAAATGAACCAACAGCAGCCGCGCTTGCTTATGGCTTAGATAAAAAAGAAGCTGAAAAAATCGTGGTTTATGATTTAGGTGGTGGTACTTTTGATGTAACTGTGCTTGAAACTGGCGATAATGTAGTAGAAGTGCTTGCAACTGGTGGTAATGCCTTTTTAGGTGGTGATGATTTTGATAACCGCTTGATTGACTTTTTAGTTAGTGAGTTTAAAAGCGAAAGTGGCATTGATTTAAAAAACGATGTAATGGCGCTCCAAAGACTAAAAGAAGCTGCTGAAAATGCAAAAAAAGAATTAAGCAGTGCTATGGAAACAACCATAAATCTGCCTTTTATCACAGCAGATTCTACTGGCCCAAAACACCTTACCAAAACAATCAGCAGAGCAAAATTTGAAGGCTTGATAGAAGATTTAGTAAATGAAACCATCACTAAAATAAATGAAGTAGTAAAAGACGCAAATATTTCAAAAAGCGAAATAAAAGAAGTTGTGATGGTTGGTGGTTCAACTCGCGTGCCATTAGTTCAAGATGAAGTAAAAAAAGCCTTTGGCAAAGAATTAAATAAAAGCGTAAATCCTGATGAGGTGGTTTCAATTGGTGCTGCAATTCAAGGCGCTGTAATAAAAGGTGATGTAAAAGATGTGCTTTTGCTTGATGTTACGCCACTTAGCCTTGGTATAGAAACGCTTGGCGGGGTAATGAGCAAGTTGATTGAAAAAGGCACAACAATCCCAACTAAAAAATCACAAACTTTCTCAACCGCTGAGGATAATCAAAGTGCTGTAACAATAAATGTGCTTCAAGGCGAGAGAGAATTTGCAAGAGATAATAAAAGTTTAGGAAATTTTAATCTTGAAGGCATTATGCCAGCACCGCGCGGTGTGCCACAAATTGAGGTTACTTTTGATATCGATGCAAATGGAATTTTAACCGTTTCAGCAAAAGATAAAGCAAGCGGTAAGGCTCAAAATATCACAATTAGCGGTTCAAGCGGACTAAGCGAAGATGAAATAAATAAAATGGTAAATGACGCCCAAGCCCACAAAGAAGAAGACCAAAAACGCAAAGAAGCCGTAGAAGCAAGAAATAACGCCGATAGCCTAGCTCATCAAACCCAAAAATCCCTAAATGAATTAAGCGAAAAAATAGCCACAGAAGATAGAGCCAAAATAGAAAGTGCTTTAAATGATTTAAAAGAGGTGCTAAAAGATGAAAGCGCATCAAAAGAGCAAATCGAAACTAAGGTTAAAGCGCTAAATGAAGCAAGCCACAAATTAGCTGAGGCTATGTATAAAAATGAAAATAAAAACGAAAAAGACGAAAACAAGAAAAAAGACGATGATGTAATAGACGCTGAGGTTGAATAAAAGCAAATTTGAATTATGGCGCGCAAGTCGCGCCTATTTCTTTTTATTTTAAAACCAAAAAGCCAAAATATTTCAAACCCGCTGATAAACTAGCCTTACAAATTTTAAAATTTTAATTTTTTACACATAATTTATACAAAATAAATCTTAAAATTCTAAATCATATTAAGATATTTTCGCTATCATTGCGCCTTTTATTAAAGGATTAAAGTGGATTTTGCTTTTATGCGTGAGAGCTTGCCTGAGTTTATCCAGGCCTTTTGGCTTACGCTTTATATAGGATTTTTTGGCATTTTATTTTCTTGTGTGTTGGGTTTGATTTGTGCGCTGATTGAAATCCGAAAAACGCCCATTTTATCGCAACTATCTAGCATTTATATAGAACTTAGTCGCAACACACCTCTTTTAATTCAGCTTTTCTTTTTATATTTTGCGTTGCCAAAAATCGGCATTAGATTAAGTAGCGAAGTTTGTGCGGTGATTGGGCTTGCGTTTTTAGGCGGTAGTTATATGGCTGAGACGCTTAGAGCCGGCTTTTTGAGTGTGGAAAAAATCCAAAAAGAAAGCGCGCTAAGCCTTGGTATGAGCAAAATGCAAATGATGGCTTATGTCGTTTTGCCACAAGCATTAAGCCTTAGTATGCCATCGCTTACAGCAAATGTGATATTTTTATTTAAAGAAACCTCTGTTTTTAGTGCTGTGGCCTTGGCGGATTTAATGTTTGTAGCAAAGGATTTAATAGGATTATATTATAAAACGACAGAAAGTTTGATTTTGCTTGTGTTGATGTATTTGGCTTTACTTTTGCCTATTTCATTACTTGGGCTATATTTAGAAAAAAGGCTACGATATGCAGGATTTGGGGCTTAGCGTTTTATTTAAAGGTAGCAATTTTACAAGGTTGCTTGATGGGCTTTATATTACGCTTGAAATTAGCCTTTTGAGTGCTTTGTTTTCTATAATTTTTGGTTTATTTTTTGGGCTTTTTATGCGGATAAATAATCCATTTACAAAATTTATATCACGGCTTTATTTGGATTTTGTGCGCATTATGCCACAGCTTGTTTTGCTTTTTATCATGTATTTTGGTTTGGCGCATGCTTTTGGGGCTGATCTTAGTGCTTTTACTTCGGCGGTGATAGTTTTTAGTTTTTGGGGCGCGGCTGAAATGGGAGATTTGGTGCGTGGCGCGCTTGCAAGTATCGCAAAACATCAATACGAAAGTGCTTTCGCACTTGGATTAAATAAGGCTCAAACTTACGCTTATATCGTTATCCCACAGACTTTACGCAGACTTTTACCACTTACCATAAACCTAATAACTCGCATCATCAAAACCACCTCACTTGTGGCTTTGATTGGTATAGTTGAAATGCTAAAAATCGGCGAACAAATAATAGATGCAAATAGAATGAGCCATCCAAATGCGGCTTTATGGGTGTATGGAGTGATTTTTATGCTTTATTTTGTGCCTTGTTATATAATTTCTCTTGGTTCGCGTTATTTAGAAAATAGGTGGAGATGATGTTAAAAATTGAAAATCTTACAAAAAGCTATGGCGATTTAGAAGTGCTAAAAGGCATAAACTTAGAAGTGGCTAAGGGCGAGGTGATGGTGATTTTAGGATCAAGTGGTTGTGGTAAAAGCACTTTGCTAAGATGCATAAATGCGCTTGAAATTCCAAATAGCGGTCAAGTTAGCCTAAATGGTGAGCTTATAACGCCAGCAAATTTAATATCAATGCGCCAAAAAATCGGTATGGTTTTTCAAAGTTATGAGCTTTTTTCACATCTTAATGTGCTTGAAAATATCACCCTTGCGCCATTAAAGGTGCAAAAACGCCCAAAAGATGAAGTAAAAGCGCAAGCCCTTGCCCTTTTAGAGCGCGTTGGCTTAAAAGATAAACAAAACGCTTATGCCAGACAGCTTAGTGGTGGTCAAAAGCAACGCGTAGCCATAGTTCGCGCTCTTGCGATGCGCCCTGAGGTAATGCTTTTTGATGAAGTTACAGCAGCGCTTGATCCGCAAATGGTGCGTGAGGTGCTTGAGGTGATTTTAGAGCTAGCAAATAGCGGGCTAACTATGCTAATAGTAACGCATGAGCTAAATTTTGCAAGGGCTGTGGCAGATAAAATCGTGTTTTTAGATAATGGCGTGGTGGCTGAATGCGTGAGCGCAAAAGAGTTTTTTACTAAACCAAAAACTAAAAAAGCACAAGAATTTTTAGCATCATTTGAGTTTAATCCTGTTAAAAATATATAATTTTACCTGTATTTTAAAAAAATGAAATAATAATAAATTTTATAAAATAAAGTTTTTTACTAGATAAAATTTAAAAAACTTGCTATAATCTGGCTTTGAAATTTTAACCAAGGAGAAAAAAATGAAAATTTTCAAAATATTTATGGTTGCGCTTTTGGCTTGTGCGTTTTTACAAGCTAGAAGCGTTGATGAAATAAAGCAAAGCGGGCTTATCAAAATCGGCGTTTTTAGCGACAAAGCGCCTTTTGGCTATGTCGATGAAAACGGCCAATACCAAGGCTATGATGTGTATTTTGCTAGGCGCATTGCTAAGGATTTGGGCGTGAGGGTGGAATTTACAGCGCTTGATCCAGCTAGTCGTGTAGAATATGCTAAATCTGGCAAGGTTGATATTGTCTTAGCAAATTTTACCGTTACAAAAGAGCGCGCACAGCAAGTGGATTTTGCCTTGCCTTATATGAAAGTTGCTCTTGGCGTTGTAAGCCCGCAAAATGCGGTAATAAAAAGCTTAGATGATTTAAAAGGCAAAACCTTAATAATCACAAAAGGCACGACAGCTGAAACATTTTTTAGCAAACATAAACAAATCAAGCTTTTAAAATTTGATCAATACGCGCAAGCCTATAATGCCCTGCTTGATGGGCGCGGCGATGCATTTAGCACCGATAATACCGAGGTTTTAGCCTGGTCTAAGGCAAATAAGGGCTTTGAGGTTGGCATAGCAAGTCTTGGCGAAATTGACACCATCGCGCCAGCTGTAAAAAAGGGTAATAAAAGCTTGCTAGAATGGCTAAACAATGAAATAATCGAACTTGGCAAAGAGCAGTTTTTTCATAAAAACTATGATGAAACCTTGCGCTCTATTTATGGGCAAAGCTCAAATGCTGATGATTTAGTAGTAGAAGGCGGCAAAATTTAACTTTTAAATCTTAAAAATAAATGCGCTAATATATTTAAGCAAATTTTAATTTTTTAATTTATGGCCAAATTTTTGCATATTTTGCTTATAGATTTGGCTTAAAATTTCAGCCACTGCGCCAAAAAGCTGAGCTGGGATTTGCTGGTTTATATCACACAGCTTATAAAGTTCTCTTGCAAGTGGCGGATTTTCTATTATATCAATTCCATTTTCTATGGCAATTTTACGGATTTGAAGTGCTAAAAAATCCACGCCTTTTGCTAGCACTATTGGCGCATCTTCTTTTTCTTTATCATAGCGCAAGGCTACAGCGTAATGGGTTGGGTTAGTGATGATTACATCGGCATTTGGGATATTTTGCATCATACGCTTTTTTGCCGCTTGCATTTGTAGTGATCGAATGCGGCCTTTTACTTGCGGATCCCCTTCCATTTGCTTAAACTCATCTTTTATTTCTTGCTTGCTCATTCTTAAATCTTTAAAATAATTAAAACGCGTGATAAAAATATCAGCAATAGCTATAATCATAAAAAGCAGTAACATCACAGCAGCTAAAATTAGTAATTTTTCTTTAAGCCAAGCAAGCTGATCAATCATCGTAAAAAATATAGTCGATGGCAATTCCTTAACAAAAGTAAGAAAAAAATAAAAAGCCACGCCAAAAACCGCGCCTACTTTTAAAACAATTTTCAAGCTCTCAACTAGTTTTTTTATTGAAAAAAGTCGCCCAAAGCCACTAATTGGGTTTATTTTATTAAAATTTGGAGTTAGTGGCTCTGTGGTAAAAATAAAGCCAAATTGCATGACATTGCCTATAATGCCAGCAAGCATTATAAGTCCAGCCAGCGGCAACACAGCAAGCACCATTTGAAAAAGTATCATCATAGCGATATTTGTTACATTTTTAATGCTTAATTCTTGCCCGATTAATTCCATACAATAATAATAAGTTTTTAAAAATCTCTCGCCAAAATACGGCAAAAGCAACCATAAAGCCAATAAACCAACCAAAAGCGTTACAAAACCAGAAGCATCTTGGCTTTTTGGGACATTGCCTTTATTTCTGGCATCTTCGATTTTTTTACTCGTGGGCTCTTCGGTTTTTTCTTGATCATCGCCTGCTGGCATAGCTTACCTTTATAAAATTTTAATTTATTCTTTACTCATTTGTGAGTTTTGCTTGACTTTTTCTAAATTATCAAAAATTTCGCTTGCTTTTTTTAAATCATCTGCTTTAATGCCTAAATCTTTTGGGCTCAAAAGCATTTTCATTAGGTTTTTGTTTTGACCTAAATCAGAGCCAAACTGCCTAGCATTTAGCGCGATTAGCTCAAAAATCGCATCATCTTTATTCATATTATCACCTTATAAAATCATCGCTACGCCCACTTGGCGACCACAAATTTTATCCCGTCTGTATGAGTAAAAATTATCATCACAATGCGTGCAAATATCGCTTATTTCGTAATTTTTTATGCCAAGCGCGTTTATTTCGTCTTTTAAAGCTTGCGTTATATCAAAAAATCCCTTATTTTTATAGCGATTAAAATCGCCCAAATCAAGCCCGCCAACTTCATAGCAAGCCCCTTTTATATGCGCGCCTATTAAAAGTTTTAAATCTTGTGGCTGGCTTTTCATGGCATTTAGGCATTTGCTTATAATCTTAGCACAAACCCCAGCCCTGCCCGCGTGAATTACAGCGATTTTGACTTGTTTTTCATCTATTAAAATCACAGGCGCACAATCAGCTACCATCACGCAAATACCAACACCCTTTAAGCTCGTAATAATCGCATCACAAGGCGTTTTAATCTCGTATGAAATTTTGGTTTTCTGCCTTAAATCTTTTGTGCTTTTTAGCTCGTAAATTTTATCGCTATGAATTTGCTCCATAAAAACTAGCATTCTTGCGCCTATTTCGCGTTTTAAAATGCTTTCATTTTTTTCTAGGGCATTTTGGCAATCACCTGTATGCAAGGCTAAATTAAAATTTGCAAAAACTCCGCTACTAGCGCCATTTACTGCCAAATTAGCATTAAAATTTTCTCCACCCAGCAATCCAAAACGATTAGTAAAAGTGGCTAAAAATTTTGCTTTTTTCATCTTAAAACATTCTTGTATAAAGCTCGGCTTCGTCCCAAGTGAGCTTGTTTTGCTGATTTTTTGGCTCTAAATTTTGAAATTTTAAAATTTGCTTTGTGTATTTGGCAAATAAATCACTTTCAATATGCACGCGCCTATTTAGCTTATAGTGCGAAAATAGCGTGTCTTTAAGCGTTATAGGAATAATGCTAAGGCCTATGCCACGCTCATAAACAGCCGAGATTGTAAGGCTTATGCCATCAACGCCCACGCTACCTTTATGCGCCATTAACTCCATAATTTCAAGCGGTAATTCTATAAAAAAATCCACTCCCACATCAAGCTTATTAATGCGCTCAATGCGCCCTAAGGCATCAATATGCCCTTGCATCAAATGCCCGTGTATTTTTTCACCAAATTTTAATGCTTCTTCAAGGTGTAAAAGCTCGCCAGGCTTGTAATTTTCAAGTGCTAGCACTTTTGCGCTTTGGCTGCTAAGCTCTACTACAAAAGCATTATTTTGGATTTCAACTACGCTTAAACACGCGCCATTTACTGCTATGCTATCGCCAAGGCTTGCTTTTAAATCACTAGCAATTAAAAGACGCTTGCCATCAAAATCTAACGAACGCCCAAGCGTGCGGATTAAGCCATTAAACATTCATAAGCCTTGAAATTTTTGCGCGATTGTAGCGCATTAGGCTTTTGTTTTGCAAATTTTGATTAAACATTGATTAACTCGCATTTTTGCTCGCCTAAAACAGCAATTAGCCCCTTTGTGCTTTGTTTGGCGTAAATGTGCTTGATTGCGCGCATATATTTATTTACTTGTTCTTTATTTTTTTCTAAATTAGCAAGAGAGCTTTTATAATCAATCACCACAGCGCTTTGCTCATCTAAAAGCAACAAATCAAGGCGTAAAATTTCGCCCTCAAAGCTTAAAGTTTGCTCTTTTAAGCATATTTTATAATGTTTAAAATTTTCATTAAACGCGTCTATAAAATGCTTTGCGCGCTGTTTGATATTTGCTAGGTCGTGTTTTGTTAAATTATATCCATAAGCATTTATTAAAGCTTGCATAGCGCGCTCTAAGCATTCATAGCTAAAATCTGCGCTCATTTCAAGCAAATAATGTAAAGCCATACCAAAATACGCGGTTTTTGGGTCGATGTTATTTGCTTTTGGCTCGCTTTTAATATCTTGGCTTTTTATTTTCGCAAATGGCGGTATTTGGCACTCTTCTAGCGTGTTTTGAGCTTGGTTTGTTAGCAGATTGTGTAAAGAGCCTTGCGTTAAATCGCTAAGATTTAAAATTTCATTTTCTCCATCCTTGCCATAAGCTTTAAAATACGATGGCTTATTTGCGCTTGCGTTATTAGCGCATAAAATAAATAAATTGCTTTTAGCTCTTGTGAGTGCGACATATAGGGCATTTATGCGCTCTTGCTTTTCTAAAATTTCATCATTTTGTTTTAGTTTTATAAAATCATCATCGCCTAAAAATTCTAAAATTTTATCATTTAACTTAATCTCCCAGCGGTTTTTATATAAATCAAAATCGCTTAAAAATGCGCTATTATTGCGGTTTAGCCCACTTAAATTATCACAAACTATACAACACGCAAAGCCAAGCCCCTTGCTTTTATGAACGGTGGTGATATTTATGCCATCTTCTTCATAATCTAAGCTTAATTCATTACAATTTTGCATCTCATAAATAAAATCTATGATATTTGGATAATTTTGGCTAATTTCATAGAGTTTTAGCAAATTTTTAGAATAAATATTTAGTCCTAAACGGCTAGCTAAGAGCTTTAAGATGCTTGCGTTATCATCAAAATTTATTTTTATTGGCGCAAAATTTTGTCCTAAATATTCATACAAATAACGCCCATGATAACTGCGCCCAAATATACAAAATTTTAAATATTCTAGCACCAAGCTTACGCTAATATCGTTTATTAGGTATTTTGCGCGACTTGCTACTTTGATATTTTGGCTTTGGAGATATTCTTTTATGATGTTTATGTCTTTATTTTGCCAGCATAAGATTGTGATTTGATTTGGCGGGATTTTATTGTTTAAAATAAAATTAACCTTGCTAGCTAGCAGGGTTAAAAAGCTATCTAAATCATTACTATCAAAGCTAGAAACATCGACTAATCCATCATCTTGGCTATTTGGCTTTTGTGCTTGGTAGTTTGAAATTTTATCTTTAAAGGTTTGATTTACAAACTCAACTATTTTTTTGGTGCTTCTATAATTTATATCAAGGCTGTCTTTTTGAATTTGCCTTATGCCGTTTTTTGTAAATTTTTCAATCAAAAAATCAAAAATCTTTTTATCTCCGCCACGAAAGCGATAAATGCTTTGTTTGATATCGCCTACATAAAAAAAACTGCCGATATGCTCATTTTGGCCTAGGCCTGAGATGATTTCTTCGATTAAGGGCAGTAAAATTTCGTATTGTTCGATATTTGTGTCTTGAAATTCATCTATTAAAATATCGCTAATTCTAGCATCTAACCTAAAATACAGCTCATTTACATCAAATTTTTGCTCACCCATTTTTAAAAGCTTATACACATTCGCGCTTACATCCTTAAAATCAAGT
Organism: Candidatus Campylobacter infans; assembly: GCF_013416015.1. NCBI lineage: Bacteria > Pseudomonadati > Campylobacterota > Epsilonproteobacteria > Campylobacterales > Campylobacteraceae > Campylobacter > Candidatus Campylobacter infans. The sequence continues at coordinate 1,419,387 of NZ_CP049075.1, forward strand.
TCGCCAAGCTCACTTATGGTTTGAGCGCGCACATGGCTGTATTTATTAACTAAGCGCAAAAAATGCGAAATTTTATAAGCTTCATAAGCTTTATAATATTTTTTTAAGGCTTGATATAAATCATCATAAATCGCATTTAACTCACTTTGGATTTTTTCTATATATTTGGTTTTGCTAGCCATTAAAGTAGCGATTTCTTTAACGCTTGAAATTTCAAACTTATTAAGCGATCTTTTTGGGATTAATCCTTTAACAATAGCTTGTTTTTTTAATTCATCAAAATGTGCCAAAACATCGCTATTATTAGCTTTTGGGCTTGGTGGATAAGGTAAGCATAAGCCTGGGTTGCTTGCTAGGTTTTCTAAAAAACTATACGCGCTAAAATCACTTGTGCTTAAATACAAGCTTAATTCTTTTAACTCATCTGGGCTTAGGGCGTTTATAAATTTTATATTTATTATCTCATCTATATTATTTTGGATTTTAAAATCAGGCATAAGCCCTACATTTAGGCTAAAACGCCTTAAAATTTGCGAAAAAAACGCATCAAAGGTGTAAATTTTAAGTTCGCTATTTAAAAAATCACTTCTTCGCTCTTGGCTTAGAGCTAGCACATCATCATAATCCACGCCCAACAAATCAGCGATGGCATTTACTCTATCGCGGCGCTTTTTGCTTTCTTTTGCGCTAATGCCGGGCTCGTTTGCGTCCATATTTAAAAAGGTTTCGATGATATTGCTTTTCATCTCATTTGCGGCTTTGTTGGTAAAGGTGATGGCTAGGATATTTGAGATATTTTGGCTAAATTGTCCGTTTTGCTTTTGTAAAATCAAAGCTACAAAACGCACAGAAAGCGCAAAGGTTTTGCCACTGCCAGCACTTGCTTGTAAGGCTAGAAGGCGTTTAAAATTTGGCTTTTTCATATTTTGTCCTTATATAGCGCGCTAAATGCGCTATGCTCGTGCTTACAGCCCTCATCGCACATAAATGAAATTTCTTGTTTATTTATTTTTTTGAGATCTTGGATTAACTCTGCTAAATCAAAAGTCTTTTTAGCGCCTTTAAAATCCATGCTATTTTTAAGATCTAAAAACACAGCCTGGCTAGCCCCACTTAATGCCTTATAAAATTGCAGCTGTAAATCATTATCTGGTAATGCGCCACTTTTATAATCAATCACCAAAAGCTCACCAGCGCATTCATCAATCCTATCTATCACGCCTTTAATTTGTATGCCTTCAAACTCGCATTGAATCTCTTTTTCGCATTCACGCACTTTATAACCGCTAGCAAAATGTTCATTTTGTTTAAGGGCAAACTCATTTAATCTTAGCTTAAATAATTCTACTTCTAATTTGTTTAATCCGCCCAAATGAGATGTTTTTTGCGCTATTAAATCTTTTAATGCTTGGTCATTACAAAAATTTGGATTTTCATTAAAGTAATCTTTTAAAATTTCATGTATTAGCGTGCCAAGGCTGGATTTATCAAGCTTTAAGCTTAAATCCACGCCCTCGCTTATGCCTAAAATATATTTATAATAATACGCCCTTTTACACGATAAATAGGTGCTTAAACGGCTAAACGATAAAGGATTTGCAAAAAAATCATGCTTACAAATTAATTCATTTGGCTTTAAGTTTATAATAGCTTTTGGCTCACAAAGCCTTAAAAGCGCGTCTTCATAGCACCGGCTTTTTATTTGTGGGCTTTTATCAAGTCCTAGCTCGCTAAAAAAGCGTGAAAGCACGCTTTGTTCGCTTATTTCATAGCTAATGCCTACTTGTTTGGCATTAAAAATTAAACGCTCATAATAAAATCTTTGTAAATCATCGCGCTCTTTATGGCTAATTAGGCCTGCTTTTGCCCTGATATTTGAGCTTAAAAATATTTCTTTTTTGCTTGATTGTGGGACTAGATTATCGTTAAAATCTATAATTATCACCCCATCAAATTTTAAAGATCTGCTTTCAAGCACGCCCATTGCGGTGATTTCGCCACCGCCTGTTAAAGATAGGCTTTTTTGCCTTAACGCTATTATAAAAAGCTCTAAAATTTCATTAGTTTTAAGCTTATTTGCTATGCTTTTTAGGCAAAAAAGCTCGTGATTTATTAGAGCTTTTAGTTCAGGGGCGGTATTTACAAACATTTCGTTTATAATAAAGCAAAATTTCTCATACTCGCAAATTTTAAAAAAAGAATTTTTAAAATAAATATAATGCTCATCTAAAAGCCCTAGATGATTTAGCGTGGCGATTGTTTTATTTGGAGTTTGTTCTTTATTTAAATAAGCATCATTTTTTTGATAATCCAGCCCTAGTTTTAGCGCGTCTTGGAGATTTACAAGCAAGGCAAACTCGCTAGTTTTAGCCACGCTTTTACCCATTGCGTAATTTAGCATATTATTTTTGTCTAAATTGCGTAAAGTATCGCTAAAATCTTCATCAGGCAAGATTACTGCTATGTTTTTAGCCTCTATGCCATTTTCAAGCATTTTGCTAATTTGGCTAAATACAAAACTAGCTTGCAAGCTTCTAAGCTCAAAGCCTTGTAAGCTAATATCTGGCGTGCTTTGATTTAGTTTTTGTGTATTTAAAATTTCATTTTGGCTTAGATTAAAATCATACGCAAAACCACTTTTAAAGCTTATTTGGCAATTTTTTTCTAATTCGCGGGCTAGTTTTTTATTAAATTTTGAAATGCTAAAACTTAATATCACCAAAACTCGTTTTGAAATTTTATTTAAAATTTCAAGCTCATGCGCGTTTAAAATACCATCAATCCTAACATTTATTTGCTCGTAATTTAAAATAAAATCCCAGTTTATATCATAAAGCTCGCAAACGCTTATATCATCGTAAAATCCAGCATTTTTTAAGCGCGTTAGGTATTCTTTTTCAAGCTGGCTTAAAATTTGTAAATGCTCATCAAAATTTGCGTAAATGTCTTTTTGTTTGAGCATTTCAATGCTAACTTTTTGCCTTTTTAACTCGCTAAAAAAGGCAAATAAATACTCACTGCTTTTTAAAAAAGCAAAAAATTCCAAAGGGATTTTAAGCTCGCTAGCTACTGCTTTAACAGCATTTGCGCTTTCTTGCATTATTAAAATTTTAGTGTTTGAATCCGCCCTAATTAAGCCATTTACGATTATGGCTTTATTTAAAAACTCATCAAAACTAAGCGCGGGACTTAGCATGCAATTTTGCTCTAAATAGGCTTTATTGCGTTCTTTGATGGCTCGTTTTGTGGAAAATACTTCTAAAATCATAGCTTTATTTCACAAAAAATTCATAATTATAAATGCCAAAACAATTTTTATTTTGGCTTAGCTTGATTTTTACTTGCCATCTGCCAAGTTTTGGGACATTAAAATTTGCTATTTGAAGTTTATTATCATCTAGTGTGGCAGTTAAAGGCGTGTCAAATTGGCTAGTTTCTGGGCGCGTTAAAAATACATCTGCGCTGATATCTTTGCTAGCGTTTGTATCAAAGCTAAGGCTGATATCATCGCTACTTTTAGCGATTTGAACTATTCTTTTATGTTTTTTGCTTTGTAGTATGGTTTCATCGCTTTTTATGCCTTGGCTTAAAAGCGTGGCGTTGCTATCAAAGCTAAATTTTTCATTAAAGCAATCTTGTGCGGCATCGAATTCGTTTTTATAATTATCCACATTTTGATAAGTATCAAAACTGCTATTATCCACATACACAGGATAATCCAAACACACATACACAGTATATCCACACGCTATCACGCAAGCAATAATCGAAAGCAAAATACCATAAGGCCAAAATGTCTTTTTCTTTTTCATTACAAATCCTTTTTTAGGGCGCAATTATAGCAAGATATTTTGGCTTTTTAATGAAATTTTAAGCTCTTAGAAAGATAAATTTTAAATCACTAAAATTAAAAAAACTTAAAATAAAATTTGGATATAGTTATGCAAAAATTAAAGAGTAAAAATGAAAATAGGTAGCTTGTTTGCTGGCATTGGCGGGATTGAGCTTGGTTTTAAAAAAGCAGGATTTAGCACAGCGTGGGCAATTGAGATTGACACTAAGGCGTGCGTAACCTATAAAGCTAACCACAAACACCAAATTATCAACGCAGATATTAGCAAAGTTGATTTTAAAGAGCTAAATTCCATTGACATTTTAACAGCTGGCTTTCCTTGTCAAGCATTTAGTGTTGCTGGTTATTATAATAGGACAAGATAATGAGCCAAAAGCACGAAAATTATGAGTTGCTAAACTTGCTAGGCTATGGACTTGCGAAGTTTGATAATAATTTTATCAAAGAATTTGGTTGCAAAACAAAGACAGAATTTTTTAATTTTTTCGTGGATAATAACATTGTCAAAACCGCAAGTGTGGTAAAAAATCGAATGGATTTGTTTGATTATTTTTTTCCACAAAATCCGCGTAAAGGCTGGTGGCAAAAGGGCGATGCCTACATTCATCGCAAACATTTGATTGATTCGCTTTTTGGCGATGAAAATGTCGCGGGATTTACAAATATCGTAAAACTTATGTTAAAAAAAGAATATCACATTGAGTTGGCTAACAAAGTAAGCCCCATTACTTGAAACTAAATTTAAAAAAATGCAAAGCACAGGGTTTGAAGCGGAGTTGTATTTTTTACACAATTATAATGAAATTGAAATTTTGCAAAATGGCACAATCACAGACGCTAGGCTTTATGGTGATGGTTATGACTTTTTTGTAAAGACGGCAAAAAACGAGTTTTTGTGCGAGATAAAGGGTATCCGTGAAGCTAGCGGTAGTTTGCGACTAACACAAAACGAATTTGAAAAAGCTCAAGATTTTAAGGATACTTATTTGCTTGTGGTGGTTATGGATTTACAAAATAGTCCGAAATTTAAAAGCATTTTAAATCCACTTGAAAATTTGAAATTTAAGGAAAAAATTATAGCTCAAAAAGAACTCAAAGAGTATCATTTATTAGGGAGTTTAGCGGTATGAATTTTGAGATTACTTCTGTTAAAAGTATAAAAAATGATAAATTCGTCATTTGTGTATTGATTGACAATTTTGGCATTTTTGAAAGATTTAAAAACTTCATAATCTTTATCATCAGGGTATATTTTGATATACTCAATATCTTTGTCGTCAAGAATATATTTCATAGCAAACCTTTCGCACTATTTTGCCATAATGATATTGAAAAATATTCAATAGAATTAAAACAAAATGATTTATTTGTTGCAAGAGCAATTTTAGCTGGATTTAATGCTTCAAATGTTGATGTTAGAAGCTCTCGTTACGATGCGATTGTAGATTTTGATGATATGCTCTTGCGAATTCAAATCAAAGGTATTTCAAATGGCGAGATTATCTCTTTTAAAGACAGAGATAGAGGCGGACAAGGCATTGACCACACGCACGAGCGTAATCGTGGCAAACGAATCACAAAAGCAGATTGCGATATTTATGTGGCTGTGGATAAGCAAGTAGGCATTTGTTACCTTATCCCTATGAGTTTTGCGGATACTTTGAGCGATGATGAATGCAACAAAGTGCGATTAGAGCAAGTGCAAAATTTCAAAGAAAATTGGGAAGTTATTAAAGAAGTGGCAAAAGAAAAACTAAAAAACCTACAAATTTCCTAAGATAAAAAAATGCGCCAAATTTTAAAAATAGCTTAAAAGTTTGGCTTAGAAGCGTTAAATGTTGCATGAGTTGGTGGCTAATTACTCTAAACTAGCTCGCCATAAATTATAAAATTCTTACAAAATAATTCTTAAATTTTATATTTAAGATTAAGAAAATAATTCTTTATAATTTTTCTTTAAAAACTCCACGACCTCTAAAATACCCTCAGCACCTTGCGATTTTGCATTTTCAAGCACATCATCGATATTTTCTACATATAAATCGCAAGCTTTTTGTAAGCAATCTTTTTTAACGCCAGCGCTTAATAAAAGCGCTTCAAGCATCATTTCAAGCTCGTAGCTTAAATCCTCCATCGTTACTTCATAATCACGCATTATTTTCTCCTGTTTTTTCGTTGATTAAGCCCACGATTTGCTCTCTAATTTTTTCATAATCAAAACTATCTTTAAAAGCAGCAAAAAACCCGCCACTAGCATTTTTATGTCCGCCGCCGCCTACTAGCTCGCTAGCCATTTTACTAACATCAAAATCCCCGCTTGATCTAAATGAAAGTGTTTTTTTGCTCGTAACATCAATATAAAATTTATATTCAGGATTAGCATGTAAAAAATCATTTGCCACAACGCTTACATTGCCAATATTTGAGCTTAAAAGCCCTAAATGTCCGCGGTATTTTATGCTCATTTTTTCTTTATTTTTACTTAATAATTTTACTAAATAAGCTGAAATTAAATTGCTTAAAGTATCGTCATCTTTGCTTTTAAAAAAACTTTTTTTGATAGAATGCAAGGCATTGTCAAGCTCAATATAAGCATTAGCGCGCTCGCTAAAATCCATAAATGAGCGCATTAAATAAAACAAATACTCCATATTTTCATCATTAAAAAGCACCTTATTTATTTCTTTTGCATTTGCAATCGCGCCCAAACAAACCTTGCCAAACTCGAAATAGTCGTCATTTTCTAGCCAAATATCCACAGCATTTACCGCATTTACAAAGTTTTCTAACTTTTTATCCTCGCCAAAAATTCCACTAAAAAACTCATAACAAATTTTAGTCGCACAACGCGTATCGTCTAAATAATACCAAAAATGCTCGCGCGCGCTAATCTCGCCACTTGCGTGATGATCTAATAAAATCAGCTTAACCCCATCGCGCTCGCGCACAGCTCTTGAAAAATCATCACATTGAACAGGCGTAAGATTTAAATCACTAACAAAAATCACAGCTTTTTCATCTGGGTTTTTTGCTTTGCTAATATCAATCTCTCTAAGTATCATTTCAAATTTTTCATCGATTTCACGCCCATAATTTGAATTATAAAAACTCAATTTTTTTAAATAGTGCGCACTTACTAGCTGGCAAGCATAACCATCTAAATCCGTATGACTAAGATGCAAAAAAAGCATAAATTATCCTTAATTTTGGCTAGGGATTTAGCCAAATTTTAAAATTTACAAGCCAAAAAGCTTATAGGATTTGAAATTTAGCTAAAACGCAAACGAAAATCAAGCGTGGTGCTCATCATCTAAATATTTATACCCACTTACGATCGCGTCCATACCGCCATTTTTACCTTTGATTGCATTAAATACAGCCATATAAACATGCACGCACACAAAAATTACAATTCCCCAAGTTACAATGTGATGAATAGCGCGCACATTTGCCAGGCCACCAAACATAAGCTCAAAATAGCGCATCGGCTCATAAAGCAAGCCACCAAGCCCTTCGTGATAATTATGCACATATAAAATAAGCCCCGTTAAACAAATAAGCACAAGCATTATATAAAAGCCCAAATACGCAATAAATTGTAAAGGATTATAAGTGCCTTTAAGGCGTGGATGCTCACTAAATAATACATAATACTTGATTTGCGCTATCCAAATGCTAGGATTTATAAAATCCCAAAAACTAACACGCTCAATATGGCTTTGCTTATCAAAAATAAAAAGATAAATTTTAAAAATAAAACACGCAATCAATACAAATCCAGCTATTTCATGCACAGCGCGCCATTTAGCATTCATAAAATTTACAGGCTCGCCACTAGGCACAGGCGCAGCAAAAACATAAGCTATATAAAGCCCGCTAACTACAAGCACAACGATACTTAACGCCCTAATCCAATGCGCTAGGCGCAATCCTATACTAAACTCATAAACCAAATGCCTTGCTGGCTCGCCATCATAACGCTTGCTTGGAGCCTGTTTGATTTTATCAGCTATTTTTTCGCTAGCTTTTGTGGTTTTAGCTATTATTGTTTGCATTTTAGCCCCTTAGCATAAATTTGGATTTACCTTATATTCGCTGATTTTAGCGCCCTTTGTGTCCATTACATGCACAGCACAAGCAATGCATGGATCATAGCTATGGATTTTGCGGATTATTTCAAGGGGTTGTTTTAAATCAGCAATTTTAAGCCCAATTAAACACGCCTCATAACTACCCATTTGCCCACTAGCATCTTTTGGCGAGGCATTCCAAGTGCTTGGCACGACAGCTTGCCAGTTTTTAATCACTCCATTTTCTATGCGACACCAATGGCTAAGTGTCCCGCGTGGGACATGGCCTATGTAACGCCCTTTATATTCTTTATTTTTATCTATTACATAAGGTGCGCAAGTTTCATCATCTACTTTTAAATTTTCTACTAAATTATTAAAGGCTTTTAGGGTGTTATTAGCTATTATTGTTGCTTCTATCATACGGCACGCTGTGCGCCCAAGCGTGCTTAGGACGGCATTTAATGGCAAGCTAGTATCTTTTAAAAATTTATCAACCACAGGCACTACATATGGGTTATTTTTAGCATAATTTACCACTATATTTGCAAGTGGGCCTACTTGCATAGGCAAGCCATTATAGCGTGGAGCTTTAATCCAGCTGTATTTGCCGGCTTGATCAAATACTTTTGAGTTTTGCATTTGACCCTTTGCATTTAGGGTTTTTTCATCTTTTAAGCCTGTGTAGTTTGGCTCAGTTTGTCCATCGTATGGATGAAGTGCGCTATCGTTTTTATACCAAGAATGCGTGGCTTCTTCGGTTATTTTGCTCTCATCGCATTCTATTACCTTGCTAAGATCGCCATTTAAAATAATGCCTGTTTGAAATAAATAATCCCCGCGCCCTACCATAAAGGTTTGATTAGTTAATAAATTCGCCACGCCTACATCATTTAACACGCTCGCTTCTTTGGCATAAGCCTTACCAGCCATCACCAAATCCGCATAATATGCGCGATTAACAAAATCAGCCACTTCTTTAAATTTTGTAAGATATTCGCCAAGCCTAGCAGGGCTTTTTAAATCCATCACGCAAGTTACTCCGCCAACGGTTAGGCTTTGTGGGTGTGGTTGTTTGCCACCAAAAATCGCCATCAATTGCGCAGCCGTGCGCTGAATCCTTAAACATTCTAAATAATGGCTTAGCGCGATTAAGTTTTGCTCAGGGCTTAGATGATAGGTTTTATGCCCCCAGTAGGCATTAGCAAATGGCCCAAGCTGACCTTTATCCACAAAGGCTTTAATGCGTTCTTTTACGCTTTGAAGATGATCCTCACCACAAGCATAAGGCAAATCGCAATATTTAAAGGCTTCATCGCTTGCTTTTTTAGGATTAGCACTAAGCGCACTTACAATATCTACAAAATCAAGCGCGTGTAATTGATAAAAATGCACAGTATGATCATGTAAAAATAATGCCGCATTCATCAGGGTGCGCGTTAGTTCGGCATTGTATGGAATGGTAATGCCAAGGGCATTTTCAACCGCTTCTACACCAGCTCTATAATGCGAAAAAGTACAAACCCCACAAATGCGCTGTGTCATAAAGCCAGCATCGCGCGGATCGCGCCCTTTGACAATTTGCTCAATCCCGCGCCAAAGTGTAGAACCACTATAAGCTTTTTTTACTATATTATTATCATCTACTACCACCTCAATGCGCAAGTGGCCTTCTATCCTAGTAATTGGATCTACTACGATTTTTTGCATTATTTATCCTTTATTTTGGCTAAATTTTAAATTTACGCTCACAATCTAATCAATGTTAAAAAGCACAATTTAAAATTTTAAATATTAGCGCAAATTTTAATATTAAAATTTATAAAACTATAAATATTATTTTTTAGTGCTTGCTATTAGCGCGTGCGCTGCTATGGCCACACCAGTAACTGCTAGCACGCCTATGCCTATTTTATCAGCGATAGCATCAGCGCCCAAGCCACCAAACACACTCTTATACAATCTATCGCCCAAAGGCTCTTCAAAAGGCCCCATATTATCCCAAAAATCAGGCTCAGAGCAACCTATACAGCCATGCCCTGCTTGAATTGGCCAGCTTGTGTGGCTATTAAAGCGTTCTTGTGAGCAGTTATTAAAGGTGTATGGACCCTTACAGCCGACCTTATATAAACAATACCCTTGCTTAGCGCCCTCATCACCAAAACGCTCCACGAACTCACCAGCATCAAAATGCCCGCGCCTCTCGCACAAATCGTGTATCCTGCGCCCATAAGCCCATTTTGGTCTATTGTAAGCATCAAGGGCTGGTAAAGTCCCAAATAATAAGAAATGAAGCAGATTGCCTACTATATTTTTTTCACTTGGCGGACAACCTGGGACATTAATCACTGGCTTATTTGTGATTTTGTGTAAAGGTTGTGCGTTTGTAGGGTTTGGAGCAGCTGCTTGAATACCGCCAAAACTAGAACAAGCACCTATGGCAAAAATCGCAGCTGCGTGATTTGCAGCATGAATTGCGTGCTCCTCGCCTGTGGTACCTTTTGGCCCTATGCTTAAAAAATACGAGCTAGAATCAGCAGGAATTGCGCCCTCAACCATTAAAATATATTTGCCCTTATATTTTTCTATGGCATTTTCAAGGTTGTCTTCTGCTTGCCAACCACTCGCAGCCATGATGGTTTCGTGATATTCCAAGCTAATATAATCAAAAATAATGCTATCTATTGTTGGAGTATCTGAGCGTAATAAACTCTCACTACATCCGGTGCATTCAGCCATATGTAGCCAAATCACAGGCAATCTATCTGCCATTTGCGCTGCTTTTGCCACACTTGGAGCAAAACTAGCCGGTAAGGCCAAAAAAGCAGTCATCGAAGCTGCCCATTTCATAAAATCGCGCCTAGAAAAGCCATTAGCTCTTAATTTATCCATCACGGAGCTATTTTCACGCATTTTAGGGAGTTTTGCTAAATTTTGCAGCCTTTGTTTTAATGAATTTTCACTCATGCAAGATCCTTAAAACTAATAAGTTGCGAAATTTTAATAAAATTTAGCTCATTAAAATTTTAAATAAAAAATTAGTTAAATTTTATAAGTTTAATTTAAGTAAAATGTAAAAATGCCATATATAACGAAGTCGCACCAACTATACTAAGCATAAAATTTCCTCTCCAAGCTTGTAAAATTAAGACAAAAATTGTGCAACAAATGGCAAAAACCAAATTAATCCCGCTTGCGTTTAAACTTTTTAGCGCATAAATTACTAAAACAAGCATTATAAATAAGCCGCTGTTTTTTTGTAAATGCGCTAAAACCTGGCTTTTAGAGCTTTTTTTAAACATAAAAAAAGGCAAAAAACGCGTCAAAATCGTAGCCACACTAGCTACTAACACATACAATAAAGCCTCCATCAAAAATACCTTCTAAATACGCATAGCACGCTCATTCCAGCAATTAAAACACCAAAAAGATAATATTTATCAGGCAAAATAAACAACCCGCCAAAAGCTAAAGCAAATGCCAAGCTAAGCACATTAAAATTTCGCTCTTTTTTAAAAATTTCATAGGCCAAAATCGCAAAAAGCGCGCACAAACTAAACTCAATGCCAGCATAATCAAAAGGCAAAGCCACACCCAAAAACGCCCCAAACGCACAGCCAATAAGCCAATAACAATGATTAAATAAAGCAGTTAAATTATACAAGCGGTTTAAATCTTGGGGATTTTCTCCACTAAGCGAGCGGGCTTTTAGCATAGCAAAACTTTCATCAGTAAGAGCAAAAATAAAATAAAATGGAAATTTTAATGTTTTAATCTCATCAAGCAAAGAAAGAGTGTAAAAAAAATGTCTAAAATTTATCAAAAATATAACAAAAAATAGCTCCAAAAAACTAGCTTTTGTAACGATAAAAATCGCCAGCATAAACTCAGCTGAACCCGCATAAACCAAAAGTGCCGTAAAAATCACCACCCAAGGCTCAATGCCAAGGCTTATCGCATAAAGCCCAAAAGCCAGCCCAAGCGGTAAATAGCCCATCATCACGGGCAAAGTAGATTTAAAAATTTCAAAATTGCTAAGAGTTTTCATTGTAAATTTTAATGAATATTTAAAATTTTAAAGACAGCCAAACGAAATTTTAATTCATTCATTTTCTATCCCAAAAGTTTTTAATAAATCCCTAGCACAATCTTTATAAGTTCTAATCTTACAAGTTGGCTCTTTTAGCTCTAAATCGCCATTACACAATGCTTTTAAAATATCATAAAGCTCAAAATTATCCTTAAAATACAGCGCATTTTCGCCGCCAACTTCTCTAAATACAGCAATATCCCTTGCAAGAACCGCTTTTTGATGGCTTAGTGCTTCAATTATCGGCAAGCCAAAGCCCTCGTCCCAGCTAGCAGCAATCAAGCAATCACAACTCTCATAAAGCCTATTTAATTCATCATCATTTATAAAAGAAGTAAAATAAATATTTGTGCGTTTTTCATTTGCTAGGGGAGTTTTTGGCGTGCCAGTTTCATTTAAAATTTCATTATTTTCTTTATCTTTAAAATTTAAAAGCTCATCAACACCGCATTCACATTCAGCCAAAAATTTCTTAAAATCATCATCAACGCGCCCTATTCTACCAGCAATTATCAGCCTTGTTTTTATGCCCTGGCTTGCTAAGCGCAAAAAGCTAAGAGCCACGGCTTTTTGAGCCTTGCGCTCTTCGATTGTGCCAACCATTAAAAAGTTTTTAATCTTATTTTTATTTTTTGCTGGGTTTGAAATTTTAAAATGCGAGCCAAGACGAATCACGCTTGCGTTTTGAATGCCAAAAGCCATTAAATCATCATAAACTCTATTTGAGATTGCTATTAAATGTGCGTTTATGTTTTTTAAAGTATCTAGCCAGCTTAAATGAAGCCTTGCCGCATTAAAAGGAAAAAACTGCGGATTAGTTAAAGGCAGTAAATCATAAACGCGAAAATACGCCTTAGCACCAGCTTTTTTTAATTTATCAAAAAAGCCATTTTTATAAGCTTGAAGCACTGGAAGTTCGCATTTTTCATCGCCATAAAGCACCGCAAAATCAAGCCCGTAAAAAATATCTCCATTTTGTGGGATAACTTCGCCATCTAAGCAGCTTTTAAACGCCACGCCGTGCGCTTTTAAGATAAACTCATCTACAAATTTATAGCTTTTAAGATTATTATCATAAGCTACCACATGCACTGGCAAATGGCTAACTTTAATTAAAGCATTTAGCTCTTGCCACACAACGCGTGAAATGCCAGTGCGCGCATCTGTGATATAAATTGCTGAAATATCAATTAATATTCTAGCTTTTAAAATATTTTTCATTTTAAAAGGTTTTTGATAGGCTCGCTCTAAAATACCAGCTAGATTGCTAGCAAAAATAGCCGTGCTATGCTCGTTTATGATTTTTTCTTTTGCCGATTTTATAATGTTTTTAAATTTATCTGTGTTTAAAATTTCTTTACTTTGGCTAAGAGCATTTTTAAGCTTTGAAATATCATCGATATATAAGCTTTGTGCCTTATAATCGCTAAAATTTGCTATAACCAAGCTTTCATTATTAAAGCAATCAAGTATTGCTCCGCTTGATTCTCCGCGCTCTTCTTTTCTTAATTGCACGCTAATATCAGCTGCTGCTTGGTATAAATTATATTCATCGCTATTAAGCCAGCCGGTGATTTTTACATTTTTTATATTATTTTCTTTTATAAAATTATTTATTTTTATAAAATATTCATCATCGCCACTGCCACCAGCAAAAATCAGCATAAATCTATCATCATTTTTTAGCGTTAAATCCCAAGCCTCTAAAAGCTCGTAATTCATCTTGCTATCATGTAATAAGCCAAAAGAACAATACAAACATTTACCCTCAAAACCTAAGCTTTTTTTAGCTTCAAGCTTATTTGGATAACTCAGCTTTCTAGGCAGTAATAATAATTCAAAAACATCATCATTGTTATAAAATTTCTTAGCTAATTCTAGGCTTTTTTGCGTGTGAGCTATGCAAACTCTGGCATTTTCTAAAATGCGCCTATTTAATGGATATTTAGAGCCAAAACTTTTATAAGCATTAAAAAAATGCTCCACCCTAGCCTTTAAGCCGTGGCAATAATAAGCCTCATCTTCTAAATTTTGACAAACCGGCATTAACTCAAAAATAAAAAAATCATGCAAAATCACCACGCCCGGTATTTTCATCATAGCTTCATAAATTTTAGCGTGAAAATGCAGATGGTTGCCGATATTATAAAGCGCATAATCATAAGCGCTAGAAGTTTCATAAAATTTGGCAAAACTTATAATCTTAAAGCCCTTTTCATCGCATTTGTCATCACTAACTAGCGTGATATCAAAATAATTTTTTAACTCTTGTAAAATTTCATGCGAATAAACAGCAATCCCTGAAAGTGCTGGTAAAAAGGGAGAAAAATAAGCAAGGCTTTTCATTTATTTGGCTTTTTAAAATTTGCTAAAAAATCTCTTGTGATATTGCGTAATTTTCTAGCTATGCGAATAGGCAATCTATTTCTAAGCTTATCATAAGCAGCTTTTAAAAGCATATTTTCATTTTCTAAATCTTTAATATATTTAGCAATTGGCGCGTTCGCATTTAAATCAAACTCTTTAAATTCCACTCAAAAATCCTTTATTATTAGTTTTGGTTTTAAATGTGCTAAGCCCACAAAATATAAATTAGTATTATTTATAAGCTCAAACACCAAAAGATTATCACACCATTGATAATTTGATTCTACATGCACAAAACCAGCATGCAAGGCAACAGAGATGCTATAACTACCCTCGCCCAAATCCAAATCAAGCTCATAAATAAACTCTTTTACCTGCTCTTTATTCATAGCCTGGCTTTGCTTCATACAAAAGCTATTTGTGCCGTAAATTTTTTGCCCTACTCTATCTTTAATGGTAAAACCAACAGCAATATCATCTAAATCATCATAAGCTTTAACCACAAAATGCAATCTCACCCTTTGGCCTACGCTAAAAATTTCGCCCCTTTGCCCATTTTCATCACAAATATAAGCTTGCTTTATTTTGGCTTGGCCTGTGCCTGAGATTGTCATTACTCCATGCTCGCTTTTAATCTGCTCGATTTTTACGCCTTCTTTTTTAGAAATTAGCGCGTTATAATAATCAATCACCACGCTTGGGACATCATCTTTTAAAACCCTGCCCTTTTCAAGCAAAATAGCCCTCTGGCAAATGCTAGCAATAGCTGGCAAATCATGCGAGACTAAAAGCAAAGTCGTGCCACTTTCTTTTAGCTCTTTAATTCTAGCAAAGCTTTTATGCTGAAAATACGCATCACCAACGCTTAAAGCTTCATCTATTATTAAAATTTTAGGCTGCCACGCAGTTACAATAGCAAAAGCTAAGCGCACTTGCATACCGCTACTATATAATCTTACTGGCTTATAAAAATACTCGCCTATATCAGCAAAATTTTTTATATATTCTAATTTGTCGTTTATTTCATCTTTACTATGCCCCATTAATCCAGCCACATAATAAACATTACTAAGCCCATTTAATTCAGGACAAAAACCCATACCAAGCTCTAAAATCGAGCATATTGCCCCATTTGCTTTTATGCTACCACTGCTAGCTTTTAGCGTGCCTGTGATTATTTTTAATAAAGTTGATTTGCCAGCGCCGTTTTGGCCTATTATGCCTATGCTTTGTGCATGCTTTACATTAAAATTTACATCAAAAAGCACTTGCGCTTCATCATAGCTTTTACTAGCCATGCCAAACCAGCTAGCCACTCTTGCTAAGTTTGAATGATAGGATTTATAAATTTTGCTTATATTTTTTACTTCAAGAGCATTCATAGCGCATCTGCCATTTCTTCATTAGCTTTTAAATAAACAAAAATCCCCAAAACCATCATAAAAATCCCCAAAACCAAAGGATAAAGCAAGCCAAAAAACTCAGGCGCCTTATCATATAAAATTACATTATGATAGCCCTCAACTATCGCTGTGAGCGGATTAAAATACAATAAGCCTTGATAATTTTGTGGCAAAATATTTACCATATAAACAATGGGCGTCATCCAAAATAAAAATTGCGTCAAAATCCCTAAAATTTGTGAAATATCTCTTAAAAATACATTTATCACAGCAAAAAATAAACCCGCTCCAAAAGCCAAAAAAGCAGTAAGCAAGGCTAAAAGCGCGATATAAAAAATATTAAACCCCACAAAATGCCCAAGGCAAAAAAATATCAAAAACGAAGCAAAAATAAATACCGCATTATTTACCCCAGCACTTAATACCACAATTATAGGCAAGCAAATTTTAGGAAAAGCAATTTTTTTAATTATATTAGCATTAGCACTAAAACTATCCACACAGCGCAAGAAAATTTCATTAAATAACGCCCACATCATCATTCCAGCTATCAAATAAATAGCATAAGCAAAGCTAGAATCAACGCCTGGCAATTTCGCTCTCATCAGCGATGAAAGCACCAAAGCATACATCAAAACCTGCGCCAAAGGATTTAGCAAAATCCAAAGAGCGCCTAGTTTTGAGCGCGCAAAACGCGTGCTAAAATCCACTTTTACAGAACTAATTATAAAATGCTTATAAGTCCAAAGATTTTTTAAATTTTTCACTACAAAATCCTAAAAAAGCGCAATTTTACAAAATTTTAAATTTAATTTAGCTTTTTTAATCCCAAATCCTAGCCCAATTTTAAGCCAGGATTACTAATTTTTTAGCTATTATTCGCGCTTTAATTTTATTTGGAGGCAAAGATGAGCAAAATCGCTTTGGTTACAGGTGCCACAGGTCAAGATGGTGCGTATTTATCGCGGTATTTAGTGGATTTAGGATATAAGGTTTATGGTGGATATCGCCGCGCTGCTAGCACGAATTTATGGCGTTTAAATGAATTAGATCTAACAAATAATGAAAATTTTAATTTAATTGAGCTTGATATTACAGATCCGGTTAGTTGTATAAATGCCATAAAAGCGGCAAAACCAAATGAGCTTTATAATCTAGCCGCCCAAAGCTTTGTGGGCGCAAGCTTTAAAGAGCCACTTCACACAAGCTATGCTAGCGGAATTGCTGTATTAAACTTGCTTGAAGCCATAAGATTAAGCGATAAATCCATTCGTTTTTATCAAGCAGGCACTAGCGAAATGTTTGGCAAGGTTCAAGCCATACCACAAAATGAAAGCACGCCTTTTTATCCGCGCTCACCTTATGGCGTGGCTAAGCTTTATGGACATTTTATGAGTATAAATTATAGAGAAAGTTATGATATTTTCGCAGCTTGTGGGATTTTATTTAACCACGAAAGCCCGCTAAGAGGCTTAGAGTTTGTAACTCGTAAAATCACAAACACAGCTGCTAAAATCGCCCTAAATCAAGCACAATGCTTAGAACTTGGCAATTTAGACGCCAAAAGAGATTGGGGCTTTGCAAAAGATTATGTAGAGGGCATGCACGCAATGTTACAAGCCAAAAATGCCGATACTTTCGTGCTTGCAAGCGGAGTTACTACCACGGTGCGCGATTTTGTAAAGATGAGTTTTGAAGCCTTGGATATTGATTTGGAATTTAGTGGCGATGGAGTAAATGAAATAGCAAAGGATAAAAAAACGGGCAAAACGCTAGTTAAGGTAAATCCAGAGTTCTTTCGTCCAGCCGAGGTGGATTTATTAATAGGCGATCCATCAAAAGCAAAAGCGCAATTAAATTGGAGCGCAAAAACTAATTTAAATCAATTATGCCAAATGATGATAGAAGCGGATTTAAAGAGAATTGAAAGCGGGTTTAAATTTTAAAATTTGTAGCTTAAAATTTTGGCGAAATTTTAAAATTTTAATCTAAGCCAAAAATAAGCTAAAAGGACAAAAATGAAACATATTAAAAATTTTTCTAGCTTAGCTAGCAAGGCCGCAATAGCTGGCATTTTAGCCTCAGGACTTGTAGGGTGTGGCGATTCAACACAAGGCTCGCAAAGTAGCGGGCAAATAGTAAAGCAAAACGCCACAGTTTTCATAGAAAAAACGCAAAACGGCTACAAAATCGCCGATGAGTTTCCAAGCAATGAAACGCGCGTATTTTTACGCGAAAAAGATGAAAATGGCGTAATGAATGAAAGATTGCTAACCCAGACTGAAATGGACGCGTTAATGCGCGAAGAAAACGCCAAAATAGAAGCCGGCACAAGCGCACTTACAAATGGAGCGCAACTAAGTAGCGGTGGTATGAGCTTAGGCGAAGCGATTTTAGCAAGCGCAGCCGGAGCGATAATTGGCTCATGGATAGGCTCAAAACTCTTTAATTCACCAGGCTACAACGCCGCAAAGCAAGGCGCGTATTCAAATCCAAGCGCTTACTCTCGCAGCCAAAATAGCTTTAAAAATAACGCCGCAAAAGCCACAAATACCGGCAAAAGCGGATTTTTTGGTGGCAATAATAAAGCCACAGGCGCCACACCAAGTGCTGGCGGTTGATAATCTAATAATAATTTTAGCCTAGCAAGTAAGCTTTTATCCTAGCAAAATGCTTGAAATTTCGCCTTAATCATATTTCCTGCGTTTTGCTTGTATATTTTCAAACCAAGTCGAAATTTTAAAATGTTAATTTAAAAAAAGCATTGATTTTAAAATTTTAATTTTAAAAAACCAAAATTTTAAAATTTTTAAAATTTTAATTTAAAAAAAGAAACCAACATTGCTGGCATTAAAAGCAAGGCTGATGCAAGCATTAAAAACATAACCAAATCAGTTAAAAAGCCAAAATAAATCGTAGGCCAAAAATTACTACTCATCATCACGCCAAAACCCAAAAACACCGTAAAGCTCGTATAATACATAGCATAGCCGATGCTTGCGTGAGAGTTTATGATGGCGTTATGGCAAAGATTAGTGCTTAAAGCGCGCCTTCTTAGGCGCACCAGCTCGATTTTATAGCGGTGAATATAATGAATAATATCATCAACGCCGATACCTAGGCTAATTGCAGCAATTGTAATGCTCATAATATCCAAACTTATCCCAGCAAGCCCCATCAGACCAAAAACCCCGCAAAGTGGCACGATATTTGAAATAATAGCTATTAGCGATAATTTAAAAGATCTAAAAAGCACTAAAAAGGTAAGAAATAAGGCTATAACCACAAAAATTAGCGTATCAGTTTGTGAGCTTACAAGCGAGCCTAGCATATTATTGTATAAACGCATTACCCCGCTTACTTGCACGCTTACGCCGTCATTTGCTAGCAATTTATTAAGATCAGCTTCTAATGAGCGCAAAAACTCATCTCTTTTTAGCTTTTCATCACTATCGATGGTGCGAATGCTAAAATGGGCTTCATTATTTTCTATATTTACATATGGCGTTAATAAAAGCGCGCGCTGCTCGTCATTTAAGCCATTATACAAAAGTGCTAATGCCAAAGAATCCAAACTCCGCCCGCCATTTAAATCCTTGCCAAGCTCTAAGAGCGTATTAAGCGAGCTTACAGAGCCTACAAACTCACGCTTTTTTAAAAACTCATCTACTTTTTTAATAACAGCCATTTTGTGCGCGCTAAACCAGTATTTTGGATCGTTGGTGTTTTGGCTAAACTCATTTTCAAAACTAGCCAATTCATCATCATCGCTTGTTGATGGCTTGGCGTTATCTTTAAAATTTATAACAATATCAAGTGGCACGGTGCCACCAAGCTCTGTGTCAATTATTTTCATACCGCGATAAATATCGGTATTTTGCTTAAAATAGCCAATAAAGCTATTTTCTACCTCAAGGCGCAAAATTCCAAGCACCCCAAAACAAAAAACAATCAAAGAAAGCAAATAAATATATTTTCGCCCAATGCTTGAAATAACGATATTAGCACAATATTTCGTAAGACTAAAATGCCTCTCAAAACTCATTTTTGGCGCTTTTTTATTAAGCAAGCACATAATCGCACCAAAAAGCAAAAAAGCCAGCACCAAAGATATACAAATTGCCACACTCATCATAACCCCAAGCATAGCCACAGGGCGAATATCAGCAAGCATTAGCGAAATAAAGCCAATAACCGTGGTAAAAACCGCAAAAAAGCAAGGCTTAAAGCGTGAAATCAGCGTAAGATAAACTAGCTGAGCTTGATTTAACCAAGTTTTATTTATAGCAAATTCTCTATAAGCATTTATAAGATGAATCACCACAGATAGCGTAATAATAATAGCTAGCGCGGTGTAGTTTGAGCTAATTACAGTAATTTCAAAACCAAGCAAGCCAAAAAGCCCACTAGCCGTTAAAAGACTAAGCGCGCAAATAAAAATCGGCAAAATCACAAAACGCATTTGCTTATAAAAAAGCCACAAACAAGCCATCGCAAGCAAGGCAGCCGCAAACGAATACACCACTAAATCAGCCTTGACAAAACCAATCATATCATCAGCTATCATATTCATACCGCCTAGGAATAGCTGTGGAATAAGCGTGTTTTGCTTAGATGGAGCATTTAAAATTTCATTTGCTTTAAAATTTGAGCTTGAAGTGGAGTTTTGCTCGCTATTAAAGCTTATGCCGTTATATTTGGCTATTATGGCGCGAATTGCTTTTAGGCTTTCATGTTCGCTAAGCCTTAGGGCATCTCTGTATTCTTTAAACTCACGCTCTAAGGCTTTGAGCTTGATTTTTTCATCATCGCTGGCTTTGCCATCTTTTATTTTTTGCTTTAAAAGGTCGCGCTCTTTTATGTAGGCTTCGTATTTGTCGTTTGGTTCTAAATATATAATTATGCTAGTGGTTTTAAAATCCAAACTCACTAAATTTGCGCGATATAAGGGCGAGTTTAAAAACTCAGCCCTAGCGCGCGCTAAATCAATACCATCATCTTGTAAGTTTGGGATATGCTCTAAAAGCTGGCTTATATTTAATGGTTTATTTTGAAGCAATGGCGCATTTAGCAAACTTAGCACGCTTTTTACGCCCTTTATTTGCTCTAAATCCTTGCTAATTTGGCTAAGAAATTTTAAACTTGGCTGGCTCAATAAATCCATATTTGGAGTATAAGCCAAAACTAAAAAATTTGGCATCTCATAACGCTTGCTTACTTCTTTAAAAATTAGCAAGTCTTTATCGTTTTCAAGTAGTAAGGTTTGCGTTGATGCGTCTATTTCAAGCTTTGAGATATTAATGCTAAGCAAAGCACAAAAAATCAAGCAAAAAACAAGCACACTTTTAGGATAAGCTACTATGCCCCTAGCGATGTTTTTTAGGCTTTTATTTAAAATTTTCATTTATTGTTTGTGGGTTTTGGCTCTTTTTTGTCTAGCTCGTTCATGGCATTTAAACGCGATAAAATAGTATTAAAATCAGCCCTTAGCCCTAAATCCTCAAATTGCGCTTTATATGTTTGGATTAAACTAACGCCTAAAATATCCACATCATACACCAAATAATCATTTTGGCCATTTCGATGAAATTTAAAGCTTAATTTATAAGCCTCGCCATTTTGATTTGTGATTTGCGTGTGTAGAAAATAACGCTTTTCATTTGGGCGTTCATCGCCTGTGATGGTGATTTTTTCATCAGTGTAAAAAGATAATTTTTCACTTAGTGAAAATTTTAATCTTTCTTTAAATTTTTCTTGAAATTGCGCCTTTTGCGCATTATCTAGGCTTTTATAAATCTTGCCAAGCGCAAGCGCGCTCATTAGTTTATAATCAAAATATACATCAAAAAGCTTAAAAAGTTCATTTGATTTTTGCTCTATGCTCGCATTGCGCGCTAGTATTTCAAGTGCGGTGTTTAAATCCTTGCTAAGTTGGGGCTTAATCTGCTCTAATTCTAGCGCACACACTCGCACAGCCATCATCACAGCCAGCACACACAAAAATATTTTTTTCATTTTTTGCCTTTATTTTTTTTGAGATCTTGAATATTAAAATTTCAAAAACTTGGCATTATAAAATAACTTGTTTAAACTACACTAAATTTTAATATTTTTTGTTTTGCTAATTTATTTTTAAAATGAAAATTTTATTTTATCATTCATTTTTTATCTAAAAAGCATTAAAAAATTGAATTTTAAAATTTCAAAAAAATAGCCCAAGTCTAGTAAGCCAGCTAAATTAAGAGCGAAATTTTATAACTTTTAAAAAATAACGCTCAAAATTTAGCCAAATTTTAATTAAGGATTTACAGTATCTTTATAAGTAACCTTGCCGTTTTTGATTTCTTTTATAACGACTGAGCGCACGGCATTGCCCTTTTTATCGATATTTATATAGCCTGAAACGCCCTCAAATTTTTGTGTGTTTTTGATTTTTTGATTTATACAAATAGGATCGCTTGGATTATCACAGCGATTCATCGCATCAAGTAATAACAAATACGAATCCGCTCCAAGCGCTGTAAAACCTGGTATATCAGCACCTTTTTTGCTTTTTGAATACTCAGCAATAAAATCCTTGCTTACTTGCGTTGGAGGATTGGCACTATCAAAAACATCAGTATAAAGATAGCCATTGCTTGCGTCCCCAGCTAGTTGTAAAAAAGTATCATTTGATACTCCATCACCTGAGCCAAATACCGCTTTTACGCCTATTTGGCGGGCTTGGCGCACTAGCAAGCTAGCTTCTGGGTGATAAACCGGCACATAAACAATAGCCGGATTTAAACTAGCTATTTGAGAGACTATCGCCTTAAAATCTTTATCGCCACTGCTTATTTTTAGCTCATTAAGCACCTTGCCACCTGATTTTTCAAACTCTTTTTTAAACGCTCTTGCAAGCCCCAAAGAATACGAAGTGCTTTGATCTGTTACAATCACGGCACTTTTTAATTCATTTTTAATAGCAAATTTTGCAAAAGTTGTGCCTTGAAATGAATCCATAAAGGTTACGCGCGCGCCAAATTTTGCGCGATCTAGCAATTTATCAGCCGTGGCTGCTGGGGCTACTACTGGCACTCTTTTTTCTTCTGCTATTTGTAAGACTTGTTGGGTATTTGCTGTAACCATCGCACCTATTAGCGCGCTTACTTTATCTTCTGTAATTAGCCTTGTAGCGGCATTTGCCGTTTCTACTTTATCGCCTTTATTGTCGATTAAAACAAGCTTTATTGTATCGCCATTTTTTAGGGTTGGAGATATTTTATTGGCTATTTCGATGCCAGCCCATGCGGTTTGGCCGTATGCTGCCACAGCACCAGTAATTGGCATAATCACGCCTATTTTAATCTCAGCGGCATTTGCGCTAGCTAGAATAGCTGCCATACTAAAAGCAGAGATTACCTTATGAAAACTTTTCATTTTTTACCTTTCTTTTGGGATTTATTCTATATAAACGCCTTGTTTTGTTGGTTTTGTAGATATTGGCGCGTTGCCTTTGTTTGTGAATATTAGCGCATTTTCGCCTTTTAAATAAGCCACTATATCGCCCAAATCTCTATGGCTTACGCGCATTGCTGCTGGGCGCATTAGCTGTTTATTTTTGCCGCCATAAGATGCATCATCGGCGTAATTACCGACAATATCAACTATTTGTTTAGCACTTAATTTGCTTAATTTGCGCGATGAGCCAAAAGGCTTTTTTTCGCCTTTATTGCCGTGGCAATGCGCGCATTGTCTTTTATAAAGCTCTTGGCCGCGAGCAAGATTAAAATTTTGATTAGGATTTATGCCTATGTTTATTAAGCGTTTATCTACTTCGTCAGGCTGTGCTTTATAGATATTTACGCTTATATTATTGTCTTTTGAGTGCTTTTTTACTAGCTCTTGTAGCTCTTTGCCAAACTCGCCATCGGCATCTAAAATGTAAGAGTTCGTATCATTAGCCATCAAATAACTAAAAGCAAAAAACAGCGCAAATATAAGCCCTTTCATACCTAAGCCCTTTTAAAGTAAAAAATTTTAAGATTATACTAAAAGAATTTTTAAGAGAGTATAAAAATATGCTTATTTTAAACAAAAAAAGGGTCAAAGCTAAAAAGCCTTGACCCAAAAGCTTAACTTAACTTTGCATTAAGCAAATTAGAAGTTATAGCGAGCTTCAAAACGGAAGTGATGAGATTTATCTTTTACATTATCTTTTTTATTTTCAACCCAGCTATAATAGCTTGTGAAGTCTAGTTTTTCATTGTATTTATAGCCAAGGCGACCTACGATTTCTTTGTTTTTATCTTTTGATTGTGCGCCTTCGTATTTTACATCACCTTGAACATAATCAGCACCAACTGAATATTGATCCATTGTGTATTTAGCTGTTACAAACCAATATTTGTTTTCACCATTATATAAGGTGTAATCTAGCAAATCTTCACCAGCTACGATGAAACCGCCATTATCTTCAAATGATGAAAGACCATATCTATCATCTTTACCAAATTTTAAATAACCTGCATCAAAATCAAAGCCAGAAGCGCTTAAACCTGCTGTTAGACCCCAGAACATTGTTTTATCAGCTTTTGCGCCTTTAACTCCTGCAAATACATCATCTTTAAAGCCACCTTTAAGTGCTGTATAAGCAAGATTAGCTTTACCATGAACATTAAAATCATCGCTTATATCATAGTTAAGACCTAGATCTAATGCATATAAGAAAGTTACATTTTCTAAGTAAGCGCCCCAAAGTTGAACATTTACCATATCAAAATCACCAAGAGCTGCTACGCCATATAGATTTTGTTGGTAAGTATAACCGCCGGTACCACCTTTTTTAAGACCTACTATTTGGCCTAAACCGCTTGAACCGATATCGCCATCATCTTCTAAATCGTCCATTGCCAAAGCTGCAAAAGTCATACCATCTACACCACTATATACAGCTTTAATACCTGTACCTAGCATATCATCTGTAAAATATGTACCAAGTGGTTGGCGACCAGCTAGTAGAGTAAGAGCATCTACTTGATAGCCTACATAGTATTGGCGAACTGAGAATGACTCACCATTTGAGCCACCCCAACCATGAGAGCCAGAATTAACGCCTTGGCGGAAACCATTAACATTTGAACCTACATTTACATTTCTGTGATCACCAGAAATGTCGCGTGCATCATAGCGAACGCCTACAACGCTAAAGAAGTTATCATCTAGTGCAGCTTTGAAATTTGCATCTAATGTAAATCTATGGAAAGCATCACTATTTTTTGTTTTTGTTTCTTGATTAGTAGTTGCATTTTTTGTTGTATTTTCTGTGTTTGTGCTGTCATAGCGATAGCGACCAAAACCACTTACATCTACATCTTTAATAGCTTCTTCAAGTGGAGTAGCACTTGCCACGCTTGAAAGAGCACCTAAAGCCACAACAGCGGCCAAACTCATCTTAAATAGTTTCATTTTCTTCTCCTTTTAGAAAATTGTAGAGCGCATTGTAAAGGCTTTAAACTTAAATTTGACTGAATTTTATGAAATTTGTTACCGAGTATTTACCGAACTTATACCAAAAAGTAAATTTTAATATCTTTATTTAATGAAAAATAGGCCAAATTTTAAAAGTAGTTTTGCGGTATAGAGTAAAAAGCAAATTTTAAAATTTCCTAGCGGGTATTGGCTGGTATAGCGCTCATCCACTAGGTTATAGGGGAGAAGAAAACTGATGCGAAATTATAAATTCACTCAGTAAATACTTGGTAATTTTTCCGCTTGAATTAAAATTTTAATTAAAATTTCAAAGCACAAAAGCGCATTTGCTTTTTAATATCTCAAAAATTTCAAGTCTATGGGCTTGATTATTTACTAATAACATTATATTAAAACACTTGTATTTGGCATTTTGCTTAGATAATTTTAATTTATATTGGTGCGGGCTTAAAAGCTCATTAAAAAAGGCCTTTTCATCACAATCCACACTAACAAAAGCCTTATACTCCCACATACACGGATAATGTATCTTAGGCTCTCCAAAACACGAAATATCTTTCATTTGCTAGCCTTTATTTGCTCTAAATCATTATAAATATCGCCACTTTTTCCGCCATTTTTTTGCTCTAAGAAAATATCGCTAATTAGCATAGCTTTATCTACTGCTTTTAGCATATCATAAATATTTAAAAGCCCCACGCTTACAGCATGCAAGGCCTCCATCTCAACTCCCGTTTTACCCTGGCTTTTTACAACAACCTTTAATTTAAATCCTGGCAATTGGTTTAAAGGTGTGATATCAACATCTACGCTAGTTATTAAAATTTGGTGCGCCATCGCTATGCTTTTGCTTGTATTTTTTGCCGCCATAATCGCGCTAATTACGGCTGTTTGCATAATCGCGCCCTTTTTGCCCTCCCCGCTTAATCCTAGCTCATAAGCTTTTTGGCTCATTTTTATAACCCCGCTTGCAATTGCTGTGCGCTGAGTTATTTCTTTTAGCCCTACATCAACCATTTTAGGTAAGTTTTTTTCGTTTATATGCGTTAATTCCATACTTTGCGCCCCTTTTTGTGATTAGCTTCTAAGCAAAATT
The DNA here is from genome assembly GCF_013416015.1 of Candidatus Campylobacter infans. Classification (NCBI taxonomy): domain Bacteria; kingdom Pseudomonadati; phylum Campylobacterota; class Epsilonproteobacteria; order Campylobacterales; family Campylobacteraceae; genus Campylobacter; species Candidatus Campylobacter infans. Next base: position 1,445,737 of record NZ_CP049075.1, read on the forward strand.
ATAGCAAAGTTTTCGTATGATTTAGGCTTTAAAATTTTAAAGAAAGCTTGCCGTGATAAAAAGAAGTTCTATTGACAATCTAGCCGCCAGCATAGATATAAGCGATTTAATATCAAGCTATGTGCCACTTAAAAAAAATGGCGTCCATAGTTATGTTGGGCTTTGCCCATTTCACGATGACCGCTCGCCGTCTATGCATGTAAGTAGCGATAAAGGGCTTTATCATTGCTTTGCTTGCGGAGCTGGCGGTAATATTTTTAAGTTTATAATGGAGATTGAAAATATAGACTTTGCCAGCGCAGTTGAAAAAATCGCCGATATGTATAATATCAGCTTAGAATACAGCAAAAACGACAATACAAAAGATTACAAAAGCGCAGCAAATGTGCTAAATGAACTAAATGCTAGCTACAAACTAGCTCTTTTTAGCCAAGATGGAGCGCGCGCGTTAAAATACCTAAAAGAGCGCGGGATAAATGATGCGATGATTGAGCGTTTTGAGCTAGGTTGGGCTGGGAGCAGTGCTAAAAGCATAGCTTGCTTACAAAATGCAAATATCGCGCCCTCGCTTGCTCTAAAAGCTGGCGCAATTAAACAAAACCAAAAAGGTTATTATGCTAGCTTTATCGAGCGCATCAGTTTTCCTATTTATAATCATATTGGCACGCTAGTAGGTTTTGGCGGGCGCACGATTAGCGGACATCTGGCCAAATATGTAAATAGCCCACAAAGTGAAATTTTTGACAAATCACGCATTTTATACGGCTACGATAAAGCCAAAAATGAAATTTTCAAACGCAAAGAAATGATTATTTGCGAGGGTTATATGGATTGTATTATGTTGCATTTGGCTGGCTTTACTAACGCAGTGGCCGTGCTTGGCACCGCATTAACGCCTAAACATTTACCGCTAATTAAAAAAGAAAATATTAAAGTAATTTTAAGTTTTGATAGCGACACGGCTGGCGAAAATGCCGCTTTTAAAAGCGCTGGGCTTTTAGCCTTAAATGGCATAGATGGGCGCGCAGTGCTAATAAATGGCGGCAAAGATCCAGCCGAGCTAGTAGCTAGCGGCAAAGCTAATGAATTAAAAACGCTTTATAGTGGCGGGGTTGAATTAGTGGAGTTTTATATAAGAAAAACTATAAAAAATATGCCACTAAATAGCCCAAATGAAAAATTATTAGCATTAGAGGCTGTTAGGGCATTTACGCGTAATTTACGCCCTGAAATAATCGGCTTTTATGAGCCATTGGTTAGCAGCTTGCTTGGCATTGATATTACTAAATTAAACCTAGCTCAAAATAATAATCAAGCATTTAAAAACCAGCGCGCAAATTTCACCCCAAACACTCAAATTTTAACCCAAAATCCTTATAAAAACGCGCATTTGCCCCAAAGCACAAAAGACACCCTAAAACTTAGCATTTTAAAAAATATGCTCTTAGATGAAAATCTTTTAAATTACGCTAAAACCAAGCTAATTGCGGCGATGTTTGGCCAAGAAAGCGAGCATTTTAACGCAGTGATAAATAACCCAAACGATGAAAATAACGAGCTAATTCGCGCTTTAAAAATGGATGAAAGTTTAGAGCAATACGATTTTAGCGATTTTAAGCGCGCTATAAATCGCTTATTAATGTTGTATTTTGAGCGCAAAATCGCTGAAATTTTAGCCAGCACAGACGCCAACAAAAGCCAAAAAATCAAAGATCTTCGCAAAGCCATCGCAATCATCAAAAACGAAGGCATATAAATTTTAAAATTTAGCCCAAATAATTTAGCCCTTTTTAATCATCTATTTAATAAAAATTAAATTTATTATTAGAGAAATTTTGATTTTATTTAAATTATCAACCCAAGCGACATTTTTTTGTAAAGCTAATATCTAATTTGTTATTTTTACGATTAATTCATACTGTTTGGTATTATCATAAATTAAAATTTCATCACATAATGGCATAACTTTTAAAAAATTTTGTGCGCTTTTATAAACCTTTTATCTATCATAAGAGGCTTTATTATTAGTGCTTTAAGTGCCACGCACAGCACTTTATCACGCTTTCATAACATTATTTAAATAACTATCCATTCCCTTAAAAATCAAAGCCGAGCGTGAAATGCCAAGCTCTTTTGCATGGCGGTCTATTCTATCTATTACGCTTTGTTTTAGCGTTATGGCAATACTTTTTGTTTTATCGGTTTTTGCCTTTGGCTCGGGGATTTTTTTGCCACTTTCAATCAGCCCGGTTAGAGCCGATTTAAACGCTAGTTTTAAATCTTTTAAAGCTTCTACTTCGCTCTTGCCATCACCCCAAAATAAAGCCGTGCCTTTAAATTCAGGCATCATAGCACAGTAGCCACCACCGTCATTTTCAGGGATTTTTTCTATCTCTATTTTATAGGGCAAATTTAAATAATACTCTAAATCTTTCATCTTTCTTCCTTTATTTTATAGCTTTTAAGACCATTTTTACATAGTATATTTTCATAGGTTTATGCTTTGGCAGTGTTATTTGGCAGTCGTATTTTGCATAATTGTAATGTGAGCCGTTTATACCTTGCAAAATAAAACCATTTTTAAGTAAAATCTTTTCTAAAATCTCAAATCTTACATTTGTTGGGTTATTTTCTATCTCTTTTAGTAACTTTTCGTATTTACTCATAACAATTATGCCTTAATTTATGTTGATATAATATGATAATATCGCTTAATAATTTATAATATATTGTAATGTAAAAATAAAAATTTTCTATATTTTTTTTAATTAAACACTCAGCATTTTAACAAAGCCTTCATATTTATTTATAAATTTTATCAAAGACCTTTAAAGCAAAAGCAAATTTTAATAAATTTTAAACTCCCCAAGCTCGACAAAACCCATCATTGCGTTCATTATGCCAAGTTTTTTGGCCCTTAAAAGCATTGTTACATTTATATCTTCTTGGCTTAAAAATCCACTTTCAAGCAATCTTGCCCGCGTTGTGCCGTTTAAAAGCGGAGTTTTGGGCGTTAGCCATTTTTTGCCATCAAAAATAGCTAGATTTGCGATACTAGTATCAGTTATGAGAGAGTTTTTAAGCATTATAATCTCGCTAAATCCGTTTTTAGCGCGCTCAATCTGGCTTCTATTTAAATATTTTTTAGAATAATCAAAATTTATCTCTACTAATTTAAACTCGTAAAACTTGCGCATTTCATAAGGAAAATACTCCACGCCCACAAACTCGCCATCTTCGCTATAAATCACCTTTGCTCTAAAAATCCCTTTTTGCTTACAATTTAAAATTTGCCCAAAATCAAAACCAAGCGCGCCCTTTGTAAAACTCTTAGCCCTTAAAATATGAAAATCCAAGTTTTGCGCGATACCATCGCAAATTTTAATTGTTTCAAAAAGGAAAATAGATTTTTTGTATGAGTTCATTATATTCACTTTTTACATCGCTCATCAGCGTTATGCCTCCACCGCTATAAAAATACAATCCATCAGCCCTTTGCTTGATAAATCTAATCAAAACATAGCTTTTACAAACCTTGCCATCAAAATGTATAAAAACGCCTGTATAAAAGCCACGCTCACATTTTTCGCATTCTTTTATTATGCGCATTGTTTCGATTTTTGGCGTGCCTGTTATGCTCCCAGCTGGCAAAAGCGCGCTAAAAATTTCGCCCAAGCTAAGATTTTGCCTTAATTTCCCGCTAATTTGCGAGCTAGTTTGGTATAAATTTCCCACTTTTTGAATATACCTAAACCGCTCCACCCAAACCCGCTCGCAAACCCGCCCCAAATCATTTCGCATCAAATCAACCATCATCGCTGATTCGCTAAATTCTTTTTGGTTGTTTAAAAGTTTAGCCTTAGCATTTGCTACGCTCGCATCTATCGTGCCTTTCATAGGATAAGTATGGATAAATCCATCTTTTATCACCACAAAAGGCTCAGGCGTAAAGCACACAAAATCATCTTTTTTGTAAATAACCGCAGCGCCTTTTGCGTGAGAATAAATTTCATCAAGGTTTAAATTAGTTTTAATCTTACTAGCAAAGCAAAGATTTAAAAGATAGCTGTGGCCGTTTTTTTGGTATTGTCTAACCTTATCAAAGCGCGCCTTATAATCTTTAAATTCAAGCGGATATTTTTGTATAAAATGCTCGATATTTTTAGAATTTTTTGCATTTAGCTTAAATTTTATACCATAATCACTTGCTTTATTTATGGGGATTATAATATCATCATTTGGGCTATCATAGCTAAGCAAGGCTATAAACGGCTCATTTAAAAACGAATAATTCATCATTTGGCTTTAATCTTAAATAAAAGCGCATTCTACTACAAAAATCAAAACCTTACTTAAAATTTCAAAGTAAATTTTAAAAATTATTAAAATTTAGAAAATTTTAATCCCAAAAGCTATTAAAATTTATAAAACATTTACCAAATTTTAAAGAAATTTATTAAAAATTTTTTAAAAAATTGAAATTTTTTTTTAAAAAACTTTATGTAATTTAAGCTTAGTTTAACCCCCCCCCCTATAATTCTTGCGCTTGCTTGAAGCAGGCACTAAGCAGACGGTGGCTTACTCCAAAAAATCTCAATCATTGTGGCTGCCGTTTGTTTAGAAAATCAACAAAAGGAGTTCTTATGAAAAAAGGCTTTACTATGATTGAGCTAATTTTCGTTATCGTAATTTTAGGTGTTTTGGCGTCAGTGGCGATTCCAAGACTAGCAGCTACCAGAGATGATGCAGAGGTGGCAAAGGCGGCGACAAATCTTACTACGGCAGTGAGTGATATTACGGCTTATTATACGGCGAAGGGTAATTTTAACGGTGTTACAAGCGATTTTACCAAGATTACAAACGCACTAACTAAAGATGGCAAGCTTAAAGTAAAAGGCACTGTAGAATGTGTTAGCGTAACATTACCTGGGAACACTACTGGCAATCAACAATCAAGTAAAGTGCAATTGAAACTAACTTTTACAAAAGACGATGCCGTATGCAAACAGCTTACAAAATTGCCGGGTATATTAGCAATGTGCGGACAAAGCGATAAGACTGAACTTAGCAACACCACATGCGACATCCAAGTCGGTGGCTCGGGTGGCATACAATTCTAATCTAATTTAATTAAAATTTTAAATATTTATTTGAATTAAATTTCACCCCGTTAAATTTCAAAATTTAACGGGGTTTTTATTTTTATTCTTTAAATTTTAAATCTCAAAAATCTTTTTCAAAATCCGCGCAAAATTTAAAATAAAAAAAGCAAAACACACACAAAAAAACGCATTGTGAGTAAGCGGGTTTAGCGCATAGGCGCAAAACAGGCGCACGAATGGGTGCAAACAAAAAACGCGTGCCGTATGCCTGAGAGTGTAACGGGCGGGCGAACGCAAATAAAAAAGCACGCTATAAAGCATTAAATAAAAAAACGCAAAATCATAAATTTAAAATCTAAAATAAACACGAAATTTCAACATTTAAAAAATCCGTGCTGAATTTAAAATAGTAAAAAAATAATAAGAAATTTTTAAAAGAACCGCACAAAAAAATAATCAAAATTTTAAAATTTTAAAAATCCGTACAGAATTTAAAATAGTCAAAAAATAATTAAAATCTTAAAATACTAAAAGCAAATTTTAAAAAACAAGATTTGAAATATGCGTGTAAAAATATTAAAAAATTTTAATATTTTAAAATCCGTACATAATTTAAAATAGTAAAAAATAAAAATAAATTTTAAAATTTTAAATCGATATTAGAATTTGAAATATTAAAAAATAATCAAAATTTTAAAATTTTAAAACCCGTGCAGAATTTAAAATAGTAAAAATATTTAAAAATATTAAAAATTTGCGTAGATTTTAAACTAAATAAATTTTAAATAAAAGCAAAATCTACGCTAAGAATTTTAAGCAAAATTAGCAAAATCCATCACACTGGCATTACGCGGATATTTGGGCTTAGGGTTTCGTTTAGCACGCTTTCGATGGCATAAAGCGTGCCACCAGAGCTATGCGCGCAACCCCCACAAGCACCCATATAGCGTATATAAACATCGATTTTGCCATCATTTGATTTTTGTATATCCAAAATCTCTAAATCCCCGCCATCAAAATTTAACATAGGGCGGATTTGCTCGTCAATCACGGCCTCAATGGCTTTTAATTGCTTTACCATCGTAAGCTCATCAAAGCTTAAATCATCGCCAAAATCCGCGCCGCTAATTTTTGCATCGGCTATTTTGCCAAGATGTTCGGCCTCCATTTGCGCTCTGGTTTCAGCCAAAATATCCACCAAATAATACTCTCTTTTTTCATGCCCACCGGGCTTAATACAGGATTTACAAAATGCGCCAGCTTTTGTGTATTCGGTTATTTGCTCAACCGTGGTTAAATTATTTATTCTAATCACATCTTTAATCGTCCCAAGGCTTACCCTAGCGCATTCACAAACGATTATTTGATCCTCAAAATGCTCAGGATCCACGCCTAAATACTGGCTTGCTGCGCGTTTAATCACATCATAAGCCATCACCGAACAATGCATTTTTTGTGGTGGCACAGCTGGCGTGTCTGGCTCATCACGCATAGCGCGCTCTACATCTAAGTTTGTGATTTTTACGGCATCTTCTACCTTTTTGCCACGGCAAAGCTCAGCCATATAATCACTACTTGCGATCGCAGTGCCGCAGCCAAAACTTTTAAATTTCGCATCTTTAATAATATCGCTATTTGGATCAACCGCCCAGTATAAACGCACCGCGTCCCCGCAAGACTCCGCGCCAAAATCCGCCACGATTAATTTACAACCCATCGCCTCTGCTTGCTCACTGGTTATTTCGCCCATATTTTTGGGATTATTCATAGAATCTTGAACCTTTTTAGAATACTCAGCCCATATATTTTTGTTTATTAAATTGCCTTTTGCCATTTTTTCTCCTTAAATATAAAAAGCAAGTTTTGCTAAGATTATGATTATTGCGCCTAAGATTAGCACTATTTGGTGTAAGTATTTAGCATAAAAAATTTCTTTTTTCTTAATTTTCCACACAGCAATCGAAGTAAAAGCAAGCACAAAAATCAAAAGCCCCAAAAACATTTTAATGCTAAGAAGCGTGCTAAGAGAATTAGCAAAAAATGTAGCATCTTTAAAGCTTATGTAATTAGTAATCATACCAAAGCCCGTAATTACCAACAAAAGCAAGGCCACAGGCATAATTTTGCGCCCGCGTGGCATTACCACAGACCAGGTTTTATCGGCCCATTCATCGCCAAGGTGCTTTCTTACAAGATTTAAAAGCACCACATCGCAAAAAATATAGCCTAAAAATATAATCGCGCAAGTTAAATGAATGATAAGTAAAATTGGATAAAGCATTTTTTGTCCTTTTTAAAATTTTAAAGTCCGCTTTCATGGCCATTTGGCGCATACGCAAACGAACTAGAAATCGCCCTTAATCTATCCACGGCGGCCTTTATTTTTTCTATGGCGTAATCAATTTCTGCTTCTGTATTAAAACGCGATAAAGAAAGCCTTAGGGCAGTGTGAGCCAGCTCTGAATCCGCGCCTATTGCTTGCATTATTGGATTGCTCTCTAAGCTTTCACTAGCACAGGCTGAGCCAGTGCTAGCTGCAATGCCTGCTTGATTTAAATCCCAAAGCATAGCCTCGCCTTCAACCCCGCGAATTGACGCTAAAATCGTATTTGGCACGCGTTTGGCCCTATCGCCAACCACATAAACATCACTAATTGTTAAAAGCGCGTCTTCAAGTTTATTTCTTAATCTTTCCACATGCGTTTTTTCAACGCTTAAAAATTTCACAGCATTTTCCATCGCCTTACCCATACCAACGATACCAGCGACATTTAGCGTGCCTGAGCGTCTCCCGCCCATTTGCTCGCCTCCATGAAGTAATGGCGTAAGACTTGCTCCATCTTTAATGAAAAGCCCGCCAACGCCCTTTGGGCCGTGAAATTTATGCGCGCTAAAACTTAAAAAATCCACCCCGCTAACTTGCACATTTACAGGGATTTTGCCTATGGATTGAACCGCATCAGTGTGAAAAAGCGCGCCGTATTCGTGGGCTATTTCGCAAAGCTCATTTATAGGGAAAATCACGCCTGTTTCGTTGTTTGCGCTCATTATGCTAACAAGGGCTACATCATCGCCCATTAAATCTTTTAAACTTTTTGGGTTCAAGCTCGCATCGCTATTTACATTTAAAATACTTACCTCAACCCCAAGGCTTTGTAAAAAACTAGCCGTAGCAAAAACGGCAGGATGTTCTACACCAGAAATTATTATTCTGTTTTTTTCTTTATTTAAAATTTTATCAAAATATATGCCTTTTAGCACCCAGTTATTGCTCTCAGTAGCACAGCTAGTTATTACTATATCGTCATTATCTCTTGCGTTTATGCCAGCGTAGAGCTGATCGATGGCAGTTTTTAATGCGCCGTGAGTTTGTGAGCCAAAAAAATGCAAGGAATTTGGATTGCCGTATTGATCTTGTAAAAATGGCAACATTAGCTCCAATGCTTCTGGATCCAACATAGTGGTTGCGTTGTTATCTAAATACACTCTATTCATTGTTTGCCTTATTTAAGATAATTTTGGTCGAAATATTATCTCAAAATCGATAAATTTATAATAAATATTTTTTAACTAAAAATTTTAAAATTCATTTTTTAGGGTTTTGGTAGCGAATGCGTTGCGTTTTATTTGGGTTTGCTTGAATGTTTTTTAAAATTTGTAGCTTTTTTAGAAAAAGCCGGATTTGATTTAGAATTTATAGAATTTTCATTTTTTGCTGAGCGTGAAATTTTTTGCGCGTTTTTTGGCTCGTTGGATTTAGGATTTTTAGGTAAATTTTCTTTTTCATTTAAAGCTTTTATGCTTTTTTTAGGCTCTAAATTAGCCAAAAAATCGCGCAATCTATCATACTCGCCAGCCCCAAAATACCGCCATTTGCCCTCTTTTAGCGTATCAAGGCTAACCGCTCCAAAAGCCACTCTTTTTAAATCCATAACCTCTAAATCAAAATGCCCAAAAAAGCGCCTTAATTCTCTATTTTTGCCTTCATTGATAATCACGCGCAGACGCGTATATCCGCCACTTTGGCTAACTATGCCAAAAGCAACAAAAGGCGCAAAATCCATAGATTTTATGCGCGTTTTTGCGTGCGCGCCTTTTGTGGCATCTTTTAGGCTTAGCCCCGTTCTCATGGCCTCTTTTACTTCATCGCTTACGCTACCTTTTACCTTTAAATAATATTCTCTTTCTAAATCGCTCCCACTTAATGCTGTGGCGATTTTTGGCGCATCAGTTAGTAGCAAAAGCCCACTACTTGCATAATCCAAACGCCCAACAGGAATAAAATGCTTAAAGCCATTTGGCAAGCTATCATAAATCAGCCTGCGCCCGCGCGCATCGCTTTTGCTTACTAACTCGCCCTTTGGCTTATGATACACAATCACGCTATAATCATTTTTTACACGCACCGCGCGCGAATTGATACTTACTTTATCATTTTTGCGCACATCATAGCCTAAGTTTTCTAGCACGCGCCCATTTACACGCACTTTGCCAGCTTTTATTAATTCATCGGCCTCGCGCCTAGAATGGCCGGTATTGTGTGAAATGTATTGATTTATCCGCATTTTTTGCCCTGTAAATTAAAATTTTAAAATTTATAAATCGCCCAAGCTAGAAATTTTAAAATTTATAAATCGCCAAACTCTAAATTTTAAAATTTATCAAAGCCCAAGCGTGGTTAAATCGTGGATATGCACCACTCCCGCTACTTTTTTAGCCTTTGTGATGATTAAAATTTGTATTTTATACTGCTCTATCATTTTAAGCGCGTCATAAGCTAAAATTTCATCATCATCTAGCGTTTTTGGCTTGGTATTTGCATACTTTAAAGCCTTAGCGTCTAAGCTAAAATCCGCACTTTGCATGGCTCTGCGCAAATCCCCATCACTTAGCACAGCTTTTAGCGCGCCAGTATCATCAACTAATAAAGCCGTGCCTAATTTACCCTCGCTTATCGCATTTATGGTCTCGCGCAAGCTCGCATCTTGGCTAACTAAGGGCAAATTTTTTACTCGCATAATGTCGCTTAATTTTAAATACAGCCTTTTACCAAGCGTGCCACCAGGATGAAAAGACGCAAAATCATTTGATGTAAAATTTCGCATTTTCATCAAGCACACACACAGCGCATCGCCAAGAGCTAGGCTTAAAGTAGTAGAAACAGTAGGCGCAGCACCTAGCGGGCAAGCTTCTTTTAATATATCAAGGCTGATATTTACATCGCTTAGAGTCGCTAGGGTGCTAGATGATTTTGCCATAGAAATTATTTTAATTCCACGGCGCCTAATGTGTGGCATAATGGCTAAAAGCTCGCTGCTTTGGCCACTAAAACTAATAGCAAGCACGCTATCATTTTGGCTTATCATACCAAGATCGCCATGCATTGCTTCTGTGGGATGTAAAAAAAAGCTTGGCGTGCCTGTGCTTGCTAGGGTTGCGGCGATTTTTGCGCCTATATGGCCGCTTTTGCCTACGCCTGTTACTATTAGCTTGCCCTTTGTGTGAAAAATCTCTTCGCAAGCCTTGACAAAACTCGCATTTAGCATATTTTCGTGGCGTTTTAATTCGCTTGCTTCAAGAGCTAGCACATCTTTTGCGGTTTGCAAAATATCCATGTTTTGCCTTATTAAAATTTGGCCGCGATTATAGCCAAAATGCTTATAACTTCGCTTAAATGCTTAATTTTCTGCCAAATTTTATGTTTAGGTATAGCTTTTGCTTAGTTTCATCAAAATTTTGGCATAATTGCAAGATTTTATCACAAACAATAAGGCAAAACTATGGATTTAGCTACTATTCTTGGTATGGTGCTTTCTATTACTAGTATTTCAGTAGGCGATATTTTAGAAGGCGGTAACCCAATTCATGTTATTCATTTAAGCTCGTTTTTGATAGTTATCCCAACAGCTATGATGGCCTCAATGACAGCTACAAACAAACGCTATGTAGGCCCAGCATTTAAAGAGCTTGGCATAGTTTTTAAAGGTGCTGGCGTGGATTTAAATAAACGCATCGAAGAGCTAGTGAGCTATTCTACAATAGCTAGAAAAGATGGCATTTTGGCCTTAGAGCAAAAAGCCCAAGGCGTAGAAAATGAATTTTTAAAATCAGGCCTAAGTATGCTAGTAGATGGTCAGCCAATCGATGAAGTGCGCGAAAATTTAGAATTAGAGCTTGAAACCACAGAAAATTATTACCACGAGTGCGCGCATTTTTGGTTGCGAACTGGCGAGAGCTGCCCTACATTTGGGCTAGTTGGAGCGGTTATGGGCTTGATGCTAGCATTACAACTGCTTGATAATCCACAAGCTATGGCAGCTGGTATTGCGGGCGCATTTACAGCGACAGTTACTGGGATTATGGGCGCGTATGCGTTTTTTGGGCCTTGGGGCAATAAACTAATGAATAACGCAAAAGATTTAATTAAAGAGCGCGAGCTGATAATTGAAGCTCTTGTGGGCATAGCTGAGGGCGCAAACCCGCGAAATTTAGAGGCAAAATTATTTAATTTTCTTGAAAAATCACAGCCTCGCACTTCTCAGTTTAAATAAACAATAAAATAAATTAAAGGCGTAAAATGGCTAAAAAGAAAAAAGCTCCAGAATGTCCTGCTGGTGAAAAATGGGCTGTGCCTTATGCTGACTTTCTTTCTTTGCTTTTGGCGCTTTTTATCGCGCTTTGGGCTATTTCAAATGTAGATCAAGCAAAGGCAAATGCGATGACTACGGCGATGATTAAAATTTTTGAATTCCCAGATAGTAGTAGTGCTACCAAAAAGCAAGAAGGCGGCCGCCAAGGCAGATTAGAAAACGCAAACACCGCCACAGCACTAAATCAGCAAAATCAAGATGGCCAAACCATCAAAATCAATCGCCGCAATGAACGCTACAATATCGCCCTAGATCAAGCAGAAAATCAAATCGCGCTTGATTTACCAACCGAAATAAGATTTGATAATGCTAGCGCAAGCATTGATCGCGATGATATAAAATTATTTTTACGCACGGTTTCTATGATAGCTGCAAAACTGCCTAATTCTGTTTCGGTTGAAATTCGCGGCTTTGCTGATGACCATTTAGATGATATTGAAAATTACCAGCTTTCAGCCAAGCGCGGATTTAATGTGCTAAATCAACTAATCGCAAATGGAGTAGAGCCAAAACGCTTGCAATTTTTAGCCATGGGGCAAAATTACCGCGGCTGGCGAAGCGGCAAGGATTTAAAAATTGCCAAAATTTTCTTTAAAGTCGATATACGCGACCAACGCGCCCAAAAAAGCGTGCTAGATCTTATTAGCACCATAAAATAATGTTTTAATGCTGTGAAATAATATTTTAATGCTGTGAAATGATGTTTTATGCTGTGAAATAATGCTCTATGCTATGAAATAATGTTTGGCGCCCGCGCGCCCGCAGCGCCGTTATTTAAAAGCAATCCGCGCCCGCAAATTCTCAGCCACGCCCACCATACTCTTAGCCAAAATAAAATTTTAAAATTTTAATTTTATTACAACCCCCACAAACTAACCCAAATTTTAACCCACGCGCCACGCAAATTTTTATCCGCCAAAACACCAAAATTTTAAAATTTAATTTAATCCACGCGCCAAAAATCCAAACTCGCCACGCCTTTATAAAACCCACCCGCCAAGCATTATTTAAAAGCAACCCGCGCCCGCCTAGCTCTCAACCGCGCAACCGCCCCGCGCCCGCCACGCCAAATGCGCTAGCACTCTATCCTTGCAAAATTTTTTACACAACGCCCAAATCATCTTAAAATTTTTGCCTTTGAGTTGTGTTTGAGCGTGAATTTTGAGCAAATTTAAACGAATTTAGGTTTAACTTCGCAAAACTGCAAAAACTTAAAACTGCAAAAACCAAATTTGGTTTTTGCAGTTTGTGTTTTGGTTTTTCGAGTAACGGCGGAAAATTTCAAGTCTTCGCCTCGAAATTTAAGTACTTTTACTAATCGCAAAAGTGTTTGTTTTGATTTTGATAAAAAATTTTTTATAAATTTTTTGATATTTAATTTTATTTTAAGAAAGTTTTACTAAATTTTTATTTTTAATAATTAAAATCAAAAATAATTAAATTTCGTTTGCAAATTCTTTATAGGGAGGAAACAATGAAACAGAATTTAGCAAAATTAGTCTTTATCCTGCTTGGGATATTCATCGCAAATTCAGCCTTTGCGGAGGTAAAGGTTCTCAAAGATGTCTTGGGGCGCGAAGTTAAGGTAAATTTGCCCGCTAAACGCATAGCTTTGGGCTTTTACTATACTGATTTCATCGCTGTTGGCGGTGTAAAGGCACTTGACAATGTCGTAGGCTTTTCAAAAGCCGTTTGGACGGACTGGACACCCGCAAGCTGGGAGGTGTATAGCAAGGCTGTGCCTCGTCTTAACAAGCTTGCAGACTTTGGCGAGGCTGAGGTTGGCACTTTTTCGGTAGAAAAGGTGCTTGCTTTAAAGCCTGATTTGCTGATTTTAGCGGCGTGGCAGTGGCAGCTTTTGGAATTTGACCTTGAACCTGTCATTGAGGCGAACATTCCTATAATCATTTTGGATTATAACCGCGAAACGCTTGAAAGACACTTGCTTTCAACCAAACTTTTAGGCGAAATCACAGGCGAGAAAAAGAGAGCCGCAGAGCTTGCCAAATGGTATGAAGGCATAGCAAATGAAGTGCAAAGCCGCATAGCAAAGGCAAATCGCAAAAAGCCTAAAATTTACATCGAATTTGGCAACAAGGGACCAAATGAAGCGGGCATTACTTATGGCAAGGATATGTGGGGTTCGCTTATTGATTTAGCGGGCGGAGAAAACATAGCAGCGCCATTTGTAACGCAATGGGCGCCGATAAACCCCGAGCAAATCATCGTTTCAAAGCCAGAGGTTATAATGATAGCAGGGCGCGAAACAGAGCTTAAAAAGAACAAAGAAGCTATGGTGATGGGCATAGGAATTGACAAAAAAGAAGCCCTAAAAAGACTAGCAGCTTACAAAAAACGCCCAGCGTGGAATTCGCTCCCAGCCATTAGGCAAAACCGCCTTTATGGGCTTTATATGGGTGCTTCACGCAACCTAGCCGATGCAAGTATGATACAATACCTTGCAAAAGCCTTGTATCCTGACTTGTTTGAGGACATTGACCCGATTAAAACCTATGTGGATTTTCACAAAAAATATCTGCCGATAATCCCACAAGGCACTTTTGGCATTCGTGCTGAGTAAATTAAGGACAAATGATGAGCGAGCAAGTTCAAAGCGCACTCAAAGCACACAGAAAGCGTGAATTTAAACGCTTTGTTATCATCATCAGCTTTTTGGCTGTGGCTTTTGTCTCGCTCATTTTTGACATAGCCACAGGTCCATCGCTTTTGCCCCCACGAGAAGTTTTAGACGCGCTTTTAAGCCCTTTTTTCGATGACATAAGTGTCGATGAAACGACTTTGGCGATAGTTTTTGATTTGCGTTTGCCTATCGCGCTTATGGCGTTAGTGGTTGGCGGTGCTTTGGGCGTGGGTGGGGCTGAAATTCAAACCCTACTTAACAATCCTATGGCAAGCCCTTATACTTTGGGACTTGCAGCAGCAGCTGGCTTTGGGGCAAGCCTTGTCATAGCCTTTGGGAGCTTTGGTTTGCCCTTGCTTTTTGCTGTGCCTGTTGGGGCTTTTGTGATGACTATGCTTAGCGCGGCGGTGCTTTTTTCCTTTGCGGCTATGCGCCGTTTTAGCTCAGCCACACTTGTGCTAGTAGGCATTGCGCTTTTGTTTTTGTTTCAAAGCCTACTTTCGCTCGTGCAGTTTTTATCAAGCCCTGAAATTTCGCAGCTCATTTTGTTTTGGCTTTTTGGGTCTTTGCAAAAGGCAAATTGGATAAATTTAGCCGTGATTTTTGCGGTAAGCACACTTTGTATCGCCTCGCTTTTAAAGGACTCGTGGAAGCTCACGGCTTTAAGGCTTGGTGAGGCAAGGGCAAAAAGTATGGGCGTGAATTTAAACGCCTTGCGCTTTCGCACCTTGCTTATCGTCTCCATAATGACAGCCACAGCCATTTCTTTTGTCGGCGTTATCGGCTTTATCGGGCTTGTCGCCCCGCATATCGCTCGCACTCTTGTTGGAGAAGACCAAAGGTTTTTCTTGCCAAGTGCTATGTTTTGCGGTGCAGCCTTTTTGTCCATAGCCTCAGTGCTTTCTAAAATCATAATCCCCGGCGCACTCTTTCCTGTGGGTATCGTTACTTCTTTTGTCGGTGTGCCGTTTTTCTTTTGGATAATTTTATCAAAAAGGAAAAGCGTATGTTAAGGCTTGAAAATTTAAGCATTTATCGCAATGAACTTTGCGTGGCAAATGCCATAAACAGCGAATTTGAAGCGGGCAAAATTTATGCCATACTTGGTCCAAATGGAGCGGGCAAAACCTCGCTCATCTCGGCAATGTTTGGGGATTTAGCCTTTAAGGGCAGCATAGCGCACAAGCAAATGGAGTTAAGTCTCAAAAATCATTTCGCGTGGAAAAAACGCATAGCCTATATGCCACAAGATAGTAGCGTAGATGCGAGTTTAAGCGCGCTTGAAGTGGTGCTTTTGGGGCTGATTGACCAGCTTGGAATGTATGTGAGCGACACGCAAATTTCGCAGGCATTAAGCCTTATGGAAGAACTTGGCATTTTGCATTTAGCCAGCAGAGACATTTTAAATTTAAGTGGCGGGCAAAGGCAAATGGTGCTTTTTGCCTCCGTGCTTATCAAAGCGCCTGAAATTTTGCTGCTTGATGAGCCTGTAAGCGCACTTGATATGCACCATCAATGCGTCTTGCTCGAATGCGTGCGCTCATACACGCGCAAAGAAAAGCTCATCACTGTCATCATCTTGCACGATTTATCGCTTGCTTCGCAGTTTGCTGATGAACTTGTGGTGTTAAGTGATGCCAAAATTTGGGCGCAAGGCGAGGCAAAGGGCGTTTTAACGAAAGATTTAATCGAAAATTTATACAAAATCAAAGCCGATATTTTCTATGATGAGAGCAACAAGCCCGTCATCGTGGCAAAATCAGCACTTAAAACAAATATCTTAACAAAGGAGGAAAAATGAAAAAAATAGTTAAGATTATGTCAGCAACAGCGTTGCTTTGTGCCTTTGCTTATGCAAAGGATTACGAAGTCAAAATGCTTGATGTCAATGATGAAGGCACTATGGTCTTTGAACCCGGTTTCATTCACATACAAAAAGGCGACAGCATTACCTTTGTGCCGACACACAAAACGCACTGGGCTAAAAGCGTGATTGTCCCAGAGGGCGCAAGCAAATTTGAAAGCAAGCTAGATGAAAAAGCCACTTTTAAATTTGACACAGAGGGCGTTTATATCTACGAATGCCCGCCGCACAAGATGATGAATATGCTAGGCATTATCCAAGTAGGCAAGGCGACAAATGCAGCCAAAGCAAAAGCTGCCGTGCCAAAACTTGAAAAAAGAGTTAGCGAAAACAAGGGTCGCCTTGAAAAGTATGCCACACAAATCAAAGAATGATTTCATCATACTTTCGTGCAAGGACTACCCGCAGGGCAACTCAGCCTTGCAAGGACTTTGCGCGCACTTAAAGGCATTTTGGGCTGAAAGGGGCGTTGAATGCGAGGCAAAAATCGCCCCTTGGCGCGAGCTTGATTTAAAAAATTTAAGCTCAAATTCAGTGCTTTTGCCCTTAGCGGTGTGGGATTATAGCCAGCATTATGATGAATTTTTACGCTTTTTAGACGAAATCAAGCGTTTAAATCTTGCCGTTTTCAACCCCTTGCCCCTTTTGCGCTGGAATTTATCTAAACTCTATCTTAAAGAGTTAGAAAATTTAGGCTTTGACATAGTCCCAAGCCTTTTTGTGCGCCTAAGTCAAAATTCCATTGACGAAGCACTCAAACGCGCAAAAATGTGGCAAAATCCCATCATCAAGCCCCTTGTCTCACAAAGTGGCAACGGAGTTTTTAGGCTTGATGGGCTAAATTTAAACTCACTTTTTAAGGACAAACTCTTTAAAAATGGCTTTGTTTTGCAAGAATTTATGAGCGAGATTTCAGACAAGGGCGAGCTTTGCCTTGTGTTTTTTAACGCAAAATTTCACTATGCTATCACACGAAAGGTTGCTTGTGGCGAGTTTCGCGCAAATTCGCAATTTGGCGCAAGCATTCATCGCTGCGAAGTCGTGGAAAAAAGCTACCTTGACACAGCAAGGCAAATTTTAGCGCAAATGCCGCAAAAGCCGCTTTACGCAAGAATCGATTTCATCACACACAAAGGAAAAGCCCTTATAAACGAGGTCGAACTCATAGAACCAAGCCTTTATTTTGATTATGACAAAGGCGCCTTGCAAAATTTTTGCGAAGCTCTTTTTGCAAGCCTTAAACACCGCATTTAAAGCACAAAGGCATAAAATTCGGGTAGCATTTGCGCCTGCCAAATGGGGCAAAAATGATAATATGGCGGGTTGATTTGAAGAGAAAGGCTGTGAAGCCGCGGCAGTTTGGTCAAAAACGGGTTAATGCGTGGGTTGGCTGGGCGGCGTCTTAGAGCAAAACGCGTTAGAGCACCGAAGTGCCAAAATTTTAAAATTTAGCTTTTAATTCGCCCATATAAACGCCCAAATTTTAAAATGTGATTTTTAATCCGCCTGAAAAAACCAAAATTCACTCCGCCTTTATAAAACCCGCGTGCGCGCACACAGCTAGCCAAACCGCCCGCCCTTAAACCCGCGCCACGCGCCCGCCAATCAAATCGCAACGCCATTAAAATTTCGCGCCAAATTCTTAGCCAAAATAAAATTTTAAAATTTCAATTTAATTCAATGCACCAAAAAGCCAAATTCGCCACGCCTTTCATAAAACCCACGCCAAATTCTCAGCCACGCCCAAACCGCGTGCCAATCGAACTGCCCTGCCCTTTAATCTCACCACGCAACCACAAACCCAGCCAAAAAGCATTAAAATTTATAAAACATTTACCAAATTTTAAAGAAATTTATTAAAATTTTTTAAAAAATTGAAATTTTTTTTAAAAAACTTTATGTAATTTAAGCTTAGTTTAACCCCCCCCTATAATTCTTGTGCTTGCTTGAAGCAGGCACTAAGCAGACGGTGGCTTACTCCAAAAATCTCAATCATAGGGCTAGCGTTTGCTTAGGATTTCAACACAAGGAGTTTTCGATGAGAAAAGGTTTTACGATGATTGAGTTAATATTTGTTATCGTAATTTTAGGTGTTTTGGCGTCAGTAGCGATACCAAGACTAGCAGCTACAAGAGATGATGCAGAGGTGGCAAAGGCGGCGACAAACTTAACCACGGCGGTGAGTGATATTACGGCGTATTATACGGCGAAGGGTAATTTTAGCGGTGTTACAAGCGATTTTACCAAGATTACAAACGCACTAAATAAGAGTGGTCAGCTTTTAGTAAAAGGCAAAACAGAATGCGTCAAAGTCACATTGCCTACTAACACTACTGGTACGGGTCAATCAACCACAGTTAATCTTACATTAACTTTTCAGCCAACCGCTGATGCCGTATGCAAACAGCTTACAAAATTGCCAGGTGTATTAGCAATGTGCGGAGAAAGTGATCAGTCTGAACTTAAAAATAATACATGCAAAATCCAAATCGGTGGCTCTGGTGGCATACAATTCTAATATAATTTAATTTAATTAAAATTTTAAATATTCATTTTAATTAAATTTCACCCCGTTAAATTTTTAAAAATTTAGCGGGGTTTTTTATTTTTATTCTTTAAATTTTAAATCTCTTTATCTTTCAAAATCTACACAAATTTTAACCTGCAAAAAAAAGCAGACCTCACAAAAAAACGCGTAGTGTGCGTGGCTGAGAATGTAGCGCAGGCGAGCGCATTTTGCAGGGCAAATGGCATAAAAACAGGCGAGCGAATGGCACGAATAAAAAAATGCGGTGCGCGGGGCAAGAGGCGTAAAAATCAAGACGGGCAACGGCGTGCGAACAGCGCAGACTACAAAATGCGGTGCGCGGGGCGTTTTGTAAGTGTGACAAATTAGCGCGTGGCACGAATATAGCAAAAAAATGCGTGGTGAAAAACGCGTGGCAGGCGTGGCGCAAAACAGCATGGCTGAGAGTGTGGCGTGGCTCGGGCGCGCCAAAAAAAAACGCACTATGGCGAATAAAACGCGTTAGCGCATAGTTTTAAAATCACCAAAATTTTAAAATTTAAGGCATGATTTTTTTATTTTTATTCTTTAAAATTCTAAATTTCAAAAAAACTTTAAATTTTAATTTGCGATTTTTAAAAATTTAAAAATTTGAAATTGCCGAAATTTTAAACTTGCCAAAATTTCAAAACTACCAAAATTTCAAAATTTAAGGCAAGGTGATAGTAAAAATTTTTGGCTCGTTTTGTAAATCTAGCGCGCCTTTATGGGCGTTTATTATTTGCGTGCTAAGAGCTAGGCCAAGGCCGTTGCCTTTTAATTTAGTGGTTTTAAAAGGCTCATACATCACGCTAGGATCGATGCGCGCGCCACTATCGCTAATGCTAAAAATATGCTCGCCATCGCTAAATTTGTGGCTAATGCTAAGCTTGCCATACTCAGCCTCGCTTTCTTCAATAGCATCAATGCCGTTAAAAATAAAATTACTAAAAACAAGATCAAGCAAGTCAAAATCGCCAGTAATTTCGCCCTCAAAACCATCAAAACTAAAATCTATTTGCGCGCTAAAATCATAGCTTTTTACGGCATTTTCACAAGCAATTTTAAGCTCACTTAAAGCAAACTTGCGCTTATTTAAATGCACGCCCTTTGTAAAAAGTAAAGTGGCTTTAATAATGCGCTCCACGCGAAAAAGCGACTTTTGGATCTCTTCAATTAAAGCTATATTTTTTGGCTCGCTACGCTTTAAAAGAGTGCTGGTTAATAAAGCAATGGAGCCGATTGGATTGCGAATTTCGTGGCTTAAATGCGCTGCTATCGCGCCCATTGATACCAGCCTTGCGCTTCGTTTTTCAGCGCTTATATCTGTGGCTAAAATCACGCTATGCTCACCACTTTTGGTGATTTTAACGGCATAATAATGTCCGTTTAGCTCAATTTCTTGGCTTTTATTATCTGCTTTAATGCTAGCAAATACATCGCCATTAGTGCTTGCAAGGCTATTTTCAAGCACGATTTTGCCATTAGAATCCACAACCCAAAGAGCCGCGCCAAGGCTTTCAACTATTTGGCGCACAAAATTACGCATATTATCGTAGCTTGCGCTTAAAATTTTATATTCTTCTTCTACTTTATAAGTGCTTTGAATCAAGCTTTCTAGGGTGCTTTGAATATCTTGTTTCATAAAACCGCCTCAAAATCGTTTAATGAAAAAAGCCAAACATTTTGACCTTTATTTGTTATTAGCTCGCTTGAAAATCCACCAAGAGAAAAAAGCGCGTAATAATCAGGCTTTAAGCCACATTGCTCGCATTTAAATTGTAATTTAGTAAGCAAGGATTTACAAATTTTATGTTCTTTGTATTTTACCTCGCCAACTATTAGCTTAGAGCGCGCATTTACGAATATATCGATCTCAACGCCCTTTTGCCAGTAGCTTGAAATGGTATTTGGCTCTATATTTAGCGTTTTTGCTAAAAGCTTAGCACAAGCTTGCTCAAAACCAAAGCTATAAAAACGCTCTAAATTTTGCTTAATAAATTCTAAAATTTTTTGCCTTGCGCCTAATTTAGGGCTTTTAAGCAAGGCATTATCCGCACAAAAACTAAACCAAAAACGATAAAATCCCTTGCTAAATTGAACTTTATTTTGGATTTTATAACGCCTAATTTCACGCTTTAATTTTTGTCCTTTTATGCGAATAGGCGGGATTTGTGGCGTTTTTTCTAGTTTTAAAATTTCTAAATTAAAAAGCATATTTAAAATGCTTTTTGCATTATGCGTGCTTTTGCTTAGGCTAAAAATCCCGCGCTTTCCGCGCGCTACTCGTTTTAGCAAAATTATCGCATCGCTTGCTTGTTCTTTAAAAAGTTTATTAAAATTTCGCTCGATTTTGCTTGCTTGATTTAAAATTTGCTCATTTATAGCCTCTAAAATATCGCTATATTTACGCCCAAAATCAAGCCCTTCAAAAACAAAATAAAATTTTAAAGCTTCATTTAAGCTTAAATGTGAAAATCTGGCTAATTCTTTGATGATAAACTCTTTAATTGCTGATTTAAATACTCGCTAAATGCGCTAATATCTAGCTTGCGCCTTTGTGCTTGGCGTTGTTTTTGTCCCCACATACTTTGTGGCCAAAAGCTA
The DNA here is from genome assembly GCF_013416015.1 of Candidatus Campylobacter infans. Taxonomy (NCBI): domain Bacteria; kingdom Pseudomonadati; phylum Campylobacterota; class Epsilonproteobacteria; order Campylobacterales; family Campylobacteraceae; genus Campylobacter; species Candidatus Campylobacter infans. The sequence goes on from NZ_CP049075.1 coordinate 1,467,146, forward strand.
TCGTCTTTAAAGCGCGCTTGAATGTGTAAATGCACGCGCGGGACATAGTTTGCTAGGCTTGCCCAATTAATTTTATCTGGATGGTAAAACTCACGCAAAGCACGCTCACAGCATAATCCAACGCTAAAAAGATACGCCCTAAGATCACTTGGTAAATCGCTTAATTCTTTAAAAGGCTCGTTTGTAAAAATTTTAAGCCAGGGGATTTCAGCTATTTCTAGCTCTATAAAAAGTTTATCATCTTGGTAAATCATCAAGCACCCCTGAAATTAAAATTTGCTCTTTTAGCGATATACAGGCATTTTTAAGAGATTTTTCATCATCAAAATACAAAAGCTCAAAAAATTTTATGTGATTATAATGTTTTTTTAAAAAATCCTTGCTTAATTCGTCTTGGCAATTTGAAAAAATCACGCCTAAAAGCTTGATATTTCGCGCTTTTAAAACCTCTATGCTAAGTGCTGTGTGATTAATGCTACCAAGATATTCACAAGCTACTAAAAACACGCCAAAATCGTATTTTTCAACATAATCAATCATAAAATGCTCTCTATCAAGCGGAGTAAAAAGCCCGCCAGCAAGCTCAATTAGCAAATTTTCATTTTGTGCTGGCTTGATATTTAGGCCGTTTATGTTTAAGTTTTCTTTAATCATACCAGCGTGCGGCGAGCAAGCGTGGGCTAAATCAAAGCCTGCTTTATGGATTTTTATAGTTTTTAAAAAGCTAGGATTTTTAGCGCAATATTTTAAATTAAACTCAGCCATAAACTCACTATCACTTGGTGTGCCAGCTTGAATTAGCTTAAAATATTCATAGCCAAAACTAGCACAAAGCACCGCGCTAGCGTGCGTTTTGCCAGCGTTTGTATGAATGCTGGCTAAAAAAATATTTTTCATTTTTGCCCTTGTGGATTTAAAATTTTAAATTAAGTTTTATTTTTATTTAATTGCTTTATTGAAATTTGTAATATATCAATGGCCGCTGGCGTTATCCCGCTGATATTTAAGGCTGCGCCCAAGGTTTGTGGTTTTAGCTCATTTAGCTTGGATCTTACTTCATTGCTAAGGCTGGCAATGGCGTTATAATCAATATTTTCTGGTATTTTTGTGTGGGCTAATTCTTTCATTTTTGCTACTTCGTCTTTTTCTTGTAAGATGTAGTGATAATATTTTGCTTCTATTAAAATTTGCTCTAAGCTTTGCTGGCTTAAATTTTGAAAAAACGGATCTAGGCTTTGAAGTTTTTGGGTGTTAAAGCTCTTGCGCGCGGCGATTTTTTGTAAGCTTGCATTTTGGCTAATAGGCTCTTCATCTAAGCTTTTAAGCAAGGCTAGATTTTGTTTATTTGGCGTAATAATCTTGTTTAATAAAAGCTCCATACCGCGCGCTATATCATCTTTTAGCTCTCTTATGGCTTTAATATCTGCCTTGGTTAAAAGCCCAAAATTATAGCCATATTCACCAAGCCTTAAATGCGCGTTGTTCTCGCGTAAAAGCAAGCGAAACTCAGCCCTGCTAGTAAAAATTCTATAAGGCTCATTCGTGCCTTTTGTAACTAAATCATCGATTAAAACGCCAATATACGCTTCTTCGCGCCCTAAAATAAAAGGCTCTTTACCATTTAAAGCAAGGCTTGCGTTTATTCCTGCCATCAAGCCCTGCGCTGCTGCTTCTTCATAGCCTGTGGTGCCGTTTATTTGCCCTGCTAAATACAATCCACTAAGTGCCTTGCTCTCTAAGCTATGTTTTAGCTGGGTTGGCTGTGCGTAATCATATTCTACCGCATAGCCTGGACGCGTTATTTTGGCGTTTTCAAGGCCTTTGATGGAGCGTAGCATAGCAAACTGGACATCATAAGGCAGGCTTGTTGAAAGGCCGTTTAAATAATATTCGTTTTTTTGTGCAGTTTGTGGCTCGATGAAAACATGATGCCTCAAACGCTCGCTAAATTCATAAATTTTAGTTTCTATACTAGGACAATACCTTGGCCCTGTTGAGTTAATCTGCCCTGTAAATAACGGAGCGCGCGAAAAATTTGAGCGAATAATTTCGTGTGTGCGCTCATTTGTGTAGGTTATAAAGCAAGCTAGCTGAGTGGGATTAAAATTTTTTGTGCGAAAGCTAAAAGGGTGCGGTATTTCATCGCCATTTTGGGCTTCAAGCACGCTAAAATCAATGCTACTTGCTAGCACGCGCGGGCAGGTGCCAGTTTTTAGCCTACCTAGCTTAATGCCGTGATGCTCTAAGCTTAGGCTTAGTGCGCTACTTGCTAGCTCGCCTACGCGCCCAGCATTTTGCTTGGCTGTGCCAATGTGAATTAGCCCGCGCAAAAATGTCCCAGTAGTAATTATTAATTTTTTACAAGCATATTCATTGCCTATGCTAGTTCTTATGCCACAAACCTCGTTTTTATCGCCATTTTTACAAGATAAAATTTGCGTGGCTATTTCTTGGCTGATGTCTAAATTTGGCGTATTTAAAAGTAAATTTCGCATATAAATGCGGTAAGCATCCATATCGATTTGCGCGCGAGAACCACGCACAGCAGGCCCTTTGCTTTCATTTAAGATTCTATATTGAAGCCCGCATTCATCGCTAGCAAGCCCCATAGCACCGCCAAGAGCGTCTATTTCTTTAACCAAATGCCCCTTAGCCAATCCGCCAATAGCAGGGTTACAACTAGCTGCGCCGATTTGCTCGCATAAAATCGTAATTAGCAAAGTTTTTGCGCCCATTTTAGCACAAGCCAAACTTGCTTCAATGCCAGCATGACCGCCCCCAATGATGATTATATCATAACGCATTTTTGTCCTTATAAAAAAATCGCAGATTTTAGCAAGTTAAAGTTTAAAAATACAAATCTTAAAATTTTAATAAGCTCAAATTAAGAAATTTTAATTTGGAATACTTCTTGCTAAGGCGTTTAAAATTTTGAAAAAGGACTCAAAATGAGTTTTCGCATAAACACTAATATTTCAGCTATGAATGCCTACACAAATGCAAGTGCGACAGGCAGAGAGCTAGATGCAAGCATAGCCAAACTTAGCTCAGGCCTAAGAATAAATAAAGCAGCCGATGACGCCTCAGGTATGACCATAGCAGATAGCCTGCGCGCGCAAGCTAGCGCATTAGGCCAAGCCATAGCTAACGCAAATGACGCAATAGGTATAGTCCAAACTGCCGATAAAGCAATGGACGAGCAATTAAGCATTTTAAATACCATTCGCACCAAAGCGATCCAAGCAGCCCAAGATGGCCAAACCACGCAATCACGCGAAGCCCTACAAAGCGACATTTCAAGGCTACTTGAAGAGCTTGATAACATAGCAACCACCACTAGCTTTAATGGCCAACAGCTCTTAAATGGCAACTTCTCCAATAAAAATTTCCAAATCGGCGCATATGCCAATCAAACAGTTCAAGTTTCAATCGGTGCTACTGCTAGCGATAAAATTGGCCTTACACGCTTTGAAACCTCAGCGCCAATAGCCTATATAAATAGCGGACTTTCGCAATTTGAGCTTGCCCTTAGTTTATCGGGCATTGATGGCTATCCAAATGGATATAATTTCCAAAACATAGCCGGCACCGAGCTAAAAGAACACGGGCTTAAAGCAGTGGCAGATAGATTAAACGCGGTGTCTGATTTAACGGGCGTTTCGGCTAAGGTGATGAATACGCTTACTTTTTCATCCACAGTTCAAGCAGGCAAAATAACAGGCCTTACAATAAATGATATAAGCATAGGCATAGTAGAAACAAAATCTGGCGATTCAAACTCAGTATTAGTAAATGCGATAAATAAAGTAAAAGAACAAACAGGCGTTGAAGCTAGCGTAAAAGATGGCAAACTAACCCTAAATGCCAAAGATGGCAGGGCGATTAGATTTAAATATGATGAGGGTGGCAGCGCAGTTGGCGGAGCATTTAGCGGTGCTGGTAAAGATATAAAAGATGTGGCAATTTTAGGGCGTTTAACCTTAGTGCGCCAAGATGCTAGGGATATTGTTTTTAATATCTCAGCCGCAGCCAATAATCTAACCGTTTCAGCCGTGAATTTAGGCAATAGCATAAGCAGTGGCTACACAATCAGCGATACAAAAGCATTTAGTGGCACAGCAGCTAGCCAAAAAAGCATAAGCTTAAAGGATCTAAATACAGGCATAATGTCTTCAAGCATAGCAGATGCCTTGGGGTATTTTGCTGCTGGTGCGCTAAAAGGCGACCAAAGAAGCGGAGTAACGACTTATTATGGCGCACAAGCTATGGTAAGTGTGGCAGAATCAGCCCAAAAAGCCCTTGATAGAATACGCTCAGATCTAGGATCAGTTCAAAACCAGCTCCAAAGCACAATTAGCAATATAACAGTAACCCAAGTAAATGTAAAATCTAGCGAAAGCCAAATCCGCGATGTGGATTTTGCCACAGAAGCTAGCAATTTTAACAAATACAATCTCTTAGCCCAATCAGGTAGTTATGCCATGAGCCAAGCAAACACAATCCAACAAAATGTTATGAGATTATTACAAAACTAAACGCCCAATGATTTAACTAAACAACTCATCATTTTGCGCGCTAGTATCGTTTAAAGCAGAGTTTTGCTCGCTAAATCCATTTTGTAAATTATATTTAAAATTTTGAATTTCTAATTGTGCGTTTTCTAATAGCTCGCTAGCATCGCGGGCTATTAATGAGCCTTTTTTAAAAAGCTCAATGCTATCTTTAAGCGTGGTGTTTTCATCATTTAACTTAGTTAAAATTTCTTCAATTTCTTGTAATTTTTCTTCAAAACTTGCGCTATTTAGAGTTTTCATTTAAGAACCTTTTTATGTGTTTTGTTGTTATGTCGTTTTCTACCAAAAAAGAATCATGCCCATAATCGCTATGCTCGCAACTATAAAAATGCTCTCTCCCAAGCTCGCTTAAAGCTTGGCTGATTTGCTCCATTTCATCAGGCATAAAAAGCAAATCCCCGCTAAATGCTAGCAAATAAAAGCGCGCCTTGCTTAATAAAAGCGCGTTTTTTAGGCTATTGTAATGGCGCGTGCTATCAAAGTTATTCATCATTTTTACCACATACAAATAACATAGCGGATCGTATTTTCTAGCAAAATTATCGCCATTGTATTGCATATAACGCTCAATTTCATAACGCCCAAAAAGCTCATAAAGCCCGTCCGTGCCAGAGTAATTGCGCCCAAATTTTTTAGCCATTGAATGCGGGCTTAAAAAGCTTATATGCCCTGCCATTCTGCCTATGCTTAGCCCGTTTAAGCCATTTTCTTTAATGTGCTCTTTATCATAATAACCGCCCATAAATGCGCTATCGCGCACTATTGCTTCTGTGGCGATTTTATTAAAGGCTATCGCCCAAGGTTGCGTGGCATAAGTGCTAGCTAGGATCATTATATTATCGCAAAAATGGCTTTGTTCTATGCCAAAGCACAACGCTTGCATTCCCCCAAGACTCCCACCTATAATAGCGCGCGCTTTTTTAATCCCCAAACGCTCAAATAAGCGCATTTGTGCGCGCACTACATCGCTAATTGCAAGCACAGGAAAGCGCAATCTATACTCACGCCCTGTGCTAGCCTCAACGCTTAGCGCATTCGTAGAACCGCCCAAAATACCGCCATTTGCGCCCAAAATACTCACACAAATCACAAAATATTTATTTGTATCAATAGCCTTATTTGCCCCAATTACATCGTCCCACCAGCCTTTTTTACGCTCGCCCTCATAACGCCCAGCCGCGTGGCAATTTCCACTTAATGCATGGCAAATAACAATGGCATTATCTCCATTAAAATGTCCGTAAGTTTCGTATTCAAGCCAAAAATCACTTAAAATCCGCCCACTTTCAAGGTTTAAAATTTCATTAAAATATTCTTTGCGGGTTTGAAGGTTTAGCCCGTCATCGTTGCTAAAATACTCTTTATCTTGCATTTATTTTGCCTTGTGATTTTAAGCGCGGATTGTAGCATAATTTTAAAATTTTGGCTCTTTTGATTTTAAAGTAAGTGCGCGCTAATCTACCAAATAAAAATAGCGCGCATAAATTTTAATTTATTGCGCGACTTAGTTTAGTGATGATTTCTAAGATATTCAATCGCATCAAGTGCGGCCACGGCACCATCGCCAGCAGCGCATACTACTTGTTTTGGCGCATCTTGGCGCAAATCTCCACACGCCCAAAGCCCAGGCAAGCTAGTTTGCATTTTTAGATTTACCTTTACATTGCCTTGTGGCGTCATTTCGCAAATAAATCCGCCATTATTATCGCTTAAAACATTATTTAAAACATCAAGCCCTACAAAAACAAAAATCCCCGGCACTTCTATTTGGCGCGTTTTGCCATCTTTATAACTTAATCTTAGCCCCGTTACTCCGCTTGAATCGCCCAATACTTCATCAACCACAGCATTTAGCACAAATTCTATCTTTTCGCATTTTTTAGCGCGCTCAACAGAATTAGGCGCTGCTCTAAACTCATCTCGCCTGTGTATTAAATACACCTTAGAGCAAATCTCGCTAAGATATAAAGCTTCTTCAATTGCTGTGTTGCCACCGCCTAAAACGGCTACTTCTTTACCTTTATAAAAAAATCCATCACAAGTAGCACAAGTGCTAACGCCTCTGCCAAAAAACTCATTTTCGCCCTTAATGCCTGCTCGGCGTGGCTTTGAGCCAGTGCATACTATAACGCATTTTGCTTCTTGCTTACTGCCATCTTCAAAATGCAAGCAAAAGCCATTTGAAATTTTCTCAACCCTTTCAACGCTTTTCATTTCAATTTTTAGCCCAAAACGCGTGCATTGCTCGCTCCAAGGCGCCATAAAGCTTATGCCATCAGTTACAACGCTAATGCCTGGGTAGTTTTCTATTTCTGAGCTACTTGTGATTTGACCGCCTGGCATACCTTTTTCATACATTATCACATTTTTTAATCCGCCACGCGTAGCATAAAGCCCAGCCGTAAGTCCAGCTGGCCCACCGCCAATAATCGCTAAATCTATCATTTATTCTCCTTTAATTTATTTAATTAAAATTTTAAAATCTAAAAGCTTAGCTAAACAAACTAAATTCAAATTTGCCTAAATTTTAATTTAGGCAAATTTAAAATTACAATAAAGAATTGATTTTATCAGCAATTACTGCCTTGCTTTGAGCGCCGATTAAGGTTTCTTTAATCTGGCCATCTTTAAAAAATACCATCGTAGGAATTGAGCGAACGCCAAACTCCGCGGCTAAATCTTGCGCTTCATCAGTATTTACCTTACAAATTTTAGCCTTACCCTCAAAATCACTAGCAAGCTCGTCAATCACAGGTGCTAGCATACGGCAAGGTCCGCACCACGGCGCCCAAAAATCCACAAAAACAACACCCTCTTTAACAAGGCTATCAAACTGCGCTTTATCAGCGATCTCTATGTATTTTCCCATTTTTTCTCCTTTTGTGAGTTAATCTTACTTAAATTATAAAAGTTAATTTGTAACAAAATCGCTAAATGCTGATATTTTCAAGCATTGTGATAGTATCTTTTTGCACACAAATTAAATCTAATTGATAATTTAAATTAAATTGGGATTGTAATAAATAAAAGTTAATAGTTTTTATTAATTTTGCCATTTTTTTGCTAGTTACTCTATTAATGGCTTCATAATCGCCATTTGTGGCTTTAACCTCGATAAAATGCAAGTTTTGCCCTTTTGTAGCGATTATGTCTATCTCCCCAAAACGGCTATGAAAATTGCGCTCTAAAATTTTAAAGCCATTTTTTTCTAAATATCTTACAGCCTTGCTTTCAGCATTAAAGCCAAAAACATAATCTTTTAAGCTCATTTTTCTATTCTTATCATAAAAGGCTTTGAAACTACAAAATTTTCACGCCCGATTAGCTCCAAGCTTTTAAGCACATTTGCTTGCTTACAAGTGTGAGTGGTAAAATACACGGTTGTATCGGCTTTTGATGAGTTTGGTTTTTGTAAAAAGCTATCTATTGAAAGCTCGTTTTGGCTCATAATATTTGTGATTTTAGCAATTACGCCAAGCTCATCATGCACGCGCAATCTTAAATAAAATTTACTCATCAAATCATCGCTTTTTACTAAGCTTAGCCCGCTTTGTAAGCTAGTATCTTTATAGCCTAACATCGGGCTTTTTATTTTTCTTGCTATGTCGATTAGATCGCTTATTACAGCACTTGCTGTGGGTTTTGCGCCAGCACCTGCGCCATAATACATACTCTCACCCACGCAATCGCCCCACACACTAACAGCATTCATCACCCCATCGACCTTAGCTATCATCTTAGAATGCTCTAAAAGCGCAGGATGAACGCGCAACTCTAAACTTTGTGCGCTTTTTTTAGCTATGGCTAAGAGCTTAATAGCATAGCCAAACTCTTGGGCAAAATAAATATCATCGCTACTGATATTTTCAATGCCTTCAATCAAAATATCATCAGGTTTTGCGTTTAATTTATAAGCAATGCTAGCTAAGATTAAAAGCTTATGGGCTGCATCAAACCCGCCTATATCAAAGCTAGGATCAGCTTCTGCGTAGCCTAATTTTTGCGCGCTTAAAAGGGCGTCTTTAAAGGCTAGGCCATCTTTCATCATATTTGTTAAAATATAATTGCTAGTGCCATTTAAAATGCCTGTGATTTGCTCTATATGATTAGCTGAAAGCCCCTCGCGCAAGGCTTTGATGATAGGAATTCCCCCAGCCACGCTTGCTTCAAAACCAAAAGGCGTATCCTTAGCCAGCATTTCAAGCTCGCTTCTATGATAAGCCAAAAGGGCTTTATTTGCTGTAACTACTGGCTTTTTGCGCTTTAATAATGTGCTTATTAACTCTCTTGGCAAATCCACGCCTCCAATTAGCTCTACAAACACATCTATATCATCACGCATTAAAATTTCATCAGCATTAGTGCTTAATGTAAAATTTGCTAAATCATAAGCCTTAATTGCTTCTTTTGCCTTGGCTAAATCACGCACCAAAGCAGCCACTGGGATTATTTGCTCGCCAGCTCTTGCGGTGATGATTTTTTGATTATTTACTAATACATCTAGCACGCCCTTGCCTACCGTGCCTAATCCTAAAATTGCTATTTTCATTTAATAATCTTTTAAAAATTTTTTTATATTTCTTGCTGCTTGATGTATGCGGTTGTCATTTTCTATAAAGGCGATTCGCACATATTCATTGCCTTGTGCGCCAAATCCTATACCAGGACTTACTGCAACATTTGCCTTTGTTAAAAGTAGTTTTGAAAATTCCTTTGAGCCAAGAGCTAGCATTTTTGGCGGTAATTTTGCCCACGCAAACATACTAGCTGGGCTTTTTTCCACTGGCCAGCCAGCCGCACTAAATGCCTCGCTTAATACATTTCTGCGATGCTCGTAATTTGCTCTAATTTGCTCTACGCAATCTTGTGGGCCATCAAGGGCGACAGTAGCTGCTACTTGAATAGGCGTAAACATACCATAATCAAACCAAGATTTTATTTTTTTAAGCGCGCCTACTAGTTTGCGGTTACCACATACAAAGCCCACGCGCCAGCCTGCCATATTATAGCTTTTTGACAAAGTATAGCACTCAACAGCCACATCCATTGCGCCATCAACCTCAAAAATACTAGGCGTTTTATACCCATCAAACCCAAGCTCAGCATAAGCTATATCACTAATAATATAAAATCTTTGCTCTTTTGCTGTGGCTACTAAACGCTCATAAAAGCTTTTATAGCAAATAACAGTGGTTGGATTGTGCGGGAAATTTACTACTACATATTTTGGGCGTGGCATACTCTCATCTAAAACATTTTGTAAATTTTCAAAAAAAGCATTTTCATCTAATTCAAATTTTTGTGTATAAGGCAAGGGCATTTTAGCCACATTGCCACCAGCGATTAAAAAGGCTTGCGTGTGTATAGGATAGGCAGGATCTGGCACGATAGCCACATCGCCCGGATTTGTGATGGCTTGAACTAAATGCACAAAACCCTCTTTTGAGCCAATCGTTGCGCATGCTTGCGTATCAGGGTCAAGCTCAACGCCGTATTTTCGTTTATACCAATTACAAATAGCCAAACGGAGCTTATAAATCCCCATACTTACGCTATAACCTTGCGTTTTGTCTTTTTGTGCGCTTTGGCAAAGTTTATCAATTATATGCTGTGGCGTGCGACCATCTGGGTTGCCCATAGAAAAATCAATCACATCCTCGCCAGCGCGCCTAGCAGCCATCTTAATAGCATTAACCTCAGCAAAAGCATAATTTGGCAAACGCTCAATTGTGTTAAATCTAATTTCTTCAAACATCTTAGCCCTTTTTGTGATTTAAGGCGCGTATTGTAGCAAATTAACGCTTATTTGCGCTTATATTAAAAATTTAAAAAATAGAAAAAAAAATTTTAAAAATTTTTAAAAAGCAAGTTAAAAAAAACAAAAAATTTTAAAAAAGAGAATTTTAAAAATTTTTAAAAAGAAATTTTAAAAACTCAGTAAAATTTTAAAAAGCAAAAAAGAATTTTTAAAAAATAAATTTTTAAAAGAATTTGCGCGCCCAAAAAAGCGCGCAAAAGAAAATAAATTTTAAAAATAATTTGCGCGCCCAAAAAAGCGCGCAAAATTTTAAATCATCTTACCAAGCAATGCGCCTTTGTGTAGGGCGAGTTCTTGCTTTGTCTAAGATAGTTGAGCCTTGGCCTTGTTGATTGGTCCAATTAGTGTTTGCGTTTTCAAAACCTCTAAATTGCGTGCCAACATCATTAGCATCTAATGGATAACATTCCCTTATAAAGTTACAATAAGTCTTAGCAATTTTTTTATCATCGCCTTTTAGTTTTACTTTCACAGGCTTAGTTACATCATTTATAGTTAAAAAATCCCCGCTTTGCATATTCGTTGCTTTAAGGCCCACAACGGCATTTTCATAGTTAAAAAATGAATCTGCCAGAGCGTTTGAGAAAGCATCGCGTCTAATGCGGTAGTAATTTGCATAACCTGGGATTATATCGCCTAAAATGCCATCTTTTTGTAAGGATTTTGCTACTTCTTTATCGCTTGAATACGCTGCTAAGAACACGGCATTATCTTTATTTATGCCTACTTCTTTATTAGGCGCTATTAGCGTTACATCTAAAATAACAGCCGCGCCAAAAGAATCATACATTACAGAAACGCCCTTTGTTTGTAGCCATTTATTTGGGGCGTCCGTTGTTACTTCTAAATCTTCAAGCATACCCTCAGCCCTTACAGGTTCAGCTGGTTTTAAAGAATACTTGCCAAAGCCCTGAGCCACTACTAAGCCGATTTCTTGGTCTTGTTCGCCTTTTGTTTTATCGCCTTTTTTGACATTTTTTAGCTCACTCATACCATTTACAAAGCCATTTGCATACATTGTAATATCTGCTACGCCTTGCTTGCCATTTTTTGCTGGGGTTTGGACTAAATCTTGCCAATGGGTTTGACTACCATTCATTTGGTCATATTTGCTTTTAACATCATTGCTATTATAAATTAGCTTAGAGCCCTCGCCTTTTGCTATGTAGTGATCTTTATTTATAGTATTGCCACTTTCGCATTTTTCTCTTACTTTTATTGCGCCATTATTGCCATCAATCTCAATAAACTTGCTACATTTTGGAGCCAAATATAAAGTGTCTAAATCTTTGCTTTTGATTTTAAATCTAAAATCATCTTTTACCAAAATATCATCGCTTTTTAAATTTTGATGTGCGATTTTTGGATTTAGCAAGTTATTTAGCACTAATACCCTTTTGCTAGTCATCGCAGTGCCATCATATCTGCTCAAAAAGTTATTTGCTAAGATATCTGCTTTGCTAGCACCTGTTGCGCCTACTTGGATTTTAAAAGCAGAGTTTTCTACGCTATCATCGCAGTTTGTAGGGTCTGAGTATTCAGCGCATTTTGCTCTGTTATATAGAAATTTATTTGAATGATAAGGGTTGTTATTAAGCGCGCCACTGCCTAAGACGGCGTTGATTTTTATCATAGCTGGCTTAAAGCTGTAAAATGGCAAGCCCTCCCATTCTAATTTTGTGTGAGCGTAATTACTATCATCACGAAATTTTATAGCCTTTCTGCTCTCATCTACTACGGCTATATCGCAACCATATAGATAATATTTCATTTTTTCATCAGAGCTTAATTTATTAAAATTTGTAGAGTCTAAATAGCCTTTGCCTTTTGTTCTAAAATCGCTATGCTTATTGTTGCTAGTTCTATAAACAGAGCCTACTTCATCTAGGGCGCATAATGGCTCTTCTATGTCGCTATGCGTGGTTTTTAAGTTTTGTGATAATAAGGTAAAATCACTATCTCTTAAAGCTAGGATTGTTTTACCCGCATTATCATAAGCTAGATATCTTTTATTTTCAAAGCTATCAGTATATACGAAAAATGGATTTTTTTCTCCATTTAAATCACCCCATACACTGCGGCAAACATTAGCCGTAAAGCAGTTATCTATATAATATGGCGAGTTTTTAAAGGTATCAACGCATTTGCCATTACTACCATATAAATAGCATTCATCTTTTTTTACTAAGTCTAAATAAGGAATTTCAGTGTAGCTTAGCTCGTCATATCTTGCGTATGTGCTAGTTAGTAGGCCTTTTAGGTTGGCTTTTAGATTTAGGCCTTGTATTTCATCACCATTGGCATCTACTGCTTTGATTGTTATTTTTTTGGCTTCGCCTGTTTTAGATTTATTAAAATTTATAGATTTTAATTTTTCATTTTCTTTTTTATCGTCTAAATAGGCTAGCTCGGCTGGTGAGTTTAGAGTATTTTTATCACCGACATTTTCAGGGTATTTATAGCCTGCGTAAAGCTCACCATCTACTTTTGTGGCTGTGTAGTATAAAGGCCTTGCATCAAAGCGGAAATGGCGTTGTGCGGATTTTACTCCGTTTTTTGGTTCTTGGCTTCTATATAAATATTCTTGCCCATTTACATCTGTGTAATCTAATGCGCCTTGACTAATTGGATAGTTTTCTGCACCACTACTCCATCCATCTAAAAAGCCACCACCGCTTACTCTACCTGGTTTTGAGCGCCAAGCAGTTGGGAAAGAACATTTTGTATTAAGCGATAAATCCTTGTATGTTGCGCCTTTTGTGTTTAAAATTTTTAGGCTTGCTAGCTGAAAGTTATAAGCAAAGTCGTAGTATAAACCAGAGGCTGAAAAAGCATTCCAATCATTACTGCCATATTTGCCTTTATTATCTTGGTAATCGCTAAGGTCAAATCGGCAGTGAATATCTTTGCCATCTTTAATGTTAAAATCTTTTGATTTTATGGTGAAATACATATTATCGGCTTGTTCTTTTTTGTTTATATCGGTTTCGCCACCTTCTACGCTTATACTAACAGCTTTTTCACTACCTATTCTATTACCATTACTACCTAAAACATAACACATAGCTCTTTTATTTTTAAAGTAAGAAATTTTTGGTGCTGAGTAATACCCGCCTGTTTGTGTGCTTGCATTTACTATTCTAAATTTTGCTTCAAAATCAGGCAAATTTCTACCATTATTTTTATCTTTATTTGCATATTCTCTTAAAGATAAGGTAAAAATTTTAGGTGCTTTTACATAGTGCCTGTATTCACATTTGTTATGAGCCCACCATAATGTACAACCGAGAGGACCACAAATATCGCCAGACAAGTTACACCATGCATCACGCTGGCAACCACGTCTATCATTATATTGTTCTATAAATTGTCTTCTTTCAAAATAAAAGGCGTTTGAGTATATAGTACTCTTAACATAAAATTCTTCCCAGCATTTTTCTTCAAAATTAAGCAAGACTTCTCCACCATTATTTCGTTTATAAGGTTTAAAAGTTTCTTTTGCGGTATTATTACCACCATCTGGTATGCTTAAATAGCCATCGCCCCTATTACTATGTTTTTGCCAATCACCCAAAATTCTATTTTCACATTTTGCTCCGGTTTTTCTACAATCTAGCTCGTCTTTTATATTATCAGCTTGACCGCAAGCTGCCCAAAGAAGTTGCTTTTTCCATGTTCGCCCTTGTTTTTCTTCCCATTCATAATTACACATTACTTCCTTGCATTTTCTGCATTGCTCGCTATTGCTATTTTTGCATTGCTCTGCGCAGTTATTTGCGCATGGGCCAGAAATCGTAGCTCCATTACCTGTGTTGCATTGATATTGACCATTTGCTAGCATTCCAGGTGTGCAAAACTCCGGCAAAACATCTTCGCGCCCTATTATTAAAGTAGGCAGGTTGTAGGTGGATTTTGCATCGCTTTGATTATAATTAAAGCCTGTTAGCCCGCTTTCAGTGTATCCAACATACGGCTCATTTACGCGCTTTACAGACATTCTAATGCCGTAAATATGGCTTTTTGTTTTATCATCATCTTTGTTAGCCTGCGTTTGGCAATCTGTATATTTAGAATCCGTTCTAATCGTTAAATAATGAATGTTGTTAGAAATAGAATTACAATTATTGTTTTTGCAGTCGTTATCTGGGATTATTACTTTAAATTGCCTTGCGGTAACATTTTCTTTATCAGTATCTATACCTCCATTGTTAGCATTGCCAGTTTGTTTGCAGCGTCCGTAATTTATACCTTTTTCTTCTTGCGCGCCTGATTTTTTGGATACTAAAAAGAAGTTTAGCCCATCGCTTTTATGCTTGCCATAAATGCTTGGCGGAGTGGCTCTTTTCTTGTCGATATATTCTCTTAGCTTACCATCTTTTTGAACTTCGCTAGCAAGTATGGATTTAGCCATATTCATATCTATTATAACCTCAATATAGCCACCTCTTTTATTTTGGCTATCTTTGACCTTTTTAGGATTAACCAAGCCGATGGTGTAGAATTGCCCCCTGTCATATTTTAATGGACCCGTGCCACCTATATCCATTACATAGTTTTTGTTGTCGCTTAGTTCTAGGTAATTTGTGCCGTTTGTGCCATTGGTATTTTTAAAAGAAATTTTATTATCTTTTGGTAGCCAATCGCTGCTAGCCTCTGAAACAAATATGATATCGTCCATACTAGCAGCAAACGCCATACTTGATGTTAGCATTAAAGCAACTAGGGCTTTAAAAATAGCTTTCATAAAGCCCCCCCCCCCCTGACTTCACAGGAGTTTTACTAAAAGTTCGCATGTGTGTCCTTTCGCGTGATGTAGTGTAAGGCTTGGAGTTTAGCTAATATCTAATAAATTATAATAAATTTGCTTAATTTATAAGAAATTTTAATAATTTATAATTAAAGCGCGAAATTATTAAAATTTTAGCTTAAAAGTTAAGGATTTTTGATAAAATCCCGGATTTATAAAATTTAAGCAAATTTCAAGGTTTTTGTGATGCAAACTGGCCAGCCAAAGCATAGAATTATTATCCATAAATTTCCTATTCAAACCACGCTGTATATTAAAGAAAAACTACAACGCGGACTAACAAATTTTATAAACCACGAATCTTTTGGCGGTATTTTGCTGTTTTTTTGCGTGGTTTTGGCTATGGCTGTGGCAAATAGCGAGTATAAAAATATTTATTTTGCCTTATTAAATGAAGAATTTGGCGCGTTTTTTGGCAATCAAAAAATACAAATTAGCGTGGGGCATTTTGTAAATGATATTTTAATGACGCTGTTTTTTGTGATGGTTGGGCTAGAAATGAAGCGCGAAGTGCTTTATGGAGAGCTTGCTGGCTTTAAAAGGGTTAGCTTTTCGGTGCTTAGTGCTGTGGGCGGAATGCTAATTCCTGTGATATTTTATTTATATTTTAACTACAACACCCCATCAGCTCACGGCTTTGGTATAGCTATGAGCACGGATACTGCCTTTACTCTTGGTGCGATTTTACTGCTTGGCAAGCGCATTCCAAATGTGGTAAAGATTTTTTTGGTTACGCTTGCTGTTTTTGATGATTTGGGTGCTGTTTTGGTGATAGCATTTTTATACACGGCTAATCTTAATCTCCAATGGCTTTTAATCGCTGGGCTGTTGGTTTGTTTTTTGATTTATTTAAATTATAAAGATACAAAATATTTGCTTAGTTATATTATAACCGGGATTTTGCTGTGGATTGCGGTTTTTAATAGTGGCATTCATACCACAATAGCTGGCGTGATCTTAGCCTTTGCTATCCCCGGGCGTTCAAATATCCGCACAAAATACTTCACAAGCATTATAAATATGCTCGAAGAATGGAACAAAATGCTTGTCAAAGAAGGCGCGGGGATTTTACAAAAAGATGAAAAAGCGCGCGGATTTGTGCGCGATTTTTTTACCGGGATTATGAACTTTTTTCGCCAAGATAGCAGTAAAAAAATCGATATCCAAGAAACCAGCAAACAAGTCCATATGCTAGATACCATCGCCAAATACTCAAACTACGCGCAAAATCCGCTAGTTAAAATGGAGCTGATTTTACAGCCCATTTGTGCTTATTTTATAGTGCCGGTTTTTGCTTTTTTAAATGCTGGGGTTAGCCTTGAAAATGGCGTAGATTTAAGCTCTAATGGCATTTTGTATGGGACGGTTTTGGGGCTGGTTGTTGGCAAACCACTTGGGATTGTGGCTTTTTCTTTTATAAGTGAAAAATTAAATATCTCCGTGCGCCCAACAGGGCTAACTTATAAGCATATTATCGCTGTGGGCGTGCTTTCTGGCATTGGCTTTACTATGTCGATTTTTGTGGCTGGGCTTGCTTTTAGTGATAGCGAGCAAATAGCAGCGGCTAAATTGTCTATTTTGATTGCTTCATCAATTGCGATAATTTTAGGCGTGATTGTGCTGTATTTTGCCACAAGCCAAAAGAAAAATAGACGCGAGAATTTATTTAATGAAAGTTTAAAATAAATTTTAAATTTACGCTTTTAAAATTTGCTTTTGTTATTTTAAATTTAGCACGGATTAAATTTTAAAATTGGCCTCAAATCTGCTAAGAATTTGGCGTAATTTTAAAATTTGCTTTTTAAATTACGCTTTTAAATTTTAAAATTTGTGTGTTTTAAATTGGCTTATTTTTTAAAATTTCTAAAATTTCGTTTATTTTGCCTTGAATGTTTTGCCCGTTGAATTGCCCGCCGATTAATTGTATAAAGGCGTATAAGAGCTGGTCTTTAAGGGCGTGTTGCTCGTTATAAAAGCTCGTTAAAAGATTTTCTAAATACACACCTTGTGGCGTGCTTGAATGATTAAGACGCAAAATCGCCATATCGCGCGCGATTTTTTGGCGCCATAGGTTTTCATCGATTGCGCTAAGATGCATAAATAAATGCGTTGGCGCGCCCATATCCCACATAGCAAAATGCGTGTAATTAAGAGATTCTAAGATATCGGCATTTTCATTTAAGGCTTGGATTTTTTGGCTTTCAAGGTAGATTAAGGGAGTGTTTTTAGCAATTAGCTTTTTTGCGCCCCGTAGAGCAGCTGGCTCCATGCCCTCGATATCCATTTTAATAAGAGAAATTTTTTCATTTATATTTAAATCATCAATCAAACGGCATTGCACACTTAAAGAATTGCTTAAATTAGCACCCCGTGGCGTTTTCTTCGTGGCTTTTGCCATACTCATACCGCCAAAATTTTCTGGGATCTCACAATCAAAATGGCAAATTTCATTCTTATCGCTTACGCCACATTCTATAACTTTTATAAGATTATCAAAACCATTTATTTGTATGCTTTTTTTAGCAATTTCGCTCATTTTTGGGTTGGCTTCTATGCCAATTACTCTATAACCAAGCGCTGCAAAAAATAAGGCGTGATTGCCTAAGTTCATTCCCACATCAAGCACGGCTGTATTTTTGTTAGGATCTACGCGATTTAATTGCCTTGCCATAGATTTTAGCATTTCGTATTCATAGGGTTTTTTTGTGTGAGTTATTATGCGCTCTATTAGGTTTGTTTGGCTATTTGGCAAATACATTTTATAATTTACATTAAACTCAGCCAAATTTAATTCAACAACATCATTCATTTTAGTCCTTTTTGTAAAAATTCGCCTACATCGCTATAAACAGCGTCTATTAGCTTAGGATCTACGCCCGTGCTTTCTAGGCTAGCCACCTTGCCACTTAAAACTAAAATAGTTTTCATACCAAGCTCTTTTGCGCCGATTAAATCGCCCTTGGCATCATCGCTGATTATGCTTATTTCATTAAAATTTCGCGCTCTAATAAGCTCTTTGGCTTTTTGATAATACGCCAAGCTTGGCTTGCCAACGGCTATGGCTTGCGCGCTGGTGGCGTATTGAAGCATTTTACATATTGCGCCAACCCCAGGATAAAGCCTGCCGTGCTTTTTGTAAATGCTAGTTTCATGCATGGCAATTAGCTTTGCGCCTTTTTGAATTAGCTCAATCATACTAGCAAACTCGTCAAAACCAAAATCACATCCACTAGCGATTATCACGGCCTTTGGCGCATTTAAATCCTCGCTAAAACCTAGCTTTTTCATAGTGGCTTTAAACTCGCTAGCACCAAAAAGAGCCACATTTGTAGGCTTTAAAATTTCATCAAGCACGCAAAAAGGATCCAAATAAGCCCCATCTTTTATCTCCAAGCCCAAATCCCGCAAAACTCCCAGAAACTGGGCACTTTGAAATTTGGTGTTATTTGTAATCACGCAATAAGGCAGGGCTTTTTTATTTAAATAAGCAATTAGCTCGCAAGCCCCATTTAATGGTGTTTTATCGCTATCGCTTATAAGCGTGCCTTGAACATCTATAAAATACATTATAAAAATTCCTTTTCATTTTGGATTAAATCTTCAAAACTTTCTTTTTTGCCGATTTGGCGCACCTTGCCATCTTCGATGGCGATTTGAGCGCATCTTGGGCGCGTGTTGTAATTACTAGCCATACTAAACCCATAAGCGCCAGCACTTTTTATTAGCAATAAATCCCCGTTTTGTAATTGTGGCAAGCTAATATTTTTAGCTAAAAAATCACCGCTTTCACAAATTGGGCCTACTATATCGGTTGTAGAAAAGTTTTCATTTGGTTTTTGAATGCTAGCTAGGCTTACGCCGTGATGTGCGCTATATAAACTAGGCCTAATTAAATCATTCATCGCCCCATCAACTATTACAAAACGCTTGCCATTTTGGCTTTGTTTTTCATAAAGCACGCTAGTAAGTAGCTCGCCAGCATTTGCCACAATATAACGCCCAAGCTCGCATAAAATCGTTAAATCCTTGCCTTTTAGCGCGCCTAAAATGCCTTGTGCGTATTCGTATAAATCTGGCTCTATTTCATTATCATAGCGCACTCCAAGCCCGCCACCTACATCAAAAAATTTTATCTCAATCCCAGCAGCTATTAGCTCAGAGGTAAAATCGCTCACTATATTTGCTGCCTCAATAATAGGCTTAATATCGCATAGCTGGCTGCCGATATGAAAATGCACGCCAATAGGATTTAAATGTGCGCTTTTTTGGGCGTTTAAATACATTATGCGCGCTTGATCTATGCTTACGCCAAATTTATTTTCATTTAATCCTGTGGAGATGTAAGGGTGAGTTTTAGCGTCTATGTTAGGATTTATTCTAATTGAAATATTTACGATTTTGTTTAGCTCTTTGGCGATTTGTTCGATACTTTCAAGCTCGGCAGGGCTTTCGGCATTTAGCATTAAAATTCCAAAATTTATAGCTTGTTTTATTTCGCTTTGGCGTTTGCCAACACCTGAAAAGATGATTTTATAAGGTTTTGCGCCAGCTAGTAAGGCACGGCGCACCTCACCTATACTAACGCAATCAAACCCCGCGCCCTGGCTGGCTAGAAGCTTTAAGATGCTTAAATTTGAGTTTGCTTTTAGCGCGTAGCAAATCAAGGATTTATGGGCGATGAATTGATCTTTAATGGCTTTATATCTTGCTTTAATCATATCAAAATCATAAATATAAAGCGGAGTATCAAAATCTGCTCTAAGTGCGTTGTAATCAATATTTGTCATATCTAGCCTTTAAAATAAAGCGCGTATTTTAGCTAAAATTTTTTAAATTACAAATTAGCCAAAATCGCCTTAGCAAATTTTAAATAATATGCTATACTCACGGCTTTTAAGTAAGGATTAAAATGGATATAAATGAATTAAGGGCGAATATAGATAAAATTGATGATGAAATTTTAATGCTTTTGCTAAAACGCTTGGAATTTGTAAAGCAAATTGGCGCCATAAAGGCTAAAACTGCCCAAACAATCTACCGCCCTGAGCGCGAAAAACAAATACTTGATAGATTAAAAAGCAAAATATTTAAAAGCTGTGAAAATTTTAATATAAAAGCAGATTGTAGCCAAAACTGCGCTGATAAAAACATTCAAAAAGCCATAAATAAAAACAACAACGAATTAGATCCAAATATGATAAATAAAGCCATTGAAAGTATGTTTTATGAAATTTTTGCTCTTTGTCGTAATGTAGAATCCCCGCAAAAAGTAGCATTTTTAGGCCCATTTGGCACCTACACGCATGAAGCAGCAAAATCTCGCTTTGGCGTGCTTAGCTCGTATTTGGCTCTAAGCACGATAGAAGCGGTTTTTAAAGAAGTATCGCGCGGGGCGTGTGAGTTTGGCGTGGTGCCGATTGAAAACAACACAGAAGGCGCGGTAAATATCACGCTTGATTGCTTGAAAATTTATGAAAATGCCAAGATTGTGGCTGAGATTTATTTAGATATTCGCCATGTCTTAGCTAGTTTTGCTGATGATTTTAGCAAGATTAGGTGCATTTATTCTCATCCGCAAGCCTACGCGCAATGTAGGGATTTTTTAAACTCTCACGGGCTTAGCCAGATAGAGTTTATCCCCACTAACTCCACAGCCCTAGCCGCAAGCAAAGCAAGCACGGATAAGATGGGCGCAGCTATTTGCTCGCGCGTAGCAGCTAGCCTAGAAAATTTGCCAATTTTACAAAATAGCATTCAAGATCACAGCACAAACCGCACGCGCTTTTTTGTGCTAGCGCGCTTTAAAAACGCACCAAGCAATGCCGATAAAACAAGCATTTTAGCCTACACCAAAAATAAACCAGGCGGACTTTTTGAGCTTTTGGGCTTGTTTAAAAATGAAAATATCAATATCACAAAACTTCAAAGCCGTCCTACACAAAGCTTTAAAAGTATGTTTTATTTGGATTTTCAAGGGCATATTGATGATGAAAATGTATGCCGTGCCATAAATAATGCTAAAAATAACGGGCACGAAATACGCTTTTTAGGCTCTTATATTGACCAAAATAATTAAAATTTTAATTATTTTGTAAAAGTTACCATTAAATCATCATTTGCGTAGGCGTTATTTTTGAAAGAACGCCTTAGTGTGTTTATATCTAAATCATTAAAATTTGAATAAATTCTTTTTACTTCATCTTCATCAAAATGATAAACCCTCATACCATTTTCACAAAATCCTGGCATTGTTTCGTCTTTTATATCTATGATTACTTCGTATCTATTGAGCTGTTTTGCGTGAAAATGCCTATAATCTCTTATGCTTCTTAAAATCAAAAAAGCCTTTGCGCCTTTTTTTAGCACTCTATAAATTTCTTTTGCGTTTTGCTCGATTTGGGCTTTTGTGCCATACATCAAAACCCCAATAAAACAAAGCCCATCAAAAAAATCATCTTCAAAAGGCAGCTTTTCTAAGCTCGCAACTTCTAGCACGCCGGGTAAATTATGCTCTTTAAGCAAAGATTTAGCTTGCTTTATAGCCTCTTGGCTAATATCGCAACCATAAGCTTTAAAGCCGTTTTGGGCTAAATAATACATATGCCGTCCGCTGCCACAGCCTAAATCTAAAATCCTCTCACCGCCTTTATAGTTTCTTACCATAAAAGAAACCAAAGGCTCATTTGGGTATTTAGAGCGCGAAAAGCTATTTTGATATAATTGCTCCCAAAGTTTTGTATTTTCGTTCATTGTTTCTCCTTTATTTTAAATAAAAGTTAATAAATTTTAAAATTTCAAATTATATAAAATAGAAAAAAAAAAAAACTTAAATTTTCATTTTTTGCATAAATTAGCTACAATTTGCGCTTTTAAAATAAAGGCAATAAATGAGTAAAATTCGCAATTTTAGCATAATCGCACACATCGATCACGGCAAATCCACCTTGGCTGATTGTATTATAAGCGCTTGTGGTGGCATACAAAATCGCCAAATGAGCGCGCAAGTAATGGATACAATGGATATAGAAAAAGAACGAGGCATTACGATAAAAGCGCAATCTGTGCGCCTAAATTACTGCTATAAGGGCGAAAATTTCGTGCTAAACTTAATAGACACCCCCGGGCATGTGGATTTTAGCTATGAAGTAAATCGCTCGCTAGCAAGCTGTGAGGGCGCGCTTTTAGTAGTTGATGCTAGCCAAGGCGTCCAAGCCCAAACAATAGCAAATGTCTATACCGCCATTGAATACAACCTAACAATAATCCCAGTAATAAACAAAATCGATCTACCAAATGCCGATGTGGAGCGCGTAAAAGATGAAATAGAGCATATCATAGGCATTGACTGCTCTAATGCTGTGCTAGTAAGCGCAAAAAACAATATAGGCATAGATGAATTACTAAGTGCGATTTGCGAGCAAATCCCATCACCAAAAAGTTCTAATGATATAAACCAGCAAAATCCGCTAAAAGCCTTGATTTATGATAGCTGGTTTGATAACTATTTGGGCGCGCTTGCTTTGGTGAGAATTTTTGATGGCTCTATAAAAGTAGGCGATGAAGCGCGAGTAATGGCCACAAATGAACATCACACCGTGCTTGATTTGCTCTATCCTCACCCACTCTCACCCATTAAAACCAAAAGTGCGAGCGAGGGCGAAATAGTAATAATCGTAATGGGCTTAAAAAGCCTAAGTGCCTTACAAGTTGGCGATACAATCACCCTTGAAAATAACCGCGCCAAGCAAGCAATAGCTGGATTTAGCCCGGCTAAGCCTTTTGTTTTTGCGGGGCTTTATCCTATTGATACTGATAAATTTGAAGAGCTAAGAGATGCGCTTGAAAAATTAAAATTAAACGATAGCGCAATTAGCTATGAGCCTGAAACCTCGCTAGCACTAGGCTTTGGCTTTCGCGTGGGCTTTTTGGGGCTTTTGCATATGGAGGTGGTTAAAGAGCGTTTAGAGCGTGAGTTTAGGCTGGATTTAATAGCCACCGCGCCAACTGTAACCTACCGCGTCCAAACCACCGCCGGAGATGAAATTTTAATTCACAATCCTTGCGAATTGCCGCCTACAAATAATATAAGCACGATTTTAGAGCCGTTCGTGCATGCTACAATCATAACCCCAAGCGAGTTTTTAGGCAATATCATCACGCTTTTAAACAAACGCCGAGCAATACAAACCAAAATGGATTACATCACGCAAACTAGGGTTTTGCTTGAATACGACATACCGCTAAATGAAATTGTGATGGATTTTTATGATAAATTAAAAAGTGCTACAAAAGGCTATGCTAGTTTTGATTATGAGCCTTGCGGATACCGCCCTGGACGCCTTATAAAGCTTGATATAAGAGTAGCAGGCGAGATTGTCGATGCTCTATCAATCATCGTGCCTGAAATAAATGCCATGAGCAAGGGCAGGGATTTAGTAAGTGCAATGAAAGAAATAGTCCCAAGACAGCTTTTTGAGGTGGCAATCCAAGCTAGCATTGGCTCTAAAATAATCGCGCGCGAAACCGTAAAAAGCGTAGGCAAAAATGTAACAGCAAAATGCTACGGCGGAGATATCACGCGTAAAAGAAAATTGCTCGAAAAACAAAAAGAAGGCAAAAAACGAATGAAAGCCATTGGCAAAGTAGCCTTGCCAAGTGAGGCCTTTTTAAGCGTGTTAAAGATTGATTGATAAATTTTAAGCCTTGATTTGCCTGGCGAAATTTTGAAATTTTAAAATTTTAAGCTTGTGGTTTGCCTTGGGCGTTTGTGCGCGTTAAAATTTTAATTTATTTTGCGCGCTTGCGTGGCGTTAAAGTGCTTTGAAATTTTAATTTTGTGCGTTAATTTGCGTTAAAATTTTAATTTTGCGCGTTAAAGCGCATTTGAAATTTTAAATATTTAAAGCCCCGGGTTTAACCTGGGGCATTTGAAATTTTAATATTTAAAATACATTTGTTGTATTTTTGCTGTGTCGTTTGTTTTA
Source organism: Candidatus Campylobacter infans (assembly GCF_013416015.1). Lineage (NCBI taxonomy): Bacteria > Pseudomonadati > Campylobacterota > Epsilonproteobacteria > Campylobacterales > Campylobacteraceae > Campylobacter > Candidatus Campylobacter infans. The sequence goes on from NZ_CP049075.1 coordinate 1,491,329, forward strand.
GTAAGTGCTAGCATTAAAAGCACGCGAGCTTTTGCTGGGCTTAGATTATCAGCTACGATAAAACCGCTTTTTTCATCGTTGGTTTCACCATTTAGCGTTACTTCGCCGCTGCCAACGCGACTTGAACGAACTACTTTTATGCCCTTGCTTACAGCTTCTTCTAAGAGATTTTGGCTATCAGGATAAAGACTGCCATTACCCATACCAACGCTTATTATGCCTTTTGAGCCGTTTTTTATTAAATAATCTATAATGCTTGCGTTATCATTAGCGTGAGCATAAATTATATCAACTTGTGGCAATTCATTTAATTTGCTTACATCAAATTCGCTTTTTTTGGTATGCGCGCGAACTGGTGCTAAATAATATTTCACATTACCATAAAACACGGAGCCGATAGCACCTGTATTTGGGCTTTGGAAAGTATCAACGGCGGTGGTATTTGTTTTTTGTACTTCTCTTGCGGCGTGGATTTTATCATTCATCGCTACTAGCACGCCTTTTGCCTTGCTTTCTTTATTTATAGCCACGCTTACGGCATTATAGATATTTAAAGGGCCATCAGCACTCATAGAGCTTGAATTTCTCATCGCACCCACTAGCACCACTGGCTTATCGCTTTTAATAGTTAAATCCAAAAAATAAGCTGTCGCTTCAAGCGTATCAGTGCCGTGAGTGATCACTATACCATCGACATCTTTTCTTTTTAATAACTCATTTACGCGCTTAGAAAGTTTAAGCCAAATTTCATTTGTCATAGCTTGTGAGCCGATATTTGAAACCTGCTCGCCCTTGATATTTGCTATATCTTTTAGCTGTGGGACAGCTGCAATAATAGCATCAACGGTGATTGTCCCTGATGTATAAGCAGTGTCTAGCTGGCTACTAGCTGAGCCTGCTATCGTGCCACCAGTAGCCAAAATCACAACATTTGGCTTTGCAAATAACGCTGTAAATGAAAGCGCTAAAACTACAAGAAGTTTTTTCATCTTGCCTCCTTTAAATGAAAGTTGGAAATTATAAAACTTTTAATCTTAGCGTTGTTTTAAAATTTAATAAAATTTTTAAATGAGCTGATATTAAAATTTATAAAATTTTAAGGGCGATTTTAAGCAAAATAGCTATAATGCGCGCACCTGAGTGGTTCGTGGCACGCTTTTTTGGGGGTCCAACGAAGAGTATTTAGTGGCGAAGTGGCTTGTATGGTGTGCGCTGCTTAATTTGCGTTTATCGCTGCAAGTGCCTAAAATACGAGGCTAAGCCACAAGTTTGGCTAATGTGGGCCGAGCTTAATTAGCGGACGGCCATTTGGGCTAAATTACACACTGCTTAATTCAATCATAGGATAAATCAATGAAAATTTTAATCATAGGAAATGGCGGCAGAGAATTTGCCCTAGCACTTCGCCTAAAAGCTGATAATAACGATATATTCATTGCTCCTGGCAATGCAGCAAGCAATGCAATAGCAAAAAATATCAATATACAAAATTTTAATGAACTTGCGCTTTGGGCTAAAAATGAGGGCATTGATTTATGTGTGGTTGGTCCAGAAAATGCGCTAGATGCGGGCGTGGTGGATATTTTTAAAGAACAAGGGCTTGCAATTTTTGGCCCAAGCAAAGCAGCTGCTAAATTAGAAAGCTCAAAAACTTTTATGAAAGACTTTTTGGCCAAAAATAATATCCGCACGGCAGCTTTTTTAAACACGCATGATTATAGCCACGCTTGCGAGTTTATAGATGAAATTTTTGCTAAAAACGCTAGCAAGGTAGTAATAAAAGCCGATGGATTATGCGCTGGCAAAGGCGTAATAATCGCAAATAACGCCGATGAAGCCAAAATGGCCACAAAAGATATGCTAAATGGGCAAAGCTTTGGCGATGCTGGCAAACGCGTGGTGATTGAGGAATTTTTAGATGGTTTTGAGCTTAGTTTTTTTGCTATTTGTGATGGAGAAAATTTTCTAAGCCTGCCAGTAGCACAAGATCATAAAAAATTATTAGATGGCGATATGGGGCCAAATACTGGTGGAATGGGAGCTTATGCGCCTAGTATGCTAGCTAGTAGTGATCTTATTTTGCGAGTTGAAAATGAAATTTTACGCCCGAGCTTAGAGGGTATGAAGCGCGATGGCACGCCTTTTTGTGGGGTGCTTTTTATAGGTTTGATGATTGTGGATAATGAGCCTTTTGTGCTTGAATATAATGTGCGTTTTGGTGATCCAGAGTGCGAGGTGCTGATGCCTTTAATTGGCGGTGATTTTGGCGAAATTTTATTAAAAGCAGCAAATGGCGAGCTTGAAAATATAAAATTAAATGGGCGTTTTGCTGTGGGCGTGGTAATGGCAAGCAAAGATTACCCTTATAAAAGCTCACAAGCGCAAATAATTAGCATAGATAATAAAGAACTAAGCGTAAATGAAGCCACTTCTTATAACACAAACGATTGTCATATTTGCTTTGCTGGGGTTAGCCAAATAAATGGCAAACTAGCAGCAAATGGCGGGCGCGTGCTTGTGTGCGTTGGGCTTGGCGATAGCATTGAAAAAGCACAAGCAAAAGCCTATGAGCTAGCAAAAAAAATTAGCTTTACAGGCGCGCAATACCGAAAAGATATAGCATATCAAGCACTTAGATAAATTAAAATTTATTTTTGGCGATGTAAGATTATTGAGCGCGGGGCTAAAAAGCCCGCTAATGCGGGCTAAATTTTAAAATTTAACTAATTTTTTGAAGCTTAGTTAAAAGAAAAAACCAGCCAATACATAAAATAAATAAAACACCAGCTAAAACGCTAAATCCAAGATATTCTAACGCACTAGATGAAACAAGCGAGCCAAAAAAACTGCCCACATACCCACAAGCCGTACTAAGCCCCAACCCAGCGCCCCTAAACTCAGGCTTTACAACCTTGCTAACATAGCCTTGAAGCATTGGCTCGTGCATATTAAAAGCTATGAAAAACAAAGCAGCCGCCATTACAAAAACAAAACGCAAAGCATAAAATTCCCCAAGCCAAAAAAGCACAAAACAACAAGCAAAAAGCCCCGTGCCAAAAAGTAAAATTTCTTTACCAAGCCCCTTTTTATCGCCTAAGGCTCCACTAAATCCCATAGCAAAAAATCCAAAAATCGTAGCCAGAGCATAAACTTGCCACAAATCAGCCTTAATATAATTCATTTTATTTACCAAAATTAAAGGCATAGCGACAAATACAGCATTTAGCAAGGCTTTTTGGGCTAAATTGCTTAAACTTAAAATGGCTAGGTTTTTATTAGCAAGTAGCTCTAAAATGCTAGGGCTTTGCTGGATATTGCGCGCTTGATTAGGGCTTGATGGCAAAAATAAAAAGAGCAAAATAAAACAACAAACACAAATAATCATACACAAATAAAACAGCGAACTAAGCCCAAATTTTGATGCCAAAATCGGCCCGCTAATCATCGCCGCGCTAAAACTAAGACCCATACCAACGCCAATAATTGCCATCGCGCGTCCGCGTTCATTTGCCCTGCTAAGATCAGCCACAAAAGCACTAGCCACACCGCCAACAGCACCAACGCCTTGGATAAACCGCCCTAAAATCATTATATATTCATTATTTGCGCTAGCACAAATCAAACTGCCAACAAAAAACACACCAAGCCCTAAAGCTAGCGTATTTTTGCGCCCTATTTTATCACTTAAACGCCCAAAAGGAAACTGAAAAATGATTTGAGCTAGCGCGTAAGAGCCTACTATCAGCCCGGTTAATACGCCATTTGCCCCATTAAAATCTTGCGCATAAACGCTCAAAACTGGCAAAACAACAAAGAGCCCATAAAAATGCGCACAAACTATAAAAGCCAAAACAAAAATTGATTTAAACATAAAAAATCCTAAAAAGGCGAAATTGTAGCAAAATTATCATAGTGTGAGTTTAAACTTTTAAATTAAAATTTTAAAATTTAGCCTTGTCAAAATCTAGCTAAATGCGTAAATTTTATTACAAATATCCAAGATTTTGCATTATAAATTTTATTATCAAAAACGCTATATAAAACATCAAACAAGCAATCAAACTATCCAAAACTCGCCAAATTTTTGGATTTGTAAAAAAGCGTGAAAGCATTTTTGAGCTATAACCAAGAGCAAAAAACCACACAAACGAAGCAGTGATGGCACCAGTGTAAAAATATGATTTTGCCGTATTTTCAAGCGTAGCACAAAAGCCACCCACGATGATAAAAGTATCAATATAAGCGTGAGGATTTAATAAACTAATGGCTAGGGTTTTAAGCGTGGTGGCTTTTAGGCTTTGAGGTTTAGCGCTTTTAATCTTGGCAAAATGCGTGCCTTGGATAGCCGATTTTAGGCTAGTTGCGCCGTATAATAATAAAAAAATCGCACCACAACTTCCTAGCAAAAGCATAAAATTTTGATTTTTTAAAGCAATAGCACCAATGCCAAAAACGCCAAAACCAAACAAAACACAATCACCCAAAAACGAAAGCAAGCAGACCAAAAAAATGCGATTTTTAGCCAAACCTTGCTCTATTACATAAAGATTTTGCACCCCAATCGCAGCAATCAAAACAAAACAAAAAATCACGCCATTAAGATAAGTATTTAACAAAAATAATCCTTCTTAGCCTTTTAAAATTTTAAAATTTATAATTCCTAGCAAAAGGGCATTTTAAACCGCTAGCTTAGCTAACAAGCAATTTTTTGGCCCCCACCCCCGCTTTCATATGCGCTTTTATTTAAAATTTGCGCTGGGTTTTTGGCGTTAAATAATAAATCAATAATGCTAAGAGATTGTATAAAATTATTTTGCTTGCCTTGTTGCTTATAAACTGGATGATTCATCGCAAAATATTCTATATTGATATTAGCCTTGGCAAATAAGGCCCTTGCTTCATCTTTTTGTAAATAATCTTTTGCGCCAATTGGCGAGAGATATTCATTAGCTTTTAAAATTTGACAAATTTCAAGCACTAATTTTTCTTTTTTTTGCGAGGACAAAGCCAAAGATGAAGCTTTTATAAAGGGAGTTTTTAATTTTAAAATTTGAGAAAATTGCTCGATTAAATAAATATTTAGCTGGCTTAAACTCTCAAAATTAAAAAGCGCGTATTCTAAAATTTCATAAATTTCTTTAAAATTTTGACTTTTTTGGTAATTTTGGCGCAGGGTTTTTAAAAGCACCATTTTCCATTTTTTCATATCACAAAGGCGCATATCTTGGATTAGGGTTTGAAGCGGGGCTTTTTGTAAATGCAAACTAATAAGAAAAGGCGCATCATTTACTTTAATTTTATTTCTACTATGCCAAGATTGCTTTTGAAACTGAACACAATCTAAAAACACAAAAGCATCAACCCTTGCAATCATCACAAAATACCCAATCCACGGGCAAAATGTAGGTTGCATAATCGCTATTTTCATTCAAATTCCTTTTAGCCTTAGCTTTATCAGGGCATTTTAATGCCACAAAAATGCCACGCATTTATAAAATAAATTAAAATTTTAAGTTTATTGCTTGATTTGTATTACTATGGTTTTTGTGATTATATCGTGTAAATTGCGCTTATTTTTGGTGAAAAAACACAAAAACGAACCGCCTATTAAAAAAAACACAACAAAACAAACATAACGCAGAAAATAGCACAAAAAACCTGCCCTTTTGCCTTGTAAGTTTAGAGCATAAATGCCTTGTGCTTTATATCCAGGACTTGCGCCCTTAAAAGCAAAAAACGCACTTTGAATCAGCCCAAAAATCAGCCAAACAGCAAAAATGGCAAGTTGATTTTGTAAAAAGTCGTTCTTGCCGTTTAAGATTATATAAGTAGTAAAATATAAAAGCGGTATAGAAATTAAAAATAAATCAATAATAAAAGCCTTAAAACGAGCAATTATGCTCGCTGGGAGAGCTTTTGTGCTCATTTTTAGTTGCCACGAGAGCCGGGCTTGATGGCTTTTTGACCGCTAGCACACAGCGGACAATTATCAGAGCTAAACATCTCAAAATCAAAATTTCCAAGAGCAAAAAACGGCTTATCGCTTGGTAATTTTGCATTTATTTTTGATGGTTTATCATCGCCATACATCGCACAAAACCCACGACTAGCAAGCGCGCCATATCCTACAACCTCGCCGCCTAATTCTTCGATGATTTTTGCACTTTCAAGGGCTGAGCCGCCAGTGGTGATAATATCCTCACAAATAATAAATTTTTCGCCCTTTCTTACCTCAAAACCACGGCGCAAGGTCATTTTGCCATCTACTCTTTCGGTAAAAATAAAGCGTTTTTTGCCAGCTCTTGCTAGCTCATAACCAGCCAAAATGCCACCAAGTGCTGGCGAGCAAACACTATCAAAGCTAATATTTGCGCTCTTAATTAAAGAAAATAATTCATCTGCTAATTTACCAGCAAGCTCTGGGTTTTCAAGCACTTTTGCGCTTTGAAGATAAAATTTTGAATGATTGCCACTACTTAATAAAAAATGCCCTTGCAAATAAGCGCCGGCATCTGTGTAAATTTTTTCTAAGTTCATATTTTTAAAAGCTCTGCTTCTTTATGTTTTACTAATTCATCGATTTTGTCTATAAAAGCATCTGTGTGCTTTTGAATATCATCATAGGCGCGTTTAATATCATCTTCGCCCATGGTTTTTTCTTTTTCTATTTTTTTTATTTCATCATTTGCGTCTTTGCGAATGTTGCGGATAGAAACCTTAGCCTTTTCGCCCATTGCCTTTGCTTCTTTTGCGCTTTTTTCGCGATCTTCGCGTGTCATAGGCGGGAAAAATAACTTCACACATTCGCCATCATTGTTAGGATTTACGCCTATATTTGCAGCTGCTATCGCGCTTGTGATATCTTTTAGCATTTTTTTCTCCCAAGGGGTTATGCTTATGGTGCTAGCATCGCTAGCAAGCACGGTAGCTACTTGATTTAATGGGGTTTGCGTGCCATAATAATCCACGCTGATATTATCAAGGATATTTATACTAACCTTACCTGAGCGCAAAGTAGCAAAATCGCGTTTTAATGCTTCTATGGCTTTTTGCGCGGCTTCATCTTGGGCTTTAAAAATATTATCAAGCATATTTTAATCCTTTGTGATATTTACATCGCTTGCTGATGTGCTGGTATTTGTATCTAGGCTAATGGGCGCGCTTGGTGCGTTATTTTGATTTGTTTGGCTAGCTTCTGGGACCAAGGATTTAAACTCTTTGCTTTGAACGACTGAGTTTCTTAGTGATTGATTATAAGTGTAGCCAAGTGCTAAGGTATTTAAAATAAATAAAAAGCCGATGAAAAATGTAAATTTAGCTAAAAATCCTGCTGGTCCTTTTGCGCCAAATAAGCTTTCATTACTGCCACTATATGCGCCAAGTCCTATTGAGCTTGATTTTTGTAATAAAACCGCTATGGTCAAAACCACAGCGAAAATGAATTGTAAAACTAAAAAAAGCGTGCTCACGGGTGCCTTACCTATTATTATTTATTGCACCAAGTATCTGCAAAAGTGAAATAAATAAGTTAAGTATATCAAGATACAATGCAACAGCTGCAAGCACAGGGCTATCGTATCCGCCACGGATTATCATTTGTGTATCATATAAAATATAAGCACTAAATAAAATAGCGCCAACGCTTGAAATCACCAAAGCAAGCACTGAGCTTTGCGTAAAAATATTTATAAGCGAAGCAACCACAACCACAATCAAAGCGATAAATAAAAATTTGCCCCAAACGCTAAAATCTCTTTTAGAATACATAGCAAACACGCTAAGTCCGCCAAAAGCCGCTGTCGTTAGCAAAAAGGCCTGAGCTATCACATCGCCCATACCTCTACCCACATAATAATTAAGTGTAGGCCCTAGCGTAAGTCCGCTTACAAAAGTAAAACCAAAAAGCATAAATAAAGCAAGTGCTGGCTTTTTCTTGCTCATAATTAGCCCAAATAACAAAGCAAATTCTAAAATTAAAAACAACCAGCTAAAAGTTTTAAGCACATGAAGGCCGATATATGCGCCAGCCGTGCCAGCTAGTAAAGATGCTGCTAGTAGCTGGTAAGTTTGCCTAATAAACACAGAACGAGAACTAGGGCTTACTTGCTCGCTTGCGTAATTTTCGTAACTTCTACCAAAATCTGTATTTTGCGTCTCTTGAACACTTTTGGTGTTTAACGCGCGATTTCTATCGTATAAACTCATTTTTGCTCCTTTTTAAAATTAAGTGGCGGAGTATAGCAAAAAAACATAAATTTATGCTAAATGTTTAAATATATTTACTTATGATGAAATTTTAAAATTTATAAATCAACTAATGGCAGCTTAAAAAATGACTAACGCTAGGCGATACAAACTTTGGCGAATAACGCACACTTACACTAAAAGGGCGCGCTAGGCCAGCTTTTAATCCCTGGCCTATAACAAAACTTTCTTCAACCGTGCTTATTTCAAATTTTCGTCTTTTCATCAAAAAAGTCTCCCACGAGCTTTTTGGCACGAAAAGATCAGGTTTTAAGCCCTCTAATTTTGATGGAGAGTTTATCACCCTAACATTTAAAGTGCATGAACTTATATCGAAGTTGCCTACATTTGTGATTACTCCGCTTATTTGCATGCTTTCATTCATTAAAATTCTAGTGTATTTGATGTTAGAAATTACTGCTTTTTTAGTGTATTCATCTATAAAAAAGCAAGCCATCACAGCTATTAAAAAATAGAGCATAAACAACGAACCCGCCGTTAAAATAATGCTTTTTATTGTTTTTGTTTTTCTCAAAGCTAAAAAGCCAATCCCGCCAAAAATCAAAAGCAATAAAATAAGAAAAATTATATGAATTATCGTAAAATAACCCATTAAAAACACTCCGAATTAACAACTACATTAAAATCGCTTGGGCGAAAATCTTTGATTACCATTTTTATATTATGGCTTTGATGTGGCGCGATGGTCGCATTTAGCTCGCTCATTCTGTGTTTAAATGGCTTTAAGCTATTTAAAAACTCCCTAAGAGCATTTTTGCCGTTTTTATGAAATTTTACATTAACACGGCAAAAATTAAAATCACGCTTAGAAAGATTTGTAAGATTTAAATCCACTATAAAAACATCACTATATTGTAATTGTTTGAGTTCGTTAATGTTAATTTGCCTTGTCCTCGTGCTACTATCTACAATCTTATAAGCAAAAAACAATCCAAAAAACAAAAACCCAGTAGCCAGCAAAAATAAAAAAGTGCCGATAATTTCGTGTTTTAGCACGGTCATAGTCGCTAAAATAAGCAATACCAAAAAAGTAGCAAGCACTAAGGATATAGCGATATAATCATAAATTTCAAAATGATTTAAATAAAAAAATATCTCAGTTCTAAGGTTGGTTATTAAATCTTTCAAAATAAACCCTTAATTATTTTTGCGTGAGTTTTTTTCATCAATTCCACTTAGCCCTTGCCTGCGCCTAAGCTCGCTTAATACGCGCTCAGGGTGGATATTTGCTTCTCCAAGTGCCACAATTAAATGAAAAAGCAAATCCGCACTCTCATAAATAGCATCATTTATAAAATCATTTTTGCTTTTTTCATCATTTAAAGTGCTTGCATTTTTTAAATCTTTTAAGGCAAAACAAAGCTCACCAGCTTCTTCGCAAATCTTTTTAAGATAAGCGTTTGTGCCGTTTTTATAAAGTTTTGCTATGTAGCTTTTGCTTGCATCGCCTTTTAATTTGCGCTCTAAGCAGGTGTGGTAAAGTTGGTCTAAAATTTCATATTGTGGTGCTGGGTTTTTTGCTGGTGCTTGGTTTAAAATTTGCGTGTTTTCATTAAAATTTACTTCATTAAAAAAGCAAGAAAACGCGCCCGTGTGGCAAGCACAACCCTTTTGCTCTACTTTTAATAAAATACTATCGCCATCGCAATCAATTTTTATTTCACAAATTTTTTGGGTGTTGCCACTGCTTTCGCCTTTTTGCCAAATTCGCCCTTTTGAGCGCGAAAAATAATGCGCAAAGCCAGTTTTTTTGCTTAGATTAAAAGCCTCTTCATTCATATAAGCTAGCATTAAAATTTCATTACTTCTACTATCTTGAACCACCACTGGCACGAGATTAGCGCATTTTTGCCAATCAATTTGCATATTAACCCCTAAAAAAACGGCAATTTTAGCCTAAAACGCATAAAAATAAAATTTAAAATTTAAAATTTGCTAGTAAATTTTAAAGAAGTTGCGTGGCAAAAAGCTTAACGCATTTAGCCCAAATGCCACGCTTTAAAGAAGTAATTAAAAATCATCAAAGCTTAGCGAGCCTTTTGAATAATTTGTTACCTTGCTTTCAAAAAAGTTAGATTTTTGATCATTAAATTTTGAAAAATCATCTACCCATTTGATTGGATGGCGCGCGTTGTAGAGCTTTTTTAAGCCAATTGAGCTTAGGCGGTTATCCACTAAATAATGAATGTATTCTTCGATTATTTCATCAGTAAAGCCCATTATTTGATTTTGCGTGATGTATTTGCCCCATTCGATCTCTAAAATTCCAGCTTGCTCGAACATTGAGTAAATTTTATCTGTGGTTTGCTTGGTAAATAAATCCTCGCGCTCTTTTCTAACGCTATTTATCATATTTTGAAATAACAATAAATGCGTGATTTCATCGCGTTGAATAAAGCGAATCATCTGCGCTGAGCCAAGCATCTTGCCAGCCCTTGCTAGCGCGTAAATGGCTGTAAATCCGCTATAAAAATAAATGCCCTCTAAAATTTGATTTGCCACCATAGCTAGCAAAAGCTTTTCATCTGTTACATCGCCTGCTAATTCTTCATAAACGCTTGAAATATAGTCATTTTTGCGCCTTAAAACCTCATCGTGTTTTTCCATTTCATAAATCAAATCTGTATTATCGCAAATGGCTTCAACCATCACCGCATAAGATTTGCTGTGATTTGCCTCTTCATAAGCTTGGCGCGCTAAAACCGCATTAATCTCAGGCGCGGTGATGTAAGGATTGATGTTATCTGCTAGATTGTTTGTTTGAAAGCTGTCCATTGAGATTAGCTGCGACCAAACCAAATCATACATTCGCTTTTCTGCTATGGTAAGATTATGCGCATAATCACGCACATCATCGGTGGTATCTACTTCTTTTGGAAACCAAGTGTTTGCCTCCATTAAATCCCAAAGTTTAAGCGCCCATTCGTATTTTGCTTTTGTAAAATTTAAAATTCCGTGCGGATTGCCGTTAAATACGCGCCTTTGGCTTAAATTTTCATTTGATGATGGGTTATAGATTTTTTTTCTTTGCATTTTTTTACCTAAATTTACTAAATTTTTTGGGCTTGGCATTATAGCTTAAAAGTTAAAATTTTTTGCCTATTAAAATTTTAAAATTTGTATTTTTAAATATTATCATCACAAATTTTAAATATTGATATTAAAATTTCTTTCATTTAACCATAAATTAAAGTTTTTTATAGCAAAATACGCGCTTTTATATTCTCAAAAAAAGGATTTGCCATGCAAGAGCAAATGAGCTTTAAGCAAAAATTGCTTTTAGTTTTAGCAGCTGTTATTGGGGCGTGGGCTTTTGGCGTGCTTGCGCTAAATAACGGCGAAGAAAAAATTAGCGCTACTTGGCTAGTAGTAGCTGCTGCTTGTATTTATATCATCGGCTATGGTTTTTATGGGCGTTTTGTAGCGATGAAAGTAATGGGCTTAGATGAGCGCCGCGCAACGCCAGCATATACGCTAAATGATGGCAAGGATTATCATCCAACTGGCAAATATGTGCTTTTTGGGCATCATTTTGCTGCCATTGCTGGTGCTGGCCCGCTTGTAGGCCCTGTGCTAGCAGCGCAAATGGGCTATTTGCCTGGTATGCTTTGGCTACTCGTTGGTGTGGTGCTAGCAGGCGCGGTGCATGATTTTGTGGTAATGATAATCTCAGTGCGCCATAACGGCAAAAGTCTTGGCGAAATGATAAAATTAGAAATGGGCAAATTCACCGGTGGCGTTGCGATGGTGGGGATTTTCTTTATTATGCTTATTTTAATTGCTATTTTGGCTATGGTTGTGGTTAAAGCTCTTGCTGATAGCCCGTGGGGTTTATTTACTATTACTATGACTATACCGATTGCTCTTGCTATGGGCGTTTGGACGCGTTATATTAGACCTGGTAAGGTTTTAGAAGCTAGCATTGTTGGATTTATCGCGCTTTTAGTTAGTATTTGGGCTGGGCATTATGTGGTAGCAAGTCCTTTTTGGAATAATTTTTTTAGTTTAAGTGGCGAGGCATTAGCCTGGGCGATTATGATTTATGGCTTTTGTGCGGCTGTTTTGCCTGTGTGGCTTTTGCTTGCACCGCGTGATTATTTAAGCACCTTTTTAAAGCTTGGCGTTATATTTTTAATGGGCGTTATTATTTTAATCGTTGGCCCTGAGATTAAAATGCCAGCTGTTACGATCTTTGCTAGCACGGGAGATGGACCTGTTTTTGCTGGGGATTTGTTTCCGTTTTTATTTGTAACTATTGCTTGTGGCGCAATTAGCGGTTTTCATGCTTTAATTAGCTCAGGGACTAGCCCAAAAATGGTTCAAAAAGAAACCCAAACTCTTTTTATTGGTTATGGCGCGATGCTAATGGAAAGCTTGGTTGGCGTAATGGCGCTAGTATGCGCTGTAATGCTAAGTCCTGGTGAGTATTTTTCTATAAATATGGGAGGATTAGGCACTGATATAGCAGCGGCTGTGCCTAAAATACAAGTTGTTTTAGACAGCATAAATGCTAATGGATATAATTTTACCATCACAGCTAGCGAGCTAGAAGCCCTAGCAAAAGGCGTAGGCGAAGAAACAATGCTTTCACGCACAGGCGGTGCGCCTACTTTTGCGCTTGGGCTTGCCTTACTTTTTCATGAGGTGTTAGGCGGAGTGGCGATGATGCCTTATTGGTATCATTTTGCCATACTTTTTGAAGCACTTTTTATTTTAACAGCTGTTGATGCTGGCACGCGCACTTGTCGCTTTATGATACAAGATATTTTAGGCAATATCTATCAAAAAGCAGGCGATACCACAAATATGACCTGGGCGATTATAGCTACACTAATAGGCGTAGCTGGCTGGGGGTATTTGCTCTATGCTGGCGTAACTGATCCTATGGGCGGAATTTACACGCTTTGGGCTTTATTTGGAGCTAGCAATCAAATGCTAGCAGGTATGGCTTTGTTATTTGCTACTGTTTATATCTTTAAAATAGGCAAGGCAAAATACTCTTTTGTTACGATTATACCGCTTGTTTGGGTGTGGATAGCTACCATGTATGCAGCACTTTGTAAAATTTTACCAAGCAATGGCGACCCAACTAGCGTGCATGATAAAGTAAGCCATGTAGCCACCGTGCAAAACAAAAGTGCTGAGTTATTAGAAATGACCGATATGGCCTTAATCGAAAAAACCAAAATTATAATTTTTAATAACACAGTAGATGCCATTCTTTGCGTATTATTTATGGTTGTTGTGCTAATCGTAACTTTTCAAGGCATTAGAATTTGTATTGCTTATGCAAGAAATAAAGGCAAAGAAGATTATCCATTAAAAGAAAGCAAATACATAGATATTAGCGAAGTTGAAGATAAAAAAACCAAAAATGAATATGCGTATGTTTAAAATTTGTTTTAGCTTTTTAAGGCGTGTTTGGAGTAGGATTGATGATGTTTTTTCAGCCATAGCTGGCTTGCCAAGCTATGATGAATATGTAAAACACGCCAAAAAAAAGCACCCAGATAAACCAATACTTAGCAAAAAAGAGTTTATTAAAAGCATTCAAAATGCCTCAACTAAACGCCCAAGATGCTGTTAGCACGCCCAAGCTTTGAGTTTCAAAGACCACGATTTGTGCTAAATAGCCAAATTTTAATGTAAAAAAGGCTAAATATGAAGCATTTTTTCATCATCGGTGGCTCATCTTTACAAAGAGATTTTTTACATTGTGTAAAAAGAGCTGGTTTTATTAGCCATGTATTTGATTATGACAAAAATTGCGTTTGTAAGGGCGAAGCTGATTTTTTTCACCTTATCTCCGTAGATGAAAAAGAACAAATCCTTGCCCTTGCTTTAAAATATCAAATCGCAGGCATTGGCACTAGCGCAAGCGAGCTAGGAAATATCACGGCGTGTTATGTGGGCGAAAAATTAAACCTAGGCACAAACTCATACCAAACAGCCCTAAACACAACAGACAAAAGCAAAATGAAAGAAATTTTTAAACGCTTTAATATACCCTGTGCTTCTTATTTAGTAGTTCAAGACATAAAAGAGCTTGAAAAGCTGGATTTAAAATTTCCACTTGTAATAAAGCCAAGTGATAGAAGTGCTGGCAGGGGTGTAATGCTTGTGCGTGATAAAAGCGAGCTTTTAGAGCATTTTGGATATTGTCAAAGCTTAGCTTATAATAAAAAAGTTTTGCTTGAAGAGCTTTTATATGGCAAGCAGTTTTCAGTAGAAACCATCAGCTCGCATTCAAAACACCGCATTATTGCTATTACAGAGGAGTATTTCAACGACTCAAATGATTTTTGCGAAACTAACAACCTAATCCCAGCAAGAATAAGCGATGATGAAAAAACTCTAATCCACAAAGAATGTTTAAGAGTGCTTGAAGCTTTTGATATAAAATTTGGCGCAGCTCACATAGAATTAAAACTAAATAAAAATAAAATAAACTTTATAGAAATAGCTAGCAGAACGGGTGGCTTTCGCGATGAATTAATACACAATGCCTTTGGCGTTGATTATAATGAGCTTTTACTTCAAAGCATACTTAAAGAAAACTTGCCAGATTTTAGCTTAAAGGCTAGGCAATTTTGTTTAGTTAAAATGATTTTACTAGAAAACATTTTGAGTTTTATAAGGCAATAAAAGCAAGCAAAGCCAAAATGCTTGTGCGCGATGAATGCGCTAATATAAAAGAAAACGCAGGTGATGAGTTTTTTAATGGATTTTCTAATTTACTTGATGCGAAGGGATATTATTATTTAAATATCCCTTTAAATGAAAATCCAGATTTATATATAAATGAAAATACTAAGGCTATTTTTGCGCGATAATTCTTATTTAAATGGCGCAAAACCTTTATCTTCTTTGGCAAAAAGTAAATTAAAGCCTAAAATTTTAAGTTCATCACATAAAATTTCAAAATCCAAAAATCTTCTGTAATGTTCATCATAAATAAAAGCATTATCCCCAAGAGCTAGGCCTTGATTATAAAGAGAGTTTTTAAGCCCTCTAGCTTCTACACAAAAAATCCCTTGCGCTTTTAAGGCCTTATACACAAAAGGCAACAAGCTTTCTTGCTCAGCCTTAGTAATACTATGTAAGGTAAAGCGCGAATAAATCACATCATAAGCATTAGAAATTTCATTTAAAGCACAAAAATCAGCATTTTCAAATTCTAAATTATTTTTTGCGTAATTAGCCTTTAAATACTCAATCTCGCTCTTACACGCATCAATTGCTTTTACGCGCATACCTTTTTCATAGAAAAACACGCTATCTCTACCATTGCCACAACCAAGCTCTAAAAGTTGCGCGTTTTTTGGAGCGTATTTTAAGATAAATTTTGCAAATAAAGATGGCAAAAAGGGGCTTTGATTGTTTTGATAAAATTTCGCCCAGTAATGTTTATCGTCATTTTTGCGCCCTTTTATATTTGCATAAAGCTCAATCAAACGATAACACAAATCAAAAAGAAAAATCCCACCCACAACATAACACATCAGCTCAAAAGAGCCTAGCATTATCCCAGTAGAAATTAAAATCGCCAACAAACTAGCATCAATGCCAAGCAAAAAACCACGATCTAAAAACCATTTTTTTAGCCCAAAGCGTTTGATGGATTTTAATTTTCTTAGCTGATTTAAGATATAAAAAGTAGTTATGCAATTATAAATATTCATACTAACAAGAGCAAAAATGCAAGCTTGTAATGAAATCAAATCGCAAAAAAATAAAAATATAAAAATCCCATTAAATGTTAAATTATCCACGCTTGCATCAAGCAATTTACCAATTTTTGATGAAAGATTTTTATAGCGCGCAAGCATTCCATCGATATGATCAAGCAAGCTATAAAGCAAAAATAATAACCCAGCGCAAATAAAATGCCCCAAATATATAAAGTAAAACGACAAGGCCGCAAAAATTGCGCTTAAAATGGTAATGAAATTTGGCGTTATTGGAGTTTTAGCCAGTGGCAAAAGTATAAATTTTTGAATAATTAGCACCCTAAAAAGATATTCACTAATATAATAAGACTTCTTTTCAAGCCTTTGGGCTTTTTTTAATTTTTCATCTAAATCCATTTTCTATCCTTTATAAAATTGTAAAACGCCAAATCGGTTTTGATTTATTTTTTTAAAGACCTAAAAGCGTAAAAAATAAGCTTTTAAAATTTTCATCTATAAAAATTGGGCAAAAATTTTGATTAATATTTGCTCTTAAATTAAGCCTTGTTTCAAAGCTCATTTTTTCAAGCTCCATTGCTATATTTTCAGGCCGAGTAAATATCAAATAGCCTTGATGAACGCCAAAAAGAGCAAGATTTTTTTGGTTGCTTGCAAGGACAAAAGAAATTATTGGCACACCTAAGCTTAAAAACTCATATACCGTTTGCCCACAAGCACAAACCCCTACATCACAACCAAGCATAAGCTCAGCCATTGGCGCATTTTCATAGCATTTAATAAACGAACTTTCTAAGCCCAAAAGCTCTTTTTTGTATTTAAAAGCCTTAGCTATTGCTATGTGTAAAATAACATTACGGCTTAAAAGATAGTTTTGAATACTCTTAGCAATAAAATAGCTTAAATTTTTATCATCACTCCCGCCAAGAGTAAGAAAAATATTTTTTATATTTTTGTTGATAGTAATTTTTTTAGCCTTTATAAACTCAGTTCTTAAAAACAAAAGCCCAAAAAGCGTTTTAGTTCGTGGGCTTAATTTATAAGGCAGTGTGCTTGCGTAAGGATTTGGGTTTATAATTAAATCTACATCATAAAATTTAAGCTCGCATTCATCATCTATACAAACTACTTTATAAAAAAATTTCTTTATATAAGTAAAAAAATCAGCTCTTACATCATAACTATCTATAAGTAAAATTTGCGCATCCAAGCTTGCCAAGGCTTGATGATTTGGTATTTTATAAAGCTTAAAACCTGCGTTTTTTATAAGTTCGTGTCCGTGGCTTAGCCACTTTTTATCATCACTTGCAAAGCTAATATCACAGCCTTTAAGATAAAAAGCTAGTCGCAAACAGCGCATTATATGCCCTAAGCCGATTTTTTCTCCGCCGTTTGCGTAGATTAAAATTTTCATTTTTCACAAATTATTACAAAATCATCATCAGCATAGCTATCATTATCAAAAGAAGTGCGGATGCGGTTTATTTCTAAATTTTTAAAGTGATAAAACACTCTTTTTACCTCGTCTTTATCAAAAAAATACATAGGCATATCATTTTCTTTAAAGGCTGAGCGTTTTTCATCGTTTTCTTGGATTATCACCTCGTATTTGCTAAGTTTTTTTGCCTTTTCATAGCGATAATCTTCTAAATTTCGCACAAGGATTAAAGCCTTTGAGCCTTTTTTAAGCACTCTAAATATTTCACCGGCTGCTTTTTGTATGCTTTGTTTATCATTATAATAAAGCACGCCAAAACAAATCAAACCATCAAAAAATTCATCATCATAAGGCAAATTATCAACACTTGCAATTTCAAAATTTGCTTTTAAGTTTGCGCTTGCTAGCAATTCTTGGCTTGCTTGTATGCCACTTGATGAATAATCGCAGCCATAAGCTTCAAAGCCATTTTCAGCTAAAAATTTTAAATGCCTGCCAGCTCCACAACCCAAATCCAAAATCGCTCCGCCTTGTTTAAAAGTGCGCAAGGCAAATGAAACGACTAATTGATGAGGATAGCGTGGCTGGTGGCGTTTTTGCTTATGTAGATTTATCCATTGCTCTTGATTTTTATTCATTTTTGTCCTTTAAGTTGCGATACAATCGCTAAAATAATTTTAATATTTTGTTTAATTTGCTTTTTACTTATACTCTCATCACACCATAAATTAACTATTTCTTTTTCAAGGCGCGCTGATTTTGGCGAAATTTTAAACCCAAAAATTTTTTCATTATTCATATACCAGCTACTACAATCAATGCCTTTTGCTCTAAGTGCTTGTAATAATTCATCTCTAAAATTTTTCATTCTAAAAGTATAACGCCAAGCAATGGAGCCATTTTGAATTTCTGGTTGTTTTATTAGCTTATGCTTTAAAAGCTTTTGATAGAGTTTTGCTTTTTGTTTTCTTTGCTTAGAAATTTTATAAAGGCTTGTTAGTTTTGTGCTTAAAATTTCATTTTTTCTTTCATCTTTAAAAATAAAGCAATACTTTAAAAATAAATTTTTTAATTCGTTTAAATAATTTTTATCAAGTGGATTTAGGGCGTAATATGTTTTTTTGTATTCATCAAATAATTCATTAAGATTAAATGGGCGCGGCAAAAGCTCTTTATTTAATGCTTTTAGCGGGCTAAGATTGTGCTTAAAGCTCACAATACCCCCCCCCCCGCATTAGAGAGAAATTTAGTATGCCCAAAGCTTAGCACAGAAAAATCGCTTTTTGAATTTACTTTATAAGTTTGCGCGCTATCTTCAATAAGTAAAATTTTATGAGTTTTAGCAAAATCAAAAACGCGCTCATCGCATAAATGCCCATAAAGATGAGCCACAAGCAAAATATCGAATTTTTCTTTTTTATAAAGAGCTTTGATGGCTTTAAAATCACTATTATAATCTTTAAAATTTGGCTCGCAAAAATAAATTTTTAATCCAGCTTTTAGCGCAGCAGATACGACTTGCGGGCAAATAATGCTAGGCAGAGCGATTTTATTTTTGCCTAAAATTTTAGCGCGCAAAAAGCAAAGATATAAAGCACTTGTGCCATTTGCGGTGTAAAGAGCGCGTGACACATTAAAAGCGTGAGCAATTTTTCTTTCTAATTTTGTCATTGTTTTAGCTTTTTGGCATAAGCGATTTAATTATTTATAATATTTAAAAATTCTTCATTATTTTTAGTTTTTTGCATTTTTGGGTATAAAAATTTAAGCGCTTCTACATCATCCATTGTAGCTATTACATTGCGAATAGCCCAAATTTTTGCTAAATTTTCAGGTTTTAGTAGCAATTCATCTTTTCTAGTGCCAGATTTTAAGATATTAAGTGCTGGGTAAA
The DNA here is from genome assembly GCF_013416015.1 of Candidatus Campylobacter infans. Classification (NCBI taxonomy): domain Bacteria; kingdom Pseudomonadati; phylum Campylobacterota; class Epsilonproteobacteria; order Campylobacterales; family Campylobacteraceae; genus Campylobacter; species Candidatus Campylobacter infans. The sequence goes on from NZ_CP049075.1 coordinate 1,510,614, forward strand.
TTCGGCGATCTGAGATATTTCTATCAAGCACCATTTCGCTATTGCCCGTGCCTTTAAACTCTTCAAATATCACATCGTCCATTCGCGAGCCTGTGTCGATAAGTGCAGTTGCCACGATAGTTAGCGAACCGCCACATTCTATATTTCTTGCTGCGCCAAAAAAGCGTTTTGGTTTGTGAAGTGCGTTTGCATCCACGCCACCGCTTAAAACCTTGCCTGAGCTTGGCGTTGCGGTGTTATAAGCACGCGCAAGACGCGTAATGCTATCAAGCAAAATCACCACATCGCGCCCGGTTTCTACCATACGCTTTGCCTTTTCTATTACTAGTTCGGCTACGCGCACATGATTAAATGCTGGCATATCAAAAGTAGAGCTAAACACCTCGCCCTTTACGCTACGCTCCATATCGGTTACTTCTTCTGGGCGCTCGTCTATTAAAAGCACGATTAATTGCACTTCTGGGTGATTGCGGGTAATGCCTTGTGCTAGTTCTTTCATTAATTCTGTTTTACCTGTGCGTGGCGGGGCTACTATCAATGCGCGCTGTCCTTTGCCAATAGGCGTGAATAAATCAAGCACGCGCCCTGTTAGGCGAAGTGGGTCGTATTCTAATTTTAACTGCTCGGTTGGAAAAATAGGCGTTAGGTTATCAAATAATGGTCTTTGCTTAGCTTCATTTATGCTTTTATAATTTATGGCTTCTATTTTTAAAAGAGCGTAATATTTTTCTTGCTCTTTTGGTTCGCGCACTTGGCCGGTGATTATATCGCCTACGCGCAAGGCAAATTTTTTGATTTGGCTAAGGCTAACATAAGTATCATTTTGGCTATCGCTTAAATCGCTTCCCATAGCTCGCAAAAAGCCAAAACCATCAGGCACAATCTCCAAAATACCAGTAAATAAAATATATCCGCCTTGTTTGGTTTGAGCTCTTAAAATTTCAAAAACCAACTCTTGGCGGCGGAATTCGCGTGGATTTTCTATATCCATAGAGCTGGCAATTTCTATAAGACGCTCTAAATCAAGCTCTCGCAATTCTTCAATAGTATGCCCATCTACTGGCGTGTGAGTTTGCATATGTTGCTTTTTGGTGCGAATATTATTTTCACCAGAATTTTGTGGATTTTCCATAAAAAACCTTTAAAATATTTGATAAGTTTAAGCTAAGATGTCATAGATAGCGCATTTGCGATATAAACGAAATGTGGCAATTCTAACTAAAAAAACTTAAATATAACTAAAACTTAAAAATATATAAAAGCACATTTAGCCGACCACAAAACGCTTTTAAATTTTAAAAGTTAAGCAAAACTTAAATCAAGCCATAAAAGTAAAATTTCAAGCTTTTATGCTAAAATGCGCGATTTTAAATTTTAAAATTTTAAATTACAGGCAAAACATGGAAACAATAGCTGAAAAATTACAACGAGAGGGCATTGAATTAGCAAGCATTCAAAAAAGAGCCCTTGCTTTTTTGATAGATGATATATTGCTTAATGGCTTGCTTTTTATAATATATTTGCCTAGTTTAATGCAGCTTTTTAATGACCCTCAAGCCCTAAGTGCTGCGCTTTCTAGCTTGATTTTAGAGATAATTGCCCTAAACTTGCTTTATCATACTTTTTTTATTTGGAGATTTGGTGCGACAGCTGGCAAAATGGCGTGTAAGATTATTTGCTTAGATACTACTATGCTTTCAACGCCTAGTTTTTTGAATGCTTTTTTGCGAGCTTGTATGAGATTGCTTAGTGCGTGGTGCTTTTATTTGGGCTTTGTTTGGGCTTTTGGCAATAACGAGCGTCAAACCTGGCAAGACAAAATCGCAAGGACAATAGTCTGTGAAGTCAAATAAAAATTTTATAAAAAGCATAATTTTATACGCTTTTATAATAAGCCTTTTAAACGCACAAAGCCAAAAGGTTCAATTTTTAGCAAGTAAGGTAGAAAAAAATGGCGATATCACAGAAGCTAGCGGTGATGTGCTGCTTTATTCGCCCTCTTATTTAATAAGTGCTAAACGCGCTATATATGATGAAAAAAATGAGATTGTAGAGCTTTTTGATGATGTTTATGTGCTAAAAGATGACAACCAAACCTCAAATAGCACCTACGCTAAAATAAATCTAGCAAATAACGAAATTTTAATAAACAATACCTTTGGATTAGACAAAAAAAGCGAACTTTGGGTGCAAGCAAAAAAGGTCTGCTCTAATGAAATTTTACTTCAAACGAACTCATCAATTACTTCAAGTTGTAATGTAGAAAACCCCGATTGGTTTATAAAATACTCGCGCGGAGAATTAGATAAAAAAGATGAATATTTAAGGCTTTATAATTCTGTGATGTATATAAATTTCCCATTTATTGGTGCTACGCCGGTTGCGTATTTGCCTTATTTTGGTTATAGCACAAATAAAAACAGGCGTAGCGGGCTTTTAACCCCAGAGCTAGGCTACACGCACCGCGAGGGTTTATACTACCAACAGCCCTTTTACATAGCCACGCACGATAATTGGGATTTAGAACTAAACCCACAAATTCGCTCAGTGCGTGGCGCAGGATTATATGGCACATTTCGTTTTGTGGATTCGCCTTATTCGCAAGGGTTAATTAGAGGCGGAATTTTCACAGATAAAAAATCTTACCAAATAAAAGAAAATCTCAAATACCAAGAACACTACGGCATAGAATTAGAATACGATAGAGATAAATTAGCCAAATATTTATATAATGGCGATTATGATGAGGGTTTATTATTAAGGGTAACGCAATTAAATGATGTGGATTATTTAAACTTGCGTAGCCGTAAAGAAAGTTTGGCTTATTCATCGCTAATTCATTCTAAATTAAATTATTATATCAACACTAGCGAGCATTATTTTGGCTTATATGGCAATTATTATATAGACACGGCAAAAATCGGCACAGAGCATAAAAACAAAGCCACAATCCAAGAATTGCCCGCCTTACAATACCACAGCTATTATGATACCTTTATAAACAAGCACTTTACCTATTCATTTGATGCCAAATACCACAACTACACGCGCTCAATTGGCACAAAAGCCCACCAATACGAGCTTTACGCGCCATTTGGATTTAATATAAATTTATTTGATGATTGGCTAAATCTTAGTTTTAATGAGCATTTGTATGCTAGCCGTGTGGATTATGTAAAAAATCAATTTTATGTGCCGTATTTAAATGATTTTTATTTAATGGATAAAAAGCACGATCAATACATTAGAAACTGGCATGAAATTTTATTAAATACAGACCTTGCAAGAGCGTATGATGTTTTTGGCGGTGTGTATCATAGTTTAAACTTAGAGCTACAATACATCAAACCAGGCTACAAGCACGGCGATATCAGCAGGTATATATATTCGAGTGATTATATTTTAGAGGATAATTTTATCAACGAACTTGATAGCGCCTACACCAGCCAAAGCGTCCAAGCAAGTATGGCGCAGTATTTATTTAATAACGATGGCAATAAAATTTTACGCCATTATATAAGCCAAAGCTACAATTTTAGCGCAAATAAATTAGGCGATACAAAAAATAAAATAGATTTATATTATGCTAGTTCAAAATTTTATAATAAATTAGTCTATTCTAATGCCCACAAAGATTTTACCGCCCTTCAAAGCGGCGCAAATTTTAATTATTTAAATTTTAGCCTAGATATTTTACACAACTACACCAAACGCTACGATAGCGATGCTGATACTAGCTTCGTGCGCTCAAATTATTTCCAAACAAACGCTGCTTATAAATTGCCACAAGATTATCAAATCTTTGGTGCGTGGGCTTATGATTATGAAAGAGATAATACAAAAATGTGGCTTTTAGGACTAACCCAAAGGCGCAGATGTTTTAGCTATGGCTTGTATTTTCGCCGTGATATAACGCCTAAAATCACATCAGCAGGCCCTGAAAGCGAGAGAAAAAGCGGGGTTTATGTGTATTTTACTTTTTATCCATTTGGAGAGTTTAATTATGGATTTTCTTTAAAAGAGGATGATAATAGTTAATGAAATTTACAGATCAAAATGACGCTGGCTCTAAGCTTTTAGAGATTTTGCCACGAAACGAGCTAAAAGCAAATAATTTTTTAATTCTTTGTTTGAATATAAAAAGCGTGATTATGTGCGATTTTGTAGCAAGAGGGCTAGATTTAGGCTATGAAATACTTTTTAGCGAAGATATCAAAACGCCAAATAACGATGAATGCGATATAGCTTGCGTTAGTGAAAGCGAAGATGTGGTAATAAATGAAGCCTTGCGGGTTAGTTTTGAGATCACAAAAGACTATATTTATGGGCGAGCCAAAAAATTGTATGAAGAAAAAATTTTAAAAAATGTCTATAAATACCGCAAAGGCGGGCTTTTAAGCCCGTTAAAAGATCGCAATATTTTATTGATTACTGATAGCTGTGAAACAGGCGCAAGACTAGCAGTGGCTACAAAATCACTAACTAATATGGGCGCAAAAAGCGTAATTTTAGGCATAGCCCTAATGCCAAGCGATATGGCCGAATACGCAAATACAATAGTCGATGATGTTTATTGCGCCTTTAAAATAGACGGCTTTGTAAGCACGGATTTTTACTATGAAAAAACCCTAGACAATGACGAAAACGCCATACTTAAAATTTTAGAAGATAGCCCATATTATCTACCATTAAAAAAGCAAGGAGTAAGCAATGCAAATTAACATTCAAGCAAACAATCAAGAACAAATCTTTGATATCAATCAAGTAGCCAAACAAGCAGCAGGTGCTGTTATGCTTAAAGTTGGCAAGGCTGTTATCTTAGCCACAATAGCAAGAGATGAAAATCAAGTAAGTGAGGATTTTTTACCGCTAACCGTTCAATACATAGAAAAACAATACGCCGCAGGCAAAATCCCTGGTGGATATATTAAACGCGAAACAAAACCTGGCGAGTTTGAAACGCTAACTAGCAGGATAATTGACCGCTCTTTACGCCCGCTTTTCCCAAAAGGCTATGCTTATCCTACGCAAATTACTGTGCTTGTATTAAGTGCTGATAGCCAAGTGGATTTACAAGTTGTTGCTCTAAATGCGGCCTCAGCTGCGTTATTTTTAAGCGATATACCAGTAAATCGCAATGTATGCGGGGTGCGCGTAGCTTGCGTGGATGAAAATTTTGTGCTAAATCCTAGTTTAGATGAACTAAAACAAAGCACGCTTGATTTGTATCTTGCTGGCGTTGATGATGAGCTTTTAATGATAGAAATGCGCTCATTGCCTAGCAAAAATGAAATTAGCGCTATACCTGTGGTAGCAATGGATTCTCTTATAGATATCCCAGCAAATTTTAATCAAAATATGAATGAGTTTAGCGAAGAAAAAATGCTTATGGCAATTGAGTTTGGCACAAAGGCTATCGCAAATGGCTCAAAAGCCTACAATGAAGCCTTTAAAGCGTATAAAAAAGCTGATGCCATCATCAATCTAAAACCTCAAATTGACAATTTAGACGCTTATGAGCTTGTGCGCGGTATGTATGGAGCTGATGTAAAATCAGCCATAAATCAAATGGCCAAAAGCGAACGGGCTAGCGAGCTAAGCAAAATCGCCCAAAATATCCTTCAAAGCGATATTTGCATCGCCCAAGGATGGAGCGAGGCTGATATTGTGAATGCTTTAAATAAATACAAAAAAGAAGTAGTTAGGGCTCAAATTTTAAATGAAGGGCTTCGCGCTGATGGGCGAAAGCTTGATGAAGTGCGCCCAATTAGCATACAAACAAATATCTTGCCAAGCGCGCATGGTAGTTGTCTTTTTACGCGCGGACAAACGCAAGCCTTAGTAGTAGCCACTCTTGGCAATGATAATGATGTGCAAATGAGCGAGCTTTTAACGCAAAAGACGCCAGTTAGTGAAAAATTTATGTTTAATTATAATTTTCCAGGATTTAGCGTAGGCGAAGCAAGCCAGCTAAAAGCACCAGGACGCCGTGAATTAGGCCACGGCAATCTAGCCAAACGCGCGCTATATCCAAGCATTGATGTAGATTTACCACAGAGCATTCGCTTAGTAAGTGAAATTTTAGAAAGCAATGGTTCAAGCTCGATGGCTAGTGTGTGCGGTGGCGCCTTAGCACTTAGAGCAGCTGGAATAGCAAGCATTAAATTAGTAGCTGGCGTGGCGATGGGACTTGTTTTAGAAGATGATAAATATGCGATTTTAACCGATATAATGGGGCTTGAAGATCACGATGGAGATATGGATTTTAAAGTAGCTGGCACGCACGAGGGCATCACAGCCTTACAAATGGATATAAAACTTGGTGGAATTTCAATGCAAATTTTATCCCAAGCCTTCAATCAAGCAAAGCAAGCAAGAGAGCATATTTTAAATATAATGGAAGAAGCAAATCGCCAAATAATCATCAATGAAGATGTTTTGCCAAAACTAGAATTATTTAGCGTAGATCCTAGCAAAATCGTAGATATTATAGGCCAAGCTGGCAAAACAATCAAAGAAATCATCGAAAAATTCGGCGTTAGTGTGGATTTAGACAGAGATAAAGGCGAGGTAAAAATCGCCGGAGATGAGCAAAAAAATGTCCGCGCAGCAAAAGATTATATAATCGAAATAACCCAAAAAGATAACGGCCGAAATTTTAAATCAAATTTTAAATCCCACAAGCCAGATATTAGCGCATTTAGCGTGGGTGCTGAGTTTGATGGCGTGGTTAAAACCACTACAAACTTTGGCGCGTTTATCGCTATAACTTCTGGATCAAGCAGTGCTGATGGCTTGCTTCACATAAGCAAAATTAAAAGCCCGTTAAAAACCAGCCAGAGCGTAAGGGTAAAAATCGCTGAGATTAAAAACGGCAAAATTTCACTTGATTTGCTTTAAAATTTTATTCTAGTTGGTGGGATTAAAATTTAAAAGCTAACTAGCCTTTTTAAGCCTTAATGGCGTAATAATGCCATTAAGCAAAGGCTAATAAATCGCCAAATTTTAAAAGCCAAAATCCATAAAGAAACAAAATGCAAAATCCTTTTATAGCTCTTAAATCTCGTAATTTTCGCATTTACTGGCTAGGGCTTGGTGCTAGCCAAACAGGCACTTGGATGCAAAATATCGCCCAACCCTGGCTTGCGCTTAAAGTTACAAATGATCCTGTGCTTGTAGGCATCGTCTCAGCCATGCATTTCTTGCCGATTATGATTTTTTCGTTATTTTCTGGGGTTTTGATTGATAGAATGGACAAAAAGCGGATTTTATTTTTCACTCAAGCTGGGCTTTGCGTGGTTTCGTTTATTTTTGCTCTTAGCGTGTTTATGGATTTTGCTAGTTTTGGCGTGATTTTAGTGCTGGCTTTTTTAACTGGACTTTTTAATAGCCTTGATTCGCCGACCCGCCATAGTTTTATTTATGAACTTGTAGAAAATCGCGCCCTTGTGCCAAATGCCGTTGCGCTTAATTCAATGAGCGTGAGCGTATCGCGCATTTTAGGGCCTGCGCTTGCTGGGATTATCATGGCTAGCTTTGGCATTGGCGCTTGTTTTTTATTTAATACCTTTTCATTTGTGGCGATTTTTGCTAGTTTGTTTTTGGTTAAACCAAAGCGCGCGCGCACGGCCAGAGCGCATTCAAGTATGCTAAAAAGCATAATTAAAGGCTTTATTTATATAAAATCGCACGAGCATTTACTTTCGCCCTTAATCGTGCTTTTAATTGTAGCCACCTTCGTGCCAAATTACAGCGTTTTGGTTTCAGCTCTTGTGCATTTTAATTTAGGTGGCGATGATACTAGCTATGGATATTTAATGGCATTCTTAGGCGTTGGAGCGTTTTTTGGAGCGTTTTTTGCAGCTAGCTTAGGCCAAAACTTAGCCAAAACCAGCAAAAACTCCAAAGAAATTTTAAATCAAAACACAAATAAAGCTCAAAAATCTAGCCAAATTTTAAATGCCCCGCCTTTAAACCATGAAAAACCCGCATTAAACACCAGCCAAAAAATCACGCTTTATTTGCCGTTTTTATCGGCTTTGATGCTTGCAAGCGTTGGCGTTTGGGATAATTTTTGGCTTTGTGGGCTAAGTTTAATTTTTACATCATTTTGCCTAATCATTACAATTAGCACGATAAACTCGCTCTTACAGCTTGGCTCAGATGATAAATACAGAGGGCGCGTGATGAGCGTTTATAGCTTGTTTTTTTTAGGTTCTACGCCCATTGGAGCGAGTTTTGCTGGCTTTGCGGTAAAGCATTTTGGCCCAGATGGAGCGTTTTTTATTAGTGCTTTTGTGGCTTCTTTTTTTCTTGGATTGTGGCATTTATTTGCCAAAAAATTTTAAAATCCAAATGCTAGCTTGCGCGCCAAATTTTAAAATTTTAAAATTTAAAATATCGCTGTTTTAAATTTTAAAATGTTAAAACAACAAATAAATTTTAAAATTTAGAGTTTTAAAATTTAAAACATCAAAATATCGCGCCCTTATTTTAAATTTTAAATTTTAAAATATCGCTATCTTAAAATTTTAAAATGTTAAAGCAATAAATAAATTTTAAAATTTTAATCCAAAAGTTTTTTAGCAAAGCTTTTTGCCTCATCGCTTATATGCTCGCCACTTATCATCCTAGCTAGTTCTCCCGCGCGCTCGTTTTTTTGGAGCTTTCTAACTTGTGAAATGCCATCTGTTTTTTGAACTATAAAATGATGATCGGCTTTTGAGCTAAGTTGTGGCTGATGCGAAATAGCAAAGATTTGATAATGCTTAGCTAGCATCGCAAGCACGCAAGCTATGCTCATAGCTTCTTTGCCGCTTAAATTCGCATCTATTTCATCTAAAAATAGCACTCCATTTTTTGCGCCAATTATTTGCGCGCTAGTTGCTATAAAAGCTAGGCGCAAGCGATTTAATTCACCACTTGAAATATTTTTAAAACTAGCTTCATTTAAGCTTAAATTAACCTCATCGCAACCAAACTCACAAAGCTCGCAACGCTTTAATTCTAAACTAAGCCCTTCTAAATAAAGCTTGTTAAGGTATGAATTTAGCATATCTTCAAGCATTTTGATGGATTTTTTTCTGTGTTTAGTTAATATCTGGCAAAGCTTGCTAGCTTGCTCGTTTAATTTTAAAATTTTACGCTCCAAATCGGCCTTTTCAAACTCGATTTTTTCGTATTTTTCTAATTCCATCTGGCGAATTTTTAGCACATTTAAGGCCTCGTCAATGCTGCCATAACGCCTATTTAACGCATTTAACGCTTCTATTCTATCTAGCAAACGCTCAATTTGTTCATCACTTAATTCTTCAAAACTTAAATTATCACGCACGCTTTTTAACTCATTTAAAGCAATACTTAAAAACTCCCCATCTACCCCACTAAGCTCTAATGCTCTAATAGCCGCGTTTTCATACTCAAAAATCCCGCTTGCCTTGCCCCAAGCTTCTATGATTTTATCTTTTTTGCTAATTTTATTTTTAAGCTCTATTAACTCGTCTAATTCGCCTATTTTTGGATTCACACCAGCGATTTTATCGATCTCAAATTTTAAATATTCCTTAATCTCTTCAATTTTATTTTCATCTTCATTTAAGGCATTTAAGCTTTCTTTTGTGGCTTTTAAATCCTTAAAAAGCGCGCTAAAATCGTTTTTTGCCCTTATAAACTCATCAGCACTAATTAAAGCATCACAAAGCATTAAAAGATTTTTATTTGATATTTCGTTGTTTTCTTTTGCGCTTAGATAGCTTATGTATGGTTTTATCAAGCCTTGGAGCTGTTTTTTGCTAAGGGATTGATTGTTTATAAAATACCTTGTGCTTGTTTGCTTGCTTGCTTTAAAAACATTGATTTCATCGCATTCTATGCCAAGGTCTATAAAATTTGCGCCAAAATCCTTGCTAGTATCGATCTCGCAAACCCCGCTCATACACTCTTTAAAGCCAAAAACGCTCAAAATCGCATTCATAAGAACGCTTTTGCCAGCCCCACTGCTACCAGTAAATACGCTAAAACCGCCATCAAAACAAAGCTCCACCTCGCCAAAACCTACTAAATTTTTAGCGTAAAATCTCTTTATCATTGATGACCCCAGCGAAGTTTTTGCCTTAAAACATCAAAATAATCATGCCCCATGCGCCTTATTAGATTTATGCTAGTTTGGCTTATGCCTACTTTTAGGCTATCATAATCTTTTAATCCCACATAATCTTGCCCGTCCATTAGCACCACTACATCATCATTTGAGCGAAACTCTACTTCAAAATTTGAAGGCAAAATCAGTGGGCGTTGCGTAAGGGCGTGCGAGCAAACCGGCGTGATGGCATAAATTTCACATTGTGGATGCATTATGGCTCCGCCAGCGCTCATATTATAAGCAGTTGAACCCATCGGCGAGCTTATTATAAGGCCATCACCTATATAAGAATTAAAATATTTTCCATCTAAAAATGCGTCTATTTGCGTAATGGAGTTGATTTTTTCGCGCATTAGCGTTATGTCGTTAAAGGCTAGTTTGCTTATGAAATTTTGACCTTTGATGAGTTTTGCTTGTAAAAATTTTGGCTGTTGGAGATAAAATTTGCCATTTTTAAGCTCAGCCAAAAATACCGCGCATTCATCAATTACCACATCAGTTAAAAAACCAAGCCTGCCAGTATGAACCCCAAATAAATACGCCCCATACTCCCAAAATTTTCTACAAGCACCGATATAATTACCATCTCCGCCAAGACAAATCACAAGTTTTGTGCGCGAAAAAATCTCATCTTTGCTTAATCCATCATTGCGCCCTAGTTCTTTTGCGCTGTGATTTTCAAGCAACATAGTAATGCCAAGATGAGATAAAATTTGCTCTAATTTTAAAATGGCATCTTTTTGAGTGCTAGCATCTTTTGTGGTAACTAATGCGCAATCTAAGCTTGAAAAATCAATCATTTTGTGCCTTTTTAAGCACATTTTTTATGAAAGCAAAATACAGCGCGCTTGCAAAAAATACACAAGAAAATATCACGAGAGCAAGCATTGATGGAGTATTAGCATTTAAAAAACCAACGCTAAAACTAAGCAAGCCAGCCAAAATAAATTGAATTGTCCCAAGCAAAGCAGATGCCGTGCCAGAATGCTCTTTAAAGCGCGCCATAGCAAGAGTTGTGGTATTTGGCATAATAAACCCTAACATCGCAATAGTAAAAAATAGCATTGCCTCATAAGCCAAAAAGCCAAAATCAGCGCACAAAAATAAAACCAAACTAAACCCGCTCATAGCCAAAAAAGCAAAGGCAAGAATTTTTTTTGGCTCTTTTTTTAGCACTAATTTTGCATTTATTGCGCTCATTATGATAAAACCTAGCGCATTAAAACCAAAAAGCAAGGCATAAATTTGCTCACTCAACCCAAAATGTGTAATAAAAACAAAACTTGATGCCGTAATGTATGCAAACATCGCAGCCATCGCAAAACCAGCTGATAAAACATAAATTAAAAAAACCTTATCTTTTAGCACGAATTTATAATTTGCAATGATTTTCTTTTGAGAAAAAATCTCGCTTCTATCTGTTTTGGGCGCGCTTTCATCAAGTTTAAAAATAATTAATCCTAGCAAAATAAAACCAAGAATAAACAAACTTATAAAAATGCTCTCCCAGCTAAAAAATTCTAATAAAATCCCGCCAAGCGAAGGCGAAAGCATAGGCGCAAGCGATGAAACTATCATCATTAAAGCAAACATCGCGCCAGCTTCATGCAATTCAAACAAATCATTTACAACAGCACGCGCAATCACCACGCCAGCACAACCACCAAGTGCTTCAAAAAATCTTAAAATTATAAAGGTATTGATATCAGGTGCGATCACACAGCCAAAACTAGCCAGTATAAAAAGACAAATTCCAAAAAGCAAGGGCTTTTTCCGCCCAAAAATATCGCTTAATGGCCCATAAATCAGCTGACCAAAAGCAAAAGCTATAAAAAAACTAGCAAGCGAAAGCTGAGCGTAAAACTCATTTGAATTAAAACTTTCTTTAACGCTTGTAAGAGCGGGCAAATACATATCAGTAGATAGCGGAGCGACTGCGCTCATCAAAGCTAAAATCACTACTAATTCTACTTTTTTATAACCTTCAATTTTAGTTTTTACTTGCATTTTTCGCCTTTAAAAAAATCTCAAATTATAGCAAAAAAGCACATTCTTGCTGGCAAAATTTTAAAATTTATTTGCTTTAAAATTTAAGATGAAAACCTGCTAGATATTTTGGCCTGTTTATTTTAGAATTAAAATTTATGCCTGAAAAAAGCATAAATTTTAAATATTAAAGGCCTCATCAATGGCTGCACAAAGTGTGTGGATAATTAAAATATGCATCTCTTGTATTCTAGCTGTATCATCGCTTGGAATGATTATAGCGTTATTACAAGCCTTCATTGCGCCTCCATCTTTGCCTAAGAGCGCAATTATTTGTATGTTTTTTTGCTCGGCGCAATTGATGGCTTCAAGCACATTTTGGCTATTGCCACTGGTTGAAATCGCCACTAACACATCGCCATCTTGCCCAAGAGCTAGCACCTGCCTAGCAAAAACAAACTCAAATCCATAGTCATTGCCAATAGCACTAAGTGCTGAGGTATCGGTACTTAGCGCAATAGCCGGCAATGGCGCACGCTCGCATTTATAACGCCCCGTTAGCTCAGCTGCAAAATGCTGGCTATCAGCTGCGCTGCCGCCATTGCCACAAATTAAAATTTTTTTGCCATTTTTTAGCGCGCTAATTATAATTTTGGCACATTCATTTATTTTTGGCGCAAGCGCGCTTATTTTTTCTACAACTTGCTTGTGAGAGTTTAATTCTGCCTCAAAATAATTCATTATTAAGCCTTTTTGCTGTCTTTTGCTGTTTTGTTTAAAAAATAAAGTCCGATAGTTAAAAATACAGCTATTACTAACACTGCGTATGCTGATGCGTCCATTTAATCCCCTGCCTCAAAACAATTCATTATTAAGCCTTTTTGCTGTCTTTTGCTGTTTTGTTTAAAAAATAAAGCCCGATAGTGCCAAATATAACTATCACCACCGCTGCATATGCTGATGCGTCCATTTAATCCCCTTTATCTAAATTTTTGGCTGTAATTATCGTAGCTAATAAAAAATAACTCCCTACAAATATAATCACAACCGCTGCTATAATGCTAGTAAAATCCAAAACCAGTTTTAAAACCCCACCAGCAATTAAAGCTATGCTTAAATTCATAAAAGAATTAATCGTCAATTCTTGCCATTTTTTCATTTTTACCCTTAAATTTTAAACGCCCAAAGAAACTAAAATATTAAAATTTAACATTCATTTTGGATTTTTTTTATTAAGTTTGTTGTGCTTTTGCCCTCTATAAACTCTATTAATCTTACCTCGCCAGCAAATTCTGCGCCAACCACGCTTTTACCGGCATAATCTGCGCCTTTAACCAAAATATCAGGTTGTAATTCTTTTATCAAATTAAGTGGCGTATCATCATCAAAAAGCACCACAAAATCCACGCATTCAAGTGCTGCTAGCATTGCTGCGCGGTCGTTTTGAGAGTTTATTGGCCTTTGTTCGCCTTTTAATGCCTTGATACTGCGATCTGTATTTAAACCAACAACTAAAATATCACCTAAATTTTTTGCTTTTTCAAGGTAGCTAATATGCCCAAAATGCAAAATATCAAAACAGCCATTTGTGAAAATAATTTTTTTGCCATTTTTGATGTGTTTTAGCTCATTTTGCGTGATAATCTTACGCAAAAAGCCATTTTTTGAGCTTTTTAATGCGTTAATCTCGCTCCAACTCGCATCAGCTGAGCCAACCTTTCCTACAACAACAGCAGCTGCTAAATTGGCCGTTTGAATAGCCTGGCTTATACTAAAACCATCTGCTAAGCAGTATCCAAGAGTGGCTAGCACGCTATCGCCAGCACCAGTTACATCAAAAACTTCTTTTGCCAAGGCTTCATACTGGCTAAAATCTCGCCCATCATAAAGCCCAATGCCCTGCTCGCTAAGCGTGATTAGTCCGTATTTTAAGCCATATCGCTCTTTTAATTGTTTTAGCGCCCATTTTATGCTTTCATCATCTTTTAAAACCCTGTTTAATGCTTGGCTAGCTTCTTTGCGGTTTGGGGTCAATAAAGTAGCGCCCCAATACTTACTATAATCCTTGCCTTTTGGATCGACTAAAACCATTTTGCTGGCATCTTTTGTGATTTTAATTATTTGCGTGCATAAATGCTGGCTTAGCACGCCTTTTGCATAATCGCTTAAAAGCACGATATCATAGTTTTTTAAAATTTGTGGGAATTTGGCGATTATTTCATCGCTTAAAGTAATTTCTTGAACACTTTCAGTATCCAAGCGTAAAACCTGCTGATGGCTTACAATAATACGGGATTTTTGGCTAGATTTTCGCCCGCGCTCTTTTAAAACTAGCTCACTTTTTGCCCCGCATTCATCAAGCAATTTTGATATTTGCCTGCCTGTTTCATCATCGCCAAGCACGCTTATTACGCCTGTATCTGCCCCTAGTGCGATTAGATTTGAGATCACATTTCCACATCCTCCAAGTCGCTTGCTTTCGCTATTTTTTAGCACGACTTGCACAGGTGCTTCTGGCGAGATGCGCTCACAACTCCCCCAAATATAATGATCCATCATCAAATCGCCAACCACTAAAATTTTAGGCATTTATTTCATCCTTAAAAATGCGTTTAATTTCATCTTTATAATCACTTATGCCAAGCTCTAAGCTAAATTGTGGCTGATATTTAAGGGCTGTTTGGCTTGTGCTTAAATCAGCTTGCGTGTGAAACTGATAACCGCGCTTGAAAGGATTTTTAATATATTCTCTTTGGCATTTTATATCTAACTCGTTTTCTAAAATATCTACTATTTGACTAAATGATCGCGCCTTGCCTGTGGCTGCGTTATAAACGCCGTTTGGAGCATTTAAGGCCAGTTCATTTGCAAGTATTATATCCTTAATATATACAAAATCCCTATATATCTTTTGGCTACCCTCAAAAAGCTTAACCTTGCCGTCTTTTAAAATTTGTAAGCCAAATTGTAAAATCATCGAAGAGGTTTTATTTTTGTAAAATTCCCCTGCGCCATAAACATTAAAATACCGAAGTCCCACTAGCTTTGCGCGCGGATTTTGAACGCAAAAATTATGCGCCATTTTATCCATCATTAACTTACTAAATCCATAGGCATTTAGTGGGTTTTCATTTTTGCCTACTGTTTGTGGGCTTGGCGCATCTCCATAAGTTGCCCCAGAGCTTGCGTATATTAAATTCGCATCGCATTTTAAACTTAATTTTAAAAGCTTAGTAAAGCTGCTTAGATTTACTTTCATCACCTGACTTTGCTCGCTTACGGTGGTATCTGAAATGGCTGCTTGATGAAAAATCGCCCTTGGGGCAAAATCAGCTATCATTTCAAGCGTGGCATCATCGCAAATATCGCCACAATAAACATCTCCGCCAAATCCTAGCAAATTTTTATAATGCCCAAAAGAGCGCAAATTGCCATTAGAAAAAATTTCTAAATCCCTAAAAATATCAACCACCAAAACCTCATCACCCCGAGCAGCGAAGTATTTGGCTAAATTTGAGCCGATAAAACCAGCCCCGCCTGTAATTGCAATTTTCATTTTTGACTTTCTTTTTTTTGTTCTTTTTTGTTTTCTTGTAACTTTTGTAATGGGTAAATTTTATATGTTATGTTTGCTATTGTATTGCCCATTGTGATTTTTAAAATATCGTTTTTTGGGATTTTAGCGACAAATTCCTCGACCTTATTTAAAAGATCTATGCTATTTTTAGCAACAATCATTTCATGCTTGGTTTCATAATCTACTTTTTTTACTTTAAATAGATCTTGAAAAAATTTTGGCGGCTTCATACACACTCTTTAAATTTTGTTTTTCGTTTATTTTGTAGCAATTTTTTATGCCAGCATTTTTGCCTGCTTGGATATCGCTATCTTTATCGCCTATTAAAATAGACGCATTCAAATCCACATCAAACTCAGCTTTTGCTTGTAAGATCATACCTGGTTTTGGTTTGCGACAAGCGCAATTACTTTGTGGTGCGTGCGGGCAAAAATATACTTTCTTAATATAAATTTCGCGCTTTTTAAAATTTTCAAGCATCCATTCATTTAATCTTAAAAAATCATCTTGCGTGTAATATCCGCGCCCAATGCCTGATTGATTGGTGATAATAAAAAGCGCATAACCAAGATTGCTAAATCCTTTTAAAACATCAAAAACATCAGGCATAAACTCAAAATCAGCAATCTTATAAACATAATTTTTATCAGCGTTAATCACGCCATCTCTATCCAAAAACACAGCCTTGATCATAGCGTAAGATTTTACACCAAATTTTATTTTTTTTCAAATTTTAGCTAATAAAAATTTTAAAATTAACATTTTATTTGGCGATTTAGCTATTTTTTAGTTATAAGATTTTAAAATTACGCCTAAAATTTTTCAAAGGAGGATACAATGAAAAAATTTTTGTTAATTGGTTTTGGAGCCGCTTTGGCATGTAGTATGAGCTTTGGTGCTGATGGTGCTGTTGTTTTTAAAAAATGCATAGCTTGCCACGGGGCTAAGGCTGAAAAAGCTTATTTAAATAAAGTTCCTGTGCTAACGACAGTAGATCCTGCTGAACGCCTTGAATTAATGAAAGGCTATAAGGCTGGCACGGTTGAAGGCGGTAAAGGCAAAATCGGCCAAGGCGCGATCATGAAAATTCAAATGAGCACATTAAGCGAAGAAGATATGGCTGCTGTAAATGAATATATAAGCACGCTAAAATAAGCATTTAACGCAAAGGCGGTGATTTTCACCGCCTAATTTAAAATTTCAAATTTTCATCATTTATTGATTTAAAATTTCAAAATTTATCCCTTAAAAAACATTTCAAGCGCAAGAATAAAGGCTTAAAAATATCTTAAAACAAAATTTTACTTTTGATTTTTAATCGTTTTATCTGCCTAAAAGTCTTACAATTTCAAATAAAAAAGGTGTGATATGCAAAAAAATATTTTGATTTTAGGTGGCGGATATGCTGGCTTGGCTTGCACGATGGGACTTGAAAAACGCCTTAAAAACGAGATTATAGCTGGCAAGGTTAAGCTAACACTAATCAACAAGCACGACTACCATTATCAAACCACCTTACTTCATAGGATCGCGCTTGGGACATATTCTGAGCGCAAGGGTCGCATATTTTACCGCAAAATTCTTCACAATACAAATTTCATAAAAGACATAGTTACAGACATTGATTTAAACGCGCGCAAAATTTATGGCGTAAATGGTTGCCACGAATACGATTATTTGGTAATTGCCCTTGGTTTTGAGCCAAATTTTATGGGCATTAGCGGAGCAAAAGAGCACACCTATAAACTAGCCACCATGAATAGCGCGCTCGAACTCTTACACGACTTGGAGATGAAATTTAAAAATTTTAGCCCAAAATCTAGCCCGCAAGATCTACATTTTGCCGTAGTTGGTAGCGGATTTACAGGCGTAGAATACGCAGCCGAGCTAAAAGACCGTATCGATGAATTATGCGATATTTGCGGGATTGATAGAAGTTTGGGCAAGATTTATTTAATCGCGCGTGGCGGCAAGGTGCTACCTATGTTTAGCAAAAAACTCTCCAATCTTTCACGCAAAAAGCTAACAAAGCGCGGCATTGAAATCATTAATGGTAGCGTAATAGAATGCTTTGATGGTGGTGTGATAGTAGAAAATGAGGGCAAAAAAGAAAAAATCCTAGCAAATACCGTGCTTTGGAGTGCGGGCGTAAAAGGCAATGAAATAATAAACAAACTAAGCGCGCAAAATGTAAGCGTGAAAAACTCGCGCATTATGGTAGATGCGTGCTTGCGCGTGGAAAATTTTGATAATGTTTTTGCGCTTGGGGATTGTGCGATGGCCTGTGAGCAAGACATAGTGCATGCGCCCACGGCTCAGCTAGCTACGCAAATGGGCGAGTATTGCTCCAAAAGTCTTGCAAAAATCATACAAGCTGATATCAAGGGCGATAAAAACGCTTGCCAGATTAAGCCATTTAAGTTTCATCACAAAGGCACGGTTTGCTCAATTGGCCATACAGACGCCGTAGGTTTTGCTTTTGGGGTTGGAATCGCTGGCGAAGTGGCGGCATTTTTAAAGAATTTCATAGAAAACAAATGGCTTTATGCCATCGGCGGCCCAGCAATGGTAATCAAAAAAGGGCAGTTTAGGTTTAGAAGTAGCGATTAGGGCAAATTTTCAGTTTAGTTTTAATTAAAATTTGCTTTTTGCTTTAATTTGTTTTTTGCTTTATAAATTTTAAAATTTAAGGTTTAAATTTAATTTTTTTTAGCAAATTTTTAGCGCAAATACTGCGCGCGTGTAAATGAATTTTAAAATTTAGAGTTTAAATATTTGGCTTATTTAAAAGCCTTTAAAAATAAAATTTTAAAGGCTAGATTTTAGCAAGTGGCTAAACTTAAAAATAAAATTTTAAAATTCAAACTTTAAAAAATAAAATTTTAAAGATTAACTTTTTAGCAAGTGGCTTGGCTTTTAAAATTTTAAATAAAATCAGCTAGTATTAAAAAGCCAAATTTTAAAATTTAACGCAAATTTTAAAAGCCACTAGCCAAAGTTCTAGCAAGTTCGCCTAAACTCTTTCATAAACTCTACCAAAGCTCTCACATCATCAATGCTTACCGCATTATAAATGCTAGCCCGCAAACCACCTAAAATGCGATGTCCTTTAAGGCCTATCATATTTTGCGCATTCGCAAGCTCTACAAAGCGCGCATCAAGCTCGGCACTTGGCGTTTTAAAGCTCACATTCATTAATGAGCGCGAATGGCTTTTTGCGTGCCCTGTGTAAAAATCATCTTCATCAATAATCTCATAAAGCATTTTGGCTTTTTGCTCGTTTTGCTTATAAATCGCGCTTAGACCGCCTTGCTCTTTTATCCAATCAAGCACCAAATCAAGCATATAAATAGCAAAAGTCGGCGGAGTGTTAGCTAGGCTATTTGCTTCAAGCTGAGTTTTGTAAGATAAAATAGTCGGCACATGCCCAAAAAATGGTGCTTTAAAACTGCCCTTTGGCTCAGCTTGGACGCGCTGGGCTAAATCTTTGCGGATTATTACTAGCGTTAGGCCTGCTGGGCCTGCGTTTTTTTGCGCCCCACCCCAAAATAGCCCGATATTATTTGCTTTAAAATCAATCTCCCTGCTTAATAAATCCGAACTAGAATCAATCACAAGTGGCGCGCCTTTTGTGTTTGGAAAACTTTTATATTGCGTGCCGTATATTGTATTATTTGAGCAAATATAGCAATAATCAGCATCGGCGCTAAAATCTATATTTTTTGGAATTTCATCAAAATTTGTGCTCTCACTACTGGCTACAATCTCATAATTAATGCCTAAAATTTTGGCATCTTTAATGGCTTTTTGCGTCCAAACGCCTGTATTTGCGTATTGTGCTACACCGCCAAAATACAAATTCATCGGCACTTGCGCAAATTGCATATGCCCGCCACCTTGTAAAAATAACACAGCATATTCATCGCCTAAATTATAAAAATCGCGGATTTTTGCGATAGCGCCATTGTGCATGGCTTCATAATCCTTGCCGCGATGGCTTACTTCCATTATATTAAAGCCTTTTTGATGGTAGCTTAAAAACTCATCTTGGGCTTTTTTTAGCACGCCCAGTGGCAAACCGCTAGGGCCTGCGCTAAAATTTTTCACTCTCATTAACATCTCCTTTAATTAGTGCTGATTTTGTCGCAAATGGCGATTTTAGCGTTACTTCATCGCCTGCTTTTAATTTATCTAGGCTGATTTTTTGCTCGTTTTTATAAATACTGACTAAATCTTTTGCTTTGTTAAAATATTCTTGCTTGCTTTTTAATAACAATTCGCATTTTTCTAAGTTGTGTTTGTAGCGGTTAAACCTTGTATCAAGCGCGTTTTGCATATTGTTTTGGGAATTCAAAATTTTAGCATTAAACACAGAAATTTTAGAATCCACACTAACGCTTGTTAATAAACGCATTTCATAATTTAATTGCGAACTTAGCGCATTTAGCTTTTCTTGCATTATTTCATTTAATTCATTAGCCATATTATCGATAAATTGTGCCAAATCAGCTCCATTTGGCAGCAAATCCTCTATGCTAGCTGTTGGCGTGATAGAGCGATGATCGCTTACAAAATCGCTTATTGTGTAATCAATCTCATGGCCTATGGCTGAAATAATGGGCGTTTTAAGAGCTAAGATTGTGCGCGCTAGGCTCTCATCATTAAAGCACCACAAATCCTCTTTGCTCCCGCCACCACGCGCTAAAATAATAACATCTAGCTCGGCATTATCTGCCATTTCTAAGGCGTTTATGATTGAATGCGGGGCATTTGCGCCTTGAACCAAGGTATCAAAACTTAAAAATTTGCTTAAAAAATATCCGCGCGCTTTGATTCTGTTTAATATATCAGCAAAAGCGGCTGAACTTAGGCTAGTTACGATCCCTACGCGTTTTGGGAATTGTGGCAAAGATTTTTTACCCACTTTTTCAAAGGTTTTGGCATCTTTTTGCTTAATCAATCCTTGAAATTTTAATTTTTCACACAAGGCATTAAAAGCCGCATCTAAATCTCCACTGCCTGCTAATTTTAAGCTCGTTAGGTTGATTTGATAGTTTCCACTTGGGCTATAAATGCTTAATTTACCGCGCCCAATCACCTTTAAACCATCTTTTAGAGCAAAATTTACGCGCGAGTTTGCGCCTTTAAACATCGTTGCGCTTATGCTTGATTTTTCATCTTTTAGCACAAAATACCAATGCCCGCTAGAATGCCTAATAAAACGCGAAATCTCACCCTCAATCTCTACATCATTATAATGGCTTTCAAGCAAAGCACTTGCTGCAAGGTTTAACTCTGTGATTGTCATTTTTTATCTCTTGCCTTCTAAAATCGGCTTTAATTTTAGCTCGTATTGGAGTTTATTTAATGAAGTGCTAAATAATTCAAACTCATTTGCAAGGCTACTTTCTATTCTAAAATCATTATCGATGAAAAGCCCGGCGATTATGTCGTAGTTGTGTTTTTTGCGGGCTGAATTGATGATTTCAAGGTAGGTTCTTGTGTTTAGTTCGCTCATATCCGCATCGCAAATTACTATTTTATATGGCCTTGCGCTTAAATGCTCGCCAAGATTTACCATATTGCGCGCGGTGTCGATTTTATCGCTGAAATTTCTAAATGCGCTAGCGTAGATATTGTTTGCAGCGGCTGATTTTTTAAATATCAATATATCGCGCAATTTATCATTTGCTAGCATTGCGTTTTGCTTGCGTTTAGTTAAAATTTGAGAAATTCTGCTTTTTAATAATTCTTTGCCCTGAACAGAATCATAATCTGCTTTAAGCAAATAATCATCAAAAACTAATTTATTATTTACAAGATTGTCGCTTCTATCGCTTATTGCGATAAATGAACAAGGCCTTTGTATGGCATCGATGTTTTGTTTATCCATTAAATCCAAATCCACAAAAACCACATCATAATGTAATAACGGGTTGATTTGAGTATGCACATGGCTTACTAATTCGCCCAAAGTGCTTGAAATAATAGCATCGCCAAGGACAAGCACGCTTAGATTGATGCGTTTTGTTAAAGATGAACTTGTTTTTTTGCCAGTGATTTTTTCATAAGCGTTAATAAACTCGCTAAGTGAAACAGGCTCTTTAAGCCAAATGGTGTAAGCATCGGTAAATTCTGGTTGCTTTGCTGAGATTAGTATGGTTTTTGCATCATCAAAGGGCTTTTTTGTCCCACGAACTATATATAAACTTTTTGGCAAGTAAGTATCTCTTAGCTTATAAGCTAAACCCAGATGGCTTAAATATGATTTTACAATATCAAAAAAGCTAGGCAATTTTTCGCCATCTAGGTTTGGCAATTTTGTTTCGTATATATTATCTGCTGAAT
The DNA here is from genome assembly GCF_013416015.1 of Candidatus Campylobacter infans. NCBI lineage: Bacteria > Pseudomonadati > Campylobacterota > Epsilonproteobacteria > Campylobacterales > Campylobacteraceae > Campylobacter > Candidatus Campylobacter infans. Next base: position 1,532,666 of record NZ_CP049075.1, read on the forward strand.
ATATCACAACCTCTTCGCCTTGGAATTTATTTTTATACCTAAAATCGCTCTTAAACTTAGCCTCTATGCTAAATCCTATTTTTGTGCCTGTGTTTGCCTTGCTTGTTATATCAAATTTTGAACCAAGCATTTGTAAGTATTGATTACAAAGCCTTAGATCCAATCCACCACTATTGTAAATTTGAAGTTTTGAAGCATTTGTATCTGTAAAGCCTTCAAAAATAATCTCGTGCTTTATGCCACTACCACCATCAACTACTGCGAATTTAATGCCAGTTTTATCATCTTTTGTTTGGTTTAATTTTGAAATTTGTAATAAAACCGCGCTACCATCGCCAATGCTGTATTCTATGGCATTATCTAATAAAGAAGTTAAAATAAACTCGATTTTTTCTTTATCTGCATCTAAAATACCCTCTAAATTAGGATCTACAAAAATCAAAAGTTCTATATTTTTACTAGATATTTTCTTGCTAAATTGCCCTACGAGATTAAAAGGTAAATCTAAGATTGAAAATTTTGTATTTTTTATTTTTATGGTTTCGCATTGTAGTTTGGATATGATTATTAGATTATTTAAAAGCTTTAAGAGCTTATTTGAGCTATCATCCATTTCTTCTAAATATTTAAGCAAATCTTTATGCTCCGTATTTGCTAGCTCTGTGCGTAAAATTTCATTATAGCCCATTCTTACATTCAATGGTTCTTTTATTTCAAAGCTGATATTTGATAAAAATGTTTTATGCTCTTTTTCGTCCATTTTTTTAGCATTATCTTTATCTAGGATTTTATTGGCTGTTTCATCGAATAATTCAAAAATTTGCTTGCTATCCATCGCGATGTTATGGTTAGCGGCTATTATTTGTAAGCGTTTTTTATATTCGCTTAATAATTGTATTTGCTTTTTGATATTGGTTTTATTAGAGATAAAAAGCCAAAGCATAAAAATAATATAAATTATAACGCCTATGGCTATAAGCAAATAAGTAAATAAGAGATTGTTGGATTGTTTGATGTTATTTTGCAAATCTGCGCTTATTGCGTAAATTTTTGAATTATAATTATTTTCTATGGTGTTTGTAAAATTAAAAAATTCCTCAAAACCAAAATCAGGTTTTTCGCCACGCAATAAAGCAAAATACAATTTATCTAAATTTTCGTGGGCTAAAATATAATCTTTATTTTCATCTATTTTTTTAATCGCATTTTTTAATTTATCATTATTGCCTTTATAAATGGCAAAAATATGGCTAATCCCCGCAGGACTATGTGCTATGATATTTGAATAATCTCTTTTTTGCTTTAACATAAAAGATAAAATTTCATTTCCCGTTTTATCTAAGGCTTGATTTTTTATAATATAGCCAATTAAAAAATCTCGCTTTTTATCTAGCTCGATAATATCCTTAAACACCGACATCATCACCAACACAGGAACGGTTTGTTCTATATCATTTGTGTAGGAATTTAAGCTTTGGACGCTTTGGAAAATTTCTTTATCAATCTCATCATAACGCGAAAATAGCTCAGCATTAAAATCGCTTCTGTTTTGATCTAAATCATTGCGGATATTAAATAATTTATCTAAGGCGTTATTTAGGCTATTTAGCTCGCGCATGGCTTTATTGCTATCTATGCGCAAAATTTCTATATTTTGATGATCCACATTAGCTTGTGAATATAAAAGCGCTTGCATGGCGCGCTCTTTATGGAGCTTTTGGGCGATTTGGGTTAGTTGGTTTATTTGTGTAAGAGCTTTATTTAAACGATTGTGCGAATTTATCTCAGCTATAACATAAAGCAAGAAAATTAAAGCAAAAATGCTAGCAATCGCCATCATAGAATAATTTGCCGCGTCATAAGTTTTAAGCTTATCATCTTTTTTGTAAAAGGTAAATTTTTGAAAAAATTTATTCATCTTTATTCTTAAAATTTAGTGTAAAAAATTTTGGGATTATATCACCGCTAGGCTTGAAATTTACTAAAATATTTAAAAATAGCTTTTGCGTTTATATTTATTTTAAACGCCTTATATCATCAAAAAATCCACTCTTAAAGAAAATTTTAATATTGATAAAAAATAAAATTTTAAATTAAACCAGCCCTAAGATGAGCACCTTAGGGCTAAAAATGCGCAAAATATAAATTTTAATTATTGCTCGCTTATATTGCTCCCAGCGTTAGTCACTTCGCTTATTTCATCGCTAGAAGCAATCAGCTCGCCATTTTCATCAAAAATTTCTTCATCTTTTTCTTCTTTTGGGCAGCAAGCAATGCTAACAACGCTTTCTCCATCTACATTTACAACCCTTACGCCACTTGTATTACGCCCAGCTTTTCTAATGCTTTGCATATCGGTGCGAATCATCTTGCCGCTTGTAGTAAGCGCCATTAAATCCATATTTTCATCTACCATCACCGCGCCGATTAAATCGCCGGTTTTATCTGTTAATCTCATACAAATCACGCCCTTGCCGCCGCGATTTGTTAGGCGATATTCATCGGCTGTCGTGCGCTTGCCAATGCCATTTTGGCTAACGCTTAAAATTTCTTGTGAGTTTGATTCTATAAAGGTTGCGCCCACGACAAAATCGCCCGCTTCTTTAAATCTTATTCCAGTTACGCCACGGCTGATTCTACCCATTTGGCGCACTTTATTGATGCGAAATTTCACGCACATACCCTTGCGCGTTATTATTAAAAGCATTGCCCCTTCATCATTTGGGCTTAATTCTTCACTCTCTGTGCTTAATTCTTCATTGCTTGTGCTTTGAGATAAAATTTCATTCATTTCATCTTTTATTTGGGCTAACTGCTCGCTAATTTCAATATCTAAATTAGGATTTTCTTCATCTTCAAGCCCATAATTTACGCGCGGAGCTACTTCGCCTGCTTCATTTTGGATAATTAAAGCAGTTACTAATTCATCGTTTTCATCAAGTTTAATTGCGCGCACGCCTATTGTGCGAATATTTTTGTATTCGCTTAAATTCGTGCGTTTAACCAAGCCGTTTTTAGTAAAAAACGCTAGCGATTTACTAGCATCAAAATCGCTTGTTGGGATAATGGCTTTAATCTTTTCATCAGGTTGAAGTGAGATTAAATTAACCACAGCCTTGCCCTTAGCCGTGCGCGAACCCTCTGGGATTTTATAAACTTTTAGCCAGTATAATTGCCCGCGATTAGTAATAAACATTAAAGTATCGTGGCTCATACAAGTAAAAAAGCTCTCAATAAAATCATCATCATAAGTCGTTACTGCCACCTTGCCCTTGCCACCGCGTTTTTGCTTTTCATAGCTTTTGCTTGGCACGCGCTTAATGTAGCCACGATGAGTGATTGTTACTACCATATTTTCATTTGGTATTAAATCCTCTATATCAATATCATCATAATCATCGATTATTTCGGTTTTGCGCGGACATTTAAATTTATTTTTTATCTCTAAAAGTTCATCTTTTATCAATGCTTCGATTTTTTGCTCACTTTTTAATAGAGCATCTAGCTGGGCTATTAGCTCAATAAGCTCAGCTAGCTCAGCTTCTAGCTTTTCGCGCTCTAAGCCTGTTAGCTTGCTTAATCGCATTTCTAAAATCGCCTTGCTTTGTTCTTCGCTTAGATTAAAATTTTGAATTAAACCAGCTTGTGCGCTTTGTATATCAGCACTTGCGCGAATTAGCGCAATTACTGCGTCTATATTATCAAGTGCTATTTTAAGACCTTCTAAAATATGCGCTCTTGCTCTTGCTTTTTGAAGTTCAAAAATAGTTCTACGGATAATTACGGTTTTTCTATGATTTAAAAATAACCTTAAAAGCTCTAAAAGATTGAAAATTTTTGGCTCTTTATTATGAATGGCAAGCATTATCACGCCAAAAGTAATCTCCATTTGCGTGCTTTTATATAAATTATTTAACACAATCTCGCTCATAGCATCGCGCTTTAATTCAATCACCAAGCGCACGCCATCTCTATCGCTTTCATCGCGCACCTCAGCTATGCCATCAATTATTTTTTCTTTGCCAAGTTCTGCTATATCAGCGTGTAATTTTGCCTTATTTACTTGATAAGGCATTTCATCTATTACTATTACATCTTTATTTGGTTTTTTTTCTATGTGGGTTTTGGCTCTTAATTTAATGCGTCCGCGCCCCGTGCGGTAAGCTTCAATAATGCCTTTTTTGCCAAAAATTGTCCCGCCTGTTGGAAAATCTGGTCCTTTTATATACTCCATAACCTCTTCAATACTTGCATTTTTATTTTCAAGCACTAAAAGCAAGCCATCAATTAACTCATCAAGGCTGTGTGGTGGAATATTTGTCGCCATACCAACAGCTATACCGCTTGATCCATTTAATAATAAATTTGGCACACGAGCAGGCAATACATCTGGCTCGATCTCACTATCATCATAGTTTGGCACGAAATCAACGGTATCTTTTTCTAAATCCTCTAAAAGCGCTTCAGCAAGCGTAGTCATACGCGCTTCTGTATAACGCATAGCCGCTGCGCCATCGCCGTCCATTGAGCCAAAATTGCCTTGTCCATCAATAGCAGGTATTCGCATACTAAAATTTTGTGCTAAACGCACCAAGGCATCATAAACTGCTATATCGCCGTGTGGGTGGTATTTACCTATTACATCACCTACTATGCGGGCTGATTTTTTGTGCTTGGATTTTGAACCAACGCCTAATTTTTCCATTGCGTATAAAATGCGTCTATGCACTGGCTTTAAGCCATCGCGCGCATCAGGCAAAGCCCGCCCGATAATCACGCTCATTGAATAATCCAAATAACTAGTTTTTATAGAGTCTTCTACATCAATTGTTTGAATATCTTGATTTTGTAGTAATTCCATTAAAGCGCCTTTGAAATTTTAAAATCGCAGATTGTATCAAAAATAAAGTTAAATTTCTTTTAAGAATTTGCTTGTGTTTTAAAATTATTGATATTTTGTGAGTTTAAAATTTGTGATTGTAGGTTTTAGCCTGCGTTGCGCGCTAACTTGGCGCGCAAATTTTAATCTTTATCTTGGTTGAATGCTAGAATTATCAGCTCCGCCATTTTTACTAAGTGCTTCTAGGCTTTGCCATATTGTATTTGCCGCGTTTTCATAGGCTTTTGCGCTAAGAGAGTTTGGGGCATAAAAGCTAAGTGGCTTACCATCATCGCCGCTTTGTCTAATAGCTGGTTCTAATGGAATTTGGGCTAAAATTTGGCATTCGTATTTTTTAGCTAGGGCATTTATGCCCTCACTAGAACCAAAAATTTCGTATTTTTCCCCGCAATTTGGGCAAATAAACCCGCTCATATTTTCTATTAAACCGCCGATTTTTATGCCTAATTTATTAAACATATCCAAAGCACGCGCACTATCATCTAAGGCTACTTTTTCTGGTGTGCTAACGCAAATTCCAAGACTTACAGGGACATTTTGTGCTAAGCTAAGCTGAGCATCGCCAGTGCCTGGTGGCATATCTAAAAATAAAACATCTAGCTCGCTCCACGCCACTTCATTTAAAAGTTGCTCTATTGCTTTCATTATCATAGCTCCACGCCAAATCAAGCTTTGGTTTGGTTCAATTAGCAAGCCCATACTCATCATCTCAATCCCATGGCTTAAAACTGGGCTTAATTTATTGCCCTTGATATTTGTTTTTGCTAGGCTAGCACCCATCATCGCAGGGATATTTGGCCCGTAAATATCAGCATCTAAAAGCCCCACACGCTTACCTAATTTAGCTAGGCTAATGGCTAAATTTAATGTAGTAGTTGATTTACCCACTCCGCCCTTACCGCTTGAAATCATCACAAAATGCTTGATTTGCGGGGCGATATTTTTGCTTTTTGGCCCTTGGCTTTGTTTAGCCTCTTTAAGCTCTGGCGTTAATATTTCGCACTCTATGCCAAGATTTAGCGCGCTTATTTCTTTAAGCAGTTTTTCTTTAATTTCAGGCTTTGAGCTAGGAATTTCTAATATAATTTTTGGTGTTGTAGCTTTTACAAAGCCAAAATCTACTATGCTTTTTTCAAAGCCCGGATATATTATCGTCTTTAAAAGTTGAATTATTTTCTCGTCCATCGTTTTCACCTGTGTTGTTATTTTCTGCATTTGCAAGCGTTTCTTTTGCTTCTTGCGTTTCTTGCTTAGCTTGATTTTCTTGTGCTTTTTGGCTAGCATTTTCATCAAAGCCTAAGCCTTTTGGCGTCATACGCATTTCTACGCTGTTTTGGTATTTTTGGCTTAATTGCTCTGTGGTATTTTGCTTAATTACATCAGCCTTGTTATACATAAAATAAACAAAACCAGCAATTATCGCCACTAAAATTAAAATTTTCATCTTACCCCCCTTAAAATTTGAAGATAAAAAAGCGCATTCTACAAAATTTTAAAAAATTTTAAACTTAAATTAGCATAAAATTTTAAAATTTGTAAATATTAAAATTTGAATTTTTAAGAAAATTAAAAGCATCTTTAAGATACAATCCGCGCTTTTAGTTTTAGGACTCGAGGCTGACGAAGAAGTGTTTTTAAAATCGCCACTATTTTAAAAACAGTTGGTTTGCTAAGGCAAACCTAAAAGTCCAATCCCAAAGTGGCCAATTATCAAAAGGACAGCAAATGAAGGTGCGACCATCAGTAAAAAAGATGTGCGATAAATGCAAGATTGTAAGACGCAAAGGCGTTGTGCATATAATCTGCGATAATCCAAAACACAAACAAAGACAAGGATAAAAAATGGCTCGTATAGCAGGTGTAGATTTACCAAAGAAAAAGCGCGTAGAGTATGGATTGACCTATATTTACGGCATAGGGCTATTTACTTCACGCAAAATTTTAGACGCGGTTAAAATTTCTTATGATAAACGCGTGCAAGATTTAAGCGAAGATGAGGCTGCAGCTATCCGCAAAGAAATCCAAGAGCATTATGTAGTAGAAGGCGATCTTAGAAAAAGTGTCGCTATGGATATTAAGGCATTGATGGATTTAGGTAATTATCGTGGTTTAAGACATAGAAAAGGCTTACCAGTGCGCGGGCAAAAAACCAAAACAAACGCTCGCACTCGCAAAGGTAAGCGCAAAACAGTTGGCGCTGCTGCTAAATAAGGATAAATAATGGCACAAAAAAAAGTAGTAAAGAAAAAAACAGCTAAAAAAAATATAGCCAAAGGTATAGTTTATATCTCAGCAAGCTTTAATAACACTATGGTTACAGTAACCGATGAAATGGGAAATGCCATAGCGTGGAGCAGTGCTGGTGGTTTAGGCTTTAAAGGTAGCAAAAAATCAACCCCTTATGCAGCACAACAAGCAGTAGAAGATGCCCTAAACAAAGCCAAAGAACACGGCATTAAAGAAGTAGGCATAAAGGTGCAAGGACCAGGATCTGGTCGCGAAACAGCTGTAAAAAGCGTAGGTGGCGTAGAGGGCATTAAGGTTCTTTTCTTAAAAGATATCACGCCACTAGCGCACAATGGTTGCCGCCCACCTAAACGCAGAAGAGTTTAAGTTAGTGTGTGCTTTACGCAAATATAAAAATTTAGCATTCACAAAACTTAATTTTTCATTTTTGAATTCTAATTTATATAGAATTCCCTAAATATATAGAAATTCTAAGGATAAAAAATGGCAAGATATACTGGAGCAGTAGAAAAACTTGAAAGGCGTCTTGGCGTATCTTTGGCACTAAAAGGTGAGCGTCGTTTAGCTGGCAAAAGCGCACTAGATAAAAGACCTTACGCACCTGGCCAACACGGACAAAGACGCGCTAAAATTAGCGATTATGGCTTACACCTAAGAGAAAAACAAAAAGCCAAATTTATGTATGGTTTGAGCGAAAAACAATTTCGCCGTTTATTTAGCGAGGCCGCTAGAAAAGATGGAAATACCGGAGAGCTTTTAGTTACACTTTTAGAGCAACGCTTAGATAATGTAGTTTATAGAATGGGCTTTGCTACAACGCGCCGCTTTGCTAGACAGCTAGTAACTCACGGACATGTGCTAGTAAATGGCAAGCGTGTAGATATACCATCATATCGCGTAGCCGAAGGACAAAAAATAGAAATTGCTGAAAAAACTAAGCAAAATCCACAAGTTGTCCGCGCCGTAGAACTAACTAACCAAACTGGCATAGTTGCTTGGGTAGATGTAGATAAAGACAAAAAATTTGGAATTTTCACAAGAATTCCACAAAGAGCAGAGCTTACAATCCCAGTAGAAGAGCGCTATATAGTAGAGCTTTACTCAAAATAGTGGGAGGCTCATATGAAAAAGGTAACCACAGAAGCATTTACCCCTACTGAAATTTCAGTAGAACAACTAGGCGGAGATAGCGCGAGAATTTCAGCGTGGCCTTTTGAAAATGGCTACGCAGTAACACTAGCTCACCCTTTACGCCGTTTGCTATATACTAGCACGGTAGGTTTTGCCCCAGTGGGCGTAAAAATCGAAGGCGTAAGCCACGAGTTTGATTCTATGCGCGGTATGCTTGAAGATGTTACTATTTTTATAGTAAATCTAAAAAATTTACGCTTTAAGCTTAAAAACGGCTCTAAACGAGAAGTAATTCATTATGAGTTTGAAGGCCCAAAAGAAATTAGCGGTAAAGATCTAAGCAATAATTTAGTTGAAATTGTAAATGCCGATGCGTATTTAGCCACCATCAATGAAGATGCCAAACTTTGCTTTGATTTAATCATAGAAAAAGGCATAGGCTATGTGCCTAGCGAAAATATTAGAGAATATTTAGAAAGCGGATATATCGCACTTGATGCGTTCTTTACGCCTGTTAAAAAAGCCGTGTATGAAATACAAAATGTGCTTGTTGAAGATAACCCAGATTACGAAAAAATCGTAATGACAGTTACAACCGATGGGCAAATCACACCGCTTGAAGCCTTTAAAAATGGTGTAGAGGCTATGTATAAACAAATGAGCATATTTAACAATGTCTTAAATGTAGATGCAAATAGCGCTATTAGCACAAGCACAAGCAAAAAAGAACACAGCAAATTATACGAAGATATAGATGGCTTAAATCTTAGCGTTCGTAGCCTAAACTGCCTTAAAAAAACAGGCTTATCTTTAATAGGTGAGCTAGCTTTAATGACTGAAAGCGAATTAAAAGAGCTTAAAAATTTAGGCAAAAAATCCCTTGATGAAATAAAAGAAGTGATGGCAGAAATCGGCTATCCTTTTGATAGCGGAGCATTAGAGGGACAAAAAGAGGCAATCCGCAAAAAACTTGCCGAGTTTAAAAAACAAAAGGAAAGTAAAAAATGAGACATAATCACGGATATAGAAAATTAGGGCGCACAAGCTCTCATCGCGCCGCTTTACTTAAAAATCTTAGCATAGCCATTATCAAAGCTGGTAAAATCGAAACCACCTTACCAAAGGCAAAAGAACTAAGAAGCTATGTAGAAAAACTAATCACAAGAGCTAGAAAAGGCGACAGCCAGGCGCACAGAGCTATTTTTGCTAGCTTACAAGATAAAGAAAGTGTTAAAAAGCTAATAGGAGAAATTGCTCCAAAATTTGTAGGCGTAAATGGCGGATATGTTCGTATCATCAAAACCCGCACTCGCAAAGGCGATGCTGCTCAAATGGCCTATATAGAGCTTACTAAGTAATTTTTGTGCTTGCATTAGCAAGCACGCTTCTTTATAAATTTTAAATAAAATCTACTTTTAAAATTTGTGCCAATTTTAAAGTCTTGTTTAAATTAATATCAAAACCAATCGCCTAAAATTTTCTTTTTAAAATTTGCGCCCAAATAAATTTTCAACAGGCATTTTTAAAATAAAAGATAAAATTTTATCTTAACTAGCTTTATTTATAAATAATTTATGCTAGCTTTGCTTTAAATTTGCTACAATGCGCGCTTAAATTATGATTTAGGCGATAAAATGATACCTTTTAGCGATGAAGAACTTTTAAATCCAGTAAAAGAAAGTTTAAAAAGTGTTTTGCCTATGCTTGAACGCGATGGTGGTGGTTTAGAGCTAATAGGCATAAAAGAAGGCATTGTGTATTTGCGCTTAATAGGCCATTGCGTGGCTTGCCCAGCTAGCGATATGACGCTAAAAAACGGCATCGAGCGCCAATTACGCATAGATATTCACCCAGAAATTATAGTAAAAAATGTAAGCAAGGATTTTAAACTATGAGCGAAAAAATAGCCACAAAAACAAAGCACGAAATCCCGCAAAATAACCGCGCCAAAACCGCATTAACTAAAAAAAACATCACCAAACCATCACCCGCTGCAGCCAAAAACCTTAGCGCAATTCAAAAAAACGCCAAACAAGCCCAAAGCGCGCGGGCAAACCGCACCCGCCAAAAACCACTAAATTTTAAAATTTTACGCCAAAAGGGCATAAGTTTATTTCGCAAAAAACTCTACGATCAAGCAAAAATCGCATTTTGTCTGGCTTACGAGCAAAACCCAAACAATGAACTTTTATCTTTTATAGAATTATGCACCTTAGCCAAGCACGATCAAAACGGCGTTAGCGGACTTTTTGAGCTATATTGTGCCAACATTTCAAAAAACCAAGAAAAAAATCTAACCCTTATAATTGATATACTTCAAAAAACAACCTACGCCCAAAGCGCGCAATCATCGCAAGATTCTAGCATTAGCTATGAAGATTTTTGCGATATTGTGCGAGCAAACGGCGATTTTGGCTCAACCTTTCAAAGAGTTATCCACTCTACGCGCATAGTAATTTCAAATAAAAAATCGCTAGTAGATTTTATCTCGCGCTTAATTGATAGCGGTTTTACCGATCTTGCCATTCATTATATGGAAACCACGCACACCTACCTTACAAATGAACTAGACGCATTAGCACAAAAATTAAAGAGCAAAGATGACTTTTAATGCCGGATTTTATTATATCGGCTCACTTTTTGGGCTTTTGCGTTTTGAGCTAGCAAGCCTTATAAAAACTGGTTTTGGCGAGATTAAAATTAGCGATCTTTACAGGCTTTACCCAGATAGCGATTTTAGCGATTTGGGCGAGTTTTGCGCGGATTTTAGCCAAGAAATTTCAATACAATATGCTAATTTTTTTATCGGCCCAAAAGATAGCACACTAAGTGATAACACAGGCTTTAAATACAGCATTGAGGGCGAACACATAGGCATCATCAATCTAAGCGCGCTCACTCAAAACGCCCTTGATACCAAGCTTTTAACCTATCGCCATAACCGCGTATGCTCAAAATTTTCAGAGTTTAATTACGGCCGTAGCGCCCAATTTAATGAAAATTTCAAAGTGCTAGAAAAGCACGATAAAATCATAATCGCCGATATTGTGATTTTTAAAAATCACAATTTAGGCTAAATTTTAAAATTTTAAGCAATAGCGCAAATTTTAAAGCAAAGGACAAAAATGCAAGAAGCCGTTTTTTTGATAACAAATCAAGTTCTTTTTGCGCTTGGGGCTACTTTATTAGCCTTTATTTGCGCCTTGCCCGGCTTTTTGCTAGATTTATTTTATGATATTAGCAAGTATAAGAATTATTTATTTTTTGGCTTTGCTTTAATTGTGGCTTTCATAAACACCATTAAAAACGGCATAGATTCTGGCTTTTTGATAAATATCTTGCTTAATTTAGCCGTGGTTTATTTTGGTCTTTTGATTTTAATTGCCTTTAAAAATATGGCTTCGCGTTTTGGAGCGTGTAAAATGTGCGATAAAATCAAAGCAAAACTAAGGAAAAAAATATGAAAATTTTAAATATAATAGACTCTTTTGGCTTTTTTTTTAGATTATTTTATGCGATGAATTCGCTAAAAAGTAGCGATGGCAAGCCAAGCGGTATGGTAAATGGATTTGCAAATTTTATTAGCAAACTAAAAAGCGATTTTGCTAGCGATTATATAGTATTTGCCCTAGATAGTGGTGGTGATACTTTTAGAAGTAAAATTTACCCAAACTACAAAAAAAACCGCCAAAGCCCGCCAAATGAATTAAAAGAACAATTAAGCGTTTGTATTCAAATGATACAAGATATGGGTTTTGCGAGCCTAGGCATAAAGGGTTATGAGGCCGATGATATCATCGCTAGCTTTGTGCGAGCATACAAAAACGAGCTTAAAATCAACATTTTAAGCCACGATAAAGATTTATACCAGCTAATAGATGAAAATGTAAGCATCATCTCCCCAGCTACCAAAACGCGCTACAATCGCGATGGCTGCTATGAAAAATACGGCATTTACCCAGAGCAAGTTAGAGATTTTTTAGCAATCACAGGCGATACATCAGATAATATCCCAGGCGTGCGTGGCATAGGCGATAAAGGCGCAAAAACCTTGCTCCAAACTTACACAAATCTAGAAAATATCTACGCAAATATCGATCAAATCGCAAACGAGCGGAGCAAAAAATGCCTAATTCAAAGCAAAGAAAACGCCTTTTTATCGCGCCAATTAGTAGAACTTTATGATAAATTAGAAGTTTTAAGCTTACAAGATTGCCTCTACCCAGCAAGCAACCCATTAGAGCGCGTTATACCAACGCTTCAAAGCTATTCGCTCAATAAAATACTATCAAGCTTAAATTTAAGCGCGCAAGCCAAAAATTTGAACGCCAATAATCAAAATTTTAACGCCCAAAACCCAAATTTTAACGCCCAAAAAAGCCAAGAAAATCAAACAAACATAAATCAAAATTTCACAGCCCCTAATTTTACTCTAATCAGCGATGAAAACGCCCTAAACTCCGCCCTTGATGGCATAAATGAAAACTCAAAAATAGCCCTTAATCTAATATCAAGCACCCAAAATTCCTACACCAAAATCACAGGTTTTAGCTTTGCTTTTAATTTAAATGAAGTTTTTTATGTAAGCATGGGGCATAATTATTTAGTTCAAAGCACGCAAATTAGCCAAAGCGTTGCCAAGCGAGCCTTAGAGCGCATTTTAAAAGCCAAAGTAATAAGCCATAATATTAAAGATGATTTTGAAATTTTAAAAAATTTCTTTAATTTTGATTTAGCTCAAAATTACGCCGATACAATGATTTTAGCGTGGCTTAGCGACCCACAAAGCAAATTAGAACTAGAAAATTTAGCAAGCAAAATTTTAAATTACCAAATGCTTAAACACGACCCAAAACAAGGCAATTTTTCTAGTATGGATCCAAAAATTTGTAAAGATTTTGCTTGCCAACGCGCTTATATCACCCTTAGGCTTTATGAGCATTTTATGCTTAGCTTGCCACAAGATCTTTTAAAGCTAGCAAACGAGCTAGAATTCCCATTTATTCGCACCTTATTTAATATGCAACAATGCGGAATCACACTAAACATTCAAGCCACAAAAAATCTCTCAAACAGCCTCCAAGAGCGCATTAGAGGCCTTAGAGATGAAATTTACGCCCTAGCAAACGAAAGCTTTAATATCAATTCACCAAAACAATTAGCCAGCGTGCTTTTTTCTAAACTAGGCTTAGAAGCAAGCAAAAAAACAAAAACAGGTTATAGCACCGATGAAAGCGTGCTTTTAGCCATTAAAAATGCGCATCCAATCGTGCCAAAAATTTTAGAATACCGCGAACTTTTTAAGCTAGAAAGCACTTATTGCCAGCCGCTAATCACCCTAGCTAGCAAAGACGCTAAAAGCAAGATTTACACGCATTTTAGCCAAACAGGCACAGCCACAGGTCGCCTAAGTAGCGCAAATCCAAATCTCCAAAATATCCCAGCCCGTGGCGATCTAGCAAATGATATGCGCTCGTGTTTTATCGCGCGCGATGGCTATATTTTGGCATCGCTTGATTATTCACAAATCGAACTTAGGCTTTTGGCACATTTTAGCGGTGATCAGGCCTTGCTTAGGGCATTTAGAAATGGCGAGGATATTCACATGCGCACGGCTATTTCGATATTTAAAGATGATTTAAAAGAGCACCGCGCCATAGCTAAGAGCATAAATTTTGGCTTAATTTATGGTATGGGCGCAAGACGCCTAGCAAGCCAGCTAAACATCAGCACCCAAGAGGCCAAAGATTATATAGCGCGCTATTTCAACGCCTTTGGCACGGTAAAAAGCTACCTTTCTAGCATAAAAGACAGCGCGCATAAAAATGGCTTTGTAAGCACGATTTTAGGGCGCAAACGCATTTTTGATTTTGCCTTTGCTAATGAAAGAGAAATAGCAATGTATGAGCGCGAAGCCGTAAATACGGTATTTCAAGGCTCAGCAGCTGATATTATAAAACTAGCGATGAATAAAATCACGCCTTTATTAAATGATGATTTTAGGCTAATCTTACAAATCCACGATGAATTGATTTTTGAATTAAAACAAGAGCTAGCAAGCACGCATTTAGCGCGCGCACAAGAGATTATGCAAAATGCTTGCGCGCTTAGCGTGCCTTTGCTTACCACATTAAGCACGGGCAAAACCTGGGGGCAATTAAAATAAGTTTTTAAATTTTGCTTTAAAATTTTAAACTTTGCCTTTTGGCTCGCGCGAATTCTTAGCGGATTAAAATTTGCTTTAAAATTTTATGCCAAATTATTAGCTGATTAAAATTTTAAAATTTGCCCTAAAATTCGTTTAAATTTTAAAATTTCAAACAATCTATAAAAAAAATTTAATAAATTTCTACAAAAAAATTTCATCAAAACGCTAAACAAATTTTACTCTTACCGATATGGCATTTGTTAACACGAAGTTAAACATCAAATTACACGCAAGCAGCGTAAGAAAGGTGCAGAATTTACCCGCGATTTCGCTAAAAAAGCTCTAAAAGCTCTAAAAGCTCTAAAAGCTCTAAAAGCTCTAAAAGCTCTAAAAGCTCTAAAAGCTCTAAAAGCTCTAAAAGCTCTAAAAGCTCTAAAAGCTCTAAAAGCTCTAAAAGCTCTAAAAGCTCTAAAAGCTCTAAAAGCTAAATCACGCTAAGTTCAGCTCCAAATAAAAGGAGTCCCAATGGGTTTTCGTATCAACACAAACATTTCGGCGATGAATGCTTATGTCAATTCATCATCAACCAGCAGAGCGCTTGATGAGAGTATCTCAAAGCTTAGCTCAGGTCTTAGGATAAACAAAGCAGCAGATGATGCCTCAGGTATGACCATAGCTGATAGCCTAAAAGCCCAAGCAAGCGCGCTAGGCCAAGCCATAGCAAACGGCAATGACGCAATAGGCATTGTTCAAACTGCCGACAAAGCAATGGACGAGCAATTAAGCATTCTAAATACAATTCGCACCAAAGCAGTTCAAGCAGCACAAGATGGCCAAACCTCACAATCACGCGAAGCTCTACAAAGCGATATTTCAAGACTACTTGAAGAGCTTGATAACATAGCAACAACTACTAGCTTTAATGGCCAACAGCTCTTAAATGGTAACTTCTCCAATAAAAATTTCCAAATCGGTGCATATGCTAATCAAACAGTTCAAGTCTCAATCGGTGCTACTGCTAGTGATAAAATCGGGCTTACTAGGTTTGAAACATCACAATTAATGGCGTATTCAGATGGCGGTATAAAAGATATTGTTCTAAAACTTAGCGGTATAGACGGCTATCCTAGTGGATATGAGTTTCAAACTATTAGCTCTACTGAATTTGAAAAATACGGTCTTAAAGCAGTAGCTGATAGAATAAATGGCGTGAGTGATTTAACAGGCGTAAGCGCAAAGGTTCTAAACTCAATCACCTTTTCAAATGTAGTAGCAGCTGGCGATATTAAAGGCCTACAAATAAATGGCATTGGCATAGGCGATGTTACAACAGTAGCAGGCGATAAAAATAATGTGCTAGTAAATGCCATAAATAAGGTAAAAGAGCAAACAGGCGTAGAAGCTAGCACAAAAGATGGTAAATTAACCCTAACAGCAAGAGATGGCAGGGCTATAACAATAAAAAGTACTCAAAGTCAAGCAAACTCTCAGCTTGGTACTGGAAAAGCTGGATTTAGCGTGGGCACTACTATCGTAGGCAAGCTAACTCTAATACGCCAAGATGCTAGGGATATAGTATTTAGAATGAGCGGATGTGAAGAAGTTAAAGCTATCAGCCTAGGCGCTGAAATAATAACAGGCGAGATGAGTGTAGCTGTAGGCACAGGCGTTACACAAAAAACCGTGAGCTTAGGCGATATGAATAGCGGTATATTAGATAAAGATTTGGCAGCTGCCATGGGATATTTTGCAGGTGGTATAAGTAAAACAGACCAACTAAGTGGCGTAACCACCTATTACGGCGCGCAGGCGATGATTAGCATATCTGAATCAGCCCAAAAAATACTTGATAGAATTCGTTCAGATCTAGGCTCCGTTCAAAACCAACTCCAAAGCACGATCAACAACATCAGCGTAACCCAAGTAAATGTAAAAAGCGCAGAAAGCCAAATCCGCGATGTGGATTTTGCCACAGAAGCAAGCAATTTCAACAAATACAACATCCTAGCCCAATCAGGCAGCTACGCGATGAGCCAAGCAAACACAATCCAACAAAATGTTATGAGATTGCTACAATAACTAGCTTTTAAAGCTTTAAAAGTTTTAAAAGATTGAAAGACTTTAAAAACTTTAAAGGGCGGGCATTGCGCCCGCCCCATCAAAGCAAAAAGTTTAAATCCCCCCAAAAATTTTAAACACTCAATAAATTTTAAAAATAATTTTTATAAATTTTAAATCTTGGCAAATTTTAAAAATCCACTAAAATTTTAAAAATAATGTTCATAAATTTTAATGATTTTTAATAAGTAAATTTTAAAATTTGACAAATTTTAAAACACAATTTTTATAAATTTTAAAAGCTTGGAGATTTAAAATTTGGTTATTTTTTGCTAGCAAGAATTAAAAATATCTAAGCAACAAAGGCTTGGCGGGGCTGAAATCGCCCCGCCCGTCCTAGCGTTGGAGCAATATTATCTCAATTTTAGCGCCAAAAACGCTAATTTTAAGATATAATACCACCTTAGGACGCTTGTTTTGCTTTCGCATACAAGATCCTTTGTTACTTATTAGCCTCCGCCAAAGCTTCGGCGGTGGCATTATATCAAAATTTTAAGCTACTTTTAAAAAATATCACAAAATTAAAAAATCTACAAATTTTAAAAATATTTTTATAAATCTTACACGAAGTTTGAAATAATAAATTTTAATCTAACACCAAAAGGACGGGGCTTTGCGCCCTGCGCCCTGCGCCACGCGCCACGCGCCCTAGCCTTTAAGCACAATAATCTTAAATTTAACGCCAAAAATTTTAAAAAAATATTTTTATAAATTTTAGAATTTGGCAAATTTTAAAATTTTAAACAAGCAAATTTTAAAATTTTTGCTACAATCAAGGCTTTATTTTAAGGCAAATAAGGCAAATTATGAAAAAAATCTTTTTTATCTTTGTTTTAGCTTCTATGGCTTGGGCTAAAATTTTAATCGTTTCATCTGTCGCGCCAGTTAGTTTTTTGGCTCAAAAAATCGGCGGCGAAAATGTAGAGCTACACACGCTAATTTCAGCCGATGCGCATAATTACGAGCCAAAACCTAGCGATATGAAAATCATCGCAAAGGCTGATGTTTTTTTGGCTATTGGGGTGGAGTTTGAGCGCGTTTGGCTAGAAAAGTTTAAAGCAAATGCCAAAAATCTCTTAATAACAAAACTTGATGAAAATATCACAAAAATCAAACAAGAGCATAGCCACGACCACGACCACGACCACGAAAGCGACCACGAAAGCGACCACGACCATGAGCTAGACACGCACATTTGGCTTGATCCACTAAATGCAAAAATCATCGCCCAAAACATCGCAAACACGCTAATAAAAATAAACGCCCAAAATCAAAAAACCTACGAGCAAAACCTAAATGCGCTCTTAAATGAACTTGATGAATTAGATAATTATGCAAAAACCGAACTAGCAGGGCTTAAAAAGCGCGCTTTTATCGTGTATCATCCAGCTTGGGGATATTTTGCTAAGCGTTATGATTTAGAGCAAATCAGCATAGAAAAAAACGCAAAAGAGCCAAAAATCAACGAGCTAGCAAGTATCATCAAAGACGCCAAAAAGCACGGCGTAAGCGTGATTTTTACAAATCCGGGATATTTAGGCCATAGCCCACAAGTAATAGCAAGCCAAATCGGCGCAAAAATAATCCAAATCGATCCTTTAAGCAATGATTATTTTAACGCCTTAAAACACGCCATTAAAGCCTTTAAAGATGCAAATAGTAATTAAAAATTTAAGCTTTTCTTATCAAAATGATCTTATACTTGATAATATCAGCTTAGAGTATAATAGTGATGAAATTTTAAGCATTATTGGCCCAAATGGAGGCGGTAAAAGCACGCTTTTAAAATTAGTTTTGGGATTATTAAAGGCGCGTTCTGGCACGATAAGCGCGCCAAAAAATCTAGGCTATGTGCCACAATTTATTCCGCTTAATGCGAATTTTCCATTAAGCGTGCTAGAAGTGGTGCTAATGGCTAGGCTAAATGGCAAGATTTTTAATTTTTACACAAAAGAAGATTATAAAATAGCCACAAGCGCGCTAGAAGCGGTGCAAATGAGCGAGTTTAGCGCGCGTAAAATCCAAGAGCTTAGCGGCGGAGAGCGCCAGCGCGTTTATATAGCGCGCGCAATCGCCACGCAGGCTAAAATTTTAATCCTAGATGAACCCACAGCCAGCCTAGACCCAAAGGCCGCAGCGCAAATTTACGAACTGCTAAAAACCTTAAATGAGCGTAAAATCGGCATTTTTATGGTAAGCCACGATGCGCAAATGGCACTAAATATCGCAGATAAAATCGCCTTTGTTAATAAAAGTTTATATTTACACGAAAATGACGCTAAAAATAACGCAAATATTTTTACGCTAGCAAAAAACAGCGAGCATTTTTGCGGTGTGGAGATGGCAGCGCTTTTACATAATGCCAAATGCGCGTGTAATAATTAAAATTTATTAACGCAAATCAAGCATAAAATATTTAAATAAATGAATTTTGGATTTTTGGCTATAATCGCGGGTTTTGGCTTTGGCGGATTAATTTATTTTATGAATTACAAAAGCAAAAATGGATTTGGCTTATTTTATGAATTTTAAAAGTAAAAAAAAATGATAGAAATTTTAAGTTTTGATTTTGCGCAAAATGCGATTATTGCGAGCTTGCTTTTAAGTGTTTGTGTTGGGATTATTGGCACTTTGGTAGTAATTAATAAAATGAGTTTTGTAGCAAGTGGCATAGCTCATGGGGCTTATGGTGGCGTTGGCATAGCGTTTTTTGCGGGCTTTTCGCCTAATCTTGGGGCTTTGGGTTTTGGGCTAATTCTTAGCGTTTTGATAGCTTATTTTAGCTTTAATGAACGCGGGCGTTTTGATAGCGTAATTGGCGCTATTTGGGCTTTTGGTATGGCTGTTGGCGTGATATTTGCTGATTTAAGCGATAAAATGAATGTGGATTTAATGAGCTATCTTTTTGGCTCGATTTTAGCCGTGCCAAAAAGCGATTTATACATTATCGCAGGGCTTGATGTGCTGATTTTGTGCTTTGTTGGTTTATTTTATAGAGCCATTTGCGCTGCTAGCTTTGATAGTGAGTTTGCCTTGCTCCGTGGGGTTAGCACGCGCGCGCTGTATTACGCACAAAGCGTGTTTATGGGGCTTTGCGTTGTGGTAAGCATTAGGCTTGTGGGGCTTGTGATGGTAATAGCCTTGCTTACAATCACGCCTTATATAGCAGAAAAATTTAGTAAAAATCTAGCCTTGATGATGGCTCTTAGCACCGCTTTTAGCGCGCTTTTTTGCCTTGGCGGGCTAGGACTTGCTTTTTATTTTGATTTAACAAGCGGGGCTAGTATTATTTTGCTAGCAAGCTTGACATTTTTTTTAATGAAAATTTTAAAGGACTAAAATGAAATTTAAAGCCTTAGAATTATGCGATAAAAACGAGCTAGAAAGCTATTTTAAAGCTTGCGGGGTCGAAGTTTCTGATTTAAGCTTTACTAATCTTTTTTTATGGCATTTTGGGCGCGAAATTAGCTGGGGCATACAAAATGAATGCCTAATAATCAAAACAAAATACCCAGATTCCAATCCTTTTATTTTTTATCCCTTACATAAAAATGGCGATCTCTTGGCCATAAAAAATGCGCTTGAAGCGTGTATTTTGTATTTTGAGAGCATTAAAATGCCTTTTAGCATTCATTCAATAAGCAAAAATCAAATGCTTCAATGCCAAGAGCTAATGCCTGGGCGTTTTGATTTTATTTATAACCCAGACCGCAGCGATTATGTTTATAGCGTAAGCGAACTAATAGCACTTGCGGGCAAAAAATATCACAAAAAAAAGACACATTTTAATAATTTTTTAAAGCAATATAATTTTAGTTTTGAGCTTTTAGATGAAAATAATGCGCCTGAGCTAGCGCGCGTTTATAATGGCTGGTTTGATAGCCTAAGCAATAAAAGCGATGGGCTTAAAAATGAATATATCGGCATTATCGCTTGTTTAGAAAATTTTAGTAGGCTTAGTTTTAGTGGCGGGATTATCCGTGTTGATGGACAAATCGCTGCTTTTAGCTTTGGGGAGGCTTTAAATGAGCGTTGCGTGGTGATTCACATCGAAAAGGCCGATATAAATTACAATGGCATTTATCAAGCCATTAATAGGGAATTTTTAGCTAGGTGCTGGGCAGATTATGAGCTAGTAAATCGCGAAGAAGATCTAGGCATCGAAGGACTTCGCAAGGCCAAACAAAGCTATCAGCCTTTATTTTTACAAGAAAAATTTGAAGCTAGCTTAAAAATTTAGCCTTGAAATTTTAAAATTCTGGGTTTAAAATTTGGGATTTAAAATTTTAAAATTTGTGCTTGAAATTTTAAAATTCTGAGTTTAAAATTTTAAAAAAACTTAAAATTTGGATTTTTAAATTTTAAAATTTGAGATTTAAAATTTTAAATATTTTAAAATTTAAAATTAAAATTTTAAAGCAGTTTTCTAAATCTTAAAACCATCTCAACGCGCCCAAGCGTGATGTGTAAATCCTTGGCGATACTTTCAATGCTCTTGCCGCTTTTATAAAGATCTACTATGTAATCTTCTTCTTTTTCAAAGCTTGGCGGAGTGATTTTGCTAAAATTTTCTGTGCGTTTTTCTAAATCATACATTCGCTCATTATGCTCGCTAGCAAAATCGCCCATATTATCTTCAAGCCGTTTTAAGCTCGCAATCATCGGCAAAATCTTGCTTGCGATGGCTTCATTTATCTTAGCATCAAGGCTTTTATTTATTTGCTCCATTTCAAGGCTGGTGCTTTGAGCGCTACTTATAAAGCCTTTGATTGATTCTTTTAAATGCGCGTTTTTCTTGCTTAATTCATAATTAGCTTGCATCAATTTATCAATGCTTCTAGCGTGATTTCTTAATCTTTTATTAAAAGATTGCATCCCAAGCCACACCCACAAAAACAACAATCCTATCAACACCAAAATTCCAAGTAAAATAATCAAATCATTACTCATAGCTTATCCATTATCTTTGCTCGCTCTAATCGCGCTTAATTCAGCTCTTGCCACATTTTGCGCCCATTCTTTTTCATCGCTTTTGCTAAAGCGCGTTATTTTAGCCGTTTTATCATCAAGGGCGATAAAATACAGCCCAATATGCTTTTTTACAAAACCTTGAATTAGCACCTTGGCAAAATACAGCTCGCCACTTTTTAAACACGCCTCATCAAAAGCAAAACCCTCATAGCCCAAACTAACCGCAAGATTTGAATTAGCAAGCTCTAAATTTTGTCCCTGCGCCTTGCTTTGGAGCAAATTTTCAATATTTTCAAGCTTTCTTAAAACTTCTATTAAAAGTTTTAGTGTGAGCGGATCTGTATTTTCGCCCTCGTCTTTTGCGCGCGCAAGGCTTAGCCATTCATCAAGGCCATTATTTAAACTAGCAAAAATACTCTCAAATCGCGCCTTATTTTGCTCGCTTACTAGCTCATAAGATACTTGCGCGCTTGCGTTTATTAGTCTTAATTGCTCTACCATAAATCCACCCAAATAAAAGCTACAAACAACACACTAACCCAAGCATTTAGCGTAAAAAATGCCTTATTTATTTTATTAGCATCCTTATCCACAATCAAATGCTCTGCATATAAAATAATCGCGCATATGAAAACGCCCAAATACGCCCAAAATCCAAGCCCCACAGCACCAACAAAAAATAACCAAAACACCACCGCGCCACTATGAAAAAGCCTAGCTATAAACATAGAAGCTTCTTTGCCATAATTAGCTGGTATGCTATAAAGGCCAAATTTTTTATCAAATTCTATATCTTGTAATGAATAAAGCACATCAAAGCCAGCAGTCCAAAGCATTACCCCACAACACAGCAACAACGACCAAAGCGGTATTTCTTCAAGCACAGCCACAGCACCAGCCACAGGCGAAAGCCCCAAACAAAGCCCCAAAAACACATGCGCCAAGGGAGAAAAACGCTTAAAATACGAATACGCGCCTAAAATAATTAAAATCAAAAACGAAAGCCAAAAAGCAAGCCAATTTATAAAAAATGATGAAAGTATGAAAACAAAAGCATTTGCCAAGATAAAAAGGGCTAAATTTTTACGCCCGATGCGTCCATCTACGCTTGGACGATTTGCCGTGCGTGGATTTAGCGCGTCAATTTTAGCATCTAAGTATCTATTTACGGCCATTGCGTAGTTTCTAGCACTTATGGCACAAAACAAAGCTAAAATTAACAATCCCCAGCCAAACCACAGCGTTTGATTTTGCATTTTAGAGCTAACCAACATCGCACAAAATATAAAAGGCAAAGCAAAAATCGAATGCTTAAAGACAATCAAATCACAAATATCACGAAGTTTATTAAACATAAAAAGCCTTAAAAAAGCATAATTTTATCAAAATAAACTCAAATAAATTTTAAAAAATAAGGCTTTTTTGGCAAATTTTAATCTAATTAGCAAAAACACAAAGATATTTTCAGCCATTTTAATAATAAAATTTTATGAAATCATTAAAAATTTTGTTACAATCTACAAATTTTATTTTAAGGATTTGATATGCCAAAACTTCTATGGGTAAGCCCTTTTAATCTCCACGACACTTCAAGCGGCGCAGCCGTTCAAGCGCGCCTAATGCTCCAAAAGCTAGCCCAGCGCGGTGTAAGCGTGCGCGTGCTTGGGAGCTTTTGTTTTGATAGTATGGCTGGGGCTAAGTCGCATTTCCCAAAATTAGAAGAAGAAATGAAAGAAAGCTCCAAAAAAAGCGCGCTTAATTTTAATCAAAATGGCATAGATTATACTTATTTGCCTTGTGCTAGTATAAATATGGGCGAAATGACCCACGATGAAAGCTGGAAGCTGTTTTCTAGGTTTTGCTCTATGCTTAGCACTTTTAGGCCTGATGTTTGTATGGGCTATGGTATGGGTTGTCTTGGCGCAGCAATCCACGCCGAATGCCGCAGGCGCGGTATCCCGCACGCTTATCCTATTTTTAATGGCAATCATCCATATTATAATTTTTTTGATAGCGATTTGCTTTTTACCGATAGCGATGCAAATGCACACCTTTATGGTATGCGCGATAGATTAAATCTAGCTACAACTGGCATTTTTGTAAATAAAGAAGATTATGTGGCCGATGAAAAAGATAAAACAGCAGAATATATCACTATGATAAACCCTGAGCCGCGAAAAGGTGGCGGGATTTTTGCTAAAATCGCCCTAATCGCACAAAAAGACCCAGAGCTTAAAAATGAAAAATTTTTATGCGTTAATAGCCGTGGGCATTTTAGCGCAACCATAAACGCGCTAAAAGATAGCAAGGGCAAAGGCTTAGAAGCTGCAATGTTTGAAAATGTCCAAATGGCTGAAAATACGCGCAATATGAAAGGCATTTATGCTATGACAAAACTTTTGCTTGCTCCAAGCGTGCCGAATTTTTGGTATGAGGGCTGGGGGCGAGTAGCTAGCGAGGCTGTGCTAAATCGCATACCTGTTTTGGTGGCTAAAAATGGTGGCTTAGAGCAAGCAATGGCCGGTGCTGGCATAGCCCTTGATGTGCCAAAAAGCGTAAATGAAGATATGCTAGCCTTGCCAAGCGATGATGAGATTAAGCCTTGGGTTGATGCGCTTAAAAAACTCTTAAAAGATAAAAAAGCAGGTGCGATGGAGCAGGCATTTGACGAGGCCGAAAAAGCCCTTGATATCGAGCGTAGCACAGATAGAGCCATGGAAATGCTAGCACCGCTTTTTGCTAAAAAAGCTAGCCAAAATCCACATCTTTTTATAAACGGCAATTTACGCCTAGATATTAGCGGAAATATAAAATAAATTTTAAAATTTGCTTTAAAAGCGCGCCTAAATCAAGCTAAATTTTAAAATTTTAAATTAAAAAGCGTAAATGATGATAAATTTTAATCAACAACCTTTATTTTTGGCTCCGCTTGCAGGGCTAAGCGATCCGCCCTTTCGCTCGCTCATTAAGCGCCATGGCTGCGATGTAACAATAAGCGAAATGATAAGCGCGAATGCTTTAATATACGAAAACGCAAAAACGCTTAAAATGCTTGAAAAATCGCCACTTGAAAGCCCTTACATCGTGCAATTAGAAGCAAGCGATGAGAGCGTTTTAGCGCGCGCAGTGGCTGTGCTAAATGAAATAAATGGCATTAGCGGGATTGATTTAAATTGTGGTTGTCCGGTGCCAAAAGTAATAAAACAAGGCGCAGGCTCAGCCCTTTTAAAAGAGCCAAAAAAACTTTGCAAACTCATTGAAACCATCAAAAAAACTAGCACAAAATCCTACACAAGCGCAAAACTTCGCCTTGGTTTTGATAGCGTGGTTTTGCCTAGTTTTGTGCGCGATATTCAAAATGCCGGAGCTGATTATATTTGCGTGCATGCGCGCACTAGAAGTGGCGGGTTTTCTACTCCGCCACTTTTTGAAATTTTAGGCGAGCTTAAAACGCTAAGTAATATCCCAATAATCGCAAATGGTAGCATTGATGAAAAAAATTATAAAGAAATTTTAAATATAAGCAGAGCCGATGGACTGATGATAGGGCGCGCAAGTATCGGCTCGCCGTGGATTTTTAACATTTTAAAAGGGCAAAATCCGCCAAATGCACAGCAAAAAAAGCAGATTATAAAAGAGCATTTTGAGCTTGTGTGTGGGCATTATGGCGAGTTTGGTGCTAGTATTTTTAGAAAGCATTTACACGAATATTCTAAAAATATGCGTGGCGCAAGCGAGTTTCGCACAGCAATAAATAGCGCAAATAACGAACAAATGAAAAATTTAATACAGCAATTTTTTTAAAATTTTAAAATTTTAATTATTTTTTTTTGCGCTTTAAACTCCGCACGGGTTTTTTAAAATTTTATTTAATTCATTATGATATGTGGAATTTAAGAAATAACGAGTTTATGCGAGTATATCAACTACTACTAGCTCAGGCTCAAATAGTAGAATTCAAAGCTCTAAGTGGCGGTAAGATGATTTAAAGCTAAAATTTTATAAATTTATAATAAAATTTGCGTTTAAACTTTAAGGGGGTAAAATGAAAAAATTCTTAGTTATTTGCGCTGTTTTAGCATTATGCGTGAGCGCGCAAGCCAAAACCAAAAACAAAAGCCTAGCCGAACAAGCAAAAATCGCGCTAGAAAACGGCAAACAAGAACAAGCTTTTAGAATGGCAAAAAAATCTTGCCAAGGTCAAAATCCAAAAGGTTGCGATCTTTTGGCGTATTTTTATACTGGCGCAGGGCATATTAAAAAAGACGATAATTTAGCCAAAAAATACTACACCCAAGCTTGTAATGGCGGTGTGGCAAGCTCTTGCGTGCAATTAGGCTCACTTGCTTTATCTGGGCAAACGCGCGATATACAAACGGCGATAAAATTTTATAAAAAAGCCTGCGCGCTTAAAGATAAAGTCGCCTGCCAAACAGCCAAAGAAATAGAACAAAACGAACATTGAAAGCTTGATCAAGCTTATATTTGGCTAGCTTTTAGCTAGCCAAAACGCAAATTTTAAACTCAATTTCTGCCTTATTTTAAAATTTCACATTTTTTTGCATTTTATATAAAGCTTTTTGTTTTATTGTCGATTTTTATTTTATTGTCGATTTATGAAGCATTTAAAATTTTAAAGAGATATTATGAAAAAAATTGTTTTAGCAATTATGCTTTTAGCTTATGCTCTTTTCTCAGCAGATAATTTTACTTTTGAAAAAGTAAATAATGCGCAAGAAGTTTCTAACAAAAAATTTACCCTAATAACAGGCGGACTTGATAAATTTAGCAATTTATGTAATAAGGAATGATTTATGGATATAAAATCTTTTCAAACAAATTTAGATTTAAACAACTTAAATTTTGACAAATATGCCGATATCATAAAACAAAATGCACAAATATCTAAAACAAGAACTCAACTTTATGGCGATAGAAATTTTAATACAATCAGCCAAAACAAAAATGAAAACTACATAGCTATAAAAAATAATAAGCCTATAACATACACAAGATATAAAGATTATACTATATACTCAAATAATATGGATTTATTATATTATGAAGGCACTAATTCAAATTATATTATCAACAAAAATACCGACACAAATTTAATCTCAAAACTAAGCTTAGTTGATAAAATGTTTTTACTTACTAAAAATGATGCCTTAGACAACGCACCTATTATAAAAGATGAAGCATATTTTATGCGAAAAATGCTTAATGATATGATAGCAGAGCAAACATATTTTATGCTTGGAAAATCGCTAGTTTCAAACGGACATCTCACAGGCGCTGAATATAATATGAATTTTGCTAGAAATTACAGCTACGCAAACAAATTCACTCCAAATGCTGGATACGCCAATAGCGATAATTACACAAATTCCATGCCCTTAATTCCAAATTCTTACTACCTAAACTCTTATGCAAACTCAAATTTAATTAATACAAAATTTGGCAAGGCTGAGATATTTTTGGATTTAGCTGGCAATAATGATGAACTTGGCATTGGCACTCTTAATAAAAACGCTCAGCTTTTTAGATTTGATAGCGATGGCAATGGCTTTGTAGATAAAAATGATATGTATTTTGATAAATTAAAAATAAGAGCTTATGATAAAAATGGTAATGAAATTATTAAAAAACTTAGCGATGTGGTTGATAGAATAGATTTAAAAGATTTTATAGATAGCAAAGAAAATGCCATTAAAAAATGGGATAAACAAGTAAGCAATTATGGCTGGGACGAAAAAACATACAATGCATCTTACGAATATATCAGCTCGTATAATCCATACTCACATTTTAAAGCCGAAGTAAGATATCAAAGTATGAATGAAAATGATTTAAAAGAGCTTGCAAAACTAGCAGATAATGATGGCTGGATAGATGCTTCAAAGCTAAAAAATTTAGCAAATTTAGCCTACGCAAAAATAAATTTTGATGGAAATTACAAACTAGAAGAGCTAAATTACGCAAAAGATCAAACAAGCAAAAATAGCGATCAATATTTAAAATTTAAAGCCTTATATGATGATTATATGGCTGAGCTTAACGCATTAAATGGCTTTTTTGATAGCTACAAGCAAGTAGCAAGCGATGAAATTATGGCTGAGTTTGGAGATATTATAAATAACCCAGAGTTTAAATCAAGCAAAATGCTAAAAATACAAAGCGAATTTGTGGCAATAACTGGCTTAAAATTTAGCCTAGAAAATCTCCAAAAAGTAAAAGATAGCTTTGAAACAGATAAAAAAGCCGCAGCAAATATGCTAATAGATACAGATTCGCTAACTGCTATAAGAATAAATGAAAACGGCACTTTTACGCTTAGATTTAATAGCGGCAGAGAAATAAATGTAAGCAAGCTTTACAAAGACAGCGGCAAGGCTTTTAACGAGGCATTAAATGTAAATGCTGATTTTATGGATGAAAAAGAGCTAAATGAAAAAATAGATTTAAGCGTGAGCGTGGTTAAAATCAAAAATGAAACCACAGGCAAATTAGAAGAAAAATCCCTAAAAGATTTAGGCGTGGAGCTAATCCAAAAAACCACAAACGGCAAGCTTTTTATCCTTAGAACCAAAGAGGGCAAAAGCATAGTTGTAAATCAAATTTACACCAAAACGCAAAATGAAGCACAAAACAGCCAAAACGCCCAAAGCGTCATAGATGAAAAAGAGAAATTTTATCCAAAGCCACTTAAAATTTGGGCTTAAAAGATAGCGGGATTAAAATTTTAATTTAAACCCGTGATGAATTAAAATTTAAGTTTAAATATCGCGCCAAAGAAAATTTTAATTTAAATCGCGCTTAAAAAAATTAGTTTAAATTGAGATGAATTAAAATTTATTTTTATCCCCTAACTAAGCCATAAAGCTTGCCAAACACATCATTTTGGTATATAAATAAAATTTTTCTTAGCCATTGCGCGCCGTTTTTTACGGCGATTCGGCGCACATCATCGCAAATGCCATCTGGGCGATTTATCCCGCGTTTTGTGGTAAAAAACAATTCATAGCCTAAGTTTTTAGCGATATTTAGCATATTTGCATCAAAGTTCCCGCGCGGCCAGCAAAGCACGCTATCATCGATGCCCAAGCGAGTTTTCATTATTTTTTTACAAAGCCCTAAATCACTAGCAAAATCATAACTACCAAAATAATCATCTCCGTGCGTATGCGTATGGGAGGCAAAATCGCAAATATCGCGCATTTGCGCAATTTCATCCCAGTTTAATACCACGCGCCCAGGCTCATTTGGGACGATTTTTTTACATTGACTATGCGAGCAAGGGCTAAATTCAGCCTTTTGCTCACTTGCTTTTTGCACCCAGCTAGTAACTAAAAATATGCTTGCGCGCAGGTTATAACGCTTTAAAATAGGATATGCGAAATAAAAATTATCCCGCCAGCCATCATCAAAAGTAATCAAAACACTTTTTTTAGGCACTTTTAGCTTGGCTTTTTTATACAAAAAAAACTCTTCCAAACTTAAAGCCTTATAACCACAGCGCGCCAAATACGCCATTTGCGCCTCAAACTCACTCACATTAGAACTTATAAAACTACTTTTTGGCAAAATATGATGATACATTAACACGCTTACGCTCAAAGTTTGGCCTTTTTTCGTGTTATAATAGCCAAAAATCTTAAAGGCTGAGAAAAAATGCGAAAAATCCGTATCTTACACACAGAATGGAGCGATGGATGGGGCGGACAAGAAATGCGAATACTGGCTGAAATGAAAGGCTTTATGGCTCAAAATTTTAAAATCGCACAAGATGATAATGCTTGCTTAATCGAATGCGAGCTAGCTTGTAAAAATGGAGCAAAGATCGCTAATTACGCGCTAGATGCAGGATTTGTCGTGCATTATTTGCCCTTTAAATCAAAATTTGATCTAAAAAGCATTTTTTCATTAGCCAAACTTTTAAAAGAGCGCAAAATAGATATTTTAAACACGCATAGCGGAATTGATACTTGGTGTGGAATTTTAGCCTCAAAGCTTGCTAATGTGCGCTCAATCCGCACTCGCCATCTCTCAGCGCCCATAAATCCAAGCAGATTAAATTTCATAAACGAATTAGCCGATTTCGTGCTAACAACTGGCAAAGGCGTAAAAGATGCGATGATAGCAAACAACCGCATAAACCCAAACAAAATAGCTTCAATCCCAACAGGCATCGATGAGAGCGTATTTGCGCCAAATCTTTACGATAAAAACGAATGCAAAAGCGCGTTTAATTTACCCAAAAATGCCGTAATTATAGGCTCTCTTGGGGTTTTGCGCTCGGTAAAAAATCAGCAAATGCTCTTAAATGCCATACTTGAAATTCATAAAATTCATAAAAATATTTATTTTATACTAGCAGGTGATGGCCCAAAAAAAGATGATTTAGAGCGTTTTATAAATGAAAACAAAATGAATGCTTACACAAAACTTATAGGCCACATAAATGAGCCTGCTAAATTCTTATGCGCGCTTGATATTTTCGTGCTTAGCTCCAAAAATGAAGGCGTCCCACAAGCCCTAGCCCAAGCACTTTTTATGCAAAAAGCCTGCCTTAGCACAGATGTTGGCAGTATAAAAGATTTATATGATGGGAGCAATTTTATTTTGTATGAAAATAGCTTAAATGCTTTAATTAGCGCGCTTGATGGGCTTTTAAGCAAGCCAGATAGTATTAAAAACCTAAGCCAAAATCCCCAAAATTTCGTGCGCCAAAATTTTAGTTTAGAGCAAATGTGCGCCAAACTAAAAAATATCTACTTAAAACTAAGCAAAAATTAAAGGTAAAAAATGACCCTACTTGATAATGCAGAGCTTTTATTTATCGCTATAATCATCATCTTAGGCTTAGGCTTGATAATTTATGTGCTTTATAATGAAAAAAAAGCAAATAATTAGGCAAATTTTAAAAAACTAAAAATTTTTTAAAAAATTTAAATATTGCTTGAAAAATTAAGCAAATTTTAAAAGAAATTTTAAATCCATTGCTAAATTTAGCCATTTTAGCCCCACGAGGGGCTAAATCCACAACAATAAATTTTAAAACTCAGTAAGTTAAAAAAAATTAAAAGCAAATTTTAAAAAAGTAAAAATTTCAAAATAAATTTTAAAAGCAAATTTTAAAAAAGTAATTTTTTTTAAAATTTAAAAATTACTTGAAAAATTAAGCAAATTTTAAAAGCAATTTTAAATCCATCGCTAAATTTAGCCATTTTAGCCCCACGCAGGGCTAAATCCACAACAATAAATTTTAAGCTCAAAAAGTAAAAAAAATTAAAAGCAAATTTTAAAAAAGTAAAAATTTCAAAATAAATTTTAAAATTTTCTATATTTTAGGTGAATTAAAATTTGATATTAAATCTAAGCTTTTTTGCTTAAAATTTCACAACCATCGTGCCAAATTTTAAGCAAAAGCCCTTAAAATTAAAATTTAAGGGCGTAAATTTTAATAACCTTGATCAATCATCGCATCGGCTACTTTTCTAAATCCTGCGATATTGCCACCAAGCACCAAATCGCCCGGCTTGCCAAACTCCACAGATGTTTCATAGCTAATGTCAAAAATATGTTTCATAATGTTTTGAAGCTCTTGATCAACCTTTTCAAAGCTCCATTTAAGCATACCAGCATTTTGGCTCATCTCTAAGCCGCTAGTGGCCACGCCGCCAGCATTTGCAGCTTTTGCTGGCCCATAAAGAAAATCGCTTTTTTCGCTCATAAATTTCATCGCATCAAGCGTGCTAGGCATATTCGCACCCTCTGCGAGCAAGCGACAACCATTATTATAAAGCACCTTAATATCTTCAAGGTTTAGTTCATTTTGCGTAGCGCAAGGAAAAGCCGCATCACAAGGCACATCCCAAACGCCATTTCTACCAGCTGGATATGCGCTAACTGGCGTAAATTTCGCATTTACGCGCTCTTTGGTGTAGTTTTGTAAGCCAACGCGCTCAACCTCTTTTAACCTTTTTAAAAGCTCTACATCAATGCCATCTTTATCATAAATATAACCCGTAGAATCACTCACTGTTACAGGTTTTGCGCCTATTTGGTAGAGTTTTTCGCAAGCATAAATTGCCACATTGCCAGCGCCTGAGATCACGCAAGTTTTGCCCTCTAAGCTGGCATTATTTTTAGCTAGCATTTCCATAGCAAAATAAATTAATCCATATCCTGTGGCTTCTGTGCGAACTAGCGAACCGCCCCAATTTAGCCCTTTGCCAGTTAATGCGCCATCAAAACGGCGGGTTATTTTTTTGTATTGTCCAAATAAATAGCCAATTTCGCGTCCGCCTACGCCTATATCGCCAGCTGGCACATCTATTACATCGCCAATTACGGTTTGAAGTTCTAACATAAATGCTTGACAAAAGCGCATAATTTCACTATCGCTCTTGCCTTTTGGGTCAAAATTTGCGCCACCTTTTGCTCCGCCCATACTAAGACCAGTTAGGGAATTTTTAAAAATTTGCTCAAAACCAAGAAATTTTATAACATCTAAATTCACACTAGGATGAAAGCGCAAACCGCCTTTATATGGGCCAATGGCTGAGCTAAATTGCACGCGATAGCCAAAATGCGGACACGCCTCGCCCTTATCATTTATATAAGTTACGCGAAACATTGTCGTGCGCTCAGGCATAACAATGCGGTCTAAAATGCGATGTTTGTGGTATTTGCTCTCTTTATCTAGCAAGGGCTGTAATGAGTTTAAGATCTCTGTTGCAGCTTGTAAAAATACGGTTTGCCCGGGGCTAATTTGTTTGATGCGTTCAAGTGTAGAACTTACATAAGATTGTCCGTCCATTTTGTATCCTTTAAGGTAAAATTGCGAAGTGATTGTAAAGAATTTTTGTTTAAGTTTAGCTTAATATATAAAATTTAGGCAAAAGTATTTTTAACTCTTTAAAATTTTAAAAAATAGCTTTGAGCATATCATTTAACGCATAAATCGCCCTGCCATACTCTTGAGCTGGCGTAAAAATAAAAATATAAAAACCTTATGCTTTAATCAAAAAGAGGAAAAAAGCTAAAAATTTATATTAGTGGCTTTAAAATTTGGTCTAAAATCTTGATTTTTTTCTAAAATTTTAAAATTTTCTAATTTTATGGCTTAAATTTTAAAGCCCTAGCGCGAGAAATAAAGAGATTTAGGGATTTTTTTTCTTTTAACCCTATATTATAATGTAAGTATTGTAAATACCATAAAATATCATCAGCAGGGATATTTCTGCTTTTTGCATAAGAGTTTAAAATGTATCTTGGTATTTTTATTTTTGTTTTTAAGAATTGTTTAATAATCTTTTCATAAGTACTTTTATTTTTAACATAAGCAAAATGCCCAAAAACAAAGGACAAATTAGTTTTTTTATGCCAAAGCTCTGCCATATCATAAAAATTATCCTTACCCTCTTTTAAATAAGCCTGCAAGGCTTTATCGCCTATAATAACCTCTCCATCAAGCCCTAAAATACGCGCAAGCATATTTGAACTATGGCTAGCAGGGTCAAGTTTGTGAGGGCTATTTTTGCGAACTAATACAGAAATTACTTCATTTTTAGCGCAAATTCCCATATTTAAAGTGCGGTATTTTCGCGCTTGTATGCTTGAAATGACAGCAGCATCGACCCGCCTTGCCTTTAAATCAGCACAAAGCTTGCTTGGTGTGCCAGTTTTGCGCGCGCTAGCCATTTTAAAGGCACTTTGCGCGCTCATAGATTTTAAGAAAATGTGAAAAGGTAGTAAGTTTAAATAATCTATTTTTCCAAAAAGCATTTGCAATTATAACAAATTTTAATCTAGCAAGGCAAAATTATCCAAAACTTAAAACGCCTTATTTAAACGCCGTTATATTCAAGCCAAAGCCTGAAAGTGCGGCAAATTCTCTATTTTTATTTTTGCTTAATAAGGTGATATTTTTTAGCTTAAATGCTAATAAAATTTGCGCGCCTATGCCATAACTTTTAGTGCTTTCATCAGCTTGTGGCGACAAAAACACAGCCACGCCGCCCTCGTCATTTAAAATTTTTAAATCCTCCATAAGTTCTTTAAATTTTACACTCTTTAATAAGCTCAAATCATCGCCAATGCGGTGAAATTTTACATTTACACTTTTATTTTGGCTAAGCCCACCAAAAACAAAGGCATAATGCTTGGCATTTGTGTGATCGCTTATTTCATAACTAAGGGCTTTAAAGCCAGCAAGTGATGATTTTTTGGGCTTATTTAATGTAATTAGGCTTTCATGGTGAAGGCGGTATTCGATAATTTCGCGAACGCTTATCATATTTAAGCCGTGTTCTTTACAAAATATTTCTAAATCAGGCTTTCTTGCCATTGAGCCATCATCTTTAACTATCTCACAAATCACAGCCACAGGCGCAAGCCCTGCTAAATGGCATAAATCCACGCTACCTTCTGTATGCCCTGTGCGCTCTAAAACTCCGCCACTTTTTGCAATTAAAGGAAAAATATGTCCAGGTCGCACAAAATCGCTAGCTTTTGTGGCTGGATTTACTAGCATTTTAATTGTCATATTTCTTTCATCAGCGCTTACGCCAGTTTTTGCGTTTTTTGCGTCAATGCTAATTGTAAAGGCGGTTTCGTGCTGGCTGGTATTTGCCCTAACCATTGGTTCAAGCTCAAATTTTTTAGCCAAACGCGAAGTAAGTGGAGCGCAAAGCACGCCTTTTGCGTGAGTTATCATAAAATTTACCTTTTGACTATCACAAAAAGCCGCCGCGCACACTATATCGCCTTCATTTTCTCTATTTTCATCGTCTATCATTACTACCATTTTGCCGTTTTTTATATCATCAATGGCTTGTAAAACATTCCTAAAAGGCATTTTCTCCCCTTGTTAGATTAAAATTTAAGCGCGCATTTTATATTTTTTTTGTTAATATTAAGACTAAATGGCTACAATTTTGGCTTTATTTTAAGGAGGCATTATGAAGGTTTTACTAATTAAAGATGTAAAAGGCTTAGGTAAGGCTGGGGAAGTAAAAGATGTAAAAGATGGATACGCCAATAACTTTTTAATAGCCAAAGGTTTTGCTCAAATAGCGACAAATGCGGTGCTTAAACAATTTGAAGCAAATAAAGTTAAAATGGCAGAATTACAAGCTTATGAACTAAGCCAAACACAAAAATTCGCAAGCGAACTAGAAAAAATCCAAATCAATCTAATAGTTAAAATAGGCGCAAATGGCGCGCTTTTTGGCTCAATCACAAAAGATGAAATTTCAAACGCCCTAAAAACTCAAAAAGGCTTAGAACTTGATAAAAAATGCCTTGAGTTCGAGCATATAAAAACGCCAGGAATTTATGAAATAACCGCAAAATTAAAACACGGCATAAATGCAAAATTCAAGCTAGAAATTAAAGGCGAATAATGTTTCACGCAACCACAATTTTAGCTTATAAAGGCAAAAATGGCTCAGTTATTGGCGGTGATGGGCAAGTAAGTTTTGGCGCAACGATTTTAAAAGGCAATGCTACTAAAATTCGCAAGCTTAATGACGGCAAGATACTAGCTGGATTTGCTGGCAGCACGGCTGATGCGTTTAATTTATTTGATATGTTTGAGAGAATTTTAGAAAGTAGCAAGGGCGATTTGATGCGTGCGGCCGTGGATTTTAGCAAAGAATGGCGCAAGGATAAATATTTGCGCAAGCTTGAAGCTATGATGTTAGTGCTTAATAGAGAGCATATTTTTATACTAACTGGCACCGGCGATGTAGTAGAACCCCAAGATGGCGTAATAGCAGCCATAGGTAGTGGCGGCAACTACGCCCTAAGTGCTGCAAGAGCATTACACGCTCATTATGATAAGCTAAATATCAA
Source organism: Candidatus Campylobacter infans (assembly GCF_013416015.1). NCBI lineage: Bacteria > Pseudomonadati > Campylobacterota > Epsilonproteobacteria > Campylobacterales > Campylobacteraceae > Campylobacter > Candidatus Campylobacter infans. The sequence continues at coordinate 1,568,041 of NZ_CP049075.1, forward strand.
CGAAGAAGAGCTAGTAAAACAAGCCCTAAATATCGCTGGCGATATTTGTATTTACACAAATAATAATATTAAAACCTTTGCTTTATGGGATGAAAAATGAATAAACAACCTAAACAAATAGTAAAATTTTTAGATGATTATGTAATAGGCCAAAACGAGGCAAAACGCGTAATAGCCGTAGCCTTACGCAATAGATGGCGCAGAATGCAACTAAGCCGCGATATGCAAGATGACATAATCCCAAAAAACATCTTAATGATAGGCTCAACAGGCGTGGGCAAAACAGAAATAGCGCGCCGTCTTTCTAAGATGTTTGGCTTGCCTTTTGTTAAAGTAGAAGCTAGCAAATATACAGAAGTGGGCTTTGTCGGGCGCGATGTAGAAAGTATGGTGCGCGATTTAGCCACAGCTAGCCTAAACTTGCTAAAACAAGAAGAACGCGAAAAAAACGCCGATAAAATCAACGACTACATAGAGAAAAAAATCCTTGAAAAGCTCTTGCCACCATTACCAAAAGGCGCAAGCGATGAAAAAATAAACGATTATGAGCAAAGTTATGCCAAAATGCGCCAAAGACTCCAAAATGGCGAGCTTGACGAGCTTAGCGTAACGCTTGAAATAGATCAATCCACCTTTGAGGCTAATAACAACCTACCGCCTGAAATGAGCCAAATGCAAGAAAGTTTTATTAAAGTAATAGGCATAGGCAGCAAAAAAGTAAAAAAAGAGCTTAAAGTAAAAGACGCCAAAGATGCGCTTAAAAACGAAGCTAGCGATAAAATTTTAGATATGGAGAGCCTAAAAAGCCAGGCTTTAAAACGCGCACAAGATGAGGGCATAATTTTTATCGATGAAATTGATAAAATCGCTGTTTCAAACTCAAATTCAAGCAGACAAGACCCTAGCAAAGAAGGCGTTCAGCGCGATTTACTGCCTATTGTTGAGGGCTGCACGGTTAGCACTAGCCTTGGCGCGCTTAAAACCGATCATATTTTATTTATTGCAGCCGGGGCTTTTCATATTAGCAAGCCAAGTGATTTAATCCCCGAGCTTCAAGGCCGTTTCCCACTTCGCGTAAATCTCGATAGCCTAGATGAAAACACCCTTTATGAAATTTTAACCAAGCCTAAAAATTCGCTAATCGCACAATACAAAGCCTTATTAAAAACAGAAAACATAGAGCTAGATTTTAGCGAAGATGCCTTGCGTAAAATCGCCCAAATCACGCATAACGCAAACGAAAAAATCGAAGATATCGGCGCTAGGCGTTTGCATACAATTTTAGAAAGAGTGCTTGAAGATATTAGTTTTGCTAGCGATGAATACAGCTTTAAAAGCGTCCAAATCACCGCCCAATTAGTAGAAAGCAAGCTTGAAAGCATAGCCCAAAATCAAGATTTAGCAAAATATATTCTTTAAAATTTTGCTATTAAAATTTAAAACCTTACTTTTAAAATTTCGCTAAAATTTCTAGCGAAATTTTAAAATTTTAAAGAAAAACAATGAACCTAAACATTCGCCTTGCTAACATAAATGATATAAAAGATGTTTTTATGCTAGCAAATGATGATATAGTAAGAGCAAACTCAATCAATACCTCAAAAATCAAATACGATGAGCATGAGCGTTGGTTTAAGGATAAAATCAGCTCAAAAGATACGATTTTTTATGTTTTAGAAGTTGATACAATCTTTGCTGGCTGTGCGCGAATAGATAGACAAGAAGATAATTTATGGCTTGTTAGCATAAATATTTTAGAGCATTTTCGCACTAAAAAGCTAGGTTATTATTTGCTAAAAAACATTTGCGAGCAAAACGCCACAAAATCCTTGCTTGCTTATATCAAAATCAACAATCTTGCGTCCAAAATAATCTTTGAAAAAAATGACTTTGTCCTTAGTGATGAAATTTTAATCAACGCCCAAAAATACTACATTTTTAAACGCCAGCAAAGCTCAAATTAAAATTTACGCATTATTTTTTAGCGCGCTTTCGTATAAATTTTGAATTTCTTGCGTGGTGCGTTTTATATCAAACTCACTCTCACATAACAAACGCGAGTTTATTTGAAACTGCCTAATTCTTGCTTTATCGCTTAAAGCCTTATCTAGCGCGCTAGCAAGGCCATTTATATCGCCAAATTTCACGCAAAATCCATTATATCCATCTTTTACTTGTTCAGCATTGCCACCAGCATTTGATGCCACAATAGCCTTAGCACAAGCCATCGCTTCAAGCAAAACCCTAGATAAACCCTCCCAAGCCGAATACAGCACAAAAAGCGTGCTTATACGCATTATTTGCTTAATTTTTTTGGATTCGCCATAGATTATTACGCGCTCATTTAGGGCTAAATTTTGTATTAAATCTTGCATTTTGGCTAGATATTCTTGCTTTTTGCTTCTATCTTGGCCCACTATTAAAAGGCGCGTGTTTTGATATTTTGGCGCGATTTTAGCATAAGCTTGGATTAGCTCTAAAATCCCCTTGCGCTCTTCTAGGCTTGCTATGGTGCTGATATATTCATTCTCATCAAGCCCTAGCTCTTTTAAGCATTGCTTAGGATCTAAATTAGCATTATACGCGCTTAAATCTATGCCATTTCGTATAGTTTTTAGTTTATTTGGATTAACTAAACTCATATTTTTTGCGCTATCGTATGAGACGGTAATTATTTTTGTAGCAAGGGCATTTAAATAGCGCATTAATCGCAAGCAGCGCTTTTTAGTAGGATCTTCACGCACAAACCAAAATATAGGCTTTTTGGCGATTTTTGCAGCAAAGGCTGGATATTTATAGTATGAAGTAAGCGTATTTAAATGAACTATATCGATTTTTTCATATTTTATGATTTTAAGCGTTTTAAGGCTAAGTCCAAGCCCTAAAAATCCGCTTTTTTTTGCGATATACACGCTAAATCCTTCATTTTTAGCCATTTGTGCTACTTGCTCATCTTCGCCAAATAAAAAAACAGGCCTAAAACGCGTTTTATCAATAAACCTTGCTATATTTAACGCAGAAATTGGGCTCCCACCAAGTGCTGCTCCGTGGCTAACAATTAGCACATTTTTCATCTTTTGCCCTTAAAATCATAATCAAAAATCCTAATAAATAAAACAAATAAAGCACCCGCAAATTATAACACTCAAACAATCCGCGCACGCCAAAATACGCCAAAACCGACAAAAACACCGCTAAAAGCAGTGGATTTTTCGTGCGGTAAAAGCCCTTAAAACTAAGCATTAGCACGCAAACAAAAAGCCCAAAAATACAAAGCGCACCAAAGACGCCATAATAATACAAATAACCCAAAAAAAACGGCTCATCATTCCAGTAATTTTGACGCCCATTATCTATCGTGCCATATTTTTTAGCAGTTTTTAGCCCCAATTTATCGGCATTTATTAGCGCGCTATCGTATTGTTCTTTGCCATATCCTAAGCCAAAAACCAAGCCATTAGTGGCCAAAATTGCATTAAATCGCTCTTTTATAATAAGCGTGCGCCCAGAGCTATCAAAGCCTTGTGTGAGCTTAAATTTTAAAACAGTCGAATGCCAAACAAGCGCGCCAAAAGCCACAAAAAAGCACAGCAAACAAACAACAAAAAGCTTTAAATGAGCTTTTATAAATGCCTTTATTTGCGCATTTTGCGTTAAACTAAGAAAAATTATCAAACTAAACGCACAAGCTAGCCACGAGCCGCGCGAACCAGTAAAAAGATCTAAAAATAAAGGCAAAATCACGCCAACAATCGCCACAAACACCCTTAAACGCGCGCTTTTAAGCAATAATAAAGCACAAAGCCCAAAAGGCAAAAATCTATCCACAAAATCCGCATAAGAACGACTCACCAAAACAGCTTGTAAGTAGTTATTTGCGCTTAAATTTTCAAAAGAGCTAATTAAAGAATAAAAATCATCGCCCCCGCCAATAACAAAAGCGCATAAAAAGCTATAAAATAGCCATAAAATCACTCTTTTATCCCCATTAAAAAGCAATAAAATCACAAGCAAAAACGCAATTGCCCTGCCAAAATGCCTAAACGCTCTAAAAAGCGAGGGATAATTTTCATCATAAGCAAAACTTGAAACCACAAAAACGCACGCTATAAAGGCACTTGCAAACATCAAGCCAACTTTGGCTGTTTTGTAATTTTCAAAAATATTATTTAGCGAAATTTTAAAATTTAAAAAAGCATAAAACAAAGCCAAAAATAAAGCTAAATAAAGGCTAGCATTTTTAAGCCCGCGCAACCAATCAATATGTTCTAAAAACACAAAAACGCTAAGCAAAAAAAAGCTTAAAATATATAAAATTTGAGAAAAATTTTTTTTATTTACAAAACTCATTTTTTGCCTTTTCTAGCGCGTTTTGTATGGATTCTAGGCTGATATTTTGTGCTAATTTGCTTTCATCTTGTAAGGCTATACAACACTTTCCCCAAGGTCGCCAACAAGCTAAATTAGTGCGCCCAAATAACGCAATTATCGGCACTTTAAGCGCAGGCGCAAGATGCGTTATCCCGCCATCAAGCGTGATTACTAATTTTGCTAAACACAAATAATTAGCCAGTTCATCTAGGCTTTTAGTATTTAAATGCTCAACCTTGCTAAGTGTTGCGATTTGCTCGCTTAAATGCTGATCTTGAGCCGTTATTACAATATCTTTAAAATTTGCTTTTAAAAGCTCTATGATGGATAGAATTTTATCTTTATCAATTTGATTTTCACGCACTCTTGAACTAATGTGAAAAAACACAAAATTTTGATACTTTTGATTTGGGTTTAATGGCGAATATAGCGTGCTTTCATCATTGTAAGTAATGCCAAGAGGCTCTAAACACAAAAAGCAAGCCATAACCTCATGCGTAAATGGTGCGATGATAATAGGGTGCGTGATGGAGCTTTTTTGATTATTTGGGGCTACGCCAATTATTTGCTTTGCCCTAGCAGTTTTTGCAAAAATCTCAGCCCAAGGCGAATAAGACGAGCGCAAAATCACGGCGACATCGTATTTGCGAATGAAAATTAAAAAAAGCACTCTAAGTTTTGAAAATCCAGCTTTTAATTTAGCAAGTAGATTTTTTTTATGTTTTGGCTTTGTGTAAGAAAAAATTTCATTAACAAAAGGATTATTTCTAATAGCGCAAAAATTATAACTATTTACCACTATATCAATATTTTCTGCGCCATATTTTTTGGCTAGGGCTTGGATTGCTGGCGTGGTACAAATCAAATCGCCAATATTATCATTTCTAATAAGCAAAATTTTCATCACAAACCTAAAATTTTATAATTTAAAAGCGCGAATTTTAGGCAAATTTTAATTAAAAGGTGCTAAAACTAGGCATTTATGATACAATAAGCAAAAATTAAGGCAACTTGTGGCAGACATCAAAAAAAACATAGTATTTTTAAGGCTAAATCCAAATGCCATAGGTGGCGCTCAAAATTACCTTTTGCGCCTAAAAAACGAGCTTGAAAGCGCTGGGATCAACTCAACAATCCGTTCATTTAAAAAGGCAAAATTTTTACCAAATTTTATTTATCCATCATGGCTTAAAGCATTGTTATTTAATGCTTTTGCCAAAAAAACAAAAGCCAGTGATGAGCTTTATTTTAGCTTAGAGCGCGTTACTTGCGCTGAGATTTATAGAGCAGGTGATGGCGTGCATAGAAAATACCGCACTTTAAAGCCATTTTGGTTTTTAAATCCACTAAATTTTGTTTATCCTTACCTTGAAAAACATTGCTTTAATTTTGCAAAGCTAATAATTACTAACTCAAATATGATAAAACGCGAAATAACCGAGTTTTATGGCATTGATGAGAGTAAAATTATCACTATTTATAATGGCATAAATTTACCCCAAAACATAAATAAAACTCACGCAAAACTTAGCTTAGAAAAAGAATTTCACATAACCTTTGATAAAAATGTGATTTTATTTGTAGGCTCAGGCTTTAAGCGCAAAGGTTTAGCTGAGTTTTTATTAGCTCTAAGCAAGCTAAAAAGCGAACATATCGCAATAATCGTAGGCAAAGATAAAAACAGCCAAAAATACAAAAATTTAGCCAAAAAGCTAAAAGTAAATGCAATTTTCACAGGACAAAGAAAAGATGTGAATACTTTTTACGAAGCTAGCGATTTATTTGTGCTACCAACGCATTATGAACCATTTTCTAATGTGATTTTAGAGGCTATGAGCTATGAAAATGCCGTCATCACAACAGCACAAAACGGCGCAAGCGAAATTTTAGATCAAAACTTTGTGCTAAATGCCCCAAATGATGAAAAATGCGCTATTTTGATAGATAAATTACTAAACAATCAAGCACTTTTAAAAAGCACACAAAGCCAAAATGCAAAAATAGCACAAAATTTTAGTATCGCAAAAAACGCAAAACTTACTTTAAAGGCGATAAATGCGTGTGTTTATTGAATTACCATCGTGGCTAGGCGATAGCGTGATGGCAAGTGCTAGCATAGAAAACTTAGTTCAAAATTTTAACTCATCAGCTTTAAAAATCGTATTTTTTGGCAGTTTTGTAAGCTGCGAGTTGTTTAAATCTAGCCCAAATTGCGAGCAAATTTTAATCGATAAAAGCAAAGAACAAACGCCTAAAATTTCATTATTTAAGCCATTTTACCGCCTTTTATATCTTAGAAAAATCGCTAAAAATTTAGGCCATTTTGATGTGGCACTTAGTTTTAGATCTCACCTTGCCAGCAAAGTCTTGCTAAATGCGATAAAAGCGGACAAAAAGGCGATTTTTAAACCAACGATAAACGCCACTCACCAGGTGCTAAAATATTTAAAATTTCTCAATTCCGCCCTAAACTTAAAGCCACTAAACAACGCCCCAAAACTACATTTTACCCCGCTAAATAAAGGCCAAAAAAAACGCCTTGGCCTAAATCCTGGCGCAAGTTATGGCGATGCTAAACGCTGGGGAGCGCATAATTTTGCCAAAGTCGCGCTAGAACTAGCAAAAGATTATGATATATTCATCTTTGGCGCGAAAAACGAAACACAAATAGCAGAGCAAATCGCGCAAATTTTAAATGAAAATAAAATAAAATTTACAAATTTATGTGGCAAAACAAGCATTAAAGAGCTGTGCGAAAATATCGCAGCACTTGATTTGTTCATCACAAACGACAGCGGGCCTATGCATATAGCAGCCGCTTTTAAAGTGCCGATGATAGCGATTTTTGGCCCCACAAAAGCAGACGAAACCGCCCCCTTTGGCAACGAGCGCGCAAAAATCATTAAATTAAATCTACCCTGCCAGCCTTGTATGCGAAGAACTTGCCCACTAAAACACCACAATTGCATGGAGCAAATAACGCCAAAAATGGTGCTTGATAGCATTTTGCTTTGAGCTAAAAAGCGCGCCAAATCAACGCGCAATTTAGCCTTATTACAAATAAAATCAGCATTAAAATAAAAGCAAATTTTAAAAAATTTAAGCAGTGAATTTTAAAAATAAATTTTAAAATTTTAAAGCAAAAAGGCTAAGTTTTTACCAAAATAATTTAAAATTTCAAGCAAATTTTAAAAATAAAATTTTAAATAACATAAAAAATTAAGAAATTTTACAAGCCAAGCTAGTGGCTGCTTCTTTTGCTAATTTATCGCAAAGCTCGTTTTCTTCGTGGCCGGCGTGCCCTTTAATCCAAATGGCTTTTACCTCGTGGCGCTTTAATTGCTCTAATAATTCAAGCCAAAGATCAGCATTTTTTACCTTTTGCTTGCTAGCTGTTTTAAAGCCGTTTTTAAGCCAAACTTCTAGCCATTCATTTATGCCCTTTACCACATAAGAGCTATCGGTGTAAAGCACCACAGCACAAGGCTCGCGCAAGGCTTTTAGCCCGTTAATGCCTGCTTGAAGCTCCATTTGGTTGTTTGTAGTATTTGCCTTAGCTCCGCTAGCGATTTTTTGCCTGCCGTTATAGCGTAAAATATACGCCCAGCCACCATCGCCCGGGTTTTTTAAACAGCTACCATCGCAAAATAATTCCACTTTTTTTAATTTATTCATTAGCTTTTTTGCCTTGAATTATTTTAGCTTTTATCATCACGCTGTTTGCTTGCATGCAGTTTGGACAGCGGTTAAAAAACACAGGATAGCTTAAAGCGCAATTTTTACATTCATAATCAAAAGCCAGTTTTGCGCTAATATTTTGCCCCTTGGCAAGCTTTAAAAGCTCGATTAAAAAGGCATTTTGGCTTTCATCATTTTGAATTAAAAAAAGCATTTTTTCATCAAGCAAATCAATACAAATTTCAAGTGGTGGCAAATCTTCTTCATTAACGCCCAAAAATCCAGTAATTTTGAGCTCTAAAATCAAGCGTTTAATAAAAGGCGTGCGAGGTTTTATCTGGCTTAAAAGCTCGATTTTTTGGGCAAGGCTTATGCTTTCATATGTGATTTGTAAGCCTTGCAAATACGCTCTAAGCTCGCTTACATCGATACCTTGGGCATAAAGCACATCACAACACTCAAAGCAAGCCTTAAAATCCCTTAATTTTTCTTGAATAAAAATCAAATCCTTTAAGGCCTGTTCATCTCTTGGCGAAGTGGCTAAAAGCTGCATATAAGCATCTTTTGCGCGCTCAAAAAACCCGGTTTTAATATAAGCTAAGCCTAATTTTTTAAGCAAATTTTCTCTTAAATTCGCTTCTTTTTTTAAAGCCTGTAAATACATCAAAACAGCATTATCCCAGTCGCCATTTTTAGCTAGCGCGTCGCCTACTTTTATTAAATCATGGCTTTTTAGCGTGCTAAGAGCATTAAAAATCGCGCTAGTATCATCGCTCTCGCGCTCAAATTTTTGTAAAAATTTATCAATGATTTTTTGCTTATTTTTACTAAGCAAAATACCCCAAAAATAGCTTAAAACGATAATCAACAAAACAGCAGTTATTAAAATAATTAATCCAAAAATAGGATCGCGGTAACCCGTGAATAAAAAATCCATAAAAATCCTAGCAGATTATGTGTGAGTAAGTAGTGGCCGGGAGAGAGGGATTCGAACCCCCGGAGGCTCTCACCTCAACGGTTTTCAAGACCGCCGCTTTCGACCACTCAGCCATCTCCCGACTTGGAGGCGACACCCAGATTCGAACTGGGGATCAAGGATTTGCAATCCCATGCCTTAGCCACTTGGCTATGTCGCCAAATAAGGCGCGAATGATAGCTAAGTAAAACTTAATCTTAGCTTTTCTTAAAATTTATTTGCCAGCCAAACACTAGATAAACCTTGCTAGCCAAATTTTAAAATTTACTTTTGCAAATCCCATAATAACGCTGTTTTGCCATCATCATCAAGGCCAACATCAGCCATACCTAAAATATTATATCCGCCATCTACATAATGAATCTCACCCGTAACCCCACTAGCCAAATCGCTTAGCAAATACGCCCCGCTTTTGCCGATATCTTCAATGCTCATATTGCGTTTTAGCGGAGCATTTATTTCATTATAGCGCAAAATCATCTTAAAATCCCCAATCCCACTAGCTGCTAGTGTTTTAATAGGGCCAGCGCTAATGGCATTTACGCGCACACCGCTTGCGCCAAGATCCCTTGCTAAATACCTAACACAGCTTTCAAGTGCTGCTTTTGCAACGCCCATTACATTATAATGAGGCACATATTTTGCCCCGCCAAGATATGAAAGAGTAAGAATGCTCGCATCCTTACTAAGCGTTGGCAGCACCGCGCGCGTAAGCGATACTAGCGAATACACGCTAGTTTCCATAGCCACATTAAAAGCATCTTTTGTGGTATTTATAAAATCATTTTCTAAGGCTTGTTTTGGAGCAAAAGCCACAGCATGAAGCACAAAATCAATCTTTCCAAAATCACGCTCAATTTGTGGTGCTAGCGCGTTTAAATGCTCATCATTATTTACATCTAATTCATAAATTTTATCGCTGCCAAGCTCATTTGCGATTGGCTCTACGCGCTTTTTAATCGCATCATTTAAAAAAGTAAATGCCATATCTGCGCCTTGATTTTTACACGCTGCGGCAATGCCATAAGCTATGCTCATTTTATTTGCCACGCCTACAATTAAGCCCTTTTTGCCTTGCATTATCATTTTTGATCCTTTGTTGCTATGTTTATTAGGTTTATGAAATTTTGCACATCCCAGCTAGCTGAGCCAACAAGCACGCCATCACAATGCTTTAAAGATGAAATTTCATTTATATTTTGGCAATTTACGCTCCCGCCATAAAGCAAGGGCGCATTGCTTAAACTTCGCAAATATTCTAAAATTTCAGCTATGTATTGGGTTTTAGCACTAACGCCTGTGCCTATGGCAAATATCGGCTCATAGGCGATTATAAGCTTTTCATAATTTAAATCAATCCCGCTAAGCTCATCGCTTAAAAATTCCTTAGCACTCGCATTCATATAAGTTATATCGTCCTCGCCAACGCAAAAAATAATCTTATAGCCTTTTTGCTTAGCAAAATTAAACTTTGCCTTGATCAGCTCGTCATTTTCACCAAGCCCGCGCCTTTCGCTATGGCCAATCAAAACAACATTTACGCCAAACTCATCAAGCATATTTGCGCCTACTTCACCAGTAAAAGAACCACTATCGCAAGGATAGAAATTTTGTGCGCCCTGGCTAAAATACTTACAAGCACTAGCCTCTACAAAAGCAACACTTGGCGGAAAAACAATTATTGAATTAAAATTTGCCTTGTTTGAATTAAAATTTTGAATATTATCCAAAAGAGTAAAATTATGGCAAATATCTCTTAATCCATCATTTAACGCCATCGCGTAGTTTTGAAAACTCGCCCTTGTGTGATTACATTTTAAATTCCCAGCAATTATCATTAAAATCCTTTATTCTTAAATTTTAAACACTTCTTTTAATCTATTTTCAAAATTTTCAATCGGCTCTAAATCTTGTAAAGTAAGCTTAAAATTTGCGCGTTTTGAGATGGCAAATTTTTGCCAATTTGCCCAACAGCATTGCCTTAAAATTCGTTAATTTTCTCAAAAATTCCATTTTCTTTGAATTTGGCAAGCTCGTTATACTTTTCCTTAATCAATTTTTTAAGCAAATCATTTAAATTCATCTTGCAAACCCCTTGTTTGCAAAATTTTTTGATTTTTTTTCATAAATCCGCCATTTGCATATCTTAATTTTTCAGGCATTAAAATTCCTTCTTTAACAGCACGCGCACGCCTGGGAGTTCTTTGCCTTCAATTAGCTCTAAACTTGCGCCACCGCCAGTGCTTACAAAGGTCATCTCATCGCTATCGCCAGCGCGCTCAACCACATCGGCTGTATCGCCACCACCTACAACGGTAGTTGCAAAACTCTCAGCAATAGCATGGCTCATTTTTATGCTACCTTTACTAAACTTATCCATTTCAAAAACGCCCATAGGCCCATTCCACCAAATCGTTTGCGCATCAGCAATTGCTTCTTTAAATAATTTCACACTCGCAGGGCCAATATCAAGCCCCATCCATCCAGATGGTATTTCTTGAACTGGCACATATTTTACAGCACTATCAGCGCTGTAAGTTTGCGCTGCTACCACATCAACTGGCAAATAAATTTTTACGCCTAATTCCTTGCCTTTTATTAAAATATTTGCTGCTTCTTCAATTAGCTCTTCTTCAAGCAAAGAATTACCAATATCTTCGCCCAAGGCCTTTAAAAAAGTAAAAGCCATACCGCCACCAATTATTAATTTATCAATGCGTGGCAAAAGATTAGTAAGGGCTTGGAGCTTGCCGCTAACCTTTGAGCCACCAGTTACAGCTACAAAAGGCCTGCTAGGACGGCGGATTAAATTTTGACCAAATTCAATCTCTTTAATCAGCAAAAACCCAGCCGCCCTATGCTCTTCATCAAAAAATTTCGTAATAGCATGAACGCTAGCGTGCGCCCTGTGGCACACGCCAAAAGCATCATTTACAAAAAAATCCGCCAAACTAGCAAGCTCTTTTGCTAAGTTTTCATCATCTTTTGTTTCGCCTTTTTCAAAACGGATATTTTCAAGCATTATAATCTCGCCCGCTTTTAGCTCGCTTGCGCGCCTTTTAGCATCAGCACCTATCACATCAGCGCATAGCTCCACATCGCCACATTCGTGCTTTTCAAGCAAGCGTGTCATTCGCTTTGCGATGGGCGCTAGGCTTAATTTATCATCCCAGCCTTTTGGCCTGCCAAGATGCGTGCATAAAATAATCCCACATCCTTGATCTAATAAATATTTTATCGTAGGAATTGCGCTTGCGATGCGCCTATCATCTGTGATATTACAAAACTCATCCATAGGCGTATTAAAATCACAACGCACTAAAACCTTGCTACCTTGTTTAAATTCTAAATCTTTAAGGGAGATTATTTCACTCATTAGTTTTATCCTTTTAGCTAAATCTATTACATTAAAAGTATTTTAAAATTTCAAGTATTTTAAAATTTTAATTGCGCTTTTACTTGGCTTAGCAAAAGCGCAAAATTACGAAAATTAAGAGTTTATAAATCCTGCCATCTCAACTAATCTAGCCGAATATCCCCATTCATTATCATACCACGCCATAATCTTTACCATATCCCCACAAATTACTTGTAACAAATCCGCTGCTACAATGCTAGAATAAGCGCAGGTGTAAAAATCAGAGCTTACACGCTCATCAAAATCCACAAGCATAATGCCTTTTAAGCTTGTATTTGCCGCGTTTATAAAAACTTGGGTTAATTCATCTTTGCTTGTGCTTTTATTTAAAACCGCCGTTAAATCCACCATAGATACATTTGCTACTGGCACGCGCACGCTTTGGCCGTGTAATTTACCATCTAAGTTTGGCATTACAAGCTTCATCGCTTTTGCCGCGCCTGTGCTTGTGGGGATAATGTTTTGCGCGGCTGCGCGACTTCTTCTTAAATCACGGCATTTAACATCAACTAAGCTTTGTCCATTTGTATAAGCATGAATTGTAGTCATCAGCCCTTTTTGTATGCCAAAATGATCATCAAGCACGCGCGCTACTGGCCCTAGGCAGTTTGTGGTACAACTCGCATTAGAAATAATCGCTTCGCCATTATATTTTTGATGATTTACGCCAAGCACAAATGTAGGCGTATCGTCTTTTGCTGGTGCGCTCATTATTACCTTTTTTGCGCCTTGTTTTAAGTAGGCCTCGCATTTTTGCGTGGTTAAAAATTTGCCCGTGCATTCAAGCACTACATCAATCCCGCTTAAATCCATATCACTAATCTCGCGCGTGCTATAAACGCGGATCTTTTTACCGCCAATGCTGATATAATCATCATCTATAATATCTACTTCTTGATTAAACTCGCCATGAACTGAATCATATTTAAGCAAATAGCGCGTCATTTTGCGCTCGCCAGTATCATTTATAATACAAAGTTCGTAATTTGGGTCATTTAGCACGATTCTACTAGCACAGCGCCCTATTCGCCCAAAGCCGTTTATTGCAATTTTTATAGCCATGATTTATCCTTGTTTTTGGGTATAATGGCGCGGATTTTACTAAAAATAGGATTAAAAAACATTGAATATCGCAATTTTTGGCGGGAGTTTTGATCCGCCACACACAGCTCACCTAACCATCGCAAAAAACGCCCTAGCCACGCTTAATATCGATCTTTTAATAATCACACCAGCTTTTTTAAATCCTTTTAAAACTAGCGTTTTTGCTAGCGCAAAACTGCGCCTAAAATGGTGCCAAATGCTTTTTGGCAAGCTAGAAAAAATTAAAATTAGCGATTATGAAATAGCCCAAAACCGCCCAGTAGCTAGCATACAAAGCGTTAGATATTTTAAAAATTTATACAAGCCAGATAAAATTTATCTAATCATCGGCGCTGATAATCTAGCAAATCTAACAAAATGGCACGATTATAATCACTTATGCGAACTTTGCGAGTTTGTGGTGGCTTTAAGAGATGATATAATCATAAATCCGCAATACAAAACCCTAAAAATAAATGAAAAAATTTCATCAACTTTTATAAGAAATCAAAAAGATTTTAGTAAAATACCGCCTTTATTACGCGAAGAGATTAAAAAATTTTATACACAAAGGTTAAAAATGCAAGATAGAATCAATAAAATAATTAAAATTTTAGAAGACAAAAAAGCAGAAGATGCCCAAGCTATCGATATGAGCGGGCGCGATTATATCGCTAAGTTTGTAATCATCGCCACCACTTTACACGCCAAGCACGCCGCAAGCCTAATCGATGAGCTAGCAACGCGCCTAAAACCCCTTGGAGAGCAGTTTTTAGGCAGTGAATGTAGCGATGAATGGAGTGTGATTGATTTAGGCGATATAATCATTCATCTAATGAGCCAAAACTACCGCGCAAAATACAATATAGAAGAGTTCTTAGATAAATTAAAAAAAGAAAATTCCTAAATTAAAATTTTAAAATTTATAAACAAAGGATAAAAAATGAGCTTTACCCAAGAAGATTTGTTACGAAAAGTAACACTAAAAAGCGGTGATATTGCACCAGAGTTTAGCGCGCTAAATCAAGATGGCGTAAATATCGCGCTTAAAGATTTTGCCGGCAAAAAAATAGTGCTTTATTTTTATCCAAAAGACAACACGCCAGGATGTAGCACGCAAGCTTGCGAATTTAGCCAAAATTATGATGATTTTGCCAGCAAAAACGCCGTAATTATCGGCATTAGCCCAGATAGCGTAAAAAGCCACGAAAGCTTTATAAACAAACAAAACTTAAAGCACATTTTATTAAGCGATGAAAGCCATGAAATTTGCAAGGCCTATGGAGTGTGGCAGGTGCGAAAAAATTACGGCAAAGAATACTTAGGCGTGGCGCGCACAACTTTTATTATAGACGAAAATGGCAAAATAATTAAAATTTACAAAAGCGTAAAGCCAGCAGGCCACGCAAATAAAGTGCTTAGCGAACTTTAACAATGCAAAATCGCCCCGATGAGCAAATCATAAAATTTCTTAAAAAACGCCACATTTTAAGCCTTTGTGTTTCTTGTGATGCGAAGCTTTTGAATTTAGATGAATTAGCCTTTAAAAATGCGGGGCTTTGCACGCCAAATCCAGCTCAAAACATCATCACTCACACAAACTCTTGCTTTTATGCATATTGTGAGGATTTAAACGCTTTAATAATTGCTAGCTCGCCACGCAGCGCCCATATTCAAATCGCCTTACAAAATCCTAAAATTTGCCTAAATATCGCACTTGATACTAAGATTATAGGATACATTCAAGGCATTCAAGCAAGGGCTGATTTTTTTGCCCTATCAAGCCTAAATCAAAACAGTCAAAAGCTTTGTGCGCGCGCGTATTTCGTGCGCTATCCTTATGCCATAAGCCTTAATCCCACACTTTATATCCTAAAACTCACCTGGCTAAAATACACAAACAACGCACTAAAAAACAAACTAATTTGGCAAAATCTTATTTAAGCAAATTTTAAATAAAAATTTTAAACTTATTAAGCTATAATGTAAGCTTTATTCTGCCATTAAAATTTTAAATATTTAAAATTTTATAGAGCAAATTTTAATCCAAAAGTAAAAATAATGGGCTTTAAACTAGAAAATAGCACGCTTTTTTTACAAGGCGAATTAGATTATAAAATCAATAAAAACGAACTTGCCAAGCTCCATAATCTTGCCAAAGAAAATATCACAAACATCGATATAAGCGAGCTTGTGCGCATTGATTATGCTATGGCTTGTTTGATTAATGCTTATTTTACTAAGGCTAAGATTACCGGCCAAAACGACAAAATAGTGCGCATTTTTGATTTTGTAAAAAATTCCAGCTTTGCCTTACCCTTACATAAAGAACGAAATTTAATAGAAAAAACCGGCAAAAATCTTTTTGATTTACAAGAGCAATTTATTAGAATTTGTAACTTTTTAGGACAATTTTTATTTTCTTTATTTATGTTTTTGGCTCCATCTAATTTACGCTTAAAAGAGCTAAGCAATTTTATCGCAAGTGCCGGAGTTAGAGCCATTTTTATTGTGTGCTTGACCTCATTTTTAATAGGCATAGTTTTAGCCTATCAAGGTGCTAGTATGCTTAGTGGTTTTGGGGCTAGTATTTTTGTTGTCGATATAATGGGCATTATCACCTTGCGCGAAATCGCCCCGTTAATTGCGGCTATCGTGGTTGCTGGGCGCAGTGCTTCAAGCTTTACAGCCCAAATTGGCGTTATGAAAATCACAGAAGAACTACCCGCAATGCAAACAATGGGTTTTGAAATTTTTCGTTTTGTGGTGTTGCCACGCATTTTTGCGCTTATGCTAGCCTTGCCTTTTGTGATATTTTTTGCCGATATTGTTAGTATTTTCGGGCAGATGGTAGTGTGTGCGTGGTATATGGATTTATCTTTTAGTGATTATTTACAAAGATTTAGAGAAAATGTAGAGCTTAGGCATTTTTGGATTGGGCTTGTAAAAGCGCCTATTTTTGGGGCTGTTATAGGGATAATAGGCTGTTTTAGGGGTTTTGAGGTTGATGGAAGCACGCAAAGTGTAGGCACGCTAACTACAAAAAGCGTAGTAAATGCGATATTTTGGATAATCGCCCTAGATGCTGGATTTAGCGTAATTTTTACCCAATTAAATATTTAAAATTTTAGGATAGTAATGATAAAAGCCACAAATATCAGCACCGCTTATGGTTCGCGCCTAATGCAAGATAAGGTAAGTTTTAGCATAAATGATGGCGAAATTTACGGGCTTTTGGGAGGCTCTGGCTCTGGTAAGACAACCTTGCTTAAAACGATGATTTATCTAAACGAACCAACCACTGGCGATATTTATTTTAATGGCATCAATCTATGGCAAACACCGCAAAATAAACGCCAAGCCATTAAATTACAAATGGGTGTGATGTTTCAATTTGGCGCGCTTTTTAGCTCTATGACCGTGCTTGAAAATATCGGCATAATGCTTAGAGAATACAGTCAGCTCAAAAATGCCGAAATTGACGAAATAGCAAAGCTTTGGCTACTTAAAGTAGGACTTGATAAAACAAGTGCCACTCTTTATCCATCACAACTTAGTGGCGGTATGAAAAAACGCGTAGCATTAGCGCGCGCACTTGTGCTTAGCCCAAAGGTGCTATTTTTAGACGAGCCAAACTCAGGCCTTGATCCGCTTAGTTCGCGCGCTCTTGATAGCCTTATTTGCGAGCTTAGAGATAGTTTAGGGCTTAGTGTGGTGATGGTTACGCACGATATTGATAGTATTTTTAATATCTTAGATAGATTTTTGATTTTAAACGGGCATAAAATCGCTTATGAGGGCGATTTAAACGGAGCAAAACAGCTTGAAAACAATCCCCTTGGCGATTTATTTTCAATGCGTAAAAATTAAAGGCAAATTTTATGGAAAACAAAAACTCTTATTTTATTGCTGGCTTGATTTTTGTAATTTTTTCTTTTGGCGCGCTTATTTTTATTTTGTTTATGAATGGCTACAAAAATGATTACGCAGATGAATATTTCATTCAAACCGATGAATTACCACGCGGAATTAAAAAAGGTGGTGCGGTGTATTTTGTGGGCGTAAATGCTGGGATTATAAAAGATGTGTATTTTTTGGATGCAAGTAGCGCAAAAGTAGAAATTGCCATATTAATGCAAAAAGGCTTGCCAATTAGTGCTAATAGCCTAGCACAAGTAGAAACAGCAGGCATTAGCGGAGTTTCATTTATAAATATTAGCCGCGGCGATGGCCTTGCATTTAGCCAAAAAAAGCGCATAATCCAAATCAAACAAGCAGGGCTTGCGCAAATTGAAAGCAATGTTTTATCAATTAGCCAAAAGCTTGATTTAACCCTAACTCATATAAATGAAATTTTAGGCGATGGTAATACTAGCGGGCTTTGGGGCTTTTTAAATCAAATCGCTAGCAAGCAAAACGCCGATAATTTAAGCGAAATTTTAATTAACGCAAAAGATTTTAGCGCAAATCTAAAAAACCTAGAACTAAACCAAACCATAAATAACCTAAACGCCCTAAGCACAGATATTCAAAAAAGCGCGCACACCTTTAATGCGCTAGCAAATACGCTCAATGCCCGCTTAGAGCGTGGAGAGTTTAATTATAAAGCCATTTTAATGGATACTAGCGATGATCTAGCCCTTACAAACGCCCAGCTAAGAGCTACGCTAAAACAAATCAGCCAAGCCTTAATAAGGCTTGAGCGTGATCCTTATGGCTTTTTCTTTAACAGCCCAAAAAAGGATAAAAAATGAAAAAATTATTTTTAATTTTTAGCTTTGCTTTTATGGCGATTTTATTTAACGCTTGCCTTGCCAAAAATGTAAATGAAATCAAATATTACGAGCTAGGGCTTGATTTTATGCCTAAAAATTGCGCTAATTTTGATGAAAATTTTAAAATTTCACCCAAAACAAGCCAAAAAATCAGCCTAAAACTCCGCCCAGTTACCGCAAGCCAAAACCTACAAACAAACGATATATTAATAAAATCCAAGTCCTTAGAGCTTTTTAGCCTAGATGACGCTAGATTTACCACAAGCCCAGCTCAAATGCTTGAAAACACGCTTATTAAAGCTTTAAGCAGTGATTGCGATATAAATCTTAATCAAAATTTCGCCCAAAACTCGCTTTTAGTTAAAATTTTAGAGTTTTACGCTACTAGCCAAAATGCCACCATCACAGCCACTTTATGGCTAAATGAAAAAGCAATCCTACTAAGCCAAAGCGCACCCATAAAATCTAGCTCAAATGATGAAATAATAAAGGCTATGGATATAGCAATGCAAGAATTAACCAAGCAAATTTTAATGATAATAAAAAATAATTAATTTATAAATTTTAAACTTTGCCTTTTGGCTCGCGCGAATTCTTAGCTGATTAAAATTTGCCTTTTGGCTCATGCGAATTCTTAGCTGATTAAAATTTGCTTTAAAATTTTATGCCAAATTCTTAGCTGATTAAAATTTTAAAATTTGCCTTTAATTCGCGCTAATTAGCCCAAATCTGCCCTTAAATTTTAAAATTTCAAACAATTTATAAAAAAATTTAATAAATTTTACAAAAAATTTCATCAAAAAGCTAAACAAATTTTTACTCTTACCGATATGGCATTTGTTAACACGAAGTTAAACATCAAATTACACGCAAGCAGCGTAAGAAAGGTGCAGAATTTACCCGCGAATTTCGCTAAAAAAGCTCTAAAAGCTCTAAAAGCTCTAAAAGCTCTAAAAGCTCTAAAAGCTCTAAAAGCTCTAAAAGCTCTAAAAGCTCTAAAAGCTCTAAAAGCTCTAAAAGCTCTAAAAGCTCTAAAAGCTCTAAAAGCTCTAAAAGCTCTAAAAGCTCTAAAAGCTCTAAAAGCTCTAAAAGCTCTAAAAGCTCTAAAAGCTCTAAAAGCTCTAAAAGCTCTAAAAGCTAAATCACGCTAAGTTCAGCTCCAAATAAAAGGAGTCCCAATGGGTTTTCGTATCAACACAAACATTTCGGCGATGAATGCTTATGTCAATTCATCATCAACAAGCAGAGCGCTTGATGAGAGTATCTCAAAGCTTAGCTCAGGCCTAAGGATAAACAAAGCAGCAGATGATGCCTCAGGTATGACCATAGCTGATAGTCTAAAAGCCCAAGCAAGCGCGCTAGGCCAAGCCATAGCAAACGGCAATGACGCAATAGGCATAGTCCAAACTGCCGACAAAGCAATGGACGAGCAATTAAGCATTCTAAACACAATTCGCACCAAAGCAGTTCAAGCAGCACAAGATGGCCAAACCTCACAATCACGCGAAGCTCTACAAAGCGATATTTCAAGGCTACTTGAAGAACTTGATAATATCGCCACCACCACTAGCTTTAATGGCCAACAGCTCTTAAATGGCAACTTCTCCAATAAAAATTTCCAAATCGGCGCCTATGCTAACCAAACAGTTCAAGTTTCAATCGGTGCTACTGCTAGTGATAAAATCGGGCTTACACGCTTTGAGACTTCGAGTTTGATGGCGTATTCATCTGGTGGTATAAGCGATGTAGTATTTGAGCTTAGCGGTATAGATGGCTTTCCTGGCGGGTATAAATTCCAAACCATTAGCGCGACTGAATTTAAAAAATACGGCCTTAAAGCCATCGCTGATAGAATAAATGCTGTAAGTGATTTAACAGGCGTGAGCGCAAAGGTTTTAAACTCAATCACCTTTTCAAATGTAATAGCAGCTGGCGATATTAAAGGTCTTAAAATAAATGGCATATCAATAGGCGATGTTACAACAGTAGCAGGTGATAAAAACCAGGTGCTAGTTAATTCTATAAATAAATTAAAAGAGCAAACAGGCGTAGAAGCTAGCACAAAAGATGGTAAATTAACCCTAACAGCAAGAGATGGCAGGGCTATAAATATAAATAGTTTAAGCACAGCAGGCTCTCAGCTTGGTACGGGAACAAATGCTAAATTTAGTGAAGCCAGTGGTACTACCATCGTAGGCAAATTAACCCTAATCCGCCAAGATGCTAGGGATATAGTATTTAGAATGAGCGGATGTGCAGAAGTTAAAGCTATAAGCTTAGGTGCTGATACAATCACAGGCGGTATGAGCATTGCTGTACAATCAGGTGCCACACAAAAAACTGTAAGCCTAGGTGATATGAATAGTGGAATTTTAAGCTCAACCTTGGCTGCTGCTATGGGGTATTTTGGTGGTGGTATAACAGGCACAGATCAACTAAGTGGCGTAACCACATATTACGGCGCGCAGGCGATGATTAGCATTTCTGAATCAGCCCAAAAAATACTTGATAGAATACGCTCAGATTTAGGTTCAGTTCAAAATCAGCTACAATCAACCATAAACAACATCAGCGTAACACAAGTCAATGTAAAAAGCGCAGAAAGCCAAATCCGCGATGTAGATTTTGCCACAGAAGCAAGCAATTTCAACAAATACAACATCCTAGCCCAATCAGGCAGCTACGCGATGAGCCAAGCCAACACAATCCAACAAAATGTTATGAGATTGCTACAATAACTAGCTTTTAAAGCTTTAAAAGTTTTAAAGACTTTAAAGGGCGGGCATTACGCCCGCCCACACTAAATTTTAAAATCATCTTAATTTTATGCCAAAAACTCTTTATGCCAAAAACTTTTTATGCCAAAACGCAAGATTTAAAATAATTTTTATAAATTTTAATGATTTTTAATAAGCAAATTTTAGAATTTAGCTAGTTTTGCTAGTAGATTTAGACAATATGTGAGCGATAAAGGTTAGCGGGGCTTTGCGCCCCGTATCCTAACGCTTGTGAAAATTATAAGATTGTTCTAAAAAATCGTCATTTTTGGTAAGTTCGCCTAATAAATCAAACTGCTTACCAATATTTGTAACTTTAAATTTTAAAACACAATCTTTTATCCACGGAAGTTCTTTTCTTAATTCTTTTACAAGACGAGTAATTTCTGCCTCTTTCATTGATTTTATAGAAACATAACCTGAATATTGATCGTGTTCAAAACCGTTCTCAAGCATAAAATTTTTAAGCTGTGAATAAGGTATGCTTGTATGGCTAAAATGTTCTAATAAAGCATTTGTAGATAAATCAAAATTTATTGATTTTCTCATTGCCATAACCTTGCTTTTTTTCCTTTTAAAAAAATAATTAGATTGTCGTTATTGCTTTCTTCTTCATCACTAAGCCACAACCAAGATTTAACAGATTTCGCAAAAAGATTATTTTCTTCTAAATAATCCCAACAAAAAGCACCTAAATCTCCTAGTTCTTTATCACTACCATCGCCGTGATATTCACACTTACCGACTTTAATTAAACCTATTTTTTGTGCTACTTCATCAATTTTTAACTCAAATTCTTGCGGGTCATAGCCAAGTGCAATGAGTTTATCATTGTCAAGCTCAAATTTTGTTCCTAACATTATTGCTCCTTACTTACAAATTCTAATAATTCAAGCTTAGGATGTTTGCTTTGCTTACGCATCGCAAGCTCCTTTGGAAAAATTGCCTCCGCCAAAGCTTCGGCGGCGGCATTATATCAAAATTTTAAGCTAATTTTAAAAATCTCACAAAATTAAAAAATCCACACAAATTTTAAAAATCTTTTCATAAATTTTAAAAGTTCAAAATCCAAGTAAATTTTAAAATTTTATAAAATCCAAAAATTTTAAAATTCGCCAAATTGTAACGATTTTAAGCAAGCTAAGTTTAAAATTTCAAGCTCCAAAACGCATTATTTAAAATTTTCTAAAAGCTTTTTAATTTTGCCACTTTGGCCTAATCTATACAGGGCAAAATCGTATTTTATGGGGTCGTTTGGGTCAAATTGTTTTAGATTTTGTGTGATTTCTAAGGCGGATTTGAAGTCATAAACACGGCGTGAGCATAATTTAAGCGCTTGGGCAACCTTGTGGGTGTGCGTATCAAGTGGCAAAATCAGCTCCGATTTTGGCAAATTTTTAAAAATCCCAAGGTCAATATCGCTATCTCTCACGCACCAGCGAAGCCACATATTATAGCGTTTATAAGGGGCTTTTGGGCTTTTTTCAAAGGCCTTGGCAAAATAAAAATTATAGCCCAAACTTCTATATTCATTAAGCCCATAAATACACGAAATAAGCGCGTTTATCCCATCAATCATCATAGCATTTTTTTCAAAACCCTTTTTTATTATGGCTTGAATATCCAAATCCTTTAAACGCGAAAAAGTAATGAAAATTTGCTCTAAATCCTTAGCATTTTCAAAGCGATAAATGCGCGGATTATCCCTAAAATACGCGCTTATCTGGCTTTGGCTTTTGTAAATTAATGAAAAATCAAGCGATTTTAAAAATTTCACAATCAACCTTGCATTCCCATACGCAAAAAGCGCGCAACAAAGCATTATAACAGGATCTTTAAACTCCCTTGCCACTTGTAACGGATCAGCCTCGCTAAAAAGCCCATCTTGGGAGCAATGAGCGTTATATTCATCATCTAATAGTCTTTTTAATTTTAAAATTTCCATTTTTATTCTTCTTGGTAAGATAAAATATCATCACGGCGTAAAATTTCACGCAAAAAAATCGTAGCATATGCGCCCTTAACAAGGCTAAAAGATAGCCTAAAATGCGCGTTTTGCTCATCGTATTTATAGCTAATATCGCTTGGGTAAATCACGCCGTGTCTGCGCCCACCACTAAGCAAACTCTCATAAATATAAAATGGCGCAAATACCGCATCTTCAAGCTCTTTTGCGAGATCTTTTGAGCCGAATGCTTTTTTGCCTAATAATAAAATTTGCGGGCTTTTTCTTTTTTCATTAAACGCGATTATTTCATCATCTAAGCTCTCACATAAAAATAACGCCCCGCTTGGATAATGCCCTAAAACCTCGCCTCTTATTAGCTTAAAAAATTGCTTTTGAGCTTTTATTTGCTTGGCGTCATCTTTGTTTATGTTAAAAATTTTGGCTAATTCTTGCGCGCTAAATTCCCTAGCAAAATGATTTATTTTTAAGCGAAAACTAAGATAGCGATTAAAAAGCTCGCTTTGAAAAGCTGAGAGTAAGAAATTTTGCATTTTTGGGTTTAGTTTGGATTTTTGTCCGTTATTTAGGGCATTTAAAAGCTCTAAGCCTTTAAGCGCGTTATCGCCAAACTTGCCAAATCTTTGAAAACCAAAATAATTAGGCAGGCCGTTTTGGCTTATAAAATTTATGGCATTTTCCAAACGCACAGCATCGCTTGGGCTTACTTTTTTAAGGCGGATAAAAAAGCTATTGCCTTTTAAATGGCCTGTGCGGATTTTATTATTGTGCTTTGTTATGTTTAAAATGCTTAATTTATCGCTATTTAGGTGCTTTAAGGCATTTTCAAAAGCACTTGGCAGGCTAATGAATTGCGATGTAAGACCTTGTTTATCTTTTAGCCCAGCAAAGCCCATATCACGGATTTTTGCGCCAGTTGCGCTAGAAATAATGCTAAGAGCTTGTGGCGTGGTTAAATCCTTTTTTTGAATATGTAAAATCAAATGCTCGCCATCACCGCTAAAATCATAAAGTGGCAATTCGCGCACCACAAAATCAGCCGAGCATTTGTTAAAATGTGCGTTTATTGGCGCGTGAGAACTAGCAAAAAGCAAAGGGCTAGAAGTGGCTAAAAGCTCTAAACTTTGGGATATTTGATCTTGCATTTGTAACCTGTCCTATTATGTTTAATTTTAAACGGCATTTTTTGGCTATGTTTTGTATTTTTGGCTTATTTTTAGGCGAAAAAGTAAAAAGCGCTTCGTATTCTTCGCCACTAAGTAGCTCAAACTTGCTTAAAATTTTATTTAAGCGCGCTCTTTGGTGCTTTTTAAGCAATTTTGGCAAATCATTTAATAACCCATCGCTTATATCCATACACGAACTTAAATATCTAGCACTCAAAAATATAAAATTTGAGCGTAAAACAGGCTTTTTAAAGCGCGCATTTTTGGCTAAAAATCCGCCGTTTTGTAAAATTTTTAAACCCTTTAAACTATTGCCTAATTCTCCGCTAAATGCGATAAAATCGCCATTTTTTGCTCTTTTTCTATATAAAATTGGCCTTTTAGTTTTAGCTATTATGCTTAGGCTAATGCTGATTTTATCGCCCTTTGTGGTATCTCCGCCTATGATTTTTACACCATAAGATGCGCAAACTTCTTTTAAACCAGCACAAAGCGCGTTTATTTCATTCATTGGCATAGTCTTAGGCAGGCTTAGAGCGCATAAAGCATAGCAAGGTTGCGCGCCCATTACAAAAGCATCGCTAAGATTTATAAGAGCGGCTTTTGCGCCTATTTCATAGCTACTAAGCCATTCTTTTTTAAAATGCACGCCCTCAATAAACAAATCCTTGCTAAAACAAAACTCGCCTAAAATCGCGCCGTCATCGCCATTTAAGCGATGTGAAAATAAATTTATAATGCTTTGTTCTTTATCCATAATGTGCTTTGTTTTTTGGCAAGATTTTAGACAAAAGCCACTTAAAAAGTGCTATAATTTTGCCCAAAAAGTCTTAAAATGCTTAAACAAAAAACACTCCAAAATCTAAATTTTAACGCAACAAACCCAAATTTTAGAGAGCTAAAAAACACAAAAATTAGCTCACGCTTCATCTATCAAAACGGCCAAAAATTACTAAACCTAGCAAGCAATGATTATTTGGGCATCGCAAGCGATAAGAGCCTAAGAGATGAGTTTTTAAATAATCTTAGCGATGAATGCTTTTTTGGCTCAGGTGCTAGCCGTTTGATATATAGCCCAAGCTATGATTACGGCGAGCTTGAAAGCAAATTTCAAAAATTATTTAAAAATAAAAAAGCCTTAATTTTTAATTCAGGTTATAGCGCAAATCTAGCCACGATAAATGCTTTAAATGATGAAAACACGCTCTTTTTGGCTGATAAATTAATTCATGCTTCAATGATTGATGCGCTTAAAATGGCAAATTTTAAACGCTTTAAGCATAACGACACAAACGAACTTGAAAATTTGCTAAAAAAATATAGAGCTAAGTTTAAGCGCATAATAATTTTATGCGAAGGCCTTTATAGTATGGATGGCGATTATGCGAATTTGGCAGATTTTAAGCACCTAGCAAATGAATGGGGCGCGCTTTTATTTGTTGATGAAGCTCATAGTTTTTTTAGCTTGCATGAGCTTGGAGAATGCGATGCTTGCGGGATTAGTAGCGATTTTATGCTTATTACTTTTTCAAAAGCTCTTGGGGGTATGGGAGCTGCGATTTTATGCGATGAAAACACGAAAAATCTGCTTGTAAATACAGCGCGATCTTTGATTTATTCAACCGCGCTAGCACCTATAAATATAGCCTGGACTAAGTTTATTTTAAGCAAAGATTTTAGCCAAAGGCGCAAAAATTTAGCCAAAAACATCGAACTTTTAGGGCTAAATAACAGCGCGATTTCTCCGGTGCTTTGCCAAGACAGCCAGCACGCTTTATGCGCTAGTAAAATGCTAGCAAAGCACGGCTATTTCATACCAGCCATTCGCCCGCCATCAGTAAAGCAAGCAAGGCTTAGAATTAGTTTGCGCGCAGATATTTTAGAGGCTGAAATTTTAAAATTACGGGAGCTTTTGGGTGAAATTTGAGCTAATTAAAGACGCAAAAAAATTAATTTTATGCTTTTTGGGCTATTCATTTTTGCCAAGTAGCCTAGCGCATTTAGAGCTTGGAGAATACGGACTTGGCGTGTTTTATGATTATAGCGATGTGAGTTTTGATTTAGAAAAAATTAATTTTTTTGCCTATGGAGATTCGCTAGCAAATTTTATCTTTAAAAAAGAGCTTTTTTTAGTTGGCTTTTCTCTTGGGGTTTTCATAGCTAGCAAAATAAAATTTCAAAACCCCTTAAAGCGCGCTGTGGCGATAAACGGCACGCCTTTTGGCATTGATGAAAACTTTGGCATAAAACAAAGCGATTTTAAGCAAAGCTTAGAAAATTTTAATTTTGCTGAGTTTAAAAAAGGCTGTTTTTTAAAAGATCTTGGGCGCGTAAATTTTGAGTTTAACAAACAAGCAAAAGCCGAGCTTAGCGCACTTTATCAAAGCATAATAAACTCTAAAAAAGATGAAAATTTCATCACCTGGCATAAGGCAATAATAAGCAAAAAAGATTTTATTTTTCCGCCTACTGCTACGAAAAATTATTTTAGTAAATTTGCCATAAACTGCGATATACAAACAATTAACGCGCCTCATTTTGCCTTTTATAATTTTAAAACTTGGGAGCAAATCCTTGCGCTTTAAAAATGCCAAAAATTACGATGAATTCGCCAAGGCTCAAAAATTCGCCGCAAATAACCTAATATCTTTGCTTACAAGCATTCAAAGCGATTTTAATGTGATTTATGAAATCGGCTGTGGTTCTGGGATTTTAAGCAAGATGCTTATGGCTAATTTGGGCTTTAAAAGGCTGATTTTAAATGATTTATTTAAGAGCCAAATTATGAATGAATGCGAGGCGCAAATAGGCGATATTACGCAAATATCAATGCCAAGCGGGCTTGATTTGGTTATTTCAAGTAGCGTTTTTCAGTGGATTTATCCGCTTGAAATTTTAAGCACTAAGATTTTTAAAAGCTTGAATAATGGCGGATTATGCGCGTTTTGTATGCTTTCGCTTGGCTCGCTAAATGAACTTAGCAGTTTTACAAATCAAAGCTTAGAATACAAAAACCCAGACCAAATTGATAAAATTTTTAGCCAAGATTTTCAAATTTTAGCCAAGCAAAATTATAATTTTATAGATAAATTTCAAAATTTAAAAGAGCTTTTAAACAGCCTAAAACAAACAGGCGTGAATAATTTAAATGGAAATTTTAAATTAAACAAAAGCTCGCTAAATGCGATGGATAAGCACTTTAATCAAAATTATAAGCTAAGCTATAATTTTTATTCTCTAATAATGCAAAAAACTTAAAATTTGCTTATTTAAAGCCTAAATTAAGGCGCAAGAGTTTTAAAATTTTATATAAAATCAAGCCTAAATAAGATATTATTGTGCGATGATTTTTCGTGTTTTTTTCATATCGGTTTTGTTGTTTAGCACGATATTTGCAAGGGATTTATTTCACGCTATTACGCCCATAGAAAATGCAAATGATTACGATCCTGATCGGGCGTTTTTAGGTAAAGAATTGTTTTTTGATACTCGCCTTAGTCCCAAAAAAATTTCTTGCCACGCTTGCCATAATTTAGAAGGCAAGATTAGCGGCACATCACAAACCTGTAATCTGCCAGTGCCTACTATTTTGAATGCTAGTTTAAATTATTATTTTGGACTTGATGGGCAATTTTCTAGCTTAGAAGATTCTATTAAGGCAGTAATTGAAGATACCGATCTTTATGCAAGTTCATCTACTTTTATGATAAAACAAATCAAAAAAAATCCATATTATGTAGAAAAATTCCAAGAAATTTACGGCACAAATATCATAAGCTATAAAAATATCATAAATGCGCTAGCTGAGTTTATAAGAGCGCTTAAAACTCCAAGCCGTTTTGATAAATTTTTACTAGGCGATGATGATATTTTAAGCCAAGAAGAAAAAAAGGGCTATAATGTTTTTGTAAAAAAAGGTTGCGTAGCCTGCCATAATGGCACAAATATCGGCGATGGCATCACCATAAAAATACGCCAAAACAATGGCACTATCCAAAATCACAGAGTGCCTACTTTACGCAATATCTTACGCACAGCACCTTATATGCGTATAAACTCGCCAAATATCTACGCCGCCATCACTTGGCTAAAAAATTCCATAATTGGACTTCATGTAACTCATACAGATATAGCACAAATAATAATATTTTTTGAAGCATTAAATGGCGATACGCCACTAATTTTAAAAGCCACAAGCGCAGAAGAGCTAAAAATGCTTTTAGATGAGCAGTTAGATTAAGGATAAAAAAGTGCAGCTAAAATCCCATAAAATGGCCATAAATTTTACATTTATATTTTTATTAACCCTTGCCGTAGTTGGCACTTGGTTTTTATACTATACAAACGCCACATTAAAGCACGGGCAAATCTACATCTCTTATATACTAGATATCCGCAAGCTAAATGATGAAATAGATGTGAGTATGTCTAGCCCTAATACCATAGTAAATTTTGATACCATCAACAAAAAAATGGATGAAATGATCCAAAAATTAAAAGCCACTTCAAGCTATAAAGGCTTTGATGATTTTTTCTTAGATCGTAGAAATAAGGCTATATTTTTGGATTTTCATAGGGCTGTTATGGCTAAAAAAACCCTGCTTGAAGATTATAAAACCCATAAATCTAGTTATATTGAGGGCTTGATATATTTATTATCAAACCTGCGAAATACAAAAGATGTGCGGATTATGTCAGGGCTTTTTACTAAGCTTGCTTTGATTCGTTTTGGCGATAATCTTAATGTTGATGAGTTTGAGCAAGAAATAGCCACCCTACACGCAAAATTAGCCCAATCAGAAACCCACGCTAGCGTTGATTATACTTACATAGGTAGGCTTTTAAAATTAAATGAAGAAGTAAAAATAGTTTCAAATATCGAAGTAATGAACACCCAGCTCAATATCTCCGCAAAAGCTTCTAATGTAATAACGGCTTTAAATAATTACAACAATAGAAATTTTACAATCTTACTTGTAGGTATTTTCATACTAGGCATTATTGTGCTGGTATTTTTTGTGCGTATTTTAAAATATTATTTTGAAAACCAAAAACTTAAAAAATACACAAACCAACTAGATGGAATTTTAGTCCTTAGTGATAGCTCGCTAGTGGCTATAAACTTACAAGGCCAAGTAATTCGCGCCACAAGAAGTTTTAAAGAAAACAATCAGCAGTATTTAGGCAAAAAATTAGAGTTTTTTTATGAAAACGGCGCAAAAATAGAAATCATAAACGATGTAAGCCAAACAAAAAGCACGCAAAAATATAATTTTTCAATGCGCAAAAACTCAAAAGGCAATTTAATTTATGAAAAAATCATTGCCGTGCCAAATTTTGATATGGCGGGCAAATTAATAGATATAGATATAATCTTACAAGATTTTACCGAAAACTACACCGTTAAAAATATGATAAAACGCGCTAAGTTTAAAGAAAAAGAAGCCTCTATTATAGATAGAGAAACCGAGCTACCAAATCACCTAGCCCTAAATGAAATGCTCAAAAAACAAGAACACGCGCATGTGCTTTATATCAGCTTAGATCAATTTAGCAATATAGTATTTTTCTACAATCAAGCCACCGTGCTTTTAATCTTAATAGAAGTTGGCAAAACCATAAATTTATTTATAGAAAACAACCACCTAGACGCCACCTTATACCACTTACAAGAAGATAAATTTTGTATATATTCTAAAAACAGAAGCATTGAAGCAAGCGCTAAACGCTTGCTTGCGTATTTTACACCTAGCATTATAATCTCAGATGATACCGGCCATGATATAAATATAGATCTAAATATCACAATCGGCATAAGCTTAAATGTAGATACCACCATAGCAGATCGCCTAACCCAAGCCAAACTAGCCCACCAAAAAGCAAAAAATAACGAAGAAAATCTAGCCTTTTACGAGCAAAACGATGAAAGCGAAAAAAATTACCGCCAAAATCAATACATCTCACGCCTAATCCGCTACGCCCTAAACACAAATAAAATAGTAGTAGAATGCCAGCCGATTTTTGATTTACAAGAAATTGATACTTACAACAACACCTATAAAGTTCATAGCTATGAAATTTTAGCCCGTATGCTTGATGAGCAAAATAAAGTCCATTATCCGGGCGAATTTTTAGGCGTTGCTAAGCAAGCTGGGCTTTATTTAAATATCACGCGCGCTGTGATAATCCGTGCTTTTGAGCTAATCAACCGCTTTGATTACCGCTTTTCTATAAATTTATCCACTGCTGATATGATAAACCCTAGCGTTAGAGAGCTTTTATTACAAAAACTAGATGAAAGCGAGCATTCTAGCAATGTAACAATAGAAGTGCTAGAAACCGAGGATGTCGAGGGCGCATTTGATGAAGTTTTTGAGTTTTTAAAGCTTGTGCGCTCGCATGGGTGTCGCGTGGCTATTGATGATTTTGGTAGTGGGTATGCCAACCTTGCGATGTTGCTTGAATTAAATGTCGATTATATCAAGCTTGATGGCTCTATCGTGCGCCGTTTGCCTTATGATAAAGACGCTGTCCAGCTAATAGGCGCACTAGCAAGCTTTACTAATACCGAGGGCTACACGATGGTAGCTGAGTTTGTAAGCGAACAAGAAATTTTAGATGTGGTTAAAAGCCTAGGGATTCGCTACGCACAAGGCTTCTTGCTAGGCAAACCTGTTACTTTAAATTAAAATTTTAAATTTATTTTAAGGCGCGCTGGCTTGGGATAATTTTTATTTTAAGGCGCACTGGCTTTAAAATTTATTCTGCGCGTTTGCTTTTTAAAGTAACCGCGCGCATTTAGTTTAAAATTTTATCTTTAAAAATAAATTTTATTATAAGGGCGAAATTTTAAAATTTACTCAAATAATATTTTGGCTGATTTTAAAATTTAAAAATCAGCGCAAATTTTAAAATTTTTTCTTTTAGATTTAAGGTTTTGATTGTGTATTTGTTAAATTATCATTTAAATTTAGATTTTCAAAGGCGTAATCATTTGGATTATCTAAGGCGTGGCGGAATTTTTGCATATCGATTTTTTTATCCCAAATCGCCACTATCAAACAGGCCACAGAATTACCGCAAAGATTGCCCACAGCGCGCATTTCACTCATAAACTTATCCACACCAAGCAGCACAGCCACCGTTGCTACTGGTATGACATCGTGCAAACTAGAAAGCGTCCCAGCAAGCACCACAAAACCACTCCCAGTAACGCCCACAGCGCCTTTTGATGTGATCATTAAAATTATCAAAATGCTAAGTAAATGCATAAAACTTAGCTCAATGTCAAAAGCTTGCGCTAAAAATATAACGCTCATTGAAAGATAAATATTAGTACAATCCAAATTAAACGAATAGCCAGTTGGCACAATCAAGCCCACACAGCCTCTATGAATGCCAGCTGCTTCTAGCTTT
This sequence comes from Candidatus Campylobacter infans, assembly GCF_013416015.1. Taxonomy (NCBI): domain Bacteria; kingdom Pseudomonadati; phylum Campylobacterota; class Epsilonproteobacteria; order Campylobacterales; family Campylobacteraceae; genus Campylobacter; species Candidatus Campylobacter infans. The sequence continues at coordinate 1,599,667 of NZ_CP049075.1, forward strand.
TTCATAAGCGGAGCAAGGGCAACCTCGCTAGAACTAGTCGCAAACACCACCAAAACTTCTTTTGCGATAAAGCGCATAAACTTAAAAATATTGATTTTTACAAAATAACAAATCGCCCCAAGCACGCCAAAAATAAAAATCAAACAAGCTATGGCCATCACAACAAGCAAACTAAGCATTCCAACAAGGCTAGAAATTCCAAATTTCCCAATCAAATAAGCCATCGCACAATACGCCGCTAGCGGGCTAAGCCACATAAAAACACTTAAAATTTTAAGCACTATGCTTTGGGCTTTATTTAGCGGGATTAAACAAGCTTTTTTGATTTTTGCGGGAGCAAAACTAAGAGCAATAGCCACACAAATTGCCATAAAAAGCACTTGTAAGGTCATAGCCTTAATAAAAGGCGTTATAACCACGCTTAAAGCTATAAAGAAATTTGCAATTAAGCCAAAAATGCTGGTATTTTCTAAATAAGGAATTAGCGGAGTGCTTGGTATGGCGCTTTTTAAAATCGCGCTAATTGAGCCTACATCGCGCGTATTTTGCGTGAATTGCTCCACACTGCTAGCGTCTAAATGCGTGATATCAAGGTGCATTCCATGCCCTGGAGCCAAAAGCAAAGCAGCGCCAATGCCAACGGCTAATGCCAGCGTGCTAACTAGCTCAAAATACACAAAACCTTTTAGCCCAATCGAACCTACATCGCGCAAATCTTCAAGCCCCACAATGCCCGAAATTATCGTTAAAAAGATAATTGGTCCAACCATCCATTTAAGGATTTTAATAAACCAATCAATGCCGATTTTGCTTTGTATGCCAAGCTCAGGCATAAAAAAGCCCACACACACGCCAGCCACGATAGCCAGCACCACCCAAAATGCAAGATTTGTGAGTAGTTTTTTCATAAAATTCCTTTTTGCGCTCAGGCTGGAACTAGCGCGTTTTATAACGATTTTTAAACAAAGCCTAAAAAATTTTTGAATTATAGCGCAAATATAAAACTTTAAGCCCAATTTAAGTGTATTAAAAAATTTTAAAATTTTATGCGAAAACGACGCTTTTTTGCGGGCAATTTAAGCAAGATAAAAAATTTGCGGGCGTTTAAATTAAAATTTTAATAGATTATTAAGTTAAAATTCGCGGGCCAAATTAAAATATTGCGCCTTTTGGCTGAAATTTTAAAATTTGCTCGATTTAAAAAATAAAATTTTAAAATTTACTAGATTAAAATTAAAATTTTAAACTTGCGCGCTACTGAGAATTTAATTTTGTTATAAAAAATTATTGATTTTCTAGCATTTTTAAAATCGTTAGCAAAGCATCGCTAGCGCGCGCTCTGTGCGAGATTTTTGCCTTTATACTCTCATCAAGTTCGCCAAGCGTGCGCCCAAAACCATCAGCAATAAACATAAAATCATAGCCAAAGCCGTTTTCGCCGCGCTCAAATGGTATTACTTGCCCGTGTAAAAAACCATGGACGATATAGCAAATTTCATTTTGACTAGCGTTTTGATTAAGATTAAAATTTGCGCTAAAATCCGCATTTTTTGCGCCATTAGCGTTTTGATTAAAATTTGCGCCCTTGCCTTGATTTTTGCCAAAATTGCCATAAATTAACGCCAACGCCGCCGTGTAAAAAGCGCGCGAACTTTTTAAATTAAGCTCATTTAATTTAGCTATCATCTTGGCTCTATTGCTTGCTGGCGTGGGCTTAGCGCAAATATCGCTACTATAACGGGCTGAAAAAATGCCCGGCTCGCCATTTAAAGCCTCCACGCTTATACCGCTATCATCGCTAAGCACGGCTAAATCGCCATTTTCCCATGCACTTTTGCATTCGTCTAATAAAGGATTTTTTGCCCCATCAAAGGCCTTTAAAAGCGCGTTATAAACGGCTTTTGCTTTGATTTTTGCATTTTTGGCAAAGCTGTTTTCATCCTCAATAATTTCAAAAGGTTCTAAAATTTCGCTATAAGCGATGATTTCGTGCGGAGCTAGCAAGCTTTTAAACTCTTTTAATTTGCCAGCATTTGAAGTAGCTAAGATAATTTTCATATTTAACCTTATTTAAATGCGCGCATTTTAGCTAATTTTGTAGCTTTTTTTGCTAAAATCTGCCTTTTAATCACCAAAAGAAAGCCACTAAATGCAACTTTACACAAAATACATTGCTTGGGTTTATTGTAAGACTTTTTTTATTGTTTTTATCGCTTTGGAGCTATTTTTTGTGGGCATTGGGCTTTTAACCAACCTTGATAATATCCCAAAAAGCGCGAATTTAGCCCTGCTTTATATGCTTTATTCTAGCGGAGTGGCTATAAAATATATCTTACCACTTAGCATTGTTTTAGCTAGTATTATAAGCGTAATAAATTTTATAAGAAACAACGAATTAGTCAGCTTTTTAGCCTTAGGATTAAATAAAAGTTTGGTGTTTAGACCCATACTTGTTATTTCAATACTTATTATTTTAGTGTATATTGTTTTACAAAGCACGCCCCTAGCGTATGCAAATGATTTACAAAAAACCCTAACCAACAAAGAAAGCATAAACTACAAATCAAATTTTTTAAAAGACGATAATAAAATGATTTATTTTATTACCTCATCAAAGGACGATAAAAAGGTAATCGCGCCTTATATTTTTGAATTTGATAATGGAGTTTTAAGGCGCAAAGTAGCAGGCCATGAGGCCAGATTTAATGGCAAAGAATGGATTTTGGATTATGCTTTTGGCTTAAAACTCCCACAAAACATAACCTTAGGCCAAGAAGGCCTTTTAAGAGAAAAAATTTTTAACTATAAATTTTTAAAAGGTTTTAATCCACAAGTAGTTTATAACCTGCAAGATACAAATAGCGAATATTCCGTATTTGACGCGCTAAAATCAATAGAAGCTTTAAAAACAAAAGATTTAAACACCACGCAAATTAGAGCTAGTTTGTATTTTACGATATTTTTCCCATTTTTTGCGCCTTTTATGAGTTTGATTATGTATTATTATATGCCGATTATTTCGCGCTTTTCTAGCCTTAGCATCACTGGATTTTTATGCGTTTTGGCAACGCTTTGTATGTGGGGCGTGCTGTTTGCTTTATGGCGTTTTGGGCAAAATGGCGTGATTTTACCTGAAATTGCGGTGATCTTGCCGGTTATGCTTTTGGGGGCTTTTGGCGCGTATAAATACAAACTAGCTAAATAAAATTTGCCAAAAAGGAGAAAAAATGAAACATTTATTAATTATAGGCGCTGGCGGGGTTTCGCGCGTGGCTACATTTAAGGCTGCTGTGGCGATGAAAAATAACGATGGCTTTAATAAAATCACGCTTGCAAGCAGAACCAAAAGCAAATGCGATGAGATCGCAAATTTTATTTTTGAGCGTCTTGGCGTTAGCATAAATACAGCTAGCATAAATGCCGATGATAGCGCGCAAGTGGCTAGTTTGATTGAAAAAATCGGCGCGGATTTACTGCTAAATTTAGCCTTGCCTTATCAAGATTTAAGCTTAATGGACGCTTGCGAAAAAACTAAAATTTCATATATCGACACAGCAAACTACGAGCATCCAGATACCGCAAAATTCGAGTATAAAGAACAATGGGCAAAAAACGAAGCCTTTAAAAACGCTGGGATTTTGGGCTTATTAGGCTCTGGCTTTGATCCTGGCGTTACAAATGTATTTTGCGCTTATGCTAAGCAAAATCTTTTTGATGAAATTTATGAAATTGATATTTTAGATTGTAATGCTGGCGATCACGGCTATGCTTTTGCGACAAATTTTAATCCTGAGATAAATTTGCGCGAGGTTTCGGCTAAGGGGCGTTATTATAAAGATGGCAAATGGATTGAAACCGAGCCACTAAGCGAGCATTTTAGCTGGGATTATCCAAAAATCGGCCCAAAAGAAAGCTATTTAATGTATCACGAAGAACTTGAAAGCCTAGTAAAAAATATCCCAAGCCTGCGCCAAATCCGCTTTTTTATGACCTTTGGAGAGAGTTATTTAAGGCATATGCGTTGCCTTGAAAATGTGGGAATGTTGCGCATTGATGAAGTTGAACACAATGGCGTAAAAATCGTGCCAATTCAGTTTTTAAAGACCTTGTTGCCAGATCCTGCTAGCCTTGGAGCGCGCACAAAGGGCAAAACAAACATAGGTTGTGTTATAAGCGGAGTGTATAAAAATAAGGCGCGCAAAGTTTATATTTACAATGTTTGCGACCACGAAGAATGCTTTAAAGAAACTAACGCCCAAGCAGTAAGCTACACCACAGGCGTGCCAGCGATGATCGGCGCAAAGCTAGTAGCAAAGGGCGTTTGGAGTGCTTTGGGTGTGAAAAATATGGAAGAATTTGATGCCAAGCCTTTTATGGACGAGCTAAATCAAAACGGCTTGCCGTGGGAGATAATCGAGCTTTAAGCTTAAAATTTGGGCTTTAAATAATTTTATTTAAAAAAATTATTTTAAGCCTTAAAAATGCTTAATTAAAATTTGGGCTTCAAATTTTATTTATTTAAAGCCCTTAAAATGCTTAATTTAAAATTTTTTGGCTTTAAAATTTGTTTTAAAGCCAGCAAAATTATAAATTTTAAAGCCGTAAAATTATAAATCTTAAATCCAGCAAATTTTAAAGCCGTAAATTTTAAAGCCCGCCCAAAGAAATTTTTCAAATAAATTTAAACCCTAATTTAAAATAAAATTTTAAAGTCGCAAATTTTAAATAAAATAAAAATATCTTATAAATATTTAAAATTTTTCTTAAAAATTTAAATTTTGCCCCCTAAAAACTCAATAATTTCTAAGCAAAATTAGCTAAAATCTCAGCTTTACCACAGATTCAAGGATCTAGCATGACAATAAATGAAATTTGCGCCATTGGCAAAGTAGAGCAAAACGAGCAAAGCACGCAAATCATACAACAATACCAAGACTACATCACGCGCTGGCTAGATAGCGATGAGTTCAAGCAAAATCACGCCCAAAAACCCTACCCGCCTTTAATCAACCCAGCAAAAATGGAGTATGAAGGCTCAGATCCCTTGCACGCTTGGGTGCTAAATATGCCCTTGCCAAAATATTATGATTTTGTAGCTTTTGGCTCGCATGCTAGCGGGTTTCATTCGGCCATACCAGCTTTTATGGGCTTGTGCGGGGTTATGCGCACAATGCTAATAAGAGAAGATTACTCTACCCCGCAGCGTTACAAAGGCTCAAAGGGTAATTATATTAGAATATTTGAAGAATTGCTTAGATATAGGGTTTGTGGCTTTAAGCGCGTTTATTTACAGCTTACAGATATGGTTTTTGATGAAGATACCAAAAAGCTTTATAGCCTAATCGATGCTAGCAAAGCACTAAATGTCGTGCGCGATCCTATAAAGGTGCTAACTGGTATGGCAGCTTGCCCGCATCGCCCTGAAATGATGGTAATCAAAGACAACCAAGAATGCGCATTTGGCCTAACGCTTGATAAAAATCCACATCAAATTTTAAAAAATTACATTTATTATTGCAATTCTGGGCTTACTACTGATGTAAGATCTGATGAAATTTCCTTAATGCCAAATATAAATAGCATTGATTTATGGCTTTGCGATCCTAGCCAGAGTTTTCACGATGGCGCGACCTTTAATCTACTCAGCGCTAGCCTTAAAAACATCAAACTAAAACAAACTGATGATTTTGTGGGCGACAAAGCCTTTGATACTATGTGCGAATTAGCCGAGCATTTTGGCTTTGATAAACCAAAAGAAGAAGATAAATGGCTATTTGAGCAAAGAGTAAGCGATTATAAGCATTTAATCCCTATGCATTTATACGCGCACCCAAATATGCTACTTTACACAGATAAAAAGCTAAAAACCCCAACACAGCTTTCACAAGAACTAGTAGATGAGAGCGCAAAACTAGCCGTAATAAGCCAGTTTGAACCTAGAAATTTCACAGCCAAGCACCTTGATATAAGCGAACTTTTTGAGCTAGCTGATCCAACTTTATGCGTATTTTTGCATGGCTATGAAGATGGCATAAAATTATTAAAAAACCCAAAACTACTAAAAAAATGCCAAAAATACATAAAAGAGCTAAGCTCTGCTATGAAAGATAAAGCCATAGAAGAAAAAACTAAAAAATTTAGCGTAGATGATGCCATAGAATATTTTAAAACCCACAAACTCCAAAGGCAAATTTTAAAATTTAGTATGAAACAGCATTTATTTATGCTTGAAAAATTTCAACCAGATATTATACAAAGCTGGCAAGGCTATCAAAGATTTTTAGAGCTTTGTAAAGACGATGAACCACTAAACCCAGATGATTTAAACGGCACACAAGCTCAGGTGGTAGCATACTAATGAGCGCGCCTACAATAATATCCATAATGGGACTAGCAGGCGCTGGCAAAACGACCACAGCCAAAGCCCTAGCAAAAGAGCTAAAAGCAAGAGGCGAGCAAGTGATTATAATAGATGGCGATGAGTTTCGCGGGATTTTTGGCCTTGGCAAATACGACAAAGCCAGCAGAATAGCCTACACCGCTCAAAGAACAGCCCTATGCATAGGCTTAGCAAAGCAAGATTTTATTGTGATAAATGCTATTATTTCACTCTTTAATGAAAGCTACGAGCTGATAAAAGATCTAACAAGCCAGGCTAACATTAAACATAAGCAATATTATTTAAAATGCCCTATCGATGAATTAGAAAAGCGCGATCAAAAAGAACTTTATAGCAAGGCAAAAGTCGGCAAAATGCGCAATGTAGTAGGCGTAGATATTGGCTTTGATGAGCCAAATGCTGATTTAGTGTGCGATGGCACGGCTTGCGTGGATGAAAATGTAAAAAAAATCATAAAAGATCTAGGATTATAATGCTAAGCTTTATTATTGCCCCCCCACAAATATTTAAAAATAAAAGGCTAGTAAAATGAATGTAGCCATTTTACTAGCAGCTGGCAACGGCACAAGAATAAACTCCAAAACCCCAAAACAATTCATAAAAGTGCTTGATAAACCGGTATTATCCTACACAATAGAAAATTTTAATAACTGCGATGAAATAGACGCCATTTGCCTAGTAATCCAAAATCAATGGCGAGCATACACAAAAACTCTATTAAATAAATGCGCTAGCAATAAAGTTCGCTGGATTTTAGAAGGTGGCGAGGATTTTAATGGCTCTGTTTTAAATGCCATAAATGGCTTAAAAAATGAATTAAAAGATAATGATATAGCAGTAATTAGCTTTGGCGTATCACCGCTTACAACGCATGAGAGCATAAAAGATAGCATTCAAAAAGCTAAATTATACGGCAATGGCATAGCTAGCGATGATATGAGATTAAGCCTATGTATAAAAGCCGATGAGCAAAAAAGCAAAGCATACATAAATAGAGAAAATATAAAAGCTTTTAGCAATCCTTGGAGCTTTAAATTTGGCCCTTTATTGCAAAATTATAATCTAGCGCAAAAAACTAATCTTTTAAATAAAATCGAGCCGCGCACAACTAGCTTATATCTAGCCTTAGGACAAAAAATTTATTTTTCTAAAAGCTCGGTTTTTAACCTAAAAATCACATATGAAGAGGATTTGGATATTTTTGAGGGCTTATTACTACTAAAACAAAAAAGGCAAAAAAATGCTAAGCTATAAAGAATTTATCATCGCAAGATTAGCCTTAAAAGGCGATATAAACGCTAAAAGCGTGCTAGCAAGCACAAAGCATAAGGTATTTAAAAACGAACTTGAAATAAACAAACTAATAAATAAATTAAAAGATCAAAATTTATTAACTAAACAAAAACTAAAAAGCGAGCTAAATAAATTTAAAGTAAAAAATGCCATCATTTTAGCAGCGGGCGGGGCTGATATAAATGATAAATCTAGCTACTCAATGCCAAAAGGCTTATATGTAAAAGATAATGAATGCCTAATACAAAGGCAAATAGAGCAATTAAAAAATGCTGGCATTAATGATATCACGCTAGTGCTTGGCTATAAGCAAGAAATGTATTTTTATTTACAAGAAAAATACGGAGTAAAATTAGTAATAAACCCTGAGTTTAGAAAGAAAAATAATATTTATTCCTTATTTGTAGTAGCAAATAAATTAAACAACACCTACATTTGCAACTGCGATAATTATTTTTTACAAAATCCCTTTAATCAATACGAATACAAAGCTTTCCACACAGCCGTAATGAAAAAAAATGCCAAAAATGAATTATTTGCCTATACAAATGAAAATAATAAAATTTTAAATGTATGTAGCGATAATCCAAACCTGCCTTGCTTATATGGTTTTGCGTATTTTGATAAAGAATTTAGCAAAAAAATTAAAAATTTGCTGAGTAAGCACATAGATAATTTTAGGGTTTATACTTTGTTTTATGAAGAATTTATCGCTAAGCACGCAGAGCAATTAAATATGTATCTTCATCTTTATGAAAGTTCGTTTATATTAGAGTTTGATAGCATACAAGAAATTCAAAATATCTCTACTTTATTTTTAGATAATATCTCAACTAATATAAATAAAATAATTTGCGAGGTCTTAGAATGCACAAAAAATGAAATAAACGCAATTTCAATCTTGCAAAAAGGCCTTACTAATATTCTTTTTACCTTTAATGTAAAAGGGCAAAAATACATTTTTCGCTATCCTGGGGATAGTAGTGAGTTTTTTATTTACCGCAAAAACGAGCTAAAAGCACAACGCCTTGCCACAAAAGCAAAAGTCGATAACACTTGTATTTATATAGATGAAGCTGGCATTAAAATTTCAAAATTTCGCCAAAATTCGAAAACTTAAATAAAATTTACTATAAAGATATAAATTTTATGAAAAATCTAGCTAGAAAAATACGCGCTTTTCACGATGCTAGCAAGGACGATTTGGATTTAAATCAATATGAATACAACCCCTTAGAACAAACCGAGCGTCTAATAACACAAGCATCAAAAACCAAAGGCGATTTAAATAAAATATTTGCCAAAGAATGCGAGCAAATAAATGAATTATTTGCTTACACGCAAAAAGATAATATCACAAAAGTGATGTGCCATAATGATATAAATGCCGATAATTGCTTGTATAAAAGGGCTGAGTTTTTTGATATTATAGATTTTGAGTTTGCTGGATATAATGATAGGGCTTATGATTTTGGGCGCGTTATAGCTGGGTATTTGCCAGACAGCGAGCAAATAGATGAAATTTTAAGCGCGTATTATGGACGAAAAATCACGTATATAGAAAGATTACATTTTATAGCTTATGTGGCCATACATAATTATTATTATTGTGGCTGGGCTTTGTATAAAGAAAGCATAAATGAAAGCAGCAGGGATTGGCTTATATTTTTTTATGAAAAAGTAAAAATGGCTTTAAATTACGCCCTGCCACGCTATAAAGAGCTCTATGGTTAAAATTTGGCTTCATTAAAATTTATAGTTTTTATTAAAATTTAAGGTAGTGGGTGTGCGGAATTTTTAACAAAATAAGCAAAAAATAAGCAAAACTCGGTAAAATTGCGCCCTTTATTTTAGCAAAAGGACAGCACATGAAAACAAACATACATCCAGAATATGTTGAATGCACCGTAACTTGCGCGTGTGGCAATAACTTTAAAACACGCTCAAATAAGCCTGAGATTAGGCTAGATATCTGCTCTGCTTGCCATCCGTTTTTCACAGGTAGCGAAAAAATCGTAGATAGCGCCGGTCGCGTTGATAAATTTAAGAAAAAATATAACCTTAAATAGCCTTGCTTTACTTTTTGCCAACTCCAATCGGCAATTTAGGCGATATTTCAGCTAGATGCCTGGACATCTTAGAGCTAGCAAATATCGTAATTTGCGAAGATACAAGAGTGGCAAAAAGCCTTTATAATTTATTAAAAATTTCACCCAAGAATAAAAAATTTTACTGCCTAAACTCACACAATAGCGATGAATTTTGTGCTAAATTCACAAATCTTAAAGAAATTTTAAATGAACAACTTTGTGCTTATTTAAGCGATGCAGGAATGCCCGGCATTAGCGATCCTGGCGAATTTTTGGTAAATTTTGCTAAAAATAATAATATAGAATATTTTGTCTTACCAGGTGCTAATGCCGCGCTTTTAGCGGCTGTGGCTAGCGGTTTAATTAAAAAAGAGTTTATTTTTTTAGGATTTTTGCCAAATACTGGCAAAGAGCGTGAAATTGCCTTACAAAATGCGCTGAGTTTAGCTTATCCTGCCATCATTTATGAATCCCCAAAACGCATTTTAAAATTAGTAGAAAATATCGCAAATATCGATGAAAATAGAGAAATTTTTGCCATAAAAGAAGCCACAAAAAAATTTGAGAAAAAATTTTTTGGCAGAGCTATTGAAGTTTTTCAAATACTTAAAAATGCAAACTTACAAGGCGAATGGACCTTGATAATAAAAAACGCCAAAGAACAAAACACGCAAAATCTCAGCCCAAAAGACATTTTAGCACTTGATATCGCGCCTAAAATCAAAGCCAAACTTCTAAGCAAAATCACGGGCGAAAATGCTAAAAAAATATATGAAAATTTAATAAATAAAGCTAAATTTTAAGCTATTTTGGCTATGCTTGCGCGATGATTATTTTTGGCAAACAGCTATTTTTGCATACTTTAAAACACTATAAAAATAAAATAATTCGTCTTATGCTAGCAAAAGAAGTAGATAAAGAAATTTTTAACTTAATCAACAAAGCAGGCATAAAAATTGAGCGCGTAGATGCTAAAAAAGCACAAGCCCTTGCTCGTGGCGGCAATCATCAAGGCTTTTTGGCTGAGGTTAGTGAGTATGAGTTTTGCGAGCTTAAAACTCTTAAAAACGCAAAAAGCTTGGTGGTTCTTAGCAAAATTAGCGATGTAGGAAATATCGGCTCTATCGTGCGAAGCTGTGTGTGCTTGGGCGCTGATGGCCTAATTATAATCAATAACCAAGCCCTAAGCCAAAGCGCAATTAGCGGTATAATGCGCGCTAGTAGCGCAGCAGCATACGAGCTAGATATAGCACAAGCTAGCGATGAATTAAGTTTGCTAAATGAGCTAAAAATGGCTGGGTTTGCGTTATTTGCTGCTGATATGAATGGCGTGGATATAAAAGAATTTATTAAAAATAACGAAAAACCCGAAAAATTTGCGCTGATTATGGGTAGCGAGGGCGCAGGATTAAGCAAAAAAACACTAAATAAATGCGATAAAACCTTAGCGATTAAAATGCAAAATGGCTTTGAAAGCCTAAATGTCGCTGTTGCTTGCGCTTTAATTTTTGATAGGATAAAAAATGGCTAATGAAATTTCAAAACTAAAAGAATACAACCTAGAAGAAATATCAAAAACAACCAAAATACCGCTTGAATATTTAGAGAGTATGCTAAAAAATGATTACGCTAAGCTAATAAATGTAAATGTCAAAGCCTACACCAAAATCATTAGCAGAGAATACGGCATCGATACAAGCGGGTTTTTAAGCAATTTTGAATCTTTTGTGGCCAACACAAACGAAAACCAAACAGAAAAAGTTAAGATTAACCCGCGCTTGCATGGGTATTGCGCAAAAGAAAAAAGCAATTCTACTCTTTGGTTAATTTTAATGCTTATTTTAATGGCTCTTGGCATTTGGGGCTCAAAAATGCTACAAAATATCGACTTTTCACATCTTGTCCCAGATAATATAACAATCCACGATGAAGATGCCCAAACAAACGAAGCAAACGCCACAAATGAAGAACAAGAAGATGAAGAAAGCGATTTAATAATAAACGATATAAGCCAAACAGACCAAAACCAAACAAGCCAGATCCAAGCAAATGAAGCTAACGCCACAAGTGAACCAGCCCAAACAAACGAGCAAAACCAAATAGAACAAAGCCAAATAGAACAAAGCCTAGCCGAGCAAAGCCCAAAAATAGCACATTTTACTCCCAAAAAAAGCATTTGGATCGGCATAAAAAACCTAGATGATATGCAAAAACGCTCATTTAATGCAAAACAGCCTTTTGATATAAATCTTACTGGCAATATGCTTTTAGTTACAGGGCATGGGAGATTAAGCCTAAGCTATGATGAGCAAAACAAAACCTACAACCAAAAAGACACCTTGCGCTTTCACATAACCAATGGCGAGATAAAAAAGCTAAATTTTAAAGAATTTATAAAATTAAACAAAGGTCCATTATGGTAAGCAAAGGTATAAAATTTGGCGCATTTATTTGGCTTTTTGCTTTGTTTTTGCCTGCTTGGGGGGCTAATTTACGCTCAGATTTACAAAGCCTAATCCCTCAAAATGAGATTGTAATTGCTCAAATTTTACAAAACGAAAACGCTTATATAGATAAAAGAAATAATGTAAATTACGCTACTTTAAGCAAAGAGCTAAAAGCTAGGGATTTATTAGATTTACAAATCCAAAACGAAGCAAACATCAATATAACCTTTAAAGGCGCACAACACAAAGCCTTGGTTTTAATAAACGCCGTTACAAAAAGCCTGGATAAAATCGGCTATAAATATTTTTTAAGCTCGTTTTTTGAAGTAAATGAAGGGATTATGACCTGGGCAATCGTGCCAAACTCGCGCACCTTAATAGACCCTGGCGCACTTTATGTGGAGCTATTAAAAAACCGCGTTTATATCAAAAGCATAAAAAAGCAAGGCCAAACTAGCTTTGTTTATGAGCTAGATGCGCATAATGCCATCTTAGATGGTATAGATTTAAGCCTTAGTGGAGTAAGGCCAAAAGAGGCGTATTTTGTAACTTGTGCTGGGCGTGCAAATATTTCAATAAAAAGCCAAGTAGGCGATAGCTGGACGCCGTTGATTTATTTTTTTGATAAAAACCTAAAACTAATACAAACAATCAAAGAACAAAGCCATAAAAGCGCTATGGATTTACAACTGCCAAATGGCACCTTTTATGTGATGATTGATGATGCTATGAGCCTTGAAAATATCAAGCAGGGTTTAAGCATTAGCCTGCGTTAATTCATAATTTTAGCTTTTAGCAGAGTACATTTTATAAATTTTAATTATAAACGCGCGCTAAATTACTAAGCGCTTAGCCAAAAAGGTGGCTTAGAGCATAGTGGATTAAAACTAAAAATGGGCGATTTTATCCGCAGTTTTTATAATTATGCTGAAATTTTAATAATCTTGCTTGTTTTAAATTTTAATAATTTTATTTGCCTTAAATTTTAATTAAATCACAGCCCAAAATTCTTGCCACAAGCAAACTTTTTGTCCAAGCCAAAAACCTTACAATACTCGCAAAACACGCAACTAACGCTTCTTTTAGCGCAAACAACTGGAATGCTTCGCTTTTTGGCTTGCGATTTAATTTTTTTCATTGTGTTATGGTTTAAAAAACTAGTCAGCATCACCACGCATTCTACATTTTGCGGGATAGCCTTGCGATTTACTCTATTTTCATTTCTTGCGTCCCAATGCTCTATATTGCTTGCTCCAAGATCGCTAAGAACTGCTTTGATGTGTGTTATTTCATCTGCGCCTATTACCAAAACTGACATTTTAATCCTTTTTTATAAAATTGATATTAGCTATTATATTTATAAATACTTAAATTTCTCTTATATTTTGATTGTGCTTATCAATTACAAAAAATTTAAAATTTTGTTTATGCTATAATGCGCGCTTTTAATTTAAAATTTACAAGGCAAAAAATGAAAAAATATCTAATCCTTTTAGCTACTGCTTTTATTCTTAGTGCTTGCTCATCGCCCTTAAATATCCCAAACGCAAGAAATAAAGAGCTTTTAGCCTATACTAGCAAATTTGAAAAAGGTGATTTTTTAGCGCTTGGAGCGTATATAAATCCAGTTTATGATAAAGAAAAAAGCAAGGAATTTGAATATTTTATATTAAACATAATCCCAAAAAACGCGCAAATTTTAAATGGCACAATAAGCGTGAATAATGAAAATTCCGGCATAACGATAAAAGAATTATCGCCAGATGATGAAATTTTAAAAGATATAGATTTTAAAATTTCGTGGGCAAAATATTATTTAATTAGCGCGCCTGTAAAAAATAGCGCAGTTTTACATTTAAATTTTAATGCTGTTGTGAGCGAAAAGTATCCGAGCGTTCTGGTATCATTAAGCTTTCAAAAAATTGCGAAATCTTTGTATTGGAGCCCAAGATAGCGCGGTAGATTATATAATTAGCAAGCACCTTTTTGCCATAATCACGGCTTTCGCTAAATGGAACTAGTTCCATTGATAAAAATGGCTCGTATTTGTTTTTGGCATTATTTGGATTAAAAATTTTACCGCCTAAAAGCATTTTTTTCACAAATCCTATCCCGCCATTATAAGCATAAGCTACAAACACCGGACTTTTTAAATAAGTTTGTAAATAATCTAAATGGTGATTTGCGAACTTATAAGCAATTTCTGGTTTAAACATATCGCTTTCATCAAAATCTGGTATTTTTAGCTCTTTTTTGCCTATATCGCGCGCTAAAAAAGGCATAAATTGCATCATACCAAGAGCATAAGAAGTAGAAACCGAACCTGGAATAAAACGGCTTTCTTGCCTTGCAAGAGCAAGGATTAGGGCTTGTCTTTTTACATCTTTTGTGCCGATTTTATCCATAAAAGGCAAGGGATAATAATGCTTTTTATAATTATGTGCGCGCTCCATTAAATAAGTGTATTCGCCAAGAGTGTTTTTGGTATAAAATTTACCCGCATATTTCATCAGCTCGCTACCTTTTAGCTTATTAGCGTGCGCTTTTTCTTTCTCCCAAGCAAAAGGATTTGTTATATCATAGTTTTTGGCTTTTTTTCTTGTAGGTTTTGGCACTATTACATCAAAGGGCTTGGTGCCTAGCTTTTCATATGCGTATAAACTATAAATATTTATGCTATTGCTTTTGGCTAAATTTTCTAAAACCGCCCTATCTTTACTAATTAAATACACCCAAAATAGCGCATTATCTCTATAAATCGCATTTTTGGGCGTTTTGGCTGCTTGCTTGAAAAAGGCTAAGGCTTTTTTATCTTGATTATGTAAAATCGCATTCACACCAGCTAAAAACGCCACATCTGCGCGCGGTTTTGATGGATGTAGCTCCAATAACTGCTCTTTTAGCTCATCGTGCTTATCTAAAATCACAGCTTCATTTATCAAGCTTAAAAAAGCCCAATTACCGCTAAGATTTGCCCACAGCCCGGGGGAAAATTTAGCTAAGTTTAGCACCTCTTTTTTATTTTCAGCCGTGTGATAATACTTCAATAAAGCAAAATCGCTATTTTGAGAAAAAAGAAAATCCAGCCCCAAATCATAGCTTTTTATAAACACATAAAGGCCGTAATCGTGCTTTTTATAATGCTTTGCTAGCTGGGCTCTTTGCTCAGGGCTTAGATCGCTTAAATATTTTTTGGTAATCACATCTCTTTGGCATTGTTTTGAGAGCGTAATTAGCTCGCCTTGACAACGCGTATGGACATTATATTCACCTAAAATTTCATCAAATTTTGTTTTAATTCTGCCTGAGTAGCGATAAATTTTCTCCCTTAAAGCTCTTAATTTTGCCTTATTTACTCTTTTTTCATTTGCATAGCGGTATATATAATAATCCTTTGCAAGCCCGCTTGGAGCAGTTAAAAGCTCATCATAACTAGGAATAGCCCCAAAAGCACCGCTAAAAAAAACAAAAATTCCACAAAAGATTAAAATTTTATTAAAACGCGCGCGCAATCTCACTAAATAACCTCATCAAAAATATATCTACAAATTGTAAAACTAAAATTATAATAAGCGGAGCCAAATCAATCCCGCCAAATACAGTAGGAATGCGTGTTTTACGCACAAGCACGTAAGCTGGCGCACTTAGGCGGTATAAAATTTGAACGATTTTATTAAAAGGATCTGGATTAACCCAACTAAGCAGCGCACAAGCAATTATCACAAAAATATACGCTGTAATTATTAAATGCAATATTTGCGCAATGGCCATTAAAAAACTATTCAAAACAATCATTATTTTAAAATTTCCTTTAAATCATCTTTAATCAAAGCATATAGTTGGCTTAGCTCGGGGCCATGGCTAGCATTACTTAGCAACAAGCGCAGTGGCATAAAAAACGCCTTACCTTTTAGCCCGGTTTTTTGGCTTAAAATATTTTGAAGTTGCTTAAAATCATCTGGCAAGGATTTATTTTCTACTAATTCTAAAAGCGCATTTTTGATGATTTTTGCGTTAGCTTGCCATTCATCATCAATTATTTTTGGAGAGTAAATTTTATTAATTTTTTCTTTAATTTGTGTGATTAGGCTGGCTTCTTGTGTGAAAAAGCGCGCTAATTCTGGCTTAGTAAATCCTAGCTGCTTTAAGCGCGCATCACTTGCTTGACGGATATGCTCTCTATTAATTTGCGCTAATTTATCCTCATCAAATTTAGCCGGACTTTTTGAAAGAGATTTTAGGCTAAACCATTCTTTTGCTTCTTGAAGCGTGAAAATCTCGCACGGAGTTTTATTGCCAAGCAAAAGCAAATAATTAGCAATAGCCTCGCTCATATAGCCTTGATTTAATAGCCATTTTACCGAGCTTGAGTTTTCTCTTTTACTCATTTTTTGGCCTTGGGCGTTTAAGATTATTGGCAAATGCGCGTGTTTGATTTTGGAGTTGTAGCCAAGGGCTTGTCTTATTAGATTTTGGCGCGGGGTATTGCTTACATGATCTTCACCTCTAATCACGCAACTAACGCCTTCAAGCATATCATCAATCGCGCAAGCAAAATTATAAGTAGGCGTTTTATCTGCTCTTAAAAGCACAAAACTATCAAAATTACAAGATTCAAAACTAACCCGCCCTTTTATCTCATCATCAAAACTAAAATCCGCATCTTTTGGGATTTTTAATCTAACCACGCCAGGGCGAGGATTATTAAAAACCTCGTCAGCGCTCAAATGCTCGCAAGTCCCATCATAGCGATATGCTCTGCCTTGCTCTTTTGCAATTTGCTTTTTATTTTCTAGCGTGGCTTCATCACAAAAGCATAAAAACGCCTTGCCCTCACTTAGTAATTTTGCAGCAAATTCTTGGTGAAATTTTAAGTTTTTGCTTTGATAATACAGCATCTGGTAGCTAATGCCAAATTCTTTTAAAATTTCTAAAATTTCAGCATCTTTGCCTGGTATATTTCGCTCTTTATCAGTATCTTCAATGCGCACGATAAACCCGCTATTATCTTGTAAAGAACAAACATAATTTATCAGCGCAGCGCGTAAATTGCCTATGTGCATATCGCCAGTTGGACTAGGGGCAAATCTATACATTTTTATCCTTTCATAATCTTAAAATTTTAAAATTTGGCGTAAATTTTAAAATTTAATAAATTATTTCTTGTATTAATAATTGAATACTTTGCGTGCCGCGAAAATTATTTTTACTAAGTATAAATAAAACATCGATAAAATCGCCTTCTTTTGGCACATAATCATAATTAAAAAACACAGCATCCAAGTTGCGTCCAGCCTTAAAAAGCCTTAGCCTTAAATGCGATTCATTTGCGCCTATTGTGCGAACAAGCACCACTTTAACACCATAAAGCCAAAATGTAGGGCGCGGATTTTTTTGTCCGTATGGCTCGTAAGAACTAATTATATCCATTAGCTCCATATCGATGCTATTAACATCAATTTCGCCCAAAACTTCATCACTTAAAGCAGTTGTTTGAAAATTATGCAACACGCAAGTATTATTTATAACATAACGAAACTCTTCAAGGCGCGATTCTTCAAGCACAACCCCAGCTGCGCCTCTATGCCCGCCATAGCTAATTAGCATTTTTTCTTGTGCGGCGATTAATTCTAAAATATTAAAACGCCCAACACTTCTAGCACTGCCTTTTGCGCGCCCTTTTTCACAGCTAAACACAATAGCTGGCCGCTTATACATCTTAGCCAAGCGACTAGCCACAATGCCAAGCACGCCCTCATGCCAAGCATGGCCATAAGATACGATTATATTGTCGTTTTCATTTACATTTTTAATGCTATCTTCAAAAAGTATTCTTTCTTCATCTTTTCTGGCTTTATTTAAATCTTGTATGGTTTTGAATAATTCTTGTGCTTCTTGCGTGCTTTTAGCGCGTAAAAACTCGTAACTAAGCGTGGCATCGTCCATTCTGCCAGCTGAGTTTATAAGTGGGGCTATACTAAAACTAATATCATCAAAATTAAAATTTTCTTTATCATAATGCCTAGCAATCACATCAAAACAAGCTCTTGTGCGTTTATTGATATATTTTAACCCCTCTCTTACAAGCACGCGGTTCATATCTCTTAGCTCCATCATATCAGCCATAATGGCAATGGCTAAAAGATCTGTGAATTTGCCCATATTATAGTTTTTTAAACCCAAAAGCTCTTTTATGCTAGCTACTAAATACCACGCCACCTCAGCACCGCAAATTTCTTTAAAAGGAAAATTATCATCAAGTTGTTGTGGATTTATGATAGCATAAGCCTTTGGCAAGCCATCGCCTAGCATATGATGATCGGTTATGATTAAATCAATGCCTACTTGTTCGCATTTTTGCCCAGCCTCAAAGGCTGTAATGCCGTTATCAACGGTGATGATTAAATCTCTATCTCTTAGCTCATCGATTATAGCTTCATTTAAACCATAGCCATCTTTAAAGCGATTTGGGATTCGCACGATTAAATCTTTTACGCCCACATCATCAAAAAACTCAGCCAAAACCGCACTAGAACAAACCCCATCGCAATCATAATCGCCCACAACAGCGATTTTTTGCCCCTTAATAATGGCTTGTTTTATGCGCCCAGCTGCCTTATAAATATCTTTTAATTCTTTTGGCAATGGCAAGGTGCTAAGCTTTGTGTGTTTATCTTTACTAAAACGCTTGTTTAAAATTTCTAAAATTTTAGTTTTATTTAATAAATTAGGCATTTGGCTTGAATACACTCTTTGCGTGTTTGCATTTATCATCATTTTTTACTCATCATCACTCAGCGCAACTAACCTTAATAAAGCCAAGAATTACAGGATTTGGCTTAGTTAGGCGCGAGGTAAATTCAGGATGAAACTGAACGCCAAGAAAAAATGGATGATTTTTTAATTCACAAGCTTCAATTAAGCCCTTACTTTCACCACTAATTATCAAGCCATTTTTTTCGTAATCTTGGCGATATTTTGGGTTTGCTTCATAACGATGGCGATGGCGTTCGATTATTTTGCTTTGGTTATCATAAATTTTAGCCAAAAGTGAGCCTTTTTTTAGCTCGCATTCATAGCTGCCAAGTCGCATAGTCCCGCCTAATGGACTTTTGTGCGTGCGAATTTGCTTTGTGCCGCTTGCGTCTATAAAATTATCTATTAAATAAATCACATTTTCTTTACAAGCACTATCAAATTCCATACTATTTGCATTTTCAAGCCCTAAAACATTTCTTGCAAACTCAATAAGCGCAATTTGCATGCCAAGACAAATTCCAAGATAAGGTATTTTATGCTCTCTTGCGTATTTAGCCGAGCATATCATACCCTCTACGCCCCTACCGCCAAAGCCACCAGCAACCAAAATCCCGCTACAATCTTTAAAAATTTCGCCAACATTATTTTCATCTATGCGCTCACTATCGCACCATTTTAGATTTACTCGCGTATCTAAGCTGGCCCCAGCGTGAATTATGCTCTCAGTTAAGCTTTTATAACTTTCTTTTAAATCTGTGTATTTGCCTACAAAAGCTATTGTGATAGCGTTATTTGGTGCTACTACGCGCTTTACTAAACTATCCCAATTTTGCATATTTGCGTTTAATTTACCAAGGTTTAATTGCTTGGCAATCGGCTCTAAAATATCTTGTGCCATAAAATTTAGTGGTAATTGATAAATGCTTGCTAAATCTGGGCTTTCAATCACGCAAGAGCGCGCCACGCCACAACTTGATGCGATTTTATCCTTTAAATCACGATTTAAACTCTGCTCACAGCGACAAACTAGCATATCAGGGATTATGCCTATACGGCGAAGCTCACCCACGCTATGCTGAGTAGGTTTTGTTTTTAATTCGCCAGCAACCTTAATAAAAGGCACTAAGGTTAAATGAATAAACATCGCATTTTCTTTGCCTAATTCGCCCCCAAGCATTCTAATGGCCTCTAAAAACGGCAAACCCTCTATATCGCCTACTGTTCCGCCAATTTCTACAATCAAAATATCATTAGCTTTTGCAGCTAGCTTTATGCGCCTAATTATTTCATTTGTGATGTGTGGGATTACTTGAATGGTTTTGCCCAAATAATCGCCCTGGCGTTCTTTTTGGATTACTGTGCTATAAACGCAACCTGTGGTAAAATTATTATTTTGGCTTAAATTTTCATCTAAAAAACGCTCATAATGCCCCAAATCCAAATCCGTCTCAGCCCCATCAGCCGTAACAAAAACCTCGCCATGCTCTAATGGACTCATCGTGCCTGGATCTACATTTATATATGGATCTGCTTTTAAAATACTTACCTTTAACCCAGCGCTTTTTAATAAAGTTGCAATAGAAGCAGCAGCTATGCCTTTACCAAGAGAACTAAGCACGCCACCTGTTATAAAAATAAATTTACTTTTCACTTTTGTCCTTATGATTTTAGCGCGGGATTTTAGCAAATATAGACTTTAAAGAACTTTATGCGGTTTTAGCAGGTATTATTAAAATTTCAAGCAAAACAGCTTAAAAATATTATAAATTTTAAAATTTATTAAAAAATTAAATTATTTAGCGCACAAATAAAATATGCCACAAAATATTTTACGCTACATTAAAATTTGAAATTTTCAAGCCAAAATATCAAGGGTTTTTAGCTAAATTTTAAATTATCATTGTTGCTGGATTTTTCGTCATTTGCTCTAACAGCTTTAATGCATTTTAAAATATAACTTATTTGAGGATTTATCGCTTTTGGTTTTAAAATTTGTAAATTTTAAAACCAAGCACACGCCAATAATTATTCAAGCTTTCTTTTGCTCAGCTAAAAGCTCTAAAATTTTATTTGCTTGCATCATAGCAGCGATGCCTACGCGTGGAGCCATTAGCCCATTGCCAATGCTTGCAGCGCGCTCTAAATCACCACAAATCCACACATTACTAGCAAATTGCGTAATTTTAATATCTTGGCTTGCTCCATAGCCTGCTACGCCACTAGAAGCGATGATTGTTTTATTTTTTAAAGTATTTAAAAGCATAGCCTTGCTTTTTGCGTTATCAAAGCATTCAGCCACTATCTTACAAGGCTCAAACACCGCATTTACATTGCTTTCATCAAGGTAAATATCTTGCGTGGTAACTTCTACAAAAGGATTTATGTGCGCAATGATTTGCTTTAAGGCAGTGGTTTTTTTCTTGCCAATATCGCTTATGAAATACTGCTGACGATTTAAATTACTAGGATCTATTACATCAAAATCTACTAATTTTAATTTAGCCACACCTACTCTTGCAAGCGCGATAGCCACAGCACTACCAAGCCCGCCAAGCCCAGCTACGCCGATATTTGCGCGCTCTAAGGCCACATTTAGCTCAGGGCTATTTCTAGCTTGCATCATTTCTTTTAGCATATGTTTTGGTGGTATTTGGCCTTTTTTGATGAAAATCACGCTATCGCCATCATTTAAGGCTAAATTTTCATTTATAGCAAAACCTTTATAAACGCAAAGATCATTTACGCTAAATCCTAGCTCATCGCGCAAGGCAAATAGCGTATTAGCTGTGCTTTCATAGCTCTTAGCATTAACTTTTAGCTTCATTTTCTTTTATCCAGCTAATCGCATCTTGTGCGTTATTAAAAACGCATTCAAAATAATCTTGTAAATCCTTGCCAAAGCCACAACGCACGCCAAGAGCGCGCACGCTTGCAGCCTTAGCGGCTAAGGCATCAAGGGCTGTATCGCCTATCATAAAAGCATTTGTAGATGGTTTATTGATGGCTTTTAAGGCTGTAAATATAGGCTCAGGATCTGGCTTTAATCTGCTTACATCATCTGCGCCAATTACTGCTTTAAAATATTTTAAAACACCCAAATGCTCTAATAAAATGCGCGAATATTTGCTAGTTTTTGTAGTAACCACGGCCAAATCCGCAAAGCTAGAAGCACTTTTAAGCGCGCTAGCACAACCATCAAGCAAAATAGTTTCATCTAAATAATGCTTAGCATAGCATTCTTTATAAATTTTAATAAACTCGTCTATTTCATCTTTTGGAGCGCCAAGACTAGAAAACATAAATGAAAGTGGATGCCCAATTAAAGCTTTTATTTGCTCATCTTGTGGAATTTTATGATTTAAACTAGCAAAGGCAAACTTAAAAGCACGGTAAATAGGCACCGTGCTATCAATCAAAGTCCCATCTAAATCAAATAAAATGCTAGTTTTCATCATAAAAATTTTATTTTTTAGTTAAAGTTTTAGGATTTTTGTTTTCATTTGTGCTTTGTGGTAGATCCTTTGGTATATCGGTATTTTCAGCACTTGGGACAAAATGACTTACTACTTGTGGGAATGGTATGGAAATACCATTTTCATCAAAGGCGATTTTTACACTCTCAATTAGCGAAAAATACGCATTCCAATAATCATCGGTTTTTACCCAAAATCTAGCAGCTAAATTCACACTAGAATCAGCCAACTCTAAAACACCCACAAAAGGCTGTGCTGGCGCTTCTTCGCCCTTTAAAACCAAGTCATTTGTATTGGCTATTTTTAAGATTATATCGCGGGCTTTTTTAATATCATCGCTGTAATCAATGCCAAAAACCAAATCCACACGCCTGTGTGGTTGGAGCGAAAAATTAACAATGCGCGCGCCAATTACTTGCGAGTTTGGCACGATTATCGTGCGGTTATCTGCTGTTAAAACATAAGTGCTAAATAAATTTATATCTCTTACTTTACCACTTGCACCATTTATATCCACAGAATCGCCCAGTTTAAACGGCCTAAAAAATATAATTAACGCACCAGCACCTACATTGCCAAAAGTATCTTTAAACGACATACCAATAGCCAAGCTCAGCGCGCCTATTACGGCTACAAAACTAGTAGTTTCAATGCCTAAATTTGAAAGTGCTGCTAGTATTATAAAAATAAAAAGCAAGGTTTTTATGGCATTTACTACAAAATGCGCTAGCATACCATCTATTTTTGCGCGAGCAACTAACTTTTCAAGCAAAATGCTAATCTTACCAATTATCCATTTACCGATAAAAAATATAAGTAAAGAAATTATTATTCGCAAAGAATATTGCACACAAAGCATTAACAAATGTGAATAATCGATATTTTCTATTAAGTGTGCGTATTTTGAAACTTCTTCTAAAACTAAATCATCGGTGATATTTAAATCTCTTATACTAAGTTCTTGCGTGGAATTTAATTCAGGCATTTTTAACTCACAATATTTTATTAAAACCCTGATTATAAATTTTAATCAGGGCGAAATTTTAAAATTTTAAACTAAGATTATTTACGAAATTTTGCATCTACGCGGCGATTTTTAGCGCGTCCGTCTTCTGTTTGGTTGCTAGCAATAGGATTATCCTTGCCAAGTCCTGTTGTGCTTATGCGACTAGCGTCTATGCCGTGTTTTACTAAAACTTGCGCCACAGCATCAGCGCGGCGTTTAGAAAGCTTTAAATTATACCCGCTTGAACCTATATCATCGGTGTTGCCTTCAAGCAATACCAAATAACTTGGATTTTGTTTTAATAGCTCTGAAACCTCAGCGATTTTAGCCTCATACTCAGGCGTAATGGCCGCGCTATCAAAACCAAAATAAACACCAAGTTGCAAACGAATTACCTTCTCACAGCCAAACTCATCTACTACTTGCCCTTGTGGAGTGCCAGGGCAGCGGTCTATATTATCAGGCACGCCGTCCATATCCTCATCGCCAATAACTGGCGCGCTAATTACTTCTTGCACACTTGCTTTTTGGCCTAAGCCTATACCAAAGCCAAGGCTTATTAATTGCTTATCATTACCATGCTTGATAACATCTCTACCTTCTAATTTAACAGCTATTTGATTAGTTAAATCATATCTTAGCCCAAGGCCTACTTGCCCAAAACCACCCCTTTGAGAATCTTGATCATTGTGGGTGTAATGCTGGAAACCACCGCCAGCTAAGGCATAAATGGCAAAATCATCTGTGATATAGAAATTTTTTACTAAGTTAGCATAATAACGACCGATATTTGTTTTATCGTAGGAATTTTGGTTGTAGCCTTTATTTATGCGATCTTTGTATTTTACAGACAAGGCTTGATCGATACCTAATTCAATCTGGCTGAGCCAAGGAAAATCCAAATTTCTGGCTACTTTTATACCATAAAAAGCGCTATCTTTTAAATTTTCGTGTGCATAGTGAGAAAGTCCGGCAAATGGAGTAATTTCGTAGTTGTAGTTACTAGCTGCAAAAACCGCACTAGCAGCACATAATGCCAAAGTAATTTTTTTCATAAGATCTCCTTAGATTTTAGGCGCGCATTTTAACAAACTAAGCTTATATTTACTTAAATCTCGCTTATTTTTTACTTACCATTGAATAAATGTTTTGGCTTTTTTAATCTCGTTAAAAGAAAATTTACTTTTGCCATCATCATTGCTAAAAGTTATCATTTCGCCATCAACGCTTATTATTTTGCCTATAAACACGCTTTTATCATTTAGCGTGATTTTTGCTTCTTCGCCCAAACTTAGCGCAAAATGCTCGATTTTACTTAATTTACGCTCTAATCCAGGGCTTGAAACCTCTAAAAAATACTCACCCTCAACAGGCGCCATAACATCAAAAATCGGCGAAAGAACCCGGCTTACTTTTTCACAGTCTTCTAAGCTAACGCCACCATCTTTTATAATATAAACGCGGTAAATCGTGCGAGAGTTTTGGCTTGTTAGCTCGCTATCATAAAGCTTTACGCCACATTGAGAGATTATAGAAGCTAAATCAAAATTTTGCATTATTTTTTACCCTTTTCTAATTCGGCTTGAACCTTTTTAAATAGCGCGTCCATTTTGTTTTGACGCTCTAAACTATCATCAAATTTAAAATGCAGTTTTGGCGATTTATACCAGCCAAGAGCTTCTACGCAAAACTCCTCTATCGCGCCACTTGCAAGCTTTAAATGCCTTAATACATAATCTTGTTCTTTTTCATCAAGCATCATTTTATCCAAATAAATAAAAGCATCGTATTTACCGCGCTTGCATTCTACATCAGTTACGCAAAGCCCCTTTAAAAGCTCATCACCCAAATTACCAAGTGCTTGCGAAATCACTTCTTTTAAGGCGCTCGAAGCGCGAAGTAGCTTGATTTTGGCTAAATTTTCTTTTCTTTGATCCATTTTAACCTCTTTTAGCGTTGATATTAAAATTTTAAGTTGTTAAATCTTAATCGCAATTAAAATTTTAAAATTAAGGCGCGAAATTTTAATAAAAAATTATAAATTTTTGCTTTTTATGCTTGCTTTGTGTATCTTTGCACCTCGTTTAACATATATTCATAAACTTGCTGTTGCGTGGTTATATCATCATCTTCGCTTTCGCACATCATTTGGCGCAAATGCGCAAAATCAATCTTTTTAGCATATCTTGGCACAGATTTTAATTCATTATCTATATCGATTAACAAACTATCTAGCGTCTTAGTGCGATAAACTTTTATTTGCTTTACATAATCTTTTATGGCATGAAGCAAGAGATTAGAGCGTTTTTCATCATTACCATAAATAGAGCTAGCAATTTGTGTGATCACGCTATAATCGCCATCATCTAAGACCATTTTAGCGCACAGCATAGCACTTAAAACCTTAGCGCGAAACTCTAACGAACGATACCTAGCCGTTAAAAGCTCGCCAAATAATGAAAAAAAATGAAATTTAAACATTCATAATCCTATCTTAAGCATTTTTTGATAAAATCCCCCTCGCCTTTTCTTAGACCTGTGCAAGGCTTATTTTAAGCAGAGCTTCAGGGTGGGAACACAGCAGAGCACTTAGTTTAGGTTTGTGCCGCAGTTATCTGAGAAAGGGTTTAAAATTTCTAAAAAACTCTCTAAATTTTTCTCTAAATTTTCTAAATCCGCGCTATTATCGATAATAAAATCGCTCAACAGCCTTTTTTGTTCTATATCCATTTGGGCGTTTATTCTTAAAAGTGCTTGATTTTTTTCTAAATTATTTCTAGCGATTAAACGCCTTAGAGCTAGGCTTTTTGGTGCGTAGATTAAGGCTACTTTAAAATTATATTTTTGCTTGCCACCACTTTCAAAAAACAATGGAATATCCACAAAATACAGCTTTTTTTCTTTTTCTAATTTTTTGGCTTTTTTTATTATTTGCTCATAAATTAGTGGATGTAAAATTTCTTGTAGTTTTTGTCTAGCTTGATTATCGCTAAATACAATTTTGCCAAGCTTTGCGCGATTTATTGTGGGCTGATTTTTTAGCTTTTGATTAAAATTTCTCTCTAATAAATCAGCCCCAAAAATTTGTGCTATTTGTTTTGCTTTTATATTTAAAATTTTATGGGCTATTTCATCGGCGCAAATCACGCTGTATCCGCGCGCAGATAGCATTTTAATAACCGTGCTTTTACCACTTGCGATAAGCCCTGTTATCACAATGCCATATTTAAAAGCTTCTGGCATTATTTCTTTTTGCGCGCGATTACTTCTATTTCAATCTTTGCGCCCTTTGGCAAGGCCTTTATGCCAACAGCTGAGCGCGCAGGATACGGCTCTGTAAAAAAGCTTGCATAAATTTCATTTACCGCGCCAAAATCATTTATATCGGTTAAAAAAATCGTGCTTTTTATCACATTTTCGTAGCTTAACCCAGCCGCATTTAGCGCGCCACCTACATTTTTTAAAGCTTGCGTGGCTTGGGCTTTAATATCACCTGAAATTAGCTCGCCAGTATTTGGATCTAGCGGGATTTGACCTGAGAAAAACACTAATTTACCGGCTTTTCGCCAAATGCTATATGGACCTATGGCTTGTGGATGATTCATTTTTTGTCCTTTTTTGAGATGCGAGATTTTAGCATATTTAAGCAAGTTTTAGCTAAAATCTCGCCCTTTATCACGCATTTTAAGGATAAATAATGATAAGCTACAAACAAGCAGGTGTGGATATTGATGCGGGCAATAGCTTTGTAAGTGCGATAAAACCGCTAGTTGATAGCACCAAACAAGCAGGCTGCATAGGTGGGATTGGCTCATTTTCTGGTGCTTTTGCCTTGCCTAGTGGTTTAAAAGAGCCAGTTTTGCTAGCAGCAACTGATGGCGTAGGCACAAAGCTAAGACTAGCCATAGATAGCCAAAAATACGAAGGTGTGGGCATTGATTTAGTGGCGATGTGCGTTAATGATCTTATTTGTAATTTTGGCAAGCCTTTATTTTTTCTTGATTATTATGCTAGCGCCAAGCTTGATATAGAAGTGGCAAAGGCCGTGCTTAGCGGTATTGCAAAGGGTTGTAAGCTTGCAAAATGCGCATTAATTGGTGGGGAAACAGCAGAAATGCCATCAATGTATGAAAAAGGCGATTTTGATCTGGCTGGTTTTGCCGTGGGCGTGGCTGAAAAAGCCCAAATCGATAGACGAAATTTCGTCCAAAAAGGCGATATTTTGCTAGCCTTGCCTAGCTCAGGGCTGCATTCAAATGGCTTTTCTCTAGCGCGCGCTGTCATCAAAAAGCTAAATTGCGATTTAAATAGCGATTTTAACGGCAAAGCTTTGATAGATGTGCTTTTAGAGCCAACGCGCATTTATGTAGATGAGTTTTTGCGCTTAAATGATTATATTAACGCGCTTGCGCACATTACAGGTGGCGGGATTAGCGAGAATTTACCGCGCATTTTGCCTGCTGGACTTGGCGCGCGCATTCAAAAAAGCAAGATCAAAATGCCCGAAATTTTCAAACTAATATCACGCGAAGTAAATGAAAACGAAATGGAGCGCACTTTTAATTGTGGCGTGGGTATGATTTTGGTGATTTCAAGCAAGAACGCAAGCCACATTTTAGCAAACACAGACGCGTATGAAATCGGCGAAATCATAGCAGGAAAAGGCGTGGAGTATGTTAAATAAATTGCGTTTTTATTTAACATTTGTTAAATAAATCCTACTTTTATTTAAAATTTACGCGCCTATTTATATTAAAATTTGTTTAAATTATTAAAATTTTAGGCGCTTTTAGGCACTAAATTTATTAAAATTTCTAGGCATTAGCTTATTAAAATTTGTGGTGTTGAATTATTAAAATTTTAAACATTAACTTATTAAAATTTGGGTGTTGGATTATTAAAATTTGATAAATTTTTGGGTGCTGAATTATTAAAATTTTGAGTGTTTAATTATTAAAATCTTAAACATAAACTTATTAAAATTTCAGGCGTTGAATTGTAATTGGTTCGCCATATTCTCGCAGGCGAACTAATTTCTAGCAGGCTAATTTTTAGGCGTGATAACTTCTTTTAGCCACTCAAACAAAATAATTTCTTTTAACGGCACAAGCGTGATAATTTCTTTTAATTGAGCAAATAAACTGTTTTCTTTTAACAGCGCAAGATATTTTTATTTACGCTCGCTCATTTCTGGGCGTGCTAATTTCTTTTAAATAAGCTTTGTTTTGGATTAAGATTTATCCGCGCCGTATTTAGCCCAATAATCCGCCACGCTTTTAATCGCCTTGCGCCCGCAAACTCTCAGCCTCACGCCAAATTCTCAGCCACGCGCCACGCACCCGCCTAGCTCTCAATCGCGCAACCGCCTCGCACGCGCCACACTCTTAGCCCCGCGCCACGCAAATTTTTATCCGCCAAAACACCAAAATTTTAAAATTTAATTTTTAACCCACGCCCAAACTGCCCGCCACGCGCGCCCTACTCCGCTAGCCATTTGTGCCACGCCGTTATTTAAAGCAACCCGCGCCAGCAAATTCTCAGCCACGCCCAAACCGCGCGCCAATCGAACTGCCACGCCCTTTATTCTCACCGCGAACCCACAAACCCAGCCAAAAACCACTAAAATTTATAAAACCTTTACCAAATTTTAAAGAAATTTATTAAAATTTTTTAAAAAAATTGAAAATTTTTTTTAAAAAACTTTATGTAATTTAAGCTTAGTTTAACCCCCCCCCCTATAATTCTTGTGCTTGCTTGAAGCAGGCACTAAGCAGACGGTGGCTTACTCCAAAAATCTCAATCATTGTGGCTGCCGTTTGTTTAGAAAATCAACAAAAGGAGTTCTTATGAAAAAAGGCTTTACTATGATTGAGCTAATTTTCGTTATCGTAATTTTAGGTGTTTTGGCGTCAGTGGCGATTCCAAGACTAGCAGCTACCAGAGATGATGCAGAGGTGGCAAAGGCGGCGACAAATCTTACTACGGCAGTGAGTGATATTACGGCTTATTATACGGCGAAGGGTAATTTTAACGGTGTTACAAGCGATTTTACCAAGATTACAAACGCACTAACTAAAGATGGCAAGCTTAATGTAAAGGGTAAAACTGAGTGCGTAAGTGTGGCATTGCCAACTACTAATGCTGGACAACATAACACTTCAAGTAAGGTCGAAATAACTTTAACTTTCAAAGATGACGATGCCGTATGCAAAACACTAAAAACACTACCAGGCATTAAAGCGATGTGTGGCAAGAGTGGTGATCAAGAAAGCATCAGCAATACTTGCACAATCCAAGTTGGTGGCTCAGGTGGCATACAATTCTAATCTAATTTAAAGCTTAATTCGCGCTAATTTATTTTTAGCGTTAATTTTAAAATAAATTTTAAGCTTAATCACCCCTTGGAATTTTAAAATTTCAAGGGGTTTTTTATTTTTATTCTTTCAAATTCTAAATTTCAAAAATATTTTTCAAAATCTGCGCGGAATTTAAAATAAAAAAAGCAAAACTCACAAAAAACGCGTGGCATGCGTGGCGTAAAAAAGCACGGCTAAGAGTGTGGCAAGGGATTTGGCGCGTGGCGTTTAAGTGGCTTGGCGCGTGGGCGTGCGAACAAAAAAAAAAAAACGCGTGGCGGGCGCATTTGGCTTGGTGGTTTAGCGTGGAGCGTAAAAGCGCGTGGCTGAGTGCGTAGTGGGCGAGTGGGTTTAGTTTGGTTTGCGTGGTTTAAAAACACGCGGGCGGACACGCGTTTAGTTTAGTTTGCGTGATTAAAAAACACGCGGGCGGGCGCAAACAAAAAAAACGCGCGATAAAACATTAAATCAAAAGCATAAAATCATAAATCTTAAACACTAAATTTTAAACTTAATAAACAAAATCCGCGCAAAAAATATATAAAAATTTTAAAATTTGTAGTTTTGCGGATTGAATTAATGTGCGGTTTGGGCGTGGTTTGCTGAACTTTGCGTGGTTTATGAAATTTGGCTTTGCGTGTGCTGAGTTGGTAAAACTCAAAAATGGCTTGGGAGCAAATTTCACAAAGTAAATTTTAATTTCATTTTGCTATAAAAGCCGTGATTTATGGAGCAAATTTTAATTTTAGTTTTATATAAAAGCCGTAATTTATAAAGTAAATTTTAATTTCGTTTTGCTATAAAAGCCGTAATTTATAGAATAAATTTTAAAATTTATTTGCTTGGGCTGAAATTTTGAAAAGATTTAAAGGCTTATAAAGATTAATTTTGCTTTTTGGCTTTTAGGCTAAATTTTGAGCTTAATTCTTTTATATCGGCGCCATTTAAGGCCGAATACACCGCGCTTTTGGCTGATTGCAGCACGGGATCTAGCAAGGCCTTTTCATCATCGCTAAACTTACCCAGCACAAAATCTATCACACCACACTCACCGCGCCCGACCCCTATGCGAATGCGCTCGTATTGGTTGCCAATCATCGCATCAAGGGATTTTATGCCGTTGTGTCCACCGCTGCTCCCGCCTAGCTTAAAGCGCAAATCGCCAAGATTTAAATCAATATCATCATGGGCTACCATTACGCGCTCAATCTTATAAAACTCGCGCACAATTAGCGCGCTTTGTCCGCTCGCATTCATAAAAGTGCTTGGTTTTAGGATCAAAAGTGAGCTTTTTTTGTATAAACTGCCCTTAAATTTGGCAGAGCTAATATCGCTAAAATCGCCATCTTTTAGCAGCAAATCAGCTAGCATAAAGCCTGCGTTGTGTCTGGTGTTTTGGTATTTATCGCCTACATTACCTAAGGCTATTAAAAGAATCATTTAGAATACACTAAAAGCCCGCAAAAACGAGCTTTTAAAATAAATTATTTAGCTTTTACTACGCCAAGAACTGCTACGCTAGCTGGCTCTACCATACTAACGCCTGCTGGCACAGGGATATCGCGCACTAGCACGCTATCGTCTAAATCAAGTGGATTTACATCGATCACAAAACTATTTGGCAAATCTTTACCAGCGCATTTTACGGCTAAACGGCGTTTGCTTATAAGCAATAAGCCTTTATTTTTAAGCCCTATTGGTGTGCCACTAGCAACTACTGGGATATAATACTTACTAACTACATCAGGTAAAACTACCTTTAAATCCACATGTTTTAGTTCGTTTGTAACTGGGTGCTTTTGGTATTCTACCACTACTACTTCGTAAGTTTTGCCTGCTACTTTAACTTGAAATTTTAAACTATCTTTGTTTTTAACAGTTCTTAAAAAATCATTTACTTTAAATGCAGCATTGATATTTGCAAGACCTTTGGCGTAAATGTTGGCAATTAGATAACCATCTTTTCTTAAAGCTTTTGTCGCTTTTGAGCTAATACTCTCTCTAACGATGCCCTCTAACATTTGTTTATCCTTTGTGTAAAAATAAGGGCGCAATTGTAGCAAGTAATGCTTACAAGGCGCTTAAAAGATTAAAATTTTAATCTACATCTTTTAGAGATATTACATCTCTTTCGTTTTCTACGCCTGTCATTTTAGCGTGCGCTTGCTGGATCAATATAGCCAAATCATTTGGTTTGCTTGATGCCATTAAAGCGTTTTCTTTGGTGATAACGCCCTCGTTAAATAAGCGCAATAAATCGCGGTCAAAGGTTTGCATACCACTACTTTCACCACTTTCAACGATGGCTTGACCGATTTCATCTTGGCGACTTTTCAAAATAAGCTGCTTAATGCGCGGACTCTGAAGCATAATCTCTACTGCTGCTACGCGCCCGCCGTCTTTTCTGCGACATAAGCGTTGAGATATAACCCCTTGTATAACATCAGCGCAACTCATCTTAGCATGCTCTAACTCAGGGCCTTTAAACATACCCAAAATACGATTTATTGTTTCTTGCGCGTCTTTGGTGTGTAAAGTAGCTAGCACTAAGTGGCCTGTTTCTGCTGCCATTAAGGCAATGGTTAGTGTTTCAAGGTCGCGAATCTCACCAACTAATATAATATCTGGGTCCTCACGCAAGGCAGCACGCAAAGCACTAGCAAAATCTGGCGTATCTTGCCCTACGCTGCGTTGGTTTATAACGCAACCTCTATCTTCGTGAATAAACTCAATAGGATCTTCAATAGTAATTATGTGGGATTTTCGGCAATTGTTTATATAATCAATCATACTCGCTAAGGTGGTTGATTTACCACTACCAGTAGGGCCTGTAACTAGTATCATACCGCGATGAACATGATCGCATAAATTTTTCACACTCTCAGGCAATCCAAGACTCTCTAATGGCGGGATTTTCGTAGGGATCACACGAAACACAGCGCTTACGCCGTCCATTTGAAAAAATATATTTGAACGAAACCTAAAATTTTCATTTAATTTATAAGTAAAATCCACGCTTTTTTTGCTTATCAATTCATCAAAACGCCCTCTTAATAGCTCTTTTGCAAGAGTTAATCCCTCGGCTGTGCTTATAAATCTAGCATTTTCTACTGGATAAAGCTCACCATTAACGCGCTTGCGAATTATTGAATTTGCCTTTACATGCAAATCACTCCCGTGGCTACTAATTAACTCTTCTAAGTAGCCATTTAACTCATCTCTTAGCTTAAAATCAAGCTTGCTTACATCAACTGACATGTGCTTACCTCAACTATTTATTTGATTTTTGTTCTGTTTTATTTAAAATTTGAACGCTTTTTGTATTAAAATTTTCATCTATTTCGTTATTTTTTATTGAAACCAAGATATCGTCAAAGTCTTCTTTAAAGCTTCTAATTCCTTCATTAAATAAATCCTTACAAACGCTTTCGTATTTAATGCCCGCATTCTGGCAAGCTACGAAAAATTTTGAAATCGTGTCTTTATCGACTGGCTTTTTAAGCTTATGATCGCGTGCTTGAAAAGCTTTGATGGCATCAAGTGGGGCTGTGTTTATGCTGTGAGAAAATAAAAGCTCGTCTATATAATAATCTTTTGCTAATCTAGCATCTTTTACGCCCGTGCTAGCAAATAGGGCGCGCACATTTTTTAGCCCGCATTCTTCTATTTGATAATATGCTAGCGTGGCGTTGTAAATGCCGTATTTATCGCATTCAATGCCAGCTGCTTTTAATTTATCATTTAATGCTCTATCAAAACGGCTAACAAAAATGCTTATAACGCATTCAGGCTCTGGCGCATTTGGATAGCGTTTTTTATAGCCTTTTAAGCCTTTAAAAAAGGCGTTCAAGCAACTTTTAACTTGCTCTTGGCTAAACACCAAGGTAGCATTTACATTTATGCCCTTTTTTACTAGCTCGCTCATAGCTATATAACTACGCTCGCAAGCTGGCAATTTAATCATAACATTTGGCATTTTTATGCTATTAAACAGCTTTTTGCCTTCTTTTAGGCTCATTACACTATCATCAAAAAGCTTTGGATCTATTTCTATGCTTATAAAGCCATCATCGCCGTTTGCGTAATTTGTCAAAAGCTTATATGCGCTGGCTTTTATATCTTGTGTGGCTAAAATTTCATAAAGTTCTTTTGGGGTTTTTTTCTTAATGTATCTATTTATGGATTCTTTATATGCCTTGCTTGTTAAAAGGGCTGATTTAAAAATGGCAGGATTGCTAGTGGCTCCATTTATAACGCCCTTAGCGATTAAATCCTTAAATTGAGCGTTTATAAAATCTCTTTCTATAAAATCGCACCAAAGTGAAAATTTAGTATCTTTATACATTATAATCCTTTAAACTCATAAAACAAGCGCATAATTTTAGCATATAATTTTCTTAATTTCACACAAATCTTTGCGATCTATAATATGCGTTGCCGCATTTTTTAAAATTTCTTTTGCACAAAATGCTATACAAGTGCTTGCTTCTTTGAACATAGAAAGATCATTTGCTCCATCGCCAATAGTTGCTACCTCGCTACTATCAAGCCCTAAAAAACGCTTCAATCTAGCAAGCATTTTTCCTTTTGAATCCCCAAACATCATCTCACCGCCAATTTGGCCGGTTAAGATATCGTTTTTGTGGTGTAATTCATTTGCAAAATTTATATCAAAACCAAGCCTAACTTGAGCGGCATCTGTGGCCATATGAAAACCGCCTGAAAAAACAACTACTTTAATCCCGTGAGCTTTTAAATACGAAATTATCTCAGCAGCGCCAGGCATCATAGGCAAATTTGCTACGATTTTTTTAGCATCATTTAAGCCAATGCCTTTTAAAAAAGCTACGCGTTCTTTTAGGCTTTCATAAAAATCAAGCTCACCGGCCATAGCGCGAGCAGTAATGGCTGAAACTTCATCCATTTTGCCCACAGCCTTAGCCAAAAACGAAATAGTCTCGCCATCCATCAAGGTGCTATCAAAATCAAAAACACAGAGTCTAATCAAGCATACACCTTAAAAATCTCGTTTTAATAGCCCTTCGGCTTTTAAAATAGTAAGAATATTATTATCACGCTTGCCAATGCCTGCTATCATACCCTTAGCATGTAATAAAGTTTCAGGTGGCGGATCGATTTTGCTTTTTTTCATTCTTATAGCCTCTGTTAATCTATCTATAACAAAACCAGCCACATTATCTTCATAAACCATTACTATATAACGCGTGGTATCTGTGATTTTAGGATTTTGTACCCCAAACATCACGCGCAAATCAATCAAAGGTGTTACATTTCCGCGCATATTAAACACGCCCAAAACAAAATCTGGCACACCAGGCACGCGTGTAAATTCAATCGGTTTAATAATTTCTTTAATATAAAGAATTGGAATAGCGTATTCTTCTTCGCCTACTATAAAGCCTACTAATTGCTCTACTTCATCAGCATCAACTTGCGCGGGATTTTCAACCTGGCGTTTTTGCCTACGCAAAACTTCATTTAATTTATCCATTTTCTATCCTTATACTAGCTTAATATTCTTGCGAACGACATTTTCTAAGTATTCGGCTGAGTATGGCTTTGTTATATACTCTGTCATACCTACTTCTACACCACGCAAACGATCGCTTTTGCTTGTTCTACTTGTTACAGCAATTAGCGGTAAATTTCGATATTTAGAGTATTTGCGTATTTCGCTAGCTAAGGTGTAGCCATCCATTTTTGGCATTTCTATATCGATTAAAACAGCATCAAATT
The DNA here is from genome assembly GCF_013416015.1 of Candidatus Campylobacter infans. Classification (NCBI taxonomy): domain Bacteria; kingdom Pseudomonadati; phylum Campylobacterota; class Epsilonproteobacteria; order Campylobacterales; family Campylobacteraceae; genus Campylobacter; species Candidatus Campylobacter infans. The sequence goes on from NZ_CP049075.1 coordinate 1,635,248, forward strand.
GATGATCGCCTGATTTAATGATATTTAAAGCCTCTAAGCCATCTTTTGCTTCCATTAGTGTTATGCCAGTTGGGCTAAGAGATTTTTGCATAATGGTTCTATCCATTTTAGAATCATCTACTATTAGCACGCAATAATCGCTTGGTTTTTCTTTGGCTGATGATTTTTGTTCGCTTTCTATGCTAGATCTTATATCTACTTTTATTTCTTTTGCCATATCCATAATAACGCCTACATCAATAATCAGCGTTACGCGTCCATCGCCTCGTATAGTCCCGCCTGCTATGCCATTTATTCCAGCTAGATAATTACCCAAAGATTTAATAACAATCTCTTCTTGTCCAATTAAATTATCTACAATTATGCCTAATTTAGTCTCAGCCACATTTATAACAACCACATAGGTTTGATCTCCACTTTCAAGCACTTGTTTTACACCAAAAAGATCGCTAAGTCTTACTAAACTTAGCACCTCATCTCTTAATCTAAGCACATTTTTGCCTTCGATTGTGTAGATATTATCAATTGGCACGCGCACGGTTTCGCTTACATTTGCTAATGGTATGGCATAAACTTCTTCTTGTGTGCCAACTAAGAGCGATTGAATAATAGCTAGGGTTAATGGAATTTTAAGCTTAATGGTAGTGCCTTTGCCTACTTCACTATCTATATCTATCATTCCGTGAAGTTTTTCTATATTTGTTTTAACAACATCCATACCCACGCCACGGCCGCTTACATTTGTAAGCTTTTGAGCCATTGAAAAACCAGGTCTAAATATAATGCCAAAAGCTTCTTTATCTGTCATAATATCAGCTTCGTTTTCAGTGATTATCCCGCGTTCAACGGCTTTTTGTCGTATAAGATCAGCATCGATGCCCTTGCCATCATCTACTATTTCTACTACTATGTGATTGCCTTCATTATAAGCTTTTAATTGTATTTTGCCACGCTCATTTTTACCAGCTTTTGCTCTTAAAGCTGGCTCTTCTATGCCGTGATCGCAAGAATTACGAATAATATGCGTTAGCGGATCGCCTATTTCTTCTACTATTGATTTATCAAGCTCGGTTTCTTCACCGCTAATTTCTAAATCAATTTGCTTATTTAAATCGCGCCCTAAATCACGCACCACGCGCGGGAATTTATTAAATACCTTAGCAATAGGTTGCATACGCGTTTTCATCACGGCTAATTGCACATCAGTAGTTACTAAGCTTAGCGATGAAACTATATGATTTAGCTCTTCTAAAAACTGCTCGCCCTCATAACGCTCTTCTACATCGTTATAAATTGTTAATAAGCGGTTTTTGCTAAGAACTAACTCGCCTACTAGATTCATTAAATAATCAAGCCTTGCAACCTCTACGCGAATTGTTTGATCCATAGAGCTTGAACTAGATTTTGTGGGAGCGTTAGGGCTTGTTTTGCTAGCCTCGCTATTTGCTGCTGGGGTAGGATTTGGCGTAGCAGGTGCTGGGCTAGGTTCATTTTTTGGCGTAGCTTGTGTGGCTGACGCTGGTTTGGCAGCATTTTTTTGTGCGCGTCTTGCTTCATCTTCTGCTTTGCGAAGTTTTAATAAACGCTCAATTTCTGATTCTACTTGCTCTTCGCTTAGAGTATTAGGATCTACATCATCAGATGGACCAGTAGAAAGTGCCTGGTTAGAAACAGGTTCTGGCTCTGGCTTAGCACTTAGCTCTTCGCCCTCGCTTAATGCCGTTAAATGCTTACAAATTTCATTTATATCTATGCCAGCTGCTGTGTCTGAGCCATTATCTCTTATGCTAAATAGCAAATTTTTCATCATATCTACTGATTTTAGCACCACATCCATAATATCAGGCGTTATTTTTAACTCGCCACGGCGTGCTTTATTTAGCACATCTTCCATATGATGCGTAAGTTCAGTTAAAATATCAAAATTTAAAAACGAAGAACTACCTTTAATCGTATGCGCTACGCGAAATATTCTATTTAATAGCTCTAAATCATCTGGATTTGCTTCAAGCTCAACTAAATCGTGATCGATTTGCTCAATTAACTCAAATGCTTCAACTAAAAAATCTTCTAATAATTCTTGCATGTCGTCCATTAAGCACCTCCTTGAATGGCTTTTTTGCGTTCATTTAAAACGCGAATTACTTCATTGTAAAGTTGTGTGGCATTAAATTTAGTCAAATATCCATCTCCACCAACTTCTTTGCCTTGAATTTCACTAAATTGATTACTAATAGATGAATTAAAAATAATAGGAATATTGATAAATCTTTTATCTTCTTTCATTCTGGCTGCAAAATGAAAGCCGTCCATTTGTGGCATCTCTACATCAGAAATAATTATTCTAAGGTTATTTTCTAAATCTTCTTTATATAAAGCGTATAAATCATTAAGCTTTTCAAAGCCTTCTACTCCATCTTTTGCTTCTATTACTTTTAAGCCCATTTTGCTTAGAGCATCGCTTACTAAATGGCGGGCTGTTATGCTATCATCAAGCACAAGAGCAAAGCCATCTAAGCGCGAAACTTCTTGTATATCAAGATCTAGCTTAGGTTGATAGATGCCAAGTTCTTGAACTATGCTCTCAAGATCAAGTATCAATAAAACATCATCATTTTCTATGCGCGTTACGCCGGTGATTTTGCTTTTATCTAAGGCTCCGCCACCTGCTCCGCCACCTGTAAAATTTGCTGGCTCGATATCTTTCCAATTTATTCGGCGAATGCGCTTTGCTTCATGGACAATAAAACCTATATAAATATTAGAAAATTCTGAAATAATAACGCGCGGTTTTAAAATCCTCTCACTAGGCGGATCAATTCCCATCCAGCGCGCCAGGTTGATAACAGGGATCACCACACCACGCAAATCAAAAATACCTTCTATATAATCAGGTGTGCCGGGCAACTCAGTCAAATTTGGCATCTTGATGATTTCTTTAACCTTTGCGACATTTACCCCATAAATTCCTTCATAAACATCGCTTTCAGTTGTTCCGCGTTTAAAAATGCGAAAATCAACAAGCTCCATCTCGCCTGAGCCCGTTTTTAAGACATTATCATCAAACATTAAGGCTCCTTTTTGTTACTTTAAGTTTAAAGTCCGCGCATTCTAGCATAAAAAAACTTTGTTCGCACGCAAAACAAGGCAGGTTTATATAAAATATTTTTTCAATCTGCGCGCTAATGCCTTGATGATAATGCCCCTCAATCACCACATCAGCGTTATATTTGCGTAGCCTTGGGATCATTTTATTTGTGAAATTTGAAATTTTATAATCTAGCTTTTTTTGGTTTTGAAATTTTAAAATTTTCTTTGAAATTTTAAAATTTAGCGCCGTATCGATGTAATTTAGCGCCCATAAAAGTGGCTTGATCCTTAAAATTTTAAGCGCTAGCATTTCTTTAAAACTCAAAAATATATCACCATGAGCAATCGCTACTTTCAAGCCCTTAAAACTAAAAAGCGCAGGCTGAGCATTAAGCGCAAAAACCCGCACATTTGGCAAAATCCCAGCCAAATTAAAATCGTGATTGCCCTCAAAATAAAAAATCTCACAATCCTTGCCAAGTTCGTTTAAAAGTGTGATGTATTCGCTAAAAAATTGTTTTGAATAAGTAGTAAAGGTTAAAAAATCAAACATATCGCCAAGCAAAAAAATTTGTCTTGGCAAGGGTTCTTTTTGACTTTTAAAAGCTTTTAAAAGTCGTAAAAATGCGCGTTTATCGATATTTTCGTGCGAATCACTCAAAAAAATAGCATCAGGTAAAATTTCAATCATCAAAACTTCTTAAAAGCATTTAGTTAAAATTCTGCCTTTAAAATTTGCCAAATTTTAAAATGGCAAATTTTAATCAGCTAAATGCCACAGCCAAGCTCAGGCAATGCTAAGTTTTCATCAAACCCGCAAAGAATATTTGCATTTGCCATAGCTTGCGAGCTAGCCCCGCGCAATAAATTATCAATACTAGAACAAACCCAAAGTTTATTGCCCATTTTTTTGGCATAAATATCGCAAAAATGCGTCCCTGCTACATTTTTGATACAAGGCGGGGTGTTTAAAATGCGAATAAACTTATCATCTTTATAAAATTGCTTTAAAATTTCTAATGGCTCAATATCGCAAAATTCATCTTTTATGCTCGCATAAATACTTGCTATCATACCGCGATTTAATGGCAACAAATGCGGAACGAAAAGCACATCAAAGCTAGCATTTGTGGATTTTTCAAAATGCTCTTTAATTTCGATTGAATGGCGATGTGTAAAAGGGCTATAAGGCGTGCAATTTTCATTTGCGCTTACAAAATGCGAGCTTTCTTTTAAGGCTTTACCAGCTCCGCTTAAACCGCTTTTTGCATCGATGATTAATCCATCTTTTGGATTTAAAAATTTAGCAAAAGGCAAGGCCGCAAGCAAAGAGCAAGTAGGATAACACCCCGGATTTGCGATTAAAGTAGAGTTTGCGATAGCTTGGCGGTTAATCTCAACCAAGCCATAAGTAGCGCGTTTAAGCCCTAAAATATCAATATGATGAGCATAATGCGCTTCGTAATTTTCTAAGCTGATGCGATAATCAGCCGAAAGATCTACAATTTTAAAATCTTGTGGTAACTCTTTTATATAATTCATGCTTTGAGTGTGTGGCATAGCCATAAATACAAGCTCGGCGCGCTCTTTTAACTCGCTTACATTCACCACATTAACATCTAAATCTATTACGCCATTAAGCTGAGTAAAAATATTTGAAAGTGAATTTTTAGAGGTCGTGGCCGCGTAGCTTAGCTCAAATTCTGGGTGATTTTTGATTAATTTTACAAGCTCTAAACCAGTATATCCGCCAACGCCTAAAATCCCTACTTTTATGCTCATTTTGCGTCCTTTAAAATTTTATGGCTTTATAGCAAATATTAGTTATTTCAATCTCAACTTGTCCTTTTGGCAAGTTTAGCTCTATTTGATCGCCTATTTTACGCCCCATTAGTTGCTTAGCAAGCGGTGTATTTGCACTAATTAAACCTTTATCTAAATCGCTTTCTATGGCTCCAACTATCGTGTATGTAGCACTTTTGCCAGTGTCTAAATCCTCATAGCTAACGGTTGAGCCAAATTTTACTATATTATGCTCATAGCTTGATGGATCAATCACCTCAGCTTCATTTATTAGCTTGCCAAGTTCAGCTATGCGCCCATCTATAAATCTTTGGCGTTCTCTGGCGGCTTGATATTCAGCGTTTTCTTTTAAATCGCCGTGAGAGCGCGCAATATCAAGCTCTTTTATCACCTCAGGTCGCTCTACTAATTTAAGATTTTTTAGCTCATTTGTTAATTTTTCATAGCCATAAATTGTCATTTGCTCCATATAATTATCCTTGTTTATATTAAAATTTGCGCTTTTATAAATTGTAAATAAAATCTGCTTTTGTCATTTTGCCGTGTTCGCGCAAGAAAAGTAAGGCATCTATGCGCGGGTATTCATCGCCTTCGCTAGCTAAAAGAGCTGAGCGCAATTCATCTATCATTTGTAAATCATAAAGTATATACAAATAGCTTTCTGTGGCGTTTTGCTGAATGCTTTTTAATTCTTTAAATATAGCAATTAAAGAATCAGGCGCAATTTTTTTCTTTAAAATTTTAGCGATTTGTAGATATTCGTTTGCGCTAAGTTCGTTTTTGCTTAATATATTAAATAATTCGTTGCCTTTTAGCTCTAAGTCTTTATTTGCGTAGCGTGAAATTAAAATTTTAATACTTTCAAAATCTAGCTCATTTATATATTTATTTATTTGTTCGCAATTACCACAATCAATCAACGCTTTTATCGCGCATTTTTTCAAGCCCTCATCTAAATCACTGCTGTCATTTAGCACATTTATGGCGTATTTGTGATCGGCTAAAATTTTGTTTTTTTCGTTTTGTATGTAGAGAGGATTATTTTTGAGCAATCTAAATCGTCTAAGCTCAGCTATTTGGCCATTTTTAACCTTTATAAAAGCCTCATAAGCCAGATTTAACTCATCATCGCTAAATTTTTGCTGTGTGCTTTTTATCCACGGATTTAAGCTTTTAGTAACCTCAGCTGAACTATCAAAAAATTTAGTCTTAAACTCTTTATTGCTTTCTAAGCCCAAAAATACTTCTTTTGCCATAGCATTATAAAGATTTAAGTCATTTTTAAGCGCTCTTGCATCAAAAAAGCTTTTCATACTATGATAAATCATATGCAAAATACTTAAAATAGCCAAAATCACAAGCGGTATAACAACCCAAGTAGCCACGCTAAAAGTAATTTCTTGCTTTAAAATTTTAATTGTGTATTCGCCACTATAAGTGCTAAAAACTATCATCCACATAAGCGCGATGTAAATAGTAGCGTATAAGGTGTAGAGTTTTGTTTGCATTTTTATCCTTTATTTGTGATATGGGTGCTTAGCATTTATGCTTAATGCGCGATAAATCTGCTCAAAAAGCACAAGTTTTGCGATTTTATGAGCCATTGTTAAGGGCGAAAAACTAATAACTTTTTGCATCTTAGTTTTAAAATCGTTTGAAAATCCATAAGCTCCGCCTATGAAAAAATTAACCCTGCTTTTATTTTCTAATAAACTAGCAAAGCCTTTGCTATCTAGCATAATGCCCTTTTCATCAAGGGCGATATTATAGCCACTTATACACGGCAAATACGCAATTTCATAAGATTTTTGCGCATTTTGCTTTAATGCGTCTTGGCTATTTTCACTTTTAAAATTTGCTTTTAGGGCTTGGGATTTTGATATGTTTGCGTTAAATTTATTTATATTTTGAATCTTAGCCCAAGGCAGGCTATTTTTAATATAATCTTTAATCTCATCAAAATCTTTTGCTTTTTGGCAAGAAAACACATTTATTTCTATCATTTTTATTTTAGTAAAAATCTTAGCACTTGCGCTATATATGCTTTTTGCTCGCCACGCTCAACTATGGCATCAATTAATCCATGCTCTAATAAAAACTCCGCCCTTTGAAAACCTTGTGGCAAGGTCGCTTTAATGGTTTGTTCTATTACCCTTTGTCCTGCAAAGCCTATTAACGCGCCAGGCTCAGCAATAATAATATCCCCAAGCCACGCAAAACTAGCCGAAACACCGCCCATCGTAGGATCAGTTAGCACCGAAATATAAGGCAATTTAGCCTGTGCTAAAAGCTGTAAGGCTGCGCTAGTTTTGCTCATTTGCATTAAAGAAAAACTGCTCTCTTGCATTCTTGCTCCGCCACTTGCGCTTACTATTATTAGCGGTTGTTTATAAGATATGGCGCGTTTTACTGCGCGGGTGATTTTTTCTCCCTCAACCGAGCCAAGCGAACCGCCCATAAAACTAAAATCAAAAACCACAAGCTGAACTTTTAGCTCTTCAATACAACACTCCCCAGAAATCACCGAGCTATAACGCCCTGTTTTTGCCACGCTTTCATCTATGCGTTTTTTATAGCTTTTTTTATCCACAAATTTTAATGGATCGTTTGGTTGTAAATTTTCATCAAATTCTTTAAAAGTATTCACATCGGCTAATAATTTCACGCGCTCTTTTGCGCTTATTCGCATATGATAAGCGCATTTTGGGCATACATTAAAACAAGCATGCACCTCTTTATAATACATCAGTGAATTACAGCTTGGGCATTTAATCCAGTGGCTTGGAGCTTCATTTGGTGCGCTTTGTGGTTTGCGAATTTTACTAATTAAATTACCTAGCATTTTTGGCCTTAAAAATTTTGGCGCAATTATACTAAAAAAACCTTTTATTTGGCTTGCTTGCTTAGAGCAAGCGCGCTTTATTTAGTAAATTTTAAAATTTATTCTTTTAAGTCATAACACATTAAAAGTATTTTACTATTTGCAACTTAAATTTTAGGTTGTAAGGAGTAAAAATGAGCCTTTTGTCTTTCTATTTTGAGAAAGGTGAGTTTGTGTTAAAAGTAAAGAGAGTTGCGAAAGCTAAAAAAAGTGGCACGCTTGTGTTTCAAAATAAAATGAATTCTATTTTATTTCCAGTTAATTTTACTGCGTTTGATTACGATATTTTTTTTACTATTTGCTGGTATGTAAAACAGCAAGGTTATACTGATAGTCGCCAGTTTATTGAGATGCCGTATTCTGAGCTTACTAGGTTTTTTGATAAATCTTGGAATAAGACTCGTGTTAATGAACAGATAGATTTATTTGCTGACAAGGTTTTGGGTAGAGATGGTGCAGCGGTTTACCGAAGTATCATTCCAAACGCTGATGGTTTTTACAAATCTGTCGGTATATTTTTTATTAGAATTGATACTTTTAGAAACAAGCAAATTTTAAAATTCAAAATGTCTACCGATGCCCTTGATGTTCTATTTGGCGTTCTTAAATTTATGAAAATTGACTTAAATAAATTTGTTTCTATTCGTGGCAAATTTGCCAAGATTTTATATAGGCTATTGCTCCAATATGAAAATATTAAGGCTGATAGAAATGGGTTTAAGTGTGTGAATTTTAATAGAAGCGACTTTGAGAATCTTATGGCTGTGCCTAGCGGTTACGATGCTACTGATTTGGATCGGCGTGTTTTAACTCCATCGCTTTCTGAGCTTGGCGAAACTTATTTTGAAAAGATACTTTTTGAGCCAGTTTATTCTGCTGGCTCTAAAAAAATTCAAGGCTATTCTTTTAAATTTTTGTGTTGAAATCGCATTATACTAAATTTTTATCTTTTTTATTGCTTTTTTTAAAATTTTCGCATCGTGCTTTTTACCCCCTTATTCGCATTGCTATGTATTCATCTAGCTCTAGGTCGTAGTTGTTTGCTTCTGCTTTAAACATCATCAGCTCATCAAATGTGAATATATCTTTTAATTCATATGTAGCTAAAATTTTAACATCGCTGTATGTTAAGACACTTATGTCTAGACTCTCGGCTTTTTTGCGGATTGCTTCTTTTTTTTCTTCGGTCACAAATATGATGTAATTTTTTATGTGCTGTTTATCCTTTGGGTCGTTTGGTTGTGGGGCTTCTTTTAGCCCCATTTTAAATCTTACATACTCGCTCATGCTTGTGTTATGCCATTTTGCTTTGTCATAGATAGTGATTAAAATTTCATCTTTTATTTGTGGCACTTGCGTTGTTAGTGCCATTTCTATGTATTTTGCGAGGGTGTATGTTGGATATTTTTTGCGTATATTTACACTTAGCTCTTTTGAAAATTTTACACCTACGGCTACCCTATTGCTTTTTGGTGTGCGAGCGAGTTTATACTTGGCTTTTTGTGGCTCATTTAGCTCTATGTCTTGTGCATATTCATCCAGGTTGGCGGTTGAATTATTTGCTCTTTTAAAATCCATGTCACTTTCCTTTGAAATTTTATAAAATTTTAGCCTATTTAGCATTAAAAAATAATAAAATGATAAAAAATAAAATTATGTATTTTTTAATTTTTCGCTAAATTTTAAAAAATATAATTTTTAAATTTTCGCTAGTAAATCGCTAGTAAAAATTAAAAATCAATCATCGGCGTTTTTGGTTTTTCTCTTAAAAAATTTCTTTACATAACCCAGCTATCTCTGCTTTTGCTTTGTTTTTGCTATCTTGCATCTCTACAACGCCTAAGCCCATTTGCGTAGCTATTTTGTAGATTTCTCTCTCATAGATTATGGTGTTTGCCAGTTTTATGTAGCTCTCTTGCTCACTCTCGCTTGGCTCTGCGTTGATATACTCTACAAATGCCTTTAAACTCTCTATTTTCTTTTGTAAAAAGGGGTTAGGACTGGCTCTGCTGATTACTATTAGTGCTTTTAAATTTGGATTTTTCTCTTTTGCCATTTTGACACGATCTACCATTTTATCAAGGACACTTACATCTAACTGGGCTGGGACTGCTGGAATTGCGATCATGTCGCTTAGTCCTATAGCTATGTACATCTCACGGCTCGCCCATCCAGCAGTGTCTATGATGATGTTTTTGTTTGGCTGTTTTTCTCTCATTTCTGCTAAAAAACCCTTTAAATATTCGCCCACTTTGTGGGTGTAAATAAAGAGCTTGGCAGATGCTCTTGGCTTACTAGTGTCATCATCTACTTCGTTGCGGATATTTAGAAACGATGCTACCGATTTTTGTGGGTCGGTGTCTATGAGCAGTGGCAGCTCACCACTTACTCTGCCTTGCTCTATAGCTATGTTGATTGCTAGAGTGGATTTTCCGCTTCCGCCCTTTTCGTTGCAGATCGATACTATCATTGTTGTGTCCTTTCTTTCACCTACGCATACATATAATGCATGTTATTTCTTTTTTTTAAAATTTGCGCGGGCGGTTGCCCGCAAATTTTAGTATTCAACAAATTCGTCATCAAATCCCCCTAAAATGTGGCGTTCGCAAAATTCAGTGAGCTTTTTTATTTTTTGCGCGTCTGTTGTTGTTGTCGATATCACAATCTTAGTCTTATCAAGCTCGCAATCTATCGTTAAGTAGCGCGATTTGCTTTTAATGCTTTGCTTTATATAGTAAAGCGTTATACTGAATTCTCTGCTATATAGTGTATAACTGACATCTACTGATATTTCATAATCTCTATCTATTAGCTCTGCTAACTCGTCTTTTGCTTTGGCATTTAGCTCTTCTTCTAGTATGCTTATTTCATCGCTTGCGCTGTGTAGCGTGTCTAGTATTTCTTCAATATTCATTTTTTATCCTTTCTTTTAAAATTTCGCGGATTTACCGCGCTGTTTTACTCGCTTATTTTTGCATAACTGTTAGCAAATCTAAAACTTTTTGCACTCTGTCGCGCAATTCGTAAATATCGTTTTGCGTTGCACTGATATTCTCGCAAAATTGTATTTTCCAAACTTGCACCTGGCTCATCATATTAGATACTTTTCTTTTGGCATCTTCTGCTGTGTCAAAATATCCTATATGTGCTTGATAGTTATACGCATAAACAACCGCGTGTTCTATCTTATCTTTTTCCATTTTTTTCTCCTTTTTTAAAATAGACATCTTTGCCTTTCTTGTGATAGATTATACCAAAAATTAACTTAATAAATAATAAAATCTTTAAAATAAAAAAAGTTATTCTATTTAAATTAACATAAAAAATTAAAAAAATTAAAAAAGAGAAAAAAAACATAAAAAATATAAATAAATTTTAAGCCCCTTTTAAGTCTTAAAATGCTTTTTCTTCTCCCTTTTTAAATTCTCTCACCGCTTGCGGTGCTACTTGGTTTTTAAAAATTTTGCTATATGTTTGTGTTTTTAATGAGGTTTTATGTAGATTTATTTTACTATTTTGTTTGATAGCAAATTATCTTTTTTTTGATTTTTTGTTGTCGAATTAGTTTTGTGCAGTAGGCTAGTGCCTACTGCTTTGTTTCTTCCTATTTTTACCCTTTTCTCTGCGACAGCATGAAGTGCATTTTGATGATAAAATAAAGCATTACATTAAATGCTAGGTAACATATAATGTTGATTGTGATAAAAAATGCATTAGCATCTATTAGCGTGTGTATTCCGCTTGGAATTTTAAAGTAATACAGCACGGCGTTCATTACAACTCCTAGCATGTTTAATGCTAAAAAAGCCCACGCAAATCGCTTTGCTGGGTTATTGAAGAGTTCTAGTTTCTTTCCTTTTTTCATTGCTCTGTTTCAAATAGGCTTTTATCATCATCGCTTGTTGTGTTGGCGTTTTGCTCTGCTGCATTGCTTGGCATTGTTTCTTGACTAGATTGCGATACTGGCTCTACTTGTTGTGATTGTGGCTCTTGTTGCGGTGCTGACATTTGCACATTTTGATTGGTGCTTGGTTGGGCATTTTGATTGCTGTCTAGCATTTGCATTTTTTCTACTTGGATTTCGTGGCGTGAGTGCCATTGTCCGTTTTGGTCTTGCCATTGTTGCAGTTCAATTTCGCCATCTATTAAAAGCCTTGAGCCTTTGCGTAGGTATTGGTTTGCTATCTCTGCTGTCTTACCCCAAAAGTTTAAATTTATAAACATCACTTTTTCTTGTTGTTGGCCATTTCTATCTCTATATCTCTTATTTACGGCTATTGCACTCGTGGCTTTTGGTGTGCCATCTTGCAGATAGCGTAGCTCTATATCTCTTGTGAGATTACCTAGTAGAGTTGCGTTGTTAAACATTTTTTGTTCCTTTAAATTTGGTTTGTTACTTTTTGTCTTGGTCTTAGATTGCTTGCGCGTTGAATGATTATCCTTGTAAATAATTCTTTTCCGTTTAGTACGGCTGATTTGGTGTTATTTTCGGTATAATTTTGCTTTACTAGCTCAGGGTAGCGGTCTTTAATTTCAAAGTCGCACCCAATAATATTAAACTGAGCTGGATTGTGTCTTAAAAAAAAAGTTAAAGGCACACCCATGATTCCATCATAGTCTATTGGTATGTTTTTATAGTTGGTTACCTCTATGATTTTGTAGTTGTCGTATTCAGGGTATTTATGCTCGTTTCCTTTGTATTTTTGCGTTAGCCTTACTCCGTTCATGTGCTTGTTGCTTTTTAGGTTTGTGAACCAGCTAATATTTGAAAAGCGTTTTTTCGTGCCGTTTGGGCGTGTAAATATGCAGACTTGGTGGTTTCCTAGCCAAATTCTGCCCTTTTTATATAGTTCAAATATCGCCTTATATGTGATTGAGTATGTTCCGCCTACGATTAAAAATTTCTTCTTTTGGTCTTCGCAAATTTTGATTAAATCTCTAAAAAGCGAGAATGGCGGATTTGTTACTATAATGTCGCCCCCGGCGATTATCTCTTTTACTTCATCACTACGGAAGTCGCCCCTACCTTGTAGTTCGGTTTGGCTTTCTTTATTTTCGGTGATTTCTATTTTTGTGCCTTTGACGGTTGGATCATTTATGTTAAATGTTGTAGTGATTAGCTTTTTTAATCCTAGCTCTTTAAAATTTAGTAAAAAATAGCGGTAAAAATTGCTTCTTAAGCCATCGTTGCAAGGACAGACTACCACTTTGTCTTTAAAGTGCAATTTGTAGTCTTCCATCTCTATTCTTATCTCATCATAGCTTGTATAAAACTCATCATCTATTTCATACTTTGCTTTCATAAAGTAGATGTTTGTTTTTTTCTCTTTGTCTGCCATCCAACCACCAGCATTTTTGCCGGTAGGCTGTGGCGGTGTTTGTGTTATGTTATTTGTATTTTGGCTAATTTCTTGCATTTTTTTATTTCTTTTTTTATCTATTTTTTATGTATTTATCTATAAATTTTGAGCATTCTTTCGCATCGATTTCTGCTTTTTTTGGAAGTTCAATTTTGTTTTGCTGTGCTAGGCTCTTTGCCCATGTGAGCTGTTTCTCGCTTGGCGGGCGGATGTCTTTGGCTTTGTTTTTGTCTATGAACTCTGAGCAGATTTTCCAGTTGGTATCCCAGCCTTGCGGTAGATCTATTTTTAAATTCTTGGCTAGGCTCTTTGCCCACTCCATTTGCTTTTCAGTCGGTGGTTTTGGTGCGCCGTCATTACTGCTTAACTCTTTAAAGCCCATTTTTTCGTGTAGCGGCTTGATAAAGTCTAGGTATCCTACTTTACCAGCACTTATTTCATCTAGCACATCTTCCATTTGCTTGGTAAATTCTGCACTGCTTATCCAGTCATCATCGCTTTTTATGCTTTGCATAAATGCCAAGCCTTTGGCTGTGGCTACGATGTCTTGCTTTTTGCCTTTCGTTTGGATTTCTATGTAGTTTCTTTCTAGCAGTTTTGGCAAGAATGTGGCGTATGTGCTTGGTCTGCCAATTCCAGCTTTTTCTAAAAGGGAGATAAAGTTGCTCTCTTTGTAGTGTGGCGGTGGTGTTTTCTTTACATCTGCTAGTTCAAAGCCTAGCACTTGCATTTCATCGCCTTGCTTTAAATTTAGGCTTATTTCTTGTGTATCTTTGTCTTTGTCATCTTCATCATCTACTTGCTCTTTTAAAGCCCCTTTAAAGCCCTTATAAATGCATTTTGTGGTCTTTGCTTTAAATATTAGGGCATTTATACTGATGTCGTAGGTAGTGTTTTCGTTTATGGCGTTCTTGGCTTGACTTAGGACTGAGTTTAAGAATATCAGCTCATATAGTGCTTTTTCATCGCTTGACAGATTATCTCGCTCTGCGATTTGCTCTATTTCATTATAGTCGTGGATGTGGCTTATGCGGATAGCTTCGTGTGCTTCTGCTTGGCTTTGGCTTCCAGCTTTGTACTCTTTTCTTTCATACCATTCGGCTGAGCCAAATTTCGCCCTCACTTCATCCATAAATTCTGCAGATATGGTGTTGCTATCGGTGCGGTGGTAGGTGATTAAGCCCTTTTCAAAGAGCTTTTGAGCCAGCCCCATAGTTTTATCGCTTGAAAAGCCTAGCTTTTTATTCGCATCTTCTTGAAGTTGGCTCGTGCGGTATGGTGCTTGTGGTTTTTGCTGGCTCTCTTTGGTGTCTAGGGCGTAAAGCTTGGCAACCGCTCTGCTTAGCTCTGCGATTTTGGCTACTGCTTCCCCTTTGTCGCTGAATATATTGTCATTTATGGCTGTAAATTCTACACCGCTTGCGGTTTTTAGTTTTGCTTTGATTTTATAATCAACTTTTGCGTTTGCTTTGTTGTCGCTAAACTCTTTTATTTCAAGTTCTCGCTTTACGATTAGTCCAAGTGCTGGCGTTTGAACTCTGCCTACGCTATTGTTTTTATCGTTTAGCTTGTTTATGTATTTTGGGCTTAGTATATAGCCGACTAATTTGTCGCCGACTGCTCTTGCTTTCCAGCTTTCATACTCTTTTAAATTTGAGCTTGAAAAGGGCACGGCATTTGCCAAGCCTTTGTTGATTCCGTTTTCAGTGATTTCGTGGAATTCTGCCCTTTTTACGCTTTTTGCGATGTTTTTTATGGTGTCATATACCATGTAACCGATTGCGTATCCCTCTCGGTCGGGGTCGGTTGCGATGACTACATCTTTGCCTTTGCAGTCGTTAAAAATCATATTCATGTTATAACTGCTTTTTTCTTTCATTTCTAGCTGTGGCTCGTAGCTTTCGTAGTCTTGCACAATCTGCTTTGTAAGCTCTTTAAAATGCCCTTTTGTTGCATAGACTTTTGCTCCAGTGATGTGGGCTATCTTGTCGCATTTATTTGGGCTTTCTATGATTATTATCGTGTTTTGCATTGTTTATCCTTTTTTTGAAATTTTGCGCGAGCGATTGCCCGCAAGTGTTTAATAAAATCGCAAGAATATATCGTTGTCATATATATACTTGAAATCTACATCATTGTTTGTAAAAATCTTATGTTTGCTGTTGCGTTCTAGCAAGCTTTTTGCTAGTTCTAACAATTCGTGTATGTTAAGACTTCTATCTGTTTTGTCAATCTCGCTTAAAAGTTCATCAACGCTGATACTTGTAAGCGTTTCTTCAATCTCGCTCTGCCTCATTAATTGTTTCCTTGAAAAAGTTTGTTTTCATTTTTTATCCTTTCTTTTTAAAATTTACGGCACTGCATGTCCGCCACGAAATTGTAAAAAACCTTGATATGCCTTTGCAGTTGCGTTGCCTAGTGCTTTTGTTCCGCTTGCTATGTCTTTTGCTGTGTTGCTTATTGCTTTGCCAGTTGAGCTGGCGATTTGAGCTCCAGCTTTACCGCCAGTTGCGCTACCAAATGCTCGCATTGCTCCGCCTATGAAACTATTGCCCATTGCTTTGCTGGCAATTCCGCCAGCAATTGTTTTGCCAGCTATCGCTCCAGCTATTGCTCCGCCAGCGATTCCGCCAGCTCCGCTTTCCATCTGCGTGGCTAGCACTGAGTTTATCCAGTTTGGGATGCGTTTTAGTAGGACTATGGCGGTGATGCAAGTTATCGTGCCAGTAATTAGGTATTCAAATTGTTTAGTAAATAAATCGCCTATCGTGTTTGGGTTTGCCCATTTTTCCATTTCGATGGTTGGATTCATTGCTAAATTTAAAGCGATAAATGCCAAAGGGGCGATGATGGAGTATGATAGGTATAGTTTATACCAGCTCCACAAATATGGGATAAATCTTGTAAAAATTAAAAACGGAAGCACCAATGGCAAGGTGCTTAGGAGTAAAAACGCCATAAATTTGCTAAAAAATATCACTATTGTGATACCGATTAGTAGAATATAAAATACTACATAAAATATCCAAAATGGTAGCATTACAAAAAATGTTCCCACATAGGCTACTAGGTAGTCTACTGGGTCGTTGAATGTAAAGCCTAGAAACGATGACTGCGATGATTTTAAAGTCCAATTTACACCGTAATTCCACATTAGACTTCTTATGTTATCTACTCTATTTGCTGACTCGGTTACTATGCTTGCGAAGTCTTGGCTTTGAAATATTGAGCTTACGACTGATGTTATAATATTTTCTGGTATCATTAGCAGATGTAAAAATTCGGTATAAACATTAAAAGAAGTAAGGACTGCAAAAATTCCGCAAACTATCAGCACATATTTGCCAGCTTTCCATATTTCATCGTATGTTGGGTAGCCAGTTTTTATTTGGCGAATTAGCCAATAAACGACTATTAGCATTATGATTGTCGTGCTGGCTGTGCTATAAACTAAATCGTGAGCTCCGTTATAAAATTTTTCAAATAGGCTCATTACATTTTCTTGCATCACATTTTGAATTTTATTTATCCAGTTGCTGTCGGTGAGTAATTGTTTTGAGACTTGTTCGGTTTGTGCCATGCTTATCTTCCTATCATTTGGTTTGTCACTACTCTTAGTGCCTTGCCGTTGCCTATTGGCTTTATTTCTATTATTTGTCTTATTGCTTCTTTATCGCTTTTTTTAATCTCTTTTGTTTCTATTTTGTATGTTTGCTCGCTATCTATTATCTCGGTTTCTTGTGTTTCTTTGTCGTTTATTACGACTTTCTTTGGCTTGTTCTTATATTCTAGTCCTAAGAATTCTAAAAAATTAAAAAGCATTAACTTAAAATCCTTTAAATTTGGGGCTTTCACCCCATCTACCCATTGTTTCATTGCTGACTATCGCTCCATGCCTTTATCTTGGGCTTTGGTTTGCTTTTTGTTCTTGGTTATGTCTATGCGTTGAGCTGGGTTAAAGTAATCGACTCCCTTGATTTGAGCTTGGGTTAGACTATTTAGCTGATTTGCTAAATTTCCACCTAAGCCAAGTGTCTTGCTGTAATCTACATTTACTTCATACGGCTTACTCTTGGCTTCTTCTCGGTAGTTTTGGACTGCCGTTAGGTCACGCTCTTTGATTTTTTTCGTATCTAGTCCATCAAACTGACTGACATGATAGAGTGTCTTGGTTTCAAAGCGTGGCTTGATTGGGATACGCTCTTTTACTTGATAAGTAATAGGCTCTTTGGTTTTAGGGTCTAGTTTTGGCTTTTTTGTCTTTGGGTCGATTACTTGTGCCATTACTTTTTCACCGTTACTATCAAATTTAGGGCGTATCTCTTCGGTGGCAATGTAGAGCATTTTTACACCTTCAACCCTTGCTTGCTTTCCGCTTTTGGTCATTTCAATTTCGCCATTTTCGTTGTGTTTGAGTTTTAGTGTTCCACCCATAGCATTTCCTTGCTCCATCGTTACAAATTGGGCTTTATCGTATCCTTTAATTGCCATTTCTGCACGAAGTAGCATGCTGGTTTCTCTTGAATATGTCTTGCCAGTACTTGCGTTGTAGGGCATAGTATTATCCACTTGCTCTGCGGTCATGTCCTTGTGCCAGTCGGCTTTTGCTGTTTTATGAGCTTCAAAAAGCTTGTATTTTATGTAATTATCAAAGCTTTCTTTCTTCTCAGCGTTATTCATTTGCTCCCAACTCTTTTTTTCTTGTATTTTTGCCATTTTTCTTTCCTTTATATCTGTCTTTTACTCATAACTTTTGGGCTATGAGTCTTGGTTGGGCGTGATTGCATCAGCGTTTTCTAGGCTTTGATTATCTATGTGTAGATGTTCAAAGTCCTTGCTTTCGCTTTCGCTGATTTCAAACTCGCCATCTTCGCTCTGTGCAAACTGCTCGGCAAGATGCTTTTGGTATTCTTTATACGCTTTTTCTTGGGCAAGTTTTTCTGCGTATGTCATCTTTACTCCTTTGGGTAGATTCAGAGTTTTTTAGGCTCTTATCAAAGATTTTAAAATTTGGCTTTTAAAATCTTTGATAAAGTCCTTTAAAAAATAATAAAATATTAAAAAATAAAATTGCTTATTATTTAAATTTAGCCAAAAAATAAAAGAATAAAATCTTTAATTTTTCTCTAAATTCTAAATAAAATTTATTAAAATTTTATGTTTTTCTACTCCTTGTCCGCTACTTTGATTTTTAACGCTTTTAGTAGCTCATCTCTTTGTTCTTTATTCATATCTACGATTTCTATCTTTGGCTCTTGGATTTTTTGGTCGTTTGTGGTGCTGCTGCGGTCGCTTTTGCTTTGTTCTCTTTTTGGCTCTACTGGGCTTGATTGTTCGCTTTCTTGCCCTTTTGGAACTACTGTTATTTTATCCGCTCCGTTCCATTGTTTCATCTTAAACCAGTAAGGCACTTTTGCTTTGATTGGCATCTTATAAAAGCCCTTTACGAGTATTAAAATATCGCTACTATCTTGGTTTTTTAGATCTTGTGCGGTTACCAGTCTCTTGGCTTCTTTGCTTCTGCTTATATTGTTTTTTAAAATGTCAAAGTTTCCTTGACTTCGGCTTATTTTTATGTTTGTATAATCGCCTATTAGCTTGCTGGTGTCTTCGGCATCCTTGTCTGAGTTCATATTAAAAATCACTTGATATCCGCTGTTGTTTTTAAGTATGTTCATATCATCATCGCCATAGTACTTCTTGGTTTGCTCATGGCTTTGAGTAACAAATACGGGCAATAATCCATAGCTTCGGCACAGGGCTGGGGCTTCTAGTACGAATGGCATTTTCCCCATTCGCACGAACTCATCGCCGAACCAGTATATAAATTTGGCTGGGTCTGAGCATTCCGTTCCGCTCATTATCTTTTTAAATAGTGTTTCCATAAATATGCGGATTAGCGGTGCTAGGATGTCTATATCTTCGGTTTGCACGACCACATACATCGAGATTCGCTTCTCTCTTAAATCTTCAAATGTAAAGCTCATCTTATTTGTGGCACTTGCTACTTGTGGATTTGAGAATACTTTCATAAAAGTGTCATAGGTTGATTTTATGCTCGCAAACTCATTGTCGGCGGCTGTTAAGTAGGCTCTTGCTTGGTTTCTTGTGCTTTCATCAAGGCTTTCATCAAAGCTGGTTTGTTTTAGCCAAATTTTAAAGGTATCTACATCGTAGTCCCTTTCTCGCTCAGCGTCTGGGTCGTCTTCATCAATTTCTTTCATCGCTTCTTCGCCAAATTTCTCATCAAGGTATTCAAAATAATCAGCCTTTGGTGCTTGGGCTAGTTGTGCGAATGTGGCGTGTTTGTCTTTTTGCATAAAATATTCAGCAAAAAATACGAACATCGTTTTTGCTGATACGATCCAGTGGTCGTTTTCTTTGCCTTTTTCGCCTACGAATATGGTGCTTGCGATTTGCTCAGCTAGTTTTTTAATGTGTAGGTATTCTAGGTCTTTTACTAGGCTATTATCAAATGGGTTGAAAAACAGCGTATTATCCCATGAAAAAGGGGAGAAAAGTTGTATTTCATTGCCTAAGTATTTTTGGCGGTAGCCAGCTGTTTTTTGATAAAGCTCGCCTTTGATGTCGGTTATAACGCATGAATTTGGAACGGTTAGCAGATTTGGGATAATCATACCAGCCGTTTTACCAGAACCAGGCGGTGCTACTACTAGCGTCGATAATGGCTGAGTTGCTCTTATTAATTTTGGATTTGGGCTATCAATATCTAGGCATCCTAGCACCAAGCCAGTTTCGTAGTTAATGTTCATTCGTGGGAAGTCTGCTGGCTCTGCAAATCTTGCTGAGCCATAGTCTTCGTTTTCTTTGAAGTATGGCATTATCCACCATAAAAAAATGATTAAAAACGGCAGAACTAGCACGAATATTGCTATATATGCTTTTAATTTGAGCATAGGATGACCGAAGTTTTGTAAAATTTTCCACGCTACCGCTGGGACATTTATTATGTCAGGGTAAAACATAACTTTTACTACTAAAAGGTAGCAAAAAATGCCCAGCAGAATTGATAGAATAAAGCGTTTAGCCCATGTAGATGGGCTTGTCTTTTGGTCGGCTGAGCTATTCATTTTCTGCCCCTTTATCTTGCTTCTTTGGTGTTTTTATGTGTGCTACATTTAGATTGATTTTTAGTTTTTTAATGTCGGTATAAAATTTATCAATCATTATTTTAAACTCTTGCATTGTCCTTTCGAAGTCGCTTTTTGCTTCTGCTTCTTTTGTAATGTCTGCGTTTAGTTGAAATGCGATTTGGTTTAGATTTGCTCCTATGTGACTAAATTCTTTTAAAAATTCGTTTTGGAGTTTGTTGTTTAACTCTACTTGAGCTAGTGTTTCGCTGTATTTGGCAATATGCACTAGCTTCCTTACGACTGCTGATTTACTTTCGTTTCTTTGTTGAGAAAGTAAGCTTAGGGCTTTTAGGTCTATTGGCGTAAAATAGATTAATCTTGCTTCTTTGTGCTTATTCATGTCGTTTCTCTCCCAGCTTGCATTGATAGCATCAAGGCATCTTGCTTTAAATTTAAAATATCCGTTACTACTCTTTTGTTTTTCTGCCTTGAAATTTGGATTATGTAGTCTATAGCTGTGATGATTAGACTATCTAGCATTCTATCATCTACGCTGGAGAGTCCCCCGCCTAGGATGACATTTGTTTTAATCGCCTTTATGGCATCTAGTGGGCTGTTGGCGTGGAGTGTGCTGAGATTGCCAGCGTGTCCTGTGTTGTTTACCCTTAAAAAAGAGAATGTGTTGCGGATATCTATCTCGCCTAAGAATAGGCGATCAGGTCGCAGACGCATTGCATTATCTATGGCTACTTGGTAGCTATAAATTTCAGTTGCTATTTTTGGCACAGCTAGTTGAGTTTTATTGTGATTTTCTACTCTTAACTCTTGGCTGTCTTCTATGGTTACTACTCGCTCGTTTGGGTCTATCTCGCCCATTAAGCTATTTAAAAAACTTGTTTTTCCACTGCCAGTGCCACCGCTTAAAAGGACATTTTTCTTTTTGCGGATTAGCTCTTTGATTTTTTCATAACTCCAGCCTTTATCTATGACTTTCTCGCTTAGCACAAAGCTTTCTAGCTTAAAGGCTTCTTTGCTTGGTATTCTTATGCATATTGCAATTTCACTATTAAATAGGCTTGATTTGTGCTGAGCTTGGACTCTATATCTTAAAAATGGGGCTGGAAGTTCACAGCTTAGGTGGCAGTGGGTTTCATCAAAGCGTTGATTTCTGCGAGTTGCTAGTGATACTAAAAAATAATTTAAAAATTTAGCATCTAGCTTTGGGTCGTGGAGCGTTTCCCAGTGATCGCCGTAGTCTACTTCTATCTCGCACGGCTTGTTGAATATCAGCTCGTTTGCTTTTAGTTTTAGGTATGGCTTTAAAACACCCAAGATATTTTCTAACAGAACATTATTTGCCATTGCTTACTACTCTTGCTTGCCTTGCGTGGCTGTCGTGCCGTTTTGTAGTGCTTCTTTTTCTGCTACTAGTTTTTCTAGTTTCTCTTTTTCTCTTAGGTAGCAAGCTTCGGCTTTTTCGGTCTTTTTAAGTTGTATTGCTATCTTTTCTAGCAGTTTATTATTTGCCTTTTTGTTTGCTATTTCTGCTGTGATTTGGTTTTTTAACTCATCATATTTCATTTGTTTTCCTTTTAGTCATTAAAGTATTGCATTAAAACTTCGCTATTTTTTGGCTTGGCAAACCACATGTGGTTTGTCGGCACTAAAAATATACGACTAGCACTTCGTATCTCAATGGTAGGCTGGATTTGTGCTTGTTGGTTCATTATTTCTTGGACTATTGTGCCTATATCGCTTCTTGCAGATGAGTAAATTTCTGAGGCGTAGTTGTTATTTGCACTGCCGTTGGTGTTAATTTTTGAGGCGATGCCTAGCATTAGTGCGTTGGTTATTGTGCTAATGCTATACGCTATGCCGTAGCGTTCCCAATATTTGTTGTTAATCGCTCCTATCGATCCGTTCATACCCATGTTGTCCGCCGTCATCGCATTGGTTAGCTTTATATTGATGCCTTGCGGTGTGATAATCTCTTGCCACATGATTTGAAGCCTGTCAATGCCTAGCTTTGTATCGCTGGTATAAAAACCTATTGCTTTGCTACCGCGAGGTATAAGTACGGCTCTGCCCATTGTGGCGTAGATGTCCTGCTCGATTTGGGCGGTAACTATTCCGCTTAAATCTGAGCTTATAGCACTTGTTAGGATGGCTGGGATCATTCTGCCAGCTCTAATTGTGCGGTATAGCTTGTGTTCGTTTGTGCTTGTATCAACTGACTTTTGATTTGTAAAGCTATCAACGCCGTATTGTGAGCTGTTTTTTGTTTCGCCATGCACTCCACTGTTTCGGTTGGCTAAAATTTGAGCACGCATCATCTGCTTCATTTTTGCTTCGTAGCTTATCTCTTTGTCTTGGCGGATTTGCCTTTTAATGCTTTCTTGTTTGGCTTGTAGCTCGGCTTGCCTTTGCATTGCCCTTTCTTGCTGGGCTTGTTGTCTTGCTTGTATCTGCTCAGGTGTTAAATCGCTCATCGCTCGTGGTAGTTCGCCTTGTGGCGTTGGCGGTGTTGGCTCTATCCCCCTTTGCCTTTGTTCTTCCATTTTTTTTAAAATTTCGCCGATGTCTTCTTGGCGTTCTGTGGTGTTTGGCTGTCTTGTTCCAGCTTTGTAGATGTAGTCATCAACTGGGAATTTTGAATTCTCAAATAAGTGATTTAAATTTTCTTGCTTATGTAAGTTTCTTATAATTTCCGCTTCTTCACCACTTGCCGTGATGTTATCATCGGCAAAAAGGGGAGCGGATAGCACCGCCAGTGTCGCTATGCTAAAAATAAGGCTTTTTCTCATCTTAGTTTTATTCCTTTTACTCATTTTACAGCTTTACTCTCTTTTTTCTTTGTTTTAGCACTTCTTTATCGGTATTTAAATTCTTTCTTATCTTTTTTCTTTCTTTTTCAGTTTGTGTTTCTATGCGATTAACGCAGACATAGCTGTCGCCACTTTTAATGGTAAATTTTGGATTTATGGTTTCGGCTATGAGATAGTCGCCTATGACTCTTGTTTCTACTGGGTTGTCTTGGTTATCTATAACTGCGTAAAGCGTAGGAATTTGAGGCATCTCATCTTTTGCGTATTTAAAGTATGTAAATTTTTTATCGCTAAAAATTTCTGCTGATAGTAGCCACTCATTTTCTTTTTTGGCTTTTTGCGTATAGCCTTTGTAGATGTCAGTTTTTAGCACTTTTAGTTCGGCTATGCCGTCTTTTATGACAAAATAGTTCTCATCTATGGCTTTTTGCTTTGCTAATTTAGCCTTAACCGCTTCATCATCTTTTATATAGATGATGAAGGCTGGGTCGTTACTGTTTTTATAGTCGGTTGAAAAGACATAAAAGGTATGAATTTTACCATCACTTGTGAAAATTGTTAGGCTTGTATCAATGCCTATTAGTTGTGGAATAATCGCTAATGCATTTGCTTGGCTTGGTATGCTTTCAATTTTAAAACCAGTTTGATCGCCTAGCACGAAGTTGTCTATCTCGCTATCAAATATTAGCGTGGTAGCCATTGCGTGTCGTGTGCGGATTTTGATTGTTTTGCTGGGTTGGTAGTTTATGGTTTTTGTGTTTTCGTATCCGCTGTAGCTCTTGGCGTGAAATTTATACTGCAAGGCTTTTAGGTCTTGGTTGCGGATAGCGTTTTTCATGAGATCTAGCTCTTCTTTGCTTAGCTGCCTTTCGCCATCTATGTATTTTTGCTCGGCTGGGCTTATTCTGCTGTTTTGGGCCGGTGCGTTGTATTGCTCGTAGTTTGTGTACGCACTTGCTTGCTCACTTCTTAGCCCTAGCGGATTGATTTTAAAATTTGACTTTATGCTTTTGTTTAAATTGCGATTTTTATCGTTGAATATATCTTCGCCCATTAAAGCATCTTTGTCACCTTGCGTTAGTGTTTGCTGGGCTTGTTGTTGTTGCTCTGCGACTAGTTGTTGGGTTTGTCGCATAATGGCACGCACTTCGTTCATTTGTGTATCTGTTAGCCCAGCTTGGTCGGCTTGGTCGTTCGCATTTAAACTTAAGGCTAAACTTGCTAGCAATGATAGCTTTATAAATTTTTTCATTTTGAGCCTTTCTCATTTATGATTTGTGTTACTTGGTATTTAGTGACCACGAAGCCAGTTGGGTTTTTCATCGCATCGGCGTATGATCTGCTGTCGGTACGGAAGTCAAACTCTAGGGCACTTCTATATTTTTTATAGCTTACTTCTGAGCGTGATGGTGTTGTGATTTCTGCTTGAAAATCTATTGTTGCTACACTATTGCTTAAAATCACAACATTTAAAATTTGAATGTTGCGGATATAGCCTTTGGCGGTGTAGATTGAGTTTGGGTCGCTTACTAGGTTTTGAAATGCTTCCCATACTGGTCTTGCACTTTGACTTCTTACTTCGTTGTAGCGTTCTATGTCATCTATGCGGTTGATTAGCTCTCTGCTTTTTACATAGCCAGCTATGATGCTTTTTAGTAGCTCTTGGTCGTTTCTGACATTTAGGTCTGTGTCGCTAATTGTCACAAAGCGTGAGTCTGCATCTGAGAATTTAAGTAGTACTGGCTTGGTTTCTTTTAATGGAGTTAGTAGAGCTATAGCAATACTTAGTGCTATGCTTACACCTGCCAACGCGCCTATTGTGTAGAGCATATATGCTTTAATACTTCGCTCTGCTTTAAATAGAAAATTTGGATCTATTTTTTTATCTTCTAGTGCCATGTTAGCCCGCCTTTATGATTGTGTCGTAGCAAGCACAAGGGCTTACTCTTTCTATTTGTGCTGGTTTGTTTGCACATCCGCTTATAAATAGTGCCGTTAGCACTGCTGTAAAAATCAATACTTTTTTCATTTTTCATCCTCTATTTTGGTTTTGTTTTTCTATGTAGTATTTTCGCCAGTGGACTGGGCTATCTTTTTGGAGTTGCTTCATTAGCATGACATTGTTTGAGCTTGATGAAAATACTCGCAAATAATCGCCTAGCCTTGATAAATCTACATTTAGTTTAGCACTCTCGCCACGTAGCTTCATATTTAAAAGGATTTGCCTTGCGTTTGATGGTGTTTCTTTTAAAAATTTTGCTTCGCTTGGTTTTAGGCTTATGGTGTCTTTTAACTCTTGTAGGGTTTCATCACTGTTGGTTGGGAATACTATGTAATTTGCGATGTTATCAAGGAATGATGAGCCACGCTCGATGCTGTTAAATAGGCTTATGTTTTGAAAGCCCATGCACATTACTCCGCCGATTTTACGAACTTCTAGGATGGCTTCTAGGATTTTTTCTTGCATGGTTTCATCGCCTAAATAGTCTTTTAGTTCATCTATAAAGCAAAAAAAGCCACGCTTGTCGGTGCTATTTTTGGCTTGATTTTTAAGCTTGTGAAATATGTAAATTGCCGTTAAGCCTGCTGTCTTTTTGTTTGTTAGGATGCCATCCATGTTTAGCACTGATAATTGTTTTGTGAAATTTAGGGCATCTTCTTTGTTATCAAATATTGAGCCTTTAAAATTTTCAAACCTTATTTTTAAGCGTGAGTGTTCTTCATTGTCTGCTGGGAGGTTTATTATGAAATCGCTAAGCGATAGCACTTGCCCATCTTGCTTCATGTCGTAGCTAAAATCTACTGTGTTATTAATGTCTTTTATTGCTTCGTGTTCATCGTTTTTTACTTCTGCCATAAAGCGTAACCACGATTTCAAAAAATCCCTATTTTCACTGGTGTCGGTTAGGCTAAATGGATTTAATTTAAATTCATCACTTTCGCTGTCGTGATACTCGCCATCCATGTAGTTTGTGAAGTTATACATACCACGCAATTTATCCATAGCAAAAATATTTATTGGATATTTGAATAGATTTGTCATTAAAAATTGAGCTATGGTCGTTTTTCCAGCACCAGTTCCGCCTATAATCATCGTGTGTCCAGCTGGGCGATCTCCTACTGGTTGCCAGTGGAAGTTAAAAAGGTAAGGTGTGCCGTTTAGATTCTTAAATGTTGTTATCGCTTCATCACCCCAGTCGTTTTTGTCAAAGCCTTGCACATCGTTTTCAAAGTTTGCGATGGTGGCTAGATTTGAGATGTTTAGCGTTTTCTTTCTTGCGTTTAAATTTCCACGACTTGGGTATAGTGAAAAATAGAGGGCTTTTTGATTTAGTGTTTCTCTTACGACATTTATACCTTGATTGACTAGGATATTCATTAGCTCGTTTGATTTGTTATCCAGTTCTTCTAGGCTGTCGGCTAGGCAGTAAATTGAGAAACTTGTTTGCACTAGGTTCTCTCTATCTGCTTGAATTAGTTCCATTAGCTCATCTAGTTGCTCTTTTACAAAATCAACCGAGAACGCCTTTGTATCTCGTATTTTTTTGATTGCTTTGCGTTTTTCGTATGGCACTAGATGAATGTAAACCATGAATTCATTGTGACTTTTGATTAAGTCTGATGTGATGATTGACTTTATCTGCTCGGTTTCGTATGCCTTGACGCTCACAAATCTTGCGTATTTAGTTGAACCATCGTTTCTATAAAATTCTATATAATCTTTTTTAAATTCGGTGTATGAGCTTATGTAACTATCGCTGAGTAACTCATCTTTAAAGGCTAGGTTTGTTTCGTTTGCGTTTGAGTAACTGGCGTAAAAATTTAGCATATCATCGCCACTCATTTTGTGTGGCTGGTAGATTGAGAGATGATTTTTTATATTTTGGTATGTGGTTTCTAGTAGCTCTATCTTTTGTTTTAAATTTGCACTACTGCTATCTTTGTTCTCTTTTTTTTCACTGGTCATATCGGTCTTAAAATTTTCTAGCATGCCAGTAATGTTTTTTGTGCGTGTTGAGATAAGCAAAAAGTATCTAATGCCGTAGATGTCTTGGTTTGTTTCCCATTTTTCTATTATCTCGCTTGCGTATTGATTTATATCTCTTTGCTTTTTGCCTTTGCTCTTTGCTTTTTTCTTATCAATGATTAAATTTATTTCTATGTCATCTTTTAGTGATGTAAAAAACATCACACGGCTGAGCAGATATTCGGTTTCATCATCAAGGCTAATTCCAGCATAGCTTGTCCCCTTTAACTCAACACCGATACTAACATTGCCATCTTTTGTAATTAAAAAATTTTTTCCGTATTTGCATGCGATATTATTTTCGCTTGCCATTGTATAAACTTGCGGTTCTGCTAACATGATTATTTTATCTACTTGTTTATTTGCTAGGCTGATTTTTTCTAAAACGCCCATTTTTTCATCTATTGCTTTGTTTGATAAATTTTTATTTTGTTCATCAGCACCGAGCTGTTTTTCAAGCTCTTTTTTCATTTTTTCTCTTTGCTTATCTTTTTGCCAGTCTTTATAAATTTGTATGATACTTCTTGTCATCTATTTGCCTATGCGTAGAATTTATTTTGCTTGATTTTCATTTTTGAACTTATGATGTCGTATATATCTTCATCAAAGAATTCCATTAAAAATAAAACAAACCACACTATTGCAACGATTGCTAATGAATATAAAAGCAACGCAAACCATGACACAGCCAAAACAACTACTAAAATTAAAAGGCTAGTGGTTGTTAGCCCCATTATCTTTGTTCGCTTTGTTAAGTCCATATAGCAATCAGTTACAATCATTTTTATTTCCTTAAATCGCAGATGCTATGCCGTATGCAATACCAATCAATGCACCGATGCCAACTAGCAATTTGATGTTTTGACTGATGGCTTCTGGTTTAAATGCCATGCCAGTTAAAAAGACAACGATGTAAATAATTCCAAAGGTAATGATTACTGTCTTTGCAACTTCTGCACTCGCTACGCCAGCTTCCGTGATTTGTTCGGTGGCTTGTTGTTGTATTTTTGTGAAGATATTGTTTGATGCTCCAAATACAAACATTGGACTAAATGAAACTAAGAAAAAAGCCTTTCTTAGAAAACTTATTAATTTTTGCATTTCTGCTCCTTGTGTAAAGATTGATTTTTTAATCGGTGTTACTATACTAAATTCAGCAATTCGGACTTTTTGTAATTTTATTTTTTTAAATGCCGAGATAAAGGATATAAAAATAAAAGAATAAATTTTTAAAAAGTCTTTTCATTTACTTTTTAAAATTTTTTGTTTTATGGAGCGGTGGGCGTTTGCATTTATTTTTGAACTTTTTCGTTTAATTATAAAATTACACATTTTGTCGGTTTCAAAAATTTTAAAAAAAATTTGCAAATTTTTTTATTTTGTTTATTTTTATGTTTTTTCTTACTCTCTTGGCTTTTGCTAAATATTTTAAAATTTTCTAGATATTTTTAAATTTTGCTAAATAATTTAAATTTTTCATATTATTTTTGGTGTTGCTAGTTCTTTTTAAAATTTTCAAATATATTTTTTGAAGTTGTTTGATAAATTTTTGACTACTACTATTTTGACTAAAAACAAAAAATAACGCTTTTTTGTTTTATTTTTGAAAAATGGTAATTTTTCAAAAATCGCCCTTAAATGCCGTTAAAATCGGCTTTTTAGGGCAATAGTGATATATAAAAGGGGTTATCCTGCCCCTACACTCTTCCTTTTTTCTATGCTAATATCTTTTTTATCATTTTTACAAATATTTTTATAAGTTGCAAGGATTGTTTTGACAAGAGCCGAATATGAAGAGATTGAGAACAATATAAAATCTATCAGAGCTGGTCGCACTCGTAGAGTTGCAGAGCATAGACAGCATGTTAGTTTTTCTATGGGTGCAAAATTTTCACGCTCGTATGTTACACGACCAAAAAATAAATTTTCCAAGCAAGTCGTTGTTAAAATGATTTCAAATTTACCAACTGATAGGATTAGTGCTTGTCTTAATTACACGCTTGAGAACTCTCTTGATGGCTTCGCCATCAATGAAAAAGGGGAGAGAGTAAAGACTGATAAAGTTTTAAGAGAATGGGGCAATGATTTTGGACTTAATAAAAATTCAAAGGATGCGTGGCATTTAATGTTTTCGATTAAAGAGCCATGCGATAATGAGCGAACTCTTAAAAAATTAGAGGCGAGCGTGCGTGATGTGCTTGGTAATAATTTTGCTGGACACAAATATGCATTCGTGCTTCACACACACCAAAATAATCCGCACATCCATCTCATACTCAATAAACGCAACGATTTTACAAAAAAGAAAATTCATTTTAATAGCCGTGATGAGATTAAAGACTTCTTTGATGATGTTCGCACAAACTTTGCTTATGCACTTGGAACTCGTGGGCTAAAATATGAAAATAAGCATTTTTATCAAAAGGATATAAAAGCCGAGTTTAATAAAATAAAAAAGAATATCAAGCTTGAGGCTGATGATTATATTGCAAAGGATGCCGTTGCCGATTATTATTTAAAAATACAAAATAAAAATAAAGAAAAAGAAAGAACTACGGCTTCTCGCATCGATGCTATGAATGCCGAGCTTGAAATTTTAAAAAAAGAAAATTTTGAGCTTGAACGGCTTTTTTGGGAGCTTCGTAAAAATAAAAATAAACGCTATTTTAAAGTTGGTAAACAATTAGGTGAGCATAATAAAATTTTGAAAGCTAAACGCTATGCGGTGCTTAACGAGAATAAAAAACTTGATAAAATTATAAATCAAGGCTTTAAAATTAACGAGATGCATCTTGTCCACTATAAAGACCAATCTGCTGGGTTAGCGTTGCTTGAAAATTTTACTTATAATTTTGAAAAGATTTATCCAAAAAATAGCCCCTTAAAGCCAAGCAAGGCAGATTTTGAGATGTATCATAAGGCTCGCCGTGCGATCGCTGTGCATCGCAATCGTGAGAGCGACTTGGCTAGGAAGTATTTTGAGGATAGTTTGGTGCTTACTCGCATGTTTGGCTCTGAGCAAAATATTTTTAAACTAAGCAAGGCACTTGATGTTTTAGATAAAAATTTGCATATTTACGAGCATTCCGCTCTTAATAATGGCGAGATGACTGATTTTCTAAAAACATTAAAAAGCAATAAGGAATTTATGACTAATGTTGCTAATAAACGCTTTGAGCGTGTATCGCAGAGGCTGTTAAAGGCAGAAAAAATCAACGCTAATGATTTTTTGTATAAAGAGTACATAAAATGCACGCAGGTGCTTGGTGTTAAGGCTGATGAGCAGATTTTGATTAAAGTAAAAGAGGAGCAAAAACTTTACAAGGATGTGCTGGCGAAGCGTGGCATAAAAATTGCAAAGCTTTACAGCAAATCTCACAGCTCTGCCCACGATAAATCACAAAATTCAAGCAACGAGCGTGGGGGGCGTGAGCGAGTTTTTATTAAAAAATAATAAAAAATTTAAAAATAAAATTGCAGATGATTTAATTTTAGGCAAAAAATTAAAGAATAAAATCTTTAATTTTTCGCTAGAATTTGAGTAAAAAGTTAGTATTTTTTAAATAATTCTTGATGTCTGCCTATGCGATATAATGTCAGAGTTGTTTCATCTCTTTGATAAATTATCACAAGGTCGCCGAATACATGACACTCTCTATAAAATCTCATATTGCCTTGCAATTGGTGTTCTTTTCTTTCATCGCTTAAAACATCGGCGGTTTGTAGCTCGGTTAAAACATCATCTATTTTATCTAAGTCCCAGCCTTGCTTTTTGACTAATTTGTAGTCTTGTTTATAAGAGCTTCTCGCTTCAATTTCACGCATTTTAGTCGTCCGCTTCCATTGCTTTTCGTAGCTCCGCTACGCTTTTAAATCTACCGACCGATACACTGTTATTGATTGCTTCAAGAGTTTCTTTTGTTGGTATTAGACTCTTGTCGTAGTCGATATATTCCACTTTGACTTGTGAACTAATTTGTCTTATTTCTTCAACTGCTCTTTGTATAATTTGAGCCACTTGTGGCGTGTTGTCTGCTATAATATTTGCTCCAAACATTTCTTGCTCCTGTTGCTTTAGTCTGCTAATTCTTTCATTCTCTTATCGAGATTTTTTACATCAACGCTAAATGAATATTTTTTTTCACAATAATCCGCATCTAACGCATAATTTCTATCAAACCGACTCTCGTTTCCATACCAACCCTTTTCATTAAGTTCATCTCTCTTTTTGATTATTTTTTCACACTCTTCTTTTGTTAACTCAGTACTTGTATTTTTTTTCTCAATTTTTGGCAGTTCAGGCAGTGTGAGATTGCACCCAGCAAGCATCAACCCAGCCACAGCTGTTGTTGTAAGTAATTTAATTTTCATCGTTTATCCTTTCAGTTTTTGTCTTAGATTATAGCAGATTTTCTATACATTAACAATAAAATTTGCTTATAAACTTAAAAAATTTCTCTTGCTTTTTCATCTCTGCTAAAAGGCATAGCGCGCTTAGGATTTCTTGTATTTTCATTTTTTGTCCTTTTTTTAAAATTTGCGCTGGCATTGCCGCGCTTTTTTGTGTTAATCGCGGAAAAGCTCGAGAAAACTATCAATATCTTTTATTCATCTCTTCATATATCGGCACTAGCACTTCTTCTTTGCGGTGTCGGAAGTCAAAGCCTAAGCTATCTATATAATCTGCCATTAGCTCTAAACAGCCCTTTAAATGCTCCAGCTCCCTATCGCTTAAATTTGCTAGCTGTTCTGGCTCAAGTGGTAGCGGTAGCCCCACCAACTCATTCATCATCTCGTATGCTCTCTCATATATATTGTAGGTTTTGTTTATCGCTGGCTTGTGCCTTTTGCTAAATTCGTGTATTTCATTTAGCATTTTTATCTCTTTATCTCTTTCCCAACTACTCATTATCTATTTTCCTTTCAAATTTAGGGGCTTTCGCTCCTTTGATTACGCTCGGTCTTGCCAGCCTAGCGCGACAGCTCGATGGCTTGCTCTTTGATGTTGTCTAGGACTTCATCTTTGTTGCTTATTTCGCATCCAAATTGCTCCGCCAACTCTATGATTGCCTTTTGTAATCGGTAGCAGTCTTTTATCTTGGCTTGGCTCACTTGTTCTAAGTCATCCATCCACTCACACTCATTTAATGCTTGGAGTGTTTGCTCGTGTCTGCAGTAGCTCATAAAAATGTGACTCATTTTTCATCCTTTGGTTTGTTTTGTCTAGGCATCTTTGCCTTTCTTGTGATAGATTATAGCAAAAATTAACTTAATAAATAATAAAATCTTTAAAATAAAAAAGTTATTCTATTTAAATTAACATAAAAATTAAAAAATTAAAAAAGAGAAAAAAACATAAAAATATAAATAAATTTTAAGCCCCTTTTAAGTCTTAAAATGCTTTTTCTTTCCCCCTTTTAAATTCTCACACCGCTTGCGGTGCTACTCATATTTGCCTAACTCTTGCTTATATTTTTGTCTTTTATCAACTCTACCGCTTATTGCCTTATTTTCATAAATGCTGGGGCGTTGCGGGGTTTTTCCCCGCTCAATATCCCAAAAAGCCGAGACCATAGGCTAGGCTTTGGCGTGTCAGCACCGAAGCTTGCAAAGGTGCAGACCGCCCCCACCATAAAAGCCGACATTTTGTGTATTTTTGTATTTTGCAAAAACAACGCAAACCCCTATAAAAAGGGGATAAAAGCAATATTTTAAAATCTTATACAATGCTTAAACTTCAAAAAACAAGACTAAATGCTAGGATAAAATATCAGCAGAGGTGCTGGCAGAAGATTTGACAGAAAAGAGAGTAGAAAAGAAAGAGAACAATCACATCGCTCTTGAGAAATCTTTCTCTATTTTTCTATCCAACAACGAAAGTCTTTTAAAGCAATCTTTTGTTCCACTAATACTTGATAATTTTGGAGCTACTTGTTTAAATTTAAAAGATCCCATACTAAAAAGCTCTTTTACACGCTCATTCTTTGCATAAGGCTGTAAGAAATCGTATTTCTTGTATAATGACTCTACTTTACTTTTAAATGCTTCTACTGGCTTTACAATACTCTCTCTACTAATTTTATTAACTTCAATGCCTAATGTCTTTCCAACTATCAAATCATCATTAAAATCTTTAAGTGCTGGCATAACCCTACTAACAATCCCACTCCCTAGCACTTGCTCTGTCGTGCTTGTAAACTCCACACCCTTGCTATCATTGTCAAATCCCAGCACAAACTCTGCATTTGGTGTCAGCCTTTGCAATTCTTGCATTGCTGTCTTTTGTGATTGCGATATTTGACCATTTGTTGAGCATAGCAGTGTTTTTGCTAAGTCATAGCCTTTCATCTCACATAGCGAGAGTGTGTCTATCATGCTCTCGCAGATTACCACTCTTTCAAACTCTGCTGGGCGTGTTTGTCCAGCACTATCTGCTTTTAAAACTTCTAAGCCCTTAATGCCACTACAAAGCTGTTTTAACGGCTTGTCGTAGGCTTTGCCATCTTTGTCTTTTGTGATTGGCTGTGCTAGGTAGCTTACATAGCCAGTCTGCTTTAAAAACTCC
The DNA here is from genome assembly GCF_013416015.1 of Candidatus Campylobacter infans. NCBI lineage: Bacteria > Pseudomonadati > Campylobacterota > Epsilonproteobacteria > Campylobacterales > Campylobacteraceae > Campylobacter > Candidatus Campylobacter infans. The sequence goes on from NZ_CP049075.1 coordinate 1,668,893, forward strand.
GCTCTGCCACCGCTTATTTTTTGCAGTGTGTATGTTGGCACGATTGCGTTGCCGTATTTGCCATCCTGTTTTAGGTTGCTAAATTTGCCCAATAATTCGCTACTGATTTTTCTTTTATCACACAAGAACGACTTGTCATTCTCGCCTATCTTGCTCATATGTTTAAATTCTTTGATGATTTTATTTGCTAAGAACTGATTGTTTCCTATCGGTATGCTATGAACTTTTATCTCTTTTATCTCTGCTATTTTGCTTTCATCTAGCAGATCTTTTACTTGCATACCACGATTCTTGCAGAAGTTGTAAATATTGCCTCTATCCATATAATCTTGGGGGTTAAAATAGAGATAATCACCATTTTTATTCCTACTAACAATAACTTTATCGTCGTTTTGATTTTTTAATACGCGCCAACTTTGACTATCTTTATTTCTATCATAAATGTAGCCATTTTGAGTTAAAATTTCATTTAAGGGTATTTTAGTTAGATTATTCATCTATCAATTATCCACTCGCATCGAATAGACCCACTACGAAGATTACATCTATAACTTAAATTTTCAGCTTCGCATTCTGTTGGTAATGTCGGTGGATTTTTTGATTCGCCTAAAAAAATATTTTGATTTCGACAATCTTCGCGTGAATGACAGCTTTTTATCATCCCTGCTTTTGAATTTAAAATACTAGGATCACAATTTGGATTAGCTATTTGAGAAAATGCGCCTGCTACAATTGCGCCTTTAATAGCTTGCATTTGGGGCGTATTATCTGCGGGGCATTTGTTTAAGAATTGCTTGCGTTTATTTGCTGTGTCGCTTGGCTTTTTGCCTACAATTGAAAAATACTTTTTAATGCTTGGTTTGCACTCGCTAGGGCGTGCACTTGCTGGTAAGCATAAAATAGCTTCACATGCGAGCTTTTTATCGCCAGTTAGTTGGTCGCTTGCCATTGCTGTGCTTGCTAGGATTGCCCCAGCTGTGAGTGTTAAAACTAGTTTTTTCATTGTTGCTCCTTGTAGTTTAGTGTTATTTTGTTGGGTCTGTGAATACAAATTTTGGCAAGCCTAGTGCATCTTTTGGTAGTTGTTTGGTTGTTGGCTCAAACAGCGTATCGTTTCGCTTATACTCTACGACTTCTCGCTGGTAGTCTTCTTCGATTAGATCATTACTTGTTTTGCTGTTTGATTGATTTATGCTTGCCATTGTGCTTGTGTAGTTGATATTTAGCTCATATTGGTGTTGCATCATTTCAAGCATTTTAAGCAGTAGTGTATTTGTTAGGGCTTGTGCTTGTTTTTGGTTGTTGGCTTTGTTTAGTTGCTTGGCAAGATATTTAAGGTCTTCTTGCATTTTTGCTTGTGAATATGGATTGTTTTTATCTTTGCTTGTGAATGTATCTTGAAATGCTAGGAGCTTGTCTGTTTTATCCGCTACATCTTTTTGTTTCATAAATTCTGCTACATTTTTTATTTCTGCTATTTGTGCTTGATATTTTGCTCTTTCTATTGGGTCTGCGATTTTGTTCATGTCTTGGTTTAGTTTATCTACCATTTTTCGCACATTCGCTCCGTTTCGTAGTGCGGTAGTGCAACGATTAATTTTGCTCTTTATGCTACTTGCTTTTCCCACTTCAATTCCAAAGAACGAGTTTTTCTGCTTCATAAAACTACAAGCACTCTGCACTCTTGCAATATTTCCCATGATATCATCTGGGATATTGCTTACACTATTGTAGAGCGATTGCATATCGCTTACCATGTTTTGCACATCGCCTAGTATGTCGTAGACGCTGTTCATATCCACGCCTAGCTCTTTCATCTGCTTTTCAAAATTTAGCGTGTCGGTTACCATTTGCTCGTACATTTTAATTTGCTCGGCGTAGTCTTGGAGTGTTTGTTTATAGCCAGTTACTGCTTGTGCTATGGCTGCGACATCTATGGTCGGTATGCCAGTTGCGTTTGCGTTGCTTAAAAATAGCGATGTTGCCACACTTATGGCGACTAGTGATTTTTTTATTTGCTCTTGCTGTGGTTGTTCTTTGATTTGTTCGGTTTCTTTTGTCATCTTTGCATCCCCCTATCTTGTCCTTGTCCTTGCTCTTGTTTTTTGTCTTTGTTTAGGATTTTATCTTTGGCTTCATCTAGCGTTTTATTAACCTTTTGATAAAATTTAGGATACGCTTCTTTAAAATTTGGCGTATCTTTTTCAATATCGCCCATCATTTTTCGCAGTTTTTCGTATCCTTGATAATCCAGCCCTTTTTTGACTTGTTTATCATAGCTGTCTTTCATTTTTGCGTAGTTGGCTCGCTCTTTTTCCATTTGGTTTAGTCCGCTCTTGACTTTTTTACGGTTTTCGTAGGTTTCTTTTACGAGGTCGCCGACTGCTTGTTTAAAATTTGGACTATCAAAGGCTAGTTCTAGCTTCTCTTGTCGTTGGCGGTCTTTGGCTTCGCTGTCTTCCTTACCTTGTTTTAACATCATTTCAAGTGAGCGGTCTAGCTCTTGCAAAGCTGTGATTACGCTCTCGATTCCGTTTGAATTCATTAAATTGTCAATTGATTTTTGAAAATTTGCTTCAAGTTTGGATTGTTGGTCTTTTAGGGCTTCTAGCTCTTTTTCGTGTTGGAGTTCTAGTTCATCAGCTCGTTTATTCCAGTCTTCTTGCTCGGCACTTAGTTTTTCGGTGTCGCTTTGTGCGTTTTCAACACCATGCTCATTTTCTTTCCCGTTTTTATGTGCTTCTATCTCTGCTTCTTTTGCCTTGATTTGTTCTTCTATTTTTTCTTTTTCTTGCAGTATATTCATACTTTCTTTCAAATTCTCGTTTGTATCTACTTCATCAAGTCTATCTTTTACAAACTCACGCTTTTGCTTATTGCTCATCATTATGTCAAGTTCTGCTTGCTTTTCCTTGATTTGCTCATCTACTTGCTCTTTTTCGCCTAGCGTATTTATTGCTTGCCTTGCATGCTCGTTTAAATTTGCGTTGTTTTGACCTAGATTTTGGCGGATCTTCTCTTCTCTTGCCTTTTGGACTTTCTTTTCTTCGTGTTCTCTTATTTTTTCTAGTCTTTTTTCTGCTAGGTCGCCGATGTTGTTGTTTGGATTATCTAAAATTTGAATAATTTTTTCCATCTCTGCTGGTGTGCGATGTCCATACATGTTTTGATCTTCGACATCTTGTTTAATTTCTACTTCTTTGATTTTTTTTTCTAAAATTTCACGCTCTTTTTGCGTGCTTGTCTTTTCTAGTTCTTTTTCGTAGTTCATTCGCTCGGTATCTAGGGCTATGCTTCTCTTTTGAAATTCTATGACCTCTTTTTCTAGTTTTTCTTGCTCTTTTTCTTCACCATTGCTCTTGCTTTGATTTTGGCTATTTTCTTGTTGTTCTTGTTCTGCTAAATATCCCCATTCTGCTAGTTGCTCTTGTGTTAGCTCTTCTGCCATTTTATGCCTTCCTTTATATTATATTTAAGAGATTAAACATTGAAATTTTATCATTTACTAGCGTAGTAAAAAATAAAAAAAGTGATATATAAAAAAATCAAAAAATGGCTAAAATTCAAAAATCGCCATAAATGCCTTTTAAATGCTCTACAATCAATTTTCACTCTTTTGCCTAGTCTTTACTCTCTTTTTTCTTTTTCGTGGCTCATATCCCCCTTAAAATTGCAAAAAATGTTAAGCTCATTTTAAATTTTTTCTCGCTCTCTAATATTTCAAAAAAAGTGACACTTAGTTTAAGTAAATTTCTTAAAACTCAAAATTTAAAAGCAAGGCTATTTGACTTAAAAAAGTTTAAGGGTCTTTGAAATTTGAAATTCAAAATTTCAAATTTCAAAAAAAAAATTAAATTTAAAAAAAATTTCAACTGCCTATTATATATTAACATAATATTTTAAGAAAAAATTAAGTTTGCTAAAAATTTAAAAATTCAATATAACACAACACTTTAAATAAATTTTTTTTCCCTTTTTTAAATTTTGTATTTTATATTATAGTACATTCCGACATTTTGTAATTTCTTAAACTTTTTATTTAATTTTTGCTTAAGCCGTTAAATGCTGTTTATAGTTTTATTTGATGCAATTTATTACTTTTAAAACTTAAAGTATAAAAGCGTAAAAAGCCGACATTTTGTAACGCTTAGGGCAAAATTTGGCTATTTTTAAGCAATATTTAATTTTTAAAGCCCGTTTTTATGGGCTTTAAGGTTCAAAGGATAATTTTATTCTTATTTAATAATCTTAAATAGTTTCTTTTGTGCTTTGTTTTTGTTGTCTTATGGTTCTATTGGGTATTTTTTGCTATAATACCGCCATGAAAAATCTACCAAAAAATAAAAATATTTACATTCATCAAAATTACTTTTATATTGATACTACCATTAATGGCAAGCGGATTCGCCGTTCTACTGGTATTAAAAAATCGCCCATAGCGTTTGAATTTGTGCGTAAGAACTACGATTTGTTTCTTGGGTCTAGGGCTAATGTTGAGCAGGCTCAGCGTAAATTTCGCGAGATTGAGGATGCTCATGTTGATTTAATGCTTAGAAAAGGGGAAGGAAGTTTTGGTGGTAGGAAGTTAAATACTAGCGAGTATAGCTTTGATAGTGTGATTTCTCGTTTGCTGGCTGAAAAGTCTTTTTTAAAACATAAGACTCGTAATGGTTACAACAGCTCCGCTAATGCGGTTAGCGAGTTTTTGGTCAGCAAGGGCATTGCTTATTTGAGTGACTTTGAGAGACATCATAGCATCGAGTTTATTCAGTATTGTAAGGATAAGGGTTTAAAGGATAGCTCTATTAGCAATTATTGCTCTTTTTTAAAAATGATTTTTCGCTATGCTTTAAGTAATGATTTGATCGCTAAAAGTCCATTTTTTATGCCAAGATTTAAGCAAAATTTAGAGGATTTGAATAGTAAAAATTTTACGCCTTTTAGCCTTGATGAGATTTTAGAGCTTATTAAAAATGCCGATAGTGAGCTTCGACTTTTTTTAGTGGTTGCATTCTTTACTGGTGCTAGGACTGGCGAAATTTTAGCGCTTACTTTTGGGGATTTGGACTTTGAAACAAAAGAGATTCGCATTAGTAAAACTCTTTCCGACGATGGTGTGCTTGATTCACCAAAGACAAAGTCTAGCAATCGCACGATCGACATGCTTGATATTGTTGCTAGTGAGCTTTTGGGACATGGGCTTGGCGACAGCGATGAGCGTATTTTCTCTCTTACTCGCACGAGTTATAGGACTAGATTTAATAATTTGCAAAAAAGATTAGGCTATAATCTTCGCAGACTTTACGACACACGACACTCATTTGCTTCTATTATGCTTAGTCGTGGGGAAGAACCAATGTGGGTTGGCACAAAAATGATGGGGCACAAAGATTTAAATGAAACTTATCGCTCGTATGCCAAGTATTTGCCTCAAGAAGTCAAGCAGAGAGCTGTTTTTTTAAACGATATTATCATTTAAAATGGAGTAATAATTCATTGATCAAGTCGTTATTCAAGCAATATATTGACAAAGCATAAGACTCGTAATGGTTACAACAGCTCCGCTAATGATATTGTCATTTAAAATTTTGATTTTTGGCATCTTTTTTTAAAAGTATGCTATAATTACGAAAATTTATTAAAATTATAGATTTGACTTTTGGCACTTCTAATGTTCTTAAAATCCCTATTTTATGGGGCTTTGTCTTAATTCTTTTAAAATTTATTCTTTTAAAATTTGCTACAAATATTAAAAAACTTAAAATTTTAAATCATCGTTGCGATTTTTATCGCAACGAAAAAGAATAAAAATTATTTATTTATCGCGCTTTGCTTTGCTGGATCTTTGGTATCTACCCAGATATTTGGCACGGCACCGCCAGGGGTTAGGAAGATTTTTGCATCTGTGTTTTCTTTTAATGCTTCGTTGAAATGCTTTTGAATTTCTATTTGTTTGAGATTTAAAAGATTATTAGTCAAGCTTTTTGCGATTTCGTTATTTGCGTAAGCTTGCGCAGCAGCTTCGATCTTAACAGCATCTGCCTTGCCTTGTGCTTCTATTTTTACAGCCTCAGCCGTACCTTTGGCAAGAGCGGCTTTTTTAAGCGCTTCTTGGTTTGCTTTTTCTACTTCGTATTTGGTGCGTTCTGCTTCTTGCTTAGCGATTTGAACGCGCTCGATTTGCTCTTTAACCTTTGCTGGCAAGATGATTTCGCGTAATTGCACGCTAGCTAGCGATACTGGCTGATTTGCTTGCTTATCTATATCTTGTCTAATGGCCGCATCAATAGCAGCAGCGATTTCATTTCTGCGCTCTGGTAGTTCTTCGGCTGTGTATTTACCAGTAACTGAGCGCACGACATTTCTAACTACTGGATCAATTATTTTATTTTCCCAGCTAAAACCCCAAGATGCGATGGTTTGTGGCGCGTTTTGTGGATTTAGGCTGTATTGAACAGTAATATCCACAGAAACTGGCAAGCCACGAGAATCAAGCACTGAAATTGTATCTTTTGTTTCTATACCGCTGCCGCGCATATTTGCTTCGTTGCGACCTTCGCTTGAGGTGTAATTTATTTGGCGCACCTTTATATCTACTACGCGAACTTCTTGTATGAAAGGCACAAAAAAGTGAAAACCCGCATTTAAAGGATTTAAATCAAACTTGCCCGCTGTTGATTTAATGCCTACTTCGCCTGAGTTTATCACAACAAAAGGCCTTGCTATGATTAAAACCGCAATAATCACAATTAGCGCATAAATCAAACCTGAAAATTTATTAAAATTTGGCATTTTTGGCATATTAAAATCCATTTTTGGCATACCGCTTTTTTGGCCGTTGGAGTTGTTGTTGTTTTTATTAAAATAATCATTTAAATCTGCTGGCATTTTTATCCTTAATCTATATAAGTGATGTAGTGATCGTATTTTTTATTGCGCCCTGTAACTGCTTCAAAATACGCATCTTGTAATCTTTTAGCAATCTGGCCTCTTTTGCCTGAGCCGATTTTGCGCCCGTCAATATTTGTAATAGGCGTAACCTCAGCTGCTGTGCCTGTAAAAAATGCTTCATCAGCCATATAAGCGCTATCACGGCTGATTCTTTCACGGCGCACTTCATAGCCTAAATCATGGGCAATTTCTATTACTGTGCTTTGGGTTATGCTCTCTAAGCTAGTATCGTTTGGTGGCGTTATAATCACGCCATCACGCACCATAAAAAAGCACTCCCCTGGACCTTCTGCTATAAAACCTTGTGGATCAAGCAAGAGCGCCTCGTCATAGCCAGCCGTTATGGCATCATAGCCAGCCATTTGTGAATTAAAATAATTCGCACTTGCTTTGGCCTTTGCCATCATTGTATTTGCGCCCGGTTTTGCCCAAGAGCTAATTTTAACCTTAATGCCATTTTCTAAGGCTTCCTCACCCATATATGCGCCCCACTCCCACGCAGCAACTGCTACATTTACAGGGCAGCCGATGTGGCTAACGCCCATTTTGCCATATCCTAAAAATACTATCGGGCGCAAATAAACATTATCATTAAAGCTATTTTTTTTCATTACTTCAATATGCGCGTTATTGATTACATCAACGCTAAATGGAATTTCTAGCAAGCAAAGCTTAGCTGAATTAAAAAGCCTTTTTGTATGCTCTTGTAAGCGAAAAATCCCAAAACCATTTTTAAGCTTATATGCTCTAATGCCCTCAAATACGGCATTTCCATAATGTAAAGAGTGGCTTAAAATATGCGTGGTAGCATCTGCCCATTTAATTAAAGCACCATCTTTCCAAATAATCTCAGCCTCTTTTAGCGCCATTTTTCACCTCGCATTAAAATTTGGCGCGATTTTATTCAAATTTTAATAAATATCTATTAAATATAATAAAATTTAATGTATTTTTAAAAATTAACTTTTGAAATTTTAATTATTGAATTAAAATTTACAAAAACGCAAGGAAATTTTATATATAATCAAAATTTTAAGTTCATTATTAAAAATTACAAAAGGAATAAAAATGTTTGAATTACGAAAATTATCTTATGAAAAAGATAGCTTTGATGATTTTTTAAGCCCAACTACTTTTTATTTTCACCACGGCAAACACCATCAAAACTATGTAAATAACCTTAACAATCTAATCCAAAACAGTAGGTTAGAAAACGCTAATTTATACGATATCATCAAGCAAACAAACGGCGCGCTTTTTAATAACGCAGCACAAATTTACAATCACGATTTTTATTGGGATTGTATCGTGCCAGTAAGCCAAATAGACCAAATTAACGCAGATTTTCAAAATGCCTTAGAGCTAAATTTTAACGGGCTAGATAGCTTTAAAGAAAAATTTTTAAGCGCAGCAAATGCGATTTTTGGCTCTGGCTGGTGCTGGCTGGTGCTAAACTTAGAAAATAATAAATTAGAAATTATCCAAACCAGCAATGCCAACACGCCTATTGTGGATGAAAAAATTCCTTTGCTTGTCGTTGATGTATGGGAGCATGCTTATTATATAGATCATAAAAACGCGCGCGCTTCGTATTTGGAGAAATTTTTTAATCATATAAATTGGGCTTTTGTAAGCACTGCGTTTAACTGGGGCAAAAAAGAAGGCTTTAACTCAGTGAAATTTTACATTCATAATCTACACGGCAAATAAGCCTTTAACGCAAATTTTAATCTTAGGCGTGATTGAAGAGAAAATCGTGATTAAATAGAAAATTTTAATCTTAGGCGTGATTGAAGCACAAATTTTAACTCAATCACGCACTAAAATTTCTAGGCTTAAAAAGCCTAGAATGAAGTAAGTTTAGCCTTTATGTGGCAAAGCACATTAATGCGCTACTGCCTCACTAGCACCGATACCACTTTGAGCGCGGAAATCTTGCGCAGCAAAGCCCTTTTTGTCCTCATCTGCTCTCTTGCTTGAATCAAATTTAGAAATAGCCCAAATAGCAATAAAGCTTAATGGCATAGAGAAAATTGCTGGGTGATTGTATGGGAAAATCGCATTTTCAAAGCCTAGCACATTTACCCACACGCTAGGGCTTAAAATAACAAGGGCAAGAACGCACACAAGCCCTATGATACCACCATAAAGCACACCATTTGTGGTTAGGTTTTTCCAATAAATGCAAAGCAAGATGATAGGAAAATTCACACTTGCAGCAATGGCAAAGGCAAGTCCCACAGTAAAGGCGACATTTTGTCCCTCAAAGCCAAGTCCTAAAATGATAGCTAAAATTCCAAGCCCTATGGTAGAGCCTTTGGTTACACGCATTTCAGTTTGTGGATCGCATTTGCCGTCTTTACAAACATTGACAAACAAATCATGGCTTATCGCACTTGCACCAGAAATGGCTAGTCCAGCCACCACAGCCAAAATCGTAGCAAAGGCAACCGCTGAGATAAAGCCTAGCAAAACATCGCCACCAAGCACCTTTGCCAAAAGTACGGCTTCCATATTTGGCGGAATGGTAAATTGTCCAGCTTCGTTGATAAACTCAGGATTGCCAAGCAAAAAGGCTATGGCTCCAAAGCCGATAACAAAGGTAAGTATGTAAAAATACCCAATTAACCCCGTAGCGTAAAATACGGATTTTCTAGCCTCTTTGGCGTTTTTAACCGTAAAAAAGCGCATTAAAATGTGTGGCAATCCTGCTGTGCCAAACATAAGCGCAAGTCCTAGTGAAATCGCGCTCACAGGGTCTGGCAAAAAGGTCCCTGGCTCCATAATCGCAGCACCCTTTGAGTGATTGTTTATCGCCATTTCAAAATAACGAGCCAAGTCAAAGCCGCTTAAATACAAAATCATTATCGCCATAAAGGTAACCCCACCAAGAAGTAAGCAAGCTTTGATGATTTGCACCCAAGTTGTAGCGTGCATTCCGCCAAAGGTTACATAGCAAATCATCAAAATGCCAACGATAATCACAGCATAAGAATAAGGCAAACCAAAAAGCACTTGTATTAGTCCGCCAGCACCTACCATTTGAGCGATTAAGTAAAATACTATCACGCTTAAACCAGAAATTGCCGAAATCGTGCGAACTTTTTTAGACTCTAATCTATAAGCGATAATGTCTGCAAAGGTGTATTTACCTAAATTTCTAAACTTTTCAGCGATTAGAAAAAGCACGATAGGCCAGCCCACCAAAAAGCCAATGGCATAAATTAGTCCATCAAAGCCGTTTGCAAAGACAAGCCCAACAATGCCCAAAAAGCTTGCCGCACTCATAAAGTCGCCTGCTATGGCTATGCCATTTTGCATACCTGTGATATTGCCTCCAGCGGTGTAAAATCCTGCCGCGGATTGTGATTTTTTGCTCGAAAAATATGTGATTGCTAGTGTAGCAAGGACAAATACCAAAAACATTCCTATGGCAAAGTAATTGCGCTCACCTTGCGCAAATGCGCTTGTATCAAGCCCTGCCGCATAAAGTGTGCCAAATGCACCAAATAACGCTACAAAAAGTAATTTTTTCATTTTTTACCTCCGCTTTGCCCTAAGCCCTCGCCCTTTATCATAGCTTCAAGCGCGCCACTTTCTTGTAAATCTTCTAAAATTTCGGCTTGTTCTTTATCAAAATATTTATTAGCAAAAAGCGTATAAAGCCCTGTGCTAACAATGGCAAGCCCAATAATAAAAATCCCCAAAATAATCCCAAGCGTAATGCTACTAGGCCCTAAACGATACCCAAGCACTTCTGGGAAAAACCCTACACTTGCTACAAAACCGTAGTAGCAAACCAAAATCACAAGCGAAAGCCAAAGACAAAATTTATTTCTAAATGAAACAAACTTATAAAATCTAGCCACCGCACCTTCTTGCGTGATTTCTCTCATAAGAACTCCTTTTATTAAAATTTTAAACCCACAAACTATAATAAATTTTATCTGCTAATATTAAAATTTAAAATTTATCACTTTTGTTAATGCTGATTATTGCGTTTTTTGTTAAATAATTTTTCGCATAAAATGAAAATTGTTAATTTGACTTAATTAAAGCTGAAATTTCTTTAAAATTCGTGTGCTTGCTGTCTTTTAAAAGAGCAAACACAACGCTCTCACTTGGCAAAACGCTTATGCTTTTTGAAGAGTCATTTTGCAAAGAGCGAAAAAAATCAAGCGCGTAAATTTGGTGCGTGGCGTTGCGTGAGCTTAGCGCGTCCGCTGCTAGCACGCATTCATAGCCCAAATCCACAGCCTGCATTACGCTTTGAAGCACGCAAATGTGAGCTTCTATGCCAAAAATGACAAGGGTTTTACACCCGCTATTTGCGATAAATTCACGCATATCCCTGTCGCCAAATATCCCAAAGCTCGTTTTTTCAAGCACTTTTGCGTTTTGAGGAATTTTTATTTGCTCGCAAGTTTTGCCAAGTCCCTTTGGATACTGCTCACTTACAAGGCTTTGCGCGCCTAAAATTTCAGCCACTTGCAAAAGCAAATTTGCATTTTTTATCACCTCATCTTTGTGCGCCATTAAGGGCAAAAGCCTTTCTTGTATGTCTATGCAAACAAAGAGCGTATTTTTGGTATCTAGTAGCATTGAGCGTCCTTTTTGTGTTTAATTTCACAAATTCTAGCCTAAATTCGCTGATTTTTACAAATTTTAAACTAAATCTGCTAATTTAACGCTAGCTTTAAGCATCCATAAGCCCTAAAATGCTAAATTTGCGAGCATTTAAAAGCAAATGAAATTTAAAAAAAAGTAGTAGAAATTATTAAAATTTACAAATTTACACGCCAAAAGGGCGAATTGTGCCAAATTCGCCCAAAGGATAATGATGAAAAAAACTTGCCAAAATTTAAACTACGACACCAAATTTGAGCAAAAAAGAGCCTTTGAAAAAGAGATTTTGCTAAACCGCGTTAAAAATTACAAAAATATCTTTGAAAGTGTGCGCGCAAGGCAAATCACCTGGCATATCAAAGAGCATTATGGCGATGAGCTTGAATTTTTATGGCTTGACTCGCCAAATTCGGCTATCTTTCGCCACAAAGAAAACAAAAAATGGTATGCGCTTGTAATGGCTTTAAATGCCCGTAAATTAGGGCTTGAAATAGATGAAATCATCAACATTATGAATGTCAAGGCAAAGCCCAAAATCATCGATGATTTAGTGGATAATGTGAGCTTTTTTCGCGCTTATCACATGAACAAAAAGCACTGGCTTAGCATAAAGCTAGATGAAAGCGTGAATTTAAAAACCTTAAAAAAGTTCATTGATGAGAGTTATGAAATGACGAGCAAAAGGGGGTAAAAATGCAAAATGAGACTTTAAAGCTAGTTTATCCGCAGTGGCAAGGCGGGGATATAGTGGCGTTTTTCAAGGATTTAAAGCCAAGCGAGGCGGCAAGAGGCTATGTTTTGGGCGCGCAAATTTTAAATTTGCTCGTTTCAAATTTAAACGCAAATTTAGACAAAAACACAGCCTTTGTGCCTATTAGCGTGGATTATGAGAGCGATAAAAGCGGCAAAAGGCTGGTGCAAGATGGCATTATCGATAAATTCATCTTGCAAGAGCAGACGAAAAAGGCTTTTGAACTTTTGCGGGCTAAAAATCCAGCCAAAATTCTTACCCTTGGGGGCGAGTGTGCCGTCTCTGTCGCGCCTTTTAGCTATCTTGCTGAAAAATACAAAGATGAAGTAGCGATGATTTGGATTGATGCGCACCCTGATTTGGGCGTGGCTGGGGACGATTTTTACAAGGGCTATCACGCGATGGCAGTAAGCGCGCTTGTGGGGGACGGCGAGTTGTCAAAAGTCTTTGCTTTGCCAGCTCACATAAAGCCGCAAAATGTGCTTTTTGTGGGTTTAAATTCAAACGAAGCGCAGCATTACAACGACAGGCGCGAGAGTTTAGGCATACAAGCCATTTGGGGCAAAGATATACTCGCTAATGAGGCAAAGGCGATGAGTGAGATTCGCGCGTGGCTGGCAAAAAGTGGGGCGAAAAAGGCGCTCATTCACCTTGATTTAGATGTTTTAGACCCCAAAGAACTTTACGCAGCTGTTGGCAATACAGGCATTTTAAGCGTGGCAAATGTGAAAAATGTCATAAATTTAATAAGCCAAAACACCCAAGTAGTAGGGCTTAGCGTAGCTGAGCATTTGCCAAAGGTGCAAATCAAACTCAAAGAATTACTCTCAAATTTACCGCTCATTAAAGAGTGAATTTAAGGCTTGAAATTTAAGACACGCAGATTTAGCGATAATTTATCTTGCATAAATAAAGCTTATTACTAGCAAAATGATGGCAAACAAAACTAAACTTAGCTTTTAAGCCAAAACTTGCCAGCAAAGCGCAGTGACGAAAGGCTTGTGCGCTGCCAAAAAAAACGCAGCTTGCCAAGCCTTAAAACATAGCTTGTCGCAAACTCGCAAACCAACAATTCATTACCAAAACAAAACCCATACCTCAAACTTGCGTAAATTAAATTTGATTTTGACATTAGTGCCTTGCCAAGATTAGTAATTCAAAAAGCAATGATTAACGGCATATTTTTGCACTTATGTGATATAATTTATTTAAAATTTAAAGGATATAGTATTGGCAAAAATAAATTTACTCGAATTTCATAATCTTTTTATGTCGCAAGACATAAGCAAAGATGAAGTCAAACAATTTTTAGAAATTCATAAATTAAAAGAACAGGAATTTGAAGGTTTAAATAAATTGTGTGAAATTTTTAAAGATGAGGATATAAAAGCATTTTCTCCGCATATTTTTGAAAATTACTATATCAACTATGAAATAGCTCAAATCGGTAAAGAATTTGATATTTTACGAATTGGCGAAAATAGCGTTGTTAATATAGAGTTAAAATCACAAAAAGATGAGTCGAAAATTCTCAAACAGCTTCAAAAAAATTATTATTATCTCTCATTTTTACAAAAAGAAATTTATTGTTTTACTTTTATTAGCGAAACTAGCGAATTTTATTATTTTGATAAAAACAATGAAAAATTAGAGCTAATAAATATTGAAACTATTTTGGAACAAATCCGTGAAATTAAAGACACCGAAACTAAAATTGATGATTTGTTTGTGCCGAGCAATTACCTTGTTTCACCTTTTAATAACACAGAAGCCTTTTTAAAAAATGAATATTTTTTAACAAAAAGCCAAGAAGAAATTAAAACTAAAATTTTAAAAGCTATTGATGATAAAACTGCAAAAATCTTTTCAGTAGAAGGTAAAGCTGGAACCGGAAAAACCTTACTTACTTATGATATAGCTAAAACTCTAATCGAACTGGGATATAATATTGTTATTGTGCATTGTGCAGCTTCAAATGAGGGAATTGATAAATTAAGACAAAACGATTGGAATATAACTAGCATTAGGGATTTTAAAATGGAGCAAGCGAATATTTACATTTTTGATGAAGCACATAGATTATTTCTCGGACAGTTAAAAGATTTTTTTAAAACAGATAATATTTTTATCTTTTCACATGATATAAACCAAAAAATTGATAGTAAAAATAAAACAGGAGAAGCCGAGCAAGCGGTTAGCGCCATTATAAAATCCGCTGGCAAAAACCACTATGAGGTAAGCACTAAAATTAGACACAATAAAAAACCTATCTCATTTATTAGAAAATTTTTTCAACTAGCAAGAATTCAAGAAGATGAAATGAAAGGAGATAGTTATAAAGATATATCATTTTACTATGCAACTGATAATGACAATGCGAGAATATATGTTGAATATCTTAAAGAACAAGGTTGGGAGTATATTTATCTTACCGCTTTCGATGGCGAGAAACTAAACAGCGTGCGATTTGACTCAATGCAAAGCGCCCATAAAGTTATAGGACAAGAATTTGATAATGTTGTGGTAGTTATTACGCCTGATTTTTGTTATAATAATGACAAGAGGTTGAGCTATAAAAGCATAAGCTACTATAACCCGCTTCAAACCTTATTCCAAGCTGTAACTCGCACACGAAAAAAGCTTAAATTTGTCATCATAAACAACCCGGAAGTTTATAAAGCCTGTATGGAGATTATCCACAGAAAATAAGGCATATGTTTTATTAAGTGGGCGTATGGCATAATAAATCGAATTTGATTTATAAGGCAGTTGATGAATTTGGCGTTAGATTTTAATAACCCATGCAACAAAATTTCCGCAAAGCCCATACAAATCCCGCTAAAAGTCGCTGACATTTTTTGCGGAGCAGGCGGGCTTAGCTATGGACAAAAGGGCGCATTTGTTTGAAGAGTATTTAAGGATTTTACAGCCACAAATTTTTATCTTTGAAAATGTCATAGGAGCGTAAAATGCAAGTAAATATACAAGCTGTTGTTGATGATTTAAAAAATATAAACATTAAAAATGTTATTTTTGAAGCACTCGCCAATGCCATTCAAGCAAAAGCGAGAAATTAATGTCAAAATATACACTAATAGCTTAATTAAGGACAATCAAACACCATATATTGAAAAAATGGCAATAATAGACAATGGTGAAGGTTTTATAGAAGCAAATTTAAAATCTTTTGAAGAATATCGCACAACACATAAAAAGCATTTAGGTTGTAAGGGAATAGGTCGATTGATATATTTGAAGATTTTTAAAAATATCAAAATTCAAAGTCAAAATATGGAAATCGATTTTAACATAAGTGGAGTAAATAGTGAAAAGGTAAGCGAAAATTATGAATTAACAAATATTTTATTTTTAAACCCTATACAAAATTGTTATATCAATTTTAACACTATCACACAAGATATTAAAGAGCATTTTTTGGCTGATTTTAAGCTACAAACAAAAGAAATTCGCATTAACATTTATGAAAATGGAACCTTTAAAGAAAGCATAAAAAGCACGGATATACCGCATTTTGAAACAAAAAATTTTCAAATAAAGAATTATTCTTTCAACATTTCATACATTTTTGGTAATGATAAATTTAAAAACGAGGGATTCTATGCTGCAAACAAAAGGGTTGTTATCAAAAATTCCGAGCAAGAGCAAGATAGAAAATATGATTTACCAAAAGAAAAAGATATTAGAATTGTTTATATTTTGGAATCTGAATATTTTGATAAGAATGTTAATGATGAAAGAAATGAATTGCAGATTTATCCTAAACAAAAAAACACTCTGCAATTTGAGGATTTGAATTGGGATGAAATTTATAGTGAATTAGAAAATCAGCTTAGCACAATCTACAAAGAGCATAATTTTAATATAGATAAAACTATTGAAACAAATAGACAACAATTGGCGGCTAATTTGCCTTATCTTAGCGCATATTTTGCTGATAGAAATGAGTTGAATATAAAAGATATGCAAGATAAAGCCAAGCAAGAATTTGATGATGATAAAGAATTTTTAAGGCAAGAAAAGAATAAATCTAATAAAAATTATGAAATAAAACTAAACAAAGTTACACAAGCAGAATTGGCAGAATATATATTTGATAGAGATAAAATCATTCAAAAGCTAAAACAATCCGTAAAAAATGGGGATGTAGAGGAAAAAATCCACAATCTTTTTATGGCAAAAAGAACAAACGATGAAACGCAAAATTACAAATCAAACAATATTTGGCTTTTTGACGATAGATTTATGAGTTATGATAAAATTTTTAGCGACATACAGATTAAAAATATTTTTCCACAATTGCACAAAAATATAGAAAGACCCGACATATTAAGCATCATTTCAAATACTTATGAAAAAGAAAAAATTACTGATATTTTGCTGATAGAGTTTAAAAGACCAGAACCCAATAAAGAATATTTTTCAAGGGCAAACCAGCAACTATTGGATTACGCCTCATATATTAACGAATCATTATCGCAAGCAAAATTAAGAATTTGGGCTTATGGATTTTTAGAGATTGATGATAATATTCAAAGGACAATTCGCAATCAAGATTTCAATGAAATTTATACAGGTTCTAGATTTCCAATATTTTACAAATATAACGCAAGAAATAATGTAATTGTCAATTTTATGGATTATAATGCTTTAATTTGTGATGCTGAAAATAGAAATAAGCTATTTTTAGATATTTTAAGAGGAAAATGTATTCAAACGGAAATAAAGACGAAAGAGTAACATTGTCCTAAAAACAAAACCACCCACCTCAAACTTGCGTAAATCAAATTTGATTTTTACATTAGTTTTTGTATGCTAAAATGTCAAAATTACTTAATCAAAAAGGCTTAATTGATGAGTGCTAGCGTCAAATCAAATTTGTATGATTTGCTTAATAATTTTTATGCGCTTGATTGTGTGCATTTTATGCGGACGCAGTTGCAAGATGAAAGTATTGATATGGTGCTTACTTCTCCGCCTTATGATGATTTGCGAAACTACAATGGCTATGCTTTTAACTTTGAAAAAATAGCAAATGAACTTTACCGCGTCCTTAAAAAAGGCGGTGTCGTTGTTTGGGTTGTCGGAGATAAAATCAAAAATGGCAACAAAAGTCTAACAAGCTTCAAGCAAGCCCTTTATTTTCAGCAAATCGGCTTTAATATGCATGATGTTATGATTTATGCAAAGAAAAATACTCCGTTTATGCGCTCAAACGCCTATACAAACGGCTATGAATATATGTTTATTTTGTCAAAAGGAAAGCCTAAAACTTTTAATCCACTAAAAGAACCAACGGCTAGAAATGGCTTTGAAATGCTTGTAGCAAATAAAGGTGCGGATGGTAAAAATAATAAAGTTTTAAAAGAACTTAAAAAAGAAAAAACCAAAAGCAATATCTGGTATTATGCTGTGGGGCTTGGCGGGACGACAAATGATAAAGAAGCTTTTAAGCATCCAGCTGTTTTTCCAGAGCAGTTGGCACTTGACCATATTTTGTCGTGGAGCAATGAAGGAGATATTGTGTTAGACCCTATGTGCGGTTCAGGCACTACTTGCAAAATGGCTTTTTTAAATAATCGCAATTTTATAGGCGTAGATATAAGTCAAGAATATATACAAATTGCTACAAAAAGATTGCAACAATACAATCAAGGATTATTTGTATGTTAAAGAATGATGATTTTGTTATTGCAACGATACAATTAGATGATATAGCCACAAATTCTGTCGGTATTATAAAGACACTAAATGGCAGTTCGGCAATGGTGCTATTTATCGGCGCAAATGAGCTTAAAAAAGTGGAATTTAAAAACTTGCGAGCTATTGATATTTACAAAACAGGCAAGGGATATGATTATAAAATTTGCAACATTTGCCATATTTTAAAAGCTACTGACGAATTTGAGATAAACCAAACCGATGCCAAAGGACTTAAAACCACTCGCCCAAGTTGCAGAGAATGCCGAAAGCAAATAGATGGTGTAAAATTATCTATATCCGAGAAAAAACGAATGGATAAAATCGCTCCACCAAAGGGCAGTATTTTTGTTTGTCCTATTTGTGAAAAATGAAGCATTGTTGGGGTAACGGCAAATTTAGTGCGAGACCATAATCACGATACAGGCGAAGGCAGAGAGTGGATTTGTGATAGTTGTAATACGGGATTAGGGAGATTTAAAGACAATCCAAAATTTTTGCAAAAAGTGATAGAGTATTTGAAAAAATACGAAAAATAGTGTATTTTTATCAGTAACAAAAATCTTGTAGCCAACAACGATGTGATTTTAATGCGAGTGGGCTGTGGTGATTTGGCAAAAAAATATGCAAAACAATCTGCTTAATCGCTGTTTTGCTATCTATCCTGCCGAGTGTCTAATTCTTGGAGTTCTTTTTTAATCACTCTTATAAACGAACCGCTATCAAGGTAATAGTTAGGATAGGCTTGTTTGAGCAGTTTAAATTTGTCAAGTGAAATTAACACAACATCGGTATTTTGATTTTTTTTTGAGTCTTGTTCGCAAACATCATAGAATTTCTTTGCCTCTGCAAAGTTTTTTCTGTTAAAGCCCGCAATACTTAACTTATTTTTCTCAAAATTAAGCACCACTATAAAATAATAACCTTTCTTTTCATTAGCTTTCTTTTCATTAGCTCGCCTTTCTATATTTTGCACTGAAACAGCTAATCCGGATAAATTTTGAAGAATGTTATGTTTTTGGTTTAATTCAGCAATTTTTTCGCATATATCTTTTTTTGATAAACTTTTATATTTGCTTGATATAGTCGTATTTTCTGTGTAAGAAAATAATGCACTAGATAATTTAAAAAACTCTTTGTGATAATTCTCTCCCTTGCCTTGTTTAATCTTTGACTCGCCTTTCATTCCCAAAACCTCCACAGCCGTAGCCCAGTAGTGTTGTAGTTGAGTTCTGATTTGAAGTTCTAGGTGCATTTTAGCATCTTTATGTTCAAAGATTTGATGAATAGAACGATAGCCATCATCTTTTGGTTCTTGTATATAATCTTTTGTCTAATCAATTTAAATTTAAACTTAATCTTTTTATCCTCTTTTGAATAGGTTTGTTCCATAAGCTTTTGAAAATTTTGGACTTGCTGTAATTCTTTAAAAACAACCCTAACCCCAGCAATATCTTGCATCGTGTCAAATTCATATTAGGAAATCTTTTGAGTTTAAATTCAATAGAACTGAGTCTTTTGAGCCTTCTTGCGACAATGATAGCTTTGAGATTATTAACTTTTTTAAGCTTTCTGTTGATGGCATTAACCATAGCCGTCATAATGGAGATATGCTTACTGCGCCATAAAGATATGGTTTTATAATCCTCATTTGTGGCTTTATCATCTCTTACATTTTCGCCAGCTTTTCTTACTTGGTTTTTGCTAATGATAATGTCATTTTTGCCCATTTTCACAATCTTCTTGTTTTATTTGCATTAAGCTGTGCTAAGTATAGCAAAAATAAAATAAGCATTCAAATATGCTAGCAATTTTATAAAATCCATTTCTTTATTACAAATATACAAAATACAAGAGTTGCTTATTTTGATATGTCAATTCGCCAAACAAAACCGACCTTCAAATCACTTATTTTTTGGAATGAAGCCTTCGGCGAATTTGTATTTTTCTCTATTTTGTATGTATAAAAAGCCGATGACGCTAAAAACCACCGCCCCTAAAAAATTCACAAACAAATCCTTCATCGTGTCGATCAAGCCGATGTCTAAATAACCGTTTTCTATGGTCGTTACCGAGCCGTCTTTTGAGTAAATTTGCGTTTTTATGATGTCTTTTACCGCAACAGGCACATTTTCTTTGTTTGCATTAAGCAACACCGATAAAATTTCTGTAACGCAGATTTGGCGACAATTTATCTTGCATAAATAAGACTTACTAGCAAGATGATAACAAGCAAATGTTTAAGACAAATCTTGCTACCATAGGTGTGGTAATAATATTTATAAGCCCAGCCACGCTGGGCTAAGACTCGCAAATATCCATAAAATCATCGCTAAATCAAAAAATTAAGCTTGGCAAATTTACTCCCAAAAAAAGCCAAAAATCTTTAAAATAGCTTAAAAACGAGTAAATAAAAAAAATTGCGCCTTAAAATCCATTTGCTTACAAAAACATTACAAGCAAGGCTTTAAAGCCTGCTTGATACATTATTTATACATTATTTATCGCGAGAATTTGCGCGAATAAAAACCCTAGCAATTTAAATTATTTAAAATAAATTTTAATTTCTTTTGATTGTAAGATTAATTTATCGTTTTCTTTGCTAAGCGCGAATTCACCGCGTAAATGCGAAAGCAAAGTATCCTCAAAAGCCATCACTTCAGGCGGGCAAAGCATTTTTGTAGCGCCACCATTGCTCGCAAAGGCGATTTTATTGCCATTTAAACTAAACGAGCCAAAAAAGCTATTACAGCCCGCAAAGCCGTTGTAATCGGCTTTTGAAAACGAAATGCTTGCCCTGTCGTCTTGTAAAGACGATGGCATAAAGGTTTTGCCTGAAACAATGATTTTATCGATAATAAGGCTTTTATTTTCTATATCGCCAAACGCCACGCCGTTGTTGCCAGCACACGCTATAAACGCCAGCGCGCAAGCCATCATGTAAAGGTATTTTTTCATCTTTATCCTTTCGGTTGTTTAAAATTTGCGAGAGATTGTAACGAAGTTATGTAAATTAAAGGCATAAATTAGGTAAATTCAAGCATTATTTTTTATTACCACGCTTTACTTTCGCAAAACTCGCTAATGAAATTAATCTTTTAAGCAATGATTTAAGCTTTGCGCTTAGCAGACAAATTCTTGTCATTTATGTTAAAATTTTAAAAATCCAAAAAAGGCAAGGTATGCAAGAAATCCAAAAAGAACAAAACGAGCGTTTTTGGCGCATAAATGAAATCTGTAAGCTAATCGCAAAAACACCACTTAGCACCAGCCAAATCGCAGAAAAATTAGGCGTGAGCGAACGCACTATCCAGCGTGATCTAAACGGCGTGCTAGCCAAATACGGAGCTGTGCGAAATGGCAGGCTGTGGAGCATAGATGAGAGCAAAATAGACCCAAAAGACGAAAATCAAATCATTCTAGCGGTGCTTGATAAAATGGCAAAAAATGTAGGCAGCGAGTTTTACTCTAAGGCGCATGGCTTGCTAAAAGGCATAAGCGCGGGGCTAAATCACCCGATTTTTGTAAATCTAAATACTGAAAAGCTAGAAAAAAAGAACATTGAGCTAATAAAAATTTTAGAAAGCGTCATCGCAAGCCACAATGAAATAGAGCTGCTGTATTTTAGCAAAACTCACAGGCTCTCACCCATTAAAATTGCGCTATTTGATGGCTTTTGGTATCTGCTTGCAATGGCTGGCCAAAAGATCAAAAAATTTCATCTAAAAAGCATAAAAGAGATAAAAATTCTACCTAACAAGTTTAAGATAGATGCTAGTTTAGAAAACCGCATTAAAAGCGCTAATTCAGTGTGGTTTGATATAAACGAGAAATTTTATGTAAGATTGTGCGTAGATAAAGGAATAAGAAAATTTTTTGAGCGCAAGCCACTGCCAAATCAGCAAATAATGCGAGAAAATAGCGATGGTAGCATAGAAATAGAGATTCAAATCACACATCCTATGGAGATAAAACCGCTGATTTTCTACTACCTTCCACGCATAAAGGTCATTGAGCCACAAAGCCTAGCCGATGAAATACTAGCCGATATAGAAAGATATTTAAAAGAGATAAAAGGCGGTGAGTTTATGTGAAAATTTTATATTACGACATAAAAGTGTCTGCTTATCTTGCTAGAATGCCAAAAAACAAAAAAAACTAGCTCTATATCAAGTGCTAAAAATAAAAAAGCAAATAAGGCGCAATAGCGCAAAAGCACGGAAAATATCAAGGGTTTTGCTAGTCTTTGTGAGTAAAATTTTAAAATTGTGCGCAAATTTTACTAATTGTTTTTTTTTTGCTAAATTTTAAAACCGAAATTTTAAAAGGAGAGTAGTATGAAACTACAAGAATTGCTGCCTGTTTTGGCTGATAAACAAAACGAGTTTAAGGTACATTGTGCTATTGGCGGGGAAGGAAGAAATCCGCATATACCACTAAATGAATTTTTAAAAGGCAAGTTTGACGAATACCAAAACCGCCAAACACAAAGAAATTTTGAGCGCAAATATATACTTTCTTTGTGTTATTTAAGCAAAGATGAGTGGCTATTTGTAGGCGTTTATGAGAGTTTTGGCATAGTTGGCACTAACGACACAAAAGACCGATATATATATAAAACAGAACTAACTGATATTGGCAAAGAGTTTATCGGCAAGCTAGTGATTGGATTTAAAAAGGAGTTTCGCCAAAGCTATCCAAACCTTGAAACCTGCCTTGATGCTATGGAGGTTTTGGAGATAAAAAGAGAAGTGATGGAGGTAAAATTTCCAGGCTATAATAGCGTAAATGTAAGTTGGAGCGAACTTGAAAGCTTGATTAAAACACAAGCTTGGACAACTGCCTTAGCAAATCAAAAAGCCGTGTATTTGATAGTAGATTGTAAAACTGGCAAAAAATATGTAGGCTCTGCGTATGGTGCTGATATGATTTTAGGTCGTTGGCAAGACTATATCAAAGACATGCACGGGGGAAACAAACAATTAAAACAGCTTGATTTGGAGTATATAAAAAATAATTTTAAATTTTCAATTTTAGAAATTTTCAAATCTAGCGTAGATGATGAAATCATAATAAATAGAGAAAATTTTTGGAAAGACGTTTTATTAACTCGTGGAGAGTTTGGCTATAACGATAATTAGCGATTTTGTTAAAAACCGACAATAAATAGTCTGCAATTCTAGTTAAAATTCTAACTAGAATTGCCAAAAACGCAAAAAATGTATCGGCCAAAAGGATAATAAAATGAACGAAAAACTCACAAAATATTTAGCATTCTTAGAAGATTTTCAAAAATTCAGCCAAATGCCAAAGGCACAAAAAGCGCAAATGCTAAGCCAAATAAATGAACTTATCAAAGCTGATGGTTTCTGGGTGCTAAACTCAAAGAAAAACGAGCTAAAAGCACGCATTAGCAAGGCTCTTTTTGCTAGGCTTTATAGCGATGTCAAAGCCCAGATTCTAGCAAAAATCAAAGAGCAGAAATTTAGTATTTTTAGCATTTTTAGCAAAGAGCCAAATCAAAAATACCCAAAAGAACTAAAAGAGCTTAGAAAGCGTGGAGATATAGATTTTGCCGTGGTTTTTGGCAGGGGCAAAGATGAAAGCGGCGCGGTTTTTGTTAGTACTTTTATTGTTTTTGAAAAAAGCCCTTGCTTACTTGTGCCAATCATACAAAAAATCGTCCGCAAGCATAACTGCGCTAGAAAATATATCAGCGGATATAATAAATTAAATCTTTATGACGCTTTTGATGAAAGTAGCGAGCTTTGCGATGTCGCCACGAAGTGTGATGTAATAAATTTTAATGAAAACTGCGCTATAAACCTAGCCCAGCTTGCCAAAATCATACCACGCCCAAAAGGGCTAAAAAATTTTGCTTTCACACACTCTAAGGTACTGTTTTACGAGCGTTTGAGCGCTGAAATTTTAAACGCAAATAGGCAAATCATCGGCTCTATTACTTGCTACACGGCTAGGTCGCTATGGAGCGATAACTATGCCATAAGCTCGTATTTCAAAGCCCAGAGCCTAATGGATTGTGGGAGATACTAAAATGCATTTATAAGCGTTATTGCTAAAAAATGCGCGATGAAGTAAAATTTTAATTTAAAATTTAAAATTTTAAAGCAAACAAAGTAGCAGTTAGAGTGAAATTTAACATTAAAATTTTAATGATTTTAAAAATTTATTCAGCTAAAAAAATGCTACATTTTCGTAATTTTTACTTAAAAATTTTATTATTTATGCCCCCCCCCCTATTTTTTTAGGATTGTGAGGTTCAAAGATAAAATTAAAAAAAGGGAGAAAAATGAAAAAAATTTTAATACTTACAGGATTTTTTGCTTACAGCTTAGCACAAGATAATTTCTGTCAAAACTTACAAGATTGCATGCAAAAACAGCACGAATATTGCCAAATGAACGCCAAAGAATCAAATATTAGCGATAAATGCAAGCAAGCGCGCCTAGCGGTTGTGGAGCTAAGATGCGAGCAAGGCGAACACTGGGCTTGCCAAAGAGCGCAATCTCTAAAAGCCCGTTATAACAAGCAAAAAGCGACCAACTCAGCCAATTAAATTTTATTTTTAATTTAAAATTTCAAAATTTTTAAGCGCTAGATTTTAAAATTTAGGATTTAAAATTTGCCAAATTTTAAAATTTAAAAGATTTGGCGAATTAAAAAATTTGCCAAATTTTATGATTTTAAAATTTCATCAAATTTCAAAATTTAACGCGCCAAAAATTAAGAAATTTTAAAATTTAAACATTCAAAATCAAAGAAATTTCAAAATTTAGCGCAAAGCTAGCTTGGCATTACCAAGCTAGCTTTTGATTATTGCTTTAATTGTAAAAGCGTATTTAGCATTGTATCGCTTGTGGTGATGGTTTTAGAATTAGCCTGATAACCGCGTTGAACTACGATTAATTGCGTAAATGCGCGAGATAAATCCACATTGCTCATTTCAAGTGCTGAGCCTGAAATTTTACCGCGTGCGCCTGAATTTGCTGCGCCAATTACTGCCGCGCCACTATTTGCCGTTTCGCCAAAAACATTACCGCCCAAATTTTCTAAGCCGTTGTTATTTGTAAAGGTTGCCATGCCAACTTGTGCAAGGGCAAGCGAGCGCCCGTTTGTAAAGCTACCGATAATTTTGCCGTTTTCGTCTATTCTTAGATCATTTAGCGTGCCACCTTTATAGCCATCTTGTGCGATGTTATCGGTTGATGATTTGGCATCATAGCTTCTCATACCCTCAAATCCGCCCAAGGTGCCAAAATTTAAGGCTATGGTTTGGCCTGCGCTTGAGCCGTTATTTGGCGTTAGGGTTATGCTTGATGGCTGATAGCCTAAAATTGAGCCATCGCTTTTAAAGCGTATTTCGCCTGTTATGATGTTTTTATACACAGGCGCGTCTGGGTTTATTTGGGCAGGTTCAGGCACGCGTATTACCATACTCCATCTAGTGCCGTTTTCTTCTGTTTGTTCTACTTTGCGAAATTCTATTGCTACTTCGTGTTTTGTGCCTAGGCTATCATAAACTTCTGTTGTCATCGAATGGCTTGCCATTTTAATGGCTGAGCTTACCTTGGTTGAGCTTGAACCAGAGGTTAAAGAGCCTGAGATTGAGCTAAAAACATCAGTTAGCTTTTGATTTACATTAACCGTATCAGATGAAAAGCCCGTAACGGTTAGGGTTAGGGTGTGGTCATCGGCATCGGTATTACGATTTACCGCTGCATTCTGCGGATCTCTATTATCTATGGTATCGTTACCCGCGTTATTACCGCCACCTGCGGCGGCTCCGTTGCCATCTTGTTCATTCCACGCATCGCCTGCTGGGTTAGAAATACTAAATTGCCCTTGCTCGTTTATCGTTACTTCTACGCCGTCATTGCGATTGGCTGTGGCGTTTTGTGTGAAGGTGCCATCCTTTTGCCACGCTTCAACGGCGGCCGCGCCCGCAGCTGAGAGTATTTGCGTAACTCCATTTGCGCCTTCATTATAATTTACATAAAGCCTAGCATCTGTTTGCATTGCACGGCGTAAATCCTCAGTGGTTCGCACCTTGCGATCTGTGGCATCGTTGTATTCATGCGTGGCTGTATCAGGGGCAGCTTTTGAGTAGGTGTATTTATAGGCTGTGATGATAGTGGCTGAGCCTGTCGTAGGTGCTTGTTGTCCTTGATTAGCACCACCAAAAATAAGACCGCCCACAGCGTTTGCATTATTACCGGCATTTGCCACCAATTTAATATTTTTCATATTCTCAGTTGTGCCTGTGTTATTTTGATTTACAAGCTGTAATCTATTGCCATTTACTATGCTTGCGCTTACGCCCGTTTGTGCTTGCTTGGCATTTATTAGTGCTTCTATTTCGCCTAAGGTTTTTACATTGCCTTGGATATTTACGCCGTTTAGATCTATATTTAAATTAGTGCCGGCGTTCGCGTCTAAGCCTGTTATCTCGCCTGAGGTGTATTTAGCATCGGCATAGCTTACCCAAATGCCTTGATTTTCTCTTAAATTTAGCGAGCTTCCTTTCTCATTAAAAATCACGCCCAAATCCACGCCTTTTTCGTGCATTTTGACATTGCCTTTTGCATCGGTGTAAAACTCAGCCCAGTTTTCGTTATTTTCAGTAGAATTGCCTAGATCAGTAGTGCCAAAAAGCTCGTTGTTATTATTTATCAAGCCATCGCCGTTTTTATCTACCCAGCCATGGTGATGATCTAGGCTATAAATAGGCGAACTTTGAGAGCCTATTTCATTACCGCTATTTAAATTGCCTTTATAATTTATCTCAGTGGTTGCATTTGCTGGTATTGAAAGGCCTGGTTCTATTACTATATTTTTGATTGGGCCTGTTGGGTCTATGGTGTTTGTTTCTTCATCTCTCATCCAGCCTTGGACGATATAGCCGTTATTATCTACAAAATTACCCAAACTATCTCTGGTAAATTGCCCGTTTCTAGTGTAATATCTAGTAAGTCCGCCATCTGGGCTAACTATGAAAAAGCCGTTGCCTTGTATAGCCATATCTGTATTTGAATCTGTCGTTTCGATAGAGCCTTGTGAAAAAATTTGTTGCGTGGATACTATTTGCGTGCCAAGGCCGATTTGCATCGCGTTTTTACCGCCTAATTCTCCCTCAGGCGCAGTAGCTGGGCGCGCTGTTTGGCTAAATTGATCAGAAAAATTAGCCCGTGAATATTTAAAACCTACGGTATTTACATTTGCGATATTGTGAGATTCCACATCCATCGCTACTTGGTGAGATTGAAGGCCAGAAACACCTGACCATAAAGAACGCATCATAACTAAATCCTTTCTTATTCTAAAATTTAGAATAATCTAAATATTTTCGTAGCTTTTCAAGCAAGTTTCATTCCAAATTAATTTTTTTAAATTTCAAGCTACATAAAGAGAAATTTTGAGATAATTTGCCCTTTTAAAATTTCAAAAGGCATAAATAATGAAGGTTATCAAACGCAACGGACGCACAGAAGAGCTAGATATAGCAAAAATCAAAAAATACACAACACAATCAGTCGAAGGGCTTGAAAATGTCAGCCTAAGCGAGCTTGAAGTGGATGCGAAAATTCAATTTCGCGATATGATAAGCACAGAAGAAATACAACAAACCCTAATCAAAACCGCCGTAGATAAAATAGATGTAGATAGGCCAAATTGGAGCTTTGTAGCGGCTAGATTGTTTTTGTATGATTTATATCATAAAACCACAGGATTTAGCGGATATAACACGCTTAGAGAGTATTTTGAAAAAGGCGAAAAACAAGGGAGAATTTTTTTAGGGCTAAAAGAAAAATATGATTTAGATGAATTAAACGCTTACATAAAACCTGAGCGGGATTTACAATTTACTTATTTAGGCATTAAAACGCTTTATGATCGCTATTTGATTAAGGATAAAAAAGGCGCGCCTATTGAATTACCTCAGCAAATGTTTATGGCAATAGCTATGTTTTTGGCTCAAAATGAATTAGATAATATGAGCTGGGCTAAGAAATTTTATGATTTAATAAGCACTTTTGAGGTAATGCTAGCCACGCCTACACTTAGCAATGCGCGCACTACGCGCCATCAATTAAGTAGTTGTTATGTAGGGAGCGCACCTGATAATATTGAGGGGATTTTTGATAGTTATACTGAGATGGCGCTTTTGAGTAAATTTGGCGGTGGGATAGGCTGGGATTGGTCTAAGGTGCGAGCTATGGGCGGTAGCATTGATGGGCATAAAAATGCCGCTGGTGGCGTGGTGCCGTTTTTAAAAATCGCAAATGATATAGCAGTAGCAGTTGATCAGCTAGGCACGCGCAAAGGCGCAATAAGCGTTTATGTAGAAATCTGGCATATGGATGTTGATGATTTTTTAGAGCTTAGAAAAAACTCAGGCGAAGAGCGCAGAAGAACCCATGAACTTTTCCCTGCTTTATGGATAAATGATTTATTTATGAAACGCCTTAAAAATAACGAACGCTGGACGCTTTTTGATCCAGCTGATACGGCTGATTTATGCGATTTGTATGGAGAGGACTTTGAAAAACGCTATTTAGAATACGAAAAAGATGAAAACATCGCTAAAAGTAGCGTGTTAGCAAAAGAATTATGGAAAAAGGTGCTAACAAATTATTTTGAAACAGGAATGCCGTTTTTGTGCTTTAAAGATAACGCAAATAAGGCAAATCCAAACTCGCATGAGGGAATAATTAGAAGCTCAAATCTATGCACTGAAATTTTTCAAAACACCGAGCCTAATTACTATCAAATAAAAGTAGAATTTAGCGATGGTAGCATTGGAATATATGATGAAAACGAATTAGTAAAAATAGATGGTGGCATACAAAAACCTGCTAAAAAAATAACCAGCCTTGATAGCATTGATAATAAAAGCATTTTTATAGTAACAAAACACAAAAACGATGGCAAAACAGCAGTTTGTAACCTAGCTAGTATAAATTTAAGCAAAATACACACCAAAGAAGATATAGAGCGCGTAGTGCCAATAGCAGTGCGAATGCTAGATAATGTAATAGAGCTAAACTTTTACCCGATAGCAAAGGTAAAGCGCACAAACCTTAAAAGCAGGGCAATAGGCCTTGGAGTTATGGGCGAGGCGCAAATGCTAGCAAATAAACGCATAAACTGGGGAAGCTACGAGCATTTAGAGCTAATCGATCAAATAATGGAAAACATCAGCTATAACGCCATTAAAGCTAGCTCAAACCTAGCCTTAGAAAAGGGCAAATACCCTGATTTTGAAGGTAGCAAATGGAGCAAGGGGATTTTTCCTATTGATTGTGCTAATGAAGAGGCAAAACGCCTATTAACGCGCGAAGAACTTTTTGATGATATGGCTTGCGATTGGGCTAGTTTGCGCCAAAAGGTCAAAACAGATGGTATGCGAAATGGCTATTTGATGGCTATCGCGCCAACTTCTAGCATTAGCATACTTGTAGGCACCACGCAAACTATTGAGCCTGTTTATAAACGCAAATGGTTTGAACAAAATTTAAGCGGTATGATCCCAACTGTGGTGCCACAGCTTAGCTTGGATACTTGGGATTATTATATAAGCGCGTATGATTTAGACCAACGCTTGCTTGTGCGCGCAGCTGCTGTGCGCCAAAAATGGATAGATCAAGGCCAAAGCCTAAATATTTTTATGAGTTTAGATAAGGCAAGCGGTGGATATTTAAATGAAATTTACACTCTTGCGTGGCAGCTTGGCATAAAATCTACATATTATCTACGCTCACAAAGCCCAGAATCAGCGCATTTAGACAACAAACCAGTAGCAGATAGAAGCATTGAGTGCCAAGGCTGCCAATAATAAATTTTAAATTAACGCCATTATAAGGGGATGAAAAACGGTGGCATAGATTTACAAGCTTATGAACTCTATGTTTTATAAATCAAAAAAATTTATTAGAATGTGTCAAATGTAGTAGATATGCGTGGTATGTTTTATGACATACTCACCACGCATATATGCTGGGTTTTCATTATCAAAAAATTTAGTCTATTTGATAAATCAACAATAACCGCAAGTCTTAGAACTTGGATAAAATTTATTAATCTTAACAACATTTATTTTAGTTGCTAGGATATTAATAAACTCATTAAATGCTAAATCATTTATCTTTGCCCCAAATTTTAGCCATAGCCTTTAAATTTTCAATAAAAATATTGTCGTATTTTTTAGCTAAAACATTTGCTAATTTAAAGAAATAATCTTTTTTTGATTAGCTAATTTTATATGAAATTTAGCTAATTCTAATTTGGCTTTTAATCTATTATTTGAGCCTTGAAAATAACCGCAAAGGTTGTATCTTAAATTTAATAAAAACTTGCTAAATATCCAAATTTATTTTGTTAGAGTTACTAAATGATAGCTGATTTTATAGCTTTCATTTTCATAGCTGCGCGTTAAGATATCTATATCAATTTTGCTAAATTTCGCAAATACGCGTTTAATTTCTGCCTCGTCAAAATAATATATCATTTGTCCTTCTTCTGACTCCATAATAGATTTTGTAGTTTTAGCTTGATATTTGCCGATTTTTTCACCATTTATATATCTAAAATCTCCCAAATTTCTAAACTGCAAATACGCCTTTGCACCTGGCTTTAAAACGCGGTAAATCTCATCAGCGCAACGCTCCACAAAGTCGCCATCACCATACATAATCACGCCATAACACAAAACGCCATCAAAAAACTCATTTTGATATGGTAAATCACTAGCACAACCAACGCATAAATTTGCCTTCAAACCATTTGTATTTAGTAGATTTTGCACATACTCTATACTGCTTGGTGCGTAATCTAATGCGTAAGTATCAAATCCCATACTAGCAAGCATTGCCGTGTGCCTTCCGCCACCGCAGCCGATATCGCAAACTCTCTTGCTGCCCTTGAAATTTCGCATAAAAAATTCCGCCACAAAGTCGCTAGGATATGATGGAACTGAGCCGATCACGCTATTTTGATAGTGAGCGTTCCACATTTGCCCTCCCCCTAAAACCTTAAAATTGTTTTGCATTATTTCTCTCCTGTGATTATAAAAAGTTCTTTTAAAAATTTGCCATTTTCGTAGCTTGTTTGGGTTAAATTTATGTCTAAATTCTTAAATTTAGCAAACATTTTTGTAAGCTCATCACGACTAAAAGTTTTTGGCGTTTTTGTATTGTTTGTTTGTAAATGCGAGTGCGTATCATTTGAAGTAAAAACTGAAACTAAAACTTTCTGACCATTTTGTAAAAGTAAGTATATTTCATCAACGAAATTTTGTGGATTTTGCTCATAATTTAGTGCCAAATAAGAAAAAATACCATCAAACTTAAGACTTTTATCAAATTGGCTTTTTAAACAAAAATGCTCGAGCCCACCACCATTTTTAAAATTTGCTTTTGCTAAATTTAGCAAGTTTTCATCATCACTCACGCTTAAAAAATCAAAACCGCTAAAAGCAAAAAAGTTCGCAAAACTCTCATCAATAAAGCCGTATTCTAAGATCTTAGTCCCTCTTTTAAAAGTCCTAAAAGCATATGCTACGACGCCATCTTGTGCGTATTTCATTTATTCTCCTTTAAAAATATTTTTCGTGCTTTTTCATCCCATTTTATCAAGCGCGGCAAAAGCGGAATTAGTTCCAAAACAATTATCATTGTAAAGCTTAAATTTATCCATATTTGCACCCAAAACGCTTAAAAATGCGCCACCGCTTATAAATTGTGTGTGCTACGCTTATAAATTCAGCGTGGTAAAACGCGCGCGCCACGCGTTTTTTATTATTTTAAATCATACACGGATTTAAAATTTTAAAATTTGCTTTAAATCTGCCAAGAATTTGGCACAAATTTTAAAATTTCAAGCCAAAAGGCCTGCGCCCCCAATTATTTGGCTTCGCTCTTTGGCATAAATGCGCTTGCCATCTTTTAAATCGTATTTCCAAATAGGCGCATTTGCCTTAAAATCTTCTACAAATTCATCTATCAAGCTAAGCGCTATTTTTCTTTGCTTGCTACAAACTGCTGAAATATAGCTAGTTTCGTGCTTTAAAACATCGCCTTTTGCGTGGGCAAGTAGCACTTTTGCGCCAAATGCGCTAGCTTTTTGCTCCCAAGATTTAAACCATTTTAAAAGCAAAGGCTCGTAAATATCAAAACTTAGCCCATCACAGCCATTTTCATCGCGCACAACGCCTATAAATGTAATAATCGCGCCATAATTTAAAAGCTTGTTTTCATCATACCAACGATTTAAAATTTCAGCCGTATTTAAGCTACCATCAAATAATTCCATTTTACCCTCCACAAACTGGTGGCAAAACACAAACCACATCGCCATCATTTAAAATTTGCTCTAAATCCATTGCTATTTCGTCATTTACGCTAATAGCACAAAGTCCAAGCCACTTTTTTAAATCATCATCTTTATTTAAAATTTGCTTTAATTCTTTTAAATTTTTTATGCTTAGGCTAAGGTTAGCTTTATGGCTTAATGGCCCTAAAAATTTTACTTCTATCATATTTTTACTCCAATTGTGTTGTAATTTATGTAATTTACAAAAGCTCCGTTTTGGATTTTAACATTTTCTCGCTTGGTAAAATCCACCAAAAAACTACCGCTTTTATGCCCGCTAAACTCCACACACAACCTGCTAGCAAAGGCGATTATTTCATCGCTTAATTTTTGCTTGGCGGTTTTTACGATGATGTGCGCGCTTTTTTGGGCTTGTAAATGAAACCAAAAATCATCTTTTTTGGCATTAGCAAGCAAAATGGCGTTGGCTTTTTCATTTTTGCCTACGCTAATTTTATAATCGCCAAAATAAAAATTTTGTATTAAATCGGCGTGTTTTTGGGGCTGTTTTGGAGCTTTTTTAGGCATTAAAATTTCAAGCTCAGTTGCGTTAGTGGCGTTAAAAACTGCTACTCTTAAACGCTCTAAAAACTCGATTTTTTGGCTTAAATTGCTAGTTTGTAAGCTTATGCGGCTAGCTTTTTGGCGGAGTTTTTTACATTCTTTAAACATTTCATTTGCGCAGATTTTAGGCGAGTTTTCAAGGCTGAATTTTAAAATTTCGCCCTCAAACTCAATATTAAAATTTCTTTCATAATCTTTTAGCAAATACAAATTCCCCCACAAAGCACTAGCTTGCTTAAATAACGCATCTGCCGTATTTTCTAGGCTTTGCTTGCTGGGTAGGGATTTTAAATTTTGAAGTAGTTTTTCAAGCTTTTTATCAATGCTTGCAATTTTATTTTGCTTGATTTGATTAAATCTTTGGAGTTTGATTTTTTTAAATTGAGCCTTAAAAAACTCATCAAAATCCACAATTTTCTCCACGGCTTTTTCTTTTATCAAAATAGGCTCTAAATGACAATACACCTTGCCCGGCATTATTGGGTGTTTGGCGTTATTTTGGTGGTGCAAGGCTTCTAAAATTTTATCTTTTTCATCTGTTAGCACAGCATTTGTAAAGCGACCTGTAAATTCAAAATAAATATTTGAAATTTGCTCTTTATACGAGCCACTTAAAAGCACTTTGAGATGTAAAATTCTATTATTTTGCGGGACTTGAATGGCTTGAATGCGCGAATTAGAAAAAAGCTTTTTTAAAAGCACATCAAAAGGGGCTTTGTATTCTTTAATGGAGCTTAAATCATCTGCGCTATAAATTGCTGAGTTTGATTTATTTAAATCAAAAATCAGCTTTAATTTACCATCAAAAACGAGCAAAAAAGCCATATCAGCTACGCGCTTAATTTGTGTGATTTTTTTAGTATTTTGGCTTAAAAAGCTAGCAATTTGAACCAGATTTGCGTATTTCATAGCAGAGATTGTAGCAAAAATCTGCTATAATGCGCGAATTTTTAAAAATTTTAAAGGATTTTAAATGCCCCAAACCATCACCGAAAAAATCTTTTCAGCTCACTGTGGATATAAAGCAAAAGCCGGCGACATCGTAGATAGCCCTATTGATATGGTAATAGGCAATGATATAACCACGCCTATTTCTATAAAGGCTTTTAGGCAAAGTGGAGCCAAAAAACTAGCCAACCCGCAAGGCTTTGCTATTGTAATGGATCATTATATCCCAGCAAAAGACATAATGAGCGCAAATCAAGCCAAAATCAGCAGAGAGTTTGCCTATGAGCATGATTTAGCAAATTTTTTTGATGAAAAAGACATGGGCATAGAGCACGCGCTAATACCTCAAAAAGGTTTAGTAATACCAGGCGATGTAATAATCGGCGCTGATAGCCATACTTGCACGCATGGCGCGCTTGGCGCATTTAGCACAGGTATGGGTAGTACTGATCTTGCTTATGCGATGATTACGGGCAAAAACTGGTTTAAAGTGCCAAAAAGCATAAAGGTAATATTTAAAAATCGCCCGGCTGAGCATATTTATGGCAAGGATTTAATTTTAGAGCTTATAGGCCAAATTGGCGTTGATGGCGCGCTTTATCAGGCTTTGGAATTTTGTGGTGATAGCCTTGAGTATTTGGATATGGATAGTAGATTTAGCCTGTGTAATATGGCAATAGAAGCTGGCGCAAAAAACGGAATAATCGCAGTAGATGAAATAACAAAAGAATTTTTAAAAGGGCGCGATTTAAGGGCCGAGCCAAAATTATATTATAGCGATGAGGGCGCAAGCTATGAGCGCGTGATAGAAATAGACACGGCAAAATTAGAGCCTGTCATTGCTTATCCATTTTTACCAAGCAACACCAAAAACATAAGCCAAGCTCTAAAAGACGATATAGCAGTAGATCAAGCTTTCATCGGCTCTTGCACAAATGGAAGATTGAGCGATCTAAGAATAGCTGCTAAAATTTTAAAAGGCAAACGCGTAGCCAAAAAAACACGCCTAATCATCACCCCAGCCACGCAACAAATCGCCCTAGCAGCGCAAAAAGAGGGCTTAATGGATATCTTTGTAGAAGCTGGCGCGCTAGTTAGCAACCCAACCTGTGGCGCGTGCCTTGGCGGATATATGGGGATTTTAGGCGCTAATGAAAGCTGTATTAGCACCACAAACCGCAATTTTATCGGGCGTATGGGTGATAGAACCAGCAAGGTATATCTAGCAAACTCAGCTGTCGTAGCAGCTAGTGCAATAGCTGGTAAAATCGCAGATCCGCGCGAGCTTTGATCGCCGCAAATAGCGTTATTTAGTAAAATTAGGCATAAATTAATTTGCTTATAAATTTTGCAGGCTTTAAGGGCTAAATTTTAAAATTTGCCATTTTAAATTTTAAAATTTGCCCGTTTAGTTTTTCAAAAATTCGCTAATTTAAATTTTAAAATTTATTTAAAGGCTTTTAGGCG
The DNA here is from genome assembly GCF_013416015.1 of Candidatus Campylobacter infans. Taxonomy (NCBI): domain Bacteria; kingdom Pseudomonadati; phylum Campylobacterota; class Epsilonproteobacteria; order Campylobacterales; family Campylobacteraceae; genus Campylobacter; species Candidatus Campylobacter infans. The sequence continues at coordinate 1,704,306 of NZ_CP049075.1, forward strand.
TAAGGAATTTAACACCACGCAAACCGAGCTTAAACTCATCGCCATCGCGCCGTATGCTGGGTTTAAGCTAAGATTAAATAACGGATAAAGCGCGCCAGCGGCCACTGGTATGCAAATCAAATTATAAACAAAGGCCCAGGCTAGATTTTGCTTGATGATTTTGCGCGCAAAAGCGCATAATTTAAGCGCGTAAATGCTAGCTTTTAAATCATTTTTAATCAGCAAAATATCGCCAGCATCTTTTGCTATATCAGCGCCACTACTAATAGCAATAGAAACATCTGCTTGAGCCAAAGCAAGAGCATCATTTATCCCATCGCCCACAAAAATAACCCCGCCTTTTTCTTGTAGCTCTTTGATTTTTTCTAGTTTTTGAGTGGGCAAAACCTCGGCAAAAAAGCTATTTATGCCTAATTCATCAGCTACGCTTTTAGCGTTTGTTTGCTTATCGCCTGTTAGCATAATAGGCTCTAAGTTTAGGGCTTTTAGGCTTTGTATTGTGAATTTTGCGTCTGCTTTAATGCTATCATTTAAGGCTATGAATCCGCGGTATTTGCCACCAATTGCTACCAAAACGCTAAGATTTTTAACGCAAGGTTCTTGGAAAATTACTCCATGCTTTGCTAAAAGCTTAGCATTGCCTATTAAAATTTGGCCGTTTTCATACTCTAATCCTAAGCCAGCAAGTTCGTTTAAGTTGCCACTTGCTTTTTCGTAAATTTTAACATTTTCGCAAATCGCTTTTGAAATTAAATGCCCGCTTAAAGCACAAACGCCAGCCACAAGGCGCAAATCATTATCATTTAAAGTGCTTTTTACAATGCTTAATTTTGCGTTAGTAAGCGTGCCGGTTTTATCAAAAACTATGTATTTTGCGCCATTAAAACGCTCAAAAATACTAGGATTTTTAATCAAAACACCCTGCTTTGCTGCTTGGCTAATAGCACAAACGCTAGCTATCGGCGCAGCCAGCCCAAGCGCGCAAGGGCACGAAATAATCAAAACGCAAAGCGCATTCATTATTCCAAGTGGTAAATCAAAAAAAGACCAAATGGCAAAAGTTATAAAAGAAAGTGCGATCACCAAAGGCGTAAAAACATTTGCTATTTTATCGGCTAAGCGCGATATATTAAGCTTAAAGCTGCCACTATCTTGTAAAAGCTCTAAAATTTCAGCCAATAAAGTATTATCTATGCTTTTAGAAATTTTTACATTTATAAAGCCATTTATATTTGTGGTGCCAGCAAAAACGCTATCATTTACGCTTTTATATTTTGGCAAACTCTCGCCTGTGATAGAACTTTCATCAATTTGCGCCCCACCGCTTATTATTTGCCCATCACTTGGGATATTAAAGCCACTTTTTACGCTTACGACATCACCTATTTTTAGCTCTTTTACATCAATTATTTTTTCTTTGCCATCAGCACCTATTAAAATGGCAGTTCTAGGGCTTAAATCCATTAAGGTTTTTAAAAAATCTTTGGCTTTTTGTTTTGAATTAGCTTCTAAAAATTTACCAAAAAGCACAAAGGCTATAATCATCGTAGGGCTATCAAAATACAAATAACGCATATTTTCAGCAAAAATTTCAGGCACAAAAAACACAAAAGCAGAATAAAAATAAGCACAAAGCACACTAAGGCTAACAAGCACATTCATATCATAGTTTTTAGCCCTAATGCCTAAAAACGCGTGCTTTAAAAAGCCAAAACCACACCAAAACACGCTTAGCGAACAAGCCAAAAAAGCAACCAAACCAGCATAAAAACCCAAAATATGACTACAATACATCACCACACAAGCTAAAATCACGCTTGCTATAAGTTTATAAAGTAGTGATTTTATCGCGTTTTGCTCTGCTTTTGCAAGTTCTGAGTAATCATTACAAACGCCATAGCCTAATTTTTTAATTTTTGCTTTAATTATTTTTTGTAATTCATCAATATCGCGCCCTTTTTCTATCTCAAAAAGCGCGCTATTATCAGCAAGGCTAACCTTTGCGCTTTTAATGCCATCAAGCTTTGAAGTGGCGCGAGTTATGGCGTTTGCGCAATTTACACAAGACATACCAGTGATATTTAAGCGGAGTTTTTTCATTTTAAAATTTTAAATTAAGGCTTGATTTGCCCAAGCACCTCAAAACCCAAATCGCTCAAAGCATCTTTAAAAGCCTCAATTTCATCATCTTTTAGCTCTACGCTTAAACGGCGCGGATTAAAGCTAAAATCTATACTAATATCGCCAAAATCATCACAAAGCGCGTTTTTAATGGTATTAGCGCAGTTTTGGCACTCGATATTTGCTACCTCAAAAATCATTTTCAATCCTTTGTAATTTTAAAATTATAATGCGCAGATTTTAAATCTTAAATTAATAAAATTTTAAACTTTATTAAAGATAAAATTTCACATAAATAGCCTTTTTTAGCTACAATTAAAATTTTAATTTAAAACAGGCGCGCTTTATGGATAAAAAAATCAATTTTTATGATCTTAGATGGATGATGTCGCTTTTTGGCACTGCTGTGGGGGCTGGAATTTTATTTTTACCGATAAAAGCGGGCGTTGCTGGGATTTATCCTGTTTTTGTGATGGCGCTTTTAGCCTTTCCTATGACTTATCTTAGCCATTTGGGACTTGCTAGATTTTGTGCTGGACAAAAAGGCGATATTAGCGATGTTAGCGAGCATTACTTTGGCTTTAAAATCGGCTTTATAATCACAATTTTGTGTTTTTTTGCATTTTTTCCAGCTTGTATTATGTATGGTGTGGGCATCACAAATACCACAATAAGCTTTCTTAACAATCAAATGGGCTTAGAAAATATCAATCGCTTAGTGGTTGTTTTGGTGCTTATTTCAGCTCTTATGCTTGTTATGGTTTTTCACGAGGATTTAGTTATTAGAGTGTGTGAGTGGCTGGTGTATCCGCTGTGTGTTATTTTGCTTTTATTTTCTTTATATTTAACTCAATTTTGGGATTATTCTAATTTTTCTTATTTGCCAAATTTTAAAGATTTTAGCCACACTATTATTTTTGCCTTGCCGATTTTAGCCTTTGCTTTTGAGCATACGCCAGCTATTTCGACCTTTTCGCAAAGTATGGAACGACATTATGGCAAAGCACATCAAGATGAAAAATCAAGGCGAATTTTATTTTGTAATGCTGGTTTGTTGCTCTTTTTTACGATGTTTTTTGTGTTTTCTTGCGTGATGAGCCTAAGCCCTGCTGATTTAGCCCTAGCAAAAGAGCAAAATATCCCAATCGTTAGCTATTTTGCCAACAAATTAAATAATCCGCTAATGGGCATTCTTGCGCCATTAATTGCGGTTTTGGCTATTTCTACTAGCTTTTTTGGGCATTATTTTGGAGCAAAAGAAGGACTAAATGGAATAATTTTCAAACTCTGTAAAATCACACACGAAAGACCGCCAAACAAGCGTAAAATCGCCTTTTTCTCTGGGCTTGGCTTTTATTTGCTTATGCTTGTTAGCTCTTATTTTAATCCTAGCATTTTAGGCATTATAGACACTCTTACTGGCCCTGTAATAGCAATGATTTTATTTTTATTGCCTGTACTTGGTTTTTATAAGGTTAAAAGACTTAGAAAATACCGCAATATCTTAGCAGATATTTTTATTGCGCTTTTTGGAGTGCTTACAATAGCAACGGTGCTTTTTAATATTTTTGCTTAATTTAGCGCGTTTTATTAAAATTTCTAGCATAATTTTTTGGCTTAAAATCATTAAAATTTGCTATAATCGGCGCTTTATTTTTCACAAAGGATACAAATGGGACGAGCTTTTGAATACCGAAGGGCAAGCAAAGAAGCAAGATGGGATAAAATGAGTAAGCTATTTCCAAAGCTTGGCAAGGCAATCACCATAGCAGCAAAAGAAGGTGGCTGCGATCCTGATATGAACCCAAAACTTCGCACCGCGATAATGACGGCAAAAGCGCAAAATATGCCAAAAGACAACATTGACGCAGCCATTAAAAGAGCAAACGGCAAAGATAGCGCAGATATTAAAACGATTTTTTATGATGGCAAGGCAGCACATGGCACACAAATCATCGTTGAAACCGCAACCGATAACCCTACGCGCACAGTAGCAAACATAAAAGCCATTTTTAATAAAAACGGCGGAGAAATGCTGCCAAGTGGCTCGCTTAATTTTATGTTCGCGCGCAAGGCTGTTTTTTGCGTGGATAATTATACTGGCGATATTGATGAGCTAGAATTAGGCTTGATTGATGCAGGGCTTGAGGATTTACAAGCACAAGATAATCAATTAAAAATAATTGGCGATTATACAAGCTTTGGGACGCTTTCAAATGCGCTTGAAGCTTTAAATATCCAAATTAAAAAAGGCACGCTCGAATACCTGCCAAATACGACTATCACGCTTGATGATGCGCAAATGAGCGAGCTTGAAAAACTGCTTGATAAGCTTGAAGATGACGATGATGTCCAAGCCGTTTATACAAATATAGAATAAGGACAAAAATGGAAAAACTTAAAATTTACCAAATCAACCAAGCCGAACTTGAAAAATGTAAATTTGCCACAATCACCACAGATAAAGGCATAATGAATGTAGCCTTACACGCAAGCAAAGCCCCCCAAGCTGTTAGTAATTTCGTGCATTTAGCAAAATCTGGCTTTTATGATGGATTAAGCTTTCACCGCGTAATTTCCGGCTTTGTAGCACAAGGTGGCTGTCCTAATGGCGATGGGCGCGGGGGTCCAGGCTGGCGAATAGCTTGTGAATGCGATAATCAAGGCCTTTGCCACAAGCGCGGGACTTTATCTATGGCGCACGCTGGGCGCGATACTGGCGGTTCGCAATTTTTCATTTGTTTTGAAGCGCAACCTCACCTTGATGGCGTTCATACAATCTTTGGCGATTTAGAAGGCGAGCAAAGCTTTAAAGTGCTTGATAAGCTAAAACAAGGCGACAAAATCAAAAGCATAGAGATTAAACAAAGCCTTTAAATTTTAATAAATTATAAAATTTAGCGCCAAAAGAAAATTTCAAAAGAAGTATCAAAGCTTTTTGATGCTTCTTATTTTAATAATCCACTTAAAATAAATCTTATTATAAAGCATTTCATTAGCTCTTAGCTGCTTGCAAGCGCAAATTTTAATAAAATATTTTGGCAAATTTCATAATTAAATTTTAAATAAAATAATTCAAAATTTTATTTCATTTAAAATTTACCACTTAAAATTTTAAAATTTTGTCCTTTTTATAAGGATAAAATTCTTAGAAATTTTAGTAAAAAGCGCAAAATCTCTTGTAATTTAAATTTTTTTTGATATAATCACGCCCTTTATTTGCAGACCAAGCGCAAGTGCGCCTCTGGCAATAAAGACAAATAAAGCGTCATTTGCAAATCCAAACCCGCCAATGACAAGTTATTTTAAAGGACAATTCATGGAAAGAATAAGGCTAAAACTTAAAGCCTATGACCACCGCGTTTTGGACCGCACAGTAAGTGCCATAGTCGATGCAGTTCGCAGGACTGGTGCTGATATCCGCGGACCTATACCAATGCCTACTAAGCTTAAACGCTACACAGTGCTAAAATCTCCACACATCAATAAAGACAGCCGCGAGCAGTTTGAGATGAGAATTCACGGCCGTATGCTTGATATACTAGCAGCTACGCCAGATACCGTAGATAGCCTAACCAAGCTTGACCTTGCGCCTGAGGTGAATGTAGAAGTGCGCGCACTTGGCAATAAATAAGGTGGTAAAATATGGAATATATAGTTGAAAAAATCGGTATGAGCCGAACGATCGGTTTGCCTAGCGTGCCAGTTACTTTAATAAAAGTAATACCAGCAAAGGTTTGCGCTCTTGGCGAAGATGGGCGTGCCATCGTAGCTTATGCTCACACAAAAGCATCAAATAAAGCAATCAGTGGCCAACAAGCCAAATATGGCCTAAGCAAAGAATTTAATAGCTTTGCGACCCTAAGCGTGGCTAATAGCGAAGCTGGCAGCGATGTAGATGTAAGCCCGCTAAAAGAGGCTAAAATTTTAAAAGTAAGTTTTAATACAAAAGGACGCGGTTTTTCTGGCGTAATTAAACGCCATGGTTTTGCTGGTGGTCCAAAAAGCCACGGCTCACGCTTTCATAGACGCCCAGGCTCTATTGGTAACTGCGAATGGCCAGGACGCGTTCAACCTGGTATGAAAATGGCAGGACATTATGGCAATGAAAAAACTAGCGTTAAAAACGAAATAGTAAGCTTTGATGAAGCTAATGGCGTTTTAGTGCTAAAAGGCTCTGTGCCAGGATTTAATGGCGCTATGGGTCGTATAAAGGTGGTAAAATGAGTAAAATTTCAGTATTAAACGAGAAATTTCAACCTAGCGGTGAGTTAGCCTTGCCTGATAGCTACGAGAAAATAAACTCACACAATTTATATTTATATGTAAAAAGCTATCTTGCTAGCATTCGCTCAAACACAGCACACACTAAATCTCGCTCAACAATCAGCGGTGGTGGCAAAAAACCATGGCGTCAAAAAGGTCGTGGCGGAGCAAGAGCAGGCTCAACTCGCACACCTGTATGGGTAGGCGGAGCAGTAGCTTTTGGTCCTAAAAGCGATAGAAACTACAACCAAAAAATCAATAAAAAACAAAAACGCCTTGCTTTGGAATTTGCTTTAAATGAAAAAGCCACAAACGGCAAGCTTTTTGCGCTTGAAAGCATTAAAATAGAAAGTGGCAAAACAAAAGATGCGGCCGCTATGATTAAAACAGCAGGCGTGCGTGATGCGCTAATTATCTTAAATAGCCTAGAAGCTAGCACTTTACTAGCATTTAGAAATTTACAAAATTGCTATGTAGTAGATGCAAGCGAGGTAAATGCCTATTTAGTAGCTGTGTATGGCGCAGTAATAGCCGAAAAATCAGCGCTAGAATCAATTATAAAAGAGGGCTAAGATGGCAGATATAACAGATATCAAATCTATACTTTATACAGAAAAAACCCTAAGCTTACAAGAAAATGGCGTGGTTGTTATACAAACATCACCGCGCGTTACAAAAAACGGGTTAAAAGAGGTATTAAAACAATATTTTGGTGTAACGCCACTTAAAGTCAATTCTTTAAGAATGGACGGAAAAGTTAAGCGTTTTAGAGGTAGGGCTGGTGTGCGAGATGATTTTAAGAAATTCTATGTAACCTTGCCTGAGGGCGTAAGTCTAGCTAACCAGGAGGCATAAAATGGCGATAAAATCATACAAACCATACACTCCAAGCAGGAGATTTATGACAGGTATTTCTAGCGAAAATATCACAGCAAAACCAAGCGTGCGTTCTTTGCTAGTTAAACTACCAGCTACTGCAGGACGCAACAATAACGGCAGAATAACAAGCCGCCACAAAGAAGCTGGCGCTAAAAAACTATATCGTATAATTGATTTTAAACGCAAAAAATACGATATTCCAGCAAAGGTAGAAGCCATTGAATACGATCCAAATAGAAATTGTCGTATAGCTTTATTGTCTTATCTTGATGGCGAAAAACGCTACATTATCCACCCAAGTGGCTTGAATGTAGGCGATATGGTAAGTGCTAGCCAAGCAGGACTTGATATTAAACCAGGTAATGCTATGAAACTAAAAAGCATTCCAGTAGGTACCATCGTGCATAATATAGAATTAAAACCTGGTAAAGGCGCTCAAATAGCACGCTCAGCAGGCGGTTATGCACAGCTAATGGGTAAAGAAGAAAAATATGTAATCTTGCGCTTACCAAGTGGTGAAATGCGTCAAGTATTAGCTGAATGTATGGCTACAATTGGCGTAGTAGATAATGAAGAATGGGCAAATGTAACAATAGGCAAGGCTGGACGCAATCGCTACCGCGGAATTCGCCCACAAACTCGTGGCTCAGCGATGAACCCAGTAGATCACCCACACGGCGGTGGTGAAGGCAAGAAAAACTCAGGACGCCACCCAGTAACTCCTTGGGGCAAACCAACCAAAGGCGCAAAAACTCGCCGTAAAAAAGCGAGCGATAAGCTAATAATTTCAAGAAGAAAGGGCAAATAGATGGCTAGATCATTGAAAAAAGGTCCATTTGTAGACGGCCATGTGATGAAAAAAGTTCTAGCCGCTAAAAAGGCTAACGACAACAAACCTATCAAAACTTGGTCAAGACGAAGCACCATAGTGCCTGATATGATAGGGCTAACATTTAATGTGCATAATGGCAAAAATTTTATCCCTGTATATATTACAGAAAATCACATAGGATACAAGCTTGGCGAATTTGCACCTACACGCACTTTTAAAGGCCATAAAGGCTCAGTGCAAAAGAAAATTGGTAAGTAAGGGGTAGGCAATGAGTAAATCTATAATAAAATTTGTTCGCTTATCTCCAACAAAGGCGCGCTTAATAGCAAGAGAGGTTCAAGGCATGAATGCTGAACTTGCCCTTGCAAGCCTAAGCTTTATGCCAAATCGTGGTGCTAAATACATAGCCACTGCCATTAGCTCAGCCGTAGCAAATGGTGGCTTTGAACCAGAAGAGGTAATAGTTAAAAGTTGTCGCGTGGATGCTGGTCCTGTATTAAAAAGATTTCGCCCAAGAGCCAGAGGATCTGCTAGTAGAATCCGCAAACCTACTAGCCATATCCTAGTAGAAGTATCTAAAGCTAATAGTAAGGAAGCATAAAATGGGACAAAAAGTTAATCCAATAGGCCTAAGATTAGGTATAAATAGAAACTGGGAATCTCGCTGGTTTCCTGCTAAGTCTAGCTTAGCTGATGGTATTGCTGAGGATTATAAGATTAGAAAATTCCTAAAAGCAAAATTATATTATGCTGGAATTTCACAAATCCTAGTAGAGCGCACAGCTAAAAAAATCCGCGTAACAGTAGTAGCAGCAAGACCTGGCGTGATTATCGGCAAAAAAGGTGGCGAGATTGAAAATTTACGCGCAGATGTAGTAAAGCTAGTAAATAAAGATGTAGCAATCAATATAAAAGAAGAGCGCCGCGCAGGTAGCTCTGCTCAGCTAGCAGCCGAAAATGTAGCTATGCAACTAGAACGCCGCGTGGCTTTTCGCCGTGCTATGAAAAAGGTAATCCAAGGCGCACAAAAAGCAGGTGCTAAGGGTATAAAAGTAAGCGTTGCAGGTCGTTTAGGCGGAGCTGAAATGGCTAGAACTGAATGGTATCTTGAAGGACGCGTGCCACTACATACTTTACGCGCTAAGATTGATTATGGTTTTGCTGAGGCGCATACAACTTATGGCAATATAGGCATAAAAGTATGGATTTTCAAGGGTGAAATTTTACAAAAAGGCATTCAAGCAGAAAAAAGCGAAGATGCTACACCAAAACGCCCAAGACGCACTAGAAGGAGCAAATAATGCTACAACCAAAAAGAACAAAATTTCGCAAAATGATGAAAGGGCGCAATCGCGGTTATGCAAATAACGCAAATACCTTAGCCCTTGGCGATTTTGCACTTAAAGCTATTGAGGCTGGTCGCATTAACTCTCGCCAAATAGAATCAGCTCGCCAAGCTTTTACTCGTCATACCAAAAGACAAGCAAAATCTTGGATTAGAGTATTTCCTGATAAACCTATCACCAAAAAACCACTAGAAACTCGTATGGGTAAAGGTAAAGGTGGAGTAGAAGAGTGGGTTATGAATATAAAACCGGGCAGGATTATATTTGAGCTAGCAGGCGTTAGCGAAGAGCTAGCAAGAGAAGCGCTAACCATCGCTATGCATAAGCTACCTTTTAAAACTAAGTTTATAACAAGGCAGAGCGAAAATGAAATATACTGAGTTAAAAGATAAAAGCGTGGCTGAGTTAAACACGCTACTAAAAGAAAAAAAGGTGCTTTTATTTACACTTAAACAAAAGCTTAAAACAATGCAGCTAACTAATCCAAATGAGATTCGTGATGCTCGCAAAGACATCGCAAAGATCAATACTGCGATTTCTCTAACTAAGTAAAGGATAGAAAATGGCAGTAGAAATGAAAAGACAAATTCAAGGTCTTGTCGTAGCACGCGCAGGCGATAAAAGCGCTACTGTGCTAGTAGAGCACAAGGTTATGCATCCAAGATACCATAAATTTGTAAAAAGATTTAAAAAATACATAGTTCATGATGAGAAAAACGAGCTAAAAATAGGCGATACAATAGCAGCAATAGAATGCCGCCCATTAAGCGCACGCAAAAAATTCCGCCTAAAAGCAGTTTTGAAAACAGGAGTTGAATAATGATACAAAGTTTTACAAGACTAGCAGTAGCTGATAATAGCGGAGCAAAAGAATTAATGTGCATAAAGGTTTTAGGTGGTAGCAAACGCCGCTACGCAAGCCTAGGCGATGTAATCGTATGCTCTGTAAAAAAGGCCTTACCAAATGGCAAGGTTAAAAAAGGTCAAGTAGTAAAGGCTGTGGTAGTTCGCACTAAAAAAGAAGTTCAAAGAGCAGATGGCGCACTTATTCGTTTTGATGAAAATGCGGCTGTGATTTTAGATGCAAAACGCGAACCTATTGGCACTCGTATTTTTGGACCAGTTGGTCGTGAAGTACGCTATGCAAATTTTATGAAAATTGTCTCATTGGCACCGGAGGTTTTATAATGGCAGTAAAATTTAAACTAAAAAAAGGCGATAGTGTTAAGATTATCGCTGGTGATGATAAAGGCAAGATCAGTAAAATTTTAGCTGTTTTACCAAAAGAGCATAAGGTAATTTGCGAAGGCATAAACCTAGCTAAAAAAGCTGTAAAACCTAGTGAAAAATATCAAAATGGTGGCTTTGTGAATAAAGAAGTGGCCATTGATATTTCAAATGTAGCAAAAGTAGAGGGCTAAGAGATGGGATTTCAAGCAAGATTACAACAAAAATATAAAGACAGCGCTCGCCCAGCTTTAAGCAGTGAGTTTGGGATTAAAAATCCTATGCTAATACCGGCCTTAGAAAAAGTAGTAATAAGCGTTGGCGCAGGCGAATTAGCAAAAGATCAAAAAACATTACAAAATATGGCTGATACTATCTCGCTAATAGCAGGACAAAAAGCCGTCATAACCAATGCTAAAAAATCAGTAGCGGGCTTTAAGGTGCGCGAGGGCTTCCCTGTGGGCATTAAAGTAACGCTTAGAAAAGAACAAATGTTCGTTTTTCTTGATAAGCTAATAAGCATTGCTTTGCCACGCGTTAAGGATTTTAGAGGCTTGCCAAGAAACGGCTTTGATGGGCGCGGTAATTATAACTTTGGCCTAACAGAACAGCTAATGTTCCCAGAAGTAGTATATGATCAAATCATCCGCACTCATGGTATGAATATAACCATAGTAACCACCGCACAAGACGATAAACAGGCAATGAAGCTATTAGAGCTTTTGGGCCTACCATTTGCAAAAGGAAAGTAAAATGGCAAAAAAATCAATGATAGCAAAAGCGGCACGCCCAGCTAAATTTTCAAGCCGCAAATACACTAGATGCAATATTTGCGGGCGTCCGCATTCAGTGTATCGCGACTTTGGAATTTGTCGTGTGTGCCTAAGAAAAATGGCTAATGAAGGTCTAATCCCAGGCCTTAAAAAAGCAAGTTGGTAAGGACAGATAATGAATGATTTAATCTCAGATGCGCTAACTCGCATCCGCAATGCAGCCCTTCGCAAACTAGATACTACAAAGCTTTTACACTCTAATGTCGTAGAAGCTACACTTAAAATTTTAGAGCAAAAAGGCTATGTAGAAAGCTATAATGTAGTTAGCGAAGATAATAAAAAATTTATAAATGTAGTGCTTAAATACGATGAAACTGGCAAAAGCGTAATCAATGAACTTAAACGCATCTCAAAGCCAGGACGCCGCGTATATAAAGGCAAAGATGAAATAAAACGTTTCAAAAATGGCTACGGCACAATTATCGTAAGCACAAATAAGGGCGTTTTAAGCAATGACGATGCCCATAAAGAAGGCGTTGGCGGCGAAATACTTTGTACCGTTTGGTAAGCTCTTTTTAGCGCACCTTTGCTAGGTGCGCTAGCTTAAAATTTTAATCTTTTTAAAATTTCTTTTTAAAATTTCTTAAATTTTAAAATTTTTTTGTTGGCTTAGCCCGCGCGGGGCTAACAACGGCTAACCTTGGTAGTGAATTAAAATTTCTTTTTAAAATTTCTAAGAATTATGCCTAACTCAAAAAAATAATTTAAAATTTTAAACACATAAAATTTACAAGATTTTCTACTAAATTAATTTATAAGTTTTAAATAAAAATTTAAATGAGTTATAAATAGCTAGACGCCCGTTAAAACAGGCGTTGCTTGATACAAAAAAATTAATGCCAAAATTAAGTTTATTCTTTCTTTTCTTTGTGTAAATTGACATTTTTTCCATTTACAAATAAATGCGAAACTAACGATGAATGCAAAATCATATCAAGCGGGAGCTGTTTGATATCGCTACCTTTTGGCAAAATCGCCACAGCTATATCAGCTGGCGCGCCTTTTGTGATTATGCCGTTATCAAGGCGCAGAGCCTTTGCTCCGTTTCTTGTAGCCATCATTAACAAGTCTTTTGAAAGAGTATTTATAGAACTTCTATGTGTAAATAGCGCAGCCCGCATCTCGTCCCAAATATTTAAACTAAAATTTGAACTCATACCATCGGTGCCAAGCGTTATATTTGCATGCTTGGAGGCGTTTTTAATATCAAGCGTGAAGCCATCGAGCAAGCGATTTGAACGCGGACAATGCGCAATGTGCAAAATATCCTCAAAATAATCCCTAGCATACAAACAATGCGCAAAAATCGTAGTTTCTTTATCAAAAGCTGATAAAAATGATTTTGCTGTATAAAATGGCTTAGATTCATGGCTAAAACTAGAAAGCCATTTTTTAAAATCTCCGCTTTCATCTTCGAGCCAGATTTTTTCAGCCTTGCTTTCTAAAAAATGCGTGCTAACTAGCGTGTTTTCGCTTTTTGCCAATTTTACGGCGCGCCCTAAAAGTTCAGGATGCGTAGAATACGGTGAATGCACGCTAATTGCTGGGGTAAAAAGTTCGCTTTTGTGAATTTTTGCTTCTTTAAAACGCGTTAAAAACTCAGCCCAATTTTTTTCTATTTCGTTTTCTTTCGCGCCTAAAATTTCAGTAAAAAACACAGTTCTAGCTTCGCTTTTAGCCAGCACGCTTAAATCCTCGCCAAAACTTGAAATTTCACCAACCGTGCCAACTCCACTTTCTAGCATACTTTTTAAAGCCCGTCTTATCACGCCTTTATTTAGCTTTTTTAGCAAGGCTTCTCTTTGGGCTAAAACGCTACCAAGCCAAGAAATAAAATCGCCGTATTTTAATCTAGCTTTATTTATGCTAAATTCTAAATGCGTGTGTGTATTAATAAATGCTGGCAATGCTACATAATTTGGCACTGAGATTATTTCATCATTTGGGCTAATTGACAATTCTTTAAGCGGGATTAATTTTTCAATGTGAGTGTCAAACAAAATCGCGTGGTCTTGCAAAATCCTAAAATCATCATCACAAGTTATAATATACTTTGGCACCAATACTTTCATAAACAAACCCTTTAAAATTAAAAATAACAAAATTGTAGCAAAAATTTAGAAATTTTTTTGTAAAATATGCGATTTATTTTAGATTAGGAGCTAAAAAAAATGAAAATTAGAGTAATTCAAGGTCCAAATATCAATATGCTAGGAAAGCGCGATCCATCGATATATGGCGTTATGAGTATGGATGATATCCACGATAATATGAAAAAAGTAGCCGATGCCGCAGGCCATGAAATAGAATTTTTTCAAAGCAATTACGAAGGCGAGATTGTCGATAAAATCCAAGAATGTTTAGGCAAGGTAGATGGTATTATTATAAATCCTGCCGCATTTACGCATACTTCTATTGCTATTTTAGACGCACTCAGTGCCGTAAGGCTACCTACTATTGAGGTGCATATATCAAATATCCACGCAAGAGAGGAATTTCGCTCTAAAAGCATGACCGCACCAGCAGCTACTGGCGTAATAGCAGGTTTTGGCCCATTAGGCTATCATATAGCAATTATTTCTATGATAGAAATTTTCAACCAAATAAAAGCCGCAAAAGCCGCAAGAAAGACACAACAAGCCTAAATGCAAAATTTCATACTCCAAAATGAAAATGCCGTTTATTATGAATGCGGATATAGCTGTGATAATGAAATATTCATTAAAGCTGGCGATGAACAATTTTTTATAACAGATGCAAGATATGGCATCGAAGCAAAAAGTCACTTAAAAAATACACATTTAATCGTGGCACAAACTTCTTTAATCAAAGAAGCAAGATTATTATTGCGCAAATTAGCCCCTAAAAAACTCAGCCTAGATCCGGCTGATTTTAGCTATCAAAGCCTAAAAGATTTAACACGCGATATGTATTTTAGCCTAGATTTTGCGCATAATTTTTCTCAAAAAAAACGCATAATCAAAAATGCCGATGAAATTGAAATTTTAAAAAAAGCGGCAAAATTGGGCGCAAAGGGCTTTAATAAAATAGCAAAAAAACTATCCAAAATAATCGCAAATAAAGAAAAAATTAGCGAGCAAAGATTAAATTTTTTAAGCGCGCAAATTTTACAAAAACATGGCCAATTAGGGCTTAGTTTTGCGCCTATTACGGCTTTTAATGCAAACGCTGCCAAAGCGCACGCTTTGCCTGAGAACATTATTGCAAAAAAGGGAGATTTATTTTTGCTAGATGCTGGCATACGCTATCAAAGGTATTGTAGTGATCGCACCAGAACCCTTGAATTAAACCAAAAAATGCAAATGAGCAAAACGCAAAAGTTCAAAGACAGCAAAAAAAATGAAATTTATCAAATAGTTCTACAAGCCCAGCAAGCCGCGATAAATGCGGTAAAACCTGGCGTTTTGGCTTGTGATATTGATGCTAAGGCGAGATCTGTGATACAAAAAGCAGGATATGGCAAAAATTTTTTTCATAGCACAGGGCATGGCGTAGGGCTTGATATACACGAATTACCGCGCATTAATCAATCAAGCACCGAGATATTAAAAGAGGGTATGATTTTTAGCATTGAGCCTGGGATTTATTTTGAGGGGGAATTTGGAGTAAGAATCGAGGATGTCGTAGTGGTTACAAAAAACGGCTGTGAGATATTTTGATTAAAATTTGCGTTTTGTAATAGTAGCTTTGGCAAAAAGATAAATTTTAAAATCACCGCTTTATATGCTAAAATGACAAAATTTATAGCTAAAATGGCAAGCAAATGAATATGTATTGTAAAGGTGTGCGATGCTTGATAAAATCGCGCTTTTATCCAAAAATAAAGCAAAATAATAAAAATTATAAATATGAAATAACGCTTAGCATAGGTGGCAACATCGGCTCAAAAGCGCAAATAATCAAGCGTTTTAATAATTTATATTTTGCCTTAACCAAAGATAAACGCTTTTTTGTGCTTAAAAGCTCGCCAATTATCAAAAATGCGGCATTTGGCTACACAGAGCAGGCTGATTTTTTAAATGCCATTTTAAAGCTAAACACTTCGCTTTATGCTGGGGAGATTTTAAAAATTATGCAAAATTATGAAAAAAAATTTGGTAGAAAACGAAGCTTTAAAAATGCTCCGCGCACGCTAGATATTGATTTGGTAAATTTTAGCGCAAAAACTAAACAAAGCCAACGCCTGCGCTTGCCTCACCCACAAGCACACACGCGCCTTAGCGTGATTTTACCTTTGGCATTGATAGGAGAAATTTTATGATTAAGCATTATTCTTTTACTGGTGAATCGCCTGCGCTTGCCTTACAAAAAGCAAAAGACGAACTAGGCGAGGATCTAACGCTAGAAGCCACCAAACAAATCCGCCCTAAAACGCTAAATCAAAAAGCGATTTATGAAATAATAGTCGGGCGAGAAGAAAAAAACGATGAACCCTTAAAAAGCGTGCTAAATGAGCAAAACTTTACCATCGAAAATGAAATTTCAAATGCCAAAACAAAAGATACCAAAAATACGAATTTTTCAAATGTTATTCAAAATTTTAATAATCAAAATTTCACAGACCCGCTAGATGAGCAAGAGCACAAAAACGCCATCAAACGCCAAATCCAAGCCTACACAAATCTAGGCAAAAAGCAAAATAATTTTTCTAACGCAAACTTAAACGCTAGTCCTAGCGACACAAAAAAAGCCAAAGACGATGAAGACATCGCGCTTAGCTTTTCTAAAACAGCAGAGCAAATAGCACAATTAGCAAACATCACGCCAGCAAACACAAGCGACTACGATGAAAAAATGAAAAATATGCAAAAAGATTTAGAAAAAAAGGTTGATAAATTAGGCGATCAGCTCCTATTGATAGCTGATGCGATGTGGAAAGATGGCGCTACAAATAGAGGCGATATAAATATACCACGAGAATTTGCTACCATTTATAAAAAAGCCGCAAGCAGCGGTATGAAAAGCGAGCATTTAAAACAAATAATGGAGGTTACAATCGCCAATATGCCAAGCAAAATGATTAGTAACCCGGCAGCAGTAGAGAGGTATTTTTATTTTTTGCTTGAAAAAATGCTACCGCGCAAAAAAACACACGATATAGCAAATAAACAACGCATTATGATGCTAGTTGGGCCAACTGGCGTGGGCAAAACCACCACTTTAAGCAAACTAGCTTACAAATACGCTTATGGCGGACAAAAAAGGCTAAAAACTGGCATTATCACGCTAGATAATTACCGCATAGGCGCAGTAGAGCAGCTAGCACAATACGCACAAGTTATGAGAATGCGAATGATTGAAGCCATAAATATAGACGAGTTTAAATCAGCGCTTTCTTTGCTTAGTGATTGTGATTTGATTTTAGTCGATACTGTCGGCTCAAGCCAGTATGATACGCAAAAACTAGCGAATTTAAAAGAAATTTTAATTGGTAGCGGGGCTGATATTGATGTGCAATTAGTGCTAAGTGCTAGCACCAAAACAGAAGATTTACTTGAAATTTACGAAAGTTTTTCTATTATGAATATTGATTCTTTGATTATCACAAAGCTAGATGAAACTAAAATTCTTGGTAATATTTTTTCTTTGGTTTATGAAACAAACACGCCCATAAACTTTTTTTCAATAGGACAAAATGTCCCAGATGATATTGAAATAGCCGAAAATACACGCTTGGTTAAATGCGTATTAGAAGGACTTGGCAATGGATCAAGCAAGTAAATTACGCTCTTTACTAGCAAATAGCGCGCAAAAGCCAAACACTCACGCCATCGCAATAACTAGCGGCAAAGGTGGCGTTGGCAAAAGCGCAATAAGCGCAAATTTAGCAAATATCTTAGCAAAAAATGGCTATAAAATAGTGCTTTTTGATGCTGATATAGGTTTAGCAAATCTTGATGTGCTTTTAAATGTGCGAGCTAGTAAAAATTTATTAAATGTTATGCGCGGAGAATGCGAGTTTAGCGATATTATCATTGAAGTAAAACAAAATTTATACTTAGTGCCTGGCGAAAGTGGCGCAGATATTTTTAAGTTTAATGACAATTATTTATTTAATAAGTTTATAAATGATGCGCAAATTTTAAATGAGGCTGATTTTTTGGTAATAGACACAGGCGCTGGCATAGGACCTAGCACGCAAACATTTTTAGGCGCAAGCGATGAAATAATCGTAGTTACCACGCCAGATCCTGCCGCAATTACTGATGCTTATGCTGTGCTTAAAACAAGTTGTGCGGATAAAAAGCGTGTTTTTATGATAGTAAATTTTGCTAAAAACGAAGATGAGGCACTTAAAATTTTTAACACAATCCAAAATGTAGCAAAGCGCAATATACAAAGTTTAGAGTTAGAATTTTTAGGCTATATACTGCGCGATAATACAATAACTAAAAGCATTAAAAACCGTGCTCTTTTTAGCGATGAAGCACCAGATGCACAGCCTTGTATAGGCTTAAAGAGCATTGCAGATGGTCTTTTAGCTGCTATGGAACAAAAAGTGCTTAAAGGGATAAATGGCAAAAGTTTTACAGGATTTTTTAAGCAATTAGCTAATGGATCTTAGATTAAAATTTTAATGTTTTCTAGCTAATTTGCCTGTAAAATACAATTAAAATTTAAATAAAGGTAAAGAATGAACACTGATAATTTCGTAGGTTTTTTTACAGCTTGCGGTTTTTTTGTAAGTCTTGCTTTTATCGTTATAGCTGATTTATCTGCTTCGCAAATGCTAATATATGCGTTTTTAATTACTTTTATTTTTTACTTAATTATACATATTATAATTATGAATTACATAGAAACTGGCAAAAAGGCTATGTGGTGCTTTGATAAAGAACGATATGAAGAAATAAACGATTATTTAATCGATGAATTAAACGATAGAGAAAGAAGAATGGATGCAATAATAGAAATTAAACGCGAAAAATTAGTGCCTAAAAGCACTTTAAAACGCAAAAAGGGCGTTAAAAATAATGAACGAACAAAAGCGCAAGCAGCTTGATATTTACAAAAGCGAAATTAAAAAAAGCCAAGATGATTTGGTGTTAAATTATATGCCGGCCTTACGCGGACTTGCTTTGCGGTTAAAATCTCGCCTGCCAGCTTGCGTGGAGCTAAATGATTTAATAGGCGCTGGCGTAACGGCTATGGTAAAGCTCTCGCGCTCATATGATAAAGAAATAAATGATAATTTTTGGGGCTATGCTAGAACGCGCGTGCATGGCGCGATGCTAGATTTTTTGCGCGGGCTTGATGTGCTAAGCAGGGGCGATAGAAAACTAATAAAGCAAATAAACGAAGCCATAAATAGCTATTTTAACGAACACGAAGAAGAACCAAGCGATGAATGGCTAGCCAAAAAGCTAAACCTAGACATAAAACAAATACGCGATGCGCGCGCTATGAATGAAATAACAATGCTTTTACCGCTTGATGAGCAATATAGTTATTTAGGCACATCAAATAAAAATAGCGTGCTTGAAAGCATAGAAAAAGATGAATTGATTGAAAAAATTAAAGAAATTTTAAAAGAATTTAAACCAAAAGAACAGCAAATTTTACAGCTTTATTATTTTGAAGAATTAAATTTGCGTGAAATTAGCGAAATTTTAAACATCACACAATCGCGCATTTCACAAATAAACAAACAACTTATTTTAAAAATTAGAGAAAGGTTAGGCTTTTAATGGCAGATATTTTAAGTCAAGAAGAAATAGACGCTCTTTTACAAGCTGTAGATGATGACGAGGCTCAAAACAGCGATACGATAGTATCAAAAAAAACATCTAAATTGCCCGATGATAAACAAATCATCATCTATGATTTTAAACGCCCAAATCGCGTAAGCAAAGAGCAACTTCGCGCCATTAAAGGCATACACGATAAATTAGCGCGTAATCTAGCAAGCCAAATTTCATCAATTATGCGCTCTATCGTAGAAATCAAGCTCCATAGCGTAGATCAAATGACTTATGGCGAGTTTTTAATGAGCTTGCCAAGCCCTACTAGCTTTAATGTATTTAGCATTAAACCACTTGATGGTAATTGCGTGCTAGAAATCAACCCAAGCATAGCCTTTCCTATGATAGATCGCTTGCTAGGCGGTAATGGCGATGGTTTTGATAGCAATCGTGAATTAACCGAAATAGAAATAAATTTATTAGATGCGATTTTGCGCATTATGATGCAACGCTTGCGCGAGAGTTGGAGCATGGTAACTGATATGTATCCAAATGTAGAAGCCAAAGAATCAAGCCCAAATGTCGTTCAAGTAGTAAGCCAAAATGAAATTATAATTATGGCTGTAATGGAAATAATCATAGGCGCAAGTAGCGGTATGATAAACTTTTGCTATCCTGTAATATACCTTGAACCTATACTTTCAAGGCTTGCTAACCGCGATGTAATGCTAGGCGAAACAAGCGCTAAAAAATCACGCAATAAAGAGCTAAAAACACTAGTAGGTCGTGCTGAGGTGCTTTATGAGGCTATTTTAGGGCGCACAAATATTAGCGTGCATGAATTCTTAGAGCTTAAACCAGGCGATATTTTAAAACTAAATAGAAGTGCTGATGATAAAGCCATAGTAAGCATAGACAAAAAAGATGTTTTTTTAGCGCAAGTTGGCTTATACCGCTATCATAAAAGCATACAAATCGAAGAATTAATAAAAACCGATAAAGATGAAATAAAGGCGATTTTAGAAAGCTATGAAGAAGACAGAATAGCCAAAATCCAAGCCTATGATGAAGAGCAAGGGCAAGAAAGCGAAGAATATGAAGATGAATAAATTTTTAGAAATTTTTAGCTCTGAGAGTAGTTCTACTATCGAAGGGCTAACTGGTAAAGCGCCTGTAATAGGCGAAGCAAACGAGTTTGAAGCCAGGGTTCAAACTGGCATAAATCCGCCTGTAATAAGTGCGTTAGTAAATGCTGGTGAGGGCAAAATAAGGATTTGTGCAACGCCTTTATTAGTAACAGCGATAAATGATTTAATGCTAGGCGAAGAAAAACCTACAATGAACGAAGAAATCACAAACGATGAAATAGACGCGTGTAAAGAGATTTTTTCTAATATTTTAGCTGCTATTAGCACCGCTCTTAATGCCCAAAATGATTTACCAAAATTAAATTTTGAAATTGAAAATATCGCATTTATAGGACAAAATGAGCCATTAAATTTAAGTGAATTTGATAAAATTTTTGTGTATAGCGTAAGCCTTGATGGCATAATGGGTCATTTGGCTTTTGCGGTAGATAGGGCATTTTTAAGGGCCATTGATCCAAGCCAAAATCAAGCCCAAAGTCAAAATAAAGCAGAATTAGGCGATGAAATACGAAATATCGGGCTTATAATGGATGTGCGCTTACCTATTCGTGTGAGAATTGGTTCTAAAAAAATGCTTTTAAAAGATGTGCTGTCTATGGATATAGGCTCAGTAATCGAGCTAAATCAGCTAGCAAATGATCCGCTTGAAGTGCTAATAGGCGATAAGCCAGTGGCCCTTGGCGAAGTGGTGATAATAGATGGTAATTTTGGCGTACAGATCACAGAAATTGGTAGCAAAAAAGAACGCTTAGAACAATTAAAATAATGTTAATAAATTTTATGCCGTTTTAAATAAGGCTGTAATTAAAATTTAAGTTTATATGGCTTATAACAAGCGTTTAAGGCTTTTGAAGCATTAAAATTTTAATGTCTTATAAAACAAGCAATGAAGTTTTGTTTCACACGAAACACAACAAGGAGTAAATATGGTAGAACGATACGCACGAGATGAAATGAAAAGCAAATGGACGCAACAAGCCAAATACGATGCTTGGTTAAAAGTCGAACTAGCTGCTGTCAAAGCCTGGAATAAGCTAGGTTTAATCACAGATGATGATTGCGAAAAAATACAAAAAAACGCAAAATTTGATGTAGCACAAATCGATGAAATAGAAAAAACAACAAAGCACGATGTGATAGCGTTTTTAACTAGCCTAAGCAAAAGCTTGGGCGATGAAAGCCGATTTGTCCATTATGGTATGACAAGTAGCGATTGTATAGATACAGCAAACGCCCTCCAAATCATAGATTCAATGGATTTAATTTTAAGCGATGTAAAAGAGCTAAAAAAAGCCATAAAAACGCGCGCATTTGAGCATAAATCCACACTTATGGTCGGCAGAAGCCACGGCATTCACGGCGAGCCAATAACCTTTGGCTTGGTGCTTGCGATATGGTATGATGAAATAAACCGAGCCTTAGATCTTTTAAAGCACGCAAAATCCACTATTTCAACTGGCAAAATTAGTGGAGCAATGGGAAATTTTGCGCACGCTCCATTAGAGCTTGAAAATTTAGTATGCGAATATTTAGGACTAAATCCTGCCCCAGCTAGCAACCAAATCATTCAGCGCGATCGTTACGCACAAGTAATAACCGCTATTGCCATGCTAGCTAGTAGCTGTGAAAAAATCGCCATAGCCTTGCGACATTATCAACGCACAGAAGTTTATGAAACCGAAGAATATTTTAGCCCAGGACAAAAAGGATCAAGTGCTATGCCGCACAAAAGAAATCCCGTGCTAAGCGAAAATATCACCGGGCTTTGTCGGGTTTTAAGAAGCTATGTAACGCCGGCTATGGAGAATGTAGCACTTTGGCACGAGCGCGATATTAGCCATAGTTCAGTGGAGAGATTTATTTTGCCAGATGCGTTTATTACGGCTGATTTTATGCTAGCTCGCCTTACAAGTTTAATTAAAAATTTAGTAATCTACCCACAAAATATGATGAAAAACCTAAACTTAACAGGCGGATTGGTATTTTCTGGGCGCGTGCTTTTAGAGCTACCTAAGAGAGGGATTAGCCGCGAAAATGCCTATAAAATCGTTCAAACAAACGCTATGAAAGTTTGGGCTGATTTAAGCGAGGGCAAAAGTGCGCTTGATGAAAATGGCAATTCGTTATTTTTACAATATCTCTTAAATGATAGCGATTTACGCGCAAAATTAAGCGATGATGAGATTAAGGCTTGTTTTGATTATAGCTATTACACCAAAAATGTAGATGCTATATTTGAGCGTGTATTTAAGGGCGTAGATGAATAACAAGCAAAGAGAAATTTGGGAGGAAAAGGCAAAAACTTTTGAACGCTTCAAGCAAAATAATAGCGACACCTTGGAAATTTTAAATTTCTTTAAAGAATTTGGCGTAAATTTTAATAATAAAAGCATAATTGATATAGGTTGTGGTAATGGGCGTTTTGCCCTTGAACTTGCAAACAGCGCAAGTAGCGTGCTTTGCTTGGATATTTCTAAAAATATGCTTGATGATTTACATAGCGACTGCCTTAGTCTAGGGCTAAAAAATATTAGTATAAAATGCGCTGATTTTGATGAAAGCTATAAAGATTTAGGTGCTTTTGATATAGTTTTTGGCGCCATGACACCAGCGCTTAATAATGAAAAAAGCTTTTTAAATGCTCTAAATCTTGCAAAAGAGTATTTTTGCTATGTAGGCTGGGGAAGATATAGGCAAGACGGGCTAACCCAAGAGGTTTTAGAAGCTCACGGCGCAAATCTGATTTTACCAAAAGGCTTGCCAGATGCGCTAAAATGGCTAGAAAACGCTGACAAATCACCTATAACCTACAAATATTTCAAACAAAATTTTACAAAAATGCTAAGCCTAGATGATGCCATAAACCGCACAAAAATACAATGCAAAATGAGTTTAGCTAGCGTAGATGAAAAGCTATGCGCTAAAATCATAAGCAAATACGCAGATACTAACAAAATGGTAAAACTCACGCATTCGCGCGAAATAGGCGCGATGATAATTAGCAAATAAAGCTGTAAAATGTTTATAAATTTTAATCCACTGCTCCCAAAATCATTACCTAAAATAAAAGTTTAAACTCAAAAGGCAAAAATATGCCATATAAATTAGTAAAAATCGGTGAATTTTCACAAAAAAAGGTCTTTGTCGCATTAAAAAGCCTAGGATATAACATAAAGCAAGCCCAAAGATTATGCGATAAAGGCAGATTGCAAAATAGCTCTGGTGCGTTACTAGCCAAAAATGATATCATAGATGGCGAGCTTTTTATGATTGATTATGTGTGTGAGTCACGCGGATTAAAGCCGATTTTTGAATGCGATGATTTTGCTGTATTTGATAAGCCTAGTGGGCTTTTAAGCCATCCTAGCGGGCGAAAAAGTCCTTATAATATGTATGATGAAATTTGGCATTTATACGGCAAACAAGCATGCGTGGCGCACCGCTTAGATGCTCAAACTAGCGGACTTTTGCTAGTAGCAAAATCACCCCAAGCCACAACAAAACTAAAAGAACTTTTTGAAAATCGCGCGGTTTTTAAAAGCTATTTAGCCTATGTAAAGGGCGATTTTTGCGCAGATATTTTAGTAGAACGCGGAGATTTACGCGAATTTACTAAAAGCAGTCTTGATAGCGAAATTTTTAGTGAGTTTAAGCAAAAGTTTGAATTTATTAAAGATTTTAAGGGTTATTTTATCGATAAAGCCATGAAATTAGGCGGGTATGCTACTGCTTTAAAGCAAAAGATGGTTATAGCAGATGATGGCAAGCGCGCGCTTACGCTAATTCGCGTGCTTAAATCCGCCAAAGAGCTTAATTGTAATGCCAGCTTGCTTGAATGTTTGCCACTTACTGGTAGGCAACACCAAATTAGATTGCATTTGTTTCACATAAAACATTGCATTTTAGGCGAACCACTTTATGGGCTTAGCAAAGAACAAGCCGGCGATTTAATCGATAACAAATTAAGCCTACAAGAGCGCATAAATTTAACCGGCGCAACGCGACTAATGCTCCATGCAAATGAATTAAAATTTATTTATAAATCTCAAAAATATGAAATAAAATCACAGGCAAATTTTAATTTTTTAAGTAGTGAGATTTTATAAATTAATAAAATTTAAGCCTTTTGCTTAGGTATTTTTATTTTATCTAATTTAAAATTCATAAAATTTGCCACTAAATTCAAGGCTGTGGTAAATTTATACTAAATTAAAATTTATGGCGTAATTGTAAAAAATATATATAAATTACTATAATAGCCATTAAATTCATCATTGCAATGCTTTCAAACTTGTTAAAATAGCATAGCCTATAAAATTAGAAAATATCAAAGTGTGATCTAGGCTTTATTTTTACTTGCCAAAGTAGAAAATCTACCGCAAAGAGCGATTTGGAGCGCAAGTTTGCTAATTTAAACGCTAAGATTAATCTATTAAAATTAGAAAATAAGATGTATGTATTTCAAATTATTTTAGGCTTAAAAATGATAATTTTTAAAATTTCATTCAAAAATTTTGCCATCTGGCGATGCTGTGATTTTAGTTCTGTCATTATAAATTGCTTCAAAAAATTTTATTAGCTTATTCATTGAACATCCTTTTGTATTCTGCTATTACATCTGCTTTGCCAAAGCCTGGAATTGTAGTGTTTTTATGCGATAATCTCTCAAAATCTAGGCTTTTTAAATTCTTTTTTGTTTTGCTATCAAAAGCCCTAAAAAATATGTATTGCACCTTTGGATTTAGTTCTGTTTCTTTTATAATAATACATTTATAATCGTAAAAGCCTTGTCTAACTACTGCAAAATCCCACTTATATTTTTTCTTATCAAAGTATTTTCTGGCTTCTGGCGTATTATTGTATTGCCACATTTGAAAGTCTTTGTGCGTAGTAGGTGGTGGCTCTTTTAAGCGCAGGTCTATTTTGCTATCACACCTAGTCCATATTTGAAAGCAGCAGCGAATTTGACAATCTTTGCCGTTAAAAATAAAAGAATTTGGCTCTAAAATATCGCTAAAAATTAGTTTAAAATTTTTATTTAGATTTTTTTGCACGCTCCATTTTTCAAACTGCAACGGCACGATAAAAGCGTATCAAATTTTTCAAAACATTACCCATTTTATTTTAGAAGGAATTTCTAGCAAATTTTAAAGTAATTTTGCTATAAAATTAGCTTTTTTGGAGATATTTTTTAAATTTTAAAATTTCATAATGTAAAATAAATTTTAAAACAAAACTTTGTAATTTAATTTTTGTATTTTAAAATCACTTCATAATTTTTACTTTGGAAAATAAAAAGCTAGCATTTGCCTAGCCCCTTGGCAAATGCTAACCAAAAAGAATAAATTTTAATTCTTTATAAAAGCAAAAATCATCAAGCAAAAAGCTCGCTTATAAAAGCATTTAGTTCGCTTACGCTTTTATCTTTACTGGCTTTTACGATTTGCGTGCCGATTATGGCTCCATCTGCGTAGCATTTTGTGGCTTTTACATCAGCATTATTTTTTAGCCCAAAGCCCACAGCTATTGGCAAATCGCTATATTTGCGAATATGCGAACAAAGATTTCTTAGGCTATTTTGGCTGCTTTGCTCGCCACCTGTTACGCCAAGAACTGATACCATATACACAAATCCGCTTGTGTTTTTTAGGATTTTTTTGGCGCGATGGCCTGATGTTACGCTTATTAGCGCAATTAGCGCAATGCCAATTTTATCGCATTTATTTTTTAGGCTTTTATTTTCTTCATAAGGTAAATCCGGCACTATAAGCCCGCTTATACCGCATTCTTGGCATTTTAATAAAAACTCATCCTCGCCATAAGCAAAAATCATATTATAATAAACCAAAAACACCAAGCATTTGCTAGTTTTACATTCTTTTAGCATTTCAAAGACACTATCGGTGCTAACGCCATTTTGGCAAGCATCAAAGGCAGCTTTGGCGATTACAGGCCCATCAGCTAAGGGATCGCTATAAGGTATGCCAATTTCTAGCAAATCAAGCGCGCTATCATCAAGAGCATTTATAAAATTTTTTGAATACTCCAAGCTTGGATAACCAGCAACTATATAGCCGATATTTGCCTTATTTTCAAAAGCTTTTTTAAACTTATCCATAAATCTCTCCCTTTTTATAATTCATCACCGTATCCATATCTTTATCACCGCGCCCGCTTAAATTTATTATAATATTTTGACGCTTTTTAAGGCTAGCGCACAGCCTTGGCAAATAACCTAGCGCATGCGAGCTTTCAATAGCTGGGATTATGCCCTCAATTTGGCTACAAAGTTTAAGTGCGCTTATGCATTCATCATCGCTTACGGCGTAGTATTCTACGCGTTTTATTTTATTTAAATGCGCGTGCTGTGGGCCAACGCCTGGATAATCAAGCCCGGCTGAAATGCTATGAACTGGCAAAATCCTGCCATATTTATCTTGTAAAACCTTAGTTTTCATACCATGGATTATTCCATCGCTGCCTTTGCTAAGAGTTGCTGCGTGATAAGGCGTGTCTATGCCAAGGCCTGCTGCTTCTAGGCCAATTAAGCGCACTTTTTCATCGCTTAAAAATTCATTAAACATACCTATTGCATTAGAGCCACCGCCAACGCAAGCCATTATTATATCAGGCTTTATGCCGTATTTTTTTAGCTGAGATTTTGTTTCTTTGCCAATTACGCTTTGAAAATCACGCACTATATGCGGATAAGGATGTGGTCCAACAGCTGAGCCGATGATATAAAAGCGCGTTTGTATTTCATTAACCCAAGCTTGAATTGCTGCTGTGGTGGCTTCTTTTAGCGTTTTTAATCCATCTTCGATACGCACTACTCTTGCGCCTAAAAGCTCCATTTTATACACATTTAAGGCTTGGCGTTTAGCATCAAGTGCGCCCATGTAAATATCGCATTCAAGCCCTAAAAGAGCTGCTGCTGTGGCTGTGGCTAGCCCGTGTTGGCCTGCGCCAGTTTCTGCTAGAACCTTTTTTTTGCCCATATGCTTTGCTAGCAGGGCTTGGGCTAGGGCGTTGTTGATTTTATGCGCGCCTGTGTGGTTTAAATCTTCGCGCTTTAAATAAATATTATGCCCAAAATGCTCGCTTAACCTTTTGGCGTGATAAAGTGGCGTTGGTCGGCCCACATAAGTTTTTAAAAGAGCTTTTAATTCATTTTGAAATTGCTTTGTTTTGCTGATTTTTTTATAAGCAGTTTTAAGCTCGCAAAGCGCGTTCATTACGGTTTCAGGGACGAATTGTCCGCCATAAGAGCCAAAATATGAGTTCATATCCAAATCCTTAAAATTTGGCGCGTATTTTACTATAAATTTTAAATATTTTTGGAATTTAGCGCGTTTTTGGCTATCATTTTGTATAAATTTTAAGGTAAAAGATGAAAAAAATTTTTTTTGTAGCCACTGCTTTTCTTTTTTTACTAGCATATTTAGCCCTACAATACAAAAACGAACAAAACCTAAACAAAAGCCCAGCAAACATAAGCTGTGATATAAACCTAAACATCTGCGCTTTAAATAGCGTAATTACTGATATCAACGCCACTTTAAGCGTTGATCCAAAACCGCTAAAAGCTATGAATGAAAGTCTTTTTTCTTTTAGTGGTTTAGGCACGCTAGCTAAGCCAAGCGTGCGAATTTATGGGCTAAATATGGATATGGGCGTGATAAAATCCCCACTTCATCAAGCAAATAAAACCTACCAAACAAAAATAATGCTAGCAAGTTGTACCCAAAGCCAAATGCTTTACCGCCTTGATGTGCTTGATGGCACAAATATAATCGCTAGCATTGATTTTGTTTTAAAACAATAAATTAAAAGGATTAACATGTTTATCCCCTATTCCCGCCAAAACATACAAAACGATGATATAAGCGCGGTTTGTGCTGCCTTAGAAGATGATATTATAACTTGTGGCAAAAGAGTAGATGAGTTTGAGCACGCACTTTGTGAATACATCGGCGTAAAATTTGCTGTGGTGATGAACTCAGCCACCTCAGCTCTCCACGCAGGCTATCTAGCCCTAGGACTTAGCCAAAATGATGAAATAATCACCTCTCCAATCACCTTTGCAGCCACAGCAAATACTGCTATTATGTGCGGTGCAGATGTGCGCTGGGCAGGCGTTGATGAATACAGCGGCAATATCGATATTTCAAGCATTCAATCCCTAATTAACCCGCGCACAAAAATCATTGTCCCTGTGGATTTTGGCGGGCTAAGCGTGGATATGGACGAAATTTTAAGTCTTGCAAAAAAACACAATTTGCTTGTGCTTGATGATGCTAGCCATGCCCTAGGTAGCACTTATAAAGGCGTAAAAGTCGGTAAAAAAGCAAATGCAAGCGTGTTTAGTTTTCATGCGATTAAGCCTATTACCACGCTTGAAGGCGGAGCCTTGCTTACAGATGATGAGCAAATCGCTAAAAAAGCAAGGTTAATTCGCTCTCACGGCATTAGCAAAAAAGAGCTTTGGGATAGCGATATAAGCGTGCTAGGATATAATTACCGCCTAAGCGATGTGGCTTGCGCGCTAGGACTAAGTCAGCTCAAAAAGCTTGATAGCTTCATAGCAAAACGCGAACAAATAGCCTTGTATTATGATAGCGAGCTTTGTAAAGAGCCGTTTAATGATCTCTTAGATATTATTAAAATTCCTAATAATCTTACATCTTCAAGGCATCTTTACCCTATTAAATTAGCCCCGCATTTAAGGGCACATAAGGCAGAAATTTTTACAAAATTACAAAAAGCTGGTATAGGCGCGCAAGTTCATTACAAGCCAAGCTATGAGTTTAGTTTTTACCGCCAAAAATACGGCACAATCAATATCCCAAGCGCAAAAAATTTCTATGAAAGCGAACTTAGCCTGCCTTGCCATCAACTAATGAGCCAAGAAGACGCAAATTTTATAATCAGCACGCTAAAATCGGTACTTACTCAGTTTAAGGATAAATTTTAAACTTAGCCTTAAATTTCATTGCGAATTCTTAAAAAAACAGGAAAGCGTGGCTTTTTGTTTTTGGTTAAATTTTGATATTTATAAGTGATTATATCGCCGATTTTTAGGCATTTGGGCGCGCTTTTTATAGCTTGGGTTTTGTTTTGTTCTGTGCTTTTTATGCCAAAATCATCACAAAGTGCGCGCTCATCATCGCTAAAACCTGAGCCGATTTTAAAACTAATCTTGCTTTTTAAATCCTTACAAAGCACAAATCCTAGCCGTCCTTTTAGCTTGCCCTTGCCTTCATTTATCGCGGTTATTTCGCATTCTGCGTCATAAAATTTTTTAAGTTTTAAGATATTTTTGCTTCTTGTATTTTCGTAATTTGCCTTAGGATTTCTTAGCACCACGCCCTCGCCGTTAGCATTTGAAATTTCATCTAAAAAGCTAAATGCGTGAGCGCGCGATTTTATTGGGATTTGCTCTATTATTTTTATGCGATTTTTTAAGTTTTGGTGCTTGTTTAAGTAATCTTGTAAAACCGCCAAACGCTCGAATAAATCGCCCTTAACATTAGGCACATCAAAAATCAAATATACAATTTCTTTCCAGCGCTCATCAGTGCTTGCTACAATAGAGCTAATGCGCTCAAAATCCCCGCGCTTAGTATAAAGCTCACCATCAAGCCAAAACGGCGGAAAATCCGCACTCCAAAAGCTAGGCTGGTTAAATTTTAAATTATTGCGCGATTTTAGGTTTTTGCCGTCCCAAATGGCGCGCACGCCATCGTATTTTTCGCTCATTACCCAGCCACTTAAATTTTGATCCTTATAAACGCCCAAAAGCATAGCCGCATTTAATAAAAGTGGCGCTAAAAAAATTAAAATATAACGCATTTTTTGTCCTTAAAGGCTAGATTATAGCGTGTTTTTGCGCTTATAAAACAAATTTTAATCTCAATTTAGCTAACATTTTGGCTTTATTTTATTTAAGAAGGTTATATGAAAGCACGAATTGATGAGCTTTTACAACAAATTTGGGGTTTTAATAAGCTCTACATCGATTATAAAGAGATCAAAAATCTTAGCGCACAAACTGCTGCTATCATACTAGCTACCAACCCGCAAAATTACGAGCGTTTTGCTAGCTTGGATAGCTTTAAAGAGCTTTTTAAAAATCTTGATTTAGAGCTTAATCTTTATAATTTAGAACTTTTACAATCAAGCGCGATTTTTAATGTAAATGCCCTAAAAATCAAGCGTGCCGAGCTTTTAGAAGCACTTAAAATTTTAAGCAAAGAAAATCTTTGTGAGTTTAGCCATTTTGAAAAAATCAGCACCTTTTTAAACGAATTAAAACTTAAAGATTTAGCAACTTCTGCCCAGCTAAATACTAGCTTTTTACAAAATTTAGCCAGTTTAAATGAAATTTATAAAAGCCTTTGTGAGTATTTTAAAATTTCAAAGCAAACAAGCCTTTATCAAAGGCTAGAAAACGCCGAGCAAAATGCTAATAATTCACGCTTTTATGTAGCAATTACTGGCGTAATAAATGCTGGCAAATCAAGCACGCTAAATGCCTTAATGGGGCAAAATATCCTTGGCGTATCAAATATCCCAGAAACTGCTAGCATAAGCGTGCTAAGCTATGCTAAACAAAAGCACGCTAAAATTGAGTTTTTGGATAAGAGCCTACAAGAGCTAATGGGCTTAGAAATAAAAGATTTAAGCGAGCTTAGCGCGAGTTTAGATGAATTAAAAAACTACACAGGCGCAAATTCTACCCTTGCAAGATACATAAAACAAAGCGAGATTTTTTTAGATTTAGAAATTTTAAAAGATGGATTAAGCATTGTAGATACCCCAGGGCTTGATGATGCTGTTATTTGGCGCGAAGAGCTAACTAAAAGCTATATCAATAAATGCGATTATATCTTGCATTTAATGAACGCTGCCCAAGCATCTAGCAAAAAAGATATGCTATTTATTTGCGAAGTGCTACAAAATGCTAAGAGTAGCGAATTTGGCGTGGTTTTAACCCATATTGATGAATTAGATGAAACAGAGCTAAAAAGCGCGCTAGAATACACAAAACAAAGCATAAAAACAGAATTAAAAGAATGTGGCTTTGATGAGAGCTTGGCTAATAAGGTTCATTATTTTATGCTAAGCGCACCAAAAAACATAGGCATAAACGAGCTAAAAGCGCATTTGTATGAAAGCTTTTTTGGTCAAAATTCTAAAAAAGCTAGCATAATTTTACAAAATTACAAAAAAGAGCTAGGGCTTATAATTTCAAGCTTGATAAACGAGGCGAGCCAAAGCCTAAGCGCGCTTATAAGCCAAAATAAAGATGACAACATCAACTCGCTCTTAGCCAAACAAAACGCCATCTTAAACGCCAAAAACCAAATAAACTCAAAGCTAGAAAATATTTTTAATGATTTGGCAAAACAAATAGAGCAAAAAAATGAAATATCTAGTATTTGCGCTAATCTAGCAGGGCGCGTGATAGCCGATATCAAATACACAAAAGATAAAAAAAGCAAGATAAATTTTGATCGCATAAATATAATTTGTGCAAGTGGCATAAATGATATGTTGCTTGATTTATTGCGCGATAGCAGAGCCAAGCTTGATTTAGGCGCTGTTTTTGATGATATTAAGCTTAGATTTAATCTTACAAACTTGCCTGATCTTAGCTTTAACGCAAGAGAGTACTTACAAAAAAATGCCCCACGCCCAAGCTTTAATGATCTTAACAACGCACTAAAAAACGCCATAAAAAACGAAAGCGATCTAAGCAAGCTTAATTTAAATATTCAAAATTTGCTAAATGATTTTATTAGCACGCTAAATCCGCTTAAATTAGTTAGCGATTTGCTTAAAATTTGCGTAGATGAACTTAAAAACAGCACCAATTTAGCCATAAATTCCATACAACAAAACCTAAACGAGCAATCAAGCCAGCTCCAAACACTCTTAGATCAAGCCAAAGAAGACAAAGCCAAGCTAAAAGAACTAAAAGAAAATAAAGAAAATGAATTAGAGTTTTTACAAAATTTATTAACAAGGTTAAAAGAATGCTAAAAGAGTTTATTGCTGAGTATAAAAGCCTTTATGATTTTAGTTTTTCGCAAGGATTTAAGGGTGAGTTTGAGCGATTTTGTGCTAGCGTTTTAGAGCCAAAGCTCCACCCAAGCAGCGAGCTTAAAGAGTGCTTAAACTCACTTGATTTTTTAAATTATGAACCGCCTTTTGTGGCGATTGTTGGGCAATTTAGCAGTGGTAAATCTAGCTTTTTAAACGCTCTTTTAGGAAGTGAAATTTTACCAACTGGTGTGGTGCCAGTTACAGCAAAGCCGACTTTTATCAAATACGCCCCGCATAATTTTTTAATGGCTTTATACAATGATGGCAGGCAAGAGTATTTAAGCCTTAGCGAGCTTGGGGCCTTTGTGGATCAGCGAAAAGCTCTAAAAGATGTAAAGCATCTTTATATTTATTTAAATAATGAAATTTTAAAAGATGTTAGTTTTATCGATACGCCAGGGCTTAATTCGCGCTCAAATGCCGATACCAAAGAAACCATGCAAATCCTCCGCCAAGCAAATGCGCTAATTTGGATTAGCTTGATAAATAACGCCGCGCGCGCTAGCGAGATTAACGAATTAGAGCTAATCCCAAGCACGCTAAAAGCAAATGCGCTGTGCTTATTAAATCAAAAAGATAGATTAAATGATGATGAAATAAAGCGCGTTTTAGCCCACTGCGCCCTTACTTATAAAGATTTTTTTAGCGCAACTTATGCGATTTCAGCTCTAATGGAGCTTAAAGGCGAAGAAAATAGCGGATTTAGCGAAGTTTTTAGCTTTTTAAAAGGCTTAAAAAATAATAAAGAAAACTTCATTCGTTCTAATTGCGCTTTAATCCTAAACTCATTAAACGCCCAAGAAATAAGAGCTAGTAGCATAATAGCCGAGCTAACATCAATCATTATGAGATTTTCAAACTCTTTTGAAAAAAAGCTAAGCAACCTAGAAAACGAATACAAAAAAGATTTTGAGCTAGCCTTTAATGAGCTTAAACGCCACGCCTTAACAATTAGTGCTGAGATAAAAAACGCAATAAAAGAGCAAAAATGCGAATATTTTAAGCCAAAAAAAAGCATTTTAGGGGCGCAAAATTACGAAAAAATCAGCTATTCTTGCCCTGTGCTTGATAGCAACGAAGCCCTAAGTAAGCTAATTTATAATGACGATAAAATGAGTAAAATTTTTAGAAATTTTAAACGCGAAATGGATAATCTACACGCTAAAATTAAAAGCGATATTGATGAGATTATTGCCGTGCTTGATGATGAAATCAAGCTTT
The DNA here is from genome assembly GCF_013416015.1 of Candidatus Campylobacter infans. Classification (NCBI taxonomy): domain Bacteria; kingdom Pseudomonadati; phylum Campylobacterota; class Epsilonproteobacteria; order Campylobacterales; family Campylobacteraceae; genus Campylobacter; species Candidatus Campylobacter infans. The sequence goes on from NZ_CP049075.1 coordinate 1,737,990, forward strand.
TTAAAGCGCGCTATGAAACGCTAAGAAAAAGCGATGAATTACACTCAGATAGGCTTTTTGCTGATATTAGGCAATTTAGCTGTGATGTCTATGCAAGCTTCATTAGTCCTTATAAAGCTGAATTAAATGCCAAATACGCGCATCTTGGGCTATTTTTTGAACGCATAAATATTAAAATTTCTACAAATTATCAAAACTCAATCCGCCTTAGCGTGGATTTTTTAGCAAACAAATTAGAACGCGCAAGAAAAGATTATGAAAGCGAGCCACTTAGTTTTAGCCTTTATTATCCAAAAGAAAACGAAATAACCGAGCGCGTGCTTAATGAGCTTAGTTATTATGAGTTTGAGAGCGAGTTTATCGGCACTGCGCCTTTTTGTGTGAAATTTTTGCGCTCTTTAAAGCAGAGCTTTTTTGAACTAAGCATAAAAAATATAAAAAGCCTAGATGGGATCAAAAAGCGACACAACGACAATCTTTTATCATTTAAAGAACTTGAAAAATTTACAAAATTTGCCTAGTAGAATTAGGCAAATTTTAATCCTTGCTTAATTTATCCATTTTATCAAATTCCATATTTACCGCACTTTGGCTTGGCTCGTTATTCATTTTAGAGATTAAGCTTGTGTAGCGGTTTATCACCCAAATACTAAAAGCTGAAAAAATAAACCCAGGCAAAAGTTCATAAACCACGCTATTAAGCCCAAAGCTAATCCACAAAAGCACGGTAATTCCGCCAACTAGCATACCAACAAGCGCGCTAAATGCGCTCATATTACGCGAATAAAGGCTAAAAAGCAACACAGGTCCAAAACTAGCACCAAAACCAGCCCAAGCATTGCCAACTACTCCAAGCACCGTATCTGTGGAGTTAAAAGCAAAAATAGTAGCTATAAAAGCTACTACCACAACGGCGATTCTCCCAGTTATTACTTGCGTTTTTATGCTTACTTCGTGCTTATAAAAAGCAAAAATAAAATCACGCGTAATCGAGCTAGCACTTACTAAAAGCTGGCTAGAAATCGTGCTCATAATAGCTGCTAGCACTGCTGAAATGATAATGCCAAGCACGAAAGGATGAAATAAAGCATTGCCAAGCTCTAAAAGCACGGTTTCGTGGTCTTTTAAAGGCTGCTGGCTAAAATACACAAAGCCAATTAATCCAGTAACGCTCGCGCCAATTAAACTTATAACCATCCAAGAAATACCGATTTTACGGGCAAAATCAAGCTCTGTATGATTTTTTATAGCCATAAAACGCACGATGATATGAGGCTGTCCAAAATAGCCAAAACCCCAAGCTAAAAGCCCTAAAATCCCCAAAAAACTCTGCCCCGCAAAAAGATTTAAATGCTCGCTATCAAGGGAGTTTATCGTGGCGATAAATCCATTTGGATTAAAATTTGTAGAGTTAAAATCAAGGCTAAAATATGCCATTAGCGGGATTGCCACCATCACAGCAAACATCAACGCACCCTGAAAAGCATCTGTCAAACAAACAGCCTTAAACCCGCCAAAAAATGTATAAAAAACAACTATCCCAAGCGTTAAAATCGCGCCGTATTCAAAATTTAGCCCAAAAAAACTAACAAAACTTTTGCCCCCAGCTATTATCCCGCTACTAACATAAAGAGTATAAAAGATTAAAATAAGCACGCCAGAGATTATGCGAAGGGCTTTTGTGCGGTCTTTAAAGCGTTTTTCAAGGTAATCTGGTATGGTAATTGAATCATCTGCTACTTCTGTATAAATGCGTAATCTGCGCGCTAAATAGCGGTAATTTGCCCACGCGCCAATTACTAGCCCAAAAAGTATCCAAACCGTGCTAATCCCGCTAAGATAAAGCGCGCCAGGAATGCCAAGTAGCATCCAGCCACTCATATCGCTAGCCCCAGCGCTTAAAGCAGTAGTAACTGGGCCTAAGCGGCGATTATCAAGCAAATATTCATTTAAATTAGATTCTCTTTTATAACTTAGCGCGCCAATTACTAAAAGCACGGCAAAATATATACCAATAGCGATGTATAGGCTCATTTATATCCTTTTGCAAAATGCGCGATTATAGCAAAAGTTTAGGGCTTATTAGCAAATTTTAAAATGAAGTTACACTAAAATTTACATCGCTATTTTCTAGTGGCTCATCGTCTTTACAAAGCTCTAAAAATTTTTGATACCATTTATAGTTTTTTACCACATCTGGTTTGTGCGTATTTAAAAAATACAAATGCTGATTTAAAATATAATTCATCACCTGGCGCGAGCGTTTATTTTGCCTAAAATACTCCAAAACATCATCTTCGCTAAATCTATATTTATAATGCTCTTCAAAAATTTCATCAATAGCTTTTAGTAAAGATTTTATATAATATTTAAGCTTTTTCATCATATTTGGAGCTAGAAGCTTTACTAGATCATCTGCGCCAGTGCTTATTAGCATCGCACTATCATCAAAGCCTTTTACATCTTTAAAATACTCGCTTATATCATAGCGCGAAAGCTTGGCTGCTGGGTCGTTTGCTGAGCTAAGGATTATTTTTGCGCTGTTTTTTATAGAAGCGGCATTAAACTTAGCACCTGCGCCAAATTTTTTATCAAAAAACTCAGTTTTATCATCTGCGTAAATGCTAAGCGGTAAAAATCCCACGCTATTTGCTGCTCTTTTAGCAAAAATAGGCGCAAATTTTTCATCTGGCTTATCTAAGCCAAAAAACTCGCAAATCTCGCACATACAATCATAGCTTTTTTCTCCAATAAAATCAGTTGTTTGTTTTAGCTTGATTTTATTTAGCGAGCCACTTAGCAAGGTAAAAAGCGCGCCATCGTGAAAAGTTTGCGTGTTATCAAGCATCCAGTAATCAATGCTATCAATACAAGGGCGCACATTCATTTCTCCGCCTTCGCCGATTTTTTGCATTTTTTTCTTTTCAAAAGCTCCGCCTTGTGGGTAGATTATCACCTTTGATAATGTTTTTTTGGCGTTGGTATTAAAATTTAGAGCAAATTTTTTAAGATTTTCATCGTCTTCGTATTTTGTGTGAGTTATCATTTGCGGGTTATTTACCAAACTTTTTAGGTTTGAGATAGGATCGCGCACGATGTGAAGGGCTAGGCTAGCATCGATTAGGCTATAAAATTTCTTAGCATCGCTATCGTTTATAAAGTCATTTAGCTGTAAATAAACATACTTAAAACTCATAGCCTCAATTTCTTTATCTTCTAATCTTTTGGCCTGGGCTTTTCTAAACCCCTCAAAAAAAACAAGATGTTTTAGCATATTTACATAATTTGCCTTATTTGATGGGTTTTCTTTTTCGTCTTTTTCATTTATTTTTGCGCCTCTGTTACAACCCACAGCCACAGCCTTGCACATCCATAAAAACCTATTCATCGCAGTGCTTATGCCAACCCCGTGCGAGCCAAAAACCACAAAATCATAAAATTTTGGCAAAGGCAAATTAAGCGTCCAAGCATGTAAGGCATCTGAGCCGCCCCACTCCATTTTATCTGGATCAATTAGCGGTGGATAGGGTTTGTTTGCCCAGTGATCTTTAAATTTATCGCTATTTAGCCAAGGGATTATGTATTGTTGATAAGATTTTATGATTTTGGTATTTTCATCGTTTATTTCAACCTTGCCGATACTACAAATTTGCTCTAATGTCATAGCTAATCCTTAAACTTAATATTAGCTATATATTGTAGCCCCCCTAAGGCTAGACTTAAATTTATAAAATTTTAATGTAAATTTTAAAATTTATGCCAAAAAATGGCTAAATTTTAAAATTTGCGCTTTAAAATCAGGCTAAAAGAGCTTGTTTGATTTTATTTTCAAAATCTTTATTTACGCCAATTTGTGTGCGGTAAAGGCGCGTGGTGTTTTGCGGGCATTTTAAATGTAAATTTAAGCGTAAAGAGCCTTTTTCTTTAAGGGCTAATGAATGAATGTTGATTATTACATCGTGGTTTAGCTCGCATAAATCTAGCTTTATATCTAGCTCTCCATCGATTTTGCTTTTTTGATTTTCTAGTTTTGGGGGATTAAAATTTAACTCATTTTGAAATTTAGGGCTTCTTTTGCGCTCTTTTGCTGGGCTAAAAGTAGGAATTTGGCTTTTATCTATGATAGCAGCTATGGTTGGCTTGCTAGCACTATCTTTTGATGGATTTATTATAACGCCATAAATTTCATCTAGGTTTAGATTTTGTAAGCTTTCAATAATATCGCTAAATCCGGTTAATTGCGCACTAGCACTTTCATCTATTAAATCCACTCTGGCATAAGCGTTGCCGTTTTTGCTAGTTTTTTGCTCAAAGGCGTTGATTTTTGCTATTAAAATGCTTTGGGTTTTTAGGCTAGCAAAATCGCTAATCTTAGCGTGCGCACTCTCAAAAAGCTGGGCATTTTGCTTTATTAGCTCATCACTTATGCGCCCTGCTTTTAGCTTTACGCTTTTAGCCTCGCTTAATTCATAAGCCTCAACCAAACTTAATCTTAGCCTTTGATCGTTTTTGCTTACTTTAACCTTAAAAGCAAAAGGGCCTGCTGGTTTATTTGCTATTTTATTATAAGCATCAAAAGCCGTAACCTCAACACTGCCATCAATATCCATAATGCTTAAAATATGCATTTTTTGTCCGCTATCAAAAATTTTATTATCGTATTTTTCGATGGTGCCTATTAGCAATATTTCGCTAGCATCGCTTATGCTTTCTAGCTGGCTTGTTTTGGTGTAAGTAAGGGCGCTTATTTGCTCTTTGTATTCATCTAAGGGATGTCCGCTAGCATAAAAGCCAAGCACTTCTTTTTCATAAGTGAGCATATCTTTTTTGCTATATTCTTTAAATTCTCTTATAAAACTTAAATCAAAATTTGGATTTTGTAAGCTTTCATCATCCGCAAATAGCGAATCCGCAAGCGATTCTCTTGCTGTGCGCGCTAGCTTTGCTTGCTCTAAAATTTGCTCAATATTTTCCATAAAAGTGCGCCGATTTAAGCCAAAAATATCAACCGCGCCAGCTTTTATTAAAGCTTCATAGCCTTTTTTATTAAAAATGTTGTATTGATTAAGCCTTTGTAAAAAGTCGCATAAATTTTCATAAGGTTTATCGCCACGCTCTTTAATAATAGCATCAACAACTGGCGTCCCAAGCATTTTAATGGATTCAAGCCCGTAAATTATCGCATCTTTGCCATCTTTACTAACAACAGAAAACTCCCGCATACTTTCATTTACATTTGGCGGTAGCATAATATAGCCTAGGCGGTTTATTTCGTCTTTGTATTTTGCGATTTTTTCTACATTTCCGCCCTCGCTAGTTAGCAAAGCAGCCATAAACTCAGCCGGATAATAAGTTTTTAAATAAGCCGTTTGAAAGCAAACCATACCATAAGCAGCAGAATGGGATTTATTAAAGCCATAAGCCGCAAATTTCATAATAAGCTCAAAAAGTTCATCAGCTTTTTTTTCATCATAGCCTTTATTTTTGGCACCTTGTAGATACTCGCTGCGGATTTTTATCATCTCGTCTTCTTTTTTCTTGCTCATCGCACGGCGCACTAAATCCGCCCCGCCAAGAGAAAATCCGCCTATTTCTTGGACTACTTGCATTACTTGTTCTTGATAAACAATCACCCCATAAGTTGGGCTAAGTATTGGCTTTAAGCTTTCAAAGGCGTATTCAGCCTTTTTATCTCCATGCTTAATGGCGATAAAATCATCAACCATACCAGAATCAAGCGGTCCAGGACGATAAAGCGCAATCATCGCAATGATATCTTCAAAACAATCAGGCTTTAATCTAGCTGCTAAATCTTGCATGCCAGCTGATTCTATTTGAAAAATCCCTAATGTATCGCCGCTTTGGATTGTTTTATAGGTTTTTGGGTCGTTAAAATCGATTTCTTCCCAGATTATTTCTTTATTAAAGCGTTGTTTTATTAGCTTTTTTGCGTGTTCTATTACGCTTAGAGTTTTAAGCCCTAAAAAGTCAAATTTTATTAGATCCACATCTTCGAGGTAATCTTTATAATATTGCGTTACATGCTGATTAGCTCTATTTGATGTTGGATGCCAAAGCGGGGTTTTATTCCATAATGGCTCGTTGCTTATTACAATGCCTGCTGCGTGCATGCCGGTATTTCGCACATAGCCCTCCAAGCCACAAGCATATTCCCAAGTGCGCTCTAAAAGCACATTTTTAGCCATTTCTTCGGCTATTTTTGGCTCTTTTTCATAGGCACCATCTTCGTATTCACCTTTTTTGTTTTTGCGTTTTTTTAGCGTTATGCCTAGCTCATCTGGTATTAGCTTAGCAAATTTATCTGCCTCGTCATAAGGCACCTCCATCACGCGCGCTACATCGCGCACCGCGCCTTTTGCTAGCATTTTGCCAAAGGTAACAACTTGTGCTACATTATACTCACCGTATTTTTGTATAACATAATCAATAACCTCGCCTCTTTTATCTTGGCAAAAATCCACATCAATATCTGGCATACTAACGCGCTCAGGGTTTAAAAAACGCTCAAAAAGCAAATTATACGGCAAAGGGTCAATATCGGTGATTTTTAGCGCAAATGCCACCAAAGAACCAGCCGCAGAGCCACGCCCAGGGCCTACTGGTATGCCTTGATTTTTAGCATAACCGATAAAATCGGCAACTATTAGCATATAGCCCGCAAATTTCATATTTTCAATAATCTTAATCTCAGTATTTAAACGCTCCCAATACGCTTCGTGCTTGCTTTGATCTATAAATTTTAAGCGATCTTTTAATCCCTTTTCGCACATAAACTCAAAAAGTTTTGCATCGTTTTCTAGGCTGTACTCAGCGTCTGGTTCGCTTAGGGTGAGATTGAAATTTTGTGCGTATTCGCGGGTGAATTTAAAATTTGGAGGCGTGGCATCGCCTAGTTTTATTTCTAAATTACATTTACTTGCAATTTCATTTGTATTTGCCACAGCCTCAGGAATATCAGCAAAAATTTCAAGCATTTCATCAGCGCTTTTTACATAAAACTCACTCAAAAGCGTTCGCTTTAATCTATCATCAAGCGGTAAATGCGCGTATTTGGATTCGTCATCATCAAATTCATCATCGCTATTTTTTGCTTTTACGGATTGGGTGTTGATTTTAAAAGAAATTTTTTGTAAGAGCGCTTGATCTTTAAAGGTGTAATGAGCGTCATTTGTAGCAATTAGCTTTGTATTTGTTTCAAGGCTTAAAGAAATTAAATCATTGTCTATGTTTAATTCATCATAAAGTCCGTGGCGCATAATCTCTAAATAAAAATCATCGCCAAACATTTCTTTAAATTCCATTATCACCGATTTTGCGTATTCGTAGCCTTGTGGATTGTTTTTCTTTAAATATTTTTCATTAAAATTTAGATTTCTTGCTATCTCGCCAGCCAAGCAAGCAGAGCTACAAATCAACCCAGATGAATGCTCGCGCAAAATTTTTTTATTTATTCTTGGCTTGTAATAATAACCCTTAATATAACTCATCGAACTTAAATACATTAAATTTTTATAGCCCTCTTCATCTTTGGCATAAAGGCAAATATGATAAATTGGATCTTTTCGCCCGATCTTTTCGCCTGGGCGCGGCTCATAAAGCTTAAAGCTTAAATCTTCGTTATTATGAATATAAGCTTCAAGCCCGATTATAGGCTTAATGCCAAATTTTTTCATAGTCTTATAAAACTCAATCGCCCCAAACATATTGCCATGATCTGTAATCGAGCAGGCCTTAACGCCAATTTCATTTAAATGTTTTGCTAAACTCTCAGTTTGATTAAATCCATCAAGTAGTGAATATTCTGTGTGTAAATGTAAAACCGTATAATCCATAACTAGTCCTTAAAAAGCGAAATTGTAGCAAAAGAGCTTGAAATTTTAATTAACGCATTTAATAAGATTTGGCTTAAAATCCGGCGACAAAACGCCAAAATGGCAAAATGCTAATTTTAATGCCGTTTAAAATTTGGGATAAATTCGCGCTATTTGAGATAACGATTATTTCATTAAGATTTAGTTTTTGATAATCTTTTAAATGCTTTTTAATTTTCATCAAACATAAATCAGGGCTTAAAAACGGAGCAACGATTATGCCTAGCTTTTCATAATGTAAATAAAAATCCAAATTCGGCGCAAAATACACGGCTTTACTAGCTAATTGGCAATAAAGCATATTTAAGATTAAAGCGCGCGGATTTTTGCTAAAACTAAAAACAGCGCGCAGGGCAAAATCGCTAAAATATACGCGTTTTAGGCGTTTATTTTCTTGCTGGCTAAAAATTTCTAAAAACTCTATCAAACCTAAATTTTTAAGCTCTAAAAGTTCATTATAAAAGCTATCTTTACTAATTTTTAATTCATTTTTTAATTCATTAAATGAAGAAAGCGCGCTAAAATTCTCAGCGCATTTATTTGCAATATTTGCCATTATTTGGCGTTTTTGTGGGCTAATTTTTGAAAAAATGGCTTGTTTTAAATAATTTTTGTGAGCATTTAGGGCATTAAATGGCGAATTACCCAAATCCATAAAATGCGTAAAAATCGTGCTTTCATCAAAATTTCTTTTAAAAAAAGCTATAAACTCTTCATAATCTAACCCGCGCAAATAAAAGTTTTTAAAACCATCAATTTTTAGGCTTAAATCCTTGCTGATGATTAAAATTTCAGCCTCTTTGCATTGTTGTTTTATACGCTCTAAATCCTTTAAATGCTTGCTTGTGGCATTGTCAATACAAAGTGCTTTTATTTGAAATTTTAAAACAAACTCATTTATAGCTTTTAAATCAATCCTTGCTCTAATATCGTCTAAATCCACATATAAGAATTTATCAAAGCGCGATAAATGCGCGATAGCAAGCGTGCTTTTACCACAAAGTGGCGCACCAAAAAGCAGGGCAAATTTTGTATCTATTTGTAGTTTTCTAGGTAAAAAATTGTTTATTTTTGGCGGATTTTCGTATAAATATTTTAAAATCTCCAAAATTTTAATCCTTAAATTTTTGCTTGATAAATTTTAAAACTCTTGCGAAGTAATATAACTAGCTATTTCTTGGGCGCTAATTTTTAAGGCCTTTTCTACCTCGCTCAAAGAGCCGTGAGCTATGAAATAATCATCATACTCAAAGCTTTTAATTTTTACATCAAAAATATTTTCATCTTGTAAAAACGAACTTAAAATTTCGCCAACGCCACCTTTTTTAGCCGAATCGCTAAAAATATACCAAAGCTTAGTTTTGCTAGCAAGATCTTTTAAAAAGGCTTTATCAAGCGGTTTTACAAAAACCAAATCTATTATATTTGGACTAATTTTACCCTCTAAAATACTAGCTACCAAACAAGCCTTGCCAACGCCATTGCCATAGCCAATAAAGGCTATGTTAGAGTTTGCTTCTTTAAGTAGCTGCGAGCTTGGCCTAGAAAAAGAATTATTTTGATTAGCCAGAGCAGCAGGTAAGTTTTTATAATCTTTATCTTCGCTTATAATCTTGGCATTAAAATCATACAAAAAGCCCATTTTATCGCAAATAAAACTCCCGCGCGGATAGCGCACGCCAAGCAAATGCGAACAAGTATAAGCATAAGATAAAAGCTCTTTAAAGCTATTTTCATCGCGAGGAGCGCAAAGCATAATATTTGGCAAAGCATTTAAAAAGCTAATATCAAAAGCACCTTGATGCGTTGGGCCATCTTCGCCTACAATGCCAGCTCTATCAATACAAAGCACCACAGGCAAATCCAAAATAGCACAATCATGGATTATTTGATCATAAGCGCGCTGTAAAAAAGTAGAATAAATAGCCACAAAAGGCTTAAAGCCCTCTTTTGCCATAGCTGCCATTGAGGTAATGGCGTGCTGCTCGGCAATTGCTACATCCCAAAAGCGTTGTGGGTATTTAGCAATTAGCGCGTCCATTCCGGTGCCACTTGGCATAGCTGCTGTTACGCCCACGATATTTTCGTGCTTAGTGGCTAGCTCTAATAACTTTTGAGAAAAAATTTTAGTGGCGTTTTGCGGGGTTTTTGCTAAATTTTCTTTATTAAAATTTGCTAGGTTTTCTTTATTAAAATTTGTAGGGCAAACCTCATTTTGGGCGGATTTTTCATAATCTTTTATATCAAAAGGTGCTACTCCGTGCCATTTTTCTAGCTTGCCCTCAGCTGGGGCATAACCTTTGCCTTTGATAGTTTGGGCATGGACAATTACAGGTTTTTGCATTTGTTTTGCGGTGTTTAGCGTGGTAATAATCTCTTTTATATCATGGCCATTTATAGGGCCTATGTATTCAAGCCCAAGCTCTTCAAACAACAATCCAGGCGTAATTAAACGCATTCCTTCTTCAAGGCGTTTTGCCATATAAGCAGCTGATTGTGGGGCGTATTCTAATAGGGCATTTATTTTGGCCTTAAATCCTTGATAAAATTTCCCAGCCATCATATGCGAAATAAACTTACTTATAGCACCAACAGGCTTTGAAATGCTCATTTCATTATCATTTAATATGATTACGCAAGGATATTCTCTATCGCCAAGCTCATTTAAAGCCTCATAAGCTTGCCCAGCACTTAATGCGCCATCGCCTATTAGCACGACAGGCACGCGGTTTTGGGCTTTTAGCGCTATTGATTTACAAAGCCCAAGCCCAAGAGAGATTGAAGTAGAGCTATGCCCTGCTACAAAAAAATCACATTCACTTTCATTTGGGTTGGTATAGCCGCTAATCCCGCCAAATTTTCGCAAGCTTTTAAAGCGTTCGCCGCCGCGCTTTGTTAAAATTTTATGTGTATAGCATTGATGGCTAACATCGAAAATAAAAGGATCGCTAGGATTATTGAAAACATAATGCATACCTATGCTAAGCTCAACCACGCCAAGATTAGAGCTTAAATGCCCGCCATTTTGGCTAACGGTTTGTAGAATTTGTGCGCGAATATCACAGGCTAAATCGTTAAGTTCTTCGATGCTTAAATTTTTAATATCCATTTGCTATCTTTATAAATTTTATTAAAAGCCGTAAATTTAGCCTAATTTATTTTAAAATTAGATTTATTTGTAACTCTAAGCATATTTTAATATTTTTTTTACTCAATTTTTACGCATTTTTGGCTACAATCTCAAAATTTTGCTTAAAGGATAAGTATGGACGAAAACAAACAAAAATCCCTAGATTTAGCCATAAAACAAATCGATAAACAATTTGGCAAGGGGACGATTTTGCGCTTTGGCGATAAAGAAATCGAACCTATCGAAAGCATTAGCACAGGCTCAATAGGCCTTGATATAGCACTTGGTATAGGTGGCGTGCCAAAGGGGCGTATTATTGAAATTTACGGCCCTGAAAGCTCAGGCAAAACCACGCTAACCCTTCACATAATCGCACAATGCCAAAAAAATGGCGGAATTTGCGCTTTTGTAGATGCTGAGCATGCCCTAGATCCAGGCTATGCTAAAAATTTAGGCGTGGATATAGATAATCTTTATATCTCACAGCCTGATTTTGGCGAGCAAGCATTAGATGTGGTTGAAACTCTTGCTAGAAGTGGCGCGGTGGATTTAATAGTAGTTGATAGCGTAGCAGCACTAACTCCAAAAAACGAAATAGACGGCGAAATGGGCGATCAGCATGTAGGTTTGCAAGCAAGATTAATGAGCCAAGCTTTACGCAAATTAACCGGCGTGGTGCATAAAATGGGCGCAACTGTGATTTTTATAAATCAAATCCGTATGAAAATCGGCGCAATGGGTTATGGCACGCCAGAAACCACAACAGGCGGAAATGCTTTAAAATTTTATGCTTCTGTGCGCCTTGATGTGCGAAAAGTAGCCACTTTAAAGCAAAGCGAACAGCCAATAGGCAACCGCACGCGCGTAAAAGTAGTAAAAAATAAAGTAGCTCCGCCATTTAAACAAGCTGAGTTTGATGTAATGTATGGCGAGGGCATAAGCCGTGAGGGCGAAATAATCGATTATGGCATTAAACTTGACATAATAGAAAAAAGCGGAGCGTGGCTAAGCTATAACAACGCAAAATTAGCCCAAGGGCGCGAAAACGCAAAAGCTAAATTAAAAGAAGACAGCGCCCTAAGTGATGAAATAAGCGCAAAAATCAAAGAGCAAATGGGCGATATTTTAAACATTGATGAATCAAGCGCAGGAGAAAATGATGAGTAAAATAGAAAAAATTCACGCTTATGAAGTATTTGATAGTCGCGGCAACCCCACAATAAAAGCAAGCGTGCTTTTACAAAGTGGAGCAATAGGCCAAGCCATAGTCCCAAGTGGCGCAAGCACGGGCAAAAAAGAAGCCTTAGAGCTTAGAGATAATGATGCCAAACGCTTTAATAAAAAAGGCGTGCTAAAAGCTGTAAATAATGTAAATACCGCAATAGCAGAAGAGCTTTGTGGAGAGTGTGCGTTTAATCAAGCAAATATTGATAATTTAATGCTAAAACTTGATGGGACAAAAAATTACTCAAAGCTAGGCGCAAATGCTGTGCTTGGCGTGTCAATGGCAGTAGCAAGGGCAGCTGCAAATGAATTGCAAATCCCGCTTTATAAATATTTAGGTGGCGCAAACGCTAGGATTTTGCCAGTGCCTATGCTAAATATCATAAACGGCGGGGCGCACGCAAATAATAATTTAGATTTTCAAGAATTTATGATTATGCCTTTTGGTTTTACAAAATTTAGCGATGCGCTAAGAGCTGCTGCTGAAATTTACGCAAAACTTAAAGAAATTTTAAGTGCTAGCGGACATAGCACAGCCGTAGGCGATGAGGGCGGGTTTGCGCCAAATTTTAATGATAACGAAGAAACCCTACAAACCATAATGCGCGCCATAAAAGATGCAGGCTATAAAGCAGGCAAAGAAATAAAAATTGCCCTTGATGTAGCAGCTAGCGAGCTAGTAAGCAATAAAGGCTACAAAATCGCAAACAAAGAGTATTCAAGCAAGCAAATGGTAGCGATGTATAAAAGTTTATGCGAAAAATACCCGATTTTTTCTATCGAAGATGGATTAAGCGAAGATGACTGGGAGGGCTGGGCTTTATTAAGCAAAGAATTAGGCGCAAAAATCCAGCTTGTAGGCGATGATTTATTTGTAACAAATGAGCAAATTTTAAAAAAGGGCATAGATAAAAATATCGCAAATGCCATCTTAATCAAGCCAAATCAAATCGGCACGCTTAGCCAAACCATGCAAACAGTGCGCCTTGCTCAGCGCAACAATTACTCTTGCATAATGAGCCATAGAAGTGGTGAGAGTGAGGATGCTTTTATTGCCGATTTTGCTGTGGCATTAAATACAGGCCAAATCAAAACCGGCTCAACTGCTAGAAGCGATAGAATGGCAAAATATAATCGTTTATTAGAGATTGAAATGCTTGAAAATGCTGAGTATTTGGGCTTGGAATTTTAAAATTTTAATTTAGATTTGATAGTTTAGGCTGTAAAGATTATGAGAGAACTATTAAAAAAACAAGGTTTGCTAGTTTTTGGAGATAAATGCTATTTAAATAATTTTATTTTTGAGCGTCCTTTTTGCATTTATGCAAGCGTGAATTGCCAAAATGTAAAGGGGGGGGGGTTCTCGTATATAAATTCTAACACAGAGCTAAATAATGTAAGTCTTGGGCGGTATTGCGCTATCGCACAAAATGTAAAAATAGGCGCGCTCCGCCACGATACAAATTTTGTAATGCTATCAAACCTGAATAATTTTTTAGGGCAAACTTCAAGCGGGAGCGATGAGGGTTTTTGCCAGAGTTTATATGAGGCGCAGGTTTTACCAGAACTTACTACTATAAATAATGGCGTGTGGATCGGCCATGGCGTTTTTATCCCGGGCGCGCATCAAATAAATATCGGCAACGGCGCAATAATTGCAGGAAATGCCGTGGTAACAAAAGATGTGCCGCCTTATGCCGTGTTTGCTGGTAATCCAGGAAAAATTATAAAAATGCGATTTAGCGATGAAATTTGTGCCGATTTAGAGCAAAGCGAATGGTGGGAGTATGACTGGGGCGCATTCGTAAGCGCAAATTTTAAAAATTTTAATCAAGCAAAAAGAAATTTTTTGCCAGAGCAAAATCCGGTTGAGTTTATTTCGTGGTATAAAAATGGCGGTGCGGATTTACTCGCGCCTTTTAAAATGCAAAAAGAGCTAAAAAGAATTTTTGTTGAAAATAAAGAGTTTAAATTACAAAACTTGGATTAAAATTTCACTATCAAATGCGGGTTTAATAATGAAATTTTAATTAAAATTTAAAGGAATTTTATGATACTTACAACAACTCCAAACATCGAGGGAAAAAGGATTTTAGAATATAAAGGCGTGGTTTTTGGTGAAGTGGTTTCGGGCGTGGTTTTTTATAAGGATTTTTTTGCTGGATTTAGGGATTTTTTTGGCGGACGAACGAAATCTTATGAGGGCGAATTGATAAAAGCTAGAAATGACGCCATCACCGAAATGACGCGCCGAGCTATGCAAATGGGCGCAAATGCCGTAATTGGCATGCATATGGATTGTGAAACAATCGCACGCGGGCCAAATATTATGCTTGTGGTAGTAGTTAGCGGAACAGCCGTAAATGCGCAATAATTTAAAATTTCAAGGTAAAAAATGCAAGATGATGTAAGATTAGAAGCATTAAAACAGCTTGGTTTCGTGCTTTTAAATGATTTTATTTATGAGCGTCCTTTACAAAGGGCGCGGATTTTGCCGTAAAAAAATTAGATTAAAGTTTATAAATGAATGAAATAAAAAGCTCTTTACCAAAAAAAGGCAAACAAAAGCTAAAAAGTGTTTTTATTTTTATTTTTTTGGCTATTATTGTGAGCTTGCTTGCGTGGTATTATGGGAATATATTATTTGGGACGCGAGGTTATAATGTGTTAAATGATTTATACACGCAAAAAAAGCATTTACAAAAGCAAGTAAAAAAAATGCAAGAGCAAAATTCTATCTTGCAAAAAGAATATTTTGAACTAATTGGCTTAGATCCTAGTTATAAAGAAGGAAAATTATGAAATATTTAAAAACTATATTATTTATCGCATTTTTAGCAAGCACAGCATTAAACGGCAGGGATAATCCTTTCATTCCCACACAAATTAACGCAAAAGATATGAACACAAGCAATGTAAAAAACGAACTTGCCCCATTAAAATCCATTAGCTTAAACTTGCCTAGCGATGCGCGAGAATTGGTTAGGGTTTTATTTGTTTATAAAGGCGTTGATGGAGTTTTGCGCTCTTATAATGTAAATGCGCCTTATAGCATAAATTGGCAAGATGATTTAATCCTTAGCACACAAGAAAAAATTAAAACAAACACCCAAAACCCACCAACCAAGATGGCAAAAACAGCAGAGCAAAACGCCACAAAAAGCCCACAAAATTTAGCCACAAAAGAAACTAAACAAAGCCAAGCAAGTAGCATAAGAGAATTAATAGGCAACAACGCTAGCAAATACACGGGCGAGCAAATTTCAACCCTTTCAACAAAACAAAGCATAAAAGTTAGTTTTGCAAAAAGACTTTTTATTGAAAATTTTAGTGATAAGATTATTCTTAAAACAGCCGATAAAATGCTAAGATATGATATAAAATATGAAAAAAACAAGGCTAAGATTGTTATTGATTTTGCTAAGCGCGCAAGAGATTATGCCACGCAAACAAATACCTTTGAGAATATCCCTGTAAATAGCTTAATAATCGGCTCTCACGGCAAATTTTACCGCGTTGTTTTATACCTAAACTCAAATTATAAAACCACGCTAAATAAAGGCAAAAATAGTTATATTTTGCGCTTAAATAAATAATTTTATAAATTAACGCAAATTAAAACTATGCGTTAAAGCTATGGCTATGGCATCTGTAATATCAAGTGGTTTAATTTCTTTTTGTATGCCTAAAATTTTACGCACCATAAAACTAACTTGTTCTTTGCTGGCTTTGCCATTGCCTGTTAGGGCTTTTTTTACTTGTAAGGGCGTGTATTGACTAAAAGTGCCGTGATTTTGTAAGATTTTTAGGCTTAAAGCCCCGCGGAACTGAGCTAATTTAAGCACGGTTTTAGGATTATAAGCAAAAAATATATCCTCAATAGCCACCTCATCGATCTTATGTTCTTTAAAAATCAAATCAAGCCCTTGGCAAAGCTCTAATATTTGAGCTTGTAAATTATCTTTTGAAATTTTAATTAAACCTGCTTCTAGTAATTTTTTTGGCGCATTTAAAGTGTTGCCATTTTTACAAATTATCGCATAACCGCAATTTTTAGTCCCTGGATCTATGCCTAAAATATTCAAAATTTCACCTTTTTTCACAGGGCTAAAAAGCCCATAAATACAAATTTTTTATACAAAAAACACGAAATTTTCACCCTTTTTTCACATGTGAAAATTTAAGCGCGTTATACTCGTAATTCTAGCTAAAATTTCACATTTTAATGAATAAATTTTCACATAAACTAAGAGAGATTTAAAATAATTTTGCTAGA
>NZ_CP049076.1:0-5856 GCF_013416015.1 Candidatus Campylobacter infans
TTATTATATTTTAGGAAGTGCTTGTAAGCACGCTGTGTTCATCGTTTGCGGGACTATTAAAACGACAAATTTTCATAATTAAAACGACAAATTTTCATAATTAAAACGACAAATTTTCATAAAATTGGCTGATTAAAACGACAGATTTTCATAAAATAGCAGAATTTTGCTATTAAAACGACAGATTTTCATAATTCGCAACTACCTAAAAATATTATGTTGTTGTTAAAATAATATACTTATAATACTTAATATAACGATATTTTATAATTTCGCAAAAAATATAATTAAAACTACATCAATTACTTGATTTGTAGTTTAAAAAATGTTATAATGTTGCTACATTTTTTTAACAAGGATTTTGAATGAATGAAATTGTAAAATATCACAATGATTTACACAAACTGCAGATAAACAAATTTAGCGAATTAGAGCAAAATTTGCTCTTTGGAATTTTAACGCATTGTCGCAATAAATACGATGATTTTATTTTTACACTAGATGATTTAAATGCGTTAAGTGCTAGCAGACGATACACAGCTAACGAAATGCTACAAAAAGTGCTTAAATTACAAGAAAACATTTTTAAACTAGATTTTACACTTGTTAAAAGCAAAAACGATGAAAAGCACGAACACGAAATTTACAATCTTTTCTCAAAATTTGCTGTTTGTTATGAAGGCAAAAAAAACGACTGGGAAAACGCTAGATTAACTGAAATAAGACTAAAAGTCAATGAAGATTTTAGATATTTAATCGCTTATTTAACACGAGATTTTATACAATATGAGTTAGAAGAGTTTATTTTTCTAAATAGTCGCTATACAAAAACGATATATAGATATTTAAAGCAGTTTAGAACTGCGGGTGAGTGGGGTATATCATTAGCAGATTTTAGAGAACTTTTAGATATTCCAGCAAATTATAGAATGTGCGATATAGATACTAGAATATTAAAGCCTGCAATAAAACAACTAAGCGAACCACTTAATCTATTCGAAAGCGCAAGAATTCCATTTAAACATTTAGAAGTGAAAAAAAAGAAAGAAAGCGGGCGTGGGCATCGAGGTCGTGGGGGCACGATTACGCATTTAATATTCACTTTTAAGCCACAACCAGCGGGCGTGCTAGAAGCTAGACAAGCAGAGCTTAACGCGCAAAAAATAAAACAAATACAAGCACAACCGCAAGAGCCACACTATATCAAAAAAATAAGAGAGCTTTGCGCGAATAAGACTGCGTTTTTCTGGAACAAACAAGAATATTTTTTAGATGAAATTAGACGAATAGAAAATAACACTAGCATAAGCTTAAATGTATGTCTAATGACAAACAAAGAGCTATACAATATGTCAATAAAAACTTACGAAGAAGCGCAAGCTTTAATTAAAGCTTGCGAGCATTACAAAAAAACAAACAGAGCTTAGAAAAAAAATTATTTAAGCAAATAAGCAAATGATGATTACAGCGTGCTTTTAAGAAAAACAAGGGGATAAATTTGTGAAAAAACAAACAATGAAAATTACTAAAATAACAATTCACAAATTTTGAAATTTGCAAAAATGAACCATTTTTGATACAATAACCTATGAAAAAAATTCAAGCTAAATTTTATCAAAATACAAATGGCAAAGAACCAGTGAAAGAATGGCTTTTAGAGTTAAGCAAGGACGATAGAATAATAATCGGTAAAGATATAGCCGTCGTAGAATACGGCTTTCCCATAGGTATGCCAGTTTGTAGGAGTTTGGGCGGCTCATTTTATGAAGTGCGGAGTAATATCAGCTCAAATCGCATTGCTCGTGTTATTTTTACCATAAAAGGCGATTTTATGATACTTTTACACGGCTTTATCAAAAAGACCCAAAAAACCCCGCTAAATGAGCTAAATTTGGCTAAACTTAGAGCGAAGGAAATACAATGAAAGCTAATGAATTAAATTCTTTTGATGATTTTTTAAAGCGAGACGGGACTTTTGATGAAATCCAAAGCTATGCAATAAAAAAAGTTATCACCTATCAATTGCAAAATGAAATGAAAAATCAAAAAATTACTAAAACTAAGCTCGCTCAGCTAATGAACACAAGCCGTGCTAGTATAAATCGTCTCCTAGACCCTAGCAATAAATCGCTCACTCTTAATACATTAGAATGTGCGACAAGGGTTCTTGGCAAACAGCTTAGCATAAATATAATCTAAATTGGTGCTATTGTAACTTGCTACGCTGGATATTTATTTTTCAAGGCTTACTACACTAGCAAAAAAGCGTAAAAGCTAGATAACGCACGCTATCGCATACGCATTCGCGGGACTGAATAAGAATAAGAATTGTTTTGCTCTTGTTGTGCTTGTTCGCGCGTGGCTTTCATTTGTTTTAGTGCGTTGTCGCACGCGTCTTTTATTTGTTTTAATTGTGTTTTAAAGAATTTAAACAAAAGTTGCTGTTGCTGTTGATTGTTTAAAATCTTGTTTATGTCAGCAATTGCTTGCTCGCGCTCGCTGTCGCTATAATCTCTACTATTTTGCGCTATCTTGCTTTTATCTTTTAGGTCTTTTATTAGCTTTCTTGCTGTGTTATAGTCGCTAGCTGCGTCTTTAACTCTTTTAATTCGCTCTCTAAATTCTGTAAAATAGTTTGATATTTTTCTAGTGATAAATTCGCTAATTGTGTTTCTAGCTCTGGTGTCAAGTTCATTAATAGTTTTTGTAAATCGCTCGCTATTGTCAATGTTTCTTTCAAGCTCTTTATTTCGTTGTTCTGCGCTTGTAGTGATATTAGCAAGTTCGCTATCTTGCTTTCTTTCTCTTTTAATAATTCCGTCAATCTCGCTATCTTGCTTAGCAAGCTCTTGTTCTCTTTGTTCAAGCTCTCGTTCTCTGCGTTCAATCTCTTTATTAATAAATTCATCATCTTTCCTTTTTTGTTCTTGTTTAAATTCTAAAAATTCTATGTCGTTACTCATTAATCCATCTTGCTCTTGTAGCTCAAAATCCAAATAAACACGGGTGCTATCGCTGCTAATATTATTAGCATGAAAATCAATTGATGTTCTTGCAGCCATGGCAGCACTGCTAGTGTGGTTTTGTATACTAGTGTTGCTAGTAGTATCGCTGTGAAAACTATTAGAATTGCTTGTGCTAATGCTATCAATGCTAGCGTGAATTTGTTGCGAAATTTGCGTGCTTGCTGCAAGCTCTGCTTCTGCTCTTGCTTGATTTGTTCTTGCAGCTTCAAGCTCTGCTCTAGTTTGTTTTCTAACTCTTTCAATTGCGCTTGCGTGTCTGCCAGCATTGTATTCATTAATGTTTTGTATTGCTCCAAGCAGTCGTTCTTGCATTGCGTGTAAATGTCTAGTATCTCTTGTTTTCTTGTAGCTTTCAATTTCTCTGTGCTTTTCTCTATTGAGTTCCAAAACGCTTTGGTCGTTAATAAATCGCTCATCGTAAATATCTCCTTGCAAATCTCTAAATCGCTTTGAATTTGGTAATTGAATTTTTATTCTATCTGTGAGTATTGTCCCGTCAGGTTTTTTTGGTATTTTAAACTTTACTTTATTTTCTTTCAAAAATTCTATTATTTCATCGCGGCTATTTAGTTCTTTTTTATTAACTAACTCTCTCAAAAGTTTATCTAATTGCGTTAGATTTTTGAATTCACTTATTGCTTCGACATATTGTCTATTTTTAATTTTTACTGCTTGTTTTCTTTCAGGGTCAAAAGGACTTGTAAAATTGTTTTCAATATTGATTATTTCGCAAAAAAGTGCGGTGCGTGCTTTATCGCGCGCGTGGTAGTAAGGCTTGTAGCTCTTTTGCGTTGTAAGATTAATCGATGGCACAATAACATTAAGTTCTAATCTGCCGTTTTTATCGCTGTGTTCTATCCATAAAGTGTTAATGTGTGGCAAAATATAATCGCCAAAAATAGCTTTTTCAAAACGATTAATAATCTCTAGTTTCTTTTCATCGCTAATATCTGCTGCTTTCTCGCTAAAAGATAGCACACCAAAAAGCGCTTTTTCTTTATAATCGTTCAAATCAATAAGCATACTTGTAAGCTTTTCATTGCCTTTCAGTACGCGTGGCACGGCGTTTTTGTGTTTTTCTAAATCTAAGCAATATTCTACAGCATTAGCACCTTTGCTGAAATTGCTGCCTATTACTTTAAAAAGCATTGTTATTCTTTGCTAGCTCTTGTTTTATTGTGCTTTGAATGTTAAGAGCTTTGCGCGTTAATCTTTCGCTCTCACCTTGCGCAACTAATTCATCATTAGCTATTTTATTGCTAATGCTAAAATCATTGTTTTTATGTATTATATAGAGTAAATTATAGAGATTATTAAGCACTTCATAAATTTGCTCTGCTGCGTAATTCAGATTTTCAATTTTGCTCTCTTTACTATTTCTTGCGCGTTCAGTCGCTATAAATAGATTGTAGCCAATCGCGCGCAATTGAAAAATAATCTCTTTTAGAAATTTGCTTTTTATTTTAGCGTTTTCTTGCGCGTTTTTTTCTTGCTTTAACTTTACTATTTCATCAAGTCTGCTTAAATTAATGTTATTTTTGACAAGCTCACTAAAACTTATATCAGTGTTTTCTAAAATTTGATTTATGCTTTCTAACTCTTTTTGTGTTAGTCTTATAGATTTAATAATGTTCTTTTTATTCATTTTTGATTTGTCCTAATAGATTTAAAAAACAAAAAAAAGGGGGCAAAAGTTGCTTGCGTTAGTAGCAAATTTTGACACTTCTTTTTTGTTTTTTTGGGGGTCTCGGGGGCGCGCCCCTGAGCAAGTTCTCAATGTATGTAATACATTGAGCAAACTTGCCCTTTTCATTATAATTATATCTAAAGATTAATAAAAAAGCAAGAAAAAAGCAAAAATTTTTATAGTATTTTTAAAATTTCTAGCAAAATTCTCTCGTTTAAAATCCGTTTTAAATCAGACCACTACTAGTCCGTATCATAAACAAAAAATAAACCCCCATTAAGATTTTATTTACTATTAGCAGCAAGCTCGCGCAAGATTAAAAATTGAAATTTTGCTTTTAAAATTTAGTGAGCTCGCGCGAGCTCACTAAAAAGCAAAGTGAATTTACTTACCTATCACAACAAAAAAACAGCATTTTTTTAAAAATCGCATTTAAGCTATCTAGCGCGCACGCTAATCAATTTTAAGCTTTTTTAATATAAATCTATGCGTTAAGAGCTTTTCAGCGATTTACGCGCACGCAAAACGCTAAAAACGCGCGCAAGATAATTTTAAAAATTTCATTTCAAAAATCTAGCAACGCAAAAGCACTATAAAAGCGCGAGATTTAAACGCTAAGCGACTTCACAAGCTAAGTAATACTATTTGCTAGCTAAATGCTTTATCGCGTGAATGCGTTTGTTCTAGCGCGTTGAATTGCTAAGTTATAACGCAACACAAGAAAACTCACACACTAACTACAAAAAACACGAGCTTGCGCTAAGCGTTAGCGCAACTTCAAAAATGTTTTTTTCTTTTTTGGCGTTATAGCGCGAGCTTGTGTGAGATGATAGCGCAACGCTAGAAAAACAAAGCAAGCAGTATTTTACCCCTTTTAATTTTGAGCTACACGCTATTAGCGAGCGAATGCGAGCTAATAGCAATGTGTAGCGATAGATAATAACGCGTTTAAGCGTAGCGCAAAACGCATTCATATTTAGCTTTTAGCAAGCGTAAGCGAGCTAAAAGCAGTTTAAATAAAAAAGCGAGCGAATGCGAGCGCTTTCCTATTGCCTGAAAAAGCAAAAAAATTAATTTCAATTTTTTACGCGTTTTTGAGCGAAAAGTGAGAGAGAGCGCCTTTTAAATTATTTTTCAAATTCC